>CBDBVB010000001.1:0-12992 GCA_965212545.1 Inquilinaceae bacterium
AGGCGGCGCGAGGCGTTCACAATTCGCGGCCGCAGACGAGCGGACATGTCGGCCTCGGCGGCGTTACGCATGGAGGCGCCTGGGTGCCGCCGTCGTGGTGCTCTGAGATGGCGAAGACGGCCAGTTCGGCCCTTCGAAGCGTTGCGGCCCCTCGGCCGGTCCCGCGCATGCGCCAAGCGCCAGGCACACCAGCGCGATCCCCAACGCGCGGCGGCAATACGCGGTGACATGCCGGGAAGCATGGGCAGTGCTCTTTGCGGGGTCACGTACTGAAATCACGGAATCGATCACTTCCCGACAGGATATCGGCAACGATGTGGACGCGGCACGCACCGCCAACACAGCAGGAGCTGCCACGCAGTCGTACCCGTCAGTGTGCCATGATGCAACCGAAGGTGGCTTGTGACAAAAGAGGGATCGGCAGAGCGGCAAACCGTCACGGCCGCCAGGCCCGCCACCAGGAGCGACCCGACCTCTCCGTTGCGATTGCCGCGCAGGCGGGGGATGATGATCCGCTGAGACCCTGAGAACCACGATCGGAGCTGCCGCAGGCGGCCCCGCAACCAAGATAACGGGGAGGTGGGTATGACCCGCATTGCTGGAAAGGCCTGGGCGCCGCGGCGTCGCCGGCGCGCTGCTGGCCGGAATGGCGGCATCGATTGGCGGCGTGGCCACGGCCGGGGAACTGACACTGTCCTATTTCATGGGGCCGCGGCATCCGATGAACGGCGCCGTGTTCACCCCATTCGCGGAGCGGCTGGCGGAAGAGAGCGGCGGCGAGTTGACCGTGCGGCAATTCGCCGGCGGGGCGCTCAACTCGGCGCCGCCGAAACAGTATTCGATCCTGCTGGACGGCATCGCCGATATCGCCTTCGGCCTGCCCGGCTACACCGCACAGCTGTTCCCGATCACCAACGCGATCACCGTGCCCAACGTCTCGACCGATGCGGTGGACGGCACCGAAAAGCTGTGGAACGCCATGAACCTGGTAGAGCGCGAATACGACGCCAAGGTGCTGGCGATCTGGGCCAACGACCCGCCGGTGCTGCTGACCAGGGACCGGCCGGTCCGCACCCTGGAGGACATCCAGGGCATGAAGATCCGCGTGACCTCGGCCCAGGACGTTCCCTTCATAGAGGCGCTGGGCGCCAGCGCCGTGTCCCAGCCGGTCAGCGTCATCAACCAGAATTTGGCCAACGGCACCATCGACGGGATCCTGATCGATCCCAGCGCGGTGGGATCTTTCAAGCTCTGGGAGCCGGCGAACTATCTCACGACCGGCCTGCCGGGCTCGGGCTCCGCCTTCTTCCTGCTGATGAACAACGAGGTCTGGGACGGGTTGAGCGCCCAGGAACAGGTCTGGGTCGACGCCGCCAGCGGCCGGGACCTCAGCCTCGGCGGCGGCCGGGTATATCGCAGCGCCGCCGAACGCGGCATCACCACGGCGCGTGAGAACGACGTCGAGGTGATCGCCCTGTCGGACGCCGAGATCGAGCGCTTCAACGCGGCGATGCAGCCGGCGATGGACGCCTTCCTGTCCCAGGAGCTGGGCGATGGGCTGACCGGCGCCGAGGTGATCGCGGAGATGAACGGCGGGTAGCGATCCCGACGGACCGGAAATCCAGGCCCGCCGTCTGCACTGGGTGACCGGATTGACCGACATCTCCGCCCGCATCGCCGCCATCCCGATCTGGAGTGGCCCGGTCGATTGGGAGCCGCTGAAGGGTGGCCTCAGCAATGAGAGCGTCACGGTCACCGATGCCGGACGGAAGGTCGTGGTGCGCTTCGGCCGGGATTTTCCGTTCCACCATGTGTCGCGGGAGCGCGAGATCATGTCGACCCGGGCGGCGGTGGCGGCGGGTTTCGCGCCCGAGCTGATCCATGCCGAGCCCGGCGTGATGGTGTCCGCCTTCATCGAGGGCCGGACCTTTGAGGCGCCGGACGTGGCCGGCGATATCGACCGCATCGCCGATCTCATGAAGCGCTTCCACCAAGAGATGCCGCACCACGTCAGCGGACCCGGCTTGGCGTTCTGGGTCTTCCACGTCATCCGGGATTATGCGCGGACGCTGGAAGCCGGCGGCAGCCGGATGGCCGGGCGTCTGCCGGAATACCTGGCGCTGGCGGAGGCGCTGGAACGGGCGCAGGTGCCATTGCCCATCGTCTTCGGCCACCACGACATGCTGCCGGCCAATCTTATCGACGATGGCGATCGGCTATGGCTGATCGATTATGAATATGCCGGCTTCTCCACGCCCATGTTCGACCTGGCCGGTATCGCCTCCAATGCCGGATTCACGCCGGAGCAGTCCGAGGCGCTGCTGGCCCGGTATTCCGGGTCGCCACCGGAGCAGGACCTGATCCGCAGCCATGCCGCCATGGAATGCGCCTCGCTGTTGCGCGAGAGCATGTGGAGCCTGGTCTCCGAGCTGCATCTCGAAGCGCCGGGGGTCGATTACGTGGCCTACACCCAGGAGAATCTCGATCGTCTGGATGCGGCTCTCGATCGCTACCAGCGCCGCTTCGGGAGCCTCCGGTGACGTCGATCCCGTCGCAGGCCGCCATCGTGGTGATCGGTGGCGGCATCATCGGCTGCTCGACCGCCTATCATCTGGCGCGCGACCACGGGGCCGATGTGCTGCTGTTTGAGCAGGGCCGGCTGACCGGCGGATCGACCTGGCACGCGGCCGGCCTCGTCGGTCAGCTGCGATCCTCGGCGGGCATCACCCAGCTGCTGAAGTATTCCGTCGACCTCTACCGGAGGCTCGAGCGGGAAACCGGGCTCGCCACCGGCTGGAAGATGACCGGCTGCCTGAGGCTTGCCTGCAACCGGGACCGCTGGATCGAGTACCGGCGGCTGGCCACCACCGCCGGCAGTTTCGGCATGGAGATGCACCTGTTGTCTCCATCGGAGGTCAAGGCGATGTGGCCCTTGATGGAGGTCGACGATCTGGTCGGCGCCAGCTTCCTGCCGACCGACGGCCAGGCCAACCCCTCCGATATCGCGCAATCGCTGGCCAAGGGCGCCAGGATGCACGGCGCCCGGATCGTCGAGGGCGTCGCCGTGACCGGATTTCGAATGGAGGGCGACCGGATCACCGCGGTCGAGACCGGGGTAGGCGCTATCGAATGCGAGACGGTCGTGAACTGTGCCGGCATGTGGGCCCGGCAGGTCGGCGCCATGGCCGGCGTCACCGTGCCGCTGCAGCCGGTGCGCCATCAATATGTCATCACCCGGCCGATCGACGGGTTGGCGAGCGATGCGGCGACGGTGCGCGACCCGGACCGGCGGACCTATTTCAAGGAAGAGGTCGGCGGGCTGGTCATGGGCGGTTATGAGCCGGACCCGGTCCCCTGGACCTCCGGTGATGTGCCCGGCGATTTCCAGTTCCAGCTGTTCGACGATGATTGGGACCATTTCGAGCAGCACATGGCGCAGGCGATGGCCCGGGTGCCGGCGCTCGAACAGGCCGGCATCAAGCAGATGATCAACGGGCCGGAGAGCTTCACCCCGGACGGCAACTTCATCCTCGGACGCCCTCCCGGCAGCGCCAACATGTTCGTCGGCGCCGGGTTCAACGCCTTCGGCATCGCGTCGGCCGGCGGCGCCGGCTGGGCCCTGGCGCAATGGGCCGTCGATGGCGAGGCGCCGCTGGACCTGTGGAGCGTCGACATCCGCCGCTTCTCCGCCCTGCATGACGACCGGGACTGGGTCCACGACCGCACGCTGGAGGCCTATGGCAAGCATTACGCCGTGGCGTATCCGCACGCGGAGTACGCGAGTGGTCGTCCGCGCATTGTCTCGCCGCTCTACGACCGGCTGAAGGCGCGCGGCGCGGTATTCGGGTCCAAGCTGGGATGGGAGCGCCCCAACTGGTTCGCGCCCGATGGCGCCCCGGCCGAAGACGTGCCGTCCATGGGCTATGCGAACTGGTTCGACCCGGTCGGCGATGAGCATCGCCGGGTGCGCCGGGCGGTCGGCGTGTTCGACCAGTCATCCTTCGCCAAATTCGAGCTGTCGGGGCCGGATGCCGGGGCGGCGCTCGATTGGCTCTGCGCCAACGATGTGTCGAAGCCGCCGGGGCGGCTGACCTATACCCAGCTTCTGAATGCCCGCGGCGGCATCGAGTGCGATCTGACTGTAGCCCGGCTGGAAGACGATCTGTTCTACATCGTCACCGGCACCGGGTTCCGCACCCATGACGGTGCCTGGATCCGTGACCATGTTCTGCCGGGACTGGATGCGATCCTGACCGACGTCACCGAGGAATTCGGAACGCTGTCGCTGATGGGTCCCCGGGCGCGCGATGTACTGCAGGCCCTGACGGACTGCGATTGCGGTAACACGGCGTTCCCGTTCGGCCACGCCCGGCTGATCGCCATCGCCGGCCATCAGGTGCGCGCGCTGAGGGTCACCTATGTCGGCGAGTTGGGCTGGGAACTGCATGTGCCGCTCGCCGCCACCGGCGATGTATTCGACGCGCTCATGCGCGCCGGCAGTGCACACGACATCGCGCCGGTCGGCTATCGCGCAATGGACTCACTCAGGTTGGAGAAGGGCTACCGGGCCTGGGGATCGGACATCACGCCAAACGACACGCCTTTCGAGGCCGGGCTCGGATGGGCGGTCAAGCTGGGCACCGATATCGAGTTTCTTGGCCGCCCGGCGGCAGAGGCGGCAGTGTCGGCGCCGCTCGGGAAACGGCTGGCAGGCTTCACCGTCGACAATCCGGATGTCGTGCTGCTGGGCCGCGAGACCATCCTGCGCGACGGCGAATTTGCCGGCTACCTGACCAGCGGCGGATACGGCCACACCGTGGGACGGCCGATCGGCTACGGCTACGTGCGCCACGAGGGTGGGGTGGACGACACCTATCTGGACACCGGCACCTATCAATTGGTCATTGCCACAGAGGCAGTGCCGGCGAGCCTTCATATCAGGCCGCTCTACGATCCGAAGGGCCGCAGGGTGCGGAATTAGCGGTTCCCCCGTCTTCAGAAGGGGCAGGGCACAGTGATCGGCTCGGCGCCGTTCGCATGCCAGACCATAGGCTTTTCGAAATAAAGAAAAACATCGAACAAGCCCTCGTTAAACCATCCTGTCTCGATTTTGACTCTACCTAATGGGTTGGTGTTGTGCCACTCTGCAACTTATGGACGGATGAAGCGTAAATATTCAAACCGAAATATCGGTGAATATATTGATCAATAAACTCTCCACTAGTTAAGGAAACTACCCGATGAGGCACACCAATTATTGGCGATTCGATGCTGTTTTGTTTTCAATTGCGGGGGTGTTGTTATCATCAATTGGCGGTGCGGTCTTTGCCCAAGATTTCGGCAAGGCTGATACGCACACTCACACTTGGATCCAGTGCTACGATGCCATGCCGTCCGGGGGCGATGCCGACACCTCTGCCTGCGCGCCGGCGCCCCGGCGTTACACGCCAGAAGGTGTCATGCCGTCGGACAAGCTGCTCTCCGAATGGCGCGAGAACGATATCGACTACGGCGTCCTGGTCCAGGTCAGCTTTATGGGGACGGACAACTCGTACATTGCCGAACTTGTTGAGGGAAACAGTCATCTGAGGGGCGTCGTCGTGTTCACGAATGCCGATGGAAGCCTGGATGAGTCCTCCTTCGACGAGGAACTGCTCGAGCATTATCACGAGATCGGAATCCGTGGCATCCGCCTCAATCTGAGGGGCAAGACGGCGGAACAGATGGCCGCCATCAACGAGGCCATGGACATGGAGACCGGCACGGACGGTTTCAAAGATCTCTGGAACTTCATCCGCGAGCACGACTGGCACATCGAGGCGCAGCAAGGCGGCGCGCTTTGGGTGGACCTGATCGACACCCTGCTGAAGACCAACTGCCGCATCGTCGTCGATCACTTCTCGCGCCCGGACAAGGAACTGAACGTCAACGACCCAGGCTGGCTGGCCGTGTTGGAAGCCGGTGAAACGGGCCGCGTCTGGATGAAGGTCTCGGCGTCATACCGGCTTGGCGTCAGCGAGGAGATCATGATGGAGTACGCCCAGCAGGCGAAGGCGCATTTTGGCATCAACCGCCTGCTTTGGGGTTCGGATTATCCCTACACGGGCTGCCGGGACATGCCTCAGACTTGCGAGGAGTCCCAGGACTACGCGGTCCTGTTCGAACGGCTGCAGACCTGGTTCCCCGACGAAACCGACCAGCGGGCCATCCTTCAAGACAACCCGGCGGAGGTCTTCGGATTCCCACTCGTCAGGCAGTGACCGCCCGTCGATAGCGGCCCGGTCACCGAGGCCCACTCCAGCCGTCATCGCCAGCCAAAGGCGCGGCGATCCAGAGCGCCCAGGGCTGGACTGAATTGCCGCATCGCTAGATCGGGATGATTTGAAGTCGAGTCGACTTCAAATCTGAATCCCGATCTGTTCCAAGGTTCTAGAGGACGATTCAGAGATGAGGTCACGTGACCTCATCTCATCGTGCTCTAAGGCTCGTTGCAATGACGACGAGGGTGGACGGGATGGCGCGGCCTCCGCATCATGACGGTGTCGGCGGTACTCGGGCGGCCGCCGAACCGAGGAGACGGATGCGGCAGGAAATGACGGGGACGGTTTGCCGGGCGCAAGGCTGAATCGCGGCCGCCCGCGTGCCGAGGCGGGCCTGGTCTGGCTTGACCGCGCGGCGAACGCGATGGCGGTGATGGGTGCAGTGGCGGTGGTGCTGCTGGTCGGCCTGACCGTGACGGCGGTGGTGTTCCGCTATGTGCTGAACGACCCGATCTTCGGCATCGACGATCTGTCCCAGGTCGGGCTGTCGCTGGTGGTGGCCGGGTCGATCGCCTATGGCGGCCGGGCCGGGGCCCATGTGCATGTCGACGTGCTGCACATGATCGGCGGCCGCAGCGTGACCCGCTACACCGATGTCCTGGTGCGGGCGATCGGCGCGTTTGTCGTGGGCCTGACCGCCTATGCGCTGTTCAGGCAGGGGATGTGCGGCACCCGCTGCGGCCATTTCACCGCCAATCTGGCGATCCCGCATCTGCCGTTCTACATGGTGCTGGCCGTATCCATGGCGATCTATGCGGCGATCCTGACATTGGAACTGGTGGTGGGTCTGCTGCATTTTGGCGCAGGGCGCGATCCGCATGAGGATCGCTGAGCCCACATGACCGGCATCGAAATCGGGATCGCCGGATTTGCCGCGCTGTTCGTGCTGCTGGCGATCCGGGTGCCGGTGGCGACCGCGATGCTGTTCGTCGGTTTCTTCGGCATCCTGGCGATCAACCCGCGCGGCGCGCTGCCGGTGCTGGCCGGCGAGGTGTTCAGCATCTCGACGATCTATTCCCTGACCATCCTGCCGCTCTTCGTGCTGATGGGAAACCTCGCCGGCATCTCGGGCATGAGCCGCGATCTTTATGACGCCGCCCATGGATGGTTCGGCCATTACCGTGGCGGTCTGGCGTCATCGACCATCGTCGGTTGCGCCGGCTTCTCGGCCCTGTCGGGATCCTCGCTGGCCTCGGCGGTGACCATGGGCCGGGTGGCGTTGCCGGAAATGCAGCGCTATCGCTATGACAACGCCCTGGCCACCGGGTCGATCGCAGCCGGCGGCACGCTGGGCATCCTGATCCCGCCTTCGGCCGGATTCGTGGTCTACGCCATCCTGACCGAGGTCTCGATCGGCCGGCTGTTCATGGCCGGCGTGCTGCCGGGCATCCTGTTGTCGGCGCTGTTCATCCTGGCCATCTGGCTGATGACGGTGTGGAAGCCGCATCTGGCGCCGTCCACCGTCGAGCCGACACCGCTGCCCGTCCGGTTCCGGGCGCTGCTGCGGGCCAGCTGGATCATCGGCATCATCGTGATCACCATCGGCGGCATCTATCTGGGTGTCTTCTCGGCCGTCGAGGCCGCCGGCATCGGCGCTTTCCTGGCCTTCGGAGTGGCGCTGATGCGCGGCACGGTGACCTGGAAATCGATGAAGGAGGTGCTGCTGCACACCCTGCGGTCGACCGCCACCACCTTCTTCATCCTGATGGGGGCCTTCGTCTTCACCCCCTTCGTGGCGCTGTCCGGCATTCCCTTCGCGTTGACTGACATGCTCGACGGGCTGGGGGCGGACCGCTACACGGTGCTGCTGGTCGTGCTGGCGTTCTTCATCCTGCTGGGAACCTTCCTTGAGGGCTTCGCCATCCTGGTGCTGGCCCTGCCGCTGGTGCAGCCGATTATGGAAACACTCGGCTTCAACATGGTCTGGTTCGGCGTGCTGATGGTGATCGTGCTGGAGATGGGGCTGATCTCGCCGCCGGTCGGCATCAACGTCTTCGTGGTCAAGAGCGTTGCCCCCGACGTGCCGATGAACACCATCTTCCGCGGCATCTGGCCGTTCTGGTTCGCCATGCTGATCGCCATCGGCATCCTGATCGCCGCACCCGAAATCGCCCTGCTGCTGCCCAACACGATGTTTGGATGAGAAGGATAGGCCGGGCCGCACCGCTTGGTGATGGGCCATCGGGCGAAATGTCCGGGCATTTCCGGCAGCGCGCCGTGTGCCGGTGCTGCTACTGTCGTCAGGCTGGGCTGCGGCGGGATTGGTGAAGTGGCAGAGACTGAAACTTCGATGGGTCGAAGAACCAGACAGGGACGGGGCCGCGCCGCGCGGCTGGAACGCCGCGCAAAATCGGGACCGGTGGCGCCGCCCTATATCAAGCGACAGATACCGCCCTATGAGATCGCGTCGGAGGAGGGGCTTGCCCGCATCGAGGACAGCGCCGACCGTATCCTCAAGGAGATCGGAATCGAGTTCCAGGGCGACCCGCGATCCCTGGAACTCTGGCGCGAGGCCGGCGCCGACGTCAAAGGTCAGCTGGTCCGGTTCCCGAAGGGGCTGGTTCGCCATGTGGTGTCGACGGCGCCCCGGGAATTCACCCAGCACGCCCGCAATCCCGCGCGATCCGTCCGGTTCGGCGGCGACAATGTGGTCTTTGTGCCGTCCTATGGCTCGCCCTTCGTCATGGATATGGACAAGGGCCGCCGCTACGGCACGATCGAGGATTTCCGCAATTTCGTGAAGCTGGCCTATTCCAGCCCCTGGCTGCACCATTCCGGCGGCACGGTCTGCGAGCCGACCGACGTGCCGGTCAACAAGCGCCATCTGGACATGGTCTACAGCCATATCCGCTATTCCGACCGGGCCTTCCTCGGTTCGATCACCGCCGAGGATCGGGCGGAGGATTCCATCGAGATGGCGCGGCTGGTCTTCGGCCGGGAGTTCGTGGAGTCCAACTGCGTCGTCATGGGCAACGTCAACTGCAACTCGCCGCTGGTGTGGGACGCGATGGCGACCAAGTCGATCCGCGCCTATGCCCGGGCAAACCAGGGCTCGGTGATCGCGCCCTTCATCCTCGGTGGCGCCATGGGGCCGGTCACCAATGCCGGGGCCATCGCCCAGGCCCATGCCGAGGCCATGGTCGGCTGTGCCCTGTCGCAGCTGGAGCGCCCCGGCGCCCCGACGATCTACGGCAACTTCCTGTCATCGACATCGCTGCGCACCGGTTCGCCGACCTTCGGCACCCCGGAGCCCGCCGTCGGATCCCTGGTGGTCGGCCAGCTGGCGCGGCGGAACAAGCTGCCGCTGCGCTGTTCGGGGTCTTTCACCACCTCGAAGCTGCCGGATGCCCAAGCGATGATGGAGAGCGCGACCTCGATGCACGCCTCGGTGCTCAGCGGTGCCAACTTTGCCTTTCACGCCGCCGGCTTCCTCGACGGGCTGCTGTCGATGTCGTATGAGAAATTCGTCATCGACGCGGATTATTGCGGCCATATGCAGACCTATCTCAAAGGCGTTCCGATCGACGACAACCAGCTTGCCTTCGAGGCGCTGAGCGAGGGCGGCCCTGGCCATCACCTGTTCGGCAGCGCGCATACGCTGGCGAATTTCGAGACCGCCTATTGGGAATCGGCGGTGTCGGACAATTGCTCTTACGAGAACTGGAGCGAGGCCGGCAGCGAGGACACCATGACCCGGGCCAATCGGATCTGGAAGCAGACCCTGGCGGCCTATGAGGAGCCGCCGCTCGATCCCGGGATCGATGAAGCGCTGCAGGACTATATGGCCCGCAAGAAGGCCGCCGTGCCGGACGAATGGCATTGACCGGACCCGCCAGACGCGCCGACCCACTGCTTGAGCCGTACCGGCTCAAGCATCTCACCCTGCGCAACCGCATCATGTCGACGGCGCATGAGCCGGCCTATTCCGAGGACGGCCTGCCGAAGGACCGCTATCGCCTCTACCATGTGGAGAAGGCCAAGGGTGGCATTGCGCTCACCATGACCGCCGGCTCGGCCCTGGTCGGCGAGGACAGCCCGGCGGCGTTCGGCAATCTGCATGCCTATCGCGACGAGATCGTGCCCTGGCTCGCGCGCCTCACCGAGGACTGCCACGAGCATGGTGCCGCGGTGATGATCCAGATCACCCATCTCGGCCGCCGCACCAACTGGAACCACTCCGACTGGCTGCCGGTGCTGGCGCCGAGCCCGGTCCGCGAGCCGGCCCACCGCGCCTTCCCCAAGGAGGCCGAGGATTGGGACATCGACCGCATCATCGGGCAATACGCCGATGCGGCGGAGCGCATGAAGGCGGCCGGCGTCGACGGCATCGAGCTTGAGGCCTATGGCCATCTGATGGACGGCTTCTGGTCGCCCGCCACCAACTTTCGCGATGACCAATACGGCGGCACGCTGGACAATCGGCTGCGCTTCACCTGGCGAGTGCTGGCCGCGATCCGAGACCGAGTCGGCCCGGACTTCATCGTCGGTATCCGAATGGTGGCGGACGAGGATTGGAAAGCGGGCTTGAGCCGGGAGGAGGGGGTCGCGATTGCCCGCCGCCTGGCCGGCTCCGGCCGGGTCGATTTCCTCAACCTGATCCGCGGCCATATCGAGCATGACGCCCATCTGGCCAAGGTGATCCCGATCCAGGGGACCCCGGCGGCGCCGCATCTCGATTTCTGCGGCGAGGTGAGGGCGGAGACCAAATTCCCGATCTTCCACGCGGCCCGCATCAACGATGTGGCTACGGCCCGCCACGCGGTCGCCGAGGGCAAGCTGGACATGGTCGGCATGACCCGCGCCCATATCGCCGACCCGCATATCGCAGCCAAGGTGGCGGAGGGGCGGGAAGCCGAGATCCGCCCCTGCGTCGGCGCCACCTACTGCCTCGACCGGATCTATGAAGGGCACGAGGCGCTGTGCATCCACAATCCGGCGACCGGCCGCGAAGCGACCATGCCGCACATCGTCGCCCGGTCCGATGGGCCGGCGCGCACGGTGGCGGTGATCGGCGCCGGTCCGGCCGGTCTGGAGGCCGCCCGGGTCTCGGCCGAACGCGGCCATGGCGTGGTGCTGTTCGAGGCGGCGCACGATCCTGGCGGGCAGATCCGCCTGGCGGCCCGGACCCGGCGGCGTGGCGAACTGATCGGTATCGCCGAATGGCGGGCCGAACAATGCCAACGGCTGGGCGTCGAGATGCGCTTCGATGTGCTCGCCGATGCGGACGACGTGCGCGCCCTGAACCCCGACGTGGTCATCGTCGCCACCGGCGGATTGCCGGATACCGGCTTCCTGGCTGAGGGCGCGGATTTGGCGGTGACCAGCTGGGACATCCTGTCCGGCGACGCCAAGATCGCCGACGACGTGCTGCTGTTCGACGACAATGGCGGCCACCCTGGCATGCAGGCTGCGGAGGCGATCGCGGAGGCCGGTGCCCGCCTGGAGATCGTCAGCCCCGAGCGCTTCTTCGCGCCGGAGATGGGCGGCCTCAACCACGTTTCCTACGCCCAGTCCTTCCAGCGACGCGACGTGACCATCACTATCAACCGGCGTCTCGTCGGCGTGGGCCGCCAGGGCAACAAGCTGGCCGCGATCATCGGGTCGGATTACGGCGACTGGACGACGGAAAGGTTGGTCGACCAAGTGGTAGTCGAGCACGGTACCCTGCCGCTCGACGACCTGTACTTCGCGCTGAAGGAGGAGAGCGTGAACCGCGGCGAAGTCGACCATACGGGACTGCTCGCCGGCCGGCCGCAGGACATTCGCACAAACCCTGACGGGCAGTTCCAGCTGTTCCGCATCGGTGACGCGGTCTCCTCGCGGAACGTCCACGCGGCGATCTACGACGCGCTCAGGCTCTGCAAGGATCTGTAGTCCGGATTCAATGTCGGATGAACGCCGGCTGCCGGTGCCAACGCACCGGCACTCGGCGCCGGAATTCGGTTGGCAGGCCGGTCCATGATGACCGGCCTGCAACCCTCCGTTAGCGCTTCAGGGCGCCGACGCCGGAGAAGCGGAAGGCTTCCTGTTCCAACGCGTCGAGCTCTTCCAGGCTGAGTTGGTCGTTGGCCACCGTAATGCGGCCGAGGAAGACCAGCGGCAGCTCGTCGGAACGTCCCTCGAGGTCGGCCCTGATCGCTTCGGCGGTCGCCGCGCCGACATCGTCGCCCATGCGCATCGGCGTCGCGTCCAGGTCGCCGCGGCGGATGGCTTCCAGCTTCAGCCCGGTGCCGCCCCAGCCGGTCGAGAAGATCTCTGCTTCCTTGCCGGCGGCGACTTGCGCCTCGACCGATCCCATGGCCATGGCGGTGTTGGCATTGTGGATGACGGTGGCTTCCGGATAGGCCTGCAGGATCAGATTGGTGCCGTCGAAGCCGCCTTCGCGCTGGTACTCGCCGTAATGCTCGTAGACGACCTCCCAGTTGCCCTTCTCGGCGACACAGTCGATGAAGTCGCCGGAACGCTGGCTGAGGAACTGGTCCAGCCGCTTGGTGAGGGCAAGGAAGTCCCGGGCTCGGAACTCGGAATACAGGGTCTGCTGAACGGAAGGAAGAGGTCATCTATCACTGATGCTTCCCGCAGAAAAAAAAGGGGTTCTACCGATAATTCGAGTCGGTGCACCAATTCACGGTTGCGGCCTTGCGTGGGAACCGGGCATAAGCGTTTTGTGTC
>CBDBVB010000002.1:0-93134 GCA_965212545.1 Inquilinaceae bacterium
GACCGGGCATTTCTCCATTAGCGATTTTAGCCGCTCCGCCAGCGACGATTTGCCGCCGCCGACCGGGCCCAGCAGGTACAGGATCTGCTTGCGCTCCTCCAGTCCCTGGGCGGCGTGGCGGAAGAAACCGACGATCCGCTCGATCGTCTCCTCCATGCCGTAGAAATCGTCGAAGGCCGGATAGACCTTGATCGTCCGGTTCATGAAGATCCGGCCGTGCCGGGTATCCTTGGAGGTGTCGACCAGCTCCGGCTCGCCGATCGCGGCGACCATGCGCTCCGCGGCGCTGGAATAGCGCATCGGATCGTCCCGGCAGCCTTCCAGGAAGTCCTTCAAGGACATCTCGGATTGCTTGTTTTGGTCATAGGTCTCGGAAAAGAGACCAAAAACATCCTCATTCGACGCCATGTCTTTTCCTCACCATCAGCGGTCCCTACTACTCATGATCTGTATCGGCACAAGGCCGAAATCCAATCACAACTTGTGGCCGCCGCCATTTGCCGAACAGGGGTGTCGGCATGGGGCGCCGCGCCGGTACAAGGCACGGCAATTCGATTGCGACGGTATCTACCTGATGGATCCAGTGCCGCGCGGTTCCGGCATCGCTTCGTGCCGGTTGGCCGAGGTCACGCACGATCCCAGCATAAGGACCAGATGCGGCAACCATGGGGCGCGAATGTGACATGCAGCGGCACCCGTTCGCGGTGCGCCTTACAGCCGGTCCGGCCTCCCCGTCGGGTAGTCGGAAGCAACTGTCGGGGCGCGTTGTTAACCAGTCTACGAACCAACAAATCTCGAATTCGTTAACAAATCCGCATTGCTGACGATTGTGATCTCCGGGTGTGGCGATTGAATGGCCGAAGCCGCCGGAATCCCGTGCGTCCAAGGGATTCTGGCATCAAGACCCTGCTCGGCCATGGTGCCGATGTGGCGAATCGCAGGCCTCAGGGCACAACTTTGCGTAACGATTTCAGGCGAGCTATTGGGGGTGCCGGCGGCAATTCGTTAACCCGGTCTTCGCCGAATCATGGCGATTCGCCGGATTGCCGGCGAGGCTTCCATTACCTCTCAGGTAATGGCGTAGGTCCCGGACGCCGACTAGGATTGGCCCATGCAAACCGTCTCGACCATCGATCGCGCCACGCCCACGGCCGGATACGGCGCCATGCTGCAACAATGGCGCCGACGTCGCGCTCTCAGCCAGCTCAACCTCTCGCTGGATGCCGGTGTCTCCCAGCGCCATCTCAGCTTTCTGGAATCCGGCCGATCCAGGCCCAGCCGCGAGATGGTGCTGATGCTCGCCGGCGCGCTGGACCTGCCTCTGCGGGACCGCAATGCGATGCTGGCGGCGGCCGGGTTCGCGCCGATGTTCCGCGAGGAAGGGCTGGCCGGGCTGGAGGCCGAGCCGGTCCGACGCGCGCTCGATTTCATGTTGGGCCAACAGGAGCCGTTTCCCGGAATCGTCATCGACGGTCATTGGAACCTGCTGATGGCCAATCGCTGCAGCCGGCCGGATGCTGGCCGAGTTCCTCGATCTGGAGGCGTTCGCGGCGGCCCATTGCGGCGGCGGTCCGCCGAATATCCTGAAGCTCACAATCCATCCGGACGGGTTGCGCCCCTGGATCGTCAACTGGCCGGATCTTGCCGGGGCGCTGTGGGCCCGCGTCAGGCGGGAGGCCGCGGCCGGGGCGCCGGACCCGGCGCTGCTGGCCCTGGTGGAGGAGGTCGAAGCCATGGCGCCGAAGACGGACAGGCTTCCGGACACGCCGATGGCCGGTCCGCCGTCGCCGATCCTGCCGCTGGTGCTGCGCCGCGGCGATCTGACGCTGGCCTGGTTCTCGACCATCGCAACGCTGGGCACCGCGATGGATGCGGAGCTGGAGGAGCTTGCGGATCGAATTGTTCTTCCCGGCCGACGACGCGACCGAGCGCTACGCCCGTCATTCGCCGTCAACGTAACGCATCGGCGGTTCTTCCTTTGGGCACTGCCGCGCGATGCTATATCTGTGTCCATGAGCAGTTCTTCCTGGACGCCCGATCCGCTGGACGATCCGTCGGCCGGGCCCGACGATGCGGCGCCCGGTGCGCCGGCGCGGCCAGCCGCCTATCTGGACGGCCTGAATCCGGAGCAGCGCGCCGCGGTCGAGGCGCTGGACGGGCCGGTGCTGGTGCTGGCCGGGGCCGGCACCGGCAAGACACGGGTGCTGACCACAAGGCTGGCGCATCTGCTGTCCACCGGGCGGGCCTGGCCCAGCCAGGTGCTCGCCGTCACCTTCACCAACAAGGCGGCGCGCGAGATGAAGGACCGGGTCTCGGCCCTGACCGGCGCGCCGGTCGAGGGCTGGTGGCTCGGCACCTTCCACGCCATGGCGGCACGGCTGCTGCGGCGTCATGCAGAACTGGTCGGCCTGAAGAGCAATTTCACGATCCTCGACACCGACGACCAGATCCGCCTGATCAAGCAGCTGCTGGAGGCGGAGAAGGTCGATTCCAAGCGCTGGCCGGCGCGGCTGGTGCTCGGCGTGATCGAGCGCTGGAAGGACAAGGGGCTGACCCCGGACCGGCTGAAGCCCCAGGATGCCGGCGACATCGCCGGTGGTCGGGTGATCGATCTCTATCGCGCTCTATCAGGAGCGCCTGCGCACCCTCAACGCCTGCGATTTCGGCGATCTGCTGCTGCACAACCTGGCGATCCTGCAGGACAATCCGGACGTGCTGGCCGACTACCACCGGCGCTTCCGCTATATCCTGGTCGACGAATACCAGGACACCAACGTCGCCCAGTATCTCTGGCTCAGGCTGCTGGCCCAGGGCCATAAGAACATCTGCTGCGTCGGCGACGACGACCAGTCGATCTATGGCTGGCGGGGCGCGGAGGTCGGCAACATCCTGCGCTTCGAGACCGATTTTCCCGGCGCCAAGGTCGTCCGGCTGGAGCGCAACTACCGCTCGACCGACCGCATCCTGGGCGCCGCGTCGGGGCTGATCGCGCAGAATCGCGGCCGTCTGGGCAAGACGCTGTTCACCGAAACCGCCGGCGGCGACCACGTCGTCGTTCGCAATGTCTGGGATGGCGAGGAGGAGGCGCGCTGGGTCTGCGACGAGATCGAAACCCTGCAGCGCAAGAAGATCCGGCTGTCGCAGATCGCCATCCTGGTCCGCGCCGGATTCCAGATGCGCGAATTCGAGGAACGGCTGATCACGCTCGGTATCCCCTATCGGGTGGTCGGCGGGCCGCGCTTCTACGAGCGCATGGAGATCCGCGACGCCCTGGCCTATCTCAGGGTGATTGCCCAGCCGGATGACGATCTGGCCTTCGAGCGGATCGCCAACACGCCGCGCCGCGGGCTGGGGGCGGCGACCCTGAAGACGCTGCACCAGGTGTCGCGGGCGGCCAGGGTGCCGTTGACCGAGGCCGCGCTGCGGCTGATCGAAACCGACGACATTCCCGCCAGGGCGCGCAATTCCCTGCGCGCGCTGATGGGCGATTTCGCCCGCTGGCGCGACATGGTGGGGCGCACACCGCACCCGGAACTGGCCGGCATGGTGCTGGACGAATCCGGCTACACCGCCATGTGGCAGGCCGACAAATCGGCCGATGCGCCGGGCCGGCTGGAGAACCTGAAAGAGCTGGTCGCGGCCATGGAGGAGTTCGAGAACCTCCAGGGTTTTCTGGAGCATGTCAGCCTGGTGATGGAGAATACCGAGAACCCGGGCGGCGACATGGCCAATCTGATGACTCTGCATTCGGCCAAGGGGCTGGAATTCGAGCAGGTCTTCCTGCCCGGCTGGGAGGAAGGCCTGTTCCCGCACCAGCGCGCGCTGGAGGAATCCGGCATCGCCGGACTGGAAGAGGAGCGGCGGCTGGCCTATGTCGGCATCACCCGCGCCAAGCACAAGGTCCATGTCAGCGCCGCCGCCAACCGCCGCATCCACGGGCTGTGGCAGGCCGCCCTGCCGTCGCGGTTCCTCGAGGAACTGCCGGATGAGCACGTCGATCAGCAGAGCGATCCCGGACTGGGACTGCGCGAGACCACGCCCGGCTTCGCCTTCCAGGCGCCGCGCCAGTCTGGATTCTTGGCCCGCTCTGCGCCGAAAACACTGGAAGGCGTCGCTTATGAAGTCGCCGAACGGCCACGCCCGGCCAAATCCTTCAGTGCCGGCGACCGCGTTTTCCACCAGAAGTTCGGCTACGGCAAAGTCAAATCCGCCGACAATGACAAGCTGACGATCGACTTCGAGCACGCCGGCGAAAAGAAGGTCATGGACAGCTTCGTCGTCCCGGCCGACCAGGCGGGCTAGCGTGGCCGACAACGCCGTTTGGCGGGTTTCCCTTGAAGTGCCCGCGCCGGCCGCCGGGGCTTTCGAGCGGCTGTTGGCCCAATCGTTTGCCACCGTTTCGGTGTTCGGCGCGGATGACGAACCGCTGCGGCAGGTCGAGGGCTTCGGTGAGCAGGCGCCCGACCCCGTGGCGCTATCCCTGGCATTGGCCATACTCGGGCGGTCGCTCGGCATCGACGAACCTGAACCGACGGTCGAGGCCATTCCGTCGACCGATTGGCTGGCGGCGACCTACAAGGCTTTCCCGCCGATCCGGATCGGGCGGTTCCACATTCACGGATCCCACGACCGCGCGCAGGTGCCGACCGGCGCCATCGGGTTGTGCATCGATGCGGCGACGGCATTTGGGACCGGCGAACATGAGACCACATCGGGCTGCCTGATCGCCTTGCAGAGACTCGCCAAGCAGCGGCGATTCCGGCGCGTATTGGATATGGGCTGCGGCAGCGGCATTCTGGCCATTGCCGCGGCGCGGCTATGGCATGCGCCAGTGCTGGCGGTCGACGTCGATCCGGAAGCTGTGCGGGTAGCGCGGATCAGCGCCCGGGCCAACCAGGTCGGCCGTTGGGTGACCGCGGTCGCGGCCGACGGCTATGCCGACCGACGGGTCGCGAAGGCCGGCCCCTTTGATCTGATCGTCGCCAACATCCTGGCGCGGCCGCTGGTCGAGATGGCAAAGGACCTGGCGGCCAATCTGGCGCCGGGTGGAGTGGCGGTTCTGGCCGGCCTGCTGACCCGTCAACAGGCGCAGGTGCTGGCGGCCCATCGCGTGCAGGGTCTCGCGCTGGTCGAACGACTGCAGGTCGGCGATTGGCCGACTTTGGTGGTCGGCAAGAAGGCTGTGTCGGAGTCCGGTTCGCCCAGCGAAACCCGGTTCGCACCATGAGGCCGATCAATATCGTCGACGTCGAGGCCAGCGGTTTGCATCCGGACTCGTACCCGATCGAAATTGCCGTGCTCGTCGATGGGCGAATGCACTCCTGGCTGATCGCTCCGGAGCCGGGATGGACCTATTGGAGCATGACCGCGGAGAGCCTGCATGGGATCGGTCGGCAGGAATTGATCGACACGGGCAGCGATGCCGGGCGGGTAGCCAGCGAACTGAATGATGTGCTCGAGGGCAGCGATGGTTTGCTGTACAGCGACGCGGCGCCCTGGGACTTTGGATGGATCAGGACTTTGTACAACTCCGTAGGGTCGACAGAGAATTTCCATGTTCTTCAGATCGAGGATCTGTTGTCCGAGACCCAGCGCGCGGCCTTCCTGGAGATCTCCGAAACGCTGGCTGCGTCTGGAGACTACCGGCATCATCGCGCCGAGCCCGACGTCCGGATGATCCATGAGGCCTATTGCCGTGCGCTCAAACTGGATGGCGCGGCATCGAGATAGGTTGCCGGGCTTCGGGTGCATCCTTGCGCGGTGCGGCCACGCGACCCCGACCGCGGCGGAATTGCCGAAGGGTCGGGGAGGCTATGGCGGCCCTGTTACTGTCGTCAGGCGAAGCGCCTGTCGCCGCGGTCGTCGCTGTTCGCGGGTGACGGGATCGCGCCGCCGGACTGCAGCGACTGGAAGCTGCACGGCCCCTGCAGGACGACGGTCTCGATCAGGCCGCGGGTCAGCCCGATATCCTCGAGTTGTTGATCGGAGAGCCTCGACAGCTGGATAAAGGTTGCGCGCTGGCTGCGCGACCGGCGGCCCAGGCCAAGGATTCTCAAGAAACGATGCACGACCAGGTCGAAAGACTGGCCGATGCGCGGAAGAACGGCTGTGTTGCTCATGTCAAACATCCATAAAGGTCCAATTACCGTCACCAGGTACCGCAGCGTTGCCAAGAGACGAGCCCATCAGGGGCCCTGGCACGCTACGGCTCCGGCGCTGCTTATGCTGCAATGCAATATCACTCAGCTTCTTAATATTTTGTGACTTTTCATATGGTTAACATCTGCAATACTGCATTGCGGTACGTTCATTTCAGCATGCGATCTGGCAAGGTATTTGCAGGCCAGGCCCACCCGGCCGTGAGCCGTTGGTTCGGAGCCGATTCCCCGTGAGAGGAGAATGCGCTAGCCTCTCAATCGGCCATTGGGAGGCATGAACCGGTGACGCATTCCACCATCGACGACGCGGCATTGGCCGCCCTGATCGACGATGCCGGGCTCGGCATGACGCCGGCCGAGTTGCTCGATCTTCTGAGCGGGATCAACGCCGCGCCTGAACCACCGGACGCCGATGCCTGGCTGGCGCTAGTGGCGCCGGATGCGGGACCTGAGCTGGCCGACCGGTTGCGATCGGCCAAATCGGCCATTGCCGGAATTGCCGATCAGCACGGACCGTCCGCTGCCCGGCCGGGTTCCAGCCTTGCGGGAGCGGCTGGCGGCGCTGAAACTGGACGGATTCGTCATTCCGCGCGCTGATGCCCATCAGGGCGAGAACGTGCCGGCCGCCGCCGAGCGGCTGGCCTGGTTGACCGGCTTCACCGGGTCGGCGGGCCTGGCGATCGTGCTGCGCGACCGCGCCGCAATGTTCGTCGACGGACGCTATACGCTTCAGGCCGCAAACCAGGTCGACGGGGCGGTGTTCGAACACAAGCATCTGATCGACGATCCGCACGCCGACTGGCTGGCGGCCAACCTGCCGGCCGGCGCCCGGCTCGGATTCGATCCCTGGCTCCATACGGTCGATTGGGTCTCGCGCGTCGCAGCGGCACTGGAGAGGGTCGGCGCGGAACTGGTGCCCGTCGAGGACAACCCGCTCGATGCGGTGTGGATCGACCAGCCGCCTCTGCCTCTGGCGGCGGTGGTGCCCCATGATGAGGCCTATGCGGGCCGGAGTTCGGAGGACAAACGCGTCGCGCTTGGCGCTCAGTTGAACAAGGATGGCGTCGACGCCGCGGTGATATCGGCGCCCGATGCGATTGCCTGGCTTCTCAACATCCGTGGCGGCGACGTTCCGCGCACACCGCTGCCCTTGTCATTCGCGCTTCTGCGCGCCGACGGCCAGGTCGACCTGTTCATCGACCGACGCAAGCTGGCGCTGGGTCTGGAGCGCCATCTCGGCAATCAGGTCGCGGTGCAGCCGCCGGACGGCCTGGGGCTGGCGCTGGATGCCCTGGGCAAGGACGGGCGCACCGTGCGCATCGACAAGGCGACCGCCGGCGCCTGGATCGACGCCAGGCTGCGTGCCGCCGGCGCGACCGTGCGGCAGGAGATCGACGTCTGTGCGTTGCCCAAGGCGCGCAAGAACGACGGTGAGATTTCCGGCTGTCTGGCGGCGCATGGCCGCGACGGTGCGGCAGTGGCGCGGTTTCTGGCCTGGCTGGACCGGGTTGCGCCCGGCGGCGGCATCAGCGAGATCGAGGCGGCGGAACGGCTGCATTCATTGCGGGCCGAGCAGCCGCTCTATCGTGACGACAGCTTCGATACGATCACCGGCGCCGGGCCGAACGGCGCCATTGTCCACTACCGGGTCAGCGATGACAGCAACAGGCTGCTCGATCCGGGCTCGCTGTACCTCGTGGACAGCGGTGCGCAATATCTGGACGGCACCACCGACATCACTCGAACGGTTGCGGTCGGCACGCCCAACGACGAAATGCGGCGGTGTTTCACCCTGGTCCTGAAAGGCCATATCGCGCTGGCCTGCCGCACGCTTCCCGAGGGGCACCACGGGGTCGCAGCTCGATGTGCTTGCACGGCAGTTCCTGTGGGCTGCCGGCCTGGATTACGACCATGGCACCGGGCACGGCGTCGGCAGCTATCTCGGCGTCCATGAAGGGCCGGCGCGGATCTCCAAGATGCCGAACACGGTGGCGCTGGAACCGGGCATGATCCTGTCCAACGAGCCGGGCTACTACCGCACCGACGCCTATGGCATCCGCATCGAAAATCTGGTGCTGGTCCGCTCCTGCGACGACCTGCCCGATGCCGAGCGGCCGATGCTGGAATTCGAAACCCTGACCCTGGCCCCGATTGACCTCGCGCTGGTCGAGCCGGAGCTGATGACGGCCGCGGAGATCGCCTGGCTGGACGCTTATCACGCCAGGGTGCGGGATGCGATCGGCCCGCAGCTCGATGGCGAGGCCGTGGACTGGCTGGTTTCGGCGACCCGTCCGATCGGCAGCTTGGGATAAGCCGTCGACCCGCGGCGCACCGATCGATAGCGGATCCTAGAACAGACCGCGGCGGCGGCTGGTCTCGAAGTGGAACGCATGCACGCCGATCAACATGTCGACATCCTTGCCGTTGCGAGCCAGCGGGAAGTAGACCCGCTGGTAGCCGACATGCTCGCGTCCGGCCAATGAGACCGACAGGTCGCCAAATCCGGGCTGGCGGTGCTCGACGATTCGGTCATCTGGGCGGCGATGGCGTCGCCGCACTGGGTAACGTGGCTTTCGTCGATATACTCGCCGGTCAGATCACGACCCATACCCTCGGTGCAGGTGGTTCCGACCAGCCGAAAGCGTAGCCGCAGGGCGTCGCCGTCCCGCTCGACATCGACGAAGGTGATGACAGATAGCAGGCCCGGGATATCGGTCGGATCGATATGCTGCCGACCGGGCAGCGACCCTTCAGGCGCCCGCGAGACCAGATAATCATTGAGCTGCCGAAAGCGCGGATGGCAGTCGATGAAATCGGGCGCGCTTGCGGCCAGGGCGGCGATGACTCCGCCACCTTCATGACCACAGGCCGATTGCCCCCGCGCGGCAGGCGCGGCCAAAAGATCCGCGACGGTCAAATGATCCATCAGTTCCCAACCCTGCAGTCTGAAAGCTAGTGACTGCAAGCTACTGGGCTCTCACTAATGGCGAGTTAAAGTAACGCCGAGGCCGAGATTCACACTTTTGTGATAGTCTTTGCAAATACTTCATTTATGAAGAATGAGAACAAAATTTTCTGGGTAGAGTTCTGCCGGTTCATTCATTGATCATTGCGAACCACTCCAGCTCCGTCAGCGTTGAGACACCCAATTCGGCGGCCTTTCGGGCTTCGATCCGGCATCGGCGCCGATCACCACATAGTCGGTTTTCTTCGAAACGGACCCTGCCACCTTGGCGCCAAGCGCCTCGGCCCTGGCCTTCGCCTCCGACCGCGACACCGTCTCCAGGGTGCCGGTGAACACCACGGTCTTGCCCGCGATCGGTGAATCGCTCGCCGCGGCTTCGAGAGCTTCCACGGTAAGCTCATTGCTGAGATCCTCGATCACCTTCAGATTGTGCGGCTCACCGAAATACGTCGCGATATCGTCCGCGACACTCATACCGATGCCTTCGACATTGCACAGCTCCGCATAGTGCTCGCCGATTTCTTCGGGCTTCCGCGCCTCGGGCTGGGCCTCGCGCTCCTTCGACGCGCGCGCCATGGCCTCCGTCCAGATCGGCAGGTCGCCATAGGTCCGGGCCAGCAGTTTCGCCGTCGATTGGCCGACCTGACGAATTCCCAGCGCATAGATAAAGCGATCGAGCGGGACAGTGCGGCGGTCCTCGATCGCTCCGAGGAGGTTGTCCACCGACTGCTCGGCCCAGCGCTCACGCTCCCAGCAGTGTCTTCGCGCTTGTCCTTCAGGCGGAAGATATCGGCCGGATCCCGGATCAATTCGGCGTCCCAGAATTCCTGAACGTTCTCCATCCCCAGACCTTCGATATCGAAAGCGTCACGGCTGACGAAGTGCATCAGACCGGCGGACACGCTGATAGGGGCAATCGAGACCGCCGGTGCACCGCGCCACCGCCTCGCCCTCATCGCGTTCGACCGATGTTTGCAGCGGACATGGGCAGGTCGTGGGGAATGTGTATGGCTGGCTGCCGGCCGGGCGTTTCTCGGTGACGACCGAGACGACCTGCGGGATCACATCCCCCGCGCGCTGGATAATCACGTGATCGCCTTCGCGGATATCCTTGCGCTCGATTTCATCCTGATTGTGCAGGGTCGCCCTCGACACCTGGACGCCACCGACGGTGATCGGCTCCAGATTCGCCACCGGAGTAAGCGCGCCGGTGCGGCCGACCTGGATGGTGATCTTGCGCAGGATCGTCTCCGCCTGTTCGGCGGGGAATTTGTGGGCAACGGCCCAGCGCGGCGCACGGCTGACGAAGCCGAGCCGCTCCTGCCAATCCAGCCGGTCGACCTTGTAGACGATGCCGTCGATATCATGCGGCAGTTCGGCCCGTGCGCCCTGCAGCCTTTCATAGAACCCGAGGATGTCCTGCAATTCGTGGCACAGTTCCGCCGGCTCGTTCACCTCGAACCCCCAACCTTCCAGGGTCTGTCGGGCCTGCCACTGGGTCTCGCCGAGCGGCTCCGTGGTGTCGCCCCAGGCATAGGCCAGGAACAGCAAGGGTCGGTCGGCGGTGATGGCCGGGTCCTTCTGGCGCAGCGAGCCGGCGGCCCCGTTGCGCGGGTTCTTGAAAGTCTTCTTGTCCTCCGCCGCGAGGCGGTCGTTGAGGTCGCGAAAATCGGCGGTCCGAATGAACACCTCGCCGCGGACCTCGATCCTGTCGGGGGCGTGTCCGGCGAGGCGTTCCGGGACATTGCGGATGGTGCGGACATTGGCCGTCACGTCTTCGCCGACGGCCCCGTCGCCGCGGGTGGCGCCGGTGACCAGCCTGCCCTTCTCATAGAGCAGCGACATCGACAAGCCCGTCGATCTTGGCCTCTGCGACAATGTCGACCGGCTCGGACTCGTCCAGCTTCAGGAAGCGCCGGATGCCGGAAAGGAAATCCACGACGTCCTGCTCGGTGAAGGCGTTCGACAGCGACAGCATCGGCACCCGATGCGTGACCTTGGCGAACCCGGCCGCCGGCTTGGCGCCGACACGCTTCAAGGACGGACTGTCAGCGCGCACGCAACTCGGGAAAGCGAGCCTCGATCGCCTCGTTGCGGCGCCGCAGCGCGTCATATTCGGCATCCGTGACCACCGGCTCGTCGCGCTGGTAATAGGCCTCGTCATGCCGGCGGATTTCCGCTGCCAGCCGCTCGAGTTCCGCGGCGGCCTGGTCGGCGGACAACGCCTCGACGGGTGAGGGTGCTCGGATCGGCGGCCGGCATCAGGCGGATCGGGCCGCGATCAGGCTATCGGCCGCGGCCCGCGCCTGATCGGTAATCGTGGCGCCGGACAGCATGCGGGCGATCTCCTCCCGCCTTTCATCGTCGCGCAGCGCCGCAACGCTGGTCGTGGCGTGGCTGTCGGCGGAGGTCTTGGCGACCCGCCAATGATGCCCGGCGCGGGCCGCGACCTGCGGACTGTGGGTAACGACCAGGACTTGCAGGTCGCGGCCCAGCCGCCCGAGCCGGTCGCCCACGGCGGCGGCGACGGCGCCACTGATGCCGCTGTCGACCTCGTCGAAGATCAGAGTCGGGGCCGAGCCGCCGCGGGCCAGCACCACCTTCAGCGCCAGCATGAAGCGGGCGAGTTCGCCGCCCGAGGCGACGCGGTTGAGCGGGCCGGGCGGTGCGCCGGGGTTGGTCGCCACCTGGAATGTCAGCCGATCGCGTCCGTTCGGCCCCCATTCGGTTTCCGGCAGTTCCTGGATTTCGGTGACGAAATGTGCCTTCTCGAGCTTGAGCGGCGGCAACTCGGCCGTGATCTCCTGGTCCAGCGATTGGGCCGCCTTCGACCGGGCGCGGCTGAGCCGCTCCGCCGCCTCGCGATAGGTTGCGCGCGCCACCTCGGCGGCTCTTGGCCAACTGCGAAAGGCGATCGCCTTCGCCTTCGATCAGCGACAGCTTCTCGGCCATTTCCGCGCGCAAGCCGCTGAGCCCGTCGACGTCGACGCCATATTTCCGCGCTGCGGCCCGCAAGGAGAACAGGCGCTCCTCCAGGACTCCAACTCGTTCACATCGAGATCGATATCCGCGCTGAGGCTTTGCAGATTCGTGGTCGCCTCTGCCATCTCTAGCACGGGCGCGATCGATAGGCTTTCGAGCGCCGCGTCGAGGTGGCCGGCGGCCTTGTCGGCGACACGCTCCAACAGCCGTTGCGCGGCGCCAAGTGCGCTTTCCGCGCTCGTGTCGCCGGCGATCTGGTCCAGCGCGCCGGTGATTGCCTCGATCAGTTTTTCGCGATGCATGAGCATCTCGCGTTTGTCGGCAAGCAGGCCTTCCTCGCCGGGCTGCGGATCGAGCGCGTCGAGTTCGGCGACCGTATGTTTCAGATAGTCCTCCTCGGCGCGGGCCTGGGCCGCACCTTGGCTTCGGCCTCGGCCTTGTCGTCCTCTATCCGCCGCCAAGCCTGCCAGGCGGCCGTAACGCGTTCGGTGTCGGCCCGAAGACCGGCAAAGGCGTCCAGCGCCTCGCGATGGGTCTTGGGGTTGAGAAGCCCGGCTGTATCGAATTGACCGTGCACCTCGACCAGGGTCTCGCCGAATTGCCGCAGCAGAGCGGCGCCGACCGGTTGGTCGTTCACGAAGGCCCGGCTGCGGCCGTCCCGGGTGAGCGTACGTCGCATCAGCAGGGTACTTCCGTCCGGAAGGTCATGGTCGCGCAGCAAGTCCATGACGCGATGATCGGCCCGGATTTCGAACTCCGCCGTCACCGACGCTGAATCGCTGCCATGGCGCACCAAGGCGGCATCACTGCGAGCGCCCAACGCCAGGCCCAGGGCATCCAGAAGGATCGACTTGCCGGCGCCGGTTTCGCCGGTCAGGGCGCACAGACCATCGGCAAAGCCGACGTCGAGACGTTCGATCAGGACGATATTGCGGATCGAAAGGCCGATCAGCATTGGCGCGCTTCGTCCAACCTAGAAGGTACTGCTGGAGAAGCCCTCCGACTCCGGCGGTTGAACGCCTCGATCGGTCAGCAGGGCGTAGCTGTCGAGGTACCAATCGGTCCCTGGATAGTTGTGGCCAAGAACCGCGGCGTTGATCCGGGCTTCTTCAGGTAGGCCGATCGCCAGATAGGCTTCGGTCAATCTGTGTAGGGCCTCCGGGACATGGGTGGTCGTCTGGTAGCGCTCCACCACGGCCCGGAAGCGATTGATAGCGGCGTTGTAGTGTCCCTGGCGGAGATACCAGCGGCCAATGGTCATTTCCTTGCCGGCAAGCTGGTCGAGCGTGAGATCGAGTTTCAGGGCGGCGTCTCGGGCGTAGTCCGTATTGGGATACCGACGCACCACTTCCCGCAGCGCATCACGCGCCTGCTCGGTGATCAATTGGTCGCGCTCGACGTCCGTGATCCTCTCATAGTAGCACAGCGCTCGCAGGTAGTAGGCGTAGCCGCTGCTCTCATTGCCCGGATGCAGGGCCAGGAAGCGGTCGAGGGCCAGGATCGCGTCCTCATACTCCGTGGCCTGGTAGTGTGCATAGGCGGCCATCAACTGTGCCCGCGTCGCCCATTGCGAATAGGGGTGCTGACGCTCGACCTCGTCAAAAAACCGCGCCGCGTTCTGGTAGTTGTCATCGCCCAGTTCGATGAGGGCGTCGTTGTAGAGCGTCTCCGCCGGCCTCTCGACATAGGCCGGTTCATCATCCGAAGAGCAACCGGCGGTCAGCAACGCCGCGGTTACAGCAGTCGCCGTGAAGAACCGATTTATGGAGGTAGCAAGGTCGGGCATTGGCATATCAGAGAGCGTCTGGTCATTCCGATCCGGGCTATGAACCGCCCTATATACCACGGCCGGACAGATTTGCGAGCCGGCATACAAAGGCTGTGACCGCTCCGCAATGGACGGTCATGCCTCCGCAGCAGGGCCCGGAAATGAGGCTAGGCGGATTGTGCCAGCGGTACCGCGTTCCAGCCGCCATGGGTCAGGTCGGCATGATCCATGGTATCGTAGCACCACGCCATCTCGTCGTTGAACAACGCCTGCAAAAGCCTGTTGTTCAGTTCATGACCCGACTTGCTGCCATGGAAATGGCCGAGGATCGGAGCGCCTGCGAGATACAGATCGCCGATCGAATCAAGGATCTTGTGACGGACGAACTCATCCTCGTAGCGCAGCCCGCCCTCATTCATCACCTGGCCACCATTGACCACCACGGCATTGTCCAAGGACCCGCCGCGCGCCAGACCGCGCGCCCACAATGTCTCGACGTCTTTCAGGAATCCGAATGTCCGGGCCCGCGCCAGATCGGACTTGAATGCGCCATTGGCGAGCCGGATGGCGCCTTCCTGCCGAGAGACCAGCGAATTGGGAAAGTCGATTTCAAAGCTGAACGAGAAGCCGGCGGCCGGCGACAGTCGCGCAACCTTGTCACCATCGCGTACTTCGACCGATTTCAGAACACGAATTGCGCGCCGAACGGCCGGCTGTGACACCACGCCGGCGGACTCGATCAGGAACACGAACGGTGCCGCGCTGCCATCCATGATCGGCACTTCCGGGCCGTCCAATTCGATCACCGCATTGTCGACGCCGCAACCCCGCAACGCGGCCATCAAATGCTCGACCGTACCCACCGTCGCGCCGTGCCGATTGCCAATCACGGTGCACAAAGTCGTGTCGCACACCTGATCCCAGCGTGCCGGAATCACACCCTTGTCTTCGGGCATGTCGGTTCTGACGAAGGTGAGGCCGGTGTTGATGTCAGACGGGTGCAGGACCATGCTGACCTTGGCGCCCGTATGCAGCCCCACGCCAGTGCAGTGGATCTTGCTGCGCATCGTCTTCTGTGCCGACGATTCGGCGCCGCCGTGTTGTTCGAGTATCACCCGCACGCCCCCTAAGACTGGTTTCCGCGATTCGAAGCGGCTAAAACCTAAATGGTTTCAGTATGGTCGGGACGAAAGAACCTTGCCCCAGGGGATAGATACCAATATCCCCCGGGGTGAACAAATCACTCTTTGTTACGGTTTGTTACTCAAATTCTAAGTAATCATTAACAGACGACACGAGAACTAATTGGCCTGACGCCGAAGAAAAGCAGGAATATCCAGCTGATCATCCTCGGCACTTGGAAGTGGACCCCGTTGCCCGACATCCAGTCCACTTAGCCGTTGCTGCGCCGGTTGTTGCGGCTCGGGCTCGGGCTGGGCCGCGGGCTTGGGGGCGACACTTTTGTCGTCCTCTTCACGCAGCAATCCGGTCATCCGGCGGAAGATGTTGCGTCCCCGTCGAGGTTCCAGCCCGCTGGGCGCGTTCGCCATTTCCGCCTCGGCAAACGGGTCTGCCGCCTCCGGTCCCGGCGTCGCACTCGGCGCCGGGCTGGAAACCGGACGCGGAGCAATGAATGCGCCGTCCCGGCGTTCGGCGCGAGGCGGCTCGATCGGGGCCGTTGCGACGGCCGGTTCCGCGACGGCTTCGCGGGCCGCCGGTGGGGTCGCGGGCACGGTCGGGGCAGGCTGCTGTTGCGGCATGCTGCGAACCGCCCCTGCGGCCGGGCGTGTCAGCGGGCTGCGATCCACCGGTTGCGATGAAGCCGGCACCGACCGGTCGCTGACCACGCTCAGGCCTCCGGTCATGCCGCCACTCGGCATCTGTCCGGCCTCAAGATCAATACCGGTTGAGACCACCGATACTCGGATCCGCCCCTCCATGCTCTCGTCGAATGTGGATCCGAAGATGATGTTGGCGTCGTTGTCGACCTCGTCACGGACGCGATTGATCGCCTCGTCGACCTCATAGAGCGTCATGTCAAGGCCGCCGGTGATGTTGATCAACACGCCGCGGGCGCCCTTCATGGACACGTCATCCAGCAGCGGGTTGGAGATCGCCGCCTCGGCCGCGCCGACCGCCCGGCGATCGCCATCATCCTCGCCGGTCCCCATCATCGCCTTGCCCATCTCGGCCATGACCGTGCGGATATCGGCGAAGTCCAGGTTGATCAGGCCCGGCATGACCATCAGGTCGGTCACACCGCGCACGCCGGAGCTCAGCACCTCGTCCGCCATCTTGAAGGCATCGGCGAAAGTGGTCCGCTCATTGGCGATACGGAACAGGTTCTGGTTGGGGATGACGATCAGGGTGTCGACATATTGCTGCAGATCGTTCAGCCCGGCCTCGGCGACCCGCATGCGATGCGCGCCCTCGAAGTGGAACGGCTTGGTGACGACGCCGACCGTCAGGATGTTCTGCTCGCGCGCTGCGCGGGCGATCACTGGCGCGGCGCCGGTGCCGGTACCGCCACCCATGCCGGCGGTGATGAACACCATGTGGCTACTATCGAGATAGGAGGAGATCTCCTCCATCGCCTCCTCGGCTGCGGCGCGTCCGATATCCGGCCGCGAGCCGGCGCCGAGGCCCTGGGTCAGTCCGGTGCCGAGCTGGAGCTTGCGGTCAGCCATGCTGCCGCTCAGCGCCTGAGCGTCGGTATTCGCCACCAGGAACTCGCACCCTTCCAGGCTCGACTGGATCATGTTGTTCACGGCATTGCCCCCGGCGCCGCCGACACCGACCACCGTAATCCGTGGGCGCAACTGCAGTTCCGTCTCCGGAATGCTCAAGTTAATCATCATTGACCTCCATCCCTTTCTTGTCCCGCACATAGTCTTTCAACTGATCCTTGCTCAACACGTCGCCCCAGCAGCATTCTGGCGTGGCGGGGCCGCCGCCTTTCGTCTTCGAATCTCAATTCACAAATCCCCCAGGTTTTCACGGAACCAGCCGCCGAGCCGGTTCCAGAGGCCGCCGCCGACCTCGACGCCGTCCGGACCGGCGGCAACTCCCGCCAGAACCGGGTCGGCCTGATAGCGTGCCGCGTAGGCCAGAAGGCCGGCGGCGGTTGAGAAGGCGGGTCCACCGGTGGCCTCGGCAAGGCCTTCGAAGCCCTGGGGCCGGCCCAGCCGGACCTGCTTATCCATCACCATCTGCGCCAGCTCGCGGACGCCGTGCAGTTGGCTGGCACCGCCGGTCAGAACGACCCGCCGGCCGGAGACCTTGTCGAATCCGCTGTCCTCGAGACGGCCGCGCACCATTTCGAAAATCTCTTCCAGCCGCGGCCGTATGATCCCGGTCAGCAGGCTCTTGGGAACGTGATTGGCTTCGGCCGGGGTGTCTTCGCCGACCTGCGGCGCGTCGATCAGTTCACGCTCGTCCGAGACGTTGGGAATGGCATGGCCGTGCAGCGTCTTCATCCGCTCGGCATGAAGCACCGGCGTGGTCAGCCCGCGCGCCACGTCGTTGGTGACATGGCTGCCGCCGACCGGAATGCAGTCGACGAAGACCAGCCGGCCCTCGGAGAACACACCGATGCCACTACTGCCGCCGCCCATGTCGATTACCGTGCAGCCGAGATCCATCTCGTCCTCGACCAGGCAGGCCAGGCCGGCGGCATAGGGCGCGACGACGAAGGATTCGATCTCCAGATGGCAGCGGGTGATACAGGTGGCCAGGTTGCGCATGGCCGCGGTGCCGGCGGTGATCAGATGCACGTCGACGCCAAGATGGCTGCCCAACATGCCGCGCGGGTCGCGGATTCCACGGCTGCCGTCGATAGCATAGCCAACCGGAATCGCGTGCAGCACTTCGCAATCGGCAGGTAGCCTCGCGCGGCCGTTGACCTTCAGCGCCTTGCGGAGATCGGCTTCGGCCACGGTGTGGCCGGAAATCGGCACGTCGACCGGCACGATCTGCGACGCCAGATGGCCGCCGATCACATTGACCACGACATCGCGGATCTGCTCGCCGGCCATCTGCTCGGCGGACGAGACCGCATGGCCGATCGCCTTCTCCGCCGCCTCCATGTCGACCACCACGCCACTGCGCAGCCCGCGGCTGACCTGATGGCCGATGCCGATCACCCGCGGCCGGTCGTCCTCGTCCATCCGGGCGATGAAACAGACCACTTTGGTGCTGCCGACATCCAGCGTGGCGATCAGCTCGCCGCGCGGCCGGGCTTTGAATCGTTTGACCCCGTTAAACCCCATCGCGTCGTGCGGCCCCCCGTTGCGAACAGTCGTCTTGCCTGCCCGGCATCATGTGTCTTCCTCCGGCATCCGCCGACGTTCGCTGGCGCCGGGCGTGGTCTGGACCACCAGCCGGTCGCCGATCCTGAGATCGATCGCCACGATGTCCCGATCGATCAGGCCACTGCTGGCCTCGATCTCGGACAGCCGCAGCAGGGCTTCGCCTATGCCGTCTTCCGGCAGGCGGACATTGACCCCGTTGTCCAGTCGCAAGTCCCAGCGGCGCTCGCTGACCAGGATCGCCGCCTCGACCCGCTCTGCGATCGCCGGCAGCGCCGTCAGCTTCTCCAGCAGCGGCGCGGCATGGTCCGGTGCGCCCTCGCCGACCACCAAGGGCAGCGCCGCATAGGCCTCCAAGCCGTCATCGGTCAGCACAACGCCGTCGGCGTCGATCAGGCGCATGGTCCGCTCCGACTGCCATACGGCGAGTGGCTGCCGCTCTTCCAGCCGCAGGTAGATCGTGTCGGGAAATCGGCGTTCGACCACAACGTTGCGCACCCAGGGCAGGGCCGCCACGGCGTCACGGGCCCGTACCGGATCGAAGGCCAGGATCGGTGTCCCATGATCGACCTCCAGGGCCTTCAGCAGGTCGTCGCCGGGCGTGCGGTCGCGCCCGGTGACCAGCACGTTGCGCACGCCAAGCCCGGACTCCACCGAATAGGCGAGCATGCGCTCTGTCGTGGCATCGACGGTGTTCGCAACCCAGCCACTGGTGAACGCCCAGATGATCGTGCCGACGACCCCGGCGGCGGTAATCCCGGCAAGGGCAAACAGACCCCGTCGCAGAATCCGGCGGGCGGGGCGGCGACGCGGCGGCGCCTTGGCATGGCTTTCGTTCGTGGGCCGTGTGGCGACCCCGATCATCCGGCGGCGTGCGGTCAGGCGTGACATGCGGCGTTCTCCACCATCCAGGCGCACAGTTCGGGGAAGCTGATCCCCAGATGCGCCGCCTGTTCGGGCACCAGCGACAGCGGCGTCATGCCGGGCTGGGTATTGACCTCCAGCATGTACAGCCCGTCGGTGCCGGGCCGGCTGTCGTCGTAACGGAAATCGGCGCGGCTGACGCCGGTGCACCCCAGGGTCTGGTGCGCCAGCAGGGCCAGCCGCAAGCAGGCATCGGTGACCGTCTGCGGGACGTCGGCGGGGACTTGGTGCACCGCCTTGCCGTCCGTGTATTTGGCGGCGTAGTCGTAGAAGCCCTCATTTGGCATGATCTCGGTCACCGCCAGCGCCTGGTCGCCCATCACCGCGACGGTCAGCTCGCGGCCCGCAATATAGCTCTCGACCAGTGCCCGCTCTCCGAACACCCAGGAGTCCTTGTCAATTCCCGGCGCGTTGTCACCTGGCATGACGATGCGGATGCCGACGCTGGATCCCTCGTCGACCGGCTTGACCACATAGGGTGGGTCGATCGGATGGCCGGCCAGCACATGGTCGCGGTCGACGACCAGACCGTGGGGCGTCGGCACACCGACCGTGGCCAGCACCCGCTTGGCGATATCCTTGTCCATCGCCAGGGCCGACGCCATGACGCCGGAATGGGTGTAGGGAATCTGTAGCATCTCCAGCACGCCCTGGATGACGCCATCTTCGCCGCCCTTGCCGTGCAAGGCGTTGAAGACCGCGTCTGGCGCCGGCGTCAAAGCCGCCAGAAGCGCCTTCAGATCGCGGCCGACATCGATCTCGGTTACGACGTAACCGGCCTGTTCCAGAGCCTTGGCGCAATCCTTGCCGGATACCAGGCTGACCTCCCGCTCGGCCGACCAGCCGCCCAACAGGACGGCGACCTGCTTGGCACCGTTACCCTTGGCCGATTTGCTCTTAGCCATCGGCGGCCTCGCTTTCGGCCGGCACGCCGATGCGACGGATCTCCCAGCGCAACTCGATGCCGTGTTTGTCGCGGACCCGGTCGCGGACCGTCTCGCCCAGGGTCTCCAGGTCTGCAGCGGTGGCGTCGCCGGTGTTGATCAGGAAGTTGCAATGCATCTCGGAGACCTGGGCGCCGCCCACTTTCAGGCCGCGGCAGCCGGCCTCGTCGACCAGTTGCCAGGCCTTGTGTCCCGGCGGATTGGCGAATGTCGAACCGCCGGTGCGCGATCGGATCGGCTGGGTCGAGCCCCGTGCCTCGCTGATCTTGGACATGCGCGCGGCGATCTCCTGCTTCTCGCCAGGCTCGGCGCGCAGCACCGCGCCGCCGAAAACGACATCCTCGGCGACGTCGCAATGGCGATAGCTGAGGCCCATATCGGCGAGCGACAGCTCGAGCCGCTGGCCCTGCCTGTCGAACGCCCAGGCGCTGTCCAGCACGTCCTTGATCTCAGAGCCGTAGGCGCCGCCATTCATGCGCAGGGCACCGCCGATCGTGCCGGGAATACCGACCAGGAACTCCAGGCCGGTCAGCCCGGCATTGCCGGCCACCTTGGCGACATTGACGTCCAGCGCCGCAGCGCCGGCATGCACGCGGTTACCCTCGGCCTCGATCCCGACAAAGGCGCGGCCCAAACGGATGACGACGCCCGGCACACCACCGTCGCGGACCAGCAGGTTTGAGGCGACGCCGATCACGGTGATTGGCACATCATCGGGGCATCCCGCCAGGAATGTCGCCAGATCGTCCTCGTCGGCCGGCTTGAACATGACCTCCGCCGGCCCGCCAACCCGGAACCATGTCACTGTCGATAGCGGCGCGTTCTCGGTCAGCCGGCCGCGGACCTGCGGCAGGCGTTCGATCAGGGGCGGTTTCGACATCGCCGTCATGCCGCGTCCTCCCCCAAGGCCCGCAACTGATCGGGCAGGGCATGGGCCCAGGCAGTGATGTTGCCGGCGCCCAGGCAGACCACCAGATCGCCGGGGTCGGTCATCTCCTTGATGATCGGCGCCAGCGCGGTGTCGTCGACCAGTGGGATCACCAGCCGGTGGCCGCGCGAGCGCAGGCCTTCGACCAGCGCATCCCGATCGGCCCCGGGGATTGGCTCCTCGCCGGCGGCATAGACATTGGCGACAATCACCGCGTCGGCGTCGTTGAAGCAGGCGCAGAAATCCTCGAACAGATCAGACAGACGGGAATAGCGGTGCGGCTGCACGACAGCGATCACCTTGGCGGTGTTCTCCACCGCGGCGCGGGCAGCGGTCAGCACGGCGGATATCTCCACCGGGTGATGGCCGTAATCGTCGATGACGGTGACGCCGTCGACGATTCCGGTCCGCGTGAAGCGCCGTTTGACGCCGCTGAATTCCGCCAGCGTATTGACGATGCGCTGGTCGCTCATGCCCATCTCGACGCCGATGGCGACGCTGGCCAGCGCGTTCTGCACGTTGTGGTGGCCGAGCATCGGCAGCAACAAGCCGTCGAGCGTCCGGCTGTCGCCGCTGCTGCGGTCCGTGATCACGACGTCGAAGCGTGAGCCGTCGGCGCTTATGGCGACATTGACGCCCCGGAAATCGGCCTGCGGGCTGAAGCCATAGGTGATCACACGGCGGTCCGGCACTCGCGGGATCATCGCCTGAACCTCGGGATGGTCGATGCACATCGCGGCGAAGCCGTAGAACGGGATGTTGGTCACGAACTGCTCGAAGGCGCCGCGCAGCGCCTCGAACGAGCCGTAGAATTCCATGTGTTCGGGATCGATGTTGGTGACTACGGCAATGGTCGCCGGCAGATGGGTGAAACTGCCGTCGCTTTCATCGGCCTCGACGACCATCCATTCACCCTCGCCGAGGCGGGCATTGGTCCCGTAGGCGTTGATGATGCCGCCGTTGATGACGGTCGGATCGAGTTCGGCGGCGTCCAACATCGCGGCGATCAACGACGTCGTGGTCGTCTTGCCATGGGTGCCGCCCACCGCGATGGCCCATTTCAGGCGCATCAACTCCGCCAGCATCTCGGCCCGCCGGACCACCGGGATCAGGGCGGTGCGGGCGGCGCGGATTTCAGGATTGTCCGGCTGGATCGCAGAGGACACCACGACCACCGCGGCACCACCGACATTCTCGTCGCGATGGCCGATCTCGACCGCAATGCCCTTTTCGCGCAGTCTCTGGACATTGGCGCTCTCCGCGACGTCACTGCCGGAGACGGCATAGCCGAGATTGTGCAGCACTTCGGCGATTCCGCTCATGCCGATGCCGCCGATCCCGACGAGGTGAATGGTTCCGATATCGAGGGGCATTTGTCTCATGCCGCGACCTCCTGTCGTGGATGGGGGGTGCCGCCTCCGTTGCGCTGGTCCAGCCCGGCCAGACGCATCACCGCGTCGGCCAGTTGTTCCGCTGCCTTCGTTGTGCCGAAGGTCTTCGCGGCCGCGGCCGCCTTACCCAGCGCGTCCGGCGTGGCGATCAGTGTCGCCACGCGCTCGGACAGGCTGTCGATCGTCAATTCGCTCTGCGGCATCAGCCAGCCACCGCCGGCTGCCTCCAGCGCCGCTGCGTTGGCGGTCTGGTGATCGTCGGCGGCATAGGGGTAGGGAATCAGGATCGCCGGCCGTCCAATGGCGGTCAGCTCTGCGATGGTCGACGCGCCGGAGCGGCAAACCACCAGATGCGCTTCAGCCATCAGCCTGGGGACATCCTGGAAGAAGGTGTCAAGCTGGTGGACTATCCGGGTGTCCTCGTAAACGGTGCGCGCCAGTTGCAGATCCTCTGCGCGGCATTGCTGGGTAACCACCAGGCGCCTTCGTACCGGTTCCTTCAGCTTGGCAAGCGCGCCGGGCACCAGTTCGCTCAACGCCTTCGCGCCCTGGCTGCCGCCCAATACCAGGATGCGGATGGCGCGATCTGCCACCGGCGGCTCGTAAGGTGTCGACGCCACCTCGACGATTCCGGGGCGCACCGGATTCCCAGTCCGCACCAGCTTGGCGTCTCCCGCCTGTCCGACCGCCGGAAAGGCCACCGCGATGCCGGCGGCGCGGCGGGCAAGCAGCCGGTTGGCGCGGCCCAGAATGGCATTCTGCTCGTGCAGCAGGACCGGAACCCGGCGGGCGCCGGCGGCGAGCACCGTCGGGGCCGAGGCATAGCCGCCGAAACCGACCAACGCGGCCGGCTTCAGGCGCTTCAGGATGCCGCGCGCCTGGACGTAGCCTATGGCGATCGAAATCGCCGTCTTCAGCTTGCCGATCAGCCCGGCCCCGACCGTAGCGGCGCGGATGCGGAACAGCTCGACATCGAGGCCGGACCCTCCGAAGGCGCCGCCGCGACTGTCGGTGATCATGGCGACCTTCAGGCCGCGGCCGATCAAGGCGCGGGCCAGGGACTCGGCCGGGAACATGTGCCCGCCGGTGCCGCCGGCGGCCAGAGCGATGACGGCGCGGCTCATGATCCGGCCCCGCTCGGCAACACTGCGGTCCGGCGGCGGGTCAGCGCCAATACCATGCCCATGCCAAAGGCCAGAGCCAGCAGCGACGATCCGCCATAGCTGACGAAGGGCAGGGTCATGCCCTTGGTCGGAATCAGGTTCAGGGTCGACCCCATGTTGATCAGAGCCTGCAGCCCGAACTGGACCAGCAGGCCTGCGGCGGCAAGCAGCACGAACAGGCTGTGTTCGCCGATCGCCCGGTTGAACCCGCGCAGCACGATGAAGGCGAAAAGCGCGATCAGCACCATGCACCACATCACACCGAACTCCTCGCCGGCGACGGCCATGATGAAATCGGCATGGGCGTCCGGCAGTCCGGCCTTGACGGTGCCCTCGCCGGGCCCGGTGCCCCACAGGCCGCCATTCATGAACGCTTCGAGCGAGCGCTGGACCTGGTAGTTGTCGCCGCTGGCCGGGTCGAGGAACCGGTCGATGCGGCTGGCGACGTGGGGAAACGCCATGTAGGAGCCGGCAAGGCCGGCCAGGGCCAGCCCCGCAATCGCGGCGACCATGCTCATCGACAGCCCGGCCAGGAAGAACTGCACGCCCCAGACCGTCGTCACGACCACCGCCATTCCGAGATCGGGTTGCAGCAGCAGCAAGCCCAGAATGGCGGCAAGGAGGGCGCAGCAGGCGATGTTGCCATGCGGCTCGCCACGCATCGCCGAGCGGGTGAACAGCCAGGCCGCGACCACGGCGAAGGCCGGCTTGACGAACTCCGAGGGTTGCAGGGACATGCCCCCGATCTCCAGCCAGCGGGTGGCGCCCTTGATCTCGACACCTGCGAACAGGGTCAGGACCACACCGATGATGCCGGCGGCCAGGACCAGGGAAGAAAGGCGGCGCACGCCGGTCGGCGACAGGATCGAGGTGCCCAGCAGGATCAGCACCGCCGGCGCCAGCAGCGCCAGATGGCGACGCACGAAATGGAACTCGTCGACATTCAGCCGATCGGCGACCGGGGGGCTGGCGGCAACGATCACGACGGCACCGAACGCGACCAGCAGGCCGAGCGCGCCCAGGCTCCAGCGGTCGACCGTCCACCACCAGCGGCCAAGGATCGAGGTGTCGGTGCGGGCCCAGCCGATCATCACGCCGCCCCCGCTGTTGGCAGCGTCTGGGTCGCGCCGGATGAGCGTCGAGCCATGGCGCGGACGGCGGCCACGAAGGCGTCGCCGCGCGCCTCGAAATTGGTGAATTGATCCCAGGATGCGCAGGCCGGCGACAGCAGGATAACGGCGTCACCGCCGCCGTCCGCTTCGGCCTGGCGGACCGCCGCCTCGACCGCCGGGCCGATCTCGCCGCAGCGGGTGCTGGTCGCTTTTCCGTCGAGGAAGTCCGACAGCATGCCGGATGCCTCTCCGATCAGGAATGCGTGCGCCACCCGCCCCAGCTGCGGAGTCAGAACCTCCAGTCCGCCCTGCTTGGGCTGGCCGCCGGCGATCCAATAGACCCGGTCGTAGCAGGACAGGGCCCGGGCCGCGGCGTCCGGGTTGGTCGCCTTGCTGTCGTTGACGAAACGCAGTGAACCGATCGACCCGACAAACTCCTGCCGATGGCGCAGGCCCGGGAAGGTGCGCATCGACTCGGCGATCGCCTCTGGGGCGATCCCGACACACAGCGCCGCAGCATAGGCGGCTGTAGCATTCTGCCAGTTGTGGCGGCCCGGCAATGTCGGGATCCCGCGAAGGTCCAGTACGGTCCGCTCGGCGCCTTCGGTCGCGTCGATCAGCAATCCGCCACGGACGAATACGCCGCCGGCGATCGCCGTCTCGGCGGAAATCGGGATCACCCGCCGATCGCCTTGGGCCGAGAGCCGGTCATAGGTCGCCCGTGACCACTCATCGTCGATGCCGACAATCGCCGTGCCGCCGGGTGGCTGCCGGGAAAACATGCGCCGTTTGGTGTCGACATAGCCGTCCATGTCGGCGTAGCGGTCCAGATGGTCCGGCGCGACATTGATCAACAGGCCGATATCCCACGCGACGGCCGAAACGGTTTCAAGCTGGTACGAACTGAGCTCCAGCACGTACCAGCCATCGGCGTCGAGCGGTTTCAGGGACAGGGCGGGAATGCCCAGATTGCCGCCGATCTGGGTCGGTGGTCCGGTTTTGGTCAGGATGTGGCCGATCAGCGCCGTGGTCGTTGACTTGCCATTGGTTCCGGTGATGCCGAGATAGCGGGCATCCGGCTGGGCCTGGCCCAGTAGGTCGATATCGCTGATGATCGGGCAGCCGGCCTCATGGGCCCGCGCCACGACCACATGGGGTGCGGGATTGCAGCGCGGGATGCCGGGGCTCAGAACCAGCATCGCGACTTGCGTCAGATCGGCTTCGCGAAGATCGGCGGCGGTTACGCCGTCCAGCGCCGCCGCCGCGTCAGGGCGACTGTCGTCCCAGGCCAGCACGGTGACGCCAGCGGCCGAAAGTGCGCGCGCCGTGCTCATGCCCGACTTTCCGAGCCCCAGCACGGCGACCGTCTTGCCTGAAAGGAAGCCAAGGTCGATCACCGCTTTACCTCAGCTTCAGCGTGGACAGGCCGACCAGCGCCAGAATCACGGCGATGATCCAGAAGCGGATGACGATGGTCGGCTCGGCCCAGCCCTTCTGTTCGTAATGGTGATGCAGCGGCGCCATGCGGAAGACCCGCCGCCCGGTCAGCTTGAAAGACGCGACCTGGACGATCACTGACACGGTCTCCAATACGAACAAACCGCCGACGATTGCCAGCACCAACTCGTGCTTGGTGACCACGCTGATGGCGCCCAGCGCACCGCCGATGGACAGGGAACCGGTATCGCCCATGAACACCATGGCCGGTGGTGCGTTGAACCACAGGAAGCCAAGGCCGGCGCCGATCAATGCGCCGCAGAATACCGCCAGTTCGCCGCCGCCGCTGATGTTGTGAATCTGCAAATAGTCGGCGAATATCGCATTGCCGCTGAGATAGCTGATCGCCCCGAAGCAGCCGGCGGCGATCATCACCGGAACGATCGCCAGCCCGTCCAGCCCATCGGTCAGGTTGACTGCGTTGGACGCCCCGACGATCACCAGGACCGCGAACGGCCCGAAGAACCAGCCAAGCTGGATCAGCAGATCCTTCACGAACGGAATCGCCAGGCCGGTTGCCAAGGGCGCGCCGGCAATCTGCATGGTCCACCCGGCCGCGACCGACGCGATCAACACCTGGAAGACCAGCTTCACCTTGCCCGGCAGCCCCCGCGCGTTGCGCTTGGTGAGCTTCAGGTAGTCGTCGAAGAACCCGATCAGGCCGAAGCCGGTGGTCACCAGCATGACGACCCAGACATAGGCGTTGGTCAGGTCGGCCCACAGCAGGGTCGAAAACAGCACCCCGATCAGGATCATCAGACCGCCCATGGTCGGCGTGCCGCGCTTGGCGAAATGCGCCTCGGGCCCGTCGTCGCGGATCGGCTGTCCGGCGCCCTGGCGGGTTCTGAGGCTGCGGATCAGCCACGGCCCGATCACGAAGGCGACGACCAGCGCCGTCATCAGCGCGCCGCCGGTGCGGAACGTCAGATACCGGAACAGGTTGAAGACGATGTAGTCGTCGGCCAGCGGGAACAGGAAGTTGTAGAGCAACGGTCAGCCTCCGTTGACCGCCCGCGGCCGGCACATCAACCCGGATTGTCCGTCCTCGCCGGAGTCGAGCGCCTGCAGCGCGTCGACCACCAGCGCCATGCGGCTGCCCAGCGACCCCTTGACCATGATGACGTCGCCCGGCTGTGCCGCCTCGGCCACCAGTTCCGCCAGTTCCCGGCTATCGGGAGCGTAAGCGCCGCGCATGGCCGGCGGCAGCGCGTCAAACAGCTTCGCCATGTTCGAGCCGCAGGCGTAGACCAGGTCGACGTCGGCGGCGACCAGCGGTTGCTTCAGTCCGACATGCAGCGACGAGGCGTGCTCGCCAAGTTCCAGCATGTCGCCCAGCACGGCGATGCGGCGGCCGCCGCCATCGGGATCGGAGGTGCCGAGAACGGCCAGCGAAGCGGCGACCGATGTCGGGCTGGCGTTGTAGCATTCGTCGATCAGCGTGAAGGCGCCGATCTGGTCATTGTCCAGCAGCCGGATGCGGCTGCGCGCGCCGCGTCCCTTGAGCGGCTGAATGGTCGACAGAGCCCGCGCCGCGGCAGCGGGGTCGCCGCCCAGCGCTTTGACCGCCAACAGCACGCCCAGGCTGTTCAGCACCCAATGCTGACCGGGCACCGACAGCGAGTACTGCAGGACTTCGCCGCAGATTGATGCGCTGACGGCGCTGCAGGTCGCGTGCAGAGAGCAATCCAGAAGCCGTGCCTCGGCATCGGGGTGCTCACCGAAGCTCCAGATCTGGCCGATTCCCGCGGTGCGGGCGTGGGCGACGAGCCGCGGGAAGTGGCGGTTGTTGCGGTTCAGGACCGCGGTGCCAGCCGGGGTCATGCCGGCGAAGATCTCTGCCTTGGCATCGGCGATTGCCTCGACGCTGTCGAAATTCTCCAGATGCACGGCCTCGACGGTGGTGATCACGGCCACGTCCGGCTTGCATTGCCGCGACAGCGGCTCGATCTCCCCCGGGTTGTTCATGCCGAGTTCCAAAACGCCAAAGGCCAGGTCCGACGGCATCCGGGACAGGCTGAGCGGCACGCCCCAGTGATTGTTGAGATTGCCCGTCGTGGCGAAGGTCGGCGCCTGGGCCTCCAGGGCCGTGCGCAGAGCCTCCTTGCTGCTGGTCTTTCCGACCGAGCCTGTGACCGCTACCACTTTGCCGCCGAAGCGGAGCCGGGCAAAGCTGCCCAAGGCCGTCAGGCCTTCCATGGTATCGTCGACCACCATCAAAGGCGCATCCGCCGTCACCGCTTTTGGCGGTCGATGCACCATCGCGGCCGCGGCGCCCCTGCGGAGCGCATCGGCGACATAGTCATGGCCGTCGAAATTCGGCCCGGCCAAAGCAATGAACAGGTCTCCGGGTTCGACGCTTCGGCTGTCGATCGACACGCCGCTGGCCGCCCAGGTTCCAATCGGGGTTCCGCTGGTCGCCGCCGCCACTTCCTGGGCGGTCCACAAGGGATTTTCGCTCATCTTGAGTCTCCCGCCGATGCCGCGGCGCCAAGGTCACTGGCGGCGGTTCGGGCGTGTTCTGCGTCGTCGAAGGGATGGACGTCCTCGCCAACGATCTGTCCCGTTTCATGCCCTTTGCCTGCGATCACCAGAACATCGTCCGGTGCCAGACCAGCGACCGCTTTGCGGATCGCCTCTGCCCGGTCGCCGATTTCCTCGGCTCCGGGACACGCCGCCATCACGGCAGCGCGAATGGCCGCGGGGTTTTCGGTCCGCGGGTTGTCGTCGGTGACGATCGGCAAATCCGCCAATCGCGCTACGGTGGTTCCCATGACCGGCCGTTTGCCTGGATCGCGATCGCCGCCACAGCCGAACACGGCCACCAGCCGGCCCCGCGTGTGCGGCCGCAGCGCCACCAGCACCGTTTCCAGCGCGTCCGGCGTGTGCGCGTAGTCGACGAAGATTGCGGCGCCGTTGCCGTGGCGCGCGACCAATTCGAGGCGGCCCCGAACTCCTACGAGGGTCTCCAGGGCTGCGATGGTGGCGTCGGGCTGGGTGTCATCGGCCAGAACCAGGCCCAAGGCGCAGAGCGCGTTGGCGGCCTGAAATGCGCCGACCAGCGGCAGGGCCACGTCGAAGGATCGACCGCGGACCGTGAGCCTGAGATCCAGCCCGCGCGACTGAGGCGCTATCGCATCGAGGCGCAGCTCCGTACCCTTTGCGCCATAGCGGATGACACGGCGACCGGCGGCCTCGGCACGCGCCGCCAGCGCGTTGCATTCCGGCGCGTCGGCGTTCAGGACGGCGGTTCCGCCCGGCACCAATATCTCGTCGAACAGCCGAGCCTTGGCGGCCAGATAGGAGTCCATGGTGCCGTGATAGTCGAGATGGTCTCGGCTGAGATTGGTAAAGCCGGCAGCGGTCACCGCAACACCGTCAAGTCGGTGCTGGTCGAGGCCATGCGACGATGCCTCCATCGCCAGATGGGTGATCCCGGCTTCTGCCAGCTCGGCCAGGCTGGCATGCAGCGCCACCGGGTCGGGCGTGGTCAGGGCACCGTACTGCTCCATGCCCGGTGCGGTGATCCCGAGAGTGCCGAGGCTGGCGGCGGACTTTCCAAGCCGTTCCCAGATCTGGCGGGCGAAATTGGCGGTCGATGTCTTGCCGTTGGTGCCGGTCACGGCGGCGATCGTTGCCGGCTGCGCGCCATAGAAGGCCGCCGCCATCCGGGCGAAGCGCCGTCGCGGACGATCGTCGGTGATCAGTTCGACGCCGGCTGCCGAGGGCGGCAACTCGGTGCCCGTCGGGGCCAGGATGGCGCGTGCCCCCTTGGCAAGCGCCTGGCCGATGTAATCGCGGCCGTCGGCCTGTGAGCCCGGCAGGGCGGCAAACAGGAATCCCGGTTCTACGGCGCGCGAATCCGCGGTCAGCCCGGTGATTTCGGGCAGCCCGTCTGTGGCGGCTTCGGTGCGCGTTCCGGTCATCAACAGCATCAGTTCGCGTAGGCTGCGAGCTCGGTGCCGGGGGCGTTTTCGTCCCCGGGCAGGTCGACATGCATCGCTTCGCGGATCTCCGGCGAGTCCGGGTCGACCGGCAATATCCCGACCATCGGCCCCATCTGCTCGATCACCCGTCCGACCAGCGGCGCCGCCACCCATCCACCCGTGGCATAGCCAAAGGTGCGCTCGGTGCCCTGAGGCTCATCAAGCATTGCGAATACGACATATTCGGGGCTTGTCATGGGAAAAGCTGCGACAAATGAGGAGAGCAGGGCGCGGCGGCTGTAGCCGCTCCCCTGCGCCTTTTCCGCAGTCCCGGTTTTTCCACCGACCAGGTAGCCATTGGCATCGGCATGGGTGCCGGTTCCCGACAGCACGGTCAATCGCATCAGCCGTCGCAGGACGTCCGACGTCTGCTCCGAGATCGCGCGGATGCCGGGCACAACGGCGTCCCTGTCCTGCGCCAGCAGGGTCGGCGCGCGCAGCACGCCGCCATTGACCACGGTTGCGACGGCGCCGGTCAGTTGCAGCGGGCTGACCGCCAGGCCATGGCCGAACGCGATGGTCATTGTGTTGATCTCGCGCCACGGGTGCGGAACCATCGGCATGGCCAGTTCCGGCAGTTCCAGATCCGGCATGCGCATGAGCCCGAACCGGTCCAGATAGTCCTGCTGGGCGCGGGTTCCGGCCGCCAGCGCCATATGCACCGATCCGATATTGGAAGAGTGCATGAAGATTTCGGGCACCGACAACCACCGGCGCTCAGGGTGGTAGTCGTTGATGGTATAGCGGCCGACGCGGATCGGATCGGTGGTGTCGAAGCCGTCATCCAGCGTCAGCACGCCGCCGTCGAGGGCCATGGCGGTGTTAAAGATCTTGAACGTCGAGCCCATCTCGTAGACGCCGAGCGTGGTCCGGTTGAACCGGCCGTTATCGGGTGCGGCGTCGGGCTGCGCCGGATTGAAATCCGGCAGCGAGACCATGGCGACGATCTCCCCGCTGTTGGCGTCCATCACCAGGCCGGCCCCGCCGATCGCCGAGAACTCATCAATCGCCGCCTGCAATTCGCGATGCAGCAGTGACTGAACCCTGACGTCGACCGACAGCCGCAGTGGCTCGCTGTCGGCGCGCAGGCGCGTGTCCAGCGACTTCTCGATGCCGGCAAGCCCGCGGCCGTCGACATCGGTGAAACCGACCACATGGCCAGTGAGCGGGCCGAACGGGTAGTAGCGGCGATCCTCGTTCTGAAAGGCGATGCCCGGAAGTCCGAGCCGGTTGACCTGATGATGCTCGGATGGCGTCAGGCCGCGCCGCAGCCACACGAAGCGGCGGTTCGAGTTCAGTGCCGCCAGCACCGTGTCGTAGTCCAGGTCCGGCAGGACCGCGACCAGCATCTCCGCTGCTTCGGTGGGATCGATCACCAGGGCCGGATCGGCATAGAGCGAGGCCGTGGGCAGCGTGGTTGCCAGGATCTCGCCGTTGCGGTCAACGATGTCGGCGCGCCGGCCGGGCAGCTCCGTCGTGGCGATGCTGGCCAGCCGCGGCTCCCGGCCGCCGTTCAGGGCCGCCACATCCACCAGACGGCCGCCGACTGTGAGGAAGGCGAGCAGGAACAGCACGCCGGTGATGGTCAGCCGGCGGCGGCCGAGCTCAAGGCTGCGCTCAGCGGGGTCGGCGCGCTCCGGCTGCTCCGGCCTCCCGGATGCAATGCCAAGCGGCAGAATGCCCTGACGGGTGTCGGATCCACGGCGGCGCGATCTGGTCTTCATTGGCCCGCTCCCGCCTGCGCGGTGGATTGCTGTGCCCGGAAGTTGGCGAGCAAGGCCTGCAACGGCGCGTGGGGCGGCTCGCTCGTCGGCGGCGAGGCCGGGCCCCGGACCGCGGCGACGGGCGCTCGTGGCGGCACGATCGCCGATGCCTCTGCCGTGTCGGCTGGCGCGGTCTCGGGCACGGCCGAGACCATCGGCCCCAGTTCCAGCCCCGGCTGCGGCTTGTGCTGGGGCAGCGGCAATCCCGGCAGGGCGCCAAGGCCGGGCAGGATCACTGGGATCTCGTCCGGCCCGGCGATGATCTGGACTGGCATGGCCGGTCCCAGCGGCGTGTGCCGCCGGGCAAGCTCGCGCAGCCGGCCGGGCTCATTCAGATAGGCCCATTCGGCGCGCAGGATGCGGATCGCCTCGCGCTCGGCGATCACCGCGTCATGCCGCGCGTCAAGCTCGGCCTCCAACTCCTCAGTCTGATGGCTGGTGTAGAAGAGAACGCCGACGGCGGCCGCCACCAGCAGGGTCCAAATCAGGGCATGGGTCCGGATCATGCCGCCCTCCCCCCGTGTTGCGTCGCGCTCCAGGCCGGCGCGTCGGTGCGGATGGCGGCGCGCAGCCGGGCCGAGCGGGCCCGCGGATTGGTCGCCATCTCGGATTTGCCGGGCGTGACAGGCTTGCGGTGCATCAGGCGGAAGGTCGGCGATTGCCCGGCCGTCGCATCTGCCTCCGGCAGGTGCCGCGAGCCCTTGGGCGCGGCGCCACTACGCTCGGTCAGGAAGCGTTTCACCTGACGGTCTTCCAAGCTGTGAAAAGAGACCACGGCGAGCCGCCCGCCGGGCCGGAGGAGTCGCTCGGCGGCGCTCAAGCCGTGGTCCAGTTCATCCAGTTCGTCATTCACGTAGATGCGCAGCGCCTGGAATGTGCGCGTTGCCGGATCGATGCCGTCCCGGGACGGCGGCACCACCCGGCGCACGATCTGGGCGAGCTGCGCGGTTCTGGTGATCGGCGCCTTGGCGCGTGCCAGCACGATGGCCTTGGCGACGCGGCGCGACCGGCGCTCCTCGCCAAAACGGTAGATGATGTCCGCCAATGGCTCTTCCGGCAGAGTGTTGACGGCATCGGCGGCGGTCGGCCCGTGCCGCGCCATGCGCATGTCCAGCGGGCCGTCGGCGCGGAACGAGAAGCCGCGCCCGGGGTCGTCGATCTGCGGCGAGGACACGCCGATATCGAAGGCCACGCCATCGACCGGACCGTCGACATGCCCGGCGACCAGGGTGTCCATTTCGCCAAACCGGCCCTCGATCACGATCAGCCGGCCCTCGGCAGCGGCCTCGGTGGCGCGGCCGGCGGCGATGGCATCGGGGTCGCGGTCGATGCCCACCACCCGGCATCGGGCGGCGTTCAGGAATGCCGACGCATAGCCGCCGCGCCCGAAGGTCGCGTCGACGATGGTCTCGGAGTCCTGAGGGTCGATTGCGGCTACGATTTGCTCGAGCAGAACCGGGACGTGGCGATCCGTATCGGTCATGGTGCGCTGGCCGGTCATTGCGCACCGCCATTCGGGCGAGCGCCCGGCTTGGGCAGCGTCAGGGACTTCGCGGCGGCGACCTGCCGGCTCTTATGGTCGTCGAACCGGTCCGGCTGCCAGATCTGGAAATACCGACCCAGCCCGACAAAAGTCGCGTTGTCGGTGATTTCGGCGGCGGCCATCAGGTCGCGCGGCAGGATCATCCGCCCTTCCGGATCGAGAGCCAGCCGGGTCGTCTCGGCGAATTCCCGGGTCTCCAGTGCAATGCGTTCGTCGGAATAGATGTCGAGTTCGTCGATCCGCGCCTGGATCTGCTCCATCCAGGCTTCGCTCAGCCCGTCGATGGCTCCCAACGGGTGGTTGGGCTTTACGTAAACCAGGCTGCCGCCGGACCCGTCCAAGGCGGCACGGAACGACGCGGGCACGCTGACGCGGCCCTTGCGATCCACCTTGTTGACGTAAGTCGACGTAAAGAGAGTCATCGAACTCCGTGACCTGGCGCCAATGCGCCCCGCAATCCTGTCCATCGCCATGACACCAACGACGCATGCAGGTGTGAGGGCGTCCCATGCGGCTTGGGAAGAAATGGGATATCATGGGATTTCATGGGTCGTCAATGAGATTCACAGTAATCAGTTGGATAACCAAAGAAAATTGGGTGGGTTCTCATGAATCGGATGAAAGTCGTCGAAATTCAGGCGGATCGGCTCCAAATTATCCAAGTGTTAACCATTTCTCATCTACCCTGACAGGTTCGTTCTCTTTTTGTTCAGAAAATACCCTTGCATCAAAGGCACCGAAAGTGTGCCGCGGGCATGGGAATTCATGGGCCGCCGCAGGCTGCAAGGTTGGACGGCCGCCAAATTGGGTGAAGCGCCAGACGGTCTGTAAGCCGGGTTCTGTCCTCGGCCCGAGGGCCGATGGATGGCCATTCCTCTGGGACGCCCGTTGCCGGACGCCTCGCGCGACCAACCCGGACGGCGGGCGAAAACCCCCGTTGCGGCCGCCAGGTTGCCCCGGCGCCACGCCCGTCCCTATTCGGTCTTGCTCCCGGTGGGGTTTGCCGTGCCGCGTCCGTCGCCGGCCACGCGGTGCGCTCTTACCGCACCCTTTCACCCTTGCCCGCGGGCCGTCTCCGGCCGTGCGGGCGGTTTGCTTTCTGTGGCACTTTCCCTGGGGTCGCCCCCGCCGGGCGTTACCCGGCACCGTGTTTCCGTGGAGCCCGGACTTTCCTCCCCCGGCACCGCCGAAGCGAAGCCGGGAGCGGCCATCCGACCGTCTGGCAGACGGGAAAATAGGCGTGGGTTCCCTGGTCCGCAAGGTGCGGACTCGCTGCCGTCACCGGGCGAAGGGCCGGCCAATCCATTTGACTCTCCGGTTCGCGGGCTCTCAGAATGACGTCCGCGTGCGATTTCGGCAGGTGCAGGGATGGCGATATCGGCCGTGCAGACTGAGTTCGGCCCAGAGAAATGCGGCGATGCCGGTAGCCCCGTCTGAGCCGACCGCCGCTGGCCAGGCTGGCGCTGCTGCTGCCGCGCCGGCGCTTCTGCGGCTGCAGAATATCTCCATGCGCTTCGGCGCGGTCACCGCTCTGGACGATGTGTCCTTTGACGTCCATCCCGGCGAGGTCGTCGCACTTCTCGGCGACAACGGCGCCGGCAAGTCGACCCTGGTGCGGATCATCGCGGGCGAGCAGCGGCAGACCTCCGGCCAGGTGTTGTTCGATGGTGAGATCCGGCATTTCGACGCGCCGTCGGAGGCCAAGGACGTCGGCATCGAGACCGTCTATCAGGATCTTTCGCTATGCATGAATGTCGACGTGGTCGCCAACTTCTTCATGGGCCGCGAACTGGTAAAAAGGATCGCCGGCATACCGATCCTGCTTGAACGCGAGATGCAGGCGCGGACCGAACAGGCTTTGCGTGACGGCGGAACCGAAATCCCGTCGGTCCGCATCAATGTCGAGCATCTGTCCGGCGGGCAGCGTCAGGCCATCGAACTCAACCGGTTCGTCCATTGGGGCGGCAAGCTTGTCTTGCTGGACGAGCCCTTCGCCGCGCTTGGCGTCGAGCAGACGCGCCGCGGCCTGGACATGATTGCGCGGGTCTGTGCCCAGGACATCGCGGTCATCGTCATCACGCACAATCTGCTGCACGCCTTCCAGGTCGCCGACCGGGTCGTGGTGCTGCGGCACGGCCGGCTGACCGGCGACATCGCGGCCGCTGACACGACGCCGGACGACGTCGTCCGAATGATCACCGGCGACATAGCCTAGGCAATGTCGCCGCGACCGGCCGCCGATCGGAGTGGCCGGCAATGTAGGGGAGGAAACGACAATGAGACAGACTCTGATACGGCGGCTCGTTCTGCCCGTCGCGTTTGCCATGGGCATCGCTGCCGGTTCGGCGGCGACGGCGCAGGACAAGGGCACGGTCTACTATCTGGTGCCGACCCTGCTGGATGAGTTCCAGACCGAGTCGGTGAACTCCATGGAGTCGACCTTGGGGTCGATCGGCTATGAGGTCATCTCCCTCGACGCCCAGAACCGAACCGACCTGCAGCTCAACCAGTTCGAGGACGTGATCGAGCTCGACCCGACGGCAATCGTGCTGGCGGCGGTCGATTTCGACTCCGTCGTGCCGGGCATCGAAAAGGCTCGCGCAGCCGGCATTCCAGTACTTGTCTTCGACCGTCAGATCACCAGCACCGAGTTGGATCTGACATCGGTCGCGGGGACGGTGGAGATCGGCCATGTGGCGGCGGCGGAAATCACCCGCCTGCTGGAACAGCGGCACGGCAACGCCAGCGGCAAGGTGCTGCAGATCCTCGGCGACCCGGGCGACAGCTATACCCTCGACATCCAGAAAGGCTTCGAGGAACGCATGGCGGCGCATCCCGATGTCGAGATCCTGACCCATGCGGCGCTGCAATGGGAAGCGTCGAACGCCGGTGACATCGCCTCCGACCAGCTTCTGGTCAACCCGGACATCGACCTGATCTTTGTCCATGCCGCACATCTTGCTGTGCCGGTGGTGGCGGTACTGGAGGGCAATGGCAAGCAGCCCGGCGATGTGATGCTGGTCAGCTCGAACGGCGCTCCCGTCGGGCTGAGCCTGATCCGCGAGGGCTGGGAGCAGGTCGAGGTCGAGCAGCCGCTGTATGCCCAGGTCTACGGGCTGGCCATGTTCCTCGACAAGATCGTCGCCGGCGAGCCGCTGGAGGCCGGCACCTACGACGTCATCGGGCTGTCTTCGGAACTCGTCATGGAGCCCTGGGGGCCGACCTTGAAGATTCCGGGCGCGGCGATCAATGCCGAGAACGTCGACGCCTCGCAATTCTGGGGCAACCTGCAGCCGCCCAGCGATCCGGTGCAGATCGTCCAGTAGACCGATGCCGGTGCGGCGGTCGGTAGCAGGCCCGGCCGCCGTTTCGTCCTCACCTTCCCACGGCTACGCCGCGGGTCCCTCCCTCTCCCGAGGGGAGAGGGAAATCATCGCGGCCGACCACCGAATCCCTCTCCCCTCGGGAGAGGGAGCGACCCGCGAAGCGGGAGGGTGAGGGCAGCGCTGCAGTCCGAGGAACTCCATGACATGACCGCCCGAACCGATGATTTGGCCGCCAATGCCGGCGGCCCCGCACCCGGACGACGGGCGGCGATCGGCTTCCTGCTGGATCATCTGGTCTGGTTTATCCTGCTGGTCGTGCTGCTGGCGTTCTCGCTGGGTATCGATAATTTCCTGCAGATCGGGATCTTCGTGAACATCGCCCGGCAGGCGACGTTCGTCGGAATCATGGCGGTCGGCCTGGCGATGGTGATCATCGCCGGCCACATGGATCTGTCGATCGAGTCGGTGATGGCGTTCTCGGCCATGCTGGCGGCCTATCTGTTCGGCACCCATGGCGCTGGCCTCGCTTTGGTGATCGAGCCGGCATGGCTGGTGGTGCCGGCGACCCTGGCCATGTGCCTGCTGGCCGGGGCGCTGTTCGGCCTGGTCAACGGCTATCTGATCGTGCGCCTCAAGATCAACGCCTTCATCGTCACCCTGGCCTCGTTCATCTATGTACGCGGCTTCGTCGTCGCGCTGACCGGCGGCCGCTCGGTTTACGGCCTGCCGGACACGCTGCGCCAGGTGGCAACCGGCACGGTGCTGGGCGTGCCGATCCTGGTACTGCTGTTGATCGCGGTGTTCGCGGCGTTCTATGTGCTGCTGCGGCATGTACCCTTTGGCCGCTACCTGTATCTGATCGGTGGGAATCCGCGCGCGCCTTATCGCGCCGGCATCAATGTCGACCGGTTGGTCATGGTGGCCTTCGTGCTCTCCGGATGCCTGGCAGCCTTCGCCGGCTGGCTGCTGGCGGCGCGCACGGCCGGTGCGACCGCCAATCTGGGGACCGGCATGCTGTTCGAGGCCTTCGCCGCAGTGGTCATCGGTGGCGTCAGCCTGAAGGGCGGTTCCGGCCGGCTGAGCGGGGTGTTCGCCGGCGTGCTGCTGCTGAGCGCCATCGACACCGCGATCAATGTCATGGGGTTGCCGCCGCATTACACGCTGGTTATTCGTGGCGGCCTGGTGCTTGCGGCGGTGCTGCTGGATACGTTGAAGCTGGAGATCCGGCGACGGTATCTCTGATCGGAAAACGGAGCAGGCGCGGAGGAAGGTGATGGGCGGTCGTTTGGCGGGCCGGGTGGCGATCGTGATCGGCGCGGCGCGCGGTATCGGTGCGGGCATCGCGCAGCGCTTCGTCGAGGAGGGCGCGTCGGTGGTGATCGCCGACCGCGAGGCCGAGGCCGGCGAGGCGACCGTCGAGCGGCTGGCGGCGATCGGGCCGGCATCGTTCATCGCCGCCGACATTGCCGAAGAAGCCGATGCAGAGCGCATAGCCGCTGCCGCCGTGGACCGCTTCGGCGGCATCGACGTGCTGGTGCAGAACGCCGGCATCTACCCATGGACTCTGATCGAGGACATCTCGGCCAAGGAGTGGGACCAGGTCCTGGGGGTCAATCTGCGCGGCACTTTCCTGGCGGCCCGGGCCTGCCTGGCGCCGATGAAGAAGCGGCGCTACGGCCGCATGGTGTTCACCTCGTCGATCACCGGACCCCGGGTCAGCAATCCTGGGCACGGCCACTATTCCGCCAGCAAGGCCGGGATCAACGGCTTCATCCGCGCCGCCGCGGTCGAATTCGCGCCCCACGGCATCACCGTCAATGGCATCGAACCGGGCAATATCGAGACCGAGGCGGTGCGGACCCAGCGCAGCGCGGAATACATCCGCTCCATGGAGGCGGCGGTGCCGCTCGGCCGGCTCGGCACTCCGCGAGACGTGGCCAACGCGGCCCTATTCCTGGCGTCCGACGAAGCGGCCTACATCACCGGCACGACCCTGATCGTCGATGGCGGCCAGATCCTCCCTGAGAGCAAGGATTTCGGGATCGTGCCTTCGTAGCGCGGCCGGCCCCGAAGCTATCGAGCTGGCCGTGAACCGGCCCCGGGCGGAAGACGGCAGGCATCGCCGTCGCCAGCAGCCTTGTTGACGCGCGTACTGGCCGGAAATTCAATGGTGATTAACTTCTGCAGGCGACAATTGCTACTTCTCCTGCCGGATTGTCTTGATGTTTCAACTTTTACGTTATTTTTCTCTGACGAGCGCCGTCGCGATTGCGGTCGCGACATTGGCTCTGGTCCTGTTCTATCGACAGGGCGCGGTCTCGGATCTGGTCGCCTCCGCGGAAACGCATAACGTCTCGCTGGCGCGGTCCTTCGCCAATACGATCTGGCCCGAATTCGCCGACTACATCACAACCGTCGACGAGGATGGGGAGGGGCTGCGCCAGAGGTCCGAGACGGGCCAGTTGGACGACGCCCTGAGAATGCTGACCGAAGGTCTGCCGGTCCTCAAGATCAAGATCTACAATCTTCAGGGACTGACGGTCTATTCGTCCCAGGCCAGTCAGATGGGCGAGGACAAGAGCGACAACTCTGGCTTCCTGATGTCCCGGGACGGCGGCACGCCGTCCACCAAGATGAGCTTTCGAGACAGCTTCAGCGCGTTTTCCGGTGCTGTCGAGAATCGAGATCTGGTGGAAACCTACATCCCAGTCCAGGACACAGATGGAACCGTGGTCGGAGTGCTGGAGATCTATACCGACGTGACACCGTCCATGGCTCGGCTCGACCGCAACACGACTGGCAATATCGCGATCTATCTGCTGATTTTTTCGTTGTTGTACGGTGCGCTCTTCATCATCGTTCGGCGCGCCGACCGGATTCTCAAGGGGCAGTATCTCAAGCTTGAGGATACCGAGAAGAACATCCATGCAAAGAACGCCGCATTGAAAAACGAGATCGCTGAGCGCGAGCAGGCTGAAGCGGAATTGCGCGACGCCAAGGAAGCGGCCGAAGCGGCTAATCGGACCAAGTCAGAATTCCTTGCCACCGTGAGCCACGAGGTGCGGACGCCGATGAACGGGGTGCTGGGGATGGCCGGTCTGCTGTTGGATTCGGACCTCGCCGAGGAGCAACGGGAATACACCGAGACGATCCGGGAATCAGGGGAAGGCCTGATGACCATCATCGACGATATCCTGGATTTCTCGAAGGCCGAGGCCGGCGAAATCAAGCTGGTGGAATCGGACTTCGAGCTCGTTCCCCTAATCGACCATGCCGTCGAGCTGTTCGGGCCGGAGGCCGGCAAGAAGGGCATCGATCTGGCAGCCTATTTGGCGCCCGGGATCGCCAGGCAGCTGTGCGGCGATGCGGGTCGGATCCGGCAGATCTTGCTGAACCTGATCGGCAATGCCGTCAAGTTCACCGATTCCGGCGGTGTGACGCTGGCGGTCACGGTGGAAGACGCGGCGCCGGCGGATGGTGGAATGGTCCTTCGATTCGAGGTGAGCGATACCGGGACCGGCATTCCGGCAGAGTTTCTGGAGAAGATCTTCGGCGCCTTCACCCAGGCGGATTCATCGATCACGCGCTCACATAGCGGCACCGGTCTTGGGCTCGCGATCTCCAAGAAACTGATCGCGCTGATGGGCGGGGAAGTTGGTGTCGAGAGTGAAGTGGGCCGCGGCAGCCAGTTCTGGATGACCCTCCCGCTTGCTCACAGCCGCGGGCAGGCTAGGCCATGGGCCGACGAACTGCCGGACTCGACTCGCGGGCGCCGGGTCCTGGTCGTGGACGACGCCGAGATGGCTCGCCTGACGTTCGAAAAGCAGTTCTCCGCATTGGGAATGGAGGTGACCTGCGCCGCCGATGTCGAGGCGGGCTTGTCATGTCTACGCTCGGCAAGCGAGGCTGGGAAACCCTTCGAATTGGCGATCCTGGATCATATGCTGTCGGATGCCGATGGCGGGTCTCTGGCCAAGCGTATCCGTGGCGATGACACGATCGATGTCGGTGCGTTGATCTTGTCGTCCACCTCCGGACAGGTGGACACGGATTCGAAAGCCCAGGAGCTGGGATTTGATGCCGCCCTGCCCAAGCCCCTGCGTCCCGGGTTGTTGTTGAAATGCCTGAAGCGGATCCGCAAGTCCAAGATTGTCGATAAACTCGGGAAGCCTCGCAGGGCGCCGAAGCGGTCGGCCGATCCCAATGCCGAATTCCGGGTTCTGCTCGCCGAGGACAATACCGCCAATCAGAAGGTCGTTGCCGCGTTGCTGAACAATAGCGGCTTTCAGATCGACACGGTGACCGATGGACTGCAGGCGGTCGAAGCGATGCGGAACCGGCACTACGATCTGGTGCTGATGGATATCGGGATGCCGGAGCTGGACGGTCAAGGGGCGACGCGCCAGATCCGGGAACTGCCGGGGAACGCCGGTGATGTCCCGATCATCGCCGTGACCGCTCACGTGATGGAAACGGATCAGGAGGCCTGCATCGAGGCTGGCATGAACGATTTCATCATGAAGCCGATCCAAAGGCTGGAATTGATGGAGAAGATCGAATTCTGGCTGGGCCTGCCGGAATCCAGCGGGGCGGTCGGCGATGCGAAGCCGAAAGAAGCGCATGAACCCCGGAAGGGTGCCAGCGCTCGACACACACCGGTCAAGGCGCGCGGGTCTTAGGTTCGACCAGTTTGGGTCGGCGGCTGACGATGATCGCAACGCCCGCGATCGTTGCCCCGCCGCCGGCCGCCAGGGTCCAGGTCAACGCTTCGCCCAGGAACACCACCCCGGACAGCACACCGAACAGCGGCACCAGCAGGGTCACCGGCATCACTTGGTTCACCGAATGCCGCCGTAGCAGCCCGTACCATAGCCCGTAGCACAGGATCACAACGATCACCGATTGATAGGCGATCGTACCCCAGTCGAGCCAACCGGCCGTCGTGACAGCTTGCCACTGCCCCTCTTCGATGATCAGCGAGGCCAGCAACAGCTGGGGTGCGGCCAGCAGTGCCATCCAGCCGTTGAGGGCGAACCCGTCGACGTCGGCAAGTTGCTTCATCTGGATGTTCGACACTGCCCAGACCAGGGCGGCGGCGACGATCATGCCGACAGCCCACAGTGCCGAACTGGTGCGCGGCTCGCCAGCCAGGATTGCCACGCCGGCGATCGCCAGGGCCATGCCAAGCAGCCGCCTCCAGCCCGGTGGGTCGTTGTACAGAATGGCGCTCAACAGAGCCGCGAACGGTACTTGAATTTGGATCGTGATCGCCGCGACGGCGGCGTCGACCCGGGCGAGACCGTTGAACATCAGGGAGAAGTGCAGGAAGCCCAGAGTGACCGAGAACAGCGCGATCTCTTTAATGCGCCCGAGCGGGCGCGGCACCAACGGCACCAGCAGGGCAGCGACCAACCCGAAGCGCAGTGCAATCATGAACAGCGGCGGAAACTGTTCGAGTCCGGACTTGGACACCGCGAAATTCAGGCCCCAGAAAACGGCCACAAGAAGTGCGATCAGGCCATCGGCCAGTGTCATGGCTTGGTGTCCGTGCAACGCTGTCCGGAATCCCGGCGGCGGTCAGCTGATACCGCGCTCCTGGCGGATGCGGTCATAGGCGGCATTGATGGTTGCCACCTTTTCGTTGGCGATGTCGACGAACTCCTGCGGCATGCCCTGGGCGATCAGCAGGTCCGGATGGTTCTCCCGGATCAACCGGCGGAAGGCCGACTTGATCTCGGTATCCTCGATGGCGCGGTCGATGCCGAGAATATGATAGGGGTCGCCGGCGTCGGGGCCGATCTCCTCGGCGCGGATGCGATGGAAGTCGGCTTCGGCAAGACCGAATTCCAGAGCTACGCCGTGGAGGAATTCGAGCTCCGCTTCGTCGACTTTGCCATCCGCCTTGGCGATGTGGAACAGGCAAGACAGGAGCTCTTCCAGCACGGCCGGCTGATCCCGGAACAGCTTGGCGATCTGCCGCGCATAGGGTTCGAAACCGCGATGGTCGCGGCGGGCGACATTGAACACCCGGGTGACGTTCGCCTGCTCCTCGGGCGGCACGCGGAAGACCTGCCGGAAGGCTGCAATCTCGTCGTCGGTGACAATTCCGTCGGCCTTCGCCATCTTCGCGCCAAGCACGATGACGCCGATGGTGAAGGCCATCTTCCTGGTGTTGTCGTCGCTTGCGCCGTCCGCGGCCGATCCGCTCGCCGCATTGGTCAGCCGGTCGACAGCATGCCCGGCGGCGGTGCCAAGAATCGCGCCTAATGGCCCGCCAAGCGCCAACCCGGCGGCGCCGCCGATGATCTTGCCCCAGATGCTCATCTGAATCGGTCGTCCCGCAACCCTGTTCCACCATAGCGAGCCGACATTCGGTCGCCAACCGCAGTGGCGCGTCCAAATCTCCGACGGCACACCGCAATCGGCGGGAGTTGGACGATGGCATTACTACCTCATGGCAAAATCGGCACAGGCTGATAGTCTGATAGGTAGGGGGCCCCGATTTGAAACCTTCCGTCAAAGTTGTCCTCTTTGCGGGGATCATCGGTTTGCAGGTCGCATCCGTGGCGGCAATCGTGGTGTCGTCCTATGTGTCGGCCCAGGAATCACTGCTCGATTTGGCCAATCGGGCCATGAGCGCCGTAGCAGAGGATGGCGTCGAGCATCTCCAAGAGTTCTTCAGGCCGGCACACGATGCGGCGGTCCTGACCGAACGGCTCGCGACGCACGAAGTCCTCCGGACCGACGATACCGCGGTCATGGAGCGATATTTTTTCGAAACGCTCCAGCTTACCCCCTGGCTCGATAGCATCTTTTACGGCGGCAAGGATGGCAGCTTCGTCTTCGTTCGAGCCGATGGCTCGAAGTCCGAAGGCGGCTATTTCACCAAGGTCATCGATATCGAAGGAGATGATCGAACCGTTGATGTGACTTACAGGTCGGCTGAATTCGAGGAGATCGCGCACGCCCCTGATGTGGAGGACACATTCGATCCGCGAACCCGACCATGGTTTGAAAACGCCATTGCCTCCGACGGTATCTCCTGGACCGAGCCTTACGTCTTCTTCACGTCCGGACATCCGGGAATCAGCACGGCGATCGCTGTCCGCGATCAGGACGGTCGGGCGACCGGTGTCGTCGGTGTCGACATCGTCATTGCCGAGTTGTCGGAATTCGTCGCCGCGCTGCAAACCGGAAGACGTGGCGCGGCGTTCGTCTTCGACAGGGCCGGCGATATCATCGCTTTTCCCGACTCCGAGACGGTGGCACGCAGTTCCAGCACGCTGGAGGACGGGCTAAGGTTCGCCAAGGTCAACGACTTGCAGGCCCCGGCGGCAAAGGCGGCAATTCTGTCCCTGGGCGAAGACCTGTCCGGCCTGGAGATGGCGGGGGAGGTCTTCGGGCGCTTCGAGGTCGATGACAGGGCCTATGTCTCGATCGCCGTTCCGTTTCCAAGCGAGAATTGGGAATGGGTGCTCGGGCTGTACTTTCCAGAGGATGTGATCCTGGGCGATATCAGGGAGAACCGCCTGTTCAACATGCTTCTGGCCGGCGCGATCAGCGCTGTCGCCTGCATCATCGGAATACTCATCTGGCGAAGTGTGGCCCGGTTCTTCGACGCGCTGCAGCAGGGTGCGATTGCTGTGGAGTCCGGCCGGTTGGACGCCGGTTGGTCCTTCCGCAGCGGCTTTCGGGAGTTGGCCGACACTGCCGCGGTTTTCGCCAGGATGATCGACGGCTTGCGTCGCCGCGATCAGGACAATGCCGAACTGACCCAATCGCTGCGCCAGGAGATTGCTGCCCATGAGCGGACCGATTCGGATCTCCGGGCATCCGAGGAACGCCATGCCCTGGCGCTGGCGGGAACCAATGACGGAATCTGGGATTGGGATGTCACGTCCGATCGGATCGAAGTCTCTGCGCGCCTGGCAGAGATTCTTGGGCTTGGAGGGGAACCGCTGCGGCTGTCGTCGAACGATGTCTACAAGATCGTCCATCCCGACGACCGGGAGGCCTATCGTTCGGCGATTACCGCACATTTCAAGGATCGAGAGGGATTCTTCGCCTTCGAATGCCGGCTGCTCAGGAAGGACGGTTCATGCATCTGGGCTCTGACCCGCGGGCTGGCGCTTTGGGATGCCGAGGGCAGGGCCTACCGGATGGCTGGATCGGTGACCGATGTGACAGAGCGCAAAGCGGCCGAAGAGCAACTGCGGCAATCCCAGAAGATGGAGGCGCTTGGATCGTTGGCCGGCGGCATCGCACATGAATTCAACAACCAGCTTCTGCCGATTGTCGCCCTGACCGAGCTTGTGGCCGTGGATCTGCCGCAGGATTCCGACGCCCGTCGTAACCTCGATCAGGTGATCGCAGCAGCGGCGCGTAGCCGGAATCTTATCGAGCAGATCCTGACCTATAGCCGCAAGCGCACGAAACGGGCGGAACCAGTCGCCCTTGAGCCTTTGATCGCATCGGCTCTGGACCTGCTGCGCTCGGCGCTGCCGTCCAATATCACGCTTCAGTCGGAATTGCGCGGCGATGGCCGAAAGGTGCTGGCGGATCGGACGGAGATCCAGAGCGTCGTGCTGAACCTGGCGACGAACGCATCCCATGCAATCGGGATTGGCAAAGGCCTGATCAGGGTCGCGCTTGCGCCGCTGGAGTTGGGTGACGAGGCGGCGCCCGACCTAGCGCCGGGGAATTACCTGGAACTGGCGGTGGAAGATAATGGCCGGGGCATGGACCAAGAGACAATGGAACGGATCTTCGATCCCTTCTTCACCACCAAACCGGAGGGCGAAGGGACCGGCATGGGCCTGTCCATCGTCAGTGGAATCGTCACCGACGCCGGTGGCAGGATTACGGTGGATAGCCGCGAGGGGCGGGGCACGACCTTCAGAGTCCTGCTGCCATCGCGGGATCACGCGTAGGTCGCAGTCAGCTTGCGGCCGGCCGCGATCGCGGTGTCAGTCTTCTTCTGCCGCCGAAGCGGCGATGGCCCGGCCGGATCCCGCCCCCAGCACGCCGATGCCGGGAAACCGCAGCGCCAGGTCGGCCGGGTCGATGCCGAAGGACAGTCCCAGGAGGTTCAGCTCCAATCCCTCCTCGAGCCCGACCATTACGCCGGCCAGTCCGCGGGCGGAAAGCTGGTAGCCGGTTCCGCTGGGGCTGCGCGCCCAGACGCGCCAGGGCCCCAGATAGTCCTTGCCGACAGCGGTCGGCGGCAGGTCCAGACGCATGTCCGGTACCAGCCGCCCGACATGGGCGGTGAAGGTGTTGCTGTTGGGGCCGGGCCAGATGCCGTAGGTGTCGGGATAGGGGTATGATCGCACCGCGGCCTCGATTTGCGGGATCAGGGCGGAGGCCTCGGGGCCGCGGATATCGACATAGAGTTCCGGCCGCTGTCCGTACCATTCGCGATCGGGGCGGCCACTTCCTGTGGCGACCACCGGAATGCCACGGCGGGCGCGCCAGCCGAGCACCTCGTGGTAGGTGAAGCTGCCGGCATTCTCGGCCTTGGTTGCGATCCAGGTGTGGACGGCGAATGCGCCGCGCCAGCTGAACGCTCGCGCACCGTAAACCTGGACCACTGCTTCCGGTGTTTCCGCCGGGTCCGGCGCTAGTCCGGCCGGAGCGCGGCTGGCCGAGGACCAATGTGCGTCGAGATCGATCTTGCCGCTCAACAGGACAAGCAGCGGGCCCGCCAGCAGAACCAGCAGCAGAACAAACAGGATGCCCACTATACGCCTCGCCCGTCTCATCATATGTGTCCCGGCCCGGTGTGAGATATCCGCCTGCTGTACAGACCGTCGATTCCAGTTGGCAAATGCGTCATCTTCGGGGCTGGGACCAATTTCGAAAGACCAAGTGTAACATGGTGCCGCCGGCGGCCGATCGCCAGGGTGGTTTGGGAGAGGCGAATGCAGTCGCAGCCGGACACGAATGCCAACGGGCTGGCCAGGGATGACCGCTGGCAGTTCTGGGTCGATCGCGGGGGCACATTCACCGACATCGTAGCGCGCCGGCCCGATGGCGGTCTGGCAACCCACAAGCTCTTGTCGGAGAATCCGGAGCGATATCGCGACGCCGCCATACAGGGCATTCGCGACCTGCTCGGCGTGGCGCCGGGCGAGCCCATTCCGACCGACCGTATCGAGGCGGTGAAGATGGGCACCACTGTTGCCACCAACGCCTTGCTGGAGCGCAAGGGCGACCGCACGCTGCTATTGGTCAATGAGGGATTCCGCGACGCGTTGAGGATCGCCTATCAGGCGCGGCCACGGCTGTTCGACCGCAATATCCTGCTTCCCGAGCTGCTGTACGAGCGGGTCGTCGAGGTGCCGGGCCGTATGACGACCGAGGGCGAGGAGCTGGTGCCGGTCGATCTGGCCGCAGCGCGGTCAGGGCTGGAAGCGGCCTTCCGGGACGGCATCCGCGCCTGTGCCATCGCCTTCATGCACAGCTACCGTTATCCCGGCCACGAGCAGGCGGTGGCCGAGTTGGCCCGCGAGATCGGTTTCACCCAGGTGTCCGCCTCGCATGCGGTCAGCCCGCTGATCAAGCTTGTCGGGCGCGGCGACACCGCCGTCGTCGATGCCTATCTGTCGCCGATCCTGCGTCGCTATGTCGACCAGGTGGCCGGCGAGCTGGGCGGCGTCAGGCTGATGTTCATGCAATCCAATGGAGGGCTCACCGACGCCCGGCTGTTCCAGGGCAAGGACAGTATCCTGTCCGGCCCGGCCGGCGGCATCGTCGGCGCGGCCAGGGTCGCCGGGATGGCGGGGTTCGACCACATCATCGGATTCGACATGGGCGGGACGTCGACCGACGTCACCCACTACGCCGGCACCTATGAGCGGGCCTTCGAGACCCATGTGGCGGGCGTGCGCATGCGCGCGCCGATGATGAAGATCCACACGGTGGCGGCCGGCGGCGGCTCGATTCTGAAGTTCGACGGCGCCAAGTACCGGGTCGGACCCGAGAGCGCCGGAGCCAATCCCGGCCCCGCCTGCTACCGCCGCGGCGGACCGCTCACTGTCACCGACTGCAATGTGATGCTGGGCAAGCTGCAGCCGGACTGCTTTCCAAGCGTTTTCGGCCCCGGCGGTGATGAGCCCCTCGATGCGGCGGCCGTCCGCCGGGCCTTCACGGCTCTGGCGGAGGAGATTTCGGCAGCGACCGGCGACCGGCGTTCACCGGTTGAAGTTGCGGATGGCTTCCTGCGTATCGCCGTCGACAACATGGCCAACGCCATCAAGCGTGTGTCGATCGAGCGCGGCCATGACGTGACCGCCTATACGCTGGTCTGCTTTGGCGGCGCCGGCGGACAACATGCCTGCCTGGTCGCAGATGCGCTGGGCATGAAGCGCGTCCATATCCATCCGTTCGCCGGCGTCCTGTCGGCCTACGGTATGGGGCTGGCCGATATCCGGGCCATGCGCGAGCGCACGGTGGAGGCGCCGCTGGCCAGCGGTCTGGACGCGGCCGGCATGGCGCTGGACGCCATGGAGCGCGAGGCGGCTGACGAGCTTGCGTCGCAAGGCGTAGACGATCACCGGAGTTTCCGGCGACTGCACATCAAATATCGCGGCACCGACACCGCGCTCGCCGTACCGTATTCTGGTCCGGAGGAGGCGATAGCCGCCTTCGAGGCCGATCATCGCGCCCAGTTCGGCTTCGTGATGGCCAACCGGGACCACATCATCGATTCGGTATCGGTCGAGTTGGTGGGCGGCGGCGCCGAGGTCGAGGACCAGCCGGTCGATGCGACCGGACAGACGGACGAACCAGATGCGCTGGCGACGGTCGAGGCATTCCTGGCGGGCGAGACCCATTCCACGCCGATCCATGACCGGGAGAAGCTGGGTCCCGGCATTTCGGTCGACGGCCCGGCGATCTTGAAGGAGGCCAACGCCACAACGGTTATCGAGCCGGGATGGCGGGCCACGGTCACGGAACTGGATCATCTGGTGATGACCCGGGTTGTGCCGCTGCCCAGCCGCGTCGCGGTCGGCACCACGGTCGATCCGGTCATGCTGGAGGTGTTCAACAACCTGTTCATGTCGATCGCCGAGCAGATGGGCACCGCGCTGCAGAACACCGCCTATTCGGTCAATATCAAGGAGCGGCTGGATTTCTCCTGCGCCGTCTTTGACCGCGCCGGCTATCTGGTGGCCAATGCGCCGCATATGCCGGTCCATCTCGGATCCATGGGGGTGACCGTACGCCATGTCATCGAGCAGCGCGAAGGGCGTATGTCTCCAGGCGACGTGTACGCAGTCAACGACCCGTACAATGGCGGTACGCATCTGCCGGACATAACCGTGATCACGCCGGTGTTCGATCAGGCGGGCAGCACGGTCCTGTTCTATCTCGCCAGTCGCGGCCACCATGCCGATGTCGGCGGGCTGACACCGGGTTCGATGCCGCCGGACAGCCGGACCATTGAAGAAGAAGGTGTGTTGTTCGACGATTTCCTGCTGGTCGAGGGGGGGAGTTTCCAGGAAGAGTCCCTGGCCGCGCAGCTGCGCAGCGGCCGATATCCGGCCCGCAATATCGAGCAAAATACCGGTGATCTGAAAGCGCAGATGGCCGCGAACGAAAAGGGCGTCCAAGAGTTGCGGCGGATGGTCGAGACGTTCGGCCTCGATGTGGTGCACGCCTATATGGGCCATGTCCGCGACAATGCCGAGGAACAGGTCCGCCGCGTACTTGACGTGCTCAAACCAGGGCGGTTCGAGTATCCACTGGACAACGGCGCCTGCATCAAGGTCGACATCCGTGTCGACCGGGCGTCACGTTCGGCGGAGATCGATTTCGCCGGCACCTCGTCGCAGCTCGACAACAATTTCAATGCCCCCTCGGCGGTTGTACGTGCGGCCGTACTGTACGTATTTCGTACGCTAGTCGATGACGAAATCCCGTTGAACGATGGCTGCCTCGTACCATTGAAGATCCTCGTGCCGGCGGGCTCAATGCTCAGTCCCCTGCCCCCCGGCGCTGTCGTCGCCGGAAATGTGGAGACTTCGCAATCGGTCACCGATGCGCTCTATGGCGCCCTTGGGGTCTTGGCGGCGTCCCAGGGCACGATGAACAACTTCACCTTCGGCAATGCCCGCCACCAATACTACGAGACGATCTGCGGCGGCGCGGGGGCCGGCCCGGATTTCGACGGCGTGTCCGGTGTGCACACCCATATGACCAATTCCCGGCTGACCGACCCGGAAGTTCTGGAGTTGCGGTTCCCGGTGCTGTTGGAAAGCTTCGGCCTGCGGCCCGGCAGCGGCGGCGCCGGCCGCCACAGGGGCGGCGACGGCACCACTCGGCGGGTGCGGTTCCGCGAGGAGATGACGGCGGCGATCCTGGCCAACCACCGGATCGTGGCGCCGTTCGGCGCGGCCGGCGGCGAGCCGGGCCAGGTCGGCCGCTGTTGGGTCGAACGGACGACCGGCGAGCGTGTGGAACTTGCCAGCACCGACAAGATCGAGATGGCGCCGGGCGACGTCTTCGTGATCGAGACGCCGGGCGGCGGTGGGTACGGTACGACCGGCTGATCCTGTGAGCCGTCGATAGTCGGCCGGATTGACCTCTGGCGGTCGATGGCGGGGGGGCGTAGGGTCGCGCCGAGACGAATTCCCGTTCGCAGGCGCAGTGGAGAGCGTCGTTTGACTCGGACCCTGTCGACCCTGCTGTTGGGTGCCGTCGGGCTGGCAATCGTTGCTGGCGTCGCTTGGTTGATTCGCACCGATGCACAGGCCGTCCTGCTTGAATTGCTGGGCTGGATCGAGGGCCTTGGCCCCCTGGGCCCCGCTATCCTGATCCTTCTGGAGACCGTGACGGTGGTCTTCGTGCTGCCCGGCATCGTGCTGACCCTGGGCGGCGGATACCTGTTCGGCTTTGTGGCCGGTACGCTCTACATGATGATCGGCACCACTCTGGGCGCCACGCTCGCCTTCCTGATCGCGCGCTGGTGCTTCGGCGAGCAGATGCGTCGCTATGTCCTGGAGCACCCGAAGCTCGGCCTGATCAGCGACGAATTCACGCCGGAAGGCTGGAAGATCGTGCTGCTGACGCGGTTGATCCCGCTATTTCCATACAAGCTCTCGAACTACTTCTTCGGATTGATCGGATTCCGGCTTTGGCATTTCGTGCTGGGTACCGTGATCGGCCTGCTGCCGATCACCATGGTCCTGGTCTATGCCGGGTCGCTGGCCCACGATCTGACTACGCTGGGGGTCGATACCGCTGCGCGGTCGCCTCTTGTCTGGGCGCTTTATGTCGCCGGGCTGGTCGCCGCGATCGTCGCTGTCGCCTACATCACCCGCCACGCCCGCCGCGCGCTGGACCGCTATCGGCCAGTTGAGTCACAGAATATTAGTCCGGCGCATCCAGATTGAGCGCTCCTTGGTATTAGGAGCAGGTCCGTTGCATTGGGATGACATCGTCCGACATTGGCAGGCAACGCTCGAGGCTGTTGAGCGCCTGGGCGGACTCACCGAGAAACTGATCGTTGAGGTCCCCGCCACCGAAGCCGAGGTTTTAGCGGTCGAATCCCGACTCGGCCTGAGATTGCCGGCCTCGTTCCGAGAAACGCTGCTCACGTCCTCGAGGGCGGTCGACCTTTTTTGGCAGTTGCCTCATCAGAAGTTGCTCGGAGACTCTTTCGAGGATCTCATCTACGGCGTTTTCCGTTGGTCGCTGTCCGAGATTTCTGAGATCGAGGCTAGCAAGCAGGGGTGGATCACTGAGACCTTTCCGAGTTGGGGCGATGCCGAGGATGAAACGCGCTGGGATGACACGTTCGCATTCCATACGACCCGTTGCGGCGACTTCCTGGCGATCGATCTCTCCCGACCCGGTGAAGAGCCGGTGATCTACCTCAGCCATGACGACGACACTTACAATCGGTGCAAACTCGGAAAGGACTTTCAGGACTTTCTGAACCGTACGGCACCGCTAGGGTCTCCCGGCGGAGAATGTTGGCAGTGGGCACCCTTTCTGCACTCGGACCATGACTACATCGATCCGAATTGCCAGAACGCGGTGGAATGGAAACGGGTGCTTGGGCTGTAAGCCCGGATGGGGCCGGTCGCCCGCCTTGTCCGTGATCCGGGCGCCGGATAGAGTCGTGCTCGGCGGTACCATCAATTCTTATCGGAGCAACGAAGCATGGTGGTGAAGGCCGCAGCCCGCAAGGCGCCGGCGAACCAGAAATTGATCGATGAGTTGCGTGCGCTGCTCGGCGACCGGCTGAGCACGAACGCGGCCATTCTGGACCGGCACGGCAAGGACGAATCCTATCATCCGACCATTGCGCCCGACGCGGTCGCCTTTGCCGAGAGCACCGACGAGGTCGCGGAGATCGTCAAGCTCTGCGCCGCACATCATGCGCCGATCATCCCGTTCGGCACCGGGACCTCGCTGGAGGGCGGCATCGCCGCGCTGACCGGCGGGATCAGCATCGATCTGAGCGGTATGAACCAGGTCGTGCGGGTTTCGGCCGAGGATCTGGATTGCACGGTCCAGGCCGGCGTGACCCGAAAACAGCTCAACGAGTATCTGCGCGACACCGGCCTGTTCTTTCCCATCGATCCCGGGGCCGATGCCTCGATCGGCGGCATGACCGCGACCCGCGCCTCGGGCACCAACGCCGTGCGCTATGGCACCATGCGCGAGGCGGTCCTGGGGATGACGGTCGTGATGGCCGATGGCCGTATCGTGCGGACTGGAACGAGGGCGCGGAAATCGGCCGCCGGTTACGACCTGACCCGGCTGATGGTCGGATCGGAAGGGACGCTTGGCGTCATCACGGAAGTGACATTGCGGCTGCATGGCATTCCGGAGGCGATTTCCGCCGCCGTATGTCCGTTCCCCAGCGTAGCGGATGCGGTCAACACGGTGATCCTGACGATCCAGTCCGGAATCCCCGTGGCCCGGATCGAGTTGCTGGATGCGGTCCAGATGGGCGCGTGCAACGCTTTCTCCAAGCTTGACTATGCGGTTGCGCCGACCCTGTTCTTCGAATTCCACGGCACCGAGCGCTCGGTCGCCGAGCAAGCCGAACAGGTCGGCGCTATCGCGGGTGAATTCGGCGGCAGCGATTTCCGCTGGGCAACCCGCCAGGAGGACCGCTCGAAGCTCTGGCAGGCCAGGCACGACGCCTATTACGCCGCGCTCGCGCTCAGGCCCGGGGCGCAAGGCATGACGACGGATGTCTGCGTGCCGATCTCACGGTTGGCCGATTGCATCGAGGAGACCCGGGCGGATAACGAGGCGGCCGGAGTGCTGGCGCCCATGGTCGGCCATGTCGGCGACGGCAATTTCCATCTGGTCTATGTAATCGACGCCGACGATCCGACGGAGGTCAAGGCAGCTGACGAACTGCATGAGCGCATGGTGCTGCGGGCGTTGGCGATGGGCGGCACCTGCACCGGCGAGCACGGCGTCGGATACGGAAAGATGCGGTTCCTGGAGGCGGAACACGGCGAGGCGGTGTCCCTGATGCGGCAGGTCAAGCAGGCGCTGGACCCGTACAATCTGATGAATCCGGGCAAGGTGATCCGAGTCTGACGGGATCCCGTGACGGTCGGCGCGTCAGTCCTGATCCTCGATCAGATGGCTGTCCAGTTTCTGGTCGTCTTGTTTGGCAGTCGCGGCGTCCCGGGCTCGCTCGCCCTTCTTGCGGCCGTGCTTCTTCCGATTGAGAGCCGCCTGTTTTTCCTTCTCGGTGCGCTGTCGCCGCTTGCGCTCCCGGTTCAGGTTGATTACCTCACCCATCGGTGCCGCTCCTATCGGCCAGTACGGACTGGTCTTCGCCGAGATGCTGTCGGTTGGTTTGCGCCCGACGACAGCGCCAACTAGCTTAGAGCAACAGGCCGGGCGCTAGAAACGGGTAAGTCCCGCTGGCGCCCCTGGCACCGGCAGAATGCTGGAGCACCGTGAAGAAACCCATAATTCTGCTGTTCCTGCTCGTCATCCTGGCCGTCGCCGCCGTGCTCGTCGGTCCCGGATTGGTGGATTGGGACCGATACAAGGACCAGGTCACCGCGCGCATTGGTGCTGCAACCGGTCTCCGCGTGGCGATCGACGGCGGCATGGATCTGACCTTGTTGCCGCGACCGACGTTCAAGGCGGGCGGTGTGCGAATAGCCGATTTGTCGAATGTCGTCACGCCGGACATGGCGCGTGTCGATGCGCTCGAGGTCCAGGTCGCCCTGATGCCGCTGCTGGGTGGCGACATCCAGGTTCAGCGCGTGGCGTTGCTGAAACCGTTCCTGATGTTGGAGACGCGGCCCGATGGTCGGTCGAACTGGTCGCTGGGCGGCGACGGCACCGTCCCGTCTTCGGTGCGGCTGGAGCGCGTCAACATTCAGGACGGCGTGCTGGTCTGGCGCGATGAACGGCACGATCATGAAGAGCGAATCGAGGACATTGACATAAGCCTGTCGGCCGCAAGCCTGAGCGGCCCGATGCAGGTCATCGGAAATGCAACGGTGGGTGGGCTGCCACTGACCCTGGACCTGTCGGCCGGACGGGTAACGGCCGCCGGTGCCCTGCCGATGGGGCTGACGCTGGGACTGCAAGGTGCCGAGGGTGCAGTCCGCCTGGACGGCATCGCCAGTCTGGAAAACGGATTCCAGGGTGTCGTCTCGGGGGAAACCGACTCTTTGGGCGCTGTGATGCGGCGCATCTGGCCCGAGCGCCGCTTGCCGTCCTCCATTGATCAACCACTTGTGCTTGAGGCATCCATTCGGTCGGGCGGCGAGTCCGTTCAACTGACCGGGTTGACGGCGAATTTCGGCGATAGCAGCGCCGCCGGGACCATCGACGTTCGATTGTCGCGCCAACCGCACTTCGATCTCGCCCTGGCGGTGAACCGCATCGATCTTGACAGCTGGGTTTCGGGGGACGGCAGTTCCGCGGCAGCCGCCACCAGCCTCCTGGCGAAGGTCACGGACCAGGTCGCCAATGGTCTGCTCCTCTCGACGGACGTCTCGGCGGACATCGACATCGCTGTCGATGCCATGACCCTCCGTGGCGCGCTCGTCCGGCAGGCCCGGCTGGAGGGGGTTCTCGATGACGGAACCCTGGCCGTGAGCCGCTTCACAGCGCAGCTGCCCGGCGGGTCGGATCTGGCGCTCGCCGGCACCATCCGATCCGACGCCGGGGTGCCGCATTTCGATTTCGACGTGCAGGCCGCCGCCAATGACCTCCGCGGGGTGCTGGGCTGGATCGGCTATCAGGTCGGCGATGTGCCAAGCGCCCGGCTTCGCCGGTTTTCCGGGTCGGCAAGGGTGTCCGGGCGGCCGAACGAATACCAGGTCGCCGGATTCGACGTCGTCGTCGATGGGACTCGCGCGACCGGCGGCCTGGCCTATGTCGATCGCGGCCGGCCCGGGGTCGGCTTGCGGCTGGAATTGTCGCGCATCAATCTGGACGCCTATCGGGCTACTGGCGAAGAAGGCTCGCTGGCCGCATTGGCGCGCGATCGGATTGTCGGTCTGATGGACGCATTCGACGCCAATCTGGATGTCACGGCCGCCGGCCTGACAGTCGACGGGCTGACGCTGCGCAACATCCGGCTGGACGCGACGGTCAATGGTGGCGCGATCACGCTCCGAGAGGCGGCAGTTGGTGACGCAGCCGGTGCGTCGCTATCGCTCAACGGATCGGTGGGCGTGCTCAATCCCCTGTCGGGAGCGGATGTCGGCTTCACCTTCGCGGCCTCCGACCTTGCACAGTTGCAGCGCGCAACCGGGATTGGCGGGCAAACGGCGCTCGAGCGGCTGGAAGTGCTGACATTGAGCGGCCGGCTGTCCGGGGGCGTGGATGCGCTGTCCATGCAGCTGCTGGCCGGCGTGGCAGGCGGTACAGTCGAGATTGGCGGCACTATCGCCCGGCCCTGGGCGGCGCCGGCCTTCGATCTGGCGGTGCGGGCCCGGCACCCGAATCTCAAGGATATGCTGGCCGTGTGGTCGCCGAATTATCGCCCGCTCGGCCCGCTTGGGCCCCTGGACCTGTTCGGCGAGGTTGTCGGTACGCCGGACGGGATTGCGATCAACAGCCTCCAGGGAACGGTCGGGTCGGTGACTCTGGCGGGCCATTGTCGGCTGGCGAGCGGCAGCGACCGCCCGTTCGTGGAGGCGGTTCTCCGGACCAGCGAGTTGACCATCGACCCCTGGGTGGCGCGCTCATCCCGTGCCGGGGCCTGGTCGCCGCGACGCTGGTCGAACGAGGCGTTCGACATCTCGGTCCTGACCCGGATCGATGGGTCGCTGGCACTCACTGCAACTGGACTGACCGCCGGTGGGTTTCGTCTGTCCGAGCCGGCCCTCGAGGCGCGTCTGACCGATGGCACCCTGGAAGTTGCGGGGCTGAGCGGGAGCCTGTTCGGTGGCACGTTTGGCGCGTCCGGGCAGTTTGTTGCAGGCGATCCACACTCGACGGCGCAGCTATCGTTGGACCTGGTAACCGCCGACTTGGCTGATTCCCTGGAAGCGGCGGCCGGGATCGCCGAGATCAGCGGCACCCTGGATTTTGGGCTTGAGGCCGAGACAAGTGGCGGCAGCCTGGCGGATCTTGTCGGCAATCTCAACGGCAGCGGACTGGTCTCGGCTAGTGATGGGCAGGTGCGCGGCATCGACCTGGCGGCGGCGGCAACCGGGCTCGACGGCCTGACCGACCCGCTCGCATTCCTTGATCTGCAGCAACAGACCCTGACGGCCGGGTCCACGGCGTTCTCGGCGCTCAACGCCACCTTTGCCCTTACCGACGGCGTCGCCTTCACCGAGGATCTGCGTCTGGTCGGTCGGGATGGCGGCGCGACCGGCCGTGGGGTGTTCGATCTGTCGCGGTGGCAGATCGATGTGACGACCGAATTCGATCTGACCGGCATGCCGGACGCGCCGTCCTTCGCGGTGCGCCTGATCGGCCCGCCGGACGACCCGGAGCGCGTGTTACAAACCGCCGATCTCCAGGCCTTCATCGCCCGGCGCGCGGCCGAGGCGGTCACCCGCCGCTACCACGACGGTCGCGGCGGAGCGGAGCCGGAAAACCGGCCGCCGCCGTCACCACAAACGAACTAGTCAGCGCCGGTGAGGACCTGCGCCCTTACTCGATCACGACCAGGGTGCGCACCTCAATGCTCTCCCGCGGTGCGGCATTGGCACTGTCGGGAAGGTTGAAGGCGGAGTGCGGGGTGAAACGGGCGCGCCCGTCGTCCAGGCTGTCCCAGCCCTTGATCAGCAGCACCTCATCCGGCCTCATCCGGGGCGCGTAATACCAGCGCTGCTTGGGATCGTAGGCGAGGTTGTAGATCTCGCCGACCCTGTCGGGGAACACCTGATCTGTTGCGATCAGATCCGCCGATGCCACGCTGGAAGCGTCGGCCAGGGCCAAGGGTGAGCGCTCTACCGGGCCGCGGATCGGCCGCCAGACATTGACCTGGACGATGCGCGCGCCGGTATCGGCCAGCCGGGCGGCTTCGGCGGTTCCGAGCAGATCCTTCACCCGTTGCGGGCCGCTCTTGGCGGTGTAGTCCACATGCACCCGGCCGGCAGGGCCGCGCAAGCCATCTCTATTCGGCGCGCCTTCGCCGTTATCGGACCGACGGGTGGCGTCGAAGACGACGACCCGGCTGGCGCCGAATTCCCGGCGGAGAAGCGCTTCGATCTCCGGTGTGTAGATCTGCTCGACTGCCACGTCATCGTACAGATCGTCGACCGCGGTCCGGTGGCGAAGCAAGGCGAAGCCCTCGCGGTCGATCGACAGTGTATCGGCGAAGGGGCGCATGTCGGAGATCAGGGCAGTGTGATCCACGGTCTCGAAGAACTGCTCGATCTCGCCGCCGGTCAAGGCGGCGCTGTGGAAGACAGGCTTGGTGCCCTGGGGCACGATGTAGCTGAGGGGTGCCCGTACCGACGCGACGGATTGCGGGATAGTCGTGGCCGAGGCGCCGACGCCGGTGGGGATGATCTGGTTCATGAAGGTGTCCTCAATCGGCCGGCATGGGTTCGGAACCGGCATGTTGCGGTTGCCAGAACTTGGGCTTGATGAATGCCGAATCCTAAGGAGTTCGGTTCAGGTGAACTTGAGAATAATTCAAGTCAGGTGAGTGCCGTCAGCCGTGCGTCTCCGTACCGCGCCACTCGGCGGCCACATCCGCCAGCCAGCGTTCCAACCGGCGTCCGGCCGCGGTCGGGGTGACGCCCAATGGCTTGCATAGATAGTAGGCGGCGCCGGTCGGATTGGGGGCCCCGAACGGGGCGATCAGGGTGCCCCGCGCGAGCCGGTCGTCGACGACCGGTCGGCGCCCCATGGCGAGGCCGTGACCGCTCTCGGCGACCTGCAGAGCCTGTTCCATGGCATCGAGAGTGATCGCCCCGTCCAGGGAGAGCGGCGCCAGACCATGGGCACCGGCCCATTCGTTCCACTCGTCGGGGAAGCTGCCATTGATGATCAGCCGGCCGTCGCCAAGCAACTCCGTATTGGGTTTGCCCGGCGCTGCGTTCAAATAACCGGGCGCACAGACCGGCATCGCCGATTCTTCCAGCAGGAACGCCACCTCGACCCCGGGCCAAGTCCCCTTCCCGTGGCGGATGGCCAGATCCATCTGGTCGCGCGACAGATCCACCACCCGTGTTGTCGTGATCAACTGCAGATCGATCTCCGGATGGCGACGTTCGAATCCGCCGAGTCTCGGGATCAGCCAGGTCGCCGCCAGGGATGGTGGCAGCGTAAGGCGAACGGCGCTGCGTCCGCTGGCGGGCAGGATTGCCTCGGTGGCGGCCTGGATCTGGCGCAGCGCCGGGCCGATCTGCTCCAGATAGCGGCGGCCGGTCTCGGTCAGTTCGGCCCTGGTGCCGGATTTCTCGAACAGGTTTGTCCGCAGCAGGGTTTCCAATTTCCGGATCTGATGGCTGACCGCCGATTCGGTGACTCCCAGGCTCTCCGCGGCATCGCGATACCGTTGGTGGGTCGCGGCGGCATAGAATGCGCGCAGGGCTGCAAAGGGCGGCAATTGAATGCGCTGCTGGACCATGATCAGAGAGTGATCGGTGCACGAACCGAATTCAAGTTCATTGCCACCGCCTCGGTGACCGCACTGAAAATGATCTGGGGCCCGGAAATTCCGGGCCCCGAGATTCTGGCTAGTTCACAAGGTGGATGCGGCCGAGGAAGGCCAACATGCGCTCGGCGATGAATCCGCCATATTCTTCCAGGGCGAAGTGACCCGTGGGCAGGAGGTGGAATTCCAGTTCGCTCAGGTCGCGCTTGTAGGGATGGGCGCCCTCGGCCGGGAAGATATGATCGTTTTCGCCCCAGACCAGCAGGGCCGGCGGCTGGTATTGACGGAACAGCGCCTGCCATTTGGGGTATTCGACCAAGTTGGTCCGATAGTCGTAGAACATGGCAAGCTGGATCTCCTGGTTGCCCGGCCGGTCCAGCAGGTACTGGTCGTGATACCAGTTGTCCGGGCTCACCCGGCTCACGTCGCCGACGCCATGGGTGTACTGCCACTTGGTAACGTCCAGCGTCAGGAACCCGCGCAGCGCATCGCTATTCTCCTGAGACGGGTCGGCCCAATAAGCCCGGATCGGATCCCAGAATTCGCGCAGTCCCTCGTCATAGGCATTGCCGTTCTGGATGACGAAGCCGGTCACCCTCTCGGGATGCTCGGCGAACAATCGGTAGCCGACCGGCGCCCCGTAATCCATCACATAGAGCGCATAGGACGAGACTTCCATGCGCTCGACCAACTCGCCGACGATCTCAGCGAAGTTGGCGAAGCTGTAGTCGAAATCGGCAACCGCCGGGGCGGCGCTGGCGCCGTAGCCCGGATAGTCCGGCGCGATCACGTGGTACTGCGTGCCGATCACCGGGATCAGGTCGCGGAACATGTGCGACGAAGTCGGGAAGCCGTGCAGCAGCAAGATGGTCGGTTGCGAAGGATCGCCGGCCTCGCGGTACGCGATTTCGATGCCCTGGATTTCCATGGATCGATGGTGGACGACAGCCTGGCCGGCTTCATTGATGGTCGCGGCCGAGGCGACTGCCGTCGTCAGCAGGCTTGCGGCGATCGCCGCGGCGCCTGTGGACTTGAGGATGGTGCTGAGCATAGTCTGTCTCCTGCTGACGGCCGGATTGGCCGCCTGGTTGGTTTGGGGTCGGTTGGGAAGGGCGGATCAGCCTATGGCGCGGATCTTCTCCACCGCCTCGTCGGTCCACCAAACGGCGTTGGCGACGAACCGGAAATTGATGATGGCGGCCTGATAGCCGTCGCCTTCCGGCACCTGGGCGGCAGCCGTGGCGTCGCGCACCACGGCCACTTCGTAGCCCTGTTCCAACAGCTCATAGAGATGCGCTTGCACGCACAGATTGGCCGACATTCCGGCGAGGATGACCTTGTCGATGCCGCGCTTGCGCAGCTGCAGGTTCAGGTCGTTTTGCTCCGGTCCGTAGACCTTGTGCGGCGAGCAGACGACGGTTTCGCCGTCTTCGATGTACGGCTTGTACTGCGGCATCCAGTCGGCGCCCGAGCCCTCGAAGCCATCGACGTCGAGCGGCCCGTTGCGGTCGAACATGCCGATGTTGTGCATCACTCGTTCCAGGACCCCCTCGAATGCCCATTTGTGGTCATGGGGGTAGTAGTAGTGCGGCGAGATGAAGACCGGCATTCCCGCCGCTTTCGCAGCGATGAACAGCTTCTCCAGATTCTCCACAGTGCCTTGCTCCGTCACGCTGTTGCCGACAACGCTCCAGGTGACGCCGTCCTCCGACAGGAAGTCGATCTGCGGGTCGGTGATGACGAGCGCCGTGTTGCCGGCCGTCGCCCGGAACGGCACCTGGGGCAATCCGGGCGTCTCTGGATCGGCGTACTTTGCTTCGGCGGCGGGCGTCGCGGCGGTGGCCCTGCCGCTGACGGCGGTCCCGGCCGCCGCGGCGCCGGCGACCATGGCGCCGGATTTCAGAAAGCGGCGACGTTTCTCGTCGATCTCCTCCGGCGTGTGATGGCAATGGGAATGGGAACAGGTCATCATTGCTCTCCTCTGTTGGCGGTTTCGGATCAGTTGGCGCCGGCCTTCAGCCGGTCGTTCTCGGCGCGCAGTCGCTCGAGTTCCTGCCGCAGCGGTGCGAGCTGATCTTCCAGTTCCTCGGCGGTGAAGCGCTGCGGGATGTGTTGCGGACAATTCCAGTCGAACGCCTCGATGGAGATCACCACCGCGCGCTCGGGCCGTGCCCGATAGCCTTCGACATGCAGGCTGGCGACCAGCCCGGGATCGGTCTCGCGATCGACCAGGCGGGCGCGGCCCCAGATCTTGAGCCGCCGCCGGTTCGGGTAGTCGACCAGGATCAGCGACACACGGTCGTCCCGCGTCAGGTTCCCGACGCTGACGTACTGGCGGTTACCGCGGAAATCGGCATAGGCGATCGTCCTCTCGTCCAGCACGTTTAGGAACCCGGCGGGCCCGCCGCGGAACTGGACATAGGGCCATCCGGTTTCCGATACCGTGGCCTGGAAGAAGCCGTCGCGGGCGGAAATGAACTTCGACTCGATCTCTGTCAGTTGGTCACCGCCATCCGCGTCGGACGAGAGGAATTTGGCATACGAGCCGGCCGAGCCCTGCTTCTCCTGTGCCGCCCGAACGGCGGGGGTGAATGCGATTTCCGCGAAAGCACGGGCCATTGCGACCTCCTGACTGTCTCGGCCGCGATTGGCCGTCGACTGGAAGATCGGCCCTTTCTCTGAAATTCAGAATATGCGAAGTTGACAACATATTATTCAGAAAATCGGAATAATATGGATCGGTTCCGTGAGCTCTCGACCTTCCTTGCCGTGGCGGAAGATGGCGCGTTCAATGCGGCAGCGCGCCGGCTGAACCTGTCTCCGCCGGCGGTGACCCGGCTTGTCACCGCATTGGAGGCGCGGATCGGCGCTCGGCTGTTCACGCGCACGACGCGCCGTGTGGCGCTGACGGAGGCCGGAGATCGGCTGCTTGCGGATGCCGGACGCATCCTTGCGGAACTCGACGAGGCGGAGGCCTCGGCGGCGGGCGCGCACCAGTCGCCGCGCGGTGTCCTGCGGGTGACGGCACCGGTGATGTTCGGCCAGCGCCATATCGCACCGATCCTCAGGGACTATCTCGATGCCTATCCGGACGTTTCCGCGACCGTCCTGTTCGTCGACCGGATCGTGGACCTGATCGATGAAGGGCTGGATGTGGCGGTCAGGATCGGCGAGTTGCCGGATTCCTCGCTGTCCGCCACCCGGGTCGGGGCGGTGCGCCGGGTGACGGTGGCATCGCCCACCTATCTCGCGGCCCGTGGGACGCCGGACACTCCGGAGGATCTCACGGAGCATCAGATCATCCAGCCGTTAGGATTCATTCAACGGCCGGAATGGGCCTTCGTCGCCGGCGGAGAGACCCGGATCGTCCGCCTCACGCCAAGGTTGACCGTCAACACTCTTGCCGCGGCACTCGATGCAGCTCGCGCAGGCTGGGGCGTTTCCAACATGCTCTCCTATCAGGCGGCAGCCGAACTTGCCGACGGGCAACTCGTGGAAATCCTGGGTACTTTCGAAGATCGCCGCTTGCCGGTGCATCTGGTGCATTCCGAGGGGCGCCGGCCCGCCGCCAAGATCCGCACCTTCGTCGATTTCGCGGCACAACGCCTGCGCCACGAAACCGACCTGCTGGCATCGGGCTAGCGCATTATCCGCTCATGCGGGCCGGCGCCGTATGAACAGAAAATGCACTAGCCGGGCGACTATCCCTTCAGGGCGCCGCCGGTCAGACCCGCGACGATGTAGCGCTGGGTCAGCAGGAAGAAGATCACCGCCGGCACCAGGGTCAGGGTGATGAAGGCCAGCACCAGGGTCCAGTCGGTGCTGTATTCGCCGCGGAACTGCATGATGCCGAGCGGCCAGGTGAACTGGGCGTCGTCGTTGATCACCACCAGCGGCAGCAGGAAATTGTTCCAGCTCTGCACCAGGGTGAAGATGCCGACCGTCGCCAGGATCGGCCGCGACAGCGGCAGGGTGAAGTGCCAGAAGAAGCGGATGTAGGAACAGCCGTCGATCAACGCCGCCTCGAACAGCTCATGGGGCATCTGCCGGAAGAAGGTGCGCAGCAGCAGGATGCAGAAACCCAGCGAGAAGGCGACCTGCGGCAGGATCACCCCCGTGTAGGTGTCAAGCAGGCCCAAATCTCGGATCTTGATGAACAGCGGCAGGATGGCGACGGCGGCCGGGAACAGCAGGCCGACCATAAAATAGCTGCCCAGCATGCGGTTGCCGAAGAACCGTATATGGGCCAGCACATAGGCTGCCATGGCGCCTGTGGCCAGGGTCAGAAAGACGGTGAAGAAGGCGATGATCAGCGAGTTCCACAGGAAGCCCCACAGATTGCCTTCGGTCAGGATCTGCCAGTAATTGGAGATCACCCAGTCGCTCGGCAGGCCGAACGGGTTCAGCCGCAGATCACCCAGGGTCTTGAAACCGCCGAGCACCGTGGCCGCCAGCGGGATCAGGACCAGCCCCGAAACCAGCATCAGCACGGCATAGCGGGTGAAGTTGAACGAGTCGAAGCTGAGTCGCCGATCCATTCCGACTATTCCTTGCGAAACAGCGTGCGGCCATAGCTGACCGCGAATGCGAGGCAGATCAGGAACAGCACCACTCCGACCGCACTGCCGAAGCCGATGCGGGTGCGCTCGATGCCGAAATTGTAGAGATAGGTCACGATCGTCTGGGTCGCGTTCGATGGGCCGCCCCGGGTCAGTGGCATCACCAGATCGAACAGCTGAAGCGATCCCAGGATGGCGAAGAAAGTCGACACCCGGATCGCCGGCATCAAGAGCGGTATGGTCACGTACCGCGTGATCTGCCAGCGCGTGGCACCATCGATCCGGGCGGCGTCGATCAGGTCGGATGGGATGTTCTGGATGCCGGCGATGTAGATCATCATGTGCCAGCCGAAATACTTCCAGACGACCACGATCATGATCGCGTAGATCGCCCAGGTCCGGTCGGCCAGCACGAACGGCGCCTCCGCCCCCCAGACGCCCCAGATCGCCGAGACCAGCCCGAATTCGCCGTCGTAGACGAAGCGCCAGATCAGGCCGGTCGCGACCTCGGCCAGAATGAACGGCAGGAAGAAGATGGTGCGGAACAGATAGGCGCCGGCGAAGCGCTTGGCGACCAGCAGCGCCATGGCCAGCGCCAGCGGCAACTGGACGGCCAGGGATACGACGATGATCCCGCCGGTGTTGAGCAGCGCCCGGATGAAGGCCTTGTTGCCGGCCAGGCGCTCATAGTTCTGGAAGCCGACCGGGTTGGCGTATTTCGTCGCCTCGCCATACCCGTTCCAGCGGAAGAACCCGAGCGTGCCGGCTTCGAAGATCGGCAGGATGACAAAGATCGTGAACAGCAGCAGGGCCGGCGGCAGGAACAATACGATGGCGGTCAGTCGACCGTTGTGATTGGCATGCGCCAGCCGCGCGCGAAGACTCAGCGGCTTGGCCGCCCCCATCGCAAGAGTACTGCTGGCGATGCTCATCTGTCGGGGTGTCCCGGGCAGGGCGGATCAGGTGGATTTGGAACGGCGCGCGTTGGCGCCGTGCCTTCGATCCGGCGGGGCCGCAAACCCCCCTCCGCCGGATCAGACGATCCCCATCCTCAGAAGCTGGCGTCCTCATAGGCTTGCTGGATCTGCTCGGCGGCCTCTTCCGGAGTGACGACGCCGGACGCGAGATCCTGGGACACGTCGTTCACGACCCGCCCGACATCGGGGCCCAGCATCTGATCGTAGAAGATCTGGTGATACTGCGAGGCCGTGATGTTGTCGGCGACTGCCTTGAAGAACGGGTTCTGAATGTCGGACGACGCGCCCTTGGCGACCGGGATGAAGAACCCTTCCCGGCCCATCATGCGCTGGTTCTCCTGGTTCAGGAAAACTCGCATGAAATCGACCGCCTCATCCGGCGCGCCGGCGGAGAAGATCCAACCGTTGATGCCGCCCAGCGTATCCGTCGGCCGCCCCGCCTGATCGGGGATCTGCGGGAAGTCGAACCAGCCCAGCTTGTCGTCGGGAATGCCCTCGCCGCTGACCGAATTGGTCTTCATCGTGTTGTAGTCCCAGTTGCCCATCAGGTGCATGGCGGCATCGCCATTGCCGAATACTCCGGCCGCCTCCTGATACTTCGCCGCCAGATAGCCGCGTTGGAACGGCTCCATCTCGGTCAACTGCTGGAACAACTCGCCGGAACGCACATAGACGTCGCTCTCGAAGCCGTCGTTTTCGCCCGCCATCGCGGCATCGAAACCTTCGGCGCCGCCCAGGCGGATCGCCAGCAACGTGTAGTAGAAATGTAGCGGCCATTTGTCCGCGCCGCCGGCCGCTATGGGTGTGATTCCGGCGTCCTTGAGCGTCTGTACTGCCGCCAGCAGATCATCCCATTCGACGATTGCATCGGCGTCGAGCCCGGCCTGCGCGAACAGATCTTTATTGTACCAAAAGCCGACCTGTGAAACCAACATCGGCGCGCCGTAGACTTCGCCTTCATAGGTGAATGCGTTGACCGCCGCCGGGCTCAGGCTGGCTTCCCAGTCGCCACGCATGTGATCCGTCACGTCGCGAAGCACGCCGGCGTCAATCTGCGCCTGCAGCACACCGCCGCCCCAGCTGTAGAAGATGTGCGGGCGGTCGTCGGATTGCAGCAAGGTCGTAAGCTTGGTCTTGAACGCCTCGTTCTCGAGGAACTGCATGTCGATGGTGACGTCGGGATGCTGCGCCTCGTAATCCCGCGCGATCTGGGTCCATGTTTCCAGGATCTGCGGGTTCTGTTCGATGTGCAACCAACTGACAGTCGTCTCGGCCTTCGCCGGCACCTGGCAAAACGCCACCAGTAACCCTGCTACCAGCGAGGCAATCCATTGTGCCCTCATCGCCTCAAACCGCGCGTTCATCGCTCCCTCCCGACATGTTTGATTTTTAATTTGCAATCCAAACAAAATGGTCGGATAGAATCCGATGGCTTGTCAAGCCCTTCACGGTTTGATCTCGGCATTGCAACCGCTCCGGCGAAATTGGAATTCGAACGCGGAGGATCAGCGAGTGGGAGATCGTGGTTTTGTGCCGACATACTGAATTAACAGCAACGGCCTGCAGGCCGCCGGGCGTCGTCTAAGGCAGAGGCGGAAGACCCGTGTTCAAGACCGCAGACCCGGAACTGATGCGCGCCATAAACCGGCGCCTGGTCTTGGATGCCATTCGCGAGCGAGGCAGTGTCTCCAGGGTCGAGCTTGCCGAACAGATCCAACTCAGCCGGGCGACGATCTCGGCGATCACCGGTGCGCTGATCGACGAGAACCTGATCCATGCCCGCCATGTCCAGGTAGCCAATGGCGGTCCGCGCGGCCGCCCCCGGGTGATGCTGGAACTCAATCCGGACGCCACCTATGTGGTCGGCGTGAAGCTGGCGGCGCACCAGATCAGCATCGCGGTCACCGATTTCACGGCCGATGTGGTGCGATCGGTCACGCTGCCGATCCGGGTCACCCGCCAAGCGGTGAAGGTCGTCGCCGATGTGATCGAGGACGGTATCCGCCGCTGTGTCGCCGATGCGGGCCTGGCTATGGAGCGCATCAGCGGCGTTGGCATCGGCCTGCCCGGCATCATCGATAGCCCCGCCGGCCTGTGTCACCAGACGCCGATCCTGGGCGACGGTCCGATCGCCTTTGGCCAACTCATGGTCGAGCGCCTCGGGATCCCGGTCACGCTGGAGAACGATGCCAGCCTGGTGATCCTGGCCGAGCACTGGTTTGGCCACGGGCGTGGCCTCGGCACATTCGCTGCCGTCACCGTCGAGCAGACTGTCAGCCTGGGCCTGATGGTCGGCGGTGAGCTCTATCGCGGCGCTAACGGAATCGGCCCGGAGTTCGGTCACCTCAAGGTCGATCCGTCCGGCCGGACCTGCACCTGCGGCAAGCGCGGCTGCGTTGACGCCTACGCGTCGGAGGCGGCGATCCATGATCTGGCGCGCCAGATCGTCGAGTTAGACGAGTCGACCGACGATCTGCCGACGCCGGCGGTGATGCGGCGGATCGCCGAACTGGCGCGGGAGGGCAATGAGGACCTGCTGGCCATCTATCGCGATGCCGGCGCCAAGCTGGGGCTGGCGACGGCGCTGATCGTCAACACCCTCAACCCGGCCAAGGTGATCCTGTCGGGCGAGGGCCTGCTGGCCGCCGATTTGATGAAGGCATCGATCCTTGCCGGCCTGGAAGATGGGCTCAGCGCCTCGCCGCACCGCACCGAGATCATCTTTCACAAATGGACTGACGAGGTCTGGGCCCGGGGGGCTGCCTGCCTGGTCCTGCGAAAACTCTACGAGGCCCCGCTGGAATCCGGGCAATCGCAAGATATGAGCAAGGAGGTGGCGGCATGGAGCCATTGACCATCGGCATCATCGGCTGCGGCAACATCTGCGGCGCCTATCTGAAGGCGGCGCCGGGATTCGAGGGCCTGCGGATCAAGGCCATCGCCGACATCGATCCGGCGGCCTCCGAAGCGCGCGCCAATGAATTCGGGGTGGCTGCGGTAACCGTCGATGCGCTGTTGGCAGATTCGCAGATCGAGGCGGTGGTCAATCTGACCACGCCGCAATCCCATGTGCCCGTCGGCCTGCAGGCGCTGGCCTCGGGTAAGCACACCTATTCCGAAAAGCCTCTGGCGGTGTCGACAGGGGAAGCGGCCAGGCTGCGCGATGCGGCGGGCGCGGGGTTGCTTCGGGTCGGCTGCGCCCCGGACACCTTCCTCGGCGGCGGCCAGCAGACCGCGCGCAAGCTGCTGGATGACGGGGCGATCGGCCGACCGCTATCGGGGACGGCGTTCATGATGCTGCGTGGTCACGAGCGCTGGCACCCCAATCCGGATTTCTATTATCAGCCGGGTGGCGGGCCTATGCTCGATATGGGGCCGTATTATCTGACGGCGCTGATCAACCTGCTGGGTCCGGTGCGGCGGGTGTGCAGCATGACATCGGCCGGTCTCGCGTCACGGGTGATCGCCAGCGGGGCCCGGCAGGGCGAGGTGATCCCGGTCCACACCGACACCCATATCGCCGGCCTGCTGGAATTCGACAATGGTGCCATCGTAACCATCGTCACCAGCTTCGACGTTTGGCGGCACGATCACGGTCCGCTCGAGCTGTATGGCGAGGAGGGCTCGATGCAAATCCCGGATCCGAATACGTTCGGCGGACCGGTGCATCTGTCGCGCTCCGGCGCCGACTGGGAGGAAGTGCCTTTGACCCATGGCTATGCCGACGGCAATTATCGCAGCATCGGTGTCGCCGATTTGGCGCATGCGATCCGTGCCGGGCGGGCGCACCGCGCCGGCTTCGACCTCGCCTACCATGTGCTGGAGGTGATGGAGGGCCTATTGAGTGCTTCGGATGCAGGCGGCATGGTCGAGATCGCCAGCCGTTGCGAACGGCCGGCGGCGCTGCCGGCGGGTCTTGTGCCGGGCCGGCTCGACGACGCATAACAAAAAGGTTCAAACGGGGAGATATACGGGATGAAGGAAGCACTGATCGTCTGGGGCGGTTGGGATGGCCATACGCCGGAACAGGGAGCGGACATCGTCGCCGGCATGCTCCGCGAGCATGATTTCGAGGTCTACCTGGAAAACACGACAGAGGCCTTTGCCGACCCTGCCTTGAAGAACCTCGATCTCATCGTCCCCATCTACACCATGTCGACGATCGAGCGCGAGGAGCTGACCAATCTCTGTGCGGCAGTGGAGTCCGGTGTTGGACTCGGCGGCTATCACGGCGGCATGTGCGATGCCTTCCGCAATGAGGTCGAGTACCAGTTCATGACAGGCGGGCAATGGGTTGCGCATCCCGGCAACATCATCGACTACACGGTCAGGATCACCCGGCCGGATGATCCGGTGGTGGCGGGGATCGGCGATTTCCCCTATCGGTCGGAACAGTATTTCATGCATGTCGACCCCAGCAACGAGGTCCTCGCGACCACCCGTTTCTCCGGCGAGCATTGCTCGTGGATCGAAGGTGTGGAGATCCCGGTGGTCTGGAAACGCCACCACGGCGAGGGCCGCGTCTTCTACAGCTCCCTCGGCCATGTCGCCGATGAGTTTCAGGTGCCGCAAATGGCCGAAATCCTGAAGCGCGGCCTGCTTTGGGCGGCGCGATAGGGCCGCTCGCAGGCGCCGCAAGTATCGCTGCGAACACTGCAATTCTCCTGGCTATGCAGGGGGAATGGCCCTGTGATATGCACGACCCGTCAGAGACATTGAAACGGTGAACAGTACAGTCCGGGCGCGCCCGGCTTGGCGGAGCAGGATTGTCGATGCGACGGTTTCCGGATGGATTCTTGTGGGGAACGGCGGCCTCGGCGTATCAGATCGAGGGTGCGGTCCATGCCGATGGGCGCGGGACCAGCGTGTGGGATACATTCAGCCACACGCCGGGGCTGACCCGAAACGGCGCCACCGGCGATGTGGCCTGCGATCACTACCATCGCTACCCGGAGGACGTCGCGCTGATGCAGCGGCTCGGCGTGGGCGCCTACCGCTTCTCCACCGCCTGGCCGCGCATCTTCCCGAATGGCCGCGGCCGGCCGAACCAGGCCGGTCTCGCCTTCTACGACCGGCTCGTGGACGCCCTGCTCGGCGCCGGGATCGATCCGTGGATCTGCCTGCATCACTGGGACATGCCCCAGGCGCTGGAAGATGCCGGCGGGTGGCGCAACCGCGATACAGCTTATCGCTTCGCCGACTACAGCCAGACGGTGATGCAGCGCATTGGCGACCGGGTCCGCCACAGCGCGCCGATCAACGAGCCCAATGTGCTGCCCTGGGTCGCCTATGATATGGGCGTCCATGCGCCCGGCGCGCGCTCGCGGCCGGAGACCCTGGCCGCCATCCATCACATCAACCTGGCGCACGGGCTGTGCACCCAGGCGATCCGCGCCGTGGATGAGGAAATCCAACAGGGCCTGATCATCTCGCTGGGCCCGGTCCATCCGGCCGATGATGGCGAGGACTATGAGCGCGCCGCCGAAATGGTCGACAGCCTCTGGCGGCGGGTGATGTGCGACCCGATCATGCTGGGCCGCTATCCGGAGCTCCTGGCCGACGATCTGGCGCCGTTCATCCAGCCGGGCGACATGGAGCTGATCGGGCAGCGGCCGGATTATTTCGGCATGAACCACTACAACCGGATGTACGCCGCGCCTGATCCGGACCGCATCTTCGGCGCCCGGGACGTGCCGCCGCCGGGCGACGTGCCGGTCACCGAGATGCAGTGGCAGATCGACCCCTCGGCGATGGTCGAGCAGTTCGAGGATCTGAAGCAACGCTACGGCGATCTGCCGCCGATCTACATCACCGAGAACGGCGCCGCCTTCGACGACAAAGTCGGCCCTGACGGCGCAGTCGACGACCAGGACCGCGTCGACTATTTCAGCGGCTATCTTGACGCGGTTCTGGACGGGATCGAGCGCGGCCACGATGTGCGCGGCTATTTCGTCTGGTCGCTGATGGACAATTTCGAATGGGCCGAGGGCTACGAGAAGAAATTCGGCATCGTGCATGTCGATTTCGACAGCCTGAAGCGCACGCCCAAGGCGTCTTTCCGCCATCTCAGCCGCATCATCGGCGAGAACGCGCTGGCGGAGTTCGAACCGGCGCCGCAAACCCGCTGAGAGTCACGCCGAAGGGACCGTCAGCCTGTCAGCGTCATGGCCCAAGGCTCTTCAGGACGAAGACCCGGATCGCGCTGGACAGGTTGTCGCTTCGTTCGGCGTCAATCTCTGCGATCAGGCGGTTCAACGACGAACCCCGCCGGGCAGCGATTGCCTTAAGCGCGTCCCAGAATTCCGGTTCCAGAGAGACGCTGGTGCGGTGTCCGGTAATCAGGACGGACCGTTTTTCAACCGCCATGTGCGCTGTCCGTGGGATTGCGGATCGGCGGTCGGCGAGCGGCCATCATGGATGCAGAATGATCTTTGGTGCCGCTCGCCCCGCGTCGAGATCCTGAAAAGCCGCAAACCCGTCGGACAGGGGGCGCCGGTCGATCCAATCCAGCGAGCCGAGGCCTCCTGTCTGCAACGCTTCCAACGTCGCCCGCAGATCGACCGTCGTGTAGGTGTAGGTGCCGATGAAGGTGATCTCGGACAGGGTCATCTTGCGGACATCCATCTCGCCGGCGCTGTCCAGCAGGCCGATATGCATGATTATGCCGCCGGGCCTGACGGCCGCCACCGCCGCTTGCCGGGTGGCCGCGGTGCCGACGGCGTCGATCACCACGTCGATTGAATCCGCTGCTGGCTGGCCCGCGCCGCCCAACGGGTCGTAGACCCGGGCCACGCCGATGCCCTCGGCCGCTTGCCGGCGCAGCGGGTTGGTATCGCCCAGGGCGATGTTCGAACAGCCTTGTCGGGCCAGGCACAGCGCCGCGAACAGGCCGATCGAGCCACCGCCCAATACCAGCGCGCGTCCCTCGCTCAGCGGTCGGTGTGCCGAACGGGCGGCTAGGTTGACCGCATGCAGCGACGTTGCCGCCGGCTCGGTCAAGGCGGCCAGCGCCGGGTCCATGCCGTCGGGCATCGGTATCAGGTTGGCCTCCGGGACCGCGATCCGCTCGGCGAAGGCGCCCGGCAGGGCCATGCCGATCAGCTGCCGTTCGCCGCAGAGGTTCGACCGGCCACCCAGGCAGTCGTCGCAATGGCCACAGCTGATCAGCGGGTTGATCACCACCCGGCGGCCCTCCCAGGTGCCGGTCTCGACCACGCCGGCCGCCTCATGGCCCAGGATCAGCGGTGGCACCCGGCGTGGGTCGTTGCCGTGAAAGGCATGCATGTCCGAGCCGCATATGCCGACCGAGTCGATGCGCACGACGGCATCGCCGGGCCCGGGTTCCGGTTCGGCCTCGTCGCGATAGGTGACCTCTTCCGGGGCGGTGTAGACCAGCGCTTTCATGATCGTGGGTTCTCGTCCTATTTGGCGGTGAAGCCGCCATCCACATGGATGATCTGGCCGGTAATGTAGTCCGATGCCGGCGCCGCCAGGAAGACCGCCACGCCGTGCAGATCCTCCAGCCGGCCGTTGCGGCCGATCGCGGTCTGTCGGGCGTTGCGCTCGGCAGCCTCGGCATTCTCGAACACGGCGGCGGTCAACTTGGTCGGGAAGAAACCGGGGGCGATCGCGTTGCAGGCGATCCCGTCCTGCGACCACGCCTCGGCCATGGCGCGCGTCAATTGGGCGATGCCGCCTTTCGATGCGCCATAGGGCATGCTGTTGGGGAACGCCCGCTCCGACTGAAGCGACGCGATGTTGATGATCCGGCCCCAGCCCTTTTGGCGCATGGGCGGCACCAGCGCGCGGGCAAGGAAGAACGGTGTCGACAGGTTCAGCGCCAGGGTCCGGTCCCAGCTCTCCGCGGTGATCGCCCCCGGCGGCTCGCGCAGATTGATCCCGGCGGCGTTGACCAGGATGTCGGGGTCGCCGAAGGGCCCGGCCAAGGTCGCGGCGATGCGGTCGGCATGGTGATGGTCCGCCAGATCACCGACCACCGGCGCGGCCTTGCCGCCGCCGGTCTCGATCGCCTGCACGGTCGCGGCCAGCGCCGCATCGCGGCGGGCAACGCAGACCACCATCGCGCCGGCCGCCGCCATCGCCAGCGCGATCGCCTGCCCGATCCCTGAACTGGCGCCGGTGACCGCAGCTACGCGACCGGTAAGGTCGAAGAGCTCACGCACCACGCCCTACCCGGCGAGATCGAACGTCTCGCCACTGAAGTATTTGTGCAACCGGCTGTCGGCGGTGCGGGCATGGGCCTCCATGCCCTCCAGACGGGACAGGCGGGCGGTCACCGCGCCGATGGTGCGGTTCGCCTCCCGCGACATGCGCTGATAGGTCACCGTCTTAATGAACTTGCCGACGCTAAGGCCGCCAGTATAGCGGCCGGCGCCCTTGGTCGGCAGGATGTGGTTGGGTCCCGAGGTCTTGTCGCCGAACGCCACCGTCGTCTCTTCGCCCAGGAACAGCGAGCCGTAGTTGCGCAGGGTCGCGAGCCACCAATCCGGGTCGTCGGCATGGACCTCCAGATGCTCCGACGCATAACGGTCGCTCGCCTCGGCGGCGGCTTCGCGGCTGTCGGCCAGCAGCACCTCGCCATAGTCCCGCCAGGCGGCCTCGGCGTTGACCCGGTTCTGTTCCGGCAACTCGGCGATCAGGCTTGGCATGCGGTCCATGACGGCCTGGGCGAGGGGGCGAGAGGTGCTGATCAGCCAAGCCGGCGAGTTCGGCCCATGCTCTGCCTGACCGACCAGATCGGTGGCGACGATCTCCGGGTCGGCGCCGCTATCCGCGATGATCAGGATTTCCGAGGGGCCGGCGAACAGGTCGATGCCCACGCGGCCGTAGAGCAGGCGCTTGGCTTCGGCGACGAACTGGTTGCCCGGCCCGACCAGGATGTCGGCGGCGCGCCCGGTAAACAGGCCGAAGGCCATGGCGGCAACGGCCTGGACGCCGCCCATGGTCAGCACCGCATTCGCGCCCGCGAGGTTCAGGGCATACAGCACCGCCGGATGGATGCCCGAGGAGTCACGCGGCGGCGAGGCGGCGATGACGTACTCGACGCCAGCCACCCTGGCAGTCGTGACGCTCATGATCGCAGAGGCGACATGGCAGTAGCGCCCACCCGGCACGTAGCACCCCGCCGCCTGGACCGGAATCAGCTTCTGCCCGGCGTGTAGGCCCGGCTGCAGTTCGACCTCGAATTCCGACAGGCTGGCAAGTTGCGCCTCGGCAAAGGCGCGCACCCGGTCATGGGCAAAGCGGATATCGTCCTTCAGCCGCTGCGGTACCCGATCGCCAGCGGCGGCGATCGCGTCCGCGGTCACCACGATGTCGCCGTCCCAGCGGTCGAATTCCCGGCTGAACTCGATCGCCTTGTCCTCGCCGCCGGCCTCGATCGCGGCCAGCATGTCGGCGACGATGCGTCCGACCTGCTGGTCGTCGCTCGCGGCCGTCTTGGCCGCCTTCTTCAGATACTCAACGGACATAATCTCGATCCTCGACTCGGTCGCCCGGCGGGCGGTGATCTTTGGAGTGGTTGGTCAGAATGCCCATAGCGACAGGGCGGGCACGAAAGCGAGCAGTAGCACGACAATCAGCATCGCCGTCACATAGGGCACGGCCTTGGCCGCGATCTTCAAAATCGAAGTGCCGGTCAGGCCGGACACCACGAACAGGTTCAGGCCGAGCGGCGGCGTTATGAATCCGACGCCGAGCGCCGTCACCATCAGGATGCAGAAGTGCACGTCCTCCATCCCGATCTCCCGCGCCAGCGGCAGCAGGATCGGCGACAGGATGACGATGTTCGGCGTCGTCTCCATGACACAGCCGGCCAGGATGAGAATGCCGATGATCAGCAGGATGATGCCGACCTCGCTTTCCACGGCGGCGGTCACCGCGAAGACGAAACCCTGCGGGATCTGCAGCGCTGCCAGGGTCTGCGCCAGCGGCAGGGCCAGGGCGATGATCGGCAGGATGACGCCGTTCACCTTGGCCGAACTCTCCAGCATCTTGGGGAAGTCGCCGAGGGTCAACGTGCCCTGCAACAGGCCGATGATGATCGTGGTCACGACCGCGACGGCGGCGGCCTCGGTCGGGGTGAACACGCCGGAATAGATTCCGCCCAGGATGATGATCGGCACCAGCAACGCGTATCGGCCGGCAACAAGCGCCTTCCACCAGCGCCGGACTGAGAAGCCCTGGTCGGTATTCTCATATCCGTTGATGCGGTTCATCACCAGATTGGTGACCATGATCGAGAACATCACCATCAGGCCCGGCACCGCGGCGGCGATGAACAGGGTCGAGGCCGAGATGCCCAGTACCAGTCCGATGATGATGTAGGCGATCGAGGGCGGGATCAGGATGCCGGTGCACGCACCCGACGCCACCAGGGCGCAGGCATAGGGCTTTGGATAGCCCTGCTTGACCAGCCGATCGATGGTCATGCGCCCGACGGCGGCGGCGCCGGCCGCATCGGACCCGGAGATGCAGGCGAAGAACCCGCATCCCAGCACCGTCGCGGTGCCGAAGCCGGCACGAAAACCGCCGGCGGTGGCCTCGGCGATATCCAGCAGCTTGTCCGACAGTCCGGTGCGGACCAATACGTCGCCGGTCAGGATGAACAGGGGCACCGCGATCAAGGCGAAGGCGTCGATCCCGTCGAACAGGGATTCACCCAGCAGCGACAGCGGCAGGATATCGGTGAAGTAGAGCATGGCGACCGCGCCCAGCCCCAGCGATACCCAAACCGGCACCGCCAGCGCGATCAGCAGTATGATGCCGAACAGCGGGACATAGAATTCCCAGCCGAGATCGAGCGCCGCGCCTTGCTGGAGTTGATAGAGCATTGTCTGAGCCTCCAGCTAGTCGAACAGTTTCTCGCCTTCGAACACCGGCCGGCCGGCGCGAAAATCGCTCCAGTCGCGCAGGATCGACTGCACCAACCGGAACACCATCATGGCGAAGCCGATCGGCACCGCCGCCAGGAACCAGGCGTTGCTGATCCGCAGGCCATGGGTCACCGAGCCGAATTTCAATGCGGTGTGGATCGGGTCCAGCGACCAGTACAGCGCGATCAGCGCCAGCGTCAGGGTGGCGAAATCGCCGAACAGGTAGACCGCGGCCTTCGCCCTCGGCCGCAAATAGTGGAGGATCACGTCGATGCGGATATGGGCGCGCTCGCGGATCGCCGACGAGGCGCCGATCCAGGCCAGGTAGATGAAGGCATATCGGGCGATCTCCTCGCCCCAGATCGAGGAATAGCTGAGCACGAAGCGCCGGATCACCTCCATGGCGATGGTCGCAACGATCATCGCGTAGAAGGTCAACAGCAGCCACCGCTCGCCGTTCTGGTCGATATGCCTCAGCACGGCGCCCATCGCGCGTCTCCCCAAATAAAAGAGAATGGCGACCCCGGAGGTGTGAGCCTGGGGCCGCCGTCCCGATTACACGTCGTGTACGTACAGCCGGCCCTGGGTGTTGGCGGCGTCCAACAGACGATCGAATGTGGCGATCGATCCCGCCAGCTCGGTCTTGAACTCGTTCCACTCGGACCGCTGATGCCCGGCCGCGGAGACCCATTCCTCCATCTCCGATGCGTTCGGGGCGTAGAACTGGACCCCTGCGGCGCCAAGCTCGGCCATGGCATAGGCGCGGGCCGCAGGTACCTTCGCCAGGTTCTGCTGCATGGTGACGGCGCTGGCGAATTCGATGGCCTCCTGCAGGTCGCCCGGCAGGGAGTTGAACCATTCCAGATTGCAGGAATAGACCTGGGAGTCAGGCACCGAGCGGTTGAAGGTGACCCAGGACAGCACGTCCTTGAAGCCGAAGACGTGCAGCGCCTCGACCGACGGGTCCAGAGCATCGGCCACGCCCTGCTTGATCGCGCTGGGAGTCTCGCCCCAGGCGACGGGGGTGGGGTTGGCGCCGAGCAGGCGATAGAACTGCTGCAGGATCTGTGAACCCGGCACCCGGAACTTGATGCCCTGCATCTGCGCCGGAGTCCTGATCGGCCCTTCGATGCCCTGGCGCAACGCCACCACGCGCGGATCGATGCAGACATACCAGAGCGGCTTGAAGCCCTTGGCCTCGACCTTGGGGTTGACCTCGGCGGCCCAGGCGTCGGAGGTCACCAGATTGATGAACGTCTGGTTCTCGCCGCACCAATACGGGATGTTGATCAGGTCGACGGTCGGCGCGAACGGGGCGAAATTGGACAGCGAATGCTGCGCCGCCTGGATCGTGCCGCCCTGGACCTTCTGGGCCAGAGCGCCACCGGCGCCGAGCTGGCCGCCCGGGGCCAGCCGCACATAGATCCTGCCGTTGCTCATGTTCTGGATGTTCTCCTTGAAATCCAGCTGCATGATCGGATAGCTGCGCGATGCGCCGAGGATGTAAGCGGTGGCGACCGTCATGACATGTTCGGCCGCGTCCTCCCGGTCCCGCTCTTCGCGGGCGTTCTGTGCCGAGGCTTCGGTGGAGCCCAGCGTGCCGGCCGCAGCGGCGACCACGGCGGCGGTGAAGCCGTACTTGCCGGTGAGCTCGAAAAAGCGTCTGCGTTCCGCAGATTCCAGCGTGTCCGGATCGCGTCTTTTCATGATTGTCCTCCCAGTGGTTTGACCGCTTCAACGGCGGTCGGTTTCAGCGCGTCGCCTCTTTGTTCAGCGCGGCGATGACGAAGCAGATGATGGCGGCCAGCAGTATGAGGAATTCGGCGACGTCGCCGGCATGGACAGGGGTCGTGGCGCCGGCCATTACCGAGACCTTTCCAGCCAGGACGTTCAGGACGTAGAGGCTGAAGAACAGAATGGCAGCCCATTTGGCCAGTCGGCCCCGGGCTCGCGGGCGATCCGCCACGATATGCCTCCCAATTGCCTGCGCCCCTGATGAAGGCGTCTTTGTAAGCGTTTACATTCTGATAAGGCTAGGCGAGATAGGCGTATCGGTCAAGTCGCCTGGGAGAGCTGGAGAAGAGCCGCGAAACCGGATATGCTGGCCGCCTGTCTGGAATGCTGAAATATCAGAGTGCTAGCTCATGGTAGGGCCTGTTCATACTGCAAGAAAGCGTTTACGACGGCGAATGGTCGGCCGGCCAACACTGCACCACGTGGCGGCCGCGGCGGCGGTGTCGACGGCGACCGTGTCCCGTTGCCTGAATGCGGCGGAAACGGTCCGTCCGGAGCTTCGCGAGCGGGTCCAGGCAGCGATCGCCGAGCTGGGCTATACGCCGCACGGTGCGGCCCGGGCGCTGGCCAGCCAGCGGGCGCGCACTATCGGCGCGGTCATCCCGACCCTGGACAACGCCATCTTCGCCACCGGGATCCAGGCCATGCAGGACCGTCTGTCGGGCGCCGGCTACACGCTTCTGCTGGCAAGCTCGAACTACGACGCGGCCGAGGAGTTGAAGCAGGTCGAGAGCCTGATCGAACGAGGCCTGGACGGCCTGATGCTGATCGGCGAGGCGCGGCCGCCGGAGCTCTACGAGCTTCTCGAGAGGAAGGCGGTTCCCTACGTCAACACCTGGACCTACCGGCCGGACAGCCGGCACCCGTCTATCGGATTCGACAATCGTGGCGCTGCCCATCGTGTCGCGACTTATCTGATCGATATGGGCCATACCGACCTGGCGATGATTGCCGGTATCACCGCCGGAAACGATCGGGCGGCCGAGCGACTGGCCGGCGTGCGTACCGCCTTGTCCGAGCGGGCGCTGGCGTTCGGGCCGGGCCGCGTGGTCGAGGCGCCCTACAGCATCGGCGACGGCCGGCACGCATTGCGGCGTCTGATGGCGGCCAGTCCCGGGCCGACAGCCGTCATCTGTGGTAACGACGTTCTGGCCTATGGCGCCCTGTTCGAGTGCCATGCGCTCGGGGTGCCGGTTCCTGGTCAGGTCTCGATAACCGGGTTCGACGATCTGGAACTTGCCGCCGAAATGGCCCCCGCCCTGACCACCATGCATGTGCCATCCGACGAAATGGGGCGGCTGGCGGCGGAGTACCTGCTTGACCGCATCGACGGTGAGCCGACGACCGGCGCCACCAATCTCGACATCGATTTGATTATTCGCGGATCGACCGGCCCGCCGCCAGCGGGCTGACCGTCGGGTACCTACGCAGAAGGGCCCACCATGTTCTCCGGCCGCACCCATTCGTCGAACTGCTCGGAGGTCAGCAGGCCGAGTTCCATGGCGGCGGCCTTCAGGGTCGAGCCGTCGGCATAGGCCTTCTTCGCCACCTTGGCGGCGTTGTCGTAGCCGATATGCGGGTTGAGCGCCGTCACCAGCATCAGGGATTCGTGCAGCAGCGCGTCGATGCGCTCCCGGTTCGCCTCGATGCCGACCACGCAATTGTCGGCGAAGCTGTGCGCTGCGTCGGCCAGCAGCCGGATCGATTGCAGGAGGTTGAAGATCATAACGGGCTTGAAGACGTTGAGCTCGTAATGGCCGTTCGAACCGGCGACGCTGACGGCGACATGGTTGCCCATGACCTGGGCGCAGACCATGGTCAGCGCTTCCGACTGGGTCGGGTTGACCTTGCCCGGCATGATCGACGATCCGGGTTCGTTGGCCGGCAGGACCAACTCCCCGATGCCGCAGCGCGGGCCCGAGCCCAGCATGCGGATGTCGTTGGCAATCTTCATCAGGCTGACCGCGATTGTGTTGCAGGCGCCCGAGGCTTCGACGATGGCGTCGTGTGCGGCCAAGGCCTCGAACTTGTTCTCCGCGGTGACGAAGGGGAAACCTGTGATGCGCGCGACCTCCTCCGCGAAGGCCTCGGCAAAGCCGATCTTGGCGTTGAGCCCGGAGCCGACCGCGGTGCCGCCCTGGGCCAACTGCAGCAGCCGGGGCAGGGTTTCGCGGATGCGCGCGATGCCGTAGGCGACCTGGCAGGCATAGCCGGAGAACTCCTGCCCCAGGGTCAGCGGCGTGGCATCCTGCAGATGGGTGCGGCCGATCTTGACGATCTCGGCGAACGCCTTGGCCTTTCCGTCCAGAGCCGCGTGCAGATGCTCCAGTGACGGGATCAACTCGTGCTCGATCTGCTCCACGGCGGCGATGTGCATCACCGTCGGAAAGGTATCGTTGGACGATTGCCCCATATTGCAGTGGTCGTTCGGATGGACCGGCGATTTCGAGCCGATCTCGCCGCCCAGCATCTCGATCGCCCGGTTGGCGATCACCTCATTGGCGTTCATGTTGGTCTGGGTGCCCGATCCGGTCTGCCACACCACCAGCGGAAAGTGCTCGGCCAGGGTGCCTTCGATGACCTCTTCCGCCGCCGCGACGATGGCCTCGCCGATCTTGGCATCGTCCATCGCGCCCAGCGACATGTTGACCAGGGCGGCGGCCTTCTTCTGGATGCCCAGCGCGCGCACCAGCGGCTGCGGCATGCGCTCCCCGCCGATCTTGAAATTCTGCAGCGAGCGCTGGGTCTGGGCGCCCCAATAGCGGTCGGCGGGTACTTTCATTTCGCCAAGGCTGTCGGTCTCGATGCGGATGTCTGGCGTATCGGCCATGGATCGGGTCTCCAGGAATTCACTGCGGCGCGGATTGTCGCGCCGAAGGCATTGTATCGCGGGGAACCGGACAGCGCATCCGGGGATGACCCGTGTCGCGGTCACGGTCAGGATGTCTTTGCAGACAGTCTGGTCACATGGCCCATCTTGCGGCCCGGGCGGGCTTCGGACTTGCCGTAGAGGTGTAGCCGAGCATCCGGCTCGGCCAGAAAGTCCTTCCAGGCGTCAATATCGGCTCCGATCAGGTTGGTCATCACCGCATTCGCATGCCGATCCACCGCGCCGAGCGGAAGGCCGCAGATCGCCCGGACCAGCTGCTCGAACTGGCTGGTGGCGCAGGCGTCCAGCGTCCAATGACCGGAATTGTGCGGCCGCGGTGCCAGCTCGTTGACCAGCAGCCTGCCGTCCGCTGTGTGGAACATCTCCACTGCCAGCAGGCCGATGATGTCCAACGCGGCGATCAGTTCGCGGGCAATGTCCTCCGCCGCCTGCGCCTCGGTCGCCGGCAGTGCCGCCGGGACGATGGTTTCGGCCAGGATATGGTCGCGATGCCGGTTCTCGACGGTCGGGTAGCACACGATCGAACCGTCCAGACCGCGCGCCGCGATCACCGACAGCTCGAAGTCGAAATCGACGAAGCCTTCCAGGATCGCGGCTTGCTCGCCGATCTGCGCGCCGGCTGCCGGCCCATCGCCGGGCTGGCGGATCAGTGCCTGCGCCTTGCCGTCATAACCCATCCGCGTCGATTTCAGCACCGCCGGCGCGCCGATCCGCTCCATCGCAGCCTTCAGATCGGCCGGCCTTGGTACCGGGCGGTATGGCGCAACGGCGATCCCCAGGCCTGAGATGAAGTCTTTCTCCATCAGACGGTCCTGGCAGATCGACAGGGCGTTCGGACCTGGCCGGACCGCTACCCGATCCGACAAATAGGCAACGGTGTGATGGGGGATGTTCTCGAACTCGTAGGTCACGACCTGGACCGCGTCGGCAAAGCGCGCAAGGGCCGTCTCGTCGCCATAGGAGGACAGCGTCGCCCGATCGGTGACTTGTGCGGTCGGGCTGTCACGGTCGGGACAGAGAACATGGCTGCGATAGCCCAACCGGGCAGCCGCTTGTGCGGTCATGCGGCCGAGTTGGCCGCCACCGAGAATGCCGATCGTGCTGCCGGGCGGCAGCGCCACGTCGGTCATCCGTCGTCCGGCGATTCGGCGACCGCGTCGGTCTGCCTTGCCCGCCACGCGTCGAGCGCGTCGGCCGTGGCGGGATCGCCGAGCGCCAGAATGGACGCCGCCAGCAGTGCTGCATTGATGGCGCCGGCCTTGCCGATGGCCAGGGTGCCGACCGGGACGCCGCCGGGCATCTGCACGATCGACAACAGGCTGTCCATTCCGCTCAGGGCCTTGCTTTTCACGGGCACGCCCAGCACCGGCAAGGGCGTCATCGCCGCCGTCATGCCGGGCAGATGTGCGGCGCCGCCGGCTCCGGCGATGATCACCTGAACGCCGCGCTCCCGAGCACCGGTCGCGTAGTCGCGCAGACGGTCCGGAGTGCGGTGGGCCGAGACGATTCGGGTCTCGTGCTCGATTCCCAGCGCCGCGAGCGTGTCGGCCGCGTGGCACATCGTCGCCCAGTCCGACTGGCTGCCCATGATGATCCCCACATGCGGAGCGGTTTGCGAGGGCCCATCTATCATTGCGGCGACTTCTGGTTGAGCGACAAGCGTGGATACTCATCGAACTGTATGAGTGAGCCGGCGATTATAAGGTGACGTGAACCTTGCACAAGTCTTGTCAGTAAATCGTTGCAGGACGGTTGTTTAGGTTTTGGTATGATATTTGCGCAAGACTTAAATCGTGATCATCCGTCAGCCGCGATAGGCGTTTAGCGCCGATGAGAATCACTGACAAGGGGCCGGTTCAGCCGGCAGCGAACGTTCGAGCCGTCTCCGGGGTCTCTGCCCCGGCCAAGGCGGAAGCCTCGGCGCCGGTGCCTGCCCGCACAGTCGGCGAGGTCGCGACCTTCCTCGGAATCCCGGAAGCGGAGTTGACCCCAAGCGTCCGCGAAGGTCTGTCCAGACTGATGGCGGAGGTCGATCGGCTGCGCCAGGACAGCGAGGAAAAGGACCGCCGCATAAGCTATCTGGAGCGGCTGGCCGACGAAGACCCGCTGATGCCGATCCTCAACCGCCGCGCGTTCGTGCGCGAACTGTCCCGGATGATGGCCTTCACCGACCGCTACGGCGGCGTGTCGAGCGTGTTGTTCTTCGATGTCGACGGCATGAAGACAATCAACGATTCCCATACCCACTCGGCCGGTGACGAAGCCCTGGCACATGTGGCCAACACCCTGTTGCAGAACGTGCGGGGATCGGATGTGGTCGGTCGCCTGGGCGGCGACGAATTCGGTGTTCTGCTGGTCCAGGCCGACCAGACGGCCGCCAACAGCAAGGGCGCGTCGCTGGCGGAACGGATCAGTTCGACCCCGTTTCCGCACGATGGGAAGCAGCTGACCGTTTCGGTGTCGTACGGCGCCTTTGCCTTCACGGGTGCTGGCGAGCCGGACGAAATCCTGAACGCCGCCGACCGCGCCATGTACGAGCGCAAGCGTAGCGCGCCAGGCTGATCCAGCGAACGCCGCAACGGGCAGCCAGAAACCACCGGGTTCGGGAATCTCATTCGAGTTTGTTGTTCCGCCGTATTGAACGGAACCGGTGTTTCGGCGATCGATGAGTGCTGGCGCATTCTTCATTCAAACGGCATTGGCCGACTCACCGCTCGTCCACTCGAAGCCAGTATTCTCATGGGTGGTCAGGCGGTGAGTGGGCCGGTGCCGTTTGATCCGCTAGGCGATAATGTCCGGCAGAAGCTGGCTCTCGAGCTTGGCGATTTCGTCCTTCAGCATCAGCTTGCGCTTCTTCAGCCGCTTGATCTGCAACTGGTCGAATGGCGCGTCGCCCGTGATCTGGCCGATGACGTCGTCAAGGTCGCGATGTTCCAGCCGAAGGGTCACAAGCCTTTCTTGCACATCCTCGGTCTCGTCCATCGGCGCCGTTCCCCTCCCGATCGTCAATCGTGAGCGAGAATAGCAGAATTCGGCATCTGCCGCACGCCCTGCCGGCTCCACCGACGCCGTTCGATGAACTGCACAAGGGCTTGAATTCGACGTTTGAAGCGAGCCCTGCGTATTCCATTGCGGTTGAGGAGGTTTCTGCTAAACCTACCCGCTGTTTGCCCCCTGGGACCCCATATTCTGGGACATGTGACGATGGTAGGCGAAAAGCGCATTGGCATCCTGACGAGCGGCGGCGACTGCGCCGGCTTGAATGCGGTCATCCGGGCTTCGGTCTATCGCGCAGCGGAGTTCGGGTGGACGGTCGTCGGCCTGAAGGAAGGCACCATGGGCCTGCTGTCGCGGCCGCTGCGGTACGAGGTGCTCCGGCCGGAGATGTTCAATGGCAACATCCTGCGCATGGGCGGTACCATTCTGGGGACAACCAACAAGGGCAACCCGTTTCATTTCCCGATGGCCGACGGCAGCCACAAGGACCGGTCCGAGGAGATCATTGGAGGCTGCCGGGAACTGGGGCTTGAGGCGCTGATCGTCATTGGCGGCGACGGCAGCCTGGAGATCTTGCGGAAACTCGCACAGCAAGGCGGACTGAACATAGTCGGCATTCCCAAGACCATCGACAACGATGTCGGGCTGACCGAAAGCTCGGTCGGCTTCGACACAGCCGTGACGGTTGCCACTGAGGCGCTTGACCGGCTGCAGCCGACCGCCGCCAGTCATGCCCGCGTCATGGTGCTGGAGGTGATGGGCCGCGATGCTGGCCACATCGCGTTGTATGCCGGAATTTCCGGCGGTGCCGACGTGATCCTGATTCCGGAGGTTCCCTATTCGATCGAGGGCATTGCCGGGAAAATCGACCGGGTCCGGAAGATGGGGCGCAACTTCGCTCTCGTGGTCGTCTCAGAGGCCGTAAAGACGCTGGGCGGCGATGCGCTGCAAAAGGAGTATCACGGCGGCGAGAAGCGCTTCGGCGGCATCGGCGATTATCTTAGCGAACGGATCGCTTCGGCCACCGGGGCCGAATCGCGGGTCACGGTTCTCGGGCATGTGCAGCGGGGCTCGAGCCCGAGCTGGCGCGACCGGCTGCTGGCGACGTCATTCGGCGTGCATGCTGTCGATCTGATCGCCGAGGGCAAGTTCGATCGCATGGTCGCCTGGTCGAATCGACAGGTCGTCGACGTGCCGCTGGACAAAGCCATCGCGCACTACCAGGCGGTCGAGCTGGAAGGATCGCTGCTCAAGACCGCGCGCGGACTGGGCATCTATATCGGCGACGAGACCACCGACTGATCGCCGGCCGGTTTGGTGGCCGATGCCCGAATCCCGAGATTCAAACTCCGAGCCCGCAATCTCAGCCCCAGCGGGCGGCTTCCGCCGGAGCGGTATTGCTACGCGCCTAAACGCCGGCTGCGACGGTCTGTCATGGAGATTGATTTGTCATAATGCCGTCAGTGGTCATATAGTTGTAACTGCCGATCCTCAGGTTCGGTGATCGACTGACCAACGCTTGGAGAATGGAATGTCGGAGAAAGAGCGGATGGATTCCCTGCGTGACAGGCATTCAGCCCTAGACGAACAGCTCAAGATTGAGATTCAACGTCCGCTCCCAAATGCTGAAGAGATATCCCGACTTAAACGAGAGAAGCTCAGGCTAAAGGACGAGATCTTCCGACTATCCGCCGAAACGGCGGACGCCAAGGTCGGCTAGAACGCCAAAGCGGCGGACCGCCCAGTCCGCCGCTTTTTGATGCCGCACCTGATTGGTGCGTTTGTTGGCCGCGGCCAAAGGGGCCGCCGGCAACATAGATGATTTGTGACTCGCTACAGAATTTCGGCCTCGGATTCCGCCGGCGCGGGATCGGGTTCCATCGTGGTCGGGTCGACCGGGAGATCTTCGCCCGAATCGTCGTTTGTTTCCGCCTCGGTCGATTGTGGCCGGGCGGTCTTGGCCGATCGCCGTACCTTCGATAGCGCCTCGTCCAGTTCCTTCTGGGTGCAGAGCCCAAGGAGAACGGGATGCTGCGCCTTGATGTTTGCAGAATTCCAGTGGGTACGATCGCGCACCGCGGTGATGGTCGGCTTGGTCGTGCCGATCAGGCGCGACACGGCGGCGTCGCTCAGCTCCGGATGGGATTTCAGCAACCACGCGATGGCGTCCGGCTTGTCGCCGCGCTTGGTGACCGGTGTGTATCGCGGCCCCTTGGAGCGCTGTGTCGGCGCCGGCAGATCCGACTCTGCCATCTTCAGCTTTGCATTCGGGTCGGCGCTGCAGCGATCAATCTCCGCTTGGGTCAACTGGCCATTGGCGAGAGGGTCCAGGCCAACCATGCCGATCGCCACTTCCTGGTCGGCGATCGCGTTGACTTCCAGTTCGTGCAGCCCGCAGAACTGCGCGATCTGCTGAAACGTCAACGCGGTATTCTCGACCAGCCACACGGCGGTTGCCTTGGGCATCAACAACTGGGCCATCTATCCTCCTTCACCGGCCGTCCGGCGCGGTGGCAATAGGGTATCGCTGCGCACCCGGGTCAGGGCGCGGCGCCAAGAGGCGTCTCTCCGCTAATTCGCTGGATGTCGGCAATATAGGGCTTTGTCTCGGGGACGCAACGCCGCTTTTGTCTGGCGTGTGCGCGTCAGTCGCCCGCGATGAGCACGATCTTTCCGATATGGTCGCCCGCTTCCAGCATCTCATGAGCCTGCACCGCCTCGCCAAGCGGGAAGGAGGCGTGCATCACCGGCTTGACGGTGCCGGCCTCCAGCAACGGCCAGACCTTTTCGCGCAGCGACCGGGCGATCGCCGCCTTGTCGGCCGGCGAGCGCGGTCTGAGCGTGGATCCGGTCAGGGTCAGGCGCTTCACCATCATCACCTGGATGTTGAACGTCGCCTTGGCTCCGCCCAATACGGCGATGCTGACATGTCGTCCGTCGACCGCCATCGCGTCGACGTCGCGGGCCAGATAATCGCCGCCGACCATGTCGAGAACCACGTCGACACCGGTTCCGCCGGTCATCTCGCGGACGATCGGACCATAATCCTCGTCGCGGTAGTTGATCGCGCGCTCCGCGCCCAGCGCTTCGCAGGCAGCACATTTCTTGGCGTTTCCGGCGGTCGTGAAGACCCGCGCTCCGAATGCCTTGGCGAGTTGGATGGCGGTGGTGCCGATACCGCTGGCCCCGCCATGGACAAGGAAGGACTCTCCCGTCTTCAACTGTCCCCGGTCGAACACATTGGTCCACACCGTGAAATAGGTTTCCGGCAGCGCTGCTGCCTCGATCATGGACAGGCCGGCCGGTATCGGCAGGCAGTGGGCCGCGTAGGTGACGCAGTACTCGGCGTAGCCTCCGCCTGGAGCCAGGGCGCAGACCTCGTCGCCAACCGACCATCCGGCCGCTTCCGCCCCAGGCCCCAGCGCTGCGACCGTGCCGGCGACTTCCAGTCCCGGCAGGGGGCTCGCATCCGGCGGCGGCGCATAGGCGCCCTTGCGCTGCAGGATGTCCGGGCGGTTCACGCCGGCCGCCTCCACGGCAATCAGCACCTGTCCCTCTCCGGGCTCCGGTACCGGCACGGTTGCCGATTGCAGAACGTCCGGGCCGCCGGGCTCGACGATCTGGATCGCGGTCATGGAGGTTGGCAGATCCGTGCTCATCGGTGGTCTCCGCTCGGCGCACGCAGGGCTTGCAGGTGTAGCCGCCGGTCCGCAAAGTGGCAACAAAGATGGAGGACACCGATGGATCTTGACGACCTGGAACCCCGCAACCGGCCGCCGCAGAAGAAAAACCTCGAGGTCATGTCATTGGAGGAACTGAACGACTACATCGCCGAGTTGAAGGCGGAAATCGTGCGCACCGAAGAGGAGATCGCCAAGAAGCAGGACCACCGCAGCAGCGCCGATGCGATTTTCAAGTCTTAGCCCTCATCCGTGATCGGCATGCGCCCCGAGCGGTGAATTGAGCCGCTGTCGCTTCGGACGTAGAATGCTGGCACACCCCACTGCGTCTGCCGCCCAGACATGCTGAACACCGATCGCGTGCGCGCCGGCTATGACCGGATTGCCGCCGAATACGCCGAGCTTCGCGATCTCGACTCGAGCCTGCCGTTCTTGCAGCGGCTGGACGCGGCACTCGCTCCGGGTAGCTTGGTTCTGGATCTTGGATGCGGTGCCGGCGTCCCGGTCGATCGCTGGCTGATCGACCGGGGTCATCGGGTCATCGGTCTCGATATCTCCGACGCCATGCTGGACCTGGCTCGCGGCAATGTGCCCGAGGCGGACTACCGGCAGCGCGATATGGCAACTCTGGCCGACGGCGAATTCTCCGTCGATGCCGTGGTGTCCTTTTTCGCGATGTTCCATCTCGACCGCCGACGTCACCGCCATCTCCTCCGCCATATCCGCTCTTATCTTCCGGTTGGTGGGTTGTTCCTGGTGACCACAGGCCGGTCGGATTGGGAGGGGGAGGAGGACTTCCTGGGCGTTCGGATGCTCTGGAGCCATTTCGACCGGGCCGCAAATCGGCAGTTCATAACCGGCAGCTGCATGACGATCCTTTTCGAGGACCTTCATGCGGGCAATCCCATCGATGACCAGATGACCCGGCACCCGGTCTTCCTGGCACGCGCTGTATAGCGGAGATTGGAAACGGCTGTCGTCGCCCTTTGGCGCTGCCGGCCGAAGACGCGTCGCGATCTCTACGCCGCGTCCCGCATCATGTCGTCCAGACGCCCGACCCGCTCATAGAGGTTCAAGGTCCGGCCAAGCAGCCCCTGTATGGCCTGGGGCAGGCGGTCGTCGGCCGTCCAGCGGTCGTCCAGGCAGACCGCCTGTCCATCGACGGTGTAGTCGGACAGAGCCTCGACCGGCGTGATCTCGCCGACCTGGGCGGCCCGCTGTCCAAGAAGCCAGGCCATGGATTGGGTCAGCCGGCAGGTCACGCGCATGGTCTCCTGGGTGGCCAGGAGCCGCGTTTCCGGATCCAAGAGTTGCAGATCGGCCGTCTCCTGGTAGGCGATGTAGTTTCTCGCCTCGACCAGCAGCGCCAGAGCTTCTTCGTAGGTCTTGTCGAAGAAGGCCGAGGCGGCCACGACTTCGCTCACACTATGCCTTCCCGCGTCCCAATCGGTGTCATTTGCGGTGCTGGCGAAACAGCTGTTCCGCAGCCCGCAACACTGCCGTGCCGGCGTTAACATAAGGTGGACGGCCCCGGTCCGGCACCGGGCGACGATCCGCGAGACGCCCTTGAAGCCGGCACAATCCGTCCCCAAATTCCAGTTGTGGTCGGATGCCTTCAAGGGTCCGGCCCATAACCCGAAATGGCGTGGCCACGATGGCGCGCCGCAACCATGGTATCGCTCAAAGGAGGATATCGATGAGCAATTTTGACTTTTCCCCCCTGTTCCGTTCCACCGTCGGATTCGACCGCTTGTCGCGGGCGCTCGACTCGGCATTCCAATCCGAGGCGCGACCCCAGGGGTATCCCCCCTACAACATCGAAAAGACCGACGAGAACGGCTATTGCATCACCATGGCCGTCGCCGGCTTCGGCGAGGCGGACATCGAGGTGACGCAGTCCGAAAACACTCTGGTCGTCCAGGGCAAGGTCGACAAGGAGGATGAGCAGGGCCGCGTTCTGTATCGCGGTATCGCCGCCCGCGCCTTCGAGCGGCGTTTCCAGCTTGCCGACTATATCGAGGTGAAGGACGCCAACCTGGTGAACGGGCTGCTGCATATCAGCCTGGTGCGCGAGGTCCCCGAGGCGCTTAAGCCGCGCACGATCAAGATCGGTTCGGCGGCGCCGGCTCAGATCGAGCAACGCCAAGCAGCTTAGCGGATCCCGACTGACCGGGCCCGGCCCGTCAAGCTGACCAGAAGCGGCGCCTGAATGCTCAGGTGCCGCTTCCTTTTTTGGCGAAGTTACGATTTGAATCGTGAAGTAAGATTCTCGTCCTAACGCGCAGAGCTGAGAATAACGCCACTAAAACGCGAACATTTGGACAAAAAAAGGGGGCGCCAATGGCTAGCCCCTTTTGAATTGTTCTTATTTGCCTCACCTGCTCAACCCGAGCACGACGGCACACTATGGTTACAATTTCAAAGCGTCAAGCTGAAATCATGGTTAACGTGTGAGCACCCCAGGGATTTCGCGCAAAAAAAGAGCCGCCCAGACGGACGGCTCAGGTTCAACAGGGAGGCATCAACAAGAATCGGATCAATCAGAGACGGTCACAACCGTCCAATCCGATAATCCACAGGTTAGAGGCCATCCCTTAAGGATTGGTTAACAGCGCAGTCCTATTCCCAAATTCTTGTCGAAAGTCGATCGAGCGACCTGTCGTGACCCATTTCGCCAGGGAACTCTAAGGAAAATCACCGGTCCCGCAGTCGTGGGCGAAACGGTCTGGTGGCGTTACGACATCCCGATCGCAGTAACAGATGTTACGGTCGGTAAGAAATTTCCTTTTCCCGGCAGGTGTGATTCCCGCCAGATCGTGTCCCTGGTCCTACCCGGCCAGTGCCGCCATCATCCGTAGCCCGCCTCATGCAGCACCTCGGAGATCTCGTCCAAGATGGCCGGGTCGTCGATGGTCGCGGGCATCTTGTAGTCTTCGTGGTCGGCGATCTTCTTCATGGTGCCGCGCAGGATCTTGCCCGAACGGGTCTTCGGCAGCCGGTCGACGACGACGGCCGTCTTGAACGCCGCCACGGGCCCGATCTTCTCACGGACCAGACCCACCAACTCGCGCACGATGTCCTCCTGGTCGCGTTCGACGCCGGCATTGAGAACCACCAGCCCCAGCGGCATCTGACCTTTCAGAGTGTCGGCCGCGCCGATTACCGCCGCTTCCGCTACGTCCCCATGGGAGGCCAACACCTCCTCGATGGCACCGGTCGACAGCCGATGACCGGCGACATTGATCACGTCGTCGACGCGGGTCATCACCGAAATGTAGCCGTCCTGATCGATGAAGCCGGCATCGCCGGTTTTGTAGTAGCCGGGAAACTCGTCCATATAGGCGGAGCGATAGCGGTCGTCCGCATTCCACAGCGTCGGCAGCGAGCCCGGAGGCAGCGGCAGTTTGCACGCCAGCGAGCCCATGTCGCCCGGCGGCACCTCATGCCCGTCATTGCCCAGCGACTGCACGTCCCAGCCGGGAACGGCCTTCGTCGGCGAGCCGTGCTTCACCGGGAAGGATTCGATGCCCATCGGATTACAGGCGATCGCCCACCCGGTCTCGGTCTGCCACCAGTGATCGATCACCGGCACTTTCAGATGGGTCTCGGCCCATTGCAGGGTATCGGGGTCTGAACGCTCGCCGGCCAGGAACAGCGACCGGAGGCCGCTCAGATCGTAATCCGCCATCAGGGCGGCGTCCGGGTCGTCGCGCTTGATGGCGCGGAACGCGGTCGGCGCGGTGAACAGCACCTTCACATCGTGCTGTTGAATGACCCGCCAGAACACCCCGGCATCGGGCGTGCCGACCGGCTTGCCTTCGAACAGCACCGAAGTGCAGCCATGCAGGAGCGGCGCGTAGACGATGTAGGAATGCCCGACCACCCAGCCGACATCCGACGCAGCCCAGTACACCTCGCCGGGGTTGACGTCGTAGAGGTTCTTCATCGTCCATTTCAGGGCGACAGCGTGGCCGCCATTGTCACGAATAATGCCCTTGGGCTGCCCGGTCGTGCCCGAGGTATAGAGGATGTAGAGCGGGTCGGTGGCGGCCACTGGCACGCAGTCGGCCGGGCTCGCCACTTCCATCGCCGCCTTCCAGTCGTGATCGCGGCCGGCGACCAGCGTCGCTTCATGTTCCGGTCGCTGCAGCACGACGCAGGCCGACGGCTTGTGCGTCGCCTGCTCGATCGCCGCATCCAGCATCGGCTTGTATTTCACCACGCGTCCGGGCTCGATGCCGCAGGAGGCGGAGACGATGACCTTGGGCGTGCAATCGTCGATCCGCGTCGCAAGTTCCTGCGGCGCGAAGCCGCCGAAGACCACGGAATGGACGGCGCCGATCCGGGCGCAGGCCAGCATGGCGACCACTGCCTGGGGCACCATGGGCATATAGAGAATCACCCGGTCGCCCTTGCCCACGCCAAGCCCGGCCAGGACGCCCGCGAATCGCGCCGTCTTCTCGGTCAACTCGGCGTATGTGAAGCTCTTCAGCCGGCCGGTGATCGGGCTGTCGTAAATCAGCGCCGGCTGGTCGCCGCGCCCGGCCGCCACATGACGGTCCAGCGCGTTGTGGCAGGTGTTGAGCTCGCCGCCGGGGAACCAGCGATAGAAGGGCGGATTGGAGTCGTCCAGCACCTTGTCCCAGCGCCGGGTCCAGTCGATCTCCTCCGCCGCCTCGGCCCAGAACGCCTCAGGGTCCTCCAGTGATCGGCGATGGACCTCGTCATACTTTCCCATGGCGCGCACCCGCCTCCCCGTTATTGATGCCGTCCCGGTCCTTGCTGCGCCGGTTCGATGGAAGTCTGCGCCAGCCCGTTGCCGAGCGCAAATCCATCCGCCGCGACCGGGGCGGTCGTGGTCAGTCTGCGGATTACAGGCTACAATCGCGGTGGAAGGAAATGCGATGAATCAACAGCTCATCTATTTCGCCGACCCGATGTGCTCATGGTGCTGGGGTTTCTCGCCGGCGATCGAGCGGGTGGTGGCGAGGTTCGGCGACCGCCTGCCGATCCGGCTGATCCTGGGCGGGCTGCGCCCGGGGACCACCGACACCATGGATGATGCCGCCAAGCAGATGATCCGTGGCCATTGGGAACATGTGCATGAAGCCAGCGCCCAGCCTTTCGACTTCGCTTTTTTCGATCGCGACGATTTCGTCTACGACACCGAGCCGGCGTGCCGGGCGGTGGTCGCCGCCCGACGCCTCGATCCGGCAAAGGCGATGCCGCTGTTGAAACGGATTCACCACGCATTCTATGCCGAGAATGCCGATGTCACCGACCGGGGGGTCCTATGCGATCTGGCCGAGGGCATGGGGCTTGATCGCGCGGCGTTCGAGGCCGCTTTCGACGCCGAGGAAACCCGAACCGAGACGCAGACCGATTTCGCCATCGCCTATCATTCCGGTGTCACCGGCTTTCCGACGCTGATCGTCGGCTCCGAGGAGGAGGGCTACGCAGCGGTCAGCCGGGGCTACCAGGCGGCCGAACGGATCGAGGAACTGATCGACGGCTGGCTGGATCAGCGGGCGGAGACCGACGCGCCGGCCTAGCGACCGCCTTCGGGTCTTCGCCGCAGCTTCGGACCAAGTCAACGAAGGAGACGCACCGTGATCACCCTCACCGTGAACGGGGACGACCGCCGAATGGATGTCGACCCCGACATGCCTCTGCTGTGGGCGATTCGCGACAGCCTCGGGCTGACCGGCACCAAATTCGGCTGCGGCGTTGGTCTTTGTGGAGCCTGCACGGTCCTGGTGGATGGCGTCGCCACGCGGACCTGCGTGACGCCTATCGGTCTGGTTGACGGGTCGAAAATCACGACGATCGAAGGCGTGGCGGTCGATGGCGTCCTGTCGCCGGTGCAGCTGGGCCTGGATCGACGAGCAGGTGCCGCAATGCGGCTATTGCCAGTCCGGCATGATCCTGGCCGCCACGGCGCTCCTGGCCGACAACCCGAACCCCGACGACCGGGACATCGACGACGCCATCACCAATATCTGCCGCTGCGGCACCTATCCCCGGATCCGGCGCGCCATCCATCGTGCCGCCGACGCGCTGGGAGACGCATGATGGGCAAGCTCACGCGACGTGCATTCCTGGTCACCGGCGCAGCGGTCACCGGCGGCCTCGTGGTCGGCGCCGGGCTACCTTTCCTCGATCGACATGACCGGCCTGGACGGCGCCATCAACGCCGACGGCACGGTCAGCCTGAACGCCTGGATCCGCATCGCCGAGGACGGAACTATCACCTTCGCCGTGCCGCGCACCGAGATGGGCCAGGGCGTGCACACCGCCCTGCCGATGCTGATTGCCGAAGAGCTGGAAATCCGGCTCGACTCCGGCCATGTCCGGGTTGAGCATCCGGTCGAGGAACTACCGGTCTATGCCAACTACACGCTGATCCTGGATGTGCGACCGGAGGACGCGACCGGGCCCATCTATTGGGCTGGCAAGAAGGTGTTCGGCATCTTGCCTTATATCGGCACCGGCGGCAGCACCAGCGTCGTCGCCGCCTGGAAA
>CBDBVB010000003.1:0-68383 GCA_965212545.1 Inquilinaceae bacterium
TCCTTCAACAGCATAGACGTGGTGATGCCAATGATGTTGAAGCTTATAAAGAAATAGATCACCGGTGGTAGAACGGACAAGAGCTCCTTCTTCAAGAAGTTCATGACCTTGGTGAATTTCGTCACTGAGACAACTCCTAAGGCTAAACACCGGTAACGTCACCAATTTCAACTGGCGGTCCACGTCAATGGAGTCCGCAGCATCAACCGCCGGGGCTCGGTCCAAGCCTTCGAGGTTCTGCCCGATTGACCGTCCGGTCGGGATCGGACCCGGTTGCCGGTTCCTGCGGCGATGATTATCCACCATAGGAGAGTCGGATCAAATCGCAACGGGCGTGGCCCGACCGCGCGCTAAGCGCCGCAATCAGTCGGGCCGGACGCGTCGCCGGCTTTGGGGGGTCGCGGTGTCGGAGATATGCGCTAAGATCGCCATGACTTTGGTGGCGGCACTGCGCCGGCGCGACGCGAGATGATGTCCGCTGCGCCCGGATCGCCAATGCAACGGGGAAGGGACAGCAGATGTTCAAGGGGTTGAGCAAACAGCAGTCGGCGGTCGGGTTTATCATCGCGGCGGTCGCGGTCGTCGGGTGGATCGTCGCATTCAGCTATCAAGGGCAGATCGGCGGATTGCAGGATGCTCTGGCAACGGCGGAGACCGACAAGTCCACGGCAGCCGGCCAGCTTGCCGAGGCGCAGGAGCAGATCGCCATGTTGACCGAGGCTGAAATGCGCCTCGGGGAGGCGGAACTGGCGCTGGACGAGTACAAGGCCGCGGTGGGCAGCCTGGACCAGGTGAAGGCCCAGCTCGAAGAAAACATGACTGCGCTGGCCGCGCTGACGCCGGAGATGGATGCCAGGACCGAAGAGCTTTCCGCCCTGCAGGAGAAGGTCGAGGCCCTGGAGATCCAGGCGGTGGCCTACGAGGTGTTTACCCAGGGCGGGCCGCTCAGCTTCGAGACTTCCAGCAACGTCAATGTCCGCACCGGGCCGAGCACCGATTCCAGTGTGTTGGTCGTATTGCCGCCCGGCGCCAACGTCGAGGTGTTCGAAGTGGTGGAGGGTGGCGAATGGTACAAGGTCGGCGGTGTCGGCTATATCTACCGCGACCTTCTGCTACCGACCCCGGCGGCGGAGTAGCGCGGCGCCCGCGCGCGGCCCGACCGGCCCCGGCCAGTGTTCGCTGACCGGTTCGATGCCGGTCGGCGACTGGCCGCCGAACTGGGCCACCTGAAGACGGAGGAGCCGGTCCTGCTGGCGCTGCCGAGGGGCGGTGTCCCCGTTGCCTTCGAGATCGCCAGGCAGCTTGAGGCTCCGCTCGGCCTGGTCTTCGTGCGCAAACTCGGCGCGCCGTTCAATCCCGAATTTGCCGTCGGGGCGGTGGCGGACGGCGCCGATCCGGTGGTCGTCCTGCACCAGCCGGCGCTGACCCTGCTCGGATTGTCGAAGGAACGTCTGCAGCCGGCGATCGAGCAGGACCTCGAGGAACTCCGGAGGCGGCGCGAGGCCTATGGTCCGCAATCGGTCCGGGAGGATCTGAAGGGCAGGACGGTGATCCTGGTCGATGATGGGATCGCCACGGGCGCCACAATGGAGGCGTCGGTCCGATGGGTACGGCAGCGGCATCCGCGCCGCATCGTCATCGCGGTCCCGATCGGCTCGCCGACCACCCTCGCATCGCTCGCCGAAGAGGTCGACGAAGTGGTCTGCGTCGAAAAGGACGAATGGTTCTCGGCCGTCGGCTCGGCCTATCTGAACTTCGCCCAGGTCGACGATGCGACGGTGGTGGACCTGCTCAATCGCGCGGCGGAGAACAGGAAGGACGGTGATCGGGCCGATCCAATGGGCTGATACGCTGCCAATTCACCCCATCCAGGGTTCATTCGCGACGCCCTTGGTTCAGCCAAACACCTCATCCCAAGCCGTGCGCATCGCCGCATCCACATCCGCCATCGACACCGGCAATCCGAGATCAGCCAGCGACGTCACCCCGTGCCCCTCGATCCCGCACGGCACGATTCCCGCGAAATGCTCCAGATTGGGCTCCACGTTCAGCGACACGCCGTGGAAGCTGACCCAGCGCCGGACCCGCACTCCGATTGCGGCGATCTTGTCTTCCTGGCCGGGGCGGCCGCCGTGCCTGCCTCGGTCGATCCAGATGCCGACGCGGCCTGCGCGGCGTTCGCCGGTGACGTTGAAGCTGGCCAGGGTGCGGATCAGCCACTCCTCCAGATCGTGCACGTAGCGGCGCAGATCGGGGCCGCGGCGCTTCAGGTCGAGCATCACATAGGCGACGCGCTGGCCGGGGCCGTGATAGGTGAACTCGCCGCCGCGGCCGGTGCGGTGGACCGGGAAGCGGTCGGGGTCGAGCAGGTCTTCGGCGCGGGCGCTGGTGCCGGCGGTGTAGAGCGGCGGGTGTTCCAGGAGCCAGACCATTTCCGGCGCAGTGCCGGCGCGGATCGCGTCGACGCGGGCCTCCATCTGGGCGACCGCGTCCTCGTACGGCACCGGCGCGTCGCTGATGCGCCACTCGATCGGCGCGGGCGCGTCGCCGGCCCTGCTTTCGCCTGCGTCGCCCATTTGCTTGATAACGGCCATGCGATTTGGTATTCCCCTGCGGCCTTCAACGCAAGCGCCCCTCCGTTCAACTGGGGCGCTCGATCAGGCGACTGTGCGGTCGTGGCGGAATTGGTAGACGCGCAGCGTTGAGGTCGCTGTCCTGGAAACAGGGTGGAAGTTCGAGTCTTCTCGACCGCACCAGTCTCTTCAGAAAAAAGATCTGAAATCAGCCATGTCGATGGCATGGGCTTGTAGTCACCCCCAATTTATCTTCCATCAAGGGTTTGCTTGCAGTCGCGGATCATGCTGTGCGGGTGAGTCAGCGCTATCCGATGTACCTCGTAAGCCGCTTGCAGAAACAACGCTTGGCAACCGGGTCCCCACGCTCACTCAAACGGTGGTTCTGTTGCCATTCGGTAGATCAGATCGACATGTGCATCAAGCCATTCCTGATCCAGCGGCAATCCCGCAATCAGCTTTCGGAAATAGGGAACGGCGATCGCCATCTCGATCAGCTGTCGTACCGGTGCGTTCTTGCTCAATTCGCCCCGTTCTCTTGCCGCCGCGAAAACATCCTCGAGGCCGACCATCCGGTCTTTCATGAAACCTTCGATCACCGCACGGGCCTGTTCATCGGTAGCCGCCGCCGCGATGACCTGTGGCGCCACCCGCCCCCAGGGCGTTTCGGTCAGCGCTGTCCGGAGCTTGCCCATGATCCAGTTAAGATCGGTGCGCAACGGCCCATTGGTCATTGGAGCGAAGTTCGGCGACGTCGCCGCGCGCAGGAAGGCATCGTTGCGCAGCGCTTCCAGTCTCGACCAATGTCTGTAGAGCGTGCTCCGCGAAATGCCGGTCGCCTTGCTCACTGTTCCATGCGTTACGGCCAGTACCCCGTCTCTTTGCAGGATTTCTTGTGCCGCATCGAGTGCGAGATTGCGCGTCGCGACTATACGTGGGTCATCGGGCAGGTTCATTCACCCTCTTATAGAACAATCTGTTGCGTAGCGATACAACCTGTCCTACAGTTTCCCTGTCATTCAATCTGAAGGCATCCGGGTGTTGCCGTCGGGCAGTTGCATCAAGAGTTCTCCTGATCAAGATCATGCCCCAACACCCGCAGCCTGAGAATCTGAATGTGCGTCCAACGCAGGCTGAATGCATGTCCCGCAAGTTTCGCAATCGGAGGAAAAGTCGATGAAGGTGAAAAAAACGCTGGTCGCAGCGGGTCTGATCTTGTCGCTGACCGCGGGCGTCGTTCTTGCCGACAATCATGCGAACAACCCGTTTGCCGCGGGCATCAAAGCGCGTCAGGCACTGATGCAGGTTCAGGCCTTCAACATCGGTATCCTCGGTGCGATGGCCAAGGGCGAAGCCGAGTATGATGCCGAAGCAGCTACTCGGGCCGCCACCAACCTCGTACTTGCCGCATCGATCCACCAACCGCAGGCTTGGGCACCGGGTTCGGACAATTCTGCCGTCGAGGGGACACGGGCGCTTCCGGCTCTTTGGCAAAACTTCCCGGATGTTGGCGAAAAGTCAGCAGAGCTTTCGGCGGCTGCTGAAGCAATGCAGGCTGTGGCAGGAAATGGCCTGCAGGCTATGGGTGGCGCCATGGGTAGGCTGGGGCGTGCCTGCGGGGCTTGTCACGACGACTATCGCGCGTCCAGGAACTAGCGCGGATATCGACTTTGTCGATTAATCCAAAGCAACTGTGAAACTGTCCGCCTACAAATAGCCTCGGGTAACGTGGATCGGTCGTACATTGATCGGCAAGCTGCCATCTGGATCCAGGTTCCCCTCCGGCCTTCAACGCGAGCGCCCCAGCGGTTTCCTCGGGGCGCTCCTTCAGGCGACTGTGCGGTCGTGGCGGATCTAGTAGGCGCGCAGCGTTGAGGTCGCTGTCCCGGAAACAGGGTGGAAGTTCGAGTCTTCTCGACCGCACCATTTCTCTCTTTTCATGTGGTGATCTTCGGGCCGTTCGTCAGGATATACGGCGTCCGAGCAATTGGCGGCATCGGCGATGTGGTCGGGTGAGGAGCTCCGGAACAGGCACCGGGCTGGCCCGGGCATCGATATGGCTACTCCACTACCGTCCCGATCCGGGACCAGTCTTGTGCCCAATACACATACAGCACACGCCCGCGCAGGTTTTCGAGCGGAACGAATCCCACACGCGGATGCCGGCTGTCGGCGCTGTTGTCCCTGTTGTCGCCCAACATGAAGTAGTGGCCGAGCGGGACCTTGTAATCCTGCGTGTTGTTACCTCGGCCAGTGTCGCCGAATTCGTGGATGAAGTGCGGTCGGCCATCCGGAAAGGTTTCCAGATAGACCATCGCGGGCTCGCCGTCCGGCGGATAGTACAGCGTTGGTTCCGTCGTAGCCTCCCTGGTAACGGAGACGCCGTTTATTTGCAGCACTCCGTCCTGAATCCGGACCCGATCGCCAGGGAGACCGACGAGTCGTTTGACGTAGGCTGCACCGAATCCGTCGCGGGCTCGAAGACGACAACATCGCCGCGCTCCGGCGCGCTGGTCAAATACGCATTGGGCGCAGTGAAAATTCGATCGCCTGCGTGCAAGGTCGGCGCCATCGACCAAGCCGGAAGGCTGTAGGAACTTGTATGGATCGAGGTGAACTCGACCGCGGTATTGAGGCCAGCGGCTAACGCAAAGCAGAGAAGATACACGTACCACCTGTTGTAGCGGCGGAGTTCGAGCTGCCCAATCCTTCGCGCACCGCGATAGGCGTCCGTGATGATGAAGACAAAAAACCCCAAACCCAGGGCCAGCAGACAGGCGGCCAAAATGAATGCTGCCCCTGACTGGATGGCAACGGAGGAGGTGAGGGTGTTGAGCAGTAGGTAGAAGGTGAAAACGACCGCATAGAAGAGAACAGCCCGCTTCGGCTTCCCATTGTAAAGCTGGCCCAGACCGGGAGTGAGCAGCGAAAGGGCCGCGGCGCCAAGAGGCTGCCTCGTCTTGACTGCGTCCGTCATTAGCGTGTCCCAACCGCTACCAGGATGTCAGATCACTTGTGGGTATCCGTCCATGCCTGATCGCGTTCCGGTAACTACATTCGCTCTGCCACCATCAAAGATCGCCGATTGGGTTAGTTTTCACAACCGGCGGATTCCGCCAGGGAGGCCACCGGCGCCCATCGACACGCCGCAGGTTTGCTCGACATCTCTAAACGGCTCCGCGTTCGCCCCGCCACGCCGCAGCGCTGAGTCCCAGCAGGCTTTTGCATTCCCGGCAGCCTGCTATAAGGAACCGCCACGCAGCTGGGGGTTATTCCATGGCCTTCCGGGCAGAGTTTCAAAACCAAGGAACTTGGCAACTCGTCGTTCTCCGGAGAATCCTCAAAGATCTAACGGGCAGTATTGCTGTTGTTTGCGTCCAACGGCTCAAGCCTAAAGACAGGCAGGGCTGCGTTGCTTGCTTGATCGCCGAGCAACGCCACCTCAACCCATTTCTGGCTCACATCATCGAGATCCTGTGGGATATCCATCACTCGCAAATCAGTCCACCCCCGTTGGGTTTTTTGCCAATCCTGAGGTCTTGTACGTCAGGAGCACGCATCACACGATGCGTGCTCCCACGAAACTCGCTTGCCGAAGCCCCCTATCCCTCGACGGCGAGGCGGCTTCTGCGCCGGTTGGGTGAATGCGCCAGCGTCGCGTAATAGGCCTGACGTGCGCGCGCTTCATCGCCGAGTTCGGTGAACATGTCTCCCAGCAACTCACGGGCTGGAAGAACGTGGCTGGGCGTCACGGGAGACTTACCGGCAGCGTCTTCAATCTCGGCGGCCTTGGTCTGTAGTTGAATTGCCAGCTCTGTGTTGCCCTGGGCCAGTTCGCGCCAAGCCTCGATGCTCAGCATCTGCGCCTCTGTCAAGGACGCCCAGTAGTCCTGTTTCGTCGCGAGCATGCCATCACGAAGTTCGCCAAGTTTCACCAACGCGCGCCCGGCCTTGTCAGAATCACCTGACCGGATCGCCCCGATGCCCCGTGCGAACACGCGCATGGCGACAGTTTGGGGAAACCTCTCCCACGGGATCGCGGGGTGCATGTCGTCAGACAAGTTGGCCGCATCGGCCCATCGTTCGGCTTCAAGCAGCGTCCGGGTGGGTGCGGCGGCCAAGGCGTATGCTGACCCGAAATTGGGCTGGTGGTTAGGAATGGACAGAAAGTCGGCCAGCACGGCCTCCGCCACATCAAACTCGCCGCGCTGTAGGTGCGCGTAAATGCGATAGTCAATCGCATGGGCGAAATGCGCCGACACCACCTCGCCATGACTTTGTTGCATGGCCGCTTCAGCCGACCGAATATTCCAGGCGACGGTTTCGTCCCATTTACCGAGACGCACGAAGATATGCGACGGCATATGCAAGGCATGCGGTACGGAGGGAGCGATGCTGTCATAGATTTCCGCATAGTGCAGGCCCCGGTCGGCCAGCGGCGGATTGTCATAAGCGTGGATCGCATAGTGGATCACGCCCGGATGATCTGGGTTCGTTTGATGTAGAGTATCAAGGAGGTCGCCGACGGCATCTTGCCGGGCCATGGTCGCATCGCCGCGTGGGGCGGTCGCAAGCTGTGACAGGGCAAAGAACGCCGCCGTGTCCAGATCATCGGGACTGGCCTCGAACGCCGCGGATTGCGCATCGGCCCAGGCGGTGATGCTTTCGCGATAGCCGCCATTATCCGAGTCATAGAATTTCAGCGCGGCGTTCACCAATCCGGTCTCGACCGGGGACAGGTTAGTTGCGGAACTCAGCATTGCCGCCGCTGCCGTTCCACGCTCGGTTTCGCCTTGCGATGGTTGTCCCGGCCAAAGCGGATGAAAATTGCTCATCGCCACACCCCACTGCAGCATGGCGCAGTTATCATCCTGCGCTATCGCCTGGTTGAACACGGCTTCGGCCTGCACGTACATCATGTGATGCAAAAGGGTCAGGCCGTTTTGAAATGCCGCATTGGCGTCGCCGTTGCAGGTCGTCGGGAACGCGACCTGGCCAAGTGCGGTCTCGGCACGCAGGTCTGTTGCCGAATGAATGGGCAGCAGTGCGAGTGCGGAAATGGCAATTGGGCGCGCCAGATGAAATGGGTTTATCGGGATGCGTTTCATATTATCCTCCAATGGATAATCGCAAACCAAGGCTGCACTGAAATCGCAGGAACGGTCTTGAAACTTTCCTGAAAAGAACTTGAAATCCTTGTTTTCAAGATTCTCGCCGGATCACGACGCTCGCTGATTAGTCCTGTGTGGATGGCTCCTGCATTGCAAGCGTTTTTGTGGTTTTGCGTCAGACTGTCAGTACGGTCGTGTGTCCGGCCTGATTTCGTGGCGGTTGCCACTGGCCTTGATGAGTTCCGCAAGCTTGGTTCCAATCGTGTGTGGATGGCTCCTGCATTGCAAGCGTTTTTGTGGTTTTGCGTCAGCCTGTCAGTACAGTCGTGTGTCCGGCCTGTTTTCGTGGCGGTTGCCACTGGCCTTGATGAATTCCGCAAGCTTGGTTCCAATCGGCTTAACGACCTTCAAAGGCCGGGACATTCATCGGAGTTTCCTTGCTTTTGGTTGACTTCGTTTCGCATCATCACATCAAGCGTCTTGCATTTAGAGGCAGGGTCAGACGACCGGCTGCCGGTATTCCTCTCGTTTCGTCAGCAGAGCCCAGATGATCCGGGCGGATTCATTGGCCATGGCGACAGTGGCAAGCCGGAACGGTTTCTCGGCCAGCATTTTGGCGGTCCAGATGTCTGCCTTTTCAGGTTTGTTCTTGGCCATCAGCGCCCGTGATGTCATTCCGACAATCAACAGCTTTCGGATGTACCGGTCACCCTTCTTGGTAATCCGGCCAAGGCGTTCCTTACCACCGCTGGATTTGTTCAGAGGCGTCAGCCCCAGCCAAGCCGCCAGGTCGCGCCCGGTCCTAAACTGCTTTGCATCCCCGATGGTGGCCACAATGGCTGACGCGGTGATCGGGCCGAACCCCCGGCATGCGCATCAATCGTCGTGCATCAGCATCCAGCCATGCATGTTGATTGATCAGTTTGGTCAGCCCGTCGATCCGGACGTTCAAAGCGTTGAGTTGATGGCACATGACCCCGAGAATGCCATCTGCGATCTCCGGCATCTACGTCTCTCCGACCTTCGTGGTGTTCATCCTTGCGTTGATTGCCAAAACGGTCACGACGATGCTCCTCAATAGGTTTCGGCTGTCACGCTTCGTCGTGAACCCCCCGCTCGTATTCGTCGCCGTCATGGCGATCTACGCGGTTCTCCTTGGCACCTTCGTGATCCCGGTATGAGCCCATGAATTACTATCTGAGACTTGCCATCACGCTCGGCGCCGTCGGCATCGCCGTCGTCCTCGTGGGCTGGCGCTACGGCGCTTATGTCGCCAATCCCTGGACGCGCGACGGGCAGGTCATGGCCGACATCGTCCAGGTTGCGTCGCGCGTCTCCGGCCCGGTGATCGAGATCGCGGTGGTCGACAACCAGATGGTGTCGCAGGGCGACCTGCTGTTCCGGATCGACCCCAGGACCTACGAGGCTGCGCTGGCCGAGGCGCAGGCCAACTACAACAAGGCCGAGGACGACATCGAGGCGCTGACCAAGCAGATCGAGGCCTCGGAGGCGAGCGTCGAGCAGTATCGTGCGCTTATCCCCAGTGCCGAGGCCGGGGTGCGCAGCGCCGAGGCGACGCTGGAGGAGGCGGCGCGCAACCTGGAGCGCCAGCGCATCCTGCTTGAGGACGGCAACGTCGCCCAGGCCCGCTTCGACCAGCAGTTCCGCGACTACAGCGTGGATCTCGCCGCCAAGGAGCAGGCGGAGATCTCGTTCCTGAACGCCCAGAGCGCGCTCACCCAGTCAGAGGCGACGCTGGCTCAGGCGCGCGCCAATCGCGGCCGCCCGCCGCCCAACAACGCGATCTTGAATGCCGCTGAGGCGTCGCTGGAGACCGCGCGCCTCAACCTCGAGTTCACGGAAATCCGGGCCACCGTCGACGGCCTCGTCACGAACCTCGACCTGCGCATTGGCGAGCAGGCGGTCGCGTACTCGCCGATCTTCGCGCTAATCGACATCGAGAGCTACTGGGTCGACGCCTATTTTCGCGAGACCTTCCTCAAGGATATCGAGCCGGGCGACCAGGCCGTGGTCACGCTGATGAGCTATCCCGGGAAGCCGCTCGAGGGCGTCGTGGACAGTGTCAACTGGGGCATTGCCCAGTCAGACGGCAGCACCGGCGCCGGGCTCCTGCCCAATGTCAGCGCGACCTTCGAATGGATCCGCCTTGCCCAACGCGTCCCGGTGAAGGTGAAGCTTGATGAGGTGCCGGACGGCGTGAAGCTCGTGGTGGGGACAACAGCGTCGGATCTTGTGCGCTCGAGTGGGGAACGCGGCGATCTTGTCGCCGCGCCAGCCATCCTGCAATGACGCTTCGCGCGGCAGCGTGGAGCAAGCCTCAATCGACGGTCACATCCCCGTCGCCTCGAGGCGGTCCCAAAACTGCGCGGCATGTGTCCGACTGACGTCCCTACGAAGAATGCCGCGCGGCATCCGCGACGCGGATTCGGTTTTTTAGGCCCCCTCACCCTGCCAACGCTTCGCGTCGGGTCCCCCCTCTCCCGCGAGGGGAGAGGGGCAGGTCTTTGGCGCCTTGATTGGACGCTCCCCCGTCGTGGGAGAGTGAGGGTGAGGGGGCAATGACCGAATTTCCAGACACTCGTGGCGGTAAGCCGAACCCATACGACGGCCGGGCAGCCGGCCCGGCGGGCTTTTGCATTCCCGGCAGCCTGCTATAAGGAACGCCACGCCGCCGGGGGTACTTCCATGGCCGATAAAGACCTGCGCGAAGCCGCGCTCGACTATCACCGCCTGCCGACGCCCGGCAAGCTGTCCGTAACCCCGACGAAGCCGATGACCACCCAGCGCGACCTGTCGCTGGCCTATTCGCCCGGCGTGGCGGCGGCCTGCGAGGCGATCGTCGATGATCCGCTGGAGGCCGGCACCATGACCGCCCGGCAGAACCTGGTGGCGGTCGTCACCAACGGCACCGCGGTGCTGGGCCTGGGCGCCATCGGGCCGCTGGCGTCCAAGCCGGTGATGGAGGGCAAGGGCGTCCTGTTCAAGAAATTCGCCGGCATCGACGTGTTCGACATCGAGGTCGACGCCGACGACCCGAAAAGGCTGATCGAGGTGGTGGCGGCGCTGGAACCGACCTTCGGCGCCATCAATCTGGAAGACATCAAGGCGCCGGAATGCTTCGAGGTCGAGGGCACCCTGCGCGAGCGCATGAACATCCCGGTGTTCCACGACGACCAGCACGGCACCGCGATCATCGTGGCCGCCGCCATCTCCAGCGCGGTCAAGGTGGTGGGCAAATCCCTCGATCAGGTCAAGCTGGTGTCGTCCGGCGCCGGCGCGGCGGCGATTGCCTGCCTGGATCTGCTGGTCGATCTGGGTCTGCCGCTGGAGAACATCACCGCCACCGATATCGTCGGCGTCGTCTACAAGGGCCGCACCGAGCAGATGGAGCCGCGCAAGGAACGCTTTGCCCAGGACACCGAGGCCCGCACCCTGGCCGAGGCGATCGAGGGCGCCGACATCTTCCTCGGCCTGTCCGCGCCCGGCGTGCTGAAGCCGGAAATGGTCGCCGCGATGGCCGACAAGCCGATCATCATGGCGCTGGCCAACCCGACGCCGGAAATCATGCCGGAGGAGGTGCGTGCCGTCAGGCCCGATGCAGTGATCGCCACCGGCCGGTCGGATTATCCCAATCAGGTCAACAACGTGCTGTGCTTCCCGTTCATCTTCCGGGGCGCGCTGGATGTGGGAGCGACGGCGATCAACGAGCCGATGAAGATCGCCTGCGTCAATGCCCTGGCCGAGCTGGCGCAGCAGGAAAGTTCGGACATCGTGGCCAGCGCCTATGGCGATCAAGGGCTGAGCTTCGGTCCAGAGTATCTGATTCCCAAACCGTTCGACCCGCGCCTGATCGTGCAGCTGGCCTCGGCGGTCGCCAGGGCGGCGATGGAGTCCGGCGTGGCGACCCGGCCGATTGAGGATTTCGACGCTTATCGCCGGCAGCTGGAACGCTTCGTCTACCGCTCCGGTCAGGTCATGCGGCCGATGTTCGAGCGGGCCCGCGAGCGACCCATGCGCATCGCCTATGCCGAGGGCGAGGAAGAGCGGGTGCTGCGGGCGGTGCAGGTGGCGCTGGACGAAGGGCTGGCCCAGCCGATCCTGATCGGCCGCCGCAAGGTGGTGGAAAACCGGATCGAGAAGCTCGGCCTGCGGCTCAAGATCGACGGCAATGTGGATCTGGTCGATCCCGAGAACGACCCCCGCTACAACGCTTATTGGCAGAGCTATCACGAATTGATGGCGCGCAGGGGCGTATCGCCGGAGCGGGCGCGGACCATCGTGCGCACCAACACCACGGTGATCGCCGCCCTGATGGTGCATCGCGGCGAGGCCGACAGCATGATCGGCGGCGCCATCGGGCCGTTTCGCGACCATCTGAACCATGTGCAGAGCATTGCCGGGCTGAAACCGGGCGTACGCCGGGCTGCGGCGATGAGCGCGCTGATCCTGCCGCGCGGAACCCTGTTCGTGGCGGACACCCATGTCGAGCCCGATCCGACCGCCGAGCAGTTGGCCGACATCACCCTGATGGCCGCCGACGAGGTGCTGCGGTTCGGCATCACGCCGAGTGTGGCTCTGGTGTCCCATTCGAATTTCGGAACCCTGGACACGCCGACGGCGCGGAAGATGCGCGAGGCGCTGGCCCTGATCACCGAGCGGCGGCCGGATCTGGAGGTCGATGGCGAGATGCACGCCGATGCGGCGCTCAGCACGGCGGTCCGCGAACGGGTGTTCCCGGAATCGCGGCTGACGGTCTCGGCCAACCTGCTGATCATGCCGACGCTGGATGCCGCCAACATCGCCTTCAACCTGGTCAAGGCGGTCGGCGAATGCGTCTCGGTCGGGCCGATGCTGATGGGTACGAAGCTGCCGGTGCATATCGTGAACCAGTCGGTGACCGTGCGCGGCCTGGTCAACATGACCGCCGTGGCGGCCGTGGATTCGCAGATGGCGGCAATCGCATGAACGATCCGGTGCCGGCACCGGAGGTCGCGGAGCAGGCGGCGGAGGAGGCCCTGCCGGAGGAGGCCTCGGCGCCGGTGGGGCTGACCGACAAGCTGGTCCGCAAGATCGAGACGGCGCTCGACGACCACAATCTTCGCAAAGTCGAAAAGCGGTTGGCGAAACTGCATTCCGCCGATCTCGCCGATCTGCTGGAGCGGCTGCACCGGGACGATCGCGACACCGTGGTCGATATCATCCGGCCGCAGCTGCAGAGCGACCCCGACGTCCTGACCCATCTGCAGGAAGGTGTCCGCGAGCAGGTGCTGGAGCGCCTGGAGCCGGAGGAGATCGCCGGCGCGCTGGTCGAACTGGACAGCGACGATGCGCTGGATCTCGTCGAGGATCTCGACGAAGAGGAACGCGAGCAGATCCTGGCGAGCATGCCGGCGGCGGCGCGCATGCTGGTCGAGGAAGGACTGACCTTCCCGGAGAATTCCGCCGGCCGGCTGATGCAGCGCGAGTTCGTCGCGGTGCCGATGTTCTGGACGGTCGGCAAGACCATCGACTATCTGCGCGCCGCAGACGACCTGCCAGATGATTTCTACGCGCTGCTGGTGATCGATCCCATGTACCGGCCGGTCGGCACCGCGGTGCTGAGCCGGGTGCTGCGTTCGAAACGCTCGGTCAAGGTCGACACCCTGCTCAGCGAAGAGGTGTATCCTGTGAGCGCCGATCTGGACCAGGAGGATGTGGCCTTTCAGTTCCGCCAATACGGCATGGTATCGGCACCGGTTGTCGACGATGCCGGCCGGCTGATCGGCGTCATCACCGTCGATGACGTGGTTACGGTGATCGACGAGGAGGCGGAAGAGGATTTGCTGAAGCTGGGCGGTGTCAGCGGCGACGATATCTACCGCGACATCCTGACGACCACCCGTTCGCGCATGTCCTGGCTGGCGGTCAATCTCCTGACCGCCATCATCGCCTCGGCCGTGATCGCGCTGTTCGAATCGACCATCGAGAAGGCGGTGGCGCTGGCCGTGCTGATGCCAATCGTGGCCAGCATGGGCGGCAATGCCGGAACTCAGTCCCTGACCGTCGCCGTCCGCGCCCTGGCGATGAAGGAGCTGACGACCAGCAACGCCAGCCGCGTGGTCTGGAAGGAGGCGATGGTTGGTGGGCTGAACGGGCTGATGTTCGCGGTGGTGGCTGGCGGGCTGACCTGGTTCTGGTCGCACGATCCGCTGCTGTCGGCGGTGATCGGCGCCGCGATGATCATCAACCTGATCGTCGCCGGGTTCTCCGGCGCCCTGATCCCGCTGGTGCTGGAGAAGTTGGACATCGATCCGGCGGTGGCTTCGGCCGTGTTCCTGACCACCATCACCGACGTGATCGGGTTCTTCGCGTTCCTGGGCCTGGCGGCGCTGGTGCTGTTGTAATCGACGCAACCGATCGGACTGCGAGGAGCACCGATCCGCACACGACCAAGATGCCTGTCACGGTTAGATGGCAGGGCTTTCCGGTCGCTTATTCGACGACCATGGTCATTCCGATCTCGGCGACAGCCGCTGCACCTCCATCCGGGAATGGCTGGTCGGGTGGTGTGAAGGGGCCGCCGTACCAAGCCACACCCTTGGTGATACGCACCTCGTCGATCCAACCGTCGTGCCGGAATCCGATCTTGAGATCGGTCTCTGCATTGTAGAAGTTCGCGGCCAATTCGGTTTCGATCATGACGACGCCATCGACATACAGGCGCAGCCTCTTGCCGGCGTCGCGATCGACCGCGATGTGATACCAGGTGCCAACGACAGGGGTCCAAGGCGCGGCAAGTGTCACGCGACCGGCATTCGTCCCATCGGGGCTGTGGTGGAATCGGATCTGGTTGGACGGTATGTGGTCGACGAGCCAGGAGACCTCGTCGTTGGCCGTGTCGGAATGATAGAAGAGGCCGGAATAGCTGCCGTTCAATGAGAAGCGGACCCAGCCTTCGACCGTGAATTCCTCCCCTCCGAAATGCCAGTCCTCGCTGTCGAGGGCCGTCATGGAGCTGATGTCCAGATCGTCGAACCGGGCGGATGCGCCGCCGAAGCGGCTCTCGATCGTGTCGATCTGGGCATTGCCGTTCAACGTCAGGGGATGATTGCCGAAGCTCTCGTCAATGGGCATGGTCGGCCCGTCGAGATGGGTCAGCAGCATCACATCGCCGAATTCAGGTGATTTGCCGGGCGGCGTGAACGATCCGGCATATCGGGCGGCTCCCTTGGTGACACGAACGTCATCCATCCAGCCATCATGCCGAAAACCTATCCTGAGTTCGGTGCTTGCGTCGTGAAACGGCGTTGCGACCGTCGTATTGATCAGCGCGTCGCCGTCGACATAGAGTCGCAGGTTGTGGCTCGCATCCCGATCGACCGCGATATGGTGCCAGACACCGACGGTCGGGACCCAGGATGCTTCCAGCCTCACCCGACCGGCATTCGTCCCATCCGGGCTGTAATGGAAGCGGATCTGGTTGGACGGAATGTGGTCGATCAACCAGCCGACGTCGTCGGTGCTGATATCGGACTGGGAGATCAGGCCGGAATAGCTGCCGAGCGACTCAAAGCGGACCCAGCCCTCCACGGTGAATTCGCCGGCGCCGAAATCCCAGTCCGCACTGTCGGCAGCCGTCAGGACGCTGGCGTCCAGATCGTCGAACAGCGCCGATCCACTGCCGAAGCGGCTCTCGGCGGTGTCGATCTGGGCGCTGCCGTTCATGGTCAGCGCATGATTGCTGTTGCTGTCATCCACGGTCGTGGTCGCCCCGTCGGGGCCATCGAAACGGGCCAACAGCACGACGTCGTCGAATGTGGCCGGTTTGTTGGGCTGGGTGAACGCGCCCTGGTATCGGGCCACATGTTTGGTGACCCGAACCTCATCCATCCAGCCGTCGTGCCTGAAACCGATTCTGAGGTCGGTGCTGGCATCGTGGAATTGCGTGGCGATCGTCGCACTGATCAGGACGTTGCCATCGACATAGAGCCGCAGCTGATGGTTCGCATCCCGATCGACTGCGATGTGATACCAGGTGTCGATGGCCGGGACCCAGGGCGCAGCCAGTGTCACCCGACCGGCGTTCGTCCCGTCGGGGCTGTAGTGGAAGCGGATCTGGTTGGACGGTATGTGGTCGATCAGCCAGCCGACCTCGTCGGTGGTGATGTCAGACTGGTACATGAGGCCCGAATAGCTGCCAAGTGACGAGAAGCGGACCCAGCCCTCGACGGTGAATTCGCCAGCGCCGAAATCCCAGTCCGCACTGTCGGCAGCCGTGAGGACGCTGGCATCCAGATCGTCGAACCGCGCGGACGACCCGCCGGAGAAGGCTTCGGCCGTATCGATCTCTGCGTTGCCGTTCAGGGTCAGCGCATGGTTGCTGTTGCTGTCGTCGGCGGTCGTGGTCGCACCATCGGGGCCGTCGAACCTGGCCAGGAGGACGACGTTGGCCTGATTGGGATCCGGATTGACCGTCACAGTGACCGTATCGGTGGCGCTGGCGCCGGCCTGGTCGGCAACGGTAAGCGTGAAGTCATGAACGCCAATGTTGCGCGCGACGGTCAGGGTCGGGCCGCTCCCAACGCTGACGCCGCCCTGCGACCATTGATGGGACACCAACCCACCACCATCCGGGTCGCTCGATCCGCTGCCGTCGAGGGTGAAACTCTCGACACCGTCGCCGTCGAAATCGGACACTGTCAGATCCGCCCCGGCGTAGGCGATCGGAGCCTGATTGGCGAGAACGGTCACGTTTACGACGTCAGAGGCGCTGAATCCGGCGGCATCGAAGACCGTCAGGGTGAGCGCGTGCGATCCAAGGGGGAGCGTCACAGCCAGGGTCGGTGTCGCGCCGATCGTGGTGCTGCCCTGCGACCACTGGTAGGCCGTGATGGCGCCGCCATTCGGGTCGAAAGACGCACTTCCGTCGACGGACACCAGATCGATGCCGTCGCCATCATGATCGGTGACCGTCTGATCGGGACCGGCATTGGCGATCGGCGGCTGGTTGGCCAGGATCGTGACCGTCACCAGATCTGTCGCGGTTGCGCCGCCATCGTCTGTCACCGTCAGCTCGATATCGTACGATCCGATGGTGAGCGACAGGTTCAGTATGGACCCGGCGCCGACCGGTGTGCCATCGACGGTCCAATCATACGAGACGATGGTTCCGCCGCCGGGATCTTCAGAGAGCCCGGCATCCAGCGTAACCGTCTCGCCGCCGCTGCCGTCGTGATCGGCCAGGGTCAGATTCGCGCCGGCCTCCGCGATGGGCGGCTGATTGGCAAGGATGTCCACGAACACGATGTCAGTGTCAGTGTTGCCGTCCGCATCGGTCACCGTCAGGGCGATTGTGTGTTCGCCGACCGCGAGATCCAAATTGGGCGATACGCCGTTGGCGATGGCTGCGCCCGACTCGGTCCACTCATACTCGTCGATGATCCCTTCGGAATGCGACGAGTCGCCGCCATACAGAGTTACCGCCTCGGCGCCGTCATTGTCGTTGTCGGTCCATTCCTGGTCCGGTCCGGCATCCGCCACGAGTCCGAGCATGGCTCCTGACAGTTCCAGGGCGAAATCTCCGGCGTTGTTGAAGGAATAGACTCGCAGTTGATAGCTGCCTGGCTGTAGCGGCAGGTAATAGACCGTCTCCTGCCGGCCGGCGCCGCAGAACTCGCCCGACAGCGAACACTCGCTGCGCGTGATGTCGTTGCCCGAAGCCGGCACCAATGCGCCACTGGCCGCGTCCAGGAGCTCCATATCGAGATCCGGATCCCACTCCCAGCCGGTGCCGAACAGGTCGCAGAAGAGCGGGTCGCCAAACGAGCAGACCGGCACTCCCTCGATCGTCAGTGTCGCGGCGATCGGCGTGCCATCACCGGAGACGTCGAACGGCGTGCTGAACCAATCCCCTCCGGCGGCCACCGACCCGGTGACGCGAAGATATCTGGGAAACCGCGTCCGTAGATAGAGGTCCGGCGTCAGTCCCGTGGCCTCGGCCACGGCGCCGTAGGCGTCGACCAGCCCGAAGCCGTATTCGTGGTCCTTTGGGCCTCCCGTCGGGCCGTCGGGTCCACGGTCCTCGGCGGTGGCCTGCAGGATATCCATGATGCGGTCGCCGGGCAGCCGGCCGGACACTGGATCGATCAAGCGGAGATCCGGGTCTGCATCGAGCATCAGGGCTGCAAGACCGGAAATGTACGGCGTCGCCATCGACGTGCCGTTCATCAAGCTGTAGCCGGTCGGGTCGATGAAGTTGGCAGCGGTGATACGCATGCCGGGTGCCGCGATGTCCGGCTTCACGCGCCCGTCGAGGGTCGGGCCGCGGCTGGAAAACGCCGTAAGATAGACGCCGCGCCCGTCACCGGACTGATTGGCGACAGCGGCCACCGTGATGGCATTCTCCGCGGCGCCAGGCGATCCAACGGTCTCCGGCGCCGGACCGGCATTGCCGGCAGCGACAACGACGATCTTCGGCGTATTGAAGGCGGCGCCGCAGACCGGGCTGAAGTTCGGATCAACGGCACAGTTCACCGCCAGGCTGCCGGCATCCTGGCCGTCAGATCCGCTGAGCGTGCCGAGGCTCAAGGACAAGATGTCGACACCCGGCTGCGACACGCACCACTCGATGCCGGCGATGACGTCGGCGTCCGAGCCGGAGCCGGCGCTGTTCAGGACTTTTGCGCCATATAGCGCCGCACCCGGAGCGACGCCCCGATACACCGGCGCGGAGGACGCGCCGATGCCGTCTCCGGCCGCGATGCTGGCGACATGGGTTCCGTGGCCATGGTCGTCATAGGGGGTGGTCAGGCCGTTGACTGCATCGAAGAAGCCGACGACCTTGCCGGCATCCAATTGCTCGTGGTCGGGGGCGATCCCGGTGTCGATGATGCAGATCCCGATCGGCCGGCCGAGCGTTACGCCCGACCCGTCGACCAGGAAGTCGAACCGCGCGTCGTCACCGCCGAAATCCGCATTCGCCCCGTCGAGGGTCGTGAAATACGTGAAGTTCGGCTCGATGCGATGGACGCCCGGCGCGCCGGCGAGCTTGACGGCCTGCGCCGCGGTCATGGACGCGGAGAAGCCCTGGATGATGGAGAATTCCCGCCCCACCCGGAACGTTTCGGATGTGAGTCTGGCCATGTCCGCCGCCCTGCGGGGCTGTGAAAGGGTCACGACGACGTCGATCAGCTCGCCGGGATCCGCAGCGCGGACCATGGCATTCAGCGAGTCCGCCATCCGGTCGCCGTCGCGATCCGCCAAACCGCGCAGTTGCAGATCGCGAGGCTCGGACAAGGCATCAGCCCGTGAGACTGGATCCGGAAAATCGAGGTCGAGCGGCTCGGAGACGGAAGATCGCGGCAAGACCAGCAGAGCGACCAGAATCAGCGTGTAAATGCACCGCATATCCGCCTCCAAGGGTATGATTACGTAATAATCCGTATACGCGACGAACAAAGATTACAAATAATGGCCAAAATCGTCAATGTTCGTTCGGAATCATGTGCCGACGAAATCTTTACGCTGGCAGTAGGGTGAATTGACGAAGCGAATAATCCCGCACGTGGCGGCCATGGCGAGACGGCGTACTAGTCCTGTGGATTTGCGATTGGTAGCGGAAATCCTATTGTGACGGCGGCTTGACGAATACGGAGACAACCGAATGCCTGCCGATCAACCGGTGACTGAGTCCGTGACCGCATTCGAGCCAGCCAATCCGGATTTCGCGGCAAGGGTGCGCGACAGCTTTGGTCGCCAAGCCGTCATGAAGCTGATCGGCGCGCAACTAAAGCGGGTCGAGCCGGGGCTTGTCGAGATCGAACTCCCGTTCAAAGCGCAACTTGCCCAACAGCATGGCTTCTTCCATGCCGGCATCACCGGCACCATCGCCGATTCCGCCGGTGGGTACGCGGCCTTCAGCCTGTTCCCGTCCGACAGCTCGGTCCTGACGGTCGAATACAAGATCAACCTGATCGCGCCTGCCGACGGCGACCGGCTGGTGGCGACCGGCAAGGTCGTCAAACCGGGTCGTACTCTCACGGTCTGCACCTTCGAGGTGGTCGCGGAGAAGAACGGTGTCGCAAAGACCTGTGCCGTCGGGCAGCAGACGATCATGCGGTTGGATGGACGCCCCGACACCGCATAGGGTTCGACGGCCCGCCGATCCGGGATAGATTGTCGGACACATGCAAAAGAGGACCGAGCGATGATCCCCAACGCCCTGCCGTCGATGAAGTTCGATCTTGGCGAGACCGCCGATCTGCTGCGCGACACGGTGATGACCTTCTCCGCCGACGAGATCGCGCCGCGCGCCGCCGCCATCGATGAGAGCAATGAGTTCCCGCGCGATCTGTGGCCCAAGATGGGCGCGATCGGCCTGCTCGGGCTGACGGTCGAGGAGGAGTTGGGCGGGTCCGGCATGGGCTATGTGGAACATTGCGTGGCGATGGAGGAGGTCAGCCGGGCGTCCGCCGCAGTGGGCCTGAGCTATGGCGCCCATTCCAATCTCTGCGTCAACCAGATCCGGCTGAACGGCAGCGATGAGCAGAGGCGGCGCTATCTGCCCAAGCTGATCTCCGGCGAGCATGTCGGAGCGCTTGCGATGTCGGAAACGGGTGCCGGGTCCGACGTGGTGTCGATGCGCACCAAGGCCGAGAAGAAGGGCGACCGCTATGTCCTGAATGGCAGCAAGATGTGGATCACCAACGGCCCTGACGCGGAAACCCTGGTGGTCTATGCGAAGACCGATCCCACGGCCGGACCCAAGGGCATCACCGCCTTCCTGATCGAGAAGGATTTCAAGGGGTTCTCCACCGCCCAGAAGCTCGACAAGCTCGGCATGCGCGGGTCCAGTACCTGCGAACTGGTGTTCCAGGATTGCGAGGTGCCGGAGGAGAACGTGCTGGGCCGGGTCGGCGGCGGCGTGGCGGTTCTGATGAGCGGCCTGGACTACGAGCGGCTGGTGCTGGCGGGCGGGCCGCTGGGCATCATGCAGGCCTGCCTGGACACCGTCGTCCCCTATGTCCACGAGCGCGAGCAGTTCGGCCAGCCGATCGGCGAGTTCCAGATCATGCAGGCCAAGCTGGCCGACATGTATGTCGAGATGAATGCGTCCAAGGCCTATGTCTACGCGGTGGCCAAGGCCTGCGACCGGGGCGAGGTCACCCGCAAGGACGCCGCCGGCGCCATCCTGTATGCCGCGGAGAAGGCGACCTGGATGGCGTTGCAGGCGATCCAGTGCCTGGGCGGCAACGGTTACATCAACGAATACCCGACCGGCCGCCTGCTGCGCGACGCCAAGCTGTACGAGATCGGCGCCGGCACCAGCGAGATCCGCCGCATGCTGATCGGCCGGGAACTGTTCAAGGAGACCGGATAGCGGGAGGGGCCGCCTATCGTCTCGACGGCTGCCGCAGGCAAGGGCTGCGACGGCGCCGTTCTTCGGTGAGTTGGGCGCCAGCGGCTGGCAGTCCGAGGCGGTGACCATGCGGTTGATGGTCGACAGCCGTTTCATGTGGGCAGCGCCGTCTGCCGGATGACCAGCACCATCCTGGTGCCGAGGCGCTTGCCGGCCTGAGACACCCGCCGTGTCGGCGTTTCCCTGCAGAGGGGCTTTCTTCTACCATGGGGACTGAAAGTCGCGCCCGGCCGCGGTCGTTCAGCTTTCGTTAACCGATTTTTCAGGCAAGCCAACGACACTTCACGTTCAACCGTTGCAATAGGTAGCAAGTTGTCCACAACGGGTCCGCCGGCAGAGATTGTCAGGAATGCCGATGCAAGCAGTCGAACTGGATATCGCCGGGGTCTGGCTCATAACCCCGAAGCGGCATGAAGATCAGCGTGGATCCTTCACGGAGACGTATAGCAGCCGGGCGTTTGCCGAGTTGGGCATCGACTGTGTCTTCGTCCAGGACAATCAATCCCATTCCCGCGCTGCCGGTACCCTGCGCGGCCTGCATTTCCAGCGGCCGCCGAAGGCCCAGGGCAAGCTGGTGCGCGTGCTGCGCGGCCGGATCCTCGATGTCTGCGTCGATCTCAGGCAGTCGTCGTCGAGTTTCGGGCGGCATGTGGCCGCTGAGCTCTCGGAGCGGGACGGCAATCAGATCTATGTGCCCGCCGGATTCGCGCATGGGTTCTGCACCCTGGAGCCGGACACCGACGTTGCCTACAAGGTGGATGAGCATTACGCGCCGGACCATGATGACGGCATTGCCTGGAACGATCCGGCGCTGGCCATCGATTGGCCTGTGAGTCCGTCGGACATTGTTATCTCTCCTAAGGACGCCGCTTTGCCGCCCTTCGATCCGTCGCGTCCGGTCTTCTCATGACGATGACCGTTCTTGTCACCGGCGGCGCCGGTTTCATAGGTTCGGCGGTGATCCGGATGCTGATCGCCGAGACCGATGTCCGGGTCGTCAATGTCGACAAGCTGACCTATGCCGCCTGTCCGGAATCACTGGAGACCGTTGCCGGCAACACCCGCTATGCGTTCGAGAAGGTGGATATCTGTGACGGGGAGGCGCTGCGCCGGGTGTTCGTCGACCACCGCCCCAACGTGGTCATGCATTTGGCAGCGGAAAGCCATGTCGATCGCTCGATAGACGGTCCGATGGAGTTCATGACGACCAATGTGGTCGGTACGGCGACCTTGCTGGAGGTCGCACGCGCCTATTGGAACGAGCTTGAAGATGCGGACGCGCGCCGGTTCCGTTTTCACCACGTGTCGACCGACGAGGTGTTTGGATCGCTTGGGGCGAAGGGCTTGTTCACCGAGGACAGCCCCTACCGGCCCAATTCTCCCTATTCGGCGTCCAAGGCCGGCGCAGACCATCTGGTGCGCGCCTGGGGCGAGACTTACGGGCTGCCGTTCATTATCACCAACTGTTCCAACAACTACGGCCCATGGCAGTTTCCAGAGAAACTCATTCCCCTGATGACCATCAATGCCGTGTCGGGGCAGCCGATGCCGGTCTATGGCGATGGCAGCAATGTCCGCGACTGGCTGTATGTCGACGATCACGCCCGGGCTCTTTGGCTGGCGGCGACCGAGGGGAAATCCGGCGAGAGCTATAATATCGGCGGTAGTGCCGAACGCTCCAATCTGGATGTGGTCCGGTCGATCTGCCTTATTCTCGATCGTCTGTGCCCGGATGCTCCAGTCCGGCCGCACATGAATTTGATGAAGTTCGTCGCCGACCGGCCCGGCCATGATTTCCGCTATGCGATCGACGCCGCCAAGATGAAGTCGGAGCTGGGCTGGCAACCGGCAGAGAGTTTCGAGAGCGGCCTGGAGAAGTCGATCCGCTGGTATCTCGACAATCGCGATTGGTGGCAGGCCCTTCGCAACGAGCGTTATGCCGGTGAGCGCCTTGGCGACACGTCGGCCGGAAAGGGTGCGGGATGAAGGTTCTGGTCACCGGCGCCGACGGTCAGGTCGGGCGTGCGCTCATGGCCGCCCGGCCGCCTGGATTGCAGCTTTGTCCGGCCGGTCGCGAGGTGCTTGACCTGACGAACTCGGATCAGATCCGGAAATGCCTGGACGCAGAACGGCCCGGCATCGTGGTCAACTGCGCCGCCTACACCGCAGTCGACAAGGCTGAAAGCGAGATCGCCGTCGCCATGGCGGTCAATCGGGGCGGGGCCGCCAAACTGGCGGCGGCCTTGGCCGAACGGGGCATGGCCCTCATTCATCTGTCGACCGACTACGTGTTCGACGGCCGCAAGCCCGATCCGTATGTCGAGTCCGACGCGACGGCACCAATCAACGTGTACGGTCAAAGCAAGCTTGCCGGCGAAGCCGCCATCCAGAAGACACTGGCTGAACATGTGATCCTGCGGACGTCCTGGGTCTATGGAAGCCACGGGCAGAACTTCATGCGCACCATGCTGCGCCTGGCGCAGGACCGTGACGAGATCCAAGTGGTCGACGACCAGCTGGGTTGCCCGACCGCAGCCAGCCACATCGCCGAGGTGATCGGCGCCATCGCCGGCGAGATCAAGCACGGCATGGACAACCGCTGGGGCATCTACCACTACCGCGACGACAGCGCGGTCACCTGGCACGACTTCGCCCGGCGGATATTCAAGGTGGCCGGACCACGCATAGAGCGCATCCCGAAACTTGTCCCGGTATCTACCACCGAATATCCGACCGCGGCCGCCAGGCCAACCAATTCGGTCCTGGATTGCCGGCACATCAAGGACTTGTTCGGGATCACCCCGATGTCGATGCAGGCCGGATTGGTGCGCCATATCGGCGACAGCCTGGAGGCCCGGGCGGCATGAAGGGCATCGTCCTCGCCGGCGGATCGGGCACCCGGCTGCACCCGGTGACCATCGCGGTCTGCAAGCAGCTGCTGCCGATCTACGACAAGCCGATGGTGTATTATCCGCTGTCGACCCTGATGCTGGCCGGTATCAGCGAGATCCTGATCATCACCACACCGGAAGACCAGGCGGTGTTCCAGCGCTTGCTGGGCGATGGATCTCAGCTTGGTATGTCCCTGAGCTACACTGTCCAGCCGAGCCCGGACGGGCTGGCGCAGGCCTTCCTGCTGGGCGAGGACTTCATCGGCGACGATTGCTGCGCCCTGGTGCTCGGGGACAACATCTTCTATGGCCACGGGCTGAGCGGGCTTCTGCAGCAGGCGGCGGGGCGGTCGGAAGGGGCCACGGTGTTCGGCTATCTGGTGACCGATCCGGAGCGCTATGGCGTTGTCGATTTCGCCGAGGACGGCACCGTGCTGGGCATCGAGGAGAAGCCGGCCGCGCCGAAATCGAACTATGCGGTCACCGGCCTCTATTTCTACGACAACCGCGTCGTCGAGGCGGCGAAGCAGGTGCGCCCCTCCGATCGCGGCGAGTTGGAAATCACCGACCTCAACAACTGGTATGTGGAGCGCGGGGCATTGAAGGTCGAGCAGCTTGGCAGGGGCGTTGCCTGGCTCGACACCGGCACCCATGATTCGCTGATCCAGGCGAGCGAATTCGTGCGGGTGATCGAACAGCGGCAGGGCCTGAAGGTCGGCTCGATCGAAGAGGTCGCCTATCGGATGGGCTTCATCGATGCCGCGCAACTGCGCCGGCTGGCCGGTCCGCTGGAAAAATCCGGATATGGGCGGTACCTGCTGGACATCGCCGATGCCGCGGATTGACAGGGTCCCGCGCCGACGATGGACGCCGGCGCACGGATGATCTCTCCTTGGCTGTCGGTCCTGATGCCGACCTACAATGGCGCTTCCTATCTGCGTGCCGCGCTGGACTCGGTGGTGGCCCAGGCGGACCCCGAAGTCGAGTGCATTGCGGTCGATGACGGCTCAACCGACGAGACCGTCGCGATCCTGGGGTCCTATCGCGACCGCCTCAACCTGACGATCCTGGACCTCCCGCGAGTCGGAAACTGGGTCAAGAACACCAACCTGGCGCTGGAGCGCGCGGGCGGCGAATTCTCATGCCTGCTGCACCAGGATGATGTCTGGCTGCCCGGCAGGCTCAGGGCCATCAAGAACGCCGTGGCAGGCAATCCGTCCGTGGACCTGTTCTTGCACCCCTCATGGTTCATCGATTCGCAGGGCCGCCGACTCGGCCCCTGGCGCTGCCCGCTGCCGAAGGCGCCGGCCGTCCTGGATGCGGAGACGATCCTCCCGCGCCTGCTGGTGCAGAACTTCCTTGCCATTCCGGCACCGGTCTTCCGCACGGCCAAGGCGCGCGAAATCGGGGGTCTGGATGAGGCGCTCTGGTACACGGCGGATTGGGATTTCTGGCTGAAACTTGCGACTGCCGGGCAGACGGTCTGCCTGCCGGAAAGACTGTCCGCCTACCGCGTGCATCCCGAGGCGCAGACCAATCGGCGCAGCATCGACATACCGGATTTCCAGGATCAACAGGACACTGTGCTGAAGCGGCATCTGCCGGCGCTGGACATGTACGCTGCCGTGAGCCGGCGGGTCCGCCACAGCGCCGAACTCTCGATTGCCGTTAATGTGACGCTGGCCAGCCGCCGCCACGGCATTAATCCGAGTTGGGGGCCATTGGCCGCCGCCGCCTTTCGTGCCGGGCCGCTCGGGGTCTGGCGCTATCTGCGAGACTCCAGGATCCGGGAACGGGTGAGCGCCCGCCTGAGGGCCAGCCGATCGATCCGACAGCCGAGGTCGACACTCGCGACCGATGCGGTCGCGGAGTAATCCAAAGAGCAGCGACAAATTCCTCCCGCTCGATCGGATCGTCAAACGCCCGGCAGGCGAGGTCGCCCTGTCAACGATCGTTAAACGGGGATTAACCGGTTTTCGACACACTTGCCGCCTTCCGGTACCGGCAGACCGAGTCGGGCGATACTCGACGGGATTGGGCGCTACGATGGACGCACCCGCAAGACGGGACACATTTCTGGTCTTCGGCGCGCCGCTCATCGAGGACGCCGAGATCGACGAGGTCGTCGCGACCCTGAAGTCCGGCTGGCTGGGCACCGGGCCGAAGGTGGCACAGTTCGAGCGCGAGTTCGCGGAATATGCCGGTGTGCAAAACGCGGTCGCGGTCAACTCCTGCACTGCCGCGCTGCACCTCAGTATTCTGGCCGCAGGGCTCGAACCCGGCGACGAGGTCATCACCTCGCCGCTGACCTTTTGCGCCTCCGTCAATGCGATCATCCATGCCGGCGCGACGCCGGTTCTGGCCGATGTCGACCCGGTGACGATGAACATCGATCCGGCGGCGGTCGCGGACCGGATCACCGACCGGACAAGGGCAATCCTGCCGGTGCATTTCGCCGGGCGGGCCTGCGACATGGATGCGCTGGGCGCGCTGGCCGCGCGGCACGGACTGAAGATCATCGAGGATTGCGCCCACGCCATCGAGACCGAGTATCGCGGCCGCAAGGCTGGTACCTTCGGCGAGTTCGGCTGTTTCAGCTTCTACGTAACCAAGAATGTCGCCACCGGCGAGGGCGGCATGGTGCTGGCCCGCGACGAGGTCGACGCCGCGCGGATCAAGACGCTGGCCCTGCACGGCATGAGCAAGGACGCCTGGAAGCGCTTCGGCGACGAGGGCTACAAGCACTACTTCGTCACCGAATGCGGCTTCAAATACAACATGATGGATATCCAGGCGGCCCTCGGAATCCATCAATTGCGACGGGTCGAGCGCAATTGGCGCCGCCGTGAGCAGATCTGGAACAAGTACTCCGAGGCGCTTTCGGGCCTGCCCCTCGAACTGCCGTCGCCGGTGGAGCCGGAGACGAGGCATGCCTACCACCTGTACACGGTTCTCGTCGACGTGGAGAAGGCGGGCATCTGCCGCGACGCCTTCCTTGACGCCATGACCGCCCGCAATATCGGCGTCGGTGTGCACTATCTCAGCGTTCCGGAACACGACTATTACCGGGATCGCTTTGGCTGGCGCCTGGAAGACACTCCGAACGCTACCCGTATCGGCCGTCAGACGGTCAGCCTGCCGCTCTCCCCGAAGCTCGGGCAAATGGATGTGCAGGATGTCATCACTGCCGTACGGGGCTGCATGAGATGACGTCGCGACGAGCCCTACTGTTTTGCGGCCATTGCTCGCCATACGGTCTGGCGCATCTGACGCCAATCCTGGAATCGCCGCTGGAGATAGTTGCCGTCGTACTTGCCGATGAGCGCCGATGGTCGCTGTTTCGGGAAGCTCTGGCCGGAAAGCCGGATGTTGCCAAGCCGCAGTCCTTGCCTGCGAAGATTTGGGATTTCCCCAGATCTCTCCGCGCGCAGCGGCATCGGGTTCGGCACCGCAAGCGCGTTGAGAGCCTCTGTTCCAGGAAAGCCGTTCCGGTCTGGTGGACGCACGACGCCAACGACAGCGCATTCCTGGCAAAAGTCGGCGAGGAGGAGCCGGATTGGGTTCTGTCGGCGGCCTATCCGCAGATCTTCGGTTCGGCACTCTTGGGCATACCCAAGCTTGGATCGATCAATTTCCATCCGTCCCTGCTGCCCCGGTTCCGCGGTGCGCACCCGCATTATTGGGCCGTCGCAACCGGGGCCAGCGAAACCGGGCTCACGGCGCATTTCATGACGGAGCGGATCGACGACGGCGACATCGTCGCGAGTGTTGCCTTCTGCATCGATGGCCTGACCTACCAGCAGGTCTACGACAAGATCGTTGCCGAAACGCCGGAATTCGTCGCGACGGTCGCGGCGATGTGTCGGTCCGACAAACCGGCGGCGACTCCGCAGGATCCGGGAAATGCCACGTATTTCAGGAACGACAGGGACATTCACCACCGAGTCTTCTGGGATCACATGTCGAGCAGGGAGATCATCAACCTCGTACGAACGGGAAAGGCTTACTGCTTCCTGCAACGCGACAGAGTCGGTGTTCTCGACGCCTATCCGAGCGAGTCGAACAGAAATCTGACCAATGATGTGAAGGTCTCACCCGGCGCGATCGTGGATATTTCCGAAGAAGCGGTGGTCGCGAAGGCGATCGATGGCTGCGTCAATATCCGCCGGTTCTCTCTCCGGCAAAGGCCGTGCACGCCGGACAGTTGGAGCGCCAAGCTCAACGTCAAAATCGGGGAGATGTTTTCCTAGGTTTGCACGCTTTCGCGTGTTCAGTCGAAGTACGGCTGACCGTGAGGCTCAGGCTCTTGGAATGGAATCCGCAATGGCAAAGCTGCTCAAGAACATCCTTATCTACCATATTCACGACAGGGAATTCCGACGTGCCGCCGAGGCGCATCTGAAGGGCCGACTGATTGATATCGGATGCGGGACGAAGCCCTACGAGCAGCTATTGGCGCCTTACATCGACGAGCATATCGGCGTTGATCACGAACACACCTTCCACGACAAGTCCAACATCGATCTGATCGGCACTGCATACGAAATCCCTTCGGACGACTCTTCGTTCGACTCCGCCGTCTGCACGGCCGTCCTTGAACATCTCGAGGAGCCCGAGATGGCGCTGCGGGAATGCAATCGGGTCCTGAAACCGGGGGGCGTGGCGATCTACAGCGTCCCCTTCATATGGCATATCCACGAAGAGCCGAGGGATTTCTACCGTTTCTCGAATTATGGCCTGGAGTATCTATTCAACAAAGTCGGGTTCGAAATCATTGAAGTGAAGGCCCTTTCGGGCTTCTGGGTCACCTTTGGCCAACTGTTCGTCTACAACCTCTACCGCATGCGGCGCGGACCGTTGCGCTGGATCCCGATCATCGATGCGATCGGCCTCCTCATCCAGGGCGCGGCCTATCTTCTCGATCGGGTCGACAAGTCCGAGCGGTGGACCTGGATGTATATGGTCGCGGCACGCAAGCCCGAGGCCCGGGTGCCGTCATGAGCGGGCTGCGCGTCGGCATCATCGGCCTCGGTGGAGCCGGTAGGGCCCATGCGGCCAGGTTTCGGCGCAACAAGGACGTCGGAGAGATCGTCGCCTTCGACCGCAAGCCCGTCGACCTGCCCGGCGTTGAGTTCTGCGACAGCATCGATGTCATGCTGGAGAAGGTTGATGCGGTGAGCGTCTGCACGCCCGACGACACGCACCTCGACTACATCAGGACATGCATGGACCGGAACAAGCATGTGTTGGTCGAGAAGCCCATGGTGTCGAGCCACGACGAAGCTCTGGCCTTGGGCGACATTCTGGCCCGCCATCCGCATCTGACATTCGCGGTCCACCACCAGATGCGATACGTGCCGGCTTTCCAAGCAGCCAAGCAACTGATCGACCAGAACAGGCTGGGTAGGGTCTTCTACATGGAGGCCAACTATTGGCATGACATGCGCGCCAGGAACGTCCTGTTCGACAATTGGCGCATCGAGGGGCGAGGCCAGAGCGTGATTTTCGGCGGCGCCTGCCATCCGCTGGATCTGATGCTGCATTTGTGCAGTCGCGAACCGGTCGGGCACAGGACCTATCTCAGCAAAAGCGCCTATTCCGACTACCCGGGGCTCTACACCTCCGCCACGACGATTATGAGGTTCGATGACGGGATGGTGGCAAAGTGCCACACGAACAATTGCGTCGTGTTCCCACAGTTGAACAACTTGGTGATATTGGGTGATAAGGGTTCCTATATTGATGGTGTGCTCTATCGCGGCGATGATTTCGAGATTGTCAGTCAATACCATGAGAAAGGCAGCATCCATTCGCTTCTTGAGAGGTTGACTGTCGAGTTGCCGTCATCGATTGCTTTATTCTTGTTGCGAAGGCGGCGCCTGTTCAGAACGAGTCCTTTCAGCGCTTACAATCACGAACATGCCTGCCACGTCATCGTCGACAATTTCGTTGACGCGGTGATGAATGACGCACCAGTACTCGTCGGCTACGCGGACGGATGTCGCGTCGTTCGGCTGTGTGAGCAGACCGAGGCTGACGGGCTGGCCGATTTCGGGCAGGGCGGCGAAGACGCCGGCGATCCGACATGCCGGCGGCGGCACCATGGTTGATCCGATCAAGACATCGGCACAGATCGCCGGACTCTGGGGCCGTCTCGGCGGAAGCTCCAGACTCTGCTATCGGGGGCTGGTCGAGCGGATTGCTCCGACCACCGAAGACGCCTTGGATCTGCTCAGGCATCGCCGGCTATTCGTAATCACCAGCACGGGCCGATCGGGCACGATGTGGTTGGCCGATCTTCTGAACCGGATCGACGGAGCGTATGTCGTTCATGAACCGATACCGGAGGAGGGCTATGACCATGCGGAGGCGTTCGCGCATCCGGAGGAAGCGGCGCCGTATCTCAGGAATTTTCGGCTGAGGGACATGGCCTTGCGGATCCGGCAGCTGCAACCGGCTGTCTATGGCGAGGTCAATGGGCTGCTGCGCCGGCATATGCAGGCGCTGCGAGACTTGCTGCCGAATACTCGCACGATCCAGTTGGTTCGTGACGGGCGGGACTTCGTCACCTCGGTAATGAACCGGCAAACGTACTCGCCCCAAGACAAGATCTACGGGTCGTTCCAGCCTCCGGCCGATGTGATGGATCCGGCCGAATGGCTGTCGATGGACCGGTTCTCTCGGATTTGCTGGATGTGGGCCCAGGAGAACGCACACATCCGCAAATATACAGACAGCTTCGCTAGATTCGAGGAAATCACGACGCGCTACGACCTGTTCAAAGAGCAGATTCTCAGCCCGTTGGACCTGGACCTGGATGAAGGTGTTTGGACCAGGCACACAAAGAACCGTGTTAACGCCACGCAGGTCAGACAACACGCCAGCTATGACGGTTGGACCGCAGACCAGAAAGACGCTTTCTGGCCCTTGTGCGAGGCGGAGATGGCGGTCTACGGGTACCGCCGCTAGATGGCCGCCGGTTCGAGCCGCACCCTGAAGAGCCGGGTGGCCAAAGGGGTCGGTCTGAGCGGCATGTCGGCGGTTGTGACGGCGGCCGTCCAACTAGCCCAGATGATGGTTCTGGCACGGTTGCTGGGTCCCGAAGCATTCGGTCTCATGGCGATCGTCGTCGTCGTTGTTTCGCTGGCGGACCTCGTTGGGCAAATGGGCCTGCACGAGGCGATCGTCGCCCGCAGAGACGTAACCGACAGCGTCTTCTCAAGCCTCTATTGGTTCGGCGTCGGCTGCGGAATCGTCACCTATCTCGTGTTCCTGACGACGACGCCGCTGGTTGTCTGGATCTTCGGGGAGGACGAGCTCGGCCTTTTGATTCCGGTGACGTTGATCAGCATCGTCATCGCCCCGTTGGGCACCCCGTTTCTGGCGCTGGCGCAGAAGGCAATGCGCTTCGGAATCCTGACCTGGGTTGAGATCGTTTCCGCCGTCGCGGGCCTGGCAACAGCTGTGGTCAGTGCGTGGTATTGGGATCAGGGGGTTTGGGCGCTCGTCTGGGCGCACTTGACCCGGGTCGTGATTCGCACGATTGCGTTCGCCTTGCGCGGCTGGCTGCTGGGACCGCGGCCGGCGTTTCAAGTCGATCTAGCCGATCTTCGAGGTTTCCTCCGCTTCGGGCTCTTTCGTATCGCGGCGATGAGCGTGAACCTTTTGAACTCGCGCATCGATCAAATCCTGATCGGAAGTCTGCTGGGTGTCCAGGCGCTCGGCTTTTACAGCATGGCGGCAAACCTCACGCTCACGCCCATGCAGATGATCAATCCGGTGATCACGCGCGTTGCATTCCCAGCGTTCGCCAAACTGCAGGACGATATCCCCCAATTGCGATCGGGTTATCTGCACCTTCTTCGCGCCCTGACTTTCGTCAACGCGCCAATGCTGATCGGGTTTGCCGCGGTGGCTGGGATCGCAGTTCCCTTGTTACTCGGGGAGGCATGGCAGGACACGATCATCCTTGTACAGATACTCGCCGTGTACACGCTTCTTCGCTCCGTCGGGAACGCTAGCGGCAGCCTTCTGCTTGGCCTGGGACGTGCGGACATCACTTTCTATTGGAATTTCGGGCTGCTTGTCGTTGTTCCACCGGTCGTCTACCTGGCTAGCCTCACGGAGTCGCTCGAGTACATAGCCTGGTCAATGGCCGGGCTGCAGGTTGCTCTGTTCTTCGCCCTGTATTTTCTTGTCGTCCGCCGGTTGCTTGGCCCCTGCTTCGGGCCATTTGTCGGCGCTTTCCTCGGTCCGGCAGCGTTGTCGGCGGCCATGGCAGTCGTCGTTCTTGGCGTGGCTCCGTTCATTGCCAGTGCCACTGCGACGATGGTCTTGACCACGCAGATTCTCGTTGGCGTCGCGAGCTATGGGTTATTGGTGATGACATTCCAGAGGTCGTATCTGCGGCAGTTGCTTGCGATTGCCAAGGACCGCGCCGGCGGTCATGGCGATGGTGAAATCGATCGTGTTTCGTCCTAAGGCTCCCAGCGCCGATAGAACTGCAAGTGGCCCGGATTGGCACTGTATTCCGCGCATTGGCTCGAAATCGGCACGGTTGAAACCGTCCTCATGACGCTGAGAGTCCTTCATAGCTTTCCCGTCTGGCTGCCGCAGACGCAAACCTGGATGTACAATCAGATCCGGCATCTGCCGGACGACATCGACAGACATGTCGTTTGCGAGAGAACCGCGCATCTCGACCAATTTCAGGTTCCCAACATTCATTGTCTTGCAGATGAACCGTGGGCACACCGGATCTTGAATCTGGGGATCCTGCCGTTCCGGTTCCGTCCCTATTCCAGATACATGACCAAGGTTATCGGCACCTGCCGCCCAGACATTCTTCATTCCCATTTCGGTCCCGTCGGATGGAGCGATATGGCCGCAGTACGGCGTGCCGGCTCCAAGCATGTCGTCACTTTCTATGGCCAGGATGTCAGCTATCTGCCCCGGCACGATCCGCTCTGGCGTCGGCGCTATTTGGAACTCTTCGACAGTGTCGACCTCGTGTTGTGCGAAGGGCATCACATGGCCGGATGTATCCGAGGGCTTGGCTGCCCGGACGACAAGGTGCGGGTTCAGCGCCTCGGTATAGCTTTGAGCGACATCACATTCATGCCGCTCGGCTGGCATCCGGGCGAAAGCCTCAAAGTACTGATCTCCGCCGCGTTCCGCGAAAAGAAGGGCATTCCCGATGCCCTCGAGGCGCTTGGACGGCTGCAGCATAGATTGCCCCTGGAGATCACGCTGGTCGGCGATTCCAGCGAGGACCCGAGGACCGCCGCCGAAAAAGAGCGAATCCTGGCAGCCATCGCCCGGAACGGATTGGATGGAAAGATCGATATGCCGGGATTTCTGCCCCATTCGCGGCTCATGGAACTGGCCCCCCTGCATCATGTCTTCCTGTCGCCCAGCATCACTGCGGACGATGGCGATACCGAGGGCGGCGCGCCGGTGTCGCTGATCGAAATGTCGGCAGCTGGGCTGATGGTCGTCAGCACGGCGCATTGCGACATACCCCAGGTCGTGAAGCATAAGGAGACCGGCGTGCTGGCCGCGGAGCGCGATGTTGCCGGATTGGTCGAGAACCTCACATGGCTTCTCGACAATTCGGATTGCTGGAGCCGGATGCGCAAGGCCGCGCGGAACCACGTGGAAGAGAACTTCGACGCCGTCCAGCAGGCGCGCCGCTTGGGCGGGATATACAAAGAGTTAACCGAACTGGCCTAACGGTAGAGGAGCCTCGCTGTGCCTTGCGCAGCGAAATCCGGTGTCGTCATGCACGAAATCGACGCCAGCCGGGGGCAAAGGGCGGTCCCGTTGTCCATGTGTCCGCCGATGGAGTATCGAGGGTAATGTGCTCATTGTGCGCCGCACAGCGCGGATGGCAGGACGATTCGCGAGTGGCGTGCCGGCCCTTGAGACGATCATGAGCCGCCTAGAGCCGCTCAAAGTCCTGTTCGTGTCGCATTCTGCCGGTCTCTATGGCGCCGAACGCTCGATGCTGACATTGGTCGAGGGACTGCTGGAGAGCGGCGGAGTTGACGTCGCCGTCATGCTTCCGGACCGCGGTCCGCTGGAATTGGAGCTTCGCGCACGGGGCATAGAGACGAGGGTATTCCGGTACTGTGCCTGGATTGGTGGCGACACCGGAATTGCGACCCTGCTGCGGCGGTTGTCACGCTTCCGCCTGACGCTCTTCGCCGCCTTTCGAGCCAGGCGCTGGGTTCGCAATTGGGCCCCGGACATCATCTATTCAAATTCGATCGCCAGTCCCATGGGTCTGTTCCTGGCGGCGGTTCTTCGTCTGCCGCACATCTGGCATCTTCGCGAACTCGTCGTGGAACAGATGGGCGAGCGCTACGACCTCGGTGAAAAGCTGTCCATGGCTCTCATCGGCCGATGGACCCAGGGAATAGTCTGTAATTCCCGTGTCGTCGCTGAGCGAATGGAGAGCCTTCTGCCAAGATCGCCGCCGGTCGTGATCTATAACGGTTTCGATTTCTCCGATCTCCCGGTTCCCCGGGCGGCGGAGAAATATGACAGAACCGTCGCGGATCCTGCCGTCATCCGATTGGCGATCCTCGGGTCTGTGCAGTCTGCCAAGGGGCAGGAAGATGGAATCCGGGCGCTTGCGCGTCTGGTCTCCAACAATCTGCCCGTCGTGCTTGATATCATTGGCGACGGTCCCGCGGACTATCGGGCGGAACTCGAATCGCTTGCTGAGACGCTGTCGGTAAAGGATCGCGTGCTGTTCAAGGGGTTCACGGACGATGTCGGAGGCGTATTGTCGGACAGCGCAGTGACGCTGATGACCTCTCGCTTCGAGGTCTTCGGACGGGTGGTCGTTGAATCTCTGGCGTACGGCACTCCCGTCGTTGCGGCACGGGCCGGTGGCATTCTCGAAGTGGTGAAGGAGGGGACGACCGGCTTGTGCTACTGCCCCGGGAATCACGAGGAGCTCGCGGCAAAGATCGCCATGCTCATCGCCGATCGAACTCTCTACGAGAGACTTGTCAGCGACGGATGGCGTGATGCCACGCGGCGGTTTTCGAAGGAAGCGTATGTCAACGCGATAACGGGAGTCCTGTTCCAGGCGTCTGAGAGGGGTCTGCGGTTTGGTCGAGCATTCGAGTCGGGTGGTGGCCTTGGCCGCGCGGGCAACTGAGGCGTTCAGTGCGGCGGTCGTCCCTATCATGTGCCGGCCGGCAACGCAGGATTGAATAGGCATACATGATGGCATTCGGGCGATCATCCCTCTGGGCGACCTGGCGTCGGCTAGGTACATTTCGCAGCAAGCGCCACTGGATGGCAGCAACGCGCTGCTTAAAGTTTGCCGTCCTATCTGCGCCACCAGCACCGAGTCCGCTCCGGCGACGGTTTCTGTCTAACGGAAGGTGTGGAATGGTCGCTGCCTTGGTGGCTTCGCAAGGAATTCGCCGTGTCCGGCAATCCTGACGGGCCGCCGCCGCCGGTTCCCGCCATGCCTTGTAGGGCGAACACGGGCGCCGTCATCGTCACCTTCCATCCGGACTCCGGATTCGAAGAGCGGCTTGAGAGAATCGTGTGCCAAGTCGGACGGGTCGTGATTGTCGACAATCGCTCCGATGACGTCGCGGTCGACCACCTGCGTCGCCTGAGTTCACGAGAGCAGGTAGATTTGATCGAGAACGACGCCAATCAGGGCTTGGCTGCGGCGCTGAATCAGGGTGCCGCGCATCTGGCTGGAGCCGAGGTCGAATGGGTCATTTGCTTCGATCAAGATTCCTGGGCCCTGGACGATATGATCGGCGTCTTTCGGTCGGTCTATGAGGCCATAGATGACAAACGAAGCATCGGGATCATAGGCGGGAATTACATCAGCAGAACGACCGGAATCGCGCGCCATTCGGTCGGGGCAGGGGCCCGATACAAGGAGGCCACTGTTGCAATCACTTCCGGCAGTATGATGCCTGTGTCCACCTATCAATCGGTTGGCCGGTTCAGGGACGAGTTCTTCATTGACCATGTCGATCATGAATTCTGCCTGAGGGCCAGGGCGTTGGGGTCCAAGGTTTTCGTGTCGGGAATCCCGACCATCGAGCACTCGATCGGTCCAGGACTGAAGAGATGGTTCTTCTTCAAGAAAGTTGAAGCCACCAACCACTCTCCAGTGAGGAGATACTACATGACCAGAAATCTGGTCGTGCTCGTCAAGGAATATTGGCGCAAGGAGCCTGGTTGGCTTCTAACAATCACTTGGGTCCAGTCTATATTTTTCCTTCTTATGTTGTTCGTCGAACGTCAAAGGTTGCGAAAGCTGAAGATGATAGCGACTGGATTGTTCCATGGACTGATGAACCGGTTGGGAGAATACGGTCCCCGCCAAGCCTAGCCGGCTGACCTCAATTTGAGGGGCCAAGGTTCTCGTGGGCGCGGCGACCGCGAATGCGCGCCGTCGTTCCGGTCCGCTGAACTTGCGATGATTGCCATTCGTATGCGGGGCCGGATGTGAGCAGCATGTAGGCCAGCATCACGAAGAGGCGCTTGTGGAAGCGGCGGTGCGGACGCAGGTACCTGCCCATCAGCAGCAGGTGGAGACGCCGGGGAGCGGTCAATCCCGGGAGCCTCAAGAGTTCCCGGACGAGGTCGGCCTGCTCCGGCGAGAACTGTTCTGCGAACCGCTTGGCGAAGGCAGCTGCCTGATCGAGCTTGCACCGAAAGTCGTGCCGGAAGGTACGCGCGAACGCGAAGAGGTTCAACGGGACGGCGCCTCGAAGGGCCATCGCGCCAATCATGTTCGAGCCGTGCTGGCGATAGCGCACGGTGCCTGTCCTCAGATAGGCCGCATGGCCGTGGGCAGCGGCAGTCAGCGCGATCCACCAATCGTGGGCCGCCGCCGCTTCCGGGATTGGGCTGCTGAGCACGACAAGGGGTCGATTGATCAATGTCGTGCAGCCGGTCACCACATTCTGAATCAACAACATGCTGAATCGCTGGCTGATGTCCGGGTCGAGACCGGCGTAATCCCAGAGCGATCCGGCAATCGGCTCTAGCTCCTCATCAACGACTTCAAGATCGGTGAAGACCAAAAGGGGCGAGACCGGGCCATGGATCTCCTCCATGGCTCGCATCTCCTGCATGCAAAGGGCCAGCTTGTTCGGATACCATTCATCATCCTGGTCGCACAGCGCGACATAGTCAGCCGTCGAGCGTTCCAGCAGCATGGAGAAATTGCCACGGTATCCCTGGTTGCCCGCTCCGTCCTCGATCAACACGAACCGGCCTGGGTGCCGCGCGGCATAGCCCCGCAGGATCTCCACGGTGCCGTCCTCTGATCCATCATCGCGCGCCAGCACGCGCCAGGTTCCATAGGACTGCTCCAGGATCGAGTCGATCTGGTGTTCAAGAAACGCCGCCCCGTTGTAAGTCGCCAGCAGGACCTCGATGAGCGGCGGGCTACCTTCAGCGGGATTCATGGGCGATGCGAAGAGACAGCCGGCGGCTGGTCGGACGGTGCCGTGTTCTGATCGTCGTCCAGAATTTCCTCCTGCTCGCTCTGGTCGACGGCGACGCGTTCCACCCGTGCCACATTGCCGCCGACGATCGACAGGAGGAATCCACCAAAGAAGCCTTGAACGCCAATCAGAACCAGCGTCATCGCCGCGACCACCTCGCGCAGCATCGACAGCGGGCCGAAGCCGGTTTGCGACCAGGCGATCACGACATACAGGAAGAGGCTGGCGCCCAGGATCATGACGGCAAGCCCGGTCAGCAGCATGTATTCCAGCCGCGCAAATCGCAGCAGAATTGTCAGGCTGGGCCCCGCCTTGCGGTATCCCTGTCCGAGGCCGTAGAGCGTTGTCGCGAGCCCGAATATCGCGGTCTGTTGCGCCATGACCAGCAGCGATCCCGAGACGACCATCCAATGGTCTCCGAACAGAAATGGGCCGATCGCGATCATCTGGGAGTCGGCGTTGAGCACGAGTGCCAGCGCCAGCGTCAGTCCCACCAGGGCGAAAAGAGCCGACGGCACGAAGAACAGCCAGGCCGGGCTCAGCATGAACAGGTATCTGAGGTGGCGCCAGCCATCCCGCCAGGGTCGCAGATGTGGTGGCCGCCCTCGCTTGTCCGGGCGCAGGGTAATCGGCAACTCGGTGCATCGCAGGCCAACGAGTTTGGCCTTGATCACCATTTCGCTGGCGAATTCCATGCCGGTTGCGGACAGGCGCATGCGCTCGAACGCGTCCCTGGTGAAGGCGCGCAGGCCGCAATGGGCGTCGCTGAGGCCGGAGCGGAACAGCAGGTTCAAGATGCCGCTCAGCACTGGATTCCCGATGTAGCGGTTCTTCCAGGGCATGGCGCCCGGCAGGATCGTGCCCTTCAGCCGGGACCCCATGCACAGCTCGAAACCATCGCGCAGTTTCGTGACCATCCCGACGGATTCGCGAAAATCGTACGAGCAATCCGCATCGCCCATGACGATGTAGCGGCCGCGCGCCGCCGAGATGCCGCCGATCAGGGCACCGCCATAGCCGCGCTCCGTAACGCCGACCACCCGGGCGCCCAGGCCCGTCGCGATCGTCTGGCTGCCGTCTTCGCTGCCATTGTCGGCCACCAGGATTTCGCCCGACAGCCCGTGGTCCTGGCGCAGCACGGTCAGCGCCTCGCGCGCCTCGCCGACGCATTCGGGAAGCGTGCCCGCCTCGTTCAGGCAGGGAATGACGATCGAAACATCGGGCAACGGCTGATGCATAAGGCGTTCGGATGCCGGTTTTTTCCTGCCCGAATCCTATCGGCGGCCAGTGGATAAATGCTTAAAGGCACCGGCTGGCGGTGCATTCAGGCGGATCAGCCGTCGTCTTGAGCGTTATCCGCCCAGGCGGGAGCGGGCTGGTGCCGTACGAACGAAAAGCGCCCTAGTCGCCGGTGCAGCGCGGGCTGGTGGCGATCGCGCGCAATGCCCGGTCGGACCCCGTCAGCTCGTATTGGCCGGGGCGGTTGGCGTCGACGCGCATCATGCCGAACTCCGCGAGGTCATAGTAATCCACCACGGCGACGGAGTATGCGGCACAGAGCGCCTCGACCTGCTCGGGAGTGAGCGATTGCAGCCCCATGACCTTCGGGCGTTCCCGCAGGAATGGGTCGTTGCGGATCAACTCGGCGCCAAACCAGATGCCGGCCTGGTCGACAAGAACCACGTCGCTGTCGATTGCCTGGATGTGGCGAACCGAGAGCGCTGTCGCCGCCGCGAGCCGCTCCATCTGATAAGCCCTGAGCGGCAGGGCGATCAGCAGCATGGCGGCACAGCAGAGACCGACAGCACGGGTCAGTTCCTGCGGCCTGTTGGTGGTCGCCCGGACCCAGCCCAGGGTGGCCAGCAGCACCAGGCTGCCCAGATGGCCGTGGACCGGCAGATAGCCCCAGCCTGGGAATGCGTCGGGGGCGAACAGCAGCGCTGCCATGATGGCGATCGGCACACCGGCGGCGAGCAACCGGAACACGGAGGGCAACCTGGACCATGGCCGCAATGCCATGAAGATCAGTGGCACGACGATCAGGTTCAGCCAACCGATCAGCCGCAGCAGATCCAGCCCCATCACCACCAGTCGAGTCGGCCCCGGGAAGGAGATTTGCGAGAGCGCGGCGATCGCGGCGTCGAGGCCGATATCCGACGAAGGCGTGGCGCCCGCCCCCATGGTTGCCGCGATTGCGATATCTAGCCAGTACAGCCAGGCCAGATGACCGGCCCCGTACACCGTCACATAGAAGGCCGCCAGGAGCCATCGCCGGTCTCTCAGCATCACCAGCATGAACGGCAGGACAAAGAGCGCGTGCACATGGATCTGATGCAGACCGACGGCCGCGATGCCAATCAGGGCGGCGAGCAGATGGCCTGCTCGATCGTTGCGCAGAAAGCACCACAGCCACGCCAGGTTGAGGCATAGAACAGCGGCCCAGGGGCTGCCGGTCATTCCGGTCATCAGGAATTGCGGTGAGGTCGCCAACAGGGCGGCCGCAATGATCGGCGCGTCGATGCGGTCCGGCCACAAACGGCGGGCTATTGCTGCGACGAGCAGGACGCCGAGGGCGGTGAATACGGCATTGCTGGCGGCACCGAGCCCGACCAGCGAAAACGCAGCACGCAGGCCGGCGAATGCCGGTCCTTGGACCGTCCCCCAGAGCCCACTGGCATCGTCCCGGAACACGACCCCAGGATGCATCGCATGGGCATATTCCGCCCACTCGCCCGGCAGTGGGCTGAGGGGCCGCCCCTGGCGGAACACTTCCGCCTGAAACCGCGCCGCATTCTCAGCGACTGTTTTGTCGGCAGCGTGATAGAGGACGAACGCGCCCAAGCCGACAAGAACCAAGGTGGCCAAGGCGATCGCCACGACTTGGCGGACCGGCCGCGCCTCTTCAGGGGCATAGCGACGCACCAGTTCTGCGATACCATCTGGAAGCGGAGAGTTCATCGCGCCGCGGATATAGACGACGATCACGATACACAGGGCGAACCAGGGCAGGTCCTGGTCCCGGAACAGAACCGCCGATGCCGCTCCGCCGGACAGTCGAATAGTGGCATCGTCGATCTGGTGGATGCCGGCGCCCACGGCCACGGCTCCGAGGCATAGGGCGAGCAGCACCGACAGGCCGGCACGGAAGCCTCCGGCCGACGATCGATCTCCAGCGGCACGCGCAGATGCGCCGTACCCATGGGTCATGGCGATTTGGGGTCCCAACCTCGGTCCTCGCCGCAAATGGTCCACCCCCCAAGAGCGGACCTTCTTGCCCCTCCATGCTCTCCCTGACAGGTGGACGAAGGGTTAACTGTGGCGAAGGACGATATTGGTAAACGACCGGTAAAAGTTGACCCGGCGCCCCCCGACGGCGCTTGGAGCCGCCGGGCGTCGGGCCTATATCTGATGCACCCCAGGACGTCTCGAGACAGCGGAGCGGCATCATGGCCAATAGCGATCCCATCGTCATTGTCGGCGCGGCGCGCACCCCGATGGGTGGATTTCAGGGTGAGTTGAAGGATGTCACCGCGCCGGCGCTCGGCAGCGTGGCGATCCGTTCGGTGCTGGACCGCACCGGCGTCGATCCCGCCGATGTCGACGAGGTGGTCATGGGCTGCGTATTGCCGGCCGGTCAGGGGCAGGCGCCGGCCCGTCAGGCGTCGATCGGCGCCGGCATCCCGGAGGCCGTGGGCTGCACCACGGTCAACAAGATGTGCGGATCCGGCATGAAGGCCACGATGATGGGCTTTGATGCGATCTTCGCCGGGTCCAGCGATATCGTCGTCGCCGGCGGGTTGGAGAGCATGACCAATGCCCCCTATCTGCTGGACCGCGCCCGGGGCGGCTATCGCATGGGCCATGGCAAGGTCTACGACCACATGTTCCTGGACGGGCTGGAGGACGCCTTCGACAAGGGCCGTCTGATGGGCACGTTCGCCGAGGACACGGCGCGCCATTACCAGTTCACCCGCGAGGCCCAGGACGCCTTTGCGATCGAGAGCCTGTCCCGCGCCCGCAAGGCCGGCGAGGACGGCACTTTCGCCAGTGAGATCGCCACCGTTACGGTGAAGACACGCAAGGGCGAGACGGTGGTCGAAAGCGACGAGCAACCGCGCAATGCCAGGCCGGATAAGATTCCGCAGTTGCGGCCGGCCTTCGATCCCGAGGGCACGGTGACCGCGGCGAATTCCAGCTCGATCTCCGATGGCGGTGCGGCGTTGTTGCTGATGCGCCGGTCCGAGGCCGACAGTCGCGGGCTGAAGGTGCTGGCCGAAATCAAGGCTCATTCCGCCCATGCCCAGGCCCCGGCCTGGTTCACCACGGCCCCGATCGACGCCATGCGCAAGGTGCTGGAGAAGACCGGCTGGTCCACCGGCGACGTCGATCTCTACGAGATCAACGAGGCGTTCGCGGTGGTGACGATGGCGGCGATGCGTGACCTCGGGCTCGCCCATGACACGGTGAACGTGCATGGCGGCGCGTGCGCTCTTGGCCATCCGGTGGGTGCCTCCGGTGCGAGGATCATCGTGACCCTGCTGGCGGCGCTGGAGAAGTACGATTTGAAGCGCGGCGTGGCAAGCCTGTGCATCGGCGGCGGCGAGGCCACGGCCGTTGCGCTTGAGCGTGCCGCTTGACCCGGAGCCTGATCAGCGGCGGTTCCGAGTTCGAGGCGGCGGCCGGGTACTCCCGGGCAGTCATCGAAGGCGACTGGGTCTTCGTGTCCGGGACCACCGGGTTCGACTATGCCGCCGGGACGATTGCCCTCGATGTGGCGGCGCAGGCCAGGCAGGCCTTCAGGACCATCGAATGGGCGCTACGCGAGGCCGGCGCCGGGCTCTCCGATGTCGTCCGCGCCCGCTACTACCTGACGGGACAAGAGGACTGGCCGGCCCTGGCGGCGGTCCTGGCGGAAGTTTTCGGCGAAATTCGCCCGGCCGCGACCTGCGTCGTCTGCGGGCTGGTCGATCCGCGCATGAAGGTGGAAATCGAAGTGACCGCCCGGCGCCGGTCTCCATGATCCGGCCGGGCAGCCAATTGGAGGCGGAGAGCCCATGCCCACTGCATTGATCACCGGCGCCGGCCGCGGGCTGGGGCTGGAACTCGCCCGGCAATTCGCCGCCGACAACTGGACCGTGTTGGCTGGAGTGCGCGAGCCCGGCAAGGCCGATGATCTGCGGCACATTGACGGCGACGTGTCCCCGGTGCCGCTCGATGTGGCCGATCCGGCCTCGGTCGCGATCCTGGCCGAGCGGCTGTCCGGTGTTCCGATCGACCTGCTGATCAACAATGCCGGCATCTTCGGGCCGCGCGACACCGCCCTGGGCGGCGTCGACTACGATGTCTGGCGGCAGGTCCTGGAGGTCAATACCCTGGCGCCGATGCGGGTCGCCGAGGCGTTCATCGACCAGCTGCGCGCCGGCGAGGGGCGCAAGATCGTCACGCTCTCCAGCCGCATGGGCAGCATCGGCGAAGCCAGCGGCGGCAGCTACATCTACCGCTCTTCCAAGGCGGCGGTGAACGCGGTCATGAAAAGCCTGGCCCGGGACTTGGCTTCGGAAGGCTTCACCATCGCCGTCGTGCATCCCGGCTGGGTGCGCACCGATATGGGCGGCCCCGGTGCGGCGATCGACGCGGTGGAGAGCGTAACTGGACTGAAAATGGTGATCGACGGGCTGAGCCCGACCGATAGCGGTGGCTTCTTCAACTACGACGGCACCCCGATACCCTGGTAGGAGGATCGATGCAGGATTGGCAGTTGGCCCAGGCCAATATCGCGCGCGCGGTGGCGCCGATTGACGACCCGGCCATGGCTGAGTTCATGGCGCTGCTGGATTCGGTGAACGCCCTGGCCGAGTCGAGCCCGGGCTTCGTCTGGCGGCTGAAGTCGGACGGCGGCAACGCCACCGACATCCCGGTCACCGACGACCCGCTGGAAATCCTGAACCTTTCGGTCTGGGAGTCGGCCGATGCCCTGTTCGACTTCGTCTACCGGACCCGGCACACGCCAGTAATGGCGCGGCGCCGGGAATGGTTCGAGAAGCCTGCCCGGCCGCATATGGTGTTGTGGTGGGTTGAAGCCGGTCATAGGCCGACCGTCGCGGAAGCGATTGCGCGGCTCGACCAGCTGGCCGAGAGTGGGCCGACGCCGGACGCCTTCACCTTCAAGCAGCGTTTCCCGGCACCTGAGACCGTCGGCGCGGACTGACCGATGCAGCTGACCGAAGACCAGATCCTTATCCGCGACACGGCGCGACAGTTCGCGCGCGACAGGCTGTGGCCCAAGGCAGGCGACTGGGATCGGACCGGCGACTTTCCGTCGGCGGCGGTGGCCGAGATGGGCGAGCTCGGCTTCCTCGGTATGCTGGTGCCCGAAGAGTGGGACGGCGCCGGCACCGATTTCGTCTCCTATGCGCTGGCGATCGAGGAGGTCGCCGCCGGCGACGGCTCCTGCTCGACGATCATGAGCGTGCACAATTCGGTCGGCTGCGCGCCGATCCTCGCCTTCGGCTCGGCTGAGCAGAAGGAGCGGTTCCTGAAGCCCATGGCGCGCGGCGAGATGTTGGGCGCGTTCTGCCTGACCGAGCCGCAGGCCGGTTCAGACGCGGCGGCGATCAAGACCAGGGCGGTGAAATCCGGCAATGGCTGGGTCTTGAACGGCACCAAGCAGTTCATCACCAACGGCAAGCATGGGCAGGTGGCGATCGTCTTCGCGGTCACCGATCCCGAGGCCGGCCGCAAGGGCATAAGCGCCTTCATCGTGCCGACCGACACGGCCGGCTATTCCGTCGCCCGCCTGGAGAAGAAGCTCGGCCAGCGGGCCTCCGATACGGCTCAGATCGTGCTGGAGGACTGCAAACTGGGCGCCGACATGCTGCTTGGCGAGGAGGGGCAGGGATACAAGATCGCCCTGTCCAATCTGGAGGGCGGCCGCATCGGCATCGCCGCCCAGGCCGTCGGCATGGCCCGCTCGGCCTATGAGGCGGCCCTGGACTATGCCCGTGAGCGCGAGACCTTCGGCACGCCGATCATCGATCACCAGGCGGTGCGCTTCCGGCTCGCCGACATGGCCACCCGCATCGAGGCGGCCCGGCTGATGTGCCTGAACGCCGCCGGCCTGCGCGAAGCGGGCCGGCCCTGCCTGAAAGAGGCGGCGATGGCCAAGCTGTTCGCCAGCGAGATCGCGGAGCAGGTCTGCTCCGACGCGATCCAGATCCATGGCGGCTATGGCTATCTGCAGGATTTCCCGGTCGAGCGCATCTACCGCGATGTTCGTGTCTGCCAGATCTACGAGGGCACAAGCGACATTCAACGGCTCATCATCGGCCGGCAGATCGCGCAGGAGTGACAGGAGGACGAGACCATGCCGATCCGCGGCGTGCTGCTCGATGTCGGAGGCGTGGTCTTCGTCGGCGACGCCGCGCTGCCCGGTGCGGTCGCGGCAGTGGAGCGGTTGAAGTCTGATGGAATCGCCGTTCGATGCATCACCAATACGACCCGCCAGCCGCAGCGCCTGTTCCTGAAGAAACTGCGGGGCTTCGGCCTGGATATTGAGGCCGACGAACTGTTCATGCCGGCTATTGCCGCCCGCCGCTATCTCGAGGCGCACGGACTGACGCCGCACTTGCTGGTGCATCCCGCGCTGGAGGAGGACTTCGCTGGTATCCCTCCGACGAACCTGGCAAATGCGGTTGTCGTGGGCGACGCCGCACGGGGCTTCAGCTATGACCGGCTGAATGATGCATTCCGGGCCTTGGAGTCCGGAGCGGAATTCCTTGCTCTGGCCCACAACCGCAGCTTTCGCGATCCGGATGGGCGCCTCAGCCTCGATGCCGGTCCATTCGTTACGGCCCTGGAATATGCGGCCGGCCGCGAGGCGCTCGTGCTCGGCAAGCCCTCAGGCGATTTCTTCGCCTCTGCCGTTGAAAGCCTTGGCTGCGACCCCTCGGAGATCGTCATGATCGGCGACGATGTCGAGGCGGATATCGGCGGCGCGCAGGCCGTAGGCATCGCCGGAATCCTGGTGCGGACCGGCAAATACCAACCGGGCGACGAATGCCGCATCGACCCGCCACCCGCATGGGTCGTTGATGATCTGACCGCTGCGGCTGATTTGGTTCTGGCCCGACGAGCCCTGTGAACAGGAATTTGGCATGATTCATGAGATGCCATTAGTTTGCTGGCTGAGGCTTTTCATACCCCGCAGGGCTCCCGTTGCGATCGGCCCGTGGAAGGAAAGGGCGCCCGAAAATGCGGACCATCTTTGTCCTGTTCGACTCCCTCAATCGCCTTGCGCTCGGCGCCTATGGGGGAACCTCCATCGCGACGCCGAATTTCGACCGGTTCGCTGCACGGGCCGTTACGTTCGATCGCCACTATGTCGGCAGCCTGCCGTGCATGCCGGCGCGCCGCGACCTGCACACCGGTCGTCTGAATTTCTTCCATCGCAGTTGGGGGCCGCTGGAGCCATTCGACAATTCGATGCCCGAGATCCTCGACTTAGGCGGTACCTACACGCATCTGATCAGCGACCACGCGCACTACTTCGAGGATGGCGGCGCCACCTATCACACCCGGTACCGCAGCTTCGACTTCATCCGCGGGCAGGAATACGATCCCTGGAAGGCGATGGTGCAGCCGCCGCTGGATCGGTTCAGTGAGATCTACAGCGACAAGCACTATGATTTCGATCGGCCGGCGCGCGTCAATCGCCGCCTGCAACACGCCATCAACCGCGAGTTCATGATCGACGAAGCGGACTATCCGGGGCCGCGCTGCTTTCAATCCGCCTTGGAGTTCCTGGATCGGAACAAAGACGCCGATAACTGGTTCCTGCAGATCGAATGCTTCGATCCGCACGAGCCCTTCGACGCGCCGGAGCGGTACCGTCAGGCCTACCAGACCGGCTACAATGGCGGCATTCTCGATTGGCCACTCTACGAGAAGGTAACCGAGAGCCCGCAGGAGATCGCCGAGATCCGGGCCAACTACGCCGCGCTGGTCGCCATGTGCGACGCCCATTTCGGCAGGCTTCTGGACTATCTCGACACCCATCGCCTGTGGGACGACACCGTGGTGATCCTCACGACCGACCACGGCTTCCTGCTGTCGGAACATGATTGGTGGGCTAAGAATCGGATGCCGTACTACGAGGAGATCAGCCACATTCCGCTGCTGGTCCATCATCCGGATCACATATCGCAGGCAGGGTCCCGGCGCTCGGCCCTGACTCAGACCTACGATCTGATGCCGACGATGCTCGACATTGCCGGCGTGCCGGCCCCTTTGGAAGCGCGCGGACGCAGCCTGCTGCCGATCCTGGCGGCAGATAATCCCGGACGCGACGTGGCGGTGTTCGGCATGTTCGGCGGACCGATCGGGGCCACCGACGGCCGGTACGCCTACTACCTGTACCCCGAGGATCTCGTAGCCCCGGGGCTTCATGAATACACGCTGATGCCGACCCATCTGAGGGACCGATTTGCTCCCGAGGAGCTGCGCACCGCCCAATTGGCCGAGCCGTTCGACTTCACCAAAGGGGCGCCGGTCCTGCGCTACGACGCGCTGGCGGACGCCAATCGGGTGCCTGTCATGGACGGCTTGGGGTTTGCGGACACCGGCACCGTGTTGTTCGATCTAAAGAGCGACCCAGGACAGGAGAAACCGTTGCGCGATCCGGACATCGAGGCAAGCCTGGAAAACGGGATCCGCACCGTGATGACGGCCCACGATGCGCCCGATGAGATCTACGGCCGCTATGGGCTCTAGCCGTTCGGATCAACCATCACAGATTTGAACAACGGCGCGCCGGCTTGCGGCTAGAGTGTGCCGACCAAGTCACCGACAGGGAATTACCGCAATGCCGGAGCCGATCGCCTTCTACTTCGATTTCGCCTCTCCTTACGGCTATCTCGCCTCGACCCAGATTGACGGGCTGGCCGAGAAGCATGGCCGATCGGTCGATTGGCGGCCGATCATGCTGGGTGCGGCGATGAAGGTGACCGGCGGTCAGCCGCTGGTCCAGATTCCCATGCGCGGCGAGTATTCGCGGCGGGATATGCCGCGATTCGCCCGCTATCTGGGAGTGCCGTTCGAATTCCCGCCGGTCATGCCGATCCTGACCCTCGCGGCGGCGCGGGCCGTCTATTGGAGTCGGGATCGCGACCCGGCACTGGCGCATCGGCTGGCAAAAGCCCTCTATCAGGCCCATTTCGGCGAGGGGCGGGACATCGCGCAGCCGGAGCAAGTGGCCGAGATCGCGGCGACGCTGGACATCGATCCGGAAGACCTTCAGGAGGCCATCCAGACGCCTGAGGTCAAGGACCGGCTGAAGGCCGAGACCGCGGCGGCGATCGAACTCGGCGTCTTTGGTTCGCCCTTCTTCATCGTCGATGGCGAGCCGTTCTGGGGCGCCGACCGGCTGGATCAGCTTGATCGCTGGCTGGAGACCGGCGGGTTCTGACCGGTGGCCGAACGGGGGCGCCTATCGTCCGGTCTTGATGCGATCCATCAGCTCCGGCCCGTGCTTGCGGGTCAGGCGCATTACGAAGTCGGGCTCGACATCCTGGGCGAAGGCGAGCAGGCCGCCGAGCCTTTGGCCGTCGGCCTTGGGCAGCCGGCCGCGGCGGTAGCGGTCGAGCTGGTCGCGGATCAAAGCCTTGCGCTCTCGTCCGATCGACAATTGCCCATCAGGGGTGAGGGTCAGCCCTGTCACCTCCCGCCGCGTACCCTTGGAGCTGAATACGGTCTTGTCGGCATGGATCTTCAGCTTCGGCGACCGCGTGCGGCGGATCAGCGTGCTGATCTGGGCGAACACATCCAGCAGTCGGGCCTGGTCATTGGCGGAGAAGGTGAGGTCGTCCGCGTAGCGGGTATAGCGGACCCGCCGCTTACGGCAGAATTCGGCAATGGTGGTGTCGAGCTGGTGCATCACGGCGTTGGAGACAGCGGGCGAGCTGGGCGCCCCTGAGGACAGGCGCAGACCGGTGAGCCCCGGCACGCCGGACGGTTTCCAGAACAGCAGCCGGTCGACCAGCTTCAGCTCGGCCCTGGTGAAGGGGAGGCGGCGGCTGGCGGCGATGGCGTTGCGCAGATCGCGGGGGCGCAGGGACGGGAAGAAATCCTGGAAGTCCATGGTCAGCAGGAACGGATTGGTCCGGTGGACGGCGGCGTTCTTGACGATGCTGCTTCCGGCTCGGTAGGCGGTGGCCGCGCGGTGCACCGGCAACCGCGACAGATGCCGCTCTACGAACCAGCGCTGCAACGTCTTGATCTCACCCGGCGGCTCGGCGATCAACCGGGTCCTGCCGGGCTCCTTCTTGGGGATGGTGTAGGTCTTGTAACGCTCCGGCGCGGTTGCCAGCAGCGCTTCGATGCGGTCACCGGGGAGCTTCAGCACCCGGGCCATCTGGTCGATCAGACTACCTGCCACGATGCCTCCCCTTGCTGATGTGGACGCGGGAAGTTGTGGCGGACAATTTCGTCGCTCTCATGGCGATGCGATGTAACGCCGTCCAGCCCAGCGCTATCAGGGCTCGATCGGCGTCGGGTCGCGCACGTCGCTACGCGACGACACCAGATCCACCAGTGCTTCGTGCACGGTCGGAAAGCGGTAGTGATAATCGGCCTTCACCGCCGCGGTCGGGACGACACGCTGACCGTCCAGCAGCAATTTCGACAGCTCTCCCAGCATCGTTCTGAGCAGCACGGCCGGCAGGCGGAGCCATTGCGGCCGGTGCTGCGCCGACGCCAGCTGTTCGGCGAACACCGCCTGGGGCGGGCAGTCCGGGGCCGCCGCGTTTACTGGGCCGGAGAGGGACCTATGCGAAAGCGCGAAGCGGATCAGCCCGACCGCGTCGGCGATGTGGATCCAGGGCATGTATTGCCGGCCAGAGCCCAGAACCGCCCCGCATCCAAGCCACGAAGCCGCAGCCAGGGCAGGGAAGATGCCGCCGCCTCGGCCGAACACCAGGCCGAACCGTAAAGTCGCAACCTGCACCCTATGTGTAGTCGCCTGCGCGGCCTCCGCTTCCCAGGCCTTGCATAGCATGGATGGAAAGCCTGTCCCCGGGGCGGCGCATTCGGCCAGCGGCTCGGACTCGCGATCACCGTAATAGCCGACTGCCGAGGTGCTGATCAGGGCGCCCGGCTTGTGCTCGAGCCTCTCGATCAGGGTGTTCAAATCACGGGTGACGCAGAGGCGGCTGTCGACCAGCAGGGCCTTGCGCCGGCGCGTCCAGAGGCCGCCAGTGATCGCGGCGCCTGCCAGGTTGACGATAGCCTCGATGCGGCTCTCCGATGGCAGGGTCCGAAGGTCCTCGATCACCGTTACCGCCGGTCCGAACTGCGCCCTGGCCTGCAGGGCATCGCGGGTGAGAAGGATGACGCGGCGGCCATCGTCCAGAAGGGAGTCGATCAGGGCGCTGCCGATGAACCCGGTGCCTCCGGTCACAAGCACGGCATCTCCTGTCGGCGGTGGGCGGAGCGGAAGGTTCTCACGTCGTGCAGCGCCGTAAAGATGGCCGACGGCGATCGCATTGCGCGCGCTCCAGGCCAGCACGCCGGCCGCATAGAGCGTCAGCAGCCAGGACAATGGGCCATAGCTGGCGGCGACCACACCGGTCGGCGCGGCGGCCCAGCGCGCCAGCTCGGGCGCCAACGCCGCAAGGAACGCGCCGTAGGACACGGCCAAGACGGTATGCAGCACTCGCTCGAAACGCGGCAGCCGGCGGGTCGCGTCCTCTTCCAGGAAGTCGGCGAGGGTGATGACGATCTCGGCCAGCAGCATGGCGGCCAGCACCCAGGCCCAGATACCGTGCCACTCGGCCCAGGCCAGGGCCAGGAACAGCAGGCCATAGATCGCCTCCCGCGAGGCGTGCAGCGTCAGCTCCCAGCGGGCCGAGATACGCGACGGCAGCCGCGCCTGCAACTCGTGATGGATCAGATTGTCCAGGGCGCCGAGCAACCCCTGCCCGACGAGAATGCTGAGCGCGGCGATCATGGCGCGGTCTCCGGGTCGTTGAAGAGTCCGGTCTGAAGGAAGGTCCGGCCCCAGAGGGGGTGAACCATCTCCATGGTGTAGCGGAAGCGCGTTGGCGCCACCGCGGCATGGGTCACGCGGCAGCGGCCCGGGGTCAGAAGGGCAGGGATCGGGATGCGGAAGCCGGCCAGTTCGAGGAAGTAGCTGCGACTCTCGAAAACCAGGGAACGACCCTCCTCGAACATAGCCAGCACCATTCCCAGCCCGCCATCGACGCATTCCAGCAGGGTGCCTGCCAGGACGCTGTCGGACGGGCCAAGACGCTTGGTCGATCGAATGCAGGCCGGTGGTCGGTCGCGGTTGAGGAACAGCCGCCGTTCCCAGACCACGCCGCCGTCGGGGTCGTCCGACACCCGGACGATCGTCGGCACATTGCCGGCGCGGCCCAAGGGCAGCGGTGCACCGATCAGTAGCGCCAGTGTGGCGAAGACCAGACCGACGGCCGATCTCTCGATATCCATGCGGCCGCGATAATGGATGGCCGTGCTGGCATGTCCCGGGGCGAAACGCCGCTGGATGTCCGCATCCAGGCGGTTCCAGCCCTCCCGGCCGACCAGGGCCTGGAAATCAGGCTCGGTTTCTAGGCCCCTCCAACGGACTTCGTCGCTTTGAAATGCGGTATCGCTCATTTTTTCAAGATAATCAGTTGTTTCTGTATGAATAGAAATTTCTACGCAAAAAAATTACCTCTCGATCAGGTGGGCGATCTTGTCGCCCATGGTGACGACGCGCTTCAGGATCGGGCGGGGCATCCGGCGCATGCGGTCATACAGCGTGTCGAGTTGCTGCAGCAGTTCAAGCATCGATGCCAGGCGCTCGTGCACCTCCGCCGGGGTCTCCTTGTCGGATTCCGCATCGGACAGGCAGGACTGCAGCATGGCGAGCGCCGGATCGATCTCACGGCGCTTGCGCTCCTCCAAGATCGCCAGCAGCATCTCCCAGGGATCCTTCTTGGCGACGAAATGATCCCGCCGGTCGCCCGGGACGTGGACCAGATCGACCAGGCTGAAGCTCTGCAACTCCTTCAGGCTGGTCGAGACGTTCGACCGCGCGATGGCAAGCGTCTCGACGATCTCATCGGCCGGCAGCGGCCGGTCCGCCAGGTACAGCAGCGCATGGATCTGTGACACCGAGCGGTTGACGCTCCAGCGTGAACCCATCTCACCCCAATGGCGGATGAAGGTCTGCATGGCGTTCGAAAGTTTCATTGGCATTCCATTCTTTCTGTCTTTTCAGAAATAATGGAATGCATGAGCTATGTCAAGGACAAGTGGCGTCGGCTCGTGCCTCGTTTGGCGAGTTCCACGGCTCGGCATCCGGACCCGGGCGGGCCGGAAACAGTCTCTGTCAGCACCTCCCGATACCCTGCAATATCCCCTTCGGAACACGACCACCGGCATCAACGAGGAAAGGCGCCACGCCATCATGAGCAGCAATCAAGGCGAACACAGAGAGCAGAGCTGGATCGAGGCGGAACTCGAGGACAGCTTCGACGAAGAGCTCGAGATGGAGATCGACGATGAACGCATCAGCCGCGAGCTGCGCCAAATCTCGGACCAGAAGCACAAGTCGACGATGAATCGCCGCAAGTATTTCCACGATCTCCTGGAACTGCAGGCGGAACTGGTGAAGCTGCAGGATTGGGTGGTGCACACGGGCTACAAGCTGCTGGTGATCTTCGAAGGGCGCGATGCCGCCGGTAAGGGCGGCGTGATCAAGCGGGTCACCCAGCGCCTGAACCCGCGCGTCTGCCGGGTCGTCGCGCTACCGGCCCCGACCGAGCGCGAAAAGCACCAATGGTACTTCCAGCGTTACGTCCCACATCTGCCATCCGCTGGAGAGATCGTCCTGTTCGACCGCTCCTGGTACAACCGCGCCGGCGTCGAGCGGGTCATGGGCTTCGCCGAGCCGGAACAGGTCGAGGAATTCTTCAACGACGTCACCGGTTTCGAGCGGATGCTGGTGCGTTCCGGCATCAGGCTCGTCAAGTACTGGTTCTCGATCACCGACCAGGAACAGCAGCTGCGCTTCCTGATGCGCGTCCACGACCCGATCAAGCAATGGAAGCTGAGCCCGATGGACCTGCAGTCCCGGGTGCGCTGGGAGAAGTACACCAAGGTGAAGGAGGAGATGCTGGAGCGCACCAACATCCCGGAGGCGGAATGGTCGATCGTCGAGGGCAACGACAAGAAGCGCGCCCGGCTCAACTGCATCCACCACCTGCTGAAGCAGGTCCCGTACGAGGAGGTGCCGCACGAGCCGATCGCCTTGCCCGAGCGGGTGTTCAATCCGGAATACGAACGCAAGGTCCTGCCCAAGAAGCTGTATGTGCCGGACCTATACTGACGCGGACGGGTTGAAAGAGCGGCCGTTGTCGAATTTCGATCGTGACTGACCCTCTTGAGGATCCCGAAATCCCCTCAAGTGGTGGCAGAGCGTTGCTCGACGGCGGTTCACCGGCGCGTCCAATGACTTGGCACGAATGGCGCTGCCGGCGTGGCGGGGAACGTTGGCGGCCATGGCTCAATCCATCGATCTGACCAGGACTTCGAACTCGTCTCGGACGATGTCCTGCCAGTTGTCGTTCGACTTGAGGCTGGTAGAGGACTCGCCAATCAGATACGCCACCATCAGACGTCCGCGGATGGCCGCCTGCCGGTCGGGGAACCCGGCCTCCTTGAACATCCATTTCGCGAATTCGAATCGCTTCTCGATCGTGCGCGCGAAGGTCGCTCGCGCCTTGGGATCGCTTCGCGCCCAGACCGACATTGCGTGGTCATGCACCGCCGCGTCGTGTTCGATCACCTGACGCATGAGGTTGAGGATCCGTTCCTCCGGCGCGCCGGGGAATGCCGTGGCCTCGGCGATGATGGCGTCGGTCAGATCGTGTTCCCAATAGTCCAGAAGGCAGTCGAGGAGGTCGCGGAGGCCAGTGAAGTGCCAGTAGAAACTGCCGCTGGTCACCCCCATACGCTCGGCAATGACAACGATCTTGACGCCGCCGATGCCACGCTCCTGGAGAACGAGCAGAGCGCCGCGCACCCAGTCCTCGCGCCCCAGCCTTTCCTTTTTCCGATCGTCCATAGATGACTCTATTGACTCGAGGAGCCCGTTGAATACCATAGAGATGTCTACGGACCAAGTGTGGCGATTGTCGAATTTGGCACGCGGCTGATGGAGTTGCGACCACGGGGGTTGGATCATGAGAGCGTTGAGCAGCAGACGGACCGCGTTGAAGGCAGGGCTGTCGGCCACCGGAACGGCGATCATCGGCCTTGCCGGTCTGCGTGCCGCGGTCGCACAGACGGAATCGGAAGAGGAATGCGATGCCCTGTTCGTCCTCTCGGCGATGGGCCTGTCCTCCGGCGATGGCACCATGACCCTCCATGGCCCACATCCAACGGTGCTGTATTTCTGCGACCGCCCGGTGCGGGAGGCGGGTCACCTGACTCTCGAGGCGCTCTCCGAGCAGGTCCAGAAAGGGGAAAACAATTTCACCGTGGACCCGCCGAACGCCGCGGTATCGGTATTCAACGACGACGGGTCGGTGGACGAGATCGTCGTGACCCTGCTGACTGCGCCGGTCATCGGCAGCGATACGGTCACCTTCGAGATCGCCACCCTCGACGGCACCTTGCCGGACGAGGCCGGCGCGGTCTCGGTGTTCATCGATCCGATCGGAATGCCAATGTCGCCGACCTCCGCCGCCGGCGTCCATCGCCGGCATCGACGCCGTGCGATCAGGCGACACAACTAGTAGCCTGTGTATGCTGTGGAGCAACCTGGGCGATCGGGAGTGATAATCTGAGTAGGGCCGACGTGCCAAGCGTCCTTTGGGGAGACGAACATGCCTGAGAAGAAGATCTGGAAACGCAGCCTGCCGGTGTTCGCCGTCGGGCTCGTCCTCGGCGGGTGGCTGGTCACGCAGCAGGATCGCGTGACCTCGGCGACCGGCGAAATCCGGGACGCGCTTGGCATCACGCCGGCGCAGGCACAGGAGGCTCAGTCGGCCCAGGTCAATGCGCCTCGCGGGCGGTCGCCGGTCGCGATCGTCGACGGCCAGTACCCGGCCAGTTATTTCCCCAATACCGAACTGCTGGGTGCGGATGAGATGCGCATCACCGCGCTCGGCACCGGCATGCCCAACCAGACCCGCGCGGCGGTATCGATTTCGTTTCTCGTCGAACTCGGCAATGGCGATGTGTTCCTGTTCGATGCCGGCTCCGGCATGCTGGCCAACCTGTTCTCGCTGCGGCCCGATTTCTCGCGGATCGACAAGGTGTTCGCCAGCCATCTGCATGTCGACCATGTCGGCGACTTCATGGCGCTGCATATCGGCAGCTGGCTGTCGGGTCGATACACGCCGATCCACCTGTACGGACCGACCGGATCCAGCCCGGAGCTGGGAACCAAGGCCTTTGTCGACGGCATGCAGCAGGGCTATGCCTGGGACATTGCCACCCGCACCGGCGCCTTGCCCGACCAGGGCGGGCATATCGAGGTTCACGAGTTCGACTATACCCAGGAGAACGTGATCGTCTATCAGGAGAACGGAGTGACAGTCCGGTCCTGGCCGGCGATCCATAGCCTGGACGGCGCGGTGAGCTTCAGCCTCGAATGGAATGGGCTCAAATATGTCTTCGGCGGCGATACCTATCCCAACAAATGGTACATGCAGTACGCCGCTGGTGCGGATGTGGCGTCGCACGAGTTGTTCCTCCCGCCGGACGCCCTGGCGGAGTATTTCGGCTGGGATCTGAGGCAGGCGACCTACGTCTCGACGCGGATCCACACCGAACCCGGGGCGTTCGGCAAGATCATGTCGACGCTCCAGCCGCGAATGGCGCTTGGATACCACTCGGTGCAATCGCCGGAGAACAACGCCGCGATCACCGATGGTGTGCGCGCGGTCTATGATGGCCCAATGACCATTGCACGCGACCTGATGGTCCTCAACGTCACCGAGGACGACATCGTGGTGCGCATGGCAACGGTCGACGAGTACGTCCTGCCGCCCGATGTCACCCAGGGCTACATCGACGCCCCGCGCACAGAGCAGAGATCGCCGTCCGACATCATGCTGGCCGGCAAATGGGACGGATATACCCCGCCGCCGATGCCGGACCAGTAATACGAAAACTCATTGGTAACGACTATGCGCAGAGCGGATCCTCCCGTCGGCGTTCGCAGTCACGGCCTTACCGGACCGTGAGCGCCCGACGGTACTGCGACCACCCGGTTCGTCCGCAAATCTGGCGGGTATGGACGGCAGCCTCCTGTGGATCAATCGCGTCTGACGGTATGGGGCGCGGTCCCGACTGACGCCGTGACCCTATGGAGCCATTCCCGCCGACGTCAGAGCGAAACGTTCAGGCCGGCCATTGCGGCGAACAGCGTCGCGAGCCAGTTCACCGGCACGGCGACGATCCAGTGGAAGATCTCCAGGTCGACGCCGATCTGCCGGCCGATCATCGGCAGCACGAAAATGACGCCGATGATGATCAGAAAGCCGAACCGCTCCAGCCGCGCCAATGGCCGGGCCAGAGCGTCGGGCAGCAGGCCGATCGCAATGCGACCGCCGTCCAGCGGCGGCACCGGCATCATGTTGAAGACCGCAAGCACCAGATTGATCAGGATCGAGTTCAACAGATTGTTGGCGACCCATCCGACCGTGGCCGCAGGCAGGACCGGAAGCAGATGAAACAGAAGCGCGGAGCATGCGGCCAGGAGCAGATTGGCGCATGGCCCGGCGGCCGCCACGAGGACCATGTCGCGGCGCGGCTGTCCCAGACGGCGAAAGGCGACCGGAACGGGTTTGGCCCAGCCGAACAGAAAGGGCGCCTTCACCAGCAACAACATGGCGGGCAGGATTACCGTTCCCATCGGGTCGACATGGCGTAACGGGTTGAAGCTGACCCGGCCCTGTCGATATGCGGTGTCGTCGCCCAGGCGCCAGGCCACATAGCCATGTGCCGCCTCATGCAGGGTTATCGCCAGCAGGACCGGCAAAACCCATACCGAGGCGATGGCGAGGAATCCCTGGGCTTCTTGCATCATGGCCCGGACCCTAGGCCGTGAGCCGTCGGTCGTCCAGGCTGGGCGCCGGGACTTCCGGGGTCTTTGGCCTCGACCGAATTGCCGCGTGTGCCGATATCGTTCGATGTCGCGCTATTGCTCTCATTCGACGTCACGAAAAACCGGTTGCGCTGGAGTGCGGATCACCATCATCCTCGTCACGACAGGCAAGCGTAGGAAACCGTCATGTCGATCCGGGACTCCCAGGAGATCGCTGAGACCTATTGGAACGATGGGTTCTGCTTCCCGATCGACGTGATGCCGGAGAGCGACGCCCTGAGCTATCGGGCGCGGTTCGAAGACCTGCAGCGCGAGTCCGCCGGCCTGAAACTCGGCAACAAGACCCAGTTGAACTATCCCCATGTCATCTACAGGTTCGCCCGCGAGATCGCCGGCAGTCCGGGGGTCCTGGACGCGGTCGAGCCGATCATCGGGCCGGATATCATGATCTGGAGTTCGTCCATCCTGATGAAGAAGCCGCAGTCTCCGGGTTATGTGAGCTGGCATCAGGATTTGCGCTATTGGGGGCTGGAGGATCATGACGCGATGGTCAGCGCCTGGCTGGCGCTCAGCCCGGTCACCCGGGCCAACGGTTGCATGCGCTTTGTCCCCGGGTCCCATAAAGGGCGACTTGTTGCCCACAACGATACCTATGTCGCCGACAACATCCTGACCCGCGGACAGGAAGCGGCGATCGAGATCGATGAGGGCGCCACCCGGCATGTCGAGCTTCGGCCGGGACAGATGTCGCTGCATCACGGACGGCTTCTCCACGCTTCGGCGCCGAACTCCTCGGATGAATGGCGCATCGGCTATGTCATGATCTTCATCTCGCCGGAGAACCGGCAGGCGGTCGGCAAAAAGGATTTCGCCATGCTGGTCCGCGGAGAAGACCGGTATGGCAATTTTCAGCAGGTGCCCTCGCCGGACTCCGATCTATCGGGTCAGGCAATGGACTGGCATGCGAGGATCCGGAACGCTCAGAACGAAGCCATCTATGACGGGGCCGCACAGGCCCCTGATTGACGGACATACCCGACGTTGATCCGCCGGCATTCGGCGGGAATGGTGTCAGCGGGGCTGGAGACTGACGGCCAAGGCGCTGCGCCGGAAATGGAAGTAGATAAGCGAACTGTCTGCGGCCGCGAAGAAACACCAGACCGAGACATAAGTCGCGAGATAGAAATAGGCCGAAACCAGGAAACCGCCCAGCACCAGAACGCCCAGGACCTGCACGATCCGGTGCGAGGACAGCAGAAGTGGGAGGCAGGTGCAGATGAGATAAGGAAGCTGACGCCAGGTCAGGCTGGTCACCTCACTGCCATAGCCGATGCTGTGGCTGCGGATTGCGACGGTGGGCGGATCGCCGATAAGGCCGGTCAGGAGGTGGATCGAAAGAGCGGCCCCGATGGCGGCGAGTACCCAGAGCATGCGCCGCCGCCGGCGATCCTGTTCGATGAAGAGTACGGCGAGCGCGGCATAGCTAGGCCAGACGACCTCGGCGAAGATCAGAAAAGCGAACGACAGCACGGCAATGTGCCCGGCGTCGCCCTGGCCGGAGAGCTGCAGCCACAGAACGCCTTCGACCGCCTGCTGGGAGGCGAATAGCAACGGAACCGCGGCCAGAGGCAGTTCCTTTGGATGCCTGGTATGCCGAATCGCCGCAACGCCGATCGCCGCGGTTACCGCCGCGACCGAGAAACTTGCTGATGCCGAGAAGCACATGATCTGAGGCCCCTCGCCTACGAGTTGCCCGCGTTCGATCCGCAAGACCTGCAATGAACGGGCGCGAGAGCCAGCATATGCTGGGGCGGGATTGATACCACGGAAGCGATGTTGACCCGGTACGCAAATGGCCGTTGCCCAGGCCGGCGCGCCGGACGGGCGGCATTTGCTGCGGCGCAGGTCAGTCGAGCGCTCCGTTCGGGGTGAGCAGGATCTTCCCGGTACGCGCTTCCCGGTGGGCGTGCGCCAGGGCCTCACCGATCCGGTCGAGGCCGTATTCCGCCTCCACCGGCGCGATCAGCACGCCATCGATGAAGGCCTGCGAAACCTCCGCATACATCGCCTCGATGGCCGACCGTTTGCTGGAGCGCATGAAGTCGACCAGCCAGAACCCGGTCAGCGTCAGCCGGTGGATCACCAGATGATGCGGCGTGATCCGGCACGGCTCTCCGGAGATGAACCCATAGGTGACAATGGTGCCGCCATCGGACATGCAGTCGGCGAGCCGCCCGGTCGCACCGCCGCAGATCGCATCAACCCCCAGCCGGATATCGGCATCGGCGCCGCATTCAGACCGCACCGCATCCGCGAGACCCTCCCGGTCCACGACGACGACATCGGCGCCAAGTGCCTTCAACTCCGGGATCAGCGCCTCGCGTCGGACGATGTTGATCGACTTGATGCCACGCGCTTTGGCAAAGCGGATGACATGGCGGCCGACAGCGGAATTGGCGGCGTTCTGGATGACCCAATCGCCCGGCTGCAGATCCACATAGCGCGACAGCATCAGGCTCGCGGTGGGCGGGTTCGCCTTGAGCTGCGCCGCATCGCGAAAGCCGAGCGCCTTGGGAATGCGGATCAGCGTGGCGGCGTCGGCGCGGATCCTCTCGGCCCAGTTGGCACGGCCAAGGCTGAGTACATGGTCTCCGGGCGCGAGGGCTGTCACGCCGGCGCCCACGGCCTCGACGATTCCGGCCCCCTCGATTCCGACCGGTGCCGGCAGGATTTCCGGGCCCGGATAACGGCCCTCGAAGATCAGCAGATCGGCCGGATTGATCGCTGACGCGCGGATCGACACGATCGCTTCACCGGCGCCGGGCGCGCCCGGATCGGGCGCGTCCACCAGCGCGCAGGCGAGGTCGGGACGGGCGTGTTTCAGAAGCTCGATACGGTGCATGCGCATCTCCACAGTCCGATCGGCGCCACGGCAAAATGGCAATGCACAACAGGTCAGGGCCCGTTGGACAGCACCTTCGCAAACACGTCACGGTCGACATTGCCGCCGGTCAGCACGAACCCGACCTCGCGCCCGGCTATCCGGTCGCGATCCTGTATCAACGCCGCGAGGCCGGCGGCCCCGGCACCCTCGGCGACGTTGTGGGTGTCGGTGAACAGGGCGCGCATGGCGGCCTCGATCTCGGCATCGGTCACCTGCACGATCCGGTCGACATGGCGCCAGATGTGCTCCAGTGCTGCCGGGTTCGGCGTGCTGCAGGCCATGCCGTCGGCAATCTCCGTGGTTGTCGGATGGACCACCGGTTTGCGCTGCTCGAAGGAGAGCGCATAGGCCGGCGCATGGGCCGACACCACGCCGACGATCTCGGTCTTGTGGCCCAGCGCCTGCCGCGCCGCCGCCATGCCGCAGATGCCCGATCCGAGCCCGATCGGCACATAGACCGACATGAGATCCGGGCGGGCGCGCAGGAACTCCATGCTGTAAGTGCCGACTCCGCGGACCAGCGCCTCGTCGAAGGATGGCGTCGGATAGAGGTCGCGCTCCTCCGCCAGCCCGATGGCGAATTCCAATGCCTGCTGGAAATCGTCGCCATGCTCGATGAGCTCGGCGCCGAGCGCCTTCATGGCGGCGTTCTTCTCGCGGCTGTTGCCATGGGGCACGACGATCGTGGCGGTCAGGCCGACGCGACCGGCGCCGAATGCGATCGACTGGCCATGGTTGCCGCGAGTCGCGGCGATCACGCGCTTCAACTCCGGATGGGCCTGTCTCAGCTCGCCCATATACAACACCCCGCCGCGCACCTTGAAGGCGCCGACCGGCTGGTGGTTCTCGTGCTTGACCCAAATGTCGGCGCCGACACGCTCGCACAGCAGGGGCCATCGGATCTGCGGCGTCGGCGGCAGCACCCGGTGAATGATCTCCGCCGCCTCGTCAAGCGCCGGCAGGGTTGGCAGCATCCGACAAGCTCCGATCGTATCTTTCTGTCGCGGGCCACCATCCTTTCCGATGAGCCCCGGACGCGAAAGCGGATTCTTGCATCCCGACAATTCCGAATGCCGCTTGCCCGGTAAGGGCACCGGCGGCAAGGTACGGGACGAAACGCCATCCGGTTCCTGCCCCGATGACAACGCTCAAGAGCGCGATCGACCCGAAATCGGCGGAATTCCGCGAGAATGCCGACGCCACGCGGGCTTTGGTCGATGATCTGCGCGGCACCGTTGCCCGAATCAAGGAGGGCGGCGGCGAAAAGGCCCGCAAGCGACACACCGATCGCGGCAAGCTGTTACCCCGCGAGCGGGTGCGCCGCCTGCTCGATCCTGGCGCGCCCTTCCTGGAGTTCTCCCAACTCGCGGCCCATGAGGTCTATGACGACGTTGTGCCCGCCGCCGGGCTGATCACCGGCATCGGCCGGATCTCTGGAGCGGAATGCGTCGTCGTTGCCAATGATGCGACGGTCAAGGGCGGCACTTACTATCCGTTGACGGTGAAAAAGCATCTCCGGGCCCAGGATGTGGCGCGGGAGAACAACCTGCCCTGTGTCTATCTGGTCGATTCCGGCGGCGCCTTCCTGCCGCGCCAGGACGAGGTGTTCCCCGACCGCGACCATTTCGGCCGCATCTTCTACAACCAGGCGACCCTGTCCGCCGCCGGCATTCCGCAGGTGGCAGTGGTGATGGGATCGTGCACCGCCGGTGGCGCGTATGTGCCGGCGATGTCGGATGAGAGCATCATCGTCAAGGAGCAGGGCACGATTTTCCTCGGCGGCCCGCCGCTGGTGAAGGCTGCTACGGGGGAGGTTGTCTCGGCGGAGGAACTGGGCGGTGCGGAGGTGCATTCCCGCCATTCCGGCGTCACCGACCATCTCGCCCAGGACGATGCCCATGCCCTGGCGATCGCACGGCGCATCGTCGGCAACCTGAACCGCGACAAGCGACCGGATATTCCGCTGCGGGAGCCGGTCGAGCCGCTCTATCCGGCCGAGGATCTCTACGGCATCGTTCCGGCCGATCTGCGCAAGCCCTATGATGTGCGCGAGGTGATCGCCCGGCTCGTCGACGGCTCGGAATTCGACGAGTTCAAGCAGTCTTATGGCCAGACCCTGGTGACCGGGTTCGCCCATATCCATGGCTACCCGGTCGGCATTCTCGGCAATAACGGCATCCTGTTTTCCGAGAGCGCGCTGAAGGGAGCCCACTTCGTCGAGTTGTGTTGCCAGCGTCGCATTCCGCTGCTGTTCCTGCAGAACATCACCGGCTTCATGGTCGGACAGAAATACGAAGCCGGAGGCATCGCCAAGGACGGCGCCAAGCTGGTCACGGCGGTTGCCTGCGCCAAGGTACCGAAATTCACCCTGATACTCGGCGGCAGCTTCGGCGCCGGCAACTACGGCATGTGTGGCCGCGCCTATGGTGCGCGACTGCTTTGGATGTGGCCCAATGCCCGCATCTCGGTCATGGGCGGTGAGCAGGCGGCCGCTGTGCTGGCGCAGGTCCGGCGAGACGGTCTGGAGGCGCGCGGCGAGACCTGGTCCCAGAAGGACGAGGCCGCCTTCAAGGCGCCGTTGCTGGAGCAATATGAGCACCAGGGGCATCCGTATTACGCCAGCGCCCGTCTGTGGGACGACGGCATCGTCGATCCAGCCGATACACGCATGGTGCTGGGCCTGGGCCTCTCGGCCGCGCTCAACGCGCCGGTCGAGCAGACCCGCTTCGGCGTGTTCCGGATGTAGCCGATGGCAGCTGAACCGTCTGTCCTGACCGAGATCGACCGGGGGCTCGCTACCGTCACGCTGAACCGGCCGAAGCTGCATAACGCCTTCGATGACGGAATGATCGCCGAACTGACGGCGGTCCTGCGCGCACTTGGCGCAGATCCTGCGGTGCGCTGCGTAGTCCTGCGCGGTGCCGGCAAGAGCTTCTGCGCCGGCGGCGATCTCGGATGGATGCGCCGCATGGCCGGCTACAGCCATGCGGAGAACCTGGCCGACGCCCGCGCCCTGGCCGAATTGATGCATGTGCTGGACACTTTGCCGCGCCCGACCGTGGCGGTGGTTCATGGCGCCGCCTACGGCGGCGGGGTCGGTCTGCTCGCCTGCTGTGATATTGCAGTGGCAACGATGGGCGCGCGCTTCTGCCTGTCGGAGGTCAAGCTGGGGCTGATACCGGCCGCCATCAGCCCCTATGTCGTTGCCGCCATGGGCCGCCGCGCTGCCCGCCGCTATTTCCTGACCGCCGAGCCGTTCGATGCGGCGGAGGCGAGGCAAACCGGGCTTGTCCACGCGACAGCCGAGGAGTCCGACATCGAGGATGTGTTGGCCGGCGTGCTGAATTCCCTGTCCAAGGGCGGTCCGACCGCCCAGGCGGCGGCAAAGGCCCTGATCGCCGATGTCGCCCATCTTCCGGCAGAGAAATTGCGGGACGAGACCGCCGCCAGGATCGCCGAAATCCGGGCCGGCGAGGAAGGCCGCGAGGGCATCACGGCCTTCCTCGACAAGCGATCTGCGAACTGGATTCTTCCAGACGACTGAAGATCTTGCCGTGGTTCCGGCCTGTGACCGCGATGGTCCCGGCGGCGATTCTCCGCCGCTTCGTATCACAAGATAATTCTTTCTTTGACTCTCGCTCCGGTGGCACTCGCCGGAGACAATCGGGGTCGCGACGGTGGCCTTCCGGCTACCGGCCGGAAACCCGAAACAGGAGGGATCACAATGAACAAGCTTCTCGGAGCGCTCATCGCAGCGGCATTTCTTGCAGGCGCCGGTGTCGCCAGCGCGGAGGAGGCAACGGGCACGATCGAAGGTGTCGACCTGCAGTCCCGCATGATCGTGCTCGATGACGGAGCGGTGTACTCCGTGAATGAGGGCATTGCCCTCGAGACGCTACGCCCCGGCTCCGAGGTCACCGTTTCCTACGAGGAATCGAACGGCCAGAAGCTGATCAACAGCCTGACGGTCGACGCCGAATAGAGCGATCCGGGCCGGGCGTTCGCCAAGCGGCCGCCCGGCCCGTTACTGCTAGATGCAGTTGCGCGCGTATTGCCGTACTGCACGTGGCAAACGGTCGGCGAGCCCGGCGGTCTGCAGGAAGCAGACGATGTCACTGGTGGGGATGACCGTGGTTTCGCCGGCAATCGGCAGATCCAGTGTTTGCGCTTCGTCGCCGGACAGTGAAAGCCGCGCCGTGCGATAGCCGCGGACGATGCCGATCAGGTCGCCGGTGCGATCGTCGAAGACCCCGCCGCCGCTGGTCCCGTATCCGACAACGGCGTCGATCAGAGCGACCGATCCCTCCATCGGCACCACAGCGCCGTTGCCGGCGATTTGGCTGACCACACCGTTGACCGCGGTACCGCGCCGCCCCCACGGGAACGAGATCACCCAGACATCGTCGCCCAGCCGAACATTCGATTTCAGCGTGACGGGCGCGACCGGCAAGCCCTCCGCCTCCACGATCGCGATGTCGGCGTCGGCATCACTGGCCAGGATGGTTGCGCCGACCCTTTCGCCGGTGCGCGGTGACAATACCTCCACGGTCTGGTCGGTGAGGGGCTCCACAAGATGTGCGGCGGTCAGGATCAGCATCCGACCGTCCCGGTCGGCGGACAGAACCACGCCAGAGCCGGCCCGATTTGCGCCGCCCGTGCGATCGGTGAAAATCTGCACCGACGCGTCAAGCGATCCGGCGATGACATCGCCGCGCTGAGCGGGCCGATCGGCGGCGGCGCAAGCGCCGAGTGCGAGAATCAGCAGGCCCAACCCGAGTGCGCGCGGCGGTGACAGGATCTGGATCACGGGGTTGTCCTTGTCTGGTACGGGGGGATGGCGTCATGCCTACAAGCGCGAATCTTGGTAAACAATTGGTTAAGGTTGCGCATGGCGAGCGGCATCTTCGGCGGCCTGCGTGAATTTGTCCGCACCGGCGTGCGGCCGTGCTATCTCACGATCCAACGGGTATCGCCTTGAGGGGTAAATGTTCGACCGGCTGCTGATCGCCAATCGGGGAGAGATCGCCTGCCGCATCATCCGGACGGCCGGCCGGCTGGGCATCCGGACCGTCGCGGTCTACTCCGAGGCTGATGCCTCCGCGCTGCATGTGGCTCTGGCCGACGAGGCCATGCCGATCGGCCCGGCCCGGGCATCGGAAAGCTATCTCAGGGCCGAACGCATCGTCGAGGCGGCCCTTGCTGCGGGGGCGCAGGCCGTCCATCCGGGATACGGCTTCCTGGCCGAGAACGCCGAGTTCGCAGAGGCGTGCCACGCGGCCGGACTGGTCTTCGTCGGGCCGCCGCCGGACGCGATCCGCGCCATGGGCAGCAAGAGCGAGGCCAAGGCGCTGATGGAGTCGGCCGGCGTCCCGCTGGTGCCCGGCTACCATGGGCGTGCCCAGACCGCGAAGGCGCTTGCCGAGGCGGCCGACAAGATTGGCTTTCCCGTCCTCATCAAGCCTTCGGCCGGCGGCGGCGGCAAAGGCATGCGGGTGGTCGCGAGCGCCGGCGATCTCGGCGCTGCGCTGGAGGCGTCCAAGCGTGAGGCCAAGTCGGCATTTGGCGACGACCGGGTTCTGCTTGAGCGCTACCTGACCCGGCCGCGCCATGTCGAGATGCAGATCTTCGCCGACACGCATGGCAACTGCATCCATCTGTTCGAACGCGACTGTTCGGTGCAGCGCCGGCACCAGAAAGTGCTCGAGGAGGCGCCCGCGCCGGGGCTGCCGCCGGAAACCCGTCGCGCAATGGGCGAGGCGGCGATCGCGGCGGCACGGTCGATCGGCTATGTCGGCGCCGGAACGGTCGAATTTCTCTACGATGCCGGCGCCGCCGGCGGTCCGGCTTTCTTCTTCATGGAAATGAACACAAGGCTGCAGGTGGAGCACCCGGTCACCGAGATGGTCACCGGTCTCGATCTGGTCGAACTGCAACTCCATGTCGCGGGCGGCGGCGCGTTGCCGCTGAGCCAGGATGCGGTGGCGATCGACGGCCACGCGGTGGAGGCCAGGCTCTATGCGGAGGACCCGACGGCCGGGTTTCTGCCGGCCACCGGCACGCTGCGCCATTTACGCTTTCCGCCGACCGGGCCGCATGTCCGCGTCGATACCGGAATCCGGCAGGGGGATGCGGTCACGGTGCATTACGATCCGATGATCGCCAAGATCATCGCCTGGGACAGCGACCGCACCACGGCGTTGCGCCGGCTGTCGGCCGCACTTGACGCCACGGAGATCGTCGGCCTCGGCACCAATGCCGATTTCCTGCGCGCGATCGCCGCGCACCCGGCCTTTGCCGATGGCGATCTCGACACACGGTTCATCGAGCGCCATGAGGGCGACCTGTTGGCGGTTGGGGGTGCCGCGCCGGACGAGGTGCTGATCCTTGCCGCACTGGGCCAGGTGCTGCAATGGCGCCGGGACGCCGCGCAGCGCGCCGGCGGGTCAGGTGATCCATGCTCACCCTGGCACGGCGCGCTGGGCTGGCGGCTCAATGACGAGGCCCATGACGTCCTTCGGCTGCGCGATGGCGAAGCGGAGCGCTCGATCGAGGTCCGGTACCGGCGCTCCGGCGGCTATGGACTGTCACTCGATGGCGCCGAGCCGGTCGAGGCAGAGGGCGAACTCGCCGAGGATGGGCGCCTGGTGGCCACCCTGGATGGCCGCCGCCGCGGCGCAGCCTTCTTCCGGCACGGTCTGGAAGTGACGGTGATCGCCCGTGCCGACGGCGCGCGTGGCGGAACCTATCGGCTGGCGTTGTTCGACCCGGTCGCCGCCGCCGGCGCCGCCGAGGCCGGCGTCGGACAGCTGACGGCTCCGATGCCTGGGCGCATCGTCACGGTGCTGGTGGAGCAGGGCGCATCGGTCGACAAGGGGCAGCCCCTGCTGGTGCTGGAGGCGATGAAGATGGAACACACGATCACCGCCCCGGCGGAGGGGGCGGTGACCGATCTGCCCTTCGCGGCCGGCGACCAGGTCGAGGAGGGTGTCGCCTTGATCGGCTTCGAGCCAGCATGACCGGGCGGGAGGCGCTGAGCGATGGCGAGACCCGATAAGGTCAGGCTGGTGGAGGTCGGGCCGCGCGATGGGCTGCAGAACGAGCCCGGGACAGTGCCGGTGGCGACCAAGTCGGCGCTGATCAATCGGCTGGCCGATGCCGGATTGGCGGTGATCGAGGCCGGCGCGTTCGTGTCGCCGAAATGGGTGCCGCAGATGGCCGATACCTCCGAAGTGCTGGCCGCGATCGATCGACGTCCCGGAGTGCGATACCCCGTACTGGTACCGAACATGAGGGGGTTCGAAGCGGCGTTGGCGGCCGGGCTCGGCGAACCGGGCCTGGACGAGATCGCCATTTTCGGGGCCGCCTCGGAAAGCTTCAGCCGCCGCAACATCAATTGCTCGATTGCCGAAAGCCTGGAGCGATTCGCACCGGTCTGCGCCGCTGCCATCGATCGCGGCATCCGGGTCCGGGGCTATGTGTCCTGCGTATTGGGCTGCCCCTATGAAGGGGAGATCGCGCCGGAGGCCGTAGCCGGCATCGCAGATCGCCTCTCGGCGCTGGGGTGCTACGAGATTTCGCTGGGCGATACGATCGGCGTTGGCACGCCGGGCAAGGCGCAGGCCCTGGTCGAGATCGTCGCCGCCACGGTGCCGCGCGACCGGCTGGCGGTGCATTTCCACGACACTTATGGCCAGGCGCTGGCCAATATACTGGCCTGCCTGGATGTCGGCATCGGCGTGGTCGACAGCGCCGTGGCGGGGCTGGGCGGCTGCCCCTACGCGGCTGGCGCCAGCGGCAACGTGGCCACCGAGGACGTGCTCTATATGCTCGACGGGATGGGGATCGAGACCGGCGTATCGCTGGACGCTTTGCTGAGCGCCGCGGATGTCGCCTGCTCGGCGCTCGGGCGCTCGACCGGCTCGAAGGTCGGACGGGCCCGGGCCGCGGCAGGCGACCCAGGTGGCAGCGGAGGCGCTGGCCGATGGGCGTTCACCTTCTGAAGACCGCGGTCGGGGCGCCGGATCTCGAGGTTCTCAGGCGACGTCAGGATCTGCGGCGGGCGGTGCGGGACGGCCGTGAGGTCGTGCTCGGCTATACGCGGAACAAGCCCAGGCGGCTCGACGAGTTGATCGCCGGCGGCTCGATCTACTGGATCGTGAAAGCGCGCATACAGGCGCGGCAGCGTTTTCTCGGATTGGCGGATGCGGTCGATGATGGTGGGCGATTCTATTGCGAGCTGCATCTCGATCCGCATCTGATCGAAACCACGCCGGTTCCGCGCCGGGCGATCCAGGGCTGGCGGTATCTTGCCCCGGCGGAGGCGCCGGCCGATCTCGATGTTACCTATGGCGTTGATGGGGATGAAGAATTGCCGCCGCATCTCGCTCGAGAACTGCGCGAGCTCGGCCTGCTGTAGGGTGACGGACCACCGTCGCAGACATTTTGTTGCCGACGGGGTAGACAAGGTCCGATCCGGCCCCTATATAACCGGTCGCCGAGCCGGTGGCCGGTTGGAGTATTGGCCGGCGACGGTCAAAAATTCTCCAGGGCGCGACTTGTCGTTGCCAGCAGCCGGTAGGTTCGGTACTATTGCAGTTCCGCTCAGCGACGGGCCATTCCAAGGCGATTGGCGCGGCCGGGCGGTTCGGTTCTCGACATAGCGGTTTGGTTTGCCCGTCACGGGGCCGACGGTTATTTGACATTGTGGATAGAGTAGAGAAGGGATGCGCGGGCGGCGGTTGCCGGTTGGCGCCGAATGACGATGTATCGTCGAGACGTCAGTGCATCTTGGTTTCTGTAAGTTAAGGAACGCTCTTGGAGCTTCTGGTGTGGGT
>CBDBVB010000004.1:0-51745 GCA_965212545.1 Inquilinaceae bacterium
GCTGCTGCGCCAACTCGTACCAGTCCCGCTGTGCCCTGAAATAGGCCTTGCTGCCGGTATCGACCGAGTTCACGACCTGATGGAAGACTGCTTCCGCCTGGTCGTGCTGTCCGATGCGGTGCAACAGCAGCCCATGACGGCAGCGCGCCTCCTCGCCGGGGTAATAGTCGGTCAGGGCGGCGTATTCGGCCAGTGCCTCGCCATCCTGGCCCAACCCCTCCTTGCTGCGGGCATAGATCAGATGCCCTTCGGAGGATTGGAAATCCGGGTTCGACTCGCGCAGACCGGTCCAGCGTCTCGCAGCAGCCGGAGTAGTCCCCGAGGCCGAACTGTGCCCGGGCCATGGACATCATGATCTTGGGGTCGTCGGCGTGGATGCCGGTCAGGCACTGCTCCAGCAACGTCCTGGCGTCGGCGAAGCGGCCGCGATGGATGCATTCCTTGGCCAGATCGAATTTGTTCTGGACGGTATCGGTGCGCATCGCCTCCTTGGTCAGGCGGCGCAGTTCGCCATCCGGATTCACCATCGAGCCGATATCCTGGGAGACCCTGCGGCCGGCCCGGCTGTGCCGCATTTCCGGAAGCACTTCCATAAACAGATAGACCAAGGGCCCGGCAACCGGCAGCAGCATGATGACGAACAGCCACTGTGTCGGCCGTCCGGTTTTCAGCACATGCACGGCGCAGGCAAATTGCAGCCCGAGTTCGACGACAAATAGAACCGGCATCGCGCGACATCGCCCCTGAATTCGACAGCCAATGGCTGAAAGTCACATGAAGAGATTAATCACAGGTTGATCCGATCGGGCAATTCCGGATTTGGCCAGCGCGAGCGGACGGACTGCTAGTCGGAACCGCCAGTCGAACCGACCGGCTCGTCGGTCAGCGCGGTCGCCTTTTCCAGGCTGGCAACAAGTTCAGGGTCGCGGGCATCTCGGCCGACCAGGCAGCTTTCGAACAGGAGCCTGGCATCGGCATGGCGGCCGACGCGCATGCATTCTTCTGCCAGCGCCCGGCGGCCATCGACTGTCTGGGCCCTGACCGTTCTGTAGCCAAGCCAACCCAATGCCCCGTGTTCCCTCGAGTGGGCCGGGCGTCCGGACGCCGGCCGGCGTCGGAGCATCGACCGCCCGCGCATGAGTTCGTACCCGCAATAGGCCAGGGATCCGAGGACGGGAACAAGCAGGATGATTTGGAGCCAGACGGTCGGGCGGCCGAGCCTGCCAGCGCAAATCTGCGCAGGCTAATTGCAGTACAATGGCAGAAATTAGCCAAAAACCCATATGCGGCCGACCGCCTCATTGCATTAATTACTTCGAATTATTCTGAACGCGAAACATTAAGGCATGGTTGATGACCGGCTCAGGCGGTTGCGCCGCCCGGGACCTCATGGCACCGTGCGGCCCCATGCCGGACCGGAATTTCTACATTCACAGCACCATGGATCGGATCGCCGAGCGCCGTGGCGAACCGGGCTTTCTCGAGCGCCATCTTGCACATGGCAAGACGAGGCTGCTGCCGGTCTGGCGTTCGAAGAACCTGATCACCGGCCCGCGCGAGGCGCCACAGCCCAGCATGCCGGCGGCCTCGGAAGGCTGGTGGCGCGACCTCGCCTCGGAAGTCGTATTCTTGGGCCTGATCGACGGCACCGCCTATCTGGCCGTCGATGTCAGCGACGTCGACGATCCTCAGGACAACGGCGATTTGTCAGCGGCCGGGACATTCGTCGATCTGAGGACAACCGGGCCCCTGATGCCGCAGGAGACAGGTGCCCTGCTGGCTTATGCCCGGGGAGTACTCTGGTGGCACCAACGGCACCGGTTCTGCGGCGTCTGCGGCCATCCTACCCAGACCATCGAAGCCGGCCATCAGCGCCACTTGTACGAACGAGAGCTGCGGCACCCGGCACTTCCCGCGCACCGATCCGGCGGTCATCGTCCTGGTCCACGATGGCGACCGCTGCCTATTGGGCCGGCAATCGATCTGGCCGCCGGGCATGCATTCGGTGCTGGCCGGGTTCGTGGAGCCCGGTGAAAACCTTGAAGCCGCCGTGGCGCGCGAGATCTGGGAGGAGTCGCGGATCAGCGTCACCGACATCCGCTACCACTCGTCCCAGCCCTGGCCGTTCCCGCAATCGCTGATGATCGGATTCACCGCCCGCGCGACATCCACCGAGATCAGCTTCGCCCAGGACGAGTTGGAGTACGCCGCCTGGTATCACCGCGACGACATGCTGGCGTCACCGGAGGACGAGAGCTTCCGGCTGCCACGGCGCGACAGCATCGCGCGGCGGCTGGTCGACGAATGGCTCGCCGGCGACCACTGATCGCAAATTAATCGGGTATCAATCCGGCCGGTCGGACTCGACCTTGATCCAGTCGGCGAACCGCCGCCTCTGGGGATCCACGAAATGAATTTCGACAACACTGCCCGGCGCCAGGTCTGCAAAGCTACCGGACAGGTTTGACCGGCCGACCGAGGAGCGGTCCAACCAGATGCGCGTGCTCTGCGCGACCCTGACCGTGATCGTCTCGACATCTGTCGGACGTCTCATTGTGACGGTGCGCGTACCCGGGTCGGCCTCAGCGATCTCACCGACATAGGTGACGATCCCGGACAGGCCGGGCGACTGGCCGATCGGGATGAATTGTTCCGTCGAGAGCTGGCTGCTAGCGGTCACCGGGCATATTACGGCCACCAGCAATACTGTGAGCGCTAGGATCGCGCCGCTGCGATGTCGTGCCGCCGACCATACGAGTCCTCGCCTGCCCATCACGGCACCTCGACCAGCTCGGCGCGCGCCTGCTGCAGTTCGGCGATCGCCTTGCGCGACAGGTGTGCCCGTCGGAACCAGGCGCGTTCGGCCCGTTCCGCCAAGTGGCGCGCCTCCCGGAGGTGGGCGACCGCTTCCGGGTGAAGGCCGCCGCCGGCAAGGACTGCGATGCTGTCGTCGGTCTCTGCAATGGCGAACCGCAGGGCCTGCTTGGCCGGCACGCGCGCAAGCTCGGCGCCCTGTTCCAGACGCTCGATCGCCACACCGATGCTCTCCAGCGCGTTGATTGCTCGCAGGAAGGCGGCGACCTCAACGACCTGCGTCCCATCCAGGTTGATTCCGCTGCCGGTTGCACCGGTTATGAGTTGTCCGGCCGGCGAGTTGTTGAATGCGTCGCCATTATAGAACGCCACCGCCCCCTCGATGGTCTCGACCGAATTGTTGTGGAAGAAAGGTCCGGTATCGGCCGCCTCGACCAGCGGCGGTGTATTGAATTCGCCGTCTCCAGGAACGCCAAATCCGTCATCGGGCGGTACCAGTTCGCCGGTCAAATCGGCCGGTTGATCGGGCAGGTCCTCGACACCGGTGTTGAAGTTGAGATTGCCGGCGCCCTCGCCGAAGATCAGCGGATCACCGTTCGCGCCGGCATTCGCATGGCAGGCGTTGCATTTACCAAGAGTGTTGTCGAGAAAGATGTCCTGTCCACGCGCCACAATGGTCCCTTTGAGGGCGAGCGGAAGTTGCAGGTCGACCTGCCGACCGAGGGACAGCTGAAACGCTTCCAGAGCATCCAGTTCGTCATCGGTCGGCAGGCGGAAATCGACACCTGGGACCCGGCCCAGGCTGTTGGTGAAATGCTGGATGACGGCGCCTGTCGCGAAGGACCGCAGCGTTCCGTCGCCAGGCGCACCGTCGCCGGACCAGCCGGTGCGCGGCCCGGCCGCACTGTCGATCGAGATCCGCTGGGCCAGGACATGCGGCACGCCACGCTGGACGAACCGGTTCTCCAGATCGCCGAACCCGTCCAAATTCTCCAGGATCAGGCCGAATTCGCGCATCAGCCGCGGATTCTCGAAATTCCTCTCCAGCGCCGGCGTGAACTCGGCGACGAACAGGGGATCGTCGTCCGGCAGGGTGGCGATGAAGGCCGGGTCGATGGTGAAGTTGTTCTCTTCCGGATGACAGGTGCCGCAGGTTCGGCCATTGCCCTCGAAAGTCTCGTTGAAGAAGAGATCGCGGCCCTTGGCGACGAGCGGATCCGGGGGAGGCGGCGCTGTCCCGTCACAGGCGAAGGTCGATAGGGCTGCAATTCCACAGATGACGGGGGTGCGCCAGGACCGGCTTCCGTCATCGCGTGCGGCATTCCGAACGAATTCGGCATGCATGGAACAATCTGCCTAGCTTGTTGCAAGCGAGGCGGCGAAACGAAGCCTATCCAAGGCTGCCAGATTTTGGGTGTGACAATGTCGAGACGAATTTGGTTGCCGAAGAATTGCCGGGATCAACGGGCATCAAGACCGCGACCCAAACCCCGTCTGAACCCGAAAAGCCACTGCCCATGCCACCGCCGCCGCTGGACTGCACCTTCGACAAGACCGGCTCGCAACGGGACTGCCAATGATCGGCGTCTTCGATTCCGGCAGCGGCGGGCTGACCATCTTGCGCAATCTGGTCGCGACACTGCCCGGCCGCCGTTTCACCTATCTCGGAGACCACGCCAGCGCATCCTATGGCGACCGGCCGGCTGAAGACGTCTATCGACTGACGATCGAGGGTGTCGACCGGCTGTTCGCGGAAGGCTGCCGGCTGGTCCTGCTTGCCTGCAACACCGCCTCGGCCGTGGCGTTGCGCCGGCTGCAGCGGCATTGGCTGCCGCAGGCCGCGCCGGACCGCCGGGTCCTGGGAGTCCTGGTGCCCATGGTCGAGGCGATCACCCGGGTTCCATGGCAGGTTCAGGCGCCACCATCGGGCAGCCCGACACCGCCTGGGACGGTCGGCATCTTCGCCACCCGGCGGACCGTCGAGACCGGCGCATATCCGTTCGAGATCGGCCGCCGGGCCCCTTCTGTGCAGGTCGTCCAGCAGGCTTGTCCGGCGCTGGTCGCCGAGATCGAGGCGGGCGCCGACGGCTCGACGCTCCAGCCCCTGATCGACTCGTACGCTGCCCGGCTGCTGGCCCATACGCCCAATGGCCGGCTCGATTCCGTGGTTCTGGGATGTACCCATTATCCGCTGGTGGCGCGGGGCTTCGCCCGGGCGCTGCCGGACGGTCTGCCGGTCCTGCAGCAACCCAGGATCGTCGCCGACAGCCTGGCGGCCTATCTGGAGCGCCACCCGGAACTCGACGACCGATCGGAATCCCCGGGCGTGGTGCGATTCCTGACGACCCGTGCCGACCCATCGACCGATGAGATCGCATCACGGTTCTTCGGCCGGCCGGTCACGTTCACCACTGCCCGATGACCCACCACCGGTGGGCCCAGCTACTGCGGCGGTCGTCAGTCGTCGCCGATGGCCTGGCTGGGATCTCGCCGGAAAGGGTGTGCCGGATAGACGCCAAGCACTCGGAAATGGCGCGAGAAGAAGGCGAGTTCCTCGAAGGCCAGTTTGAGCGGCCGGTCTTCCGGGTGACCCTCTACGTCGGCGTAGAACTGTGCCTGGGCGAACCGCCCGCCAACCATGTAGCTTTCCAGCTTGGTCATGTTGACGCCGTTGGTGGCGAACCCGCCCATGGCCTTGTACAGCGCCGCCGGAACGCTGCGCACCTCGAACACGAAGCTGGTGATGGTTGATTCGCCTCCTGGTGGCGGTGGCTTCGCTTCCCGCTCCATGATCAGGAAACGTGTCGTGTTGTGGTCGGCGTCCTCGATATCGGCGCGCAGGCTGACCAGCCCGTATATCTCCGCCGCCAAGGCCGAACTGATCGACGCCTTGGTCGGATCGCCGGACTCCGCCACCATCTTGGCTGCGCCGGCGGTATCGGCGTGCACCACGGCCTCCAGCCCGAGATCGGCGATCAGCGCCTTGCATTGGCCGAGCGCGTGCACATGGCTGTAGACCGTCTTCAAGTCGCCGATGGCGGCTCCGGGAATGGCAAGCAGGTGATGGTTCACCCGCTGGAAATGCTCGCCATTGATGTGAAGGCCGGATTCAGGAAGCATGTGATGGATGTCGGCGACCCGGCCAGCGACCGAGTTCTCGATCGGGATCATCGCGGCATCGGCCTGCCCGTCATGGACGGCGGCGATCGTCTCCGCGAATGAGGTGCAGGGCAGTGTCCGGTGATCCGGGAAGACCTGCCGGCAGGCGAGGTCCGAGTTGGCGCCCGGCCAACCCTGGAAGGAAATCGTTCTTGCTGCCATGGCCCTGCGTCGGATGGTGTCCGGTGGTTCATCTTGGCGGCACTGGCCGCGTTCACGCGAGTAGACTTCTTGACTAGGGTGCCAGCATGCTGGACGCCCGATCAAGGTCGGCGGGCGTGTCGACACCAAGCGGCACCGCATCGACCAGCGCCAAGTCGATACGCATGCCGTGCGACAGAGCGCGAAGCTGCTCCAACCGTTCGCGCTGTTCCAGCATCGAAGGCGGCAGGCTGACGAACTCGGCCAGCACCGGCCGGCGATAGGCATAGAGCCCGATATGGTGCAGCAACGGCCCGTCGCCGGACGGTGCCGGCAGGCGGGTGAAATAGAGCGCGCGGCCGACTGTTCGTCCCGGCGCGAATTCGACCACGGCCTTCACGACGCCGGGCTCGCGGCGCTCCTCCTCGGTCCGGATCTCCGCCGCCAAGGTGCCGATATCGACCGCCGGATCGTCCAGCGCCGCCAGTGCTGCGCGGATCGAGGCCGGGTCGATGGTCGGCAGATCGCCCTGCAGGTTGACCACGATCTGATAGCGCCGGTCAGGATCGAATCGCTCCAGCGCCTCGTGGATGCGGTCGGAGCCGGAGGGATGGTCCGGATCGGTCAGCATGGCCAGGCCGCCGGCGGCCTCGATCACGTCGACGATCTCCTGATCGGCGGCGGCGACCAGGACTGGGCCGACATCGGCCTCCTCGGCCCGTCGCCAGACATGCACGATCATCGGCACGCCGTGAATCAGCGCCAGAGGCTTGTTCGGCAGGCGTGTCGCCGCCAGCCGCGATGGCACCACGACGATGGTGTTTGAACGCGTGCTTTCCGACATGCCCGTCTGGTGCGCCAATCGCCGTGACAGGTCAAGACCAAACGCTTCCCGGCAGAGGCCAAAAATGGCGCTGCAATTGGTCACCGACGCCATCGACAATCGCCCAACGCGCCGTTATCTTGCGGCCGCCGACCGCACGAGGAACAGCATGTCCAGCATCGAGTTCACCAAGATGGCGATGGCCGCTTTCATCGCCGGCATCGTCGCCCTGTCCGCCGGGATGATCGCCAGCGCTCTGGTCAGCCCGACAATGCTCGAAGAGAACGTCTTCGTCGTCGATCTTGGGGACGATGCTGCCCCGGCGGTCGATGATGCCGTCGAAGAGGCGCCGTCGATTGATGTCTTGCTGGCATCCGCCGATGCCGGCTCGGGTGAGCGCCTGTCGCGAGCCTGCGCCGCCTGCCACAGCTTCGACAAGGGAGGCGCCAGCGGGATCGGGCCGAACCTGTGGAGCATTGTCAACCGGCCATTGGCCGGCGCCGACGGGTACAGCTATTCCTCGGCGCTAAGCGACAAGGGCGGCGATTGGTCCTATGAGGCGCTGGACGGTTTTATCGCCGCGCCGCGCGACTGGGCGTCTGGCACCAAGATGAGCTATGCCGGAATGCGCAGCCCCGAGGATCGGGCCGATCTGATCGCCTGGCTCGCAAGCCTCTCCGATGGCGGAGCCCCGGAATTCGCCCCGCCGCCGGAGGCTGAGACCGCGGTTGAGCCTGAAGCCGAGGCCGAGGCCGAAGCGGCGCCGGAGGCCGAAGCGGCGCCAGAGGCTGCGGCGGACTCCGCGCCGGCAGGGGAGAGTATGACCGAGGTCGCGGCGGCAGGGTCGCAATTGGGGGCGCTGATGGCGGCGGCCGACGCCGATGCCGGAGAGCGCCTGTCGCGGGCCTGCGCTGCCTGCCATAGCTTCAACAATGGCGGTGGCAGCCGGATCGGGCCGAATCTCTGGGATATCGTCAACCGGTCGTTGGCCTCCGTCGACGGATTCAGCTATTCCTCGGCGCTGAGCGACAAGGGAGGCGCATGGTCCTATGAGGCGCTGGACGGGTACATCGCCGCGCCGCGTGACTGGGCGCCCGGCACCAAGATGAGCTATGCCGGGATGCGCAGCCCCGAGGACCGCGCCAATCTGATCGCCTGGCTGCGCAGTCTGAGCGACAGTCCGGCGGCGCTGCCGGAGTAGCCCGGAAACGGCTTGCTACCGCCATAAATGGGGCGGGGCGGCGCGGCGCTTGCCATGCTGCCGCCATGTTCGATGCCCTTGATAGGCGCGGAAAGTCGCCCGTTATTGCGACGGGACCGATTCGTTCCCCGCCGCGGAGTCCGCATATGCGCCTTGCCGCCGCCGCCCTGGCAGCCGCTCTCGCCGTCCTCTCGCCCAGCGGAGCGCTGGCCGACGCCGTCACCGCCTCTCATGCCATCGCCGAATTCGGCGAGCCGAAATACGGGCCGGATTTCAGCCATTTCGACTACGCCGCCCCGAACGCGCCGAAAGGCGGAACGCTCACGATCGGCACCGCCGGCAGCTTCGACAGCCTGAATTCCCTGCCGCTGGTCGGCGAGTCGGTCCGCAATATCGGCCTTTTGTACGACACGCTGATGGTCGAGCCGCAGGACGAGCTATCGGTCTATTACGGGCTGATCGCCGAATCCGTCGAATATCCGGAGGACCGTAGCTGGATCGCCTTCAATCTGAGGCCCGAGGCGAGGTTCCATGACGGAACGCAGATCACGGCGGAGGATGTCGCCTGGACCCTTGAGATGATCCAGCAACACGGCCGGCCGTTCCTGAAATCCTTCTACGAGAACGTCACCAGCGCCACGGTCGAGGGACCGCATCGCATCCGGTTCGATGTCTCGACCCGCGACATCATGCAGCCGCTGGTCCGGCTTGCCGCGATGACGATTTGGCCGAAGCATTGGTGGACCGCGAACGGACGCGACATCACTCGCAGCACCGTCGAACCGCCGCTTGGCAGCGGCCCCTACCGGTTGGTGTCGGTGGAACCGGGGCGCGACCTGGCCTACGAGCGTGTAGAGGACTATTGGGCGGCCGATCTGCCGGTCCGCCGCGGCTTCTTCAATTTCGATCGGATCGTCTACAACTACTACCGCGACCGCAACGTCCAGTTCGAGGCGTTCACCGGTGGCGGCTACGATTTCCGCCGCGACTTCACCTCACGCAATTGGGCGACCGGGTACGAGTTTGACGCGGTTAGCGAGGGCCGGGTCCGCAAGGAGGAATTCCCGACCGTCAATTTCAGCGGCATGCAGGGTTTTTTCACGAACACCCGCAGGTCGCCCTTCGACGATATTCGGGTGCGCGAGGCGCTGCAGTACCTGTATCCGTTCGAATGGGTCAACCAGAACATCATGTACGGGTTGTACAAGCGCACCGAAAGCTGGTTCCCGAACTCGCCCTATAGCGCGACCAGCCTGCCCGAGGGGCAGGAGCTGGAGATTCTGGAAGGCTTCCGCGGTCGGATTCCCGACGAGGTGTTCTCCGAAGCCTTCCATCTGCCGACCAACAGCGAACCGAACATCAACCGCTCGAACCTGCGGGCCGCGCTCCGGCTGCTGCGCGAGGCGGGCTGGGAGGTGGTCGACGAGCGCCTGGTCAACCAGACGACCGGCGAGCGCATGTCGTTCGAGGTGCTGCTGCGCTCCCCCAGCCTCGAGCCACACACCCAGCCGCTGATCCGGAACCTGGAACGGGTGGGCATCGAGGCCTCGATCCGCATCGTCGACTCCGCGCAATACCAGAAGCGTTACCAGGATCGTGATTTCGACATGATCTCCTTCGCGTTCACCTTCTTTCCCCCGCCGGGGTCGGAAATGCGTTCGCGCTTCGGCTCGGCGGCCGCGGATGTCGATGGATCGGCGAATCTGATCGGTATCCGCGATCCGGTTGTCGACGAGCTGATCGAGATGGTAGTGAAAGCCCCGGATCTTGAGGCCAAGCAGGCCGCCGCCCGTGCACTTGATCGGGTAATGATGCGTGGCCACTACGTCATCCCCCATTGGAACAACGACCGCGCCTGGGTCGCCTATTGGGACCGGTTCGGCTTTCCGGACAATCACCCGCCCTACAATTTCAGCATGCCCAACTCGATCGCCTTCCAACCCACCTGGTGGATCGACCCGGAAAAAGACGCCCTGCTGGCGGAGGCTCGATGACCCTAGCAACCCGTTATGCTGCCCGGACGATTGCGTTCGCGTTCGCCGCGGCGCTGGCCTTTGCGCCCCCGGCCACGGCGGATGGCCATCTGACGGTCCACACATCCTTCGCGGAATTCGGTGTGCCGAAATACGCCGACGACTTCACCCAGTTCGACTATGTCAATCCGGATGCTCCAAAGGGCGGGACGATCCGATTGTCGGCATTCGGCACCTACGAGCGCCTCGACACGGTCCGGCTTGGTCCGAGTTGGGCGGCGGGCATCGGCCTGACCCGCGACAGCCTGATGTCCGGATCCGCCGACGAGCTGGCGAGCTATTATCCGGTCATTGCGGAATCGGTCGCCGTTCCGGACGATTTGAGTTACGCGATCTTCACGATCAACCCAGAGGCCCGGTATCACGACGGCCACCCGATCACCGCCGAGGACTTCGTCTTCGCCTTCGATCACATGAAGGAAAACGGAAGGCCGCTCCTGAAGCAGTTCTTTCAGGAGATCGTTAGTGCGACGGCGGTGAGCGAGCGTGAGATCCGGTACGACTTCGCCACCACCGACAGCTGGAAAACCGTGGGCCTTGCCGCCGGGATGTCACCGGAACCGATTCATTTCTGGGAGGAATCCGGCCGCGAAATCAACGAGTCCTATCTGGAGCCGACCCTGAACTATGGCGAGTATCGCATCGTCGACGTGGATCCCGGACGGTCGATTGCCTATGAGCGGGTCGAGGATTATTGGGCCTCGGATCTACCGTCCAAAGTGGGCCAGAGCAATTTCGATCGCATCACCTACGTCTATTTCCGCGACGACGACGTGATGTTCGAGGCGTTCATGGGAGGAGATTACGACTTCCGCAGCGAGAACAGTTCGCGCCGTTGGGCGACTCTCTACCAGGACACCGACCAGGTCGATTCAGGCCAGGTGGTCGTGACCACGATGCCGGACAACATGCCGCGCGGTTTCGTTGGCTTCGTCTTCAATCTCCGCAAGGAGATATTCCAGGATATCCGGGTCCGAGAGGCGCTCGGATACCTGTTCGACTTCGAGTGGACGCGCAAGAATGTCATGTATGGCAGCTACGAACGCGCGCGCAGCTATTTCAACAATTCAGACTACGGGATCTCGGATTTCGCGCTCCCGGAAGGGCGTGAGCTCGAATTTCTGGAGCCGTTCCGCAGCCAGCTCCCCGCTTCGGTGTTCTCCGAGCCGTTCACAGTGTCGGAGACCGATGGGAGCGGCCGCATACGGTCGCAACTGCGCACCGCCCTTCGCCTGCTGGGCGAAGCCGGATGGGAGATCAGGGACTCCGTCCTGACCAATACCGAAACCGGGGAACCGATGGAGATCGAGTTTCTCCTGCGATCGGACGCGCTGCTGCGAGTGGTCCAGCCTTATGTCAGCAATCTCGAGCGGGCCGGAATCAAGGCCGAAGTGCGGATCGTCGATTCAGCACAATACGAGCGGCGCACCGACGATTTCGAGTACGACATCATCTACATCGGCGCCAATTTCTTCCCGCCTCCGGGGGCGGAACTGCGCACCTATTTCGACTCCGCGATGGCCAACGAGCAAGGCTCGGCCAATTGGCCGGGAATCGAGAACGCGGTGGTCGACGCCCTGCTTCTCGAAGTCATCAAGGCGGGCGAGACCGGCGATCTGGAAATCCTGAAGGCTGCGAACCGGGCTTTGGATCGCGTCCTGCTTTGGAATCACTACATCGTACCGAGCTACTTCAATCGCGAATTCCGAGTGGCCTATTGGGACAGGTTCGGCCGTCCGGAACAGCTGCCGCGCTATGGGATCGGGTTCCCCGGCACCTGGTGGTACGACCCTGAACGGGCGTCGCAGCTGCCGAATAACCGGCAGTAGCCCAGACACCCGCTCCGACCCGCAAGCGCCAACAACCCAGAGGCACCGTGCTCGCCTATATCATTCGCCGGCTCATGCTGATCATACCGACGCTGATCGGGATCATGGTGCTGAACTTCGTCGTGATCCAGTTTGCACCAGGCGGACCGGTCGAGCAGTTGATCGCCGAGATTCAGGGAACCGCCACCGACGCCACGAGCCGCTTCACCGGTGGCGGTGGCGATTTCGACCGAGCGGCAGATCCGAGCACGCTGGACGCCGGCGGCACCGAGAGCAAATACCGCGGAGCACAGGGACTCGACCCGGAATTCATCGCTGAGATCGAGAGGATGTTCGGCTTCGACAAGCCGGCCCATGAGCGTTTCCTCCTGATGATGAAGAACTACGCCACCTTCGAGTTCGGCGAGAGTTATTTCCGCGACCGCAAGGTGGTCGACCTGATCATCGACAAGATGCCCGTCTCGATCTCGCTCGGCCTGTGGACGACGCTCCTGGTCTATTTGATCTCGATCCCGCTTGGCATTCGCAAGGCGGTCACCGACGGGTCACGCTTCGACGTTTGGACCAGCGGCGCGATCATTGTCGGATACGCCATTCCGGGTTTCCTGTTCGCGGTGTTGCTGGTCGTATTGTTCGCCGGAGGGCGCTATTTCGATTGGTTCCCGCTTCGCGGCCTGGTGTCAGACGATTGGGACACGCTGACCTGGCCGCAGAAGATTATCGACTACTTCTGGCATATCGCATTGCCGATCACCGCCATGGTCGTTGGCGGCTTCGCCACCCTGACCATGCTGACCAAGAACTCGTTCCTGGATGAGATCAACAAGGTGTACGTGCTGACGGCCAAGGCCAAGGGCCTCGCCAGCCGCCAGGTTCTCTATGGCCACGTATTCCGCAACGCGATGCTGATCGTCATCGCCGGTTTTCCCAGCGCTTTCATCGGGGTGCTGTTCACCGGCGCCATGCTGATCGAGGTGATCTTCTCGCTGGACGGGCTCGGCCTGCTCGGCTTCGAGGCCGCGATCAACCGGGATTACCCGGTGATGTTCGGGACTCTGTACATGTTCTCCCTGCTGGGCCTGATCCTGAGCCTGGTCGGCGATGTGATGTACACGGTCATCGACCCGCGGATCGATTTCGAAGCGCGACAGGTCTGACGGGGCGGGTTCGACAATGGCACCGAAAGACTCCGTCCCGAGACAGGGCGCCGAGGTCACCGGCCAGCGGCGAAGCCGCTTTCTGGGAATACCCATCTCGCCGCTGAACGTCAGGCGGCTGCACAATTTCCGGTCCAACAGGCGCGGCTATTGGGCCGCCTGGATCTTCGCAAGCCTGTTTTTCGTCACGTTGTTCGCCGAGTTCATCGCCAACGACAAGCCGCTGTTGGTCTATTTTGACGGCGGTATCTACGTGCCGGTCCTGAAATCCTATCCGGAGACGGACTTTGGCGGTGAATTCCAGACCGAAGCCGAATACCGCGACCCCTTCGTCGCCGAGCTGATCGAGGAGAAGGGGTGGATGGTGTGGCCACCAATCCGCTTCTCCTACAAGACGATCAACTACGATCTCTCCCAGCCGGCGCCATCACCGCCGGACGGGGTCAATTGGCTCGGCACCGACGACCAGGGGCGCGACGTGCTGACGCGGGTGATCTATGGGTTCCGAATTTCTGTCCTGTTCGGACTGACCCTGACCGTGTTCAGCTCGATCGTCGGCGTCGCGGCCGGCGCGGTTCAGGGGTATTTCGGCGGCATTATCGACCTGTTGTTCCAGCGCTTCATGGAAATCTGGTCGAGCATGCCGACGCTCTATCTGCTGATCATCATGGCGAGCATCATCACGCCAGGTTTCTGGCCGCTGCTGATCCTGATGCTGTTCTTCAGCTGGATGGCGCTGGTCGGGGTGGTACGCGCCGAGTTCCTCAGGGCGCGCAACTTCGACTACGTCAGGGCGGCACGCGCGCTCGGCCAGCCGGACCGGGTCATCATGTTCAAGCACGTGCTGCCGAATGCCATGGTGGCGACGGTGACCTTCATGCCGTTCATCCTGAACGGGTCGATCACGACATTGACCAGCCTCGACTTCCTGGGATTCGGCCTGCCGCCCGGTTCGCCGTCGCTGGGCGAGTTGCTGAAACAGGGCAAGTCCAATCTCCAGGCGCCGTGGCTCGGCTTTACCGCGTTCTTCTCGATCGCCATCATGCTCAGCCTGCTGGTGTTCATCGGCGAGGGCGTTCGCGACGCGTTCGATCCGCGCAAGGCGGTCGGGCCGATGTCGAAGAAGGATGCCGGGCCGGCGGCGACGAGCCTGCGCGATTCCGAAACCAGGGCGGCGGCCGAATGACCGATACCGTAGCGACCACGGATATGGCGGCGACGCCCAAGGGCACCGGCAAGACCCTGCTGACGGTCAAGGACCTGTCGGTCGATTTCGCCATGCCCGGCACCACCGTCAGGGCGGTGCGCCACGTCACTTTCGACGTGCGCAAGGGCGAGACCCTGGCGCTGGTCGGCGAGAGCGGATCCGGCAAATCGGTGACCGCCCTGTCGATCCTGCAATTGCTGCCCTATCCGGTCGCCAGCCATCCCACCGGCAGCATCCGGTTCGGCGACACCGAGATGGTCGGCGCCGGCGAACGCAGCCTGCGCAAGGTGCGCGGCAATGCCATCTCGATGGTGTTCCAGGAGCCGATGACCTCGCTCAATCCGCTGCACTCGGTGGAAAAGCAGATCAACGAGGTGCTGTTCATCCACAAGGGGCTGAACCCGGCCCAGGCCCGCGCCCGGACGCTGGAACTGCTGCGGCTGGTCGGCCTGCCGGAGGCGGAGAAGCGCCTGGCCGCCTTCCCGCACGAACTGTCCGGCGGCCAGCGGCAGCGGGTCATGATCGCCATGGCCCTGGCCAACGAGCCCGAGTTGCTGATCGCCGACGAGCCGACGACCGCGCTGGACGTCACCATCCAGGCGCAGATCCTGGAGCTGCTGCAAGGATCTGCAGAAGCGCTTCGGCATGGCGATCCTGCTGATCACCCATGATCTCGGCGTGGTGCGCAAGATGGCCGACACCGTCTGCGTGATGAACGACGGCGAGATCGTCGAGCACGCCGCCGCCGACCAGCTGTTCGGGCACCCAAGCACGCCTATACCCGCAAGCTTCTGGAGTCCGAGCCCAAGGGCAACCCGGTCCCGCCACCGACAGACGCCATGGAGGTGATGCGCGGCAGCGAGATCAAGGTCTGGTTCCCGATCAAGAAGGGCGTGCTGCGCCGCACCGTCGACCATGTGAAGGCGGTCGACGGCATCGACTTGACGGTGCGCGAGGGCCACACGCTGGGCGTCGTCGGCGAGAGCGGATCGGGCAAGACCACGCTGGGCCTGGCGCTGCTGCGGCTGATCTCCTCGCAAGGCGACATCCAGTTCCGCGGTGACGTGATCCAGGGGCTGCAGTTCAAGCAGCTGCGGCCCTTGCGCCGGGAAATGCAGGTCGTCTTCCAGGATCCGTACGGCTCGCTCAGCCCGCGCATGTCGGTATCCGAGATCGTCGCCGAGGGGCTGCACGTGCACAAGATCGGCGCCGATTCCGCCGAGCGCGAGTCGATGATCGTCTCCGCCCTGGAGGAGGTCGGAATCGATCCCGACAGCCGGCACCGCTATCCGCACGAATTCTCCGGCGGCCAGCGCCAGCGCATCGCCATCGCTCGCGCCATGGTGCTGAAGCCGCGTTTCGTGGTCCTGGACGAGCCGACCTCCGCGCTCGACATGTCGGTGCAGGCGCAGATCGTCGACCTGCTGCGCGATCTGCAGGAGAAGCACCGGCTGGCCTACCTGTTCATCAGCCACGATCTGAAAGTCGTCCGCGCCCTGTCCGACGAGGTCATCGTGATGAAGGACGGCAAGGTGGTCGAGCACGGCTCCCGCGAGCAGATCTTCGAGGATCCGCGCGAGCCCTACACCAAGGCGCTGCTGAAGGCGGCCTTCGAGATCGCCACCGCCGAACCGGGCGTCGTCAGCACCTAGGTAGCAGAGAAGACAGTCGGACCATCGCATAATCGATGAACGCGAATGAGAACGAATTGCGTTTTCCACGGCGGCCCTAGGGCGCATTCGCGACCGATGCCATGACGAGGCACCCAATTGCCGTCCTGGCCGGATTGGCAGTGGCAGCCCTGGTGCTGACAGGCGGGAGCGCGACCCGCCACGCCGCCATCCGGGCCGAGACGCAATCTCCGACGATGGAGCGCGGCTGGTTGCTGGCGCAGCCGATCGGCATCGATCTTGGCGGCTCCGGTTCCCGTCCGCTGAGAGACGACCGGGCTTTCAGCTTACCGATCGCAAATCTGGACGCCGGCTACCGGCAAGACTTCGCGTTCGGCAATCAGCTCTTCGACACCAATTGGGTCCCGGCGCCGGAGTCGGAGACCAGCTTCGAAGGGCTGGGCCCGGTGTTCAACCGGGACTCCTGTTCCGGCTGCCATCTGCTCGACGGTCGTGGCAGGCCGCCGGCATCCGAAGGCGCGCCGATGCTGTCGATGCTGATGCGGCTGAGCCTGCCAGGGACCACGGAAACCGGCGGCCCTGTGCCGCATCCGGACTATGGCGACCAGTTGAACGACCGGGCGATACCGGGCGTGCCGGCGGAAGGCAGGGCGATCATCTCATACACCGAGATTGCCCGGCCGCTATGACGATGGCGAGTTCTATTCGCTGCGACGCCCCGTCTACAGGTTCGAGGATCTGGCCTTCGGATCGCTGGGCGACGCCATCCTGATTTCGCCGCGCGTGGCGCCCGCGATGATCGGGCTTGGCCTGCTGGAAGCGGTTCCCGAGGCCACGATCCTGGCACTGGCCGACCCCGACGATCTGGACGAAGACGGGATCTCGGGTCGGCCGAATCGGGTATGGGACGTCATTGCCGAGACCACCGCGCTCGGACGGTTCGGCTGGAAGGCGAACATGCCGTCCCTGCGGCAGCAAAACACCGCCGCGGCGATCGACGACATCGGCCTGACCTCGCCGATCTTTCCGGCGGACAACTGCACGCCGGTCCAGGAAGACTGCAACGCCGCCGCCGCTCTGCACGAGGGGCCGGAGGTGTCGGACCGGTTCCTCGACAAGCTGACCCTCTATACCCAGGTGTTGGCGGTCCCGGACCGGCGCGACGCCTGGACCCGGCCGTCAACCGGGGCGAGGCGCTGTTCCGCCAGACTGGATGCGCGTCGTGCCACATGCCGACGCTGGTGACCGGCGAACATCCGGTGCCGCCCTGTCCGGCCAGACGATCCACCCGTTCACCGATCTGCTGTTGCACGATATGGGCGACGCGTTGGCCGACGGACGTCCCGACTTCCTGGCCGATGGGCGGGAATGGCGTACGCCGCCGCTCTGGGGCATTGGCCTCGTGGAGACGGTCAACGGCCACACCAACTTCCTGCATGACGGCCGGGCGCGAAACCTGGCCGAGGCCATCCTGTGGCATGGCGGCGAGGCGGAGGCCGCGCGGGCCGCCTTCGTGGCCATGCAACGCGCCGATCGCGAGGCCCTGCTGGCCTTCCTGGCCAGCCTCTGACCGGCGCCGAAGGCCGCACGCATCAATGGACGGTCATCGATCCCGTCCAATCGGCAATACCGGGTTCGGCCGCGAGGGCGTATTGACGCGTCGGTACCTGGCTCGCCCGCAATCTCAGTCCGGCTCCGGACAGGACCGCCGCCAGCCGCCGCATCATCCTGGCACTGGCGATTGCCGCCTCGGGCGTCAGGAAGGATCGCAACATCATTGGTGTTTCGAGCGTGTCGCCGGCCTGAAACAGGGCGATCGCATCCAGGATGGTTCGTTCGTCCGGGCTGAGCCGGTCATGACAGACGCAGGAGATGTCGATGACCCGCGCAGCCCCCGCTGCGACCACCGCCATCATGTTGTCCAGCACGGGCAGAGCCTGTGACGCACCAGCCCGGGCAAACGAACTCCGCAGCACCTCGTCGACCGGGATCTTCTCCCTGGCGCCGACCACCCAGACCCGAATGGCCCAAGCGATCAACCGTTCGGGGTAGGTAAGGTCCGTCAAGGTTGCCTTCTGCCCATGGTCTGTCATGTCGGTCTGCTCCGGTGTCGGGGGGATTCATGGAAGTCATGGTATTGCGATTGATTCGCATTTGCAATTGATGTCGGTTATGGGACGCGACCACGACCGCCTCTCGCCAGGGTTGAAGCCGCTTGACGATCTATCGATAGTGCAGCGCACAGGACATCCCTGCGCAGGATGGACAATGGTCCCGCTCACCGCGATCCGTGAGTTTCTCCGCCGCCAGGCAGCCGGCGGCCTGATCGTCGCCGCCGCCGCGGCCGCCGCCATCCTGGTCGCGAACACGCCACTTGCCCGGCTCTATGACGGCCTGCTCGCGACGCCGGTTATTGTGCAGGTCGGCGCCCTGAGCCTCGCCAAACCGCTGCTGCATTGGCTGAACGACGCCCTGATGGCGGTGCTCTTCTTCCTGGTCAGCCTGGAGGTTAAACGGCAGGTGCTGGAGGGCGAGTTGTCCTCCCTGGACCAGGCCATGCTGCCGGCCGCCGCTGCGGTCGGAGGCGTGGTCCTGCCGGCCCTGATCTATGTGGGCTGGACCGCTGGCGAGACGGCGACGCTTCCGGGCTGGGCGATCCCCGCCGGATCCGACATCGCCTTGGCGCTCGCCGCCCTCTCCCTGGCGGGCACGCGGGTGCCAACCTCGCTCAAGGTGTTCCTGCTGGCCACGGCGGTCATGGGCAATTCCGGCGCTGTGCTGGTCCTGGCGTTGGTCCGGGCTGGTGATCTGCCGCTGCTGTCCCTGGGGCTCGCCCTGATCGGGCTTGGCGCTCTGGCGACCCTGAACCGGCTGGCCGTGGCCAGGCCGGCCGGATACCTGCTGATCGGGATCTCGGTGTGGGTCTGTCTGCTCCCCTCCAGTATCCATGCTGTCCTGGCCGGCGTCGGCACGGCGATCTTCATTCCGATCGGCGGCGGCCGGGTTCATGAGGATGCGCCGCTTAAGACCCTTGAGCATGCGCTGCACCCTTGGGTGGCGCTCGGCATCCTGCCAGCCTTCGCATTTCTCAATGCCGGGGTGGCCTTCGCGGGGTTCTCGCTGTCCGGCCTGATCGCTCCGGTCCCGCTCGGGATTGCGATGGGGCTGTTTGTCGGCAATCAGATCGGCGTCCTGGGTTGTGTCGCTTGCGCGGTGCGGCTGGGGTGGTGCCGGCTTCCATCCGGCGTGACCTGGCTTCACGTCTACGGAGTCGCTCTGCTGACCGGAACCGGTTTCACCATGAGCCTGTTCTTCGCTTCAGTGTCCCTCGGGGACGCAACCCTTGCCGCCGGCATCCGGGTCGGCGTGATCGGTGGCTCGCTGGTATCCGCGGGGGCCGGCATCATCGTGCTTCGTTTCCTGGCCGGCCGGGCGTGATGCCCGCGATCGTCGCGGAACGGTTGCCCGTTCGCCACCTTTCAGCGAGGCTGTGTTGATGGCGCTGTTATTCGTGACAGATTTCGATGATCCGCAGGACTGGGTCCCGGCCCTGAAGGCCGAGTTGCCGGACCTCGACGTTCGGGTCTGGCCGGAGATCGGCGACCCGGCCGAGATCGTCTACGCCCTGGCCTGGAACCCGAAGCCGGGTCTGCTGGCCAGCCTGTCAAACCTCAAGGCAGTCTTTTCGTTGGGCGCTGGCGTCGACGGCATTCTGGCCGATGACAGCCTGCCGAAGACCGTGCCGCTGGTCCGCATGGTCGATGACAGCCTGACCGAGGGCATGGTCGAATACGTCGTCCTGCAGGTCCTGGACTGGCACCGCCAGGCGGACATTTATCGTGGCCAGCAACGCAAGGCGCTATGGCGGCCCCGGCGCCAGAAGCTTGCCCGTGAGCGCGCGGTCGGTGTGATGGGGCTTGGCGAATTGGGTCGGGCCACGGCGGCCGCCCTGGCGATGCTGAATTTCGACGTCGCAGGCTGGAGCCGATCCGCCCGCACCCTGGACGGGGTCACATGCTTCCATGGCGCCGGCCAGGGATTCGGGCATTTCCTGGCCCGTTCGGAAGTCTTGATCTGCCTGCTGCCGCTGACCCGGGAGACCGACGGTATCCTGTGCGGAAAGACATTCGCACGACTGCCGATGGGCGCCTATCTGATCAACGCGGCACGCGGCGGGCATCTGGTCGAAACCGATCTGCTGGCGGCGCTGGGCAGCGGGCGGATCGCCGGCGCGGCGCTCGACGTGTTTGCCGACGAGCCATTGCCGCGCGGCCATCCGTTCTGGCGCGATCCGCGCATCACCATCACCCCGCATGTCGCCAGCGTCACCCACGCGCGAACCGCGGCCAGGAGCGTTGCCGCGAATATCCGCCGGGTCGAGGCCGGAGAGGCGCTCGAGAGTCTGGTGGATCTGCAGCGGGGATATTAGGAGTCCGGTTCAGGATCCAATCATTCCGAAATCCCCGCTTCTCCGCCGGGTATCCTGCGCACTCCGCTGATTCCGACCCCGTCGGACTGCCCCTTCACGATCTCGACCACCCTGGCGAGCGGGTCGCAGGACACACACATGGCCGTGGCGTTGGCGTGGACGATCGTGGTCGCGTCGATCATCAATCCGCAATGGCCCGGGAATTCCACGAAGTCGGCGCGCCGGTAGGGGCCGTCGAGTGACACCGCATCGCCAATCGCCTCGACCTGCATATGGCTGTCGCGCGGACAGGCGATACCAGCCTCGGAGAACGCGACCTGCGCCAATCCGGAGCAATCGAGGCCCAGGGCGGACCGGCCGCCCCAAAGATAAGGCACTCCCAGGAAGCGAAGCGCCGTGGCGACGAAATCCGGCGAACCGACGTCAAGCGACGCCAGCGCAGCGGCATGCAGCCAGCCGCCATCGGTCAGCCGGGCATAATCCCCGGACCGTTCCACGACTGCGACCGGGGACGCGAGGCTGACAGAGTCCAGCGGCGGCGATTTCAGATCCGGCTCTGAGAATACATGGGCGCGCAGGGCACCAACCTTGTGAGTCGGCTCCCAGGGCTCGGAACGCAGCGCATCGGATCGCGCATAGCCGACATAGTCGTCCAGAACACACTGGCCCCAGGTCCAGCCATCGCGCTCGTCATAGGCGATGAATTCCTCGCCAAACAACAATTCGGAGCCCAGGCGGGCCGACTCGCTCGGAGCTTCGCGCAACGGCACCGTACCGCGCCGGGCCTGACGCCGCTCGCCCGCCTCGTATCGCTTCGCCGTCACCACACCACGTAACCGCGCGGATGCCACGTCCGGCCGATAGGCGTTCACGGTGGGATCTGGCGCCTTGCTCATCGCTTCGGCCCAACCCTTCCCCCGGTGCTCACGATCCCGGCGAAGGCTCTCAAGTAATCGATCCCCATTTCCGTGATCTCGATCAACACGTTGCGGCGATCCGATTCATCCGGCGAGCGGCGTACATAGCCCAATCCCTGCAGCCGGTCCAAGGCCCGTGTCACGGCCGGCTTGGATATGTTCAGCATTTGCGCGAGGCCGCGCACCGTATGCGGCGGATCGGTCATGTCAACGCTGAGCAACAGTGCCATCTGTCGCGCCGACAGATCGGGCGCCTCCCGGCGCACCGATTCGACCAGGGCGTGGCGCCAAATGTCGAGCGCCGCCACGGTGTCGGTATCGTTTGTCATAATTCCCGTTCCGCAAACGAAACGAGGGTGCGGCGCTTCCCGTTCGGGAGGCCCGCGGCGCTTGGTCAGGTGCCGGCAAAGCGCTCGGCGATCATGGCGAATACGGCCCGCATGGACATCGCCTCGCCGCCCTTGGGACGGCCCGGCCGTGGCGTCGGGTTCCAGGCGAAGACATCCAGATGGACCCAGGGTATGCCGGCCGGAACGAATTTCTCCAGGAACAGCGCCGCCGTGATCGAGCCGCCGAACGGCCCGTCGCTGACATTGTTGATATCCGCCACGGTCGAACTCAGCGTCTTGGCGTAAGGCTGCCACAGAGGCATCCGCCACAACGGGTCATTCTCGCGCTCGGCGGCCGCCGCCAGAGCCGAGGCGGTCGCCTCGTCATTGCAATACATCGCAGGCAGGTCCGGCCCGAGCGCCACCCGAGCCGCGCCGGTCAGGGTCGCAAAATCGACGATCAGCGCCGGCTCCTGATCGGCCGCCTCGGCCAGCGCATCGCACAGAACGAGGCGCCCCTCGGCGTCGGTATTGCCGACCTCAACGGTGATCCCCTTGCGGGTGCGGATGACGTCGAGCGGCTTGAAGGAATTGCCCGATACCATGTTCTCGACCGCAGGAACCAGGACGCGCAGGCGTAACGGCAGGCCAGCCATCATGATCATGCGGGCGAGGCCAAGGGCGTGGGCGCCGCCGCCCATATCCTTCTTCATCAGCAACATGCCCTGGGAGGGCTTCAGATCGAGACCGCCGGAGTCGAAACAGACACCCTTGCCGACGATCGTGACCTTCGGAGCGTCCGCCGGCCCCCAGGTCAGATCGATCAGGCGCGGCGCATTGCTGCTGCCTCGGCCAACCGCATGGATCGTCGGATAGTTGTTGGCCAACAGAGCGTCGCCGGTCAGTACCGCCACATGCGCGTCGAACTCGCCCGCCAATTGCTCCGCCGCCGCCGCCAACTCTTCCGGCCCCATATCGCCGGCCGGCGTATTGACCAGATCGCGAACCAGCCCGGTCGCGGTTGCGGCACCGGCGACGGCATCCCGGTCGGCCGCCTCCGGCCACTCCAGCTTCGCCGGCTCGCGCCCCGCCGTGCGGTAGCGGCCGAAGCGATAGCAGCCCAGCGCCCAGCCCAGCGCCGCGGCAGTCGCCAAGCCGGCATCCTCGGCATTCGCCAGGCGATAGGCGCCGCCAGGCAGCGATCCCGGCAGGCCAGCATAGCCCCAGAATCCGGCCGAGTCGTCCCGGCCCAGCAAGACGCCGCCAAGCCCGCCGTCCGAACCCGGCACCAGCGCCGTTTGACCCGGTTTCGCCTGGAAGCCGATGCCTTCGGTCCAACCGGCGATCTGCCCATCCTGGCCGCCAAGCCATTCCGCCATTTCATCCCGGGACAGGATGGTAATCGGGATACTGTCGACACTGCTGGGTTCGATCAGATGGCGCAGCAAGTCATGCGGCTCCTTGTCCGGCGCGGCGAGGGGCGCTAACGATGCGGCAAAGCCGGCGCTTTGCCAAGCACGGCGGGCCGAATTCGACGCGAAGGAATGCTGCTGTGTCCAAACTGACCATCGTCATCGGCAACAAGGCCTATTCGTCCTGGTCGCTGCGCGGCTGGTTGATGCTGTCGGCGACCGGCGAGGCATTCGACGAGGTCGTGATACCGCTGGACCGTCCCGAAACCCGGGAGGCCCTATTGGCGCAGTCCCCGGCCGGCCGGGTTCCGATCCTTAAGGCAGACGGCCTGACCGTCTGGGACAGCCTGGCGATCGGCGAGTACCTGGCGGAACGCTTTCCCCAAGCCGGCCTGTGGCCGGCCGAGGCGGATGCGCGCGCGGTGGCGCGGTCAGTATCGGCGGAGATGCATTCCGGCTTCGAGGCGCTGCGCCGCGACATGCCGATGGATTTGAAGCGGGACCGTCCGGGCGAAGGCCACACGCCGGAGGCGCTGACGGATATCGCCCGCATCACCGCGCTTTGGTCCGACTGCCGGAACAGGTTCGCCGCCGCGGGTCCCTTCCTGTTCGGAGGCTTCGGCATTGCCGACGCCATGTATGCGCCAGTCGTCAGCCGTCTCGCCACCTATGGCGTGACGCTGGACACGTTGAGCAAGGCCTATGTCGAGGCGATCCTGGACGTGAAGGCGATGCGCCAATGGACCGAAGCCGCCAAGGCTGAGCCCTGGGTCCTGGATCTGCCGTGAGACAGGACTATTGGCCGGCCCGGTCGTCCAGGGGAATCAGGCCGATTTCACGATAGTACCGGGCGGCGCCAGGGTGCAGCGGCACAGCCAGCCCGCGCAGGGCGTGCTCGAGTTGGATTTCGGCGCCGCGGGCGTGGCCATTGTCCATCAGGATCCGGGTCGTCGGATGCCACAGCGCCCGGGTCAGGCCGTAGACCAGTTCCTCATCCAGCGTCGCGGAAGTCAGCCAGTCGGCGCCGACCGCGATCGTCGCAACCTCGTCGACCCCCGTATAGGTCCCGTCTGGCAGGGTGGTGCCGGAGAAGAACGGCCGCTGCTCCAGAAGCTGTTCAGCCTCGGGCCCATCGACCGGCAGCAGCCGGACCGGCATGCGCCGGGCCAGATCCTCCACTGCCAGGAACGGCGCGCCGCCGACGATGAAGAAGGCATCCAGTTCGCCATTCAGCATCATGTCGCTGGACGGTTCCGGGCCGAGATATTGCGCCTCGACATCTTCGTCGACCAGCCCGTAGGCGGCCATGACGATGCGGGCATCGATCAGCGTGCCGGAACCTTCCTTGCCGATAGAGACGCGCTGGCCGCGCAGATCGGCAACGGACTCGATTTCGCTTTCGCCGGGAACGACCACATGGATTACTTCGGCATAGAGATGCGAGATCGCCCGCAGATCGGAGATCGGCTCGATATTCTCGTAGAGCCCGGTACCGGTATAGGCCCAGAACGCGGTATCGGATTGGGCGAGTCCGGAATCGATGAAGCCGGAGCGGATGTTCTCCAGATTCTCCACCGAACCGGAACTGGCCTGCGCCACTGCAATCAGGCCCGGCACACCGCAGCTGCCGCCGCGCTCGCAGGGCGGGGCGCCGGGCGGGCCGGAGATGGCGCTGGCGATCATGCCGCCAATCGGGAAATAGGTGCCTCCGGTGGACCCGGTGCCGATGCTGAAGAAGCGGATGTCCTGCGCAGTCGCGCTGAACATGCCGGCGCTTGCGAACAGCAGCAGCGACAACACGATTGCCAGCGGCGTGGCATGCCGAAATGCTGATCTGCGTTTTTCTGCTGGCTGGCGCGGATCGGGCCTCATCGCCGGATCGCCTCCTATTGCTTGTCCATTACACCACGAACGTTCTGTTCAGCCCAGTCATCTCGTCGTGATCGGCGTCGCTGGCCCATCCTTACCGACCGATTGGCACCATCGCTACAGCGCCCGGTAGAACAGCCATGCGCCGGCAAGGGCGATGATACCCCCAAAGACGCGGACGCCGCGGCTTGAGGTCGCATGCACGATCATCGAGTCGAATCCGATGCCCGCCGCTAGCGCCGTGACCGCTCCCACCGCGAAGCCGAGAAAGCCCAGCAGATCGCCGCCGCGCGGCGCGACCGCGCTGCCATGATAGACAAATATGGCCGCTGCGATCGCCAGCGCGATATAGGCGCCGACCACCACGTCCAGCGCCACCAGCAAACCCAGCACCACAACCGAACCGGGCAGCACCCAACCCGGATAAGGCAGCGCCAGGCCCAGCTTCGGCAACACCATTCCGACGGCAAGGCCAAGCAGCACCGCCAACGGCATGCGCCATTTCTCCTTGCTGCCCAGCAGGGCGATCCACAATCCGCAGGCGATCAGCGCCAACAGGGTCGCCGTCGCCGAAAACGGCGTCATGAACTGGTTTGCAAATGATCCGCTGATCATGTCTGCGATGATCCCTCGCCGAGGTGTCGTTAATGCGGCATTCCGGGGTCCGTATTCAGAACCAGCGTATGAACGTTACGATCCGATTCCGGCGATTGTCCTCGGCAAATCTGAAGGAACCGTGTCACCGGGCACACGCCAATGGGATCGCGACGGCGGACCGACGCGCCAACCCTGGGGGCGGCATACCGAACCGATCGGCGTCAGCCGATCTCGTAATAGCCGCGCTCGCCATGGGCGTTGATGTCGAGCCCCTCGATCTCGGTCTCGGTGTCGACCCTGAGTCCGGTGATCGGCTTGAGCACCTTGATGATCACGAAGGTTGCAACGCCGGTCCAGACGACCACCGAGCCGACGCCCAAGAGCTGCACGCCGAACTGCGAGGCCACGGTCGCGCCCTCGGCGAAGTCCGCCGCCGCCAAATGCCTCGACGGCCAGAAACGGCGCGGCCAGGGTGCCGAGAATGCCGCCGACGCCGTGCACTGCGAACACGTCGAGCGAGTCGTCGATCTTCAACAGATTCTTCACCCAGCCGACGGCGAACTGGCACAGCAGGCCGGCGACCGCACCAAGAACAAGTGCCCCGAGCGGCCCGACGAATCCGGAGGCCGGGGTGATCGTCGCCAGCCCCGCCACCATGCCGGTGACGATGCCGACCAGGCTCGGCTTGCCGTAGCGCACCCATTCATAGCCGGCCCAGGTCAGCGAGGCGGCGGCGGCGGAGATATGGGTCACCGTCATCGCCATGCCGGCGCCGCCATCGGCGGCGAGCTGGCTGCCGGCATTGAACCCGAACCAGCCGACCCACAGCATGGCGGCGCCGATCATCGTCAGGCCGGGGTTGTGCGGCGGCCTCAACTCGCTATTGGGAAGCCCCGCCGCGGCCCGAGCTCGCGGGCGATCAGCAAGGCCGATATCCCGGCGGTGGCGTGCACCACGATGCCGCCGGCGAAGTCCATCACGCCGCGATCCGCCAGCCAGCCGCCGCCCCAGACCCAATGGGTCACCGGCGCGTAGACCACCAGCAGCCAGATCGTGCTGAAGGCCAGCACGAAGGGGAAGCGGACCCGTTCCGGATAGGCGCCGACGATCAGCGCCGGGGTGATGATCGCGAAGGTCATCTGGAACATGAAGAACACCGTCTCGGGAATCGTGCCGGACAGGGAGTCCCGGCCGACGCCTGAGCAACGCCGTCTTGCCGAACCCGCCGATAGACGGCATTGGCCCCGCCGCCGTCGCCGAACGCGATGCTGTATCCGAACAGCAACCACAGGATCGACATCAGGCAGGCAGAGCGCGAAGCAGTGCATCATCACCGACAGCACGTTGTTCGCCCGCACCAGCCCGGCGTAGAACAGCGCCAACCCCGGCAATGTCATGAAAAGCACCAGCACCGTGGATGTCAGCATCCACGCGGTATCCGCCCCACTCATCTGTGATCCCCCAGCATTATCCCGCGGCACAGGCCGTTCTTGGTGGGGACAGGTTCATAGGCGGGAGCGGTCGGAGGGGCAAGGATGGAATGTCGCGATCTGAGCCTGGAACAATTCTAAGATTTGCCACCGGCACCGGCGAGTGGTGCACCATTGGCTCCAACAAGAAAAACAACGCCAACAGGAGGAACCGACCCATGTGTTACGTCTTTGCCGGACAGGATCCGGAGACCTATGCCTATCACACCCGCTCGGTTCGGCTGGCCGGGCACAGCACCAGCATCCGGCTGGAATCCAAGTTCTGGACGATCTTGGATGAGGTCGCGGCGGCGCAGGATCTGTCGATGCCGAAATTCCTGTCGCAGCTCTATGACGAGGCCCTGGAGATCCACGGCGCATGTCGGCAATTTCGCGTCGCTGTTGCGCTGCGCCTGCCTGGTCTATCTGAGCGGCGAGGCCAAGGACCGGATGATCGCCAGCGCCGCCTGACGGTCCCTGCCCGGCCGCGCCGAATGGCCTGGCAATGACCCTATCCGGCCTGTAGTATCCGGATAACACCACCCGCACCGCGGAAAGCGATAGGCTTTCCCTCAAGGTGCGGTTCAAGGCGCGCTCAGCGCCTCGACACCCACCGACAACGAGCGGCCGCCGTGGCGTTTGGCCCCGATCGGGACCAATTGCCTGGACAGGCCGCCGAGCGGACGGGAGGGTGCAGATGGCCAAGGCCATTCACACCATGATCCGGGTCCTCGACGAGGACCGGTCGGTGGCGTTCTACCGGCGCGCCTTCGGCCTTGAGATCGCCGACCGCTTCGCTTTCGACGGCTTCACCCTGCTCTACCTGCGCAATGACGACGCCGATTTCGAGGTCGAGCTGACCGTCAATCACGGTCAGACCGAACCCTATACCCACGGCAACGGCTATGGCCATCTGGCGATCGCCGTCGGCGATCTGGACAGCGAGCACCGGCGCTTCGCCGAGCTCGGCCTGGACCCGGCGCCGGTCAAGGAATTCCATCGCGACGGCGCGCTGATGGCCCGCTTCTTCTTCGTCCAGGATCCGGACGGCTACAAGATCGAGGTGCTGCAACGACACGGACGCTACCAATGAGCTGATCCGGCGCCTCGGCCAAGAAAAGACCCAAGGGAGGAACCCATGCGGACATTGAACAAGGGACCGGTCGGTCCCCAGACGGACATTCCTGCGGCCGGCGGCGCCACGGCCTTCGGCGCCATGATGCTCTCTGGCAGCATGGTCGTTGGCCCGGACGCGGCCTGGGCGGTCGAGGTCTACCAACCTCAAGCCCGAGACCATGGCGACCCTGGTTCAGATGGCCCGCGACGTCTATCCGCACGACCGGCTGGCCGACCGCTACTACGTCGCCGCGGTGATGCCCTATGACGCGGCGGCCGGTGAGGACAACGGTGCGCTGAAGGACCTGCTGGAGGACGGCGTTGCCCAGCTCGATACGACGGCCGCCGGCCGCTACGACCGGGCCCGCTATGTCGAGGTCAACTGGCGAGTTGGACCGGGTGTCGATCCTGCGCGACCTGCAGTCGACGCCGTTCTTCCAGAAGGTCCGCGGCGACCTGATCACCGGCCTCTACAACAACAAGGAGGTCTGGCCGAAGTTCGGATACGAGGGCTCGTCGGTCGAATATGGCGGTTACATCGACCGCGGCTTCGACGATATCGACTGGCTGGACCAGGCGTAGGAGGGCCGGATCATGACAGCACCCTACGACCTGAACGACGACAGCGTGGTCGTCATCATCGGCTCCGGCGCCGGCGGCGGCACCCTGGGCAACGAACTGGCCCAGAAGGGCATCGACACGGTGATCCTGGAGGCCGGCGGGCGGAACGAGATCGACGATTTCGAGAACGACGAATGGCCGATGTTCGTCAAGACCGCCTGGCTGGACAACCGCACCACCTCGGGCGACTGGCGGGTCAGCCGCGACTTCCCCAACCTGCCGGCCTGGATCGTCAAGGGGGTCGGCGGCTCGACCGTACACTGGGCCGGCGCCTCGCTCAGGTTCCAGGAGCACGAGTTCAAGGCCCGCACCACCTATGGCGATATCGCCGGCGCCAATCTGCTGGACTGGCCGATCGACCTGGCCGAGATGGAGCCCTACTACGCCCGCGCCGAGGACAAGATGGGCGTGACCGGCACCAACGGCATCCCGCGCCTGCCCGGCAACAACAATTACAAGGTGCTGGCCAAGGGCGCCGAGAAGCTGGGCTACAAGCGCTATCACTCCGGCAACATGGCGATCAACTCGCAGCCCCGCGACGGCCGCGGCAGCTGCCAGCAGATCGGCTTCTGCTTCCAGGGCTGCATGTCCGGTGCGAAATGGTCGACGCTGTACACCGAGATCCCCAAGGGCGAGGCGACCGGCCATCTGGAGGTCCGGTCGCTGAGCCCAGGTGCTGCAGATCGAGCATGACGACAGCGGCAAGGTGACCGGCGTGGTCTATGCCGACGCATCGGCGCGCAGCAGCGGCAGAAGGCGCGGGCCGTCGCCGTGGCCGGCAACTCGATCGAGTCGCCGCGGCTGCTGCTCAACTCCGCCTCCTCGATGTTCCCGGACGGGCTGGCCAATTCCTCGGGCCAGGTCGGACGCAACTACATGCGGCACATGACCGGCAGCGTCTATGCGATCTTCGACAAGCCGGTCTACATGTATCGCGGCACCACCATGGCCGGGATCATCCAGGACGAGTCGGTCCACGACCCGTCGCGCGGCTTCGTCGGCGGCTATGAGATGGAGACCCTGTCGCTCGGCCTGCCCTTCATGGCGGCGTTCCTGGACCCGGGCGCCTGGGGGCGGGAATTCGCCAGCGCCATGGACGGCTATCGACCATATGGCCGGCATGTGGCTGGTCGGCGAGGACATGCCGCGGGAGAGCAACGGCGTCACCCTGCATGCCGAGTTGAAGGACCAGCACGGGCTGCCGATCCCCAATGTGCGCTTCTCCGACCACGACAACGACATCGCCATGCGCGCCCATGCCTATGGCCAGGGCTCGGCGGTCTATGACGCGGTCGGGGCGGTCCGGACATTCCACACGCCGCCCTACCCGTCGACCCACAATCTCGGCACCAACCGGATGAGCGAGCGGCCGCAGGACGGCGTGGTCAACCGCTGGGGCCAGACCCACGATATCGCCAACCTGTTCGTGTCGGACGGCAGCCAGTTCACCACCGGCGCGGCGGAGAACCCGACATTGACCATCGTCAGCCTGGCGATCCGGCAGGCCGACTACATCGCCGAAAGGATGGCGGCAAAGGACATCTGAAAAGGCCCGACTGGACCGGGGTCAACTGGTCGGTGCCTATACTGCGGCCGCCTTCGGGCGGCCGTTTTTTTTGTCTGCGCGACGGTCAGTCCGGCAGTTCCAGATCGGCCATTGCCGCCGCCAGGAAGCGCGACGCCTCGCCGCCGGTCACCGCCCGATGATCGAAGGTCAGCGACAGCGGCAGGGTGCGGTGCACGGCGGGCTCGCCGTCGGCGGCCACGACCCGCCGGGCGATGCGGCCGGCGCTGAGGATCGCCACCTGCGGCGGGACGACGATCGGCGTGGCGTAGCGGCCGGCGATGGTGCCGAAATTCGACAGCGTGATGGTGGCGCCGCGCAGTTCTTCCGGCGGAACCTTGCGGGCCTTGATGTCCGTTTTCATCGCATCGAGGCCGCGGCGAATGTCGGACGGGTCGCGGTCGCCGATATCGCGCAGCACCGGCACGAACAGGCCGTCCGGAGGTGTCGACGGCGATGCCGAGGTCGATGGCCTTGGTGATCCGCCGGCCGGCCGCGCGGCTGTCGTACCAGGCATTGAGCGACGGCTCGGCCTTGCAGCCGGCGGTCAGGGCGCGGATCAGCCGGATGGTCACGTCCTCGCCGCTCCGCCCACGCCTCGATATCGGCGTCGTCGACCACCGTCGCCGGCGCCACCTCGGCATTGGCCTGGGCCATCCGCGACGCCATCGCGCGGCGCACGCCGCGCAGCGGCTCCAGCGGGCCGGCATCGGCCAGGACCTTGGCGGCGCGCTCCACATCGTCCTTGGTCACCGTTCCGTCGGGCCCGGAGGCGCTGATCACCGCCAGGTCGACATCGAGGCGGCGCGCCAGGGCGCGGATCGCCGGCGTCGCCTTCACGCCGCCGCCATTGGACCGGCCCTCGGATGCCGTCGGCGCCTCCGCCACCACCTCGCCGGTCGCCACGATATCGCCGACGATGCCGCCGGCGTCGACGGCCCCGGCCTCGTCGAAGGCGACCAGCGGCGCGCCGACCTTGACGATGTCGCCGGCCTCCGCGAACAGCTTGGTGACGTGGCCGGCCCGGGGCGACGGGATCTCCACCACCGCCTTGTCGGTTTCCACCGAGACCAGCGGCTGGTCGGCGACGACGTTCTCGCCTTCGCTGACGTGCCAGCTGACGATCTCGGCCTCCTGCAGGCCCTCGCCCAGATCGGGCAGTACGAATTCGCTCATGATCGGTCTCGTCCCTCCGGGTCCATGGCTCAGGCGAAGGTGATGGCGCGCCGCGCGGCGGCCAGCACCCGCTCCACGGTCGGCATGTAGACTGTCTTCCAGCTTGAACAGCGGCATGATCGTGTCGTAGCCGGTGACCCGCTCCACCGGGGCCAGCAGCGACAGCAGGCCCCGCTCGGCCAGCCGGGCCGCGATCTCGGCGCCGAAACCGCCGGTGTAGGCGGCCTCGTGCACGATCACGCAGCGCCCGGTCTTCTCCACCGAGGCCAGGATCGTCGCCATGTCGAGCGGCTTCAGCGTCGCCACGTCGATGACCTCCGCCGACTTGCCCTCCTGGGCCAGCGCATCGGCCGCCTCAAGGGTCTCCTTGACCATCGCCCCCCAGGTCACCAGCGTCACGTCGCGCCCCTCGCGCAGGGTGAAGCAGACATCGAGCGGCTGCTCGGCGCCGTCGTCGGCCACCTCCTGCTTGACGACCCGGTAGACCCGCTTGGGCTCCAGGAAGACGACCGGGTCCGGGTCGCGGATGGCGCTCAGCAACAGGCCGTAGGCGCGCAGCGGCGACGACGGGATCACCACCCGCAGCCCCGGGATATGGGCGAACATCGCCTCGGTGCTTTCCGAATGGTGCTCCGGCGCGTGGATGCCGCCGCCATAGGGCGCGCGCAGCACCATCGGGCAACTCAGCCGGCCGCGGGTGCGATAGCGCAGCCGCGAGGCGTGGCAGACGATCTGGTCGATGGTCGGATAGCTGAAGCCCATGAACTGGATCTCGGCGACCGGCTTCAGCCCCTGCGCCGCCATTCCGACGGTGATGCCCGAGATGGCCAGTTCGGCGAGCGGCGTGTCGATCACCCGCTCCGCCCGAAGCGCTGCTGCAGCCCGTCCGTGGCGCGGAACACGCCGCCATTGACGCCGACATCCTCGCCCAGGAGGACGACCTCTTCGTCGGTCTCCAGCGCCTTGGCGAGCGCCATGTTGACCGCGTCTACGAGGGTGACTTCAGGCATCGTTCCGCCCTCCCTCGCTGGTCGCCCGCACAATCGCCGCGCGCTGCTCCTCGAGCGCCGCCGGCAGTTCGGCGTACAGATGGTCGAAGATCGTGTCGGGCGACCGCGGCGGCAGGGATTCGTATGCGTCGACCGCCGCGTCGATCGTCCCGTCGAGTCTCCTCGATCAGGCTTTCCTCATCGCTCTTTTCCCAGGCGCCGGCATCGGCCAGGAAGGTCCGCAGGCGCGCCACCGGGTCCAGCTTCCATTGCTCGCTGACGACATCCTCGTCGCGGTAGCGGCCGGCGGCGTCGGCGGTGGTGTGATCGGTCATCCGGTAGGTCAGCGCCTCGACCAGGCCCGGCGCGTTCTCGTCCCGCGCCCGCTCGACGGCCCGGCCCACCGCGTCGCGCACCGCGACCACATCGTTGCCGTCGACCTGCTCGCCGGGGATGCCGGCGGCGATCGCCTTCTGGGCCAGGGTCTCGGCCGCGGTCTGCGCCTCGCGCGGCACCGAGATCGCCCACTGATTGTTGTTGACGACGAACACCGCCGGAACCTGCCAGGCGCCGGCGACGTTGATCGCCTCGTAGAAATCGCCCTTCGAGGTCGCGCCGTCGCCCAGCGCCACCACCGCCACCCGCGGCTGGCGGCGCAGCTTCATCGCGAAGGCGACGCCGACCGCGTGCAGGGTCTGGCTGCACACCGGGACGCTGATCGGGAAATCCTCGCGCGGGCCGGCGAAGTCGCTGCCGCGCTCGTCGCCGCCCCAATAGGTCAGGATCTCCGCGGGCGACACGCCGCGCCAGATCAGCGCGCCGGTCTCCCGATAGGACGGCAGCAGCACGTCCTGCTTCTCCATGGCGGCGGCCAGGCCCACGGTTACCGCCTCCTGCCCCAGCGAGGACGGGTAGGTGCCCATGCGGCCGGTGCGCTGCAGGGCGACGGCCTTGGCGTCGAACCGCCGCGTCAGCACCATGGCGCGGTAGAGCGGAATCAGGTCCGACGCCTTTTCGGCGAAGGCCGGCAGCGGCCGAACGACCTGTCCCGAGGGGTCCAGAAATTGGGTGTGGTGAATCTCGAACCGGGCTGTGACGCTCACCGCATCACCTCCATGATTGCCATCGCCGGCGCCGGCCGCGACCTGCCGCGCCGGGCTGTGTCAAATCCCAGCCCCGTCGCTGCCTAACAACGCCTTGTGGCCAAACGCGGGCAAGAATGCGGAGTGTCGCGGACCGAGCGGGTTGTTTGCCGGCCAGTTTGATTCGGCACCGGTGCGGCCGGTCCTGACCAAAGGAGACCGACGACCAGGCAGGCATGGATGAGCGCTTTGCGGACAAAGCGGACATCTCCTGACAATCCCGTCGCCGTGTGTTACTCGGCACTATGCGCAGTTCCTATGACACGATCGGTGTCAATTACTCTGATCTCAGGAAGCCTGACAGCCGCATCGAGATGCTGATCGGACGGGCTCTGGGTACTGCAAAAACCGTCCTGAATGTTGGCGCTGGGGCAGGGTCCTACGAGCCAGACGATAGGCAAGTCACGGCTGTCGAGCCTTCGGTGGAAATGATCCGACAGCGCAGTGCGTCGGCCGCCTCTGCTATTCAGGGTTATGCGGAAGACCTCCCCTTCGACGACAACTCCTTCGATGCGTCGATGGCGATCCTGACGGTTCACCATTGGGCCGACAAAGAGAAGGGCCTCAAAGAGATGCGTCGCGTGACGCGGGGCCCGGTCGTCGTGCTGACATACGATCCCTCGGTTCGGGGGTTCTGGCTTGCGGACTACATTCCGGAGCTTGTGGCGCTGGACGAGGCGCAAATGCCAGGGATGACGGATTATGAGACGTGGCTTGGGCCAGTGGAGATCTCGGCCGTTCCCATTCCGCATGACTGTACTGATGGTTTCTTGTGCGCCTATTGGCGCCGGCCTGCGGCGTATCTGGATCCCAGAATTCGGGCCGCGATGTCATCCTTCTGGGCGCTGGACAACGTTTCCGAGGGTCTGAAAAAACTAGCAAGCGACCTGGACACCGGGGCATGGGCCGAGCGGTACTTCGATCTGCTCAACTTTGATGAGCGCGACTTTGGCTACCGCCTCGTCAGCTCCGACGAGGAATGATTCCGCCTCGCAGAACGAGAGTCGGCGCGGTCCATCAAATGCGCGGTCCGGCGATTGGCTGGAGCCACGATCGGCCATGGCTGCGATGGACCACACGGGCCTGCACCGCCGATCGGCTGGCGGAAGGTTCGCAAGGATCAGCGAATCATGGATGCAAGGTCATTGCCGCCGATCAGCCGAGTGGCGCAGGATGTGGATAGTCTGGGTCGCAGTGCACGGTCAACCTCGGAGAGGATTCGGCTCGTGTGCCGGCGAAATGCTTCGCATGCGGACCCCGAGGACGTCATGTTACGTTGCCGCGCCCGACGGATCTCGGCCCGGAACAGATCGTCCACATCGTCGGGCCGCGATCCGGTCTCAAGGGAACATGTTGCGGGAGGATCCAAAATGTCGAGCATTTCTGTCGGCGCTGTCCTGGATGCGGGGCCTGCTCGCCATGCGCCGATGGACGTCAGCCTGGAGGAATCGTGCGGTCTCGCGCCTATCTGACCGCCTGGCGGCACCGGCATGCCGACGATCTTCGTCTGCAATCCGCGGCTTCCTGGCTCGACGAGCTGGGCAACGGCGACAAGTTCCTCTTCGACATCGGCGCTCGGAGCGCGGCTCTCGGCGATGAACATCCGTATGGACCATCTCGACAAGGTCGTTCATCGGGCATCTCCACATGGACCACTTCGGCGATGGCGGACCTCGGCGGCCTGCAAGCGCGAAATCAGGACCATTCCGCTCGACGCGTCTGGCGCCATCCAGGCTTCGCCACGCTCGGAGCGTCGGCACGAGTACGTCGATCGAACCTCCGGCAGATCTGGATCAAATGCCGTGGACGTCCTCGGTCGGACACGGCACGCCGCCCGTTACTGGTGGGACGCGGGGCGAGTCCACGAGTTCGACTATCGGCGCCGTCATCTCGAGGAAGGTCACGATCCGCACGCTGCGGATGGTGCCGTGAGCTTCCCGACTGGAACGGGCAGTTCGCCTATCAGCAGCGTCGCCCAACCAGCGGTTCGATCACACGAAGGGTTGAATCTCGGTGCACGGCTTCGGCGGCAGCTGTCGACAAGCAGACTACGGCCGGAAGCCCTGGCTGAGCGCGCTGGGCACACGTCGCCGGTCCAGCAGTTCGGCGAAGATCATGGCGATGAGCGCGAGCCGCGACTCTGCGGTCGCTATACCACTTCTCAACGACTGGTCGCCGACGCTGCCGATCATGCTGGAGGATAGCCGGCAGGACCTATGACGGTCCCCTGGCGATGGCCACGGACTACATGGTCTTCAACGTGACCAGGGACGACATCCGCGTGCGGATGGCGCGATCGATGATATGCCGGCCGGCTCGCCGACGGCGGCCCTACAGGTCCATCCGTCCCGAGAGATCGCTGTCCAACATCGAAGTCCGGTGACTTCATGAAGGACCTGCGCCGAGGACGAGGTACCACCGTGAGCGGAAGCGACGCCGCGATAGATCTGGCCGTCCAACATGGTGATCGCCATCGACACCGACCGGTGCGTCCCTACCCGACCACCGGCGAGCCACTCACGACGGCGGCTGGCCTCGAACCGGCGAATTATGGTTCTTGGGGCAGGCGCCGGTGGATCGCTTCGAACCTAGTTCCAAACTACTAAATCAGTTACGGAGGTCAGGCTGTACATCGACAGGCCCGCGGCCGTTTCGCCGACGATCTCCACCGGAAAAGATCGTCGGCCCATTCATGCGGGAGCCGATTACCGGCGATCGCGTGTCGACAAATCGCCGCTGCTAACCTCGATGTCGTTGCATGGCCGAGGATGTCAGCCTGGAGGAATGCCTTCGCCTCGCGCGCGCCATGACCTTGAAGAACGCGGCGGCGGGCCTGCCCCATGGCGGCGGCAAGTCGGTGATCTTCGCTGATCCGCGGATGCCGGTCGGAAGCAAGGAACGGCTGATCCGGGCCTTCGCATGCGCCATCCGGGACCTCTCGGGCTACATCGTCGGGCCGGATATGGGAACCGACGAGCGGTGCATGGCCTGGGTGCGGGACGAGTGCGGCCGGGCCGTCGGCCTGCCGCGCGAAATCGGTGGCATTCCGCTCGACGAGATCGGCGCCACCGGCTTCGGGCTCAGCGTTGCCGTTGACGTCGCAAAAACCTTCGCCGATCTGGATCTCCAGGGTGCCCGTGTCGCGATCCAGGGCTTCGGCTCGGTCGGAAAGCACGCCGCCCGTTACCTGGTGGGACGCGGGGCGGTGCTGGTCGCCGCCGCCGACTCCAAGGGCACGCTGCATGATCCCAAGGGCATCAATGTCGCCCGGTTGATCGAGTTGAAAGCGGGTGGCGGCAGCGTGCTGGACTACGGAGAGGGTGACGCGCTGGGCGGTGACGCCGTCATCGATGTCGATTGCGAGATCTGGATTCCGGCAGCGCGACCGGACGTTCTGCGCATCGACAATGTAGGACGGCTCAAGGCGAAGCTGGTCGCCGAGGGTGCCAACATCCCGGTGACCAGGGAAGCAGAGGCCGAGTTGCACAAACGTGGCGTGCTAGTGATCCCCGACTTCATCGCCAACGCCGGCGGCGTCATCTGCGGCGCGATCGAATATGCCGGCGGCTCGCAGGCGGCGGCCCTACAGGCCATCGAAGAGAAATCCGTCACAACAGAATGACGGCAGCCGCCAAGCGGCACCACCGCGCACGCCGCGATAGATCTGGCCGTGTGTTACCGACGGTCCTAGCGCCTATGCTCACTATGACAGTAACCGAATTAGGTTCCTTCCGTGCATTTCCGCCATCGCTTCGCGGTCGACGCTAGTTCGCAAACTACTAAATCAGTTACTGTCCTGTAATACCAAATACCAGCGGCGCTAATCTCCAGCGGCTGGTCGTCGGCCCATCATGCGGGAGGTTTGATTACCGGCGACGCCTGTCCCAAAGAGTGCTAACCTGATTTCGTTCATTTGAGCCTTGGATCTGCATTTGGCAGTCTTGCCATGACATACCGACGGTGGTCCTAGATCGCGGCGGGATGATCCATGTCACGCGATTGTCGTGGAGCTCCGACCTTCTGGTTTGGTGGATCGTGGGCCGGTTCACCGTCGTTCTGATGGAAAGAGGCGATGGACCCATTTGTTTCCAATATACAACCGCCGGGCGTAAGCTGCTAGACCAGCGCCAAGAGATGTTATTCGGCGGCGTCCTGCCGGGCGACGCCGGAATGCCGCTGCAGGAAGGGCAGGAACTGCGGGAAGACGTCCTGGGCGACGTCCTTGCCCATGAACGGGTCCTGGTGGCCGTAGCCGTCGATGATCAGCAGCTCGTGCCGGTTGTCCGGCGCCAGCGCCTTGAGCCGGTCGAAGCACACGATGTTGGAATCGGTGAAGACCCGGTTGCTCTTGCCGGTGACGAACAGGATCGGCGTCTCGATCTCCTTGGCGTGCTGGAAATAATTGTCCGGCAAGGCGGCGTGCTCGGGCTTGTCCGGATACATCTTCACCGCCGTGTTGTCGGCTTTCAGCATCTTCAGCACATGCCGGTGGTAGTTCATGCTGGTGCCGCCATACAAATCGCCACCGCGCTCATGGGTCACGCGTGCCAGGTTCTCCTGCTCGTACAGCGCCGGCCAGCCGGAGCCCCACATCAGGCTCAGCATGTGGCAGGACGGGATGTCGTTCTCGCGGTGGAACTGCGACACGACCCAGTTCAGCGCCTTGCCGAAGGTCAGGGTCGGATCCTCCGCCCAGCGCGGGCTGACATAGGGAATGCTCAGGACGTATTCCAGGAAGAACGGAAACATCGCCCCCTTGATCCGCGACCAAGTCGGCACCCGCGGGGTCAGCGCGACCGAATTGGCGATGACGCTGGTCACCTCGACCTGCTTGGCGAACAGGCTCATGACGAAGGACACGGCGCCGAGGCAATGGCAGATCACGTGGATGCGCTTGCCGGCGCCGACGATGTCGCGGATCGTCTCGACCGCCAGCGGATGGTCGTACAGGGCCGGATCGTCCATGGAATAGCGATGCGGCGCCAGATTGTAGCTGTGCCGGTTGCTCATGCGGAAATCGAAGGTGAACACGTCGGTGAAACCCTGGCCGTGCAGCCAGGTCACCAGGTTCTCGTGCTCGGGCATGATGAACATGTCGGACGAGGTCGTCAGGCCATGGATGACCATGACCACGTCGTCGCAATCCGCCTTCCAGAAGCGCAGCATCGACAGGCCGAGCTTGTCCTCGGTCGACATGTAATGGGTGGTGACGCGGGCCTCGGGTACGCCCTCGAGGGTATAGAGCGGAATCTGTCGGGCCATGGGTGCGCCTCCCGGCTAGGAGCCTGTCTGAGTTATGCTTGTGGCCAGCATCGACCAGAGCGGCGCGGGTGTCAGGAGCGGGCGCGTGGGCGATGCCGTGCGCATCGTCAAGCGTCCGCGACGCCGCACCCGCGCCGCTCTGGTCGACCCGATGGGCCGCGTTTTCAAGAGCTTGGGCCGTCGTCCGGCGCCGCTCGCGATGCATCCAGCATCGCCACGCGACCCCGTCCTAACCCAAGCTCTTGAAAACGCGGTGATGGCCATAAGCATTACTCGGACAGGCTCCTATGCTTCGATCATCTGTTGGGATATGTGCTCGGCCAGCGCCGCGATCGTGCGCGACGGGTTGAGGCCGATCGCCTTTGGGAAGATCGCGCTATCGGCGACATACAGCCCCGGATGCCCGAACACCTGGCCATCGGCGTCCACCACGCCTGTGTCCGGTCCATCGCCAAGCGCGCAGCCGCCCAGCGGATGCGGCGTGATCAGATCCTTCAGCCAGCGCCAATAGGGCGGCTCGATCGGTAGACCGCCGGTCTCCGCCGACAGCTTCTTGTGCATGTCGACCATCGCCTGGATGGTCGCCTCGCTGTCGGCGATGTCCCAGTCGAGATCGAGCTTCGAGCGGCCGCCGAACAGGCCGCGTTCCAGCGTCAGGCGGCCATTGGCGGCATCGACCGCCTGGCCGAACCAGGGCATGACATTGTCCAGCGGGTCGCTGTTGCGCGCCAGTAGCGCCAGTAGCGCGAACGCCTTGCCGACCACGCCGCCGGCCTGTTTGCCGATCGCTGCCAGCTCCCCGACAGTGTTGCCGATCACGTCCGGAAAGCCGCCATCCTCCACGAAGAACCGCAGTCCGTCGATGCTGCCATCCAGGAAATCGATGGCGCTGCTGATGGTCGGGCCGCGGGTCGGCGAGATGTCCCGCCCGGCGTAGATCGCCGGGGTCAGGAAGTCGCCATTCGAGCTCCATCCGAAGCCCAGCCGGTCGCTGATCTGGGTCAGCGTCCGGTGCTCGTCGCGGCAGCGCAGCAGCAATTCCGTGGACCCGAGCGAACCGGCCGCCAGGATCACCCTTTCCGCGGTGACCGAGCCGCTGATCAGGTCGCCATCGTCGATGCGCTCGAAGCCGACCCGATAGCCTTGGTCCATCGGCGCGATGGTCCGCGCGATATGCAGCGGCCGGATCTCCGCGCCGCTGTTGCGGGCCGCCGCCAGATAATTGAGGTCGAGCGTGTTCTTGGCCGCGACCCGGCAGCCGATATCGCAATTGCCGCAATGGATGCAGGTGCCCTGGACCTTGCCATGGGGGTTGGTCCAGGCCTGCGAATACCGCTCATTGTGCGGGTCGTCCAGGTCGTAGTTCCACGAATCGCTGAAGGTCACGGCCAGGGGCAGCTTGCGGTGCCGGTCGCCATGGCCGATCGCCGCCGCGCCCTCGCGCATCAGCTTGAACCGCTCGGTCAGCTGGTTGTCGGGCAGCTCGGCGACGCCGAGCATCCGGCCGACCGTTTCGTAGTGCGGCTTGAGGGTTTCGTACGTGATTCCCGCAGGCCAGCCCTCCTCGAACACCCAGGGCTGGGCCTCGACCGAGATGTTGGCATAGATCAGCGATCCGCCGCCGACCGCCGCACCCTGGACGACGGTCATGTCGCTGAACCGGCGCATATCGATCCAGCCATTGTGCCTTTCCGGCGAGTCGTCGTCCCAGATCCAGGCATCGGTGGGATCGCGCGGATAGTCCTTGGGGTGCCATTCGCGGCCGCGTTCCAGAACGACCACCCGGCGGCCGGCTTCGGACAATCTGCAGGCGGTCACCGCCCCGCCGAAGCCGGAGCCGATGATCGCGACGTCGTAGTCGGTAGCCATGTCGATCTAGACCCGCTCGGGTCCGGAGATCGATCTCAGCATCTCCGGGCCATAGGTGTCCCACAGCTCGCCCATGAAGAACTGGCCGAATTTCGCGACCGTCGCCGCCTTCTCCAGCGGATCGTCGGCGCCGGTCACGCGAACCGTGGAGAGCAGGTCGGCCAGATCGGGCACGCCGAGTGTCAGAATGCCGGCCCCGACGACCTTGCCGGCCTTGTCGTGACCCTCGTGCAGCGTGGTGTGCAGCGTGGTGGTGTCGGACCAGAGATCGAGGCCTCGGTCATCCTGAACCTTCTTGTGACCGGCCACGTAATACGGCTTGCCGCCGGCCTCGACTGCCAACTCGTAAACCATGTGCTTCATGCCCGGGTCATCGGTCGGTGAGAACAGGTTGAAGACGCCCCGCGTCGCCGCAAGACCGGTCCCGAGTTGCGGGATATCGACGGTTCCCGACAGCTCGCCGAGATGTGCCGGATCGGCGATGAAGCCGTCCAGATCGGGAACCGCGACGCGGGCGTTCATGGTCAGCGTCGTGCCGTCGCGGCGGCCGTTGTCGCGGCCCGCCTCGGTATCGCTCTCGCCAAGCGCAAAGGGGCCCGGACATGGTCTCGCTGAATGCAATTCCTTTCGGCATCGGCAACCTCCCTCACCAGGGCTCCAGATCGAGCGTGGTGGTCAGCTGGTTCTTCTTGCCACCGAACCAATCCTTGCTGTGGATCGGCTCGCCATATTTGTCGAATGGCTGGACGGTGATCGTATGGCTGGGCTTATCGATATCGACGCGGCAGAAATTGTCCTCCTGGGTGAAGTTCTCCGCCGTGTAGTCCATGGTCCGCCGGCCGGCGATCTTGAAGGTGTCCTCCTGGCCATTGGCCTTGGAGTCGTGGACAAAGTTCGACGGCTCGCCATCGGCAAACCAGAACGGCCAGTAGAAGGCGGAGGAGGTGATGCAGAACGCCTTGACCCTCTTGGCGGTTTCGGTGCCGTCGAAGGTCAGCGTGGCGACATTGGCACAATGGATGTCCCCGGACAGGAAGACCACGTTCTGCACCGGCTTGCTCGTGATGACATCGAGGATCTGTCTGCGGGTGTCGGGGAAGGCCGGCCAGGAATCGCTGCTCTCGGCCCATTTGATCTTCTGTTCCTCGCTGCTCGCCTTGCGCCCGGTGCGGGCATTCATCGGGCTGGGTGCGAAGACGCTGGACGTAACGATGAATTTCGGCACGTTGCCGTGCTGGTCCTGGCAATCCTGCAGCCATTTCAACAGCCGCTCGATCTGGCTCGGCTCCTCATCGCCCAGGGAGGGCCGGCCAAGCAGGTGGTTGTCGTCCAGCGAGTTCTTGACGTCCTCCATGTAGCGCTGGGTGCGGGTATCGAGAACGAAGAACGGATAGCCTCCGGTCTTGAACGTGTAGTACAGGCGGGGGCCGAAATTGCGCGGGCTGTGGACCCACTGGTAGCTGCGATAGGCGCCGATCGCGAGGTTGAACACACTGCGCGATTCGGCGCGGGCCATCCGGTCCTGGTGCCAATTGTCCTCGATCTCGTGATCGTCGAGGATCATATAGGTCGGCAGGTTGCGCAGCAGGCGCCTCATCTTCCGGGACCCGAACGCCGAGTGATAGCGCTCCTGAAACTCCTCGAATGAGTCCGCCAGCCCGACCGGGACCTTGCGGTTCAGCAGATCGGCATAGATCTGGTCGCCGACCATCAGCGCCAGATCCACAGGACGGCGCAGCTTGTCGCCGTCTTCGCGCGGAAAGCCGTGAATCGCTTCTTCGCCCATCGGGCCGAAGATTCGGTCGGCCTCCTTGACCTTCCAGAGAATGCCGGGATACCGGCAGGAGCCCAGCAGGAAGGACAGATCGTCCTGGATGCCTTCTTCCTCGGCCGCGAACGTTCGAAACCGCGCTTCGGAGAATTTCTCCCGCAGATTCAGAAGGTCGTCGACCCAAACCTTGGGATCGGGCAGGCGATCGGCCAGAACGCTGCTGCCGATGTTCTGATCGTCCCCGTACGGATCATCCATCGTCAGGGTGCCGGCGCGCACCGTGTAGTCCGTTCTTGGCTGCAGCGGGACCGACGGATTGCCGGCCAGGCATCCCTCCCTGCCGAAGAAATAGGTGCCGGTACGATCGTATTCGCGCCGCAGCCGGAAATAAAAGACATCCATTTCGGCCTTCGGGACCGCGGTGCCGTCGACCTTCGTCACCGCAGCCACGCCTATGGTGCGGTGTTCCGACGAGAGCACCGAATCGGCGTCATGGGTGTCGCCGGCCCTGATCCAGATCCGGCAGCCGCGATCCGTCGTGTGGCCGACGATCGGCCCCAGACCAGGTTCCCTGAGGCTGCTCATCGGTCCGCGCGCAGGGCTCGGTCACCCGGCAGGCAGGGCGAGGATGGACGGGGGCCGGCGGCGGACGGGCGCAATTCCGGATGCATCCTGTGGCAAATGCGAATGATCGGATCGCTGGGAGTACTGAGATCCGATCTGGCAATATTGTGCATTAAGTTGCAACTTTCGTAAAATACAATCGTTCAAATCGCCAAACGACACGGGTCCCAGATGGTGGGACCAGCCCCGTCCGCCGTCGCATCCTGCCGATTGGCGCGAAGCACGTCCGCACCGCCGCCGGCTGCCGACTCGTAGCCAGTTGCCGTCACGGCGGCGTCACAACTGGCATCGGGGCAACGGCCCGTCGGCGGAATATCATGCTTGCCGCTGTCGGTCCCACGCTCGCTCATTCGTCTATAGACTGGTGAGTGGAGGGATTTGTCATGCTGTACACGATGTTGATCTATCAGGCCGCCGAGGTTGCGGCGGCCGTTACCGAGGAAGACCAGCAGGCCTGCTATGCCGGACACCGAAAACTGCAGCAGCGCAGCAAGGCCGGCGAGGTCTTCCGCGCCGCCAACGAGTTGGTCCCGGTGGACGCCGCTACCACGGTGCGCTGGCAGAACGGCAAGGCCGCGATCATCGATGGCCCCTTCGCCGAGACGAAGGAGCAGTTGATGGGCCTGTACGTGATGGAATGCGAGAACCTCGACGAGGCGATCGACTACGCCAAGGACATCCCGCTGCTGGGCGAAGGCTGCATCGAGATCCGGCCGATCGCCTATTTCGAGGGGCCGCCGCAAGGCTGACGCGCCATGCAGACCGAAGCGGCCATTCTGCGTTCGTCCCAGCCCAAGGCGCTGGCGACGCTGATCCGCCTGCTCGGCAACATCGACATGGCCGAGGACGCGCTGCAGGAGGCGTTCGCCAGGGCACTGGAAGTCTGGTCCGAGCGCGGCGTTCCCGACAACCCGGTCGCCTGGCTGGTGACCACCGGCCGCAACCACACCATCGACCAGATGCGTCGCCGTTCACTGGAATCGCGCCATATGGAATCGCTGCGCGCGGTCACGCCGGTCCATGCGGGGGCCGACGGCCCCGAGGACCTGCTGCGCGGCCATGTCGAGGACGACCTGCTGCGGCTGATCTTCACCTGCTGCCACCCGGCCCTGGCTCCGGAGGCGCAGATCGCCCTGACTCTGAAGACGGTGGCCAGCCTGTCGGTGGAGGAGATCGCCCACGCTTTCCTGATCCCGCCCAAGACCATGGAGCAACGGCTGACCCGGGCCAAACGCAAGATCAGCGTTGCCGGCATACCCTATGAAGTACCGCCGCCGGCCCGACTTCCGGAGCGGTTGGGAACGGTTCTGGCCGTCGTCTATCTGATCTTCAACGAAGGCTACAGCGCATCGGCCGGCGAGCGGTTGATCCGGGCCGAGCTGTGCACCGAGGCGATCCGCCTTGGTCGACTGCTCACCCGGCTTTTCCGCGCCGATCCGGAAGTCGAGGGACTGCTGGCGCTCATGCTGTTGCATCATTCGCGGCGCCATGCCCGGCTCGGCGCCGATGGCGAGATCGTTCCGCTGGACGAACAGGATCGCGGCCAATGGGACCAGATGGCCATCGCCGAAGGGCGCGCCCTGGCGGAGCGAGCGCTCAGGCGGCACAGCCCGGGGTCCTACCAAGTGCAGGCGGCGATCGCGGCGGTGCATTGCAGCGCGGCCCGGGCCTCGGACACCGACTGGCAGGAGATCGCGTCCCTCTATGCGGTTCTGGAGCAGCACCAATCCTCGCCGGTGGTGACCTTGAACCGGGCGGTGGCGGTCGCCAAGGCGGATGGGCCGGAGGCCGGAATCGCCCTGTTGCGAACCCTGGAGGACTCCCCCGATATGAGGCGGTACCCTTATTTCCATGGCGCCGTCGCGGCGCTGCTGGCGGAATGCGGGCGCACCGAAGATGCCGCCGCCGCGTATGACAGGGCGTTGGAACTGACCCGGAACCCGAGCGAGCGGGACTTCATCCGTTCAAAGAAGGCGGCGTTGCAATAATCACGGTCGAGTGTCGGCGATCGGCGGCGGAGTTCGTCTAATGGGTATCGGCGTCTCTCGATGCCGGGGTCGGGATACCGGAACGGATCCGGGTATCGTGGCCATAACGCCGATGGACTGGGGAGAATACCAGATGAGCGATGCGATGCAGACCCACGGAGCCTTCAGCTGGACCGAGCTCAGGGCAGCCGACGCGGACGCGGCGAAGACCTTCTACACCGAGGTTCTTGGCTGGGAGACCGAGGCCATGGAGATGGCTGACGGCGTGTACACTTTGCTGAAGGCCGGCGGCCAGCCGGTCGGCGGCATCATGGCCAATCCGGTGCCCGGCGCCCCGGCACATTGGATGACCTATATCACCGTCGACGATGTCGACAGGCGGATCGAACGGGCGCAGGCGGCGGGCGGCGAGGTGTTGATGCCGGCAATGGACGTGCCCGGAATCGGCCGCATGGCGACCATCGCCGATCCGGGCGGCACCGCCATTTCGTTCATCACCTATGAACGCAGGGACGGCTGACGCCGCGGCGCCGCTATCCAGGCCAGCATCAGTAGGAGGAACCCAATGACCGTCGTCATGTCCGGCGGCTGCGCCTGCGGCGCAGTCCGCTATGAAAGCACCGCCGAGCCGATGGTCTGCGGCCATTGCCAGTGCCGCGCCTGCCAGCGTGCCAGCGGCACTGGCCATGGGTCGCATGTGATGATCCCGAAGGATGCCCTGACCATCCATGGCGAGTTGCGCTATTGGGACTCACCGGCCGATAGCGGGAACATAGTCGGCCGGGCCTTCTGCCCGGCCTGCGGCTCGCCGGTGCTGTCGCGCAACAGCGGCTTTCCCGATCACATGTTCCTGCGGGCGGCAAGCCTGGACGACCCCGGAAAATTCAAACCGACTATGGTGGTCTATACCGGTCGGGCGCTGCCCTGGGATCGCATGGATCCGGAACTGATGGCCTTCGAGACCCAGCCCGAGGCGACCCCGGGGACCTGACCAGAGACAGAGAGGAAGGCGATGAGCAATTTCAACGGTTTTTCAAAAGACTATTTCGCTTTCTTCAACGAGCTTGCGAAGAACAATGACCGCGAATGGTTTGCCGAAAACAAGGACCGGTACCGCGCCACTGTGGTCGAACCGATCTGCGCCTTCATAGAGGCGATGGCGCCCAGGCTCGCCAGGATCTCCAGCCATTACGTGGCCGACCCACGGCCCAATGGCGGTTCCATGTTCCGCATCTATCGCGATGTCCGCTTCTCGAAGGACAAGCGCCCCTACAAGGAGCACGGTGCCTGCCAGTTCCGCCACGAGGCCGGCAAGGACGCCCATGCGCCCGGCTTCTATGTCCACATGGCGCCAACCGAAGTGGTCTTCGGCGGCGGCACCTGGAAACCGCCGAAGCCGGAGCTCGAGCGCATTCGCCACGCCATCGCCGATGGCGGCGCAGCCTGGGGCAAGGTGGTCCGGGACAAGGCGCTGGTCGACTGCTTCGGCACGATTATGGGCGACGGGCTGAAACGGCCGCCCAGGGGTTTCGATCCCGAGCATCCGCATATCGAGGACATCAAGCGCCAGAGCTACTTCGCCATGCGCCACACCGATGCCGACGAGGCGATGCGCCCGGATTTCGCCGATCGGGTCGAACACGCTTTCCGATCGGCGACGCCACTGATGCGCTTCCTGAACAAGGCCCTGGATACACCGTTCTGACAGATCGGGCCGACGGACGATTTCCCTCTCACCTTGCGGGAGAGGTAATGCATGTCGTCTGGTATAAGGCTCAGCCAGCCACCAGAAAATGTACGCTGAACAGCCGGTCCGGATCGGTCCAGACTGACTCGGCCTGCCAGCCCGCGGCGGCGGCCAGGGCGTGGAAGCTCTCGACGGTGTATTTGTGCGAATCCTCGGTGTGGATGGTCTCGCCCTGCTGGAACTCGAACGCCCGGCCCGCGACCGTCGCCACCTGGTGCCGATTGCTGACCAGATGCATCTCGATGCAGGCGCGGGCGAAGTTGTAGCAGGCGCGGTGATCGAAGCCGTCCAGCGCAAAATCGCCGTCCAGCTCACGATTGATCCGGGCCAGCAGGTTGAGGTTGAAGGCCGCCGTCACGCCGAGGCTGTCATTGTAGGCAGCATTCAGGATCGCCGCGTCCTTCTGCAGATCGACACCGATCAGCAACCCGCCCCCCGACCCCAGCAGCTTTGCCACCTGCTTCAGGAAAGCGGCAGCCTGGGTCGGTGCGAAGTTGCCGATGCTCGAGCCGGGGAAGAACCCGGTCAACCGGCCGCGCGGCAAATTCGGCGGCAATACCACCGGACCGCTGTAGTCGGCGCAGACCGGAACCACCGCCAGCCCCTCGTAATCATCGGCCACAGCGCGGGCGGTGGCGACCAGATGGTCGCGCGAGATGTCGATCGGCACATAGGCCGCCAGCGATGTCAGCGCATCCAGCAGGGTGCGGATCTTGACGCTGGATCCGCTGCCGAACTCGACCAGTGTTGCGTCCGGCCCGATCGCCGTGGCGATCTCGGCGGCGGAGCGGCGCAGGATCCCGATCTCGGTCCGGGTCGGGTAATATTCGGCGAGGCCGCAGATCTCTTCGAACAGCCGCGAGCCTTCGGCGTCATAGAAGAACTTCGCCGGGATGCGTTTCTGTGGTCCGGAGAGGCCGCCCAGCACCGCGGCGCGGAATTCCTCCACCGCCGGTTCCAGGTCGTGGAAACTGTGCAGTTGTCCGAGTTCGATGGCCGTCGCGCGCATTACGCATCCTCCGCCAGGCGCAGGCCAGTGAACTGCCAGCGCTGATGCGGATAGAAGAAGTTCCGATATGTGGCACGGGTATGGCCCTGTGGCGTGGCGCAGGAGCCGCCGCGCAGGACCATCTGGTTGCACATGAACTTGCCGTTGTATTCGCCGATGGCCCCGTCCGGCGCCTGGAAGCCCGGATAAGGGCCGTAAGGGGTCTGGGTCCACTGCCAGACCTCGCCATAGAACTGGCGAAGCCCGTCGCCTCCGGAATCGGGCAGCGGCCGCAGCAGCCCCGGACCGGCGAAATTGCCGGCGACAGGCATGTCGGCTGCGGCGACCTCCCACTCGGCCTCGGTCGGAAGCCGGTGGCCGGCCCAGCGTGCGAAGGCCTCCGCCTCGTAGAAGCCGACATGGCAGACCGGCGCGTCGGATTCCACCGGCCGCATGCCGGCCAAGGTCATCGACTGCCACCGGCCATCGTGTCGCTCCCAATAGCCCGGCGCCTCCCAGCCCTCGCGCTGCACGGTCGCCCAGCCATCGGACAGCCAGAGCTGCGGCACCCGGTAGCCGCCATCATCGATGAAGGCGGTCCATTCGGCATTGGTCACCAGCCGGTCCGCCAGCCGGTAGGGCCGCAACAGCACCTCATGGCGCGGCCCCTCGCTGTCGAATGCGAAGCCTTTTCCATCATGGCCGATCTCATGGATGCCGCCCTCGAAGGACAGCCAGGACTGCGGCCCGGACGCGCCGGCGGCAGCCGGCCTGTATGGCCCGTAAGCCGGGCGGACCGGGTTGCAGGAGAAGGCGTGCAGGATGTCGGTCAACAGCAGTTCCTGATGCTGCTGCTCGTGGTTGAGGCCAAGCTCGGCGAGAGACGCGATGGCGGACCATTGTGCCGCGTCGGCATTGCCCATCAACTCGGCCATCGCGGCGGTGACATGCCCACGATAGGCCATCACCTCATTGACCGACGGCCGCGTCACCATGCCGCGGCGGGGACGGGCGTGCCGGGGCCCGGCAGTCTCGTAGTAGGAATTGAACAGGAACGCGAAATCCGAATCAAAAGGCCGGTAGCCCGCTGCGAATTCGGCGAGGATGAAGGTCTCGAAGAACCATGTCGTGTGCGCCAGATGCCATTTGCTCGGGCTGGCGTCCTCCATGGACTGCACCACCTGATCCTCCGGCGCCAGGTTGGCTGTCAGAGCCTCTGTGGCGGCACGGACCGACTGGAATTGCCGGATCAGGGCGTCGCGGTCAGCCTGGCCATGCGGCGCTACCGGCTCGGATGCGGCGGAAATCTGGGCCATCAAGGGGAAACTCCGTTACAGAGCCTTGGCGTCCGGCAAACCGGCGGAACAGTCCTAGGCCGTAGGCGGCGGCCGGATATTACGGAACCGCCCATTGATGCACAACCGCACATTTGTTGCGCATTATAAGCGATCCTACTGCATGTGGTGACAATATGCGACCAATGTTGCGAAATTGCGGCAGGCTCCTGAAGGATTCGGCCAGTCGGTTCCCGATCGCGATACCAACCTGCTGACAGCATTTGACGACTGGGTAGAATGGGGCTCGCCAAAGAGGCCGCGTGTCTTTCGCCGTGGCCCGGATGGAGACCGGGAGGCAGTCCATGAAACGTTCCGAGATCAACGCCATCATGCGCGACACCGAAGCCTTCCTGGCGGCGCAGAACTTCCACCTGCCGCCATTCGGGCGATGGGACGCGGAGGCGTGGTCCGGCAAAGGCGTTGAGATCGCCGAGATCGTCGACCACAAGCTTGGATGGGACATCACCGATTTCGGGCTCGGCGATTTTCGCAATTGCGGCCTGGTGCTTTTCACCATCCGAAACGGCGCGCTGGAAAACCTCAAGACCGGGTCCGGCAAGACCTATTGCGAGAAGATCCTGGTGATGGAAGCCGACCAGTATTGCCCGGCGCATCACCATTGGGCCAAGGTCGAGGACATCATCAACCGCGGCGGCGCCAGGTTCGCGGTACAGCTTCACAACGCCAACGAGGACGGGTCGTTCGCCGACACCGAGGTGTCGGTCAGCGTCGATGGCGTTCGCCGCACGGTCGCCGCTGGCGATACGATCCTGCTGGAACCCGGCGAGAGCATCACCCTGATGCCCTATTGCTATCACCGGCTCTGGGCAGATGGCGGCCGGGTGCTGCTTGGCGAGGTCTCAACGGTCAACGACGATGCCGCCGACAACCGCTTCCACGAACCGGTCGGCCGCTTCCCGGAGATCGAGGAGGACGAGCCGCCCTACCGGCTTCTTGTCGGCGACTATCCGGGCTAGCCCACAATTGCGCCGGCTTGCGACCGTTCCTCTTATGCCGGACGGCGAAATCCCATATCCTCTCACAAACGGCCGCACGGATAGCGGCTGGAGCGACGGGAGGATGACAATGCGCAATTCAATGATGACAGCCGCCACCCTGGCTGCGGCGATCCTGGGCGGAGGCGTCGCCCAGGCGGCCGATCTGACATTCTGGAGCTGGCGGCAGGAGGACAAGGCCGCTTATGCGGAAATCATCGCCGATTTCGAGGCGGCCCATCCGGGCACAACAGTGACGTTCGAGGCTTTCGAGGCGACGAGCTACGCCGCCGTGCTGTCGACAGCGCTGGCCGGTGGCGGCGGCCCAGACATCGCCCAAGTGCGGGCTTATGGCGCGATGGAGGCGATCGCTTCACCCGGCTATTTGCGCCCGATCGGTGATGGCGAGATTTCGGCGCTGGACGCCTTCCCTGAGGCAGCGATCCAAGCGGAGACCGTGCGCTCGGACGGCAATCTCTACGCCGTGCCTTTCGCGTCACAGACCCTGGTGATCTACTACAACACGGACATCTTCGCGGAGAACGGGCTGGCGCCGCCGGAGGATTGGACCGGTTTCCTGGCGACGCTGGGCGCGCTGAAGGACGCCGGCGTGATCCCGATGGCCAACGGCACCGCCACCGCCTGGCAGAACGAGATCTTGGTCGGAACCGTGGTGCCGAGCTTCTACGGCGCCCAGTTCGAGGCCGACATCGTAGCCGGCACCGCGACCTTCGAGGATGACGCGCTTCGTCGGCGCCCTGGAGAAGCTGCTGGAGATCCGGGACTATCTGCCGACCGGCTATACCGGCATCGACTATGGCAGCGCCCAGCAGCTCTTCCTCACCGGACGGGCCGCCATGTTCGCCGGCGGGTCCTGGGAGATCGCCAATTTCCGTCGCCAGAACCCGGATCTGAACTTCGACATCATGCCGAGCCCGGCGCCCGTCCGCCGGCCAGCCGAGGTTGGTCTCGACCTTCTTCGACGGCGGCTACGCCATCAACGCCAACACCCAGAACGAGGAAGAGGCCCTGGCCTTCCTGCGCTATGCGGCCTCGAAGCCGTTCGGCGACAAGCTGGTGTCCCTGCTGGGCAACGTGTCGCCTGATGCCCTGGCGTGGCTCTTTCGACGACCCGCTGCTGAGCAAGGTCGCGGCCTTCAACCAGAGCTTCCGCCTCCTATCTGATGCTGGTGCATTTCCGCTATGAGGAGCCGAGCGGATCGGTGCTGCTGCAGGCAGGGCGTGCAGAAGATGATGGCCGGCCAGGCGACGCCGCAGGAGGTGGCCGCAGAGGTGACCGAAGGAATCGCCACCTACCACGCTCCGTTCCGGAACTGAACGAATTGGCGGCGGCCGGTGCTTTGACGAGCTAACGGCCGCCGCCATGCCCAGCCGCTATCAACTGAGACGCGCAGCCTGGATCGGCTTCCTGATCGTACCGCCAATAGCGGTAATGCTGGCATTCGTCGCCGTGCCAATGGCCAGCGCGCTGGCGTACAGCCTGTACGACTGGAAGGGGCTGGCGCGGGGCGAGTTCGT
>CBDBVB010000005.1:0-158355 GCA_965212545.1 Inquilinaceae bacterium
TTATCGAATTGCCGAAATCGACTGCCACGCGGTATCTGGAGAACGACCTTCTGACCCAGGCTCCGGCAGACGTCGCCGGCTTCGTCAGCGATCCCGCGAACTTCGGACCGTTCTTCATTGATGCCGCCAGCATTGGCGGCTCAGTGTACGGTGTTCCACTTTTCCGCGGGCAGGGCGCTCTCTTCTACAACGTCGACATGTTCGAGAAGGCCGGTCTGAGTGGGCCTCCCTCCACAATGGAGGAGTACACCGACTATGCCAGCAAGCTGACCGAACGCGATGCCAATGGCAATCCGACAGTCTCGGGCTGGAGCCTGCGCCTGTCCGGCGGCGGTCAGGGCATCGCCGAAAAGTTCTGGATCAACATGTTCCAGTATGGCGGCAACCTGCTGGAAGAGGGCGAGGGCGGCAAGTGGCGGGCGCAGATCGCCGACGACGCCGGTCGCAGCGCGTTTGCGCAATATCTCGAGAACGTTCACACGCTGAAGAACGTAACGGTTGAGATGCCCGCCGATGCCGAGGCCTTCGAGCGTGAACAGACGGCGATGTTCATCCGCGAATCCTGGGTGATCGGCGACATTGCCGCGAAAGCGCCGGACCTGAACTCACGCTACCGCGCCGCTGCCGGTGGGGTCGATCGCGCTGCCGGCGAACCTATATGTCAGCGCGGAAGGCGAGGAAGCGGAAGCGGCCTGGGCGTTCGCCGTGGCGACCAACAAGCCGGAGAACCTAGTGTGGCTGCTGGACAATGTCGGCTGGCTGCCCAATCGCAGTGGCGTGGACTATTCCCCGGTCACCGGCAAGCAGCCCGCCTTTGGTGCGTTTGTCGACTACCCGGAAGGCTATGAATTCTTCACGCTGCCCTCGATCGGACCGATCGAGGAAATTCTCACACGGGTCGCGGCCTCGCTGACGGAGTCGTTTGCGGACGCGGATCTTGCCGGCGACGGTGCGGCGATCGATGCGGTGCTGGTAAGCATGGAAGAGGACGTGAACAAGATCCTCGAGCGTGAGGGACTGCTGGCCGAGTAGGTCGTCTGCCCTCTGCTATGGCAGGTGGATAACATGTGGCCGGGAGCGCGTTGCCGCTCCCGGCATCTCCCCGACAGAAGTCCGAGTTTTGCTGAAGCGCAGAAAGTTCTTCTTCCGCGATCGCGGCGATCCTTCCGGTCTTGGCGATCTTTGCCTGGGTCAGGATCGGCCCCATTGCCGAGATTCTGCGGCTGAGTCTGCACAAATGGGACATCATCTCGAAGAACAAGCCTTTCATAGGGCTTCAGAATTTCCGTGAGTTGATGGGCGACGACCTGTTTCAGGACGCTCTCGTCAACACAGCGATCATCGCCTTCGGTATATTGCTGATCACCATTCCACTGTCGCTCGTTCTGGCGGCGCTGATCTACCATCGCACCCGGTCGCGCTTCTCCGGCTTTTACGAAACGGCGATCTTCATCCCGCACGTGGTCTCTCTCGTGCCGGCGGCGATGGCGTGGAAGTGGATTTTCGATGCCAAGCTTGGTCCTTTGAATGCATTGATCGCGTGGCTCGGCTTTGAACCTCTATCCTGGCTTTTCGACCCGACCCTCTCGGTGATTTCGATCATCATCCTGTGTTCCTGGCAGGCCCTCGGATATGCGGTTCTCATCTACATCGTCGGGTTCAAGAACCTTCCCCATTCCCTTTATGAGGCCGCCAAGCTGGACGGCGCGTCGGGCATCCAGTCGTTCTGGTTTCTGTCGATCCCCCTTCTGAAGCCCATAACGCTGTTTGTATCGGTCGTGACGCTGGTCTCCGGCTTCAACGTCTATGCCCAGGTCTATGTTCTCGCCTCGGATTCACAGGGTGCGCCCGGCCGCCAGGTGCGCGTGCTGGTTCTGGACATGATCGAGAACAGCTTTCGCAACTATCGCGTCGGCTACGCCGCGTCCGAGGCTGTTGTCCTGCTGGTCATCGTTCTCATCCTGACTCTCATCCAGTTCTCCTTGCTGCGCGAAAAGGGCAGGGGATGAGTGCCCCCGCCGGCATCTCTGAAGGCAAACGCCTGACGTCCGGAAGCGGCAAGGCAAGGCTGACAAACGCCCTGATCGACGTCTTCCTGTTCATCTTCAGCGTGCTCATGATCCTGCCGCTTATCCTGCTGGTCTCGAACGCCTTCAAATCTCCGCAAGAGCTTCTGTCCTGGCCGCCGACGGTCATTCCCGATGCGCCGACGCTGGAGAACATCTCGTCCGTCGTATTGGACACGCCGCTCCTGCGCTGGGTCGCCAACAGCGTCGTCTTTCGCGGTTCTGTCCACTATCGCCATCGTCATGACCTCGGCCATCGCCGGCTACATTCTCGGGAAATTCCGGTTTCACACTCTGAGCGTCGTTTTCATCGTCATTCTGGCGACAGCGATCGTGCCGTTCGAGGTCTACATGATCCCGCTGTATTTCCAGGTGCAGAGCCTTGGACTTCTCAATTCGACGGTCGGCTTGCTGATCGGCTATCTGGTGATGAGCTTCGGGATCTTCCTGATCCGCCAGAACGTCATCCATTCCATCCCGGACGAGCTTCTGGAAGCGGCAAGGATCGATGGGGCAGGCGAGATCTGGATTTTCTTCCGGATCGTCTTGCCGCTGTCGCGCGGCGCCCTGGGCGCGCTTGCGGTTCTCGCCTTTTTCCAGGCCTGGACAGCCTTCGCGTGGCCGCTGATCGTCGCGACATCCCGTGAATCCTACACGATCGAAGTGGGCCTCGCTCTCTTCCAGACCGGCTACACCGTCGATCTCGGACGCCTGAGCGCCGCGGCGGCGCTCGTCCTGGTGCCCTCGGTGACGCTGTTTGTGCTCATGCGGCGGAGCTTCGTGGAGGGCATAGCCGGCACGGGACTCAAGGAGTGAGCGTGCCATCCGATTATCCGCAGACCGTCCGGGCGGTCTATGTCGATGCAAACCGGAGGACTCTGCTCTGGCTTCTGGATCGCATGGCTCCAGGGCAGCCCCTTCATCGACACCAAGCTGAACAGCATCACCCTGGAAGATTATACTGTCGCGGATGGCCTGCGCGGACCCTCGTACCTGTACGGCTGGATTCAGGGCCGCGGCCTGGAAGCGCTTGCCACCCATGCGGCGTTCTTCGAACGGACCGATCCCACCCTTGCCAGCCCGCCTCGACGACGCGGCCAGAGGGCTCTATGCCGCGCTCGATGACCTCTTCCAGCGCCAGGGCCACGCTTCCTTTTGTTATGACGCTTCGTTGCATCCCGTGCGTTGCTCAGCGGAAGGGACGGTCCTGTCGCAACACCGTGCACCCGGCCTCAGGACTTATTCCGATGTCTTCGTCGCCAAGGGGCTGATCGCCGCGGCGGCCCGTTATGCGCCTGACGACCTGCCCCGCCATGTGGACCTGCTCGGCGATATCGTCGATGCGATCGAAGATCGTCGCTTTGTCATCTCCGAAGCCGGTCACATCGACCACAATGCCCTCTCCGTCCAGGCCGACGAATACGGCCCCCGGATGATCGTTCTGGGGGCCGCCGCCTTGCTCAACAGGCTAGTACTGCAAGAACGAGAAGGATTCTGCCAGCGCTTCATCGAATTTGTTCTTGAACGGCATTTCGACGCTGAAAGCGGACTTCTCGCCAATACGCCTGGTGGCGATCTGTGCAATGTCGGCCACGCAATCGAATTCGCCGGCTTCGCTCTGGACGCGGTGCGTGGAACGATCTCCGACGCGCTTGCTGCCAGGATGTGCGGCGTAGTCGAGGCGGCGTTCCGGATCGGCTTCGCAGGGCCGGGACTCTGCCTGACGGTCAATCTACGGACCATGGAACCTGCCGATCGCCGGTGCCCGTGGTGGCCCCTGCCCGAGACAATCCGCGCGGCTGCGCTGGGCTACGAAAGAACCCGCTCCGCCGAGATGCAGCGCGTCTGGTCAGAATGCGCATGAGGCGTTTTTCGCCAATTTCTGGCGATCCGATCCGCCGCTCGCCTATCAGACTCTGACCGAGCAGGGTCCGGTCGACTTTGTGCCGGCGACCCCGGACCTCGACCCCGGCTATCACACCGGTCTCAGCCTGCTGGCGGCGGTCGAGGTGGCGGACCGCCAAGCCGCAATGTTCGTATCGTCCTGAAGAACGGCCTGGATGTGAGATGGCAACAGTCCTGACGGAAAACGTCCGCAAGTCGTATGGCAAAACCGAAACGCTCCACGGCGTCTCCATCGCCGTTCCCGACGGCGCCTTCGTCGTCCTCGTCGGACCATCCGGGTGCGGCAAGTCGACGCTTTTGCGAATGATCGCGGGGCTGGAGGAGATCACCAGCGGAACGATCAGCATAGACGGCGAAGTGATCAACGAGGTCGAGCCCAAGCATCGCGACATCGCGATGGTGTTCCAGAACTACGCGCTCTATCCGCATATGACGGTTGCCGAGAATATGGGGTTCTCCCTGCGGCTGGCACGCAAGCCAAGGGCCGAGATCGATCGCCGCGTAGTCGACGCCGCCGGAATTCTCGGCCTACAGGACTACCTTGGCCGCTATCCCAAGCAGCTTTCGGGCGGGCAGAGGCAGCGCGTCGCCATGGGACGGGCCATCGTGCGCAGCCCGCAGGTGTTCCTGTTCGACGAGCCGCTGTCCAACCTCGACGCCAAGCTGCGGGTCCAGATGCGCGGCGAGTTGAAGGAACTCCACCGGCGCCTGAAGACAACGACAATCTATGTCACCCATGACCAGCTCGAAGCGATGACCATGGCGGACCAGATTGTTGTCATGCGAGAGGGATTGGTGGAGCAGGTCGGCGCGCCGCTGGAGATATACGACCGTCCCAGGAACCTCTTCGTGGCCAGCTTCATCGGGTCGCCGGCCATGAACTTCATTGACGGACGGATCATTCGGAACGCGGATGGGTACTGGTTTTCCGGTGCAAGCGGCCAGCGCCTGCCGGTCGAAGAGTCCGTCGCATCAAAGCGGCTAGACCAGGACGTCATCTATGGGCTCCGGCCCGAGCATCTCTTCGTGACCTCAGCGGCCGACGGAATTGAAGCTACCGTGTCGGTGCTCGAGCCGACCGGCTCGGAGACCCATGTCGTTGCCGATATTTGCGGCGATCCGATCATTGCCCTCTTGCGTGAGCGGATCGATGTGCAACCCGGTACGGTCCTTCCCCTTGGCGTCAAGGAAGGAACAAGCCATATCTTCGATCCAGAGACCGGCTCACGCATGGAGTGACCGGCTCACCTCAGCTCTGGGGCAGGAGCGATGGTCGACCTCGGTCGCGCCAATGGCGGCCAATTGAAGGGATACGGCAAGAATACGGCCGTGCACTCGGATGGGATTGTCATGCGACGGTCGCCAATGCTCTCTGGCATCAGTCAAGCCGACGCCAGTTGGATCGGCACTACCATGCTTCAGCGGTCGTCTGACTCGAGATTGAGCCAGGCCACCTCGCCGGGACTGAGGTCGAGCCCGAGCGCCGGCAACGTGGTTACGATTTCGCCGGCGGTTCTTGGCCCGATGAGGGCAAAGGAGGGGAACTGCTGCGCCAGAACCCAGGCCATGGCGATATTGTGCGCCGACACGCCCCGCTCGGTCGGCGAGTGCCTCAGCCCGGCGCCGGCGTTCCTCGTTCGGCGCACTGCCGAAACAGGTCTCGGGCGCGGTGTCGGCCGGAAACCGGTTTCGCAATTCCTCCGGCAGGAAATAGCCGCGTGCCTGCGACGACCATGACAGGTGCACGGTATCGTTGTCGCGCAAGAAGCGGAGCGTCGGTGGCGCATTCGAAGAAATGCAGCCCTGCCAGACCGGCCGTTCCATGACCGCCAGCGACAGGTTGTTGTTCAGGATGCGGAGGGGTTCCAGCTGGTTCGCCGCGGCGTAGTCATTGGCTTCCCGGAAACGCTCAACAGACCAGTTCGATCCCCCGAAAATGCCGATCCTTCCCGCCCGATGCAGCCGGTTCAGCGCTTCGACGAATTCGCCGACCGGGACGTCGGGATTGTCCCGGTGCAGGATGTAGATCGGCGCCCGGTTGAGGCCGAGCCGGTCCAGGGAGATGTCAAGCTGCGCCGCGATCGCCTGTGGAAAGCAATAAGGCGTGTGCGCGCCCTTGACGACCACGACCACGTCGTCGGCGACGCCCCGATTTCCGATCCATTCGCCCAGCACGGTTTCATGCCGGCCATTGCCATAGACAAATCCGGTGTCGAACGCATTGCCGCCGGCCTCCATCCAGGCGTCCCAGACAATGGCGCCGTCGGCGATGGTGTTCTTGTTGTCGCAACCCAGGATCAAGCGCGACACGGGTCTGTCGACGCCCTCGATCGTCTGGCGGGCAACCGGCGGGAGGCCCGGTGGCAGCACTCCGGGCAGTACTCGGTTGGCCTCCGCCAATTCCTCTATGACCGTATAGCCGATGGCGTGACGCCACCGATCCAGCGTCTCCGCATTGCCGGCGCTGTCCGCATGGCCGAGAGCGGGTGGGGCGGGCTCTTTGCGGCCGTCCTGGATCGCGCGGCTGGCCGCTTCCGCCTCGAAGGCGAACAGATGCTCGGCCCGCTTGATCTCCTCCACCCGGGTCTGGCCATCAACGGTCACGGAAATCGTCGCGTCCGACGGGCCGGCGTTGCGGCCGGGCACCCAAGGGTCGGGCAGATGCAGCGATCCCCGGCTGCCGGTGATCGTCGCGGAATTGTCGACCGCGCGCGTCACCGCCGCGGCGCACTCCGCCGTAACGCCGCTGGCAAACTGCAGCAGCGCCGACGCGGTCTCGTCGACGCCGGAGCGGCCGATGGTTCCGACCGCCGCGACCGTGTCCGGATTGTCGAAGGGCCGGCCGATCGCCGCTCCGGCCACCAGGCGCGCGAACGACACCGGATAGCAACCGACGTCCAGAATGCCGCCGCCGCCCAACGCCTTGCTGTAGGCACGCGACTCCGGATCGAAGGGTGCCACATAGCCGAACGCCGCGCGGATTTGCAGAATGTCGCCGATCTCGCCGGAGGCAAGGATCTCCAGCATCCGCACGATTTGCGGATGGCAGCGATACATGAACGCCTCCATGAAGAAGACGTCCTCCTGCGCCGCGACGTCGGTCATCGCCACGACCTGCGATGCCGTCATCCCGGCAGGCTTCTCGCACAGCACTGGTTTGCCCGCCCGCATCGCCATGATCGCCAGTTCGGCGTGGAACGGATGCGGCGTGGAGATGTAGATAGCATCCACGTCGGACGCCGCTGCAAGCGACGCATAGTCGGCGTAGCGCTTGTCAGTGGCGATCGCATATGTATCGCCAAACCGGCCGCGGCGTGCCTCGTCGCGGCTGGCGATGGCCGCCAACTCGCCCGACGGCGCCTCTTTCAGCCCGTCGGCGAAATTACGCGCGATGGCTCCCGGCCCGATGATGCCCCAGCGTGTCTTATGCATTTTGTCCGTGTCGCCCTGTCGTCGCTTCGTGCGGGTCCCGCCAATCTGAGCCCTCGGCTCGCCGGGTGCCAGTCCCTTGGTGCCGGACTAAGCGGGGAATGCGAATGCCGCAATGACGCATCGTTCGCTAATTCTGGCCTGTTGCGGCTCTCGGAATTGCGAGCGAGACCAAACGCATGTCCCGAACGCTCGACGTCCCGCTTCGCCGGTCGGCGTTGTCGCGTGTCGACTACCCAGGCATTTTCGTCCTCAGACCACGTTGCGAAAAAGATGGGCTGCGATCCCTGTCTGGCCCGGTGTGCAGGCAAACAGTCCGCCGGATAGTGGTGCTTCGGACAGCGTTGAGGCGGGCAGGCGGGTGCGCGCGCTGGTGATGTAGAGGATGGCAAGACCGGGACCGCCAAAGCAGACGCTGGTCGGGCGTGGGACCGGCAGGTCGATGACCCGGCTGAGCGACCCGTCCGCGAGGTATCGGTTGACCCGCCAGCCATCCCAAATCGCGCACCAAACGCCGCCCTCGCTGTCCACGGTGAGGCCGTCTGGGCGGCCTTCCGTCTCCGGGATGGTGGCGAAGACACGACGATTGCTGAGACGCCCGCCACCCGGCGCTGTGTCGTAGGCGTAGATCAACCCCGGCACCGTGTCGACAAAGTAGAAGGTCCGGTTGTCAGGGCTCCAACCCAGACCGTTCGAGACCTTGATGCCGCTCTCCATGGTTTCGACATCGCCGCCGCCGGTAATTCGATAGAGCCCGCCGCTGGGCTTGCTCGAATCCAGGCGCATGGACCCGACCCAAATCGCCCCCCCGGGGCCGACCTTGGCGTCATTGAGTCGGTTGTCGTGTATCCCTTCTTCCGGGTTCACGAACGGTGTCAAGAGGCCGGTGTTGAAGTCCAGGGCCTCGATGCCATCCTGCGACGTCACCAACAGCCCGCCGTCCTCGGCTGGCAGGACCGCGCTCACCAGCTTGCCCGGCGCGCAGGTTTCATTGCGTCCGGTGGCCGGATCGAAGCGATAGACTGCGGGATGCAGGATATCGACCCAGTAAAGCGCTTGCTCCTGCGGGTGCCAGATTGGGGCCTCGCCTAGCTGTGCCCCCCACGGCAGCGCGCAGGCGAGATCGGCGACCGGCGGCCCCAACAAGGATCCGGGGCGTGGCCGAGGACGAGAACTGATGGCCACCGCTCCTGCGGAGCCGGTGATCCGTCGCGCGGCGGCGATCAATTCGCGGCCAACCGGGTGGATATGTCCGGCATCCAGGCGCGACGATGGACCGAGAGCAACCAGCGCGCCAATCGGAGTGCCATCCCTGCCGGCGATCGGGGCTGCCACGGAATTGACGCCGGTCAGATGCTCTTCGTAGGACACTGCATAACCCCGCGCGCGCGTCAGGGTCAGGTCGGCCTGCAACTGCGTCCTACCTGTAATCGTTTCGGTAGTAAACCGTTCGAGGGAGAGCCGGTCGATCAGTGCACGACCGGATGCCGGGTCCTGAAATGCCAACAGCACCTTGCCCGCCGCCGTGCAGTGCAAAGGAACCCGGCGCCCGGTATCGACCCTCACGCCCAGACCATCACCCGAGCGTTCCTCCAAATACTGAACCATTCCGCCGTCCAGGCGACAAAGTGCGACTGTCTCGCCCAGTTCGGTCGATAGCCGCTCCAGCTCCGGGATTGCCGCGGAGGACAAGTTGAACGTATCCCAGACACGGTGGGACAATTCCAGAAACCGAGGCCCGAGGTTGTAGGAACCCTTATCGGCATCATGGCGGACGAGGCCAAACGCGATCAGCGTTCTGAGAATTCGTGCGAAAGTAGGTTTGGGCAGATCCGACTGGCGGAGCAATTCGGCGAAGCGCAGTGGCGTATTGGCCTCGGCCACAAGATCAAGCAGGGCGAGGCCCTTGGCGAGGGCGGCCGTCCCGGTAGGGATATCCCTGGCGACGGGTTTCACCGCCCCGTGCGTTCCTCGCGGGCTTCCGCCGCCCGGTCCAGCATGCGCTCTATCGTCCATTGCGGTTCGAATCCCAATGTCCTGCGGATCTTGTCGTTCGATGTGTGATAGGAGACGCCTGGTCCCGGGAGATCCACCGTCGCGATCGAATAGCCTGTGATCTCGGACATGCGCGGCAGAATCTGAGCGAAATCAACAGGTTCCGTGGCGCCTAGATTGAAGATCCCATCGGCGGCCTGGGCGTGATCCATCGCCAGAATGACACCGTCGACCATGTCCCGGGTATCGGTGATGTGCATGCGATAGGGGCGGCCCGCCTCGTTGCGTGCCAGCATGTGGGCGGGACGACCGGGATCATGAGCCCGCAATATCGCTGCGACCTCGGAATTACCGAGGGCCTCCTGCTGGCGGATGCGTGGCCGCAGGAAGAAGCGCGGCCCGGAAAAGAAACTGTCTTCATCCAACAGTTCCTCGGCATCCTGCGTATGCGAGAAGCGGAGTATGACGGTCTCCATTGTGCCGGCGCGCTGCTGAAACATGACGAGTTCCTCACCCAGTCGCTTGGTCAGGCCATAGGGTGAGTTGGGCCGGAGCGGGTGGTCCTCGGTGATGGGTTGCCGGATCGGCGCGTTCTCAGGATAGACCTCGCCTGAACTGGCGAATATGAAGCGCCGCACACCTGCATTGACGCAGGCATCCAACAAGACGCGTGTGCCTTCGACATTGGACCGGAACATCCTCGGACGATCGCCGGCGGACCAGGACATGAAGGCGCCGAGATGCAGCACGGCCTCGACGCCGGCGGTCGCCGCTGAAACGGCCGCCGGATCGTCAAGCGATCCGATATGGTCCGTGTAGCCTGCGGCCGAAATATCTGAAGGGTGAACATCGAATCCGCGTACGTCTTCGCCGCGCGCGACGAGTGCCTGAGCCACTCGACGGCCCACACGCCCGGCCGATCCTGTTATCAAGATACGCAAGGACCTAGACCGCCTGTCTCGTCTTGGCGTCGAACAGGTAGAGGTTTTCCGGGTCGAAGGAGAGCGTGATTTCCTCCCCTTCGGCCATGGCCCCCGAATGGCTGACCCGCGCAATCAGGCCTTTGGAGTCTTCCTCCTCGCCTTCGCCCTCCCGAACGACCTGATGCTCGTCGTCGTTGAAATAGATGTACTTCTCTGAGCCGAGGCTTTCGATGAGGTTGGGGCGGACCCTGAAACTTGCCGGGCCTTCTCCGAGATGGATGTGCTCGGGCCTCAGGCCGGCAATCAGGTCGGTCGTGCCATTGAGTCTGTGGCTTCCGATCGCCACGCGGGCGCCGAAGATGCTGACTTCCGGTGCGCCGTTCTCTTTCGCCAGGCTAGTGGAAACAAGATTCATCCCTGGCGACCCGATGAAACTGGCGACAAACAGGTTGTCGGGCTTGCGGAACAGCGTATCGGGATCGGCGATCTGCTGAATTACGCCGTCCCTCATCAGCACGACCCTGTCGGCCATTGTCATGGCCTCGATCTGGTCATGGGTCACATAGACCGTGGTCACGCCGATCCGTTTGTGCAGCGCGCTGATTTCCGCGCGCATGTGAACCCGAAGCTTGGCGTCGAGATTGGAAAGCGGCTCGTCCATCAGGAAGGCTTGCGGTTCGCGCACGATCGCTCTTCCCAGGGCGACGCGCTGCCGCTGCCCGCCGGAGAGCGCCCTTGGACGCCGGCCCAGCAGATGGGAAACGCCGAGGCTCTTGCCGGCCTCTTCGACGCGCTTGTCAATCTCAGCACGTGGCATTCCGCGCATCTTTAGGCCGAAACCAATATTCTGCCGGACCGTCAGATGCGGGTAGAGGGCATAGTTCTGAAACACCATCGCCACGTCCCGGTCACCGGGCGCCAGGTCGGTCACATCCCGGTCGCCCAGCATGACCTGGCCTCCGGAAGCGGGTTCCAGACCTGCGAGGATCTTGATCATCGTGGACTTGCCGCACCCCGACGGGCCAACCAGGACCACGAACTCCCCATCCTCGATATCGAGGGAGAACTCCTTGAGCACGTTCAACGTCTCGTAATTCTTGTGGACGTTCCTGATGCTGATGCGAGCCATGGGATTACTTCTCCGCGCCGGCGGTCAGGCCACCGACAAGATAGCGTTCTAGGAAGAGGTAGATGAGCATGATCGGGATAGCGACGAAGACGGCGGCCGCGGAGATCTCGTTCCAATCCGTGGTGTATTCGCCGCGCATGGTCGCGATGCCCAGATTGGCCGTCCAGTTGTCTTGGGCGTTGACCAGAAACGTCCGGGCATAGGCGTAGTCCGCCCAGCTGAGCACGAAGGCATAGAGCGCGGTCGCCGCAAGGCCGGGCGTGGAGACTGGCAAGATCACCCGAACCATCGCACTGAGCGGCGAGCAGCCATCGACCATGGCCGCCTGCTCGAGTTCACGCGGGATGGTGTCGAAGTATCCTTTCAGCATCCAGGTCGTGAAAGGGATGATCAGCGTGGAGTGGGCGATGATCAGCGTCCATAGGCTGCCGATCATTCCGACGCTGCGAAAGACTGCGAACAGCGGAATGACCAGAAGCGTGGCCGGCAGCATTTTCGCTGTCAGGATGAAGAGCCCGAGCGATTGTCCGCCCCGGACTGAAAACCGTGACAAGCTGTAGCCCGCCAGGACCGATACGAACATCGACAAGGCGACCGAGCCGAAGGCTGCGATTGAGGAATTCAGAAGCCAAAGTGCGATCGTGCGCTCGCCCCATACCTTGCCGAATATGTGCCATTGCGGTGCCTCCGGCCAGAATGCGGGCGGCAGCCCGGTCAGCTCGTTTGTCGTGGAAAGGGCCGTAATGAACAGCCAGTAGATCGGAAACAGTATGACCGCCGCCAAGGCGACGACGGTGGAATACAGCAGGACGGATTGCGTTGTGGTGCGGTTCACGGCCGGTGCTCCTCAATACATCGCTTTGGTGCTGCGACCGAGCATGGCCAGGGCGGCGATGACGCAGATCACCAGAGTGATGACGCCGACCGCGGATGCGTAGCCGAACTTGAAGAAGCCGAAGGCCTGGTCATAGGTCATGATCGAGAGGGTCTGCGTGGTCTTCAGAGGCCCGCCATCGGTCAGCACCTTGATGATCGAAAAGTCACGGAACACCCACAGGATTACCAATATGAGCGTCACGCCGAGAACCGGCATGAGTGATGGAATGGTGATCCATCGGAATCGCTGCAGGGCACTGGCGCCATCGACCTTGGCGGCGGCATAGAAATCGGACGGTATCGATTGAAGGCCTGCGAGCGTCATGATCGAGACAAAGGGAAAGCCCTTCCAGATCATGGTTATGGCCACGGCCCAGAAGGCGGCGCCCGGGGTCGAGACCCAGGCGACCATTTCGGTGGCTATGCCGAGCTTGATGAACAGCCAGCTCATGAGGCCGAACGAGCTGTCGAATATCCAGGCGAAGATGACAACGGCGATCACCTCTGGAACGGCCCAGGGAAGGGCCATGGCGAGGCGGGCGACCGTACGGCCGCGAAACCGGTTGTTGACCAGCAAGGCGGTCGCCAGGCCCACTGCCAGGCTGCCGATGGTGACGGCTGTTACCAATTTCACCGTGACCCAACAGGCCATCCAGAATTCGGGTGACGTGAAGAGTCTGCGATAGTTTTCAAAGGTGAAGGGTTTGCGGTCGGCGCCGATCCGCGGCAGCTTCACATCCTGAAACGACAGGTCGATCGAGATGATCAGGGGATAGATGATGATCAGAGCCACCAGCAGAACGGCCGGCGCCATCAAGATGTAGCCCAGCAGATGCTGGCGGCTTGGGCGCGCCAGATCAAACAGTCTCGTCTTCGACATGGTCCCCAACTTGTTCCCGGATGCGAACCGCCATGCGATCCGCATCGGCCGGCCCGGGTTTACCGGGCCGGCACTGTCTTGCAGGAGTTAGCCGGTCATCCGTTTTGGATGGCCACGGCGCGTTCCTGCATGGTCTTGACGACGTCGGCTGGGTCGAGGTCCTCGATCAGCATCCGCTGGACCTCTTCCTGGACCATCTTGCCGAACTCGCCATACTGGACCTCAAGCCCGGTTGGGATGCGGTCCACACCTGCGGCTGCAGCGGCCTGCTGCGATTGCACCAGCAACGCGAAATGCGGGACGCTCGCCTCGACACCGGAGACATCGGCAGTCGGACTGGGCGGCGTGTTGCCGGCCACCGTCGCGTATTTGCGCTGGAACTCCGGCGACATCACGATCCTGATGAAGTCCCAGACCAGCTGTTTCTCTCCGTCCGAGATCTCGCTGGCCATGCCAAGGACGTTGGAGGAGCCGCCGACCGGTGGGCTCAACGGCGGTAGGGCGATCGCCAGCTGGTCCGCGGCGGCTCCCTGCTGCATGGTTCCATAAAGCCAGGGCCCGTCGAGACGCAGCGCAATCTTGCCATCGGCAAACAATTTGCGGACCTCGCCGGCCGACATGTCGATGGGCGTGAGCCCCTCATCGATCACGGTCTTCCAGCGGGTCAGGCCCTCGATCATCTGCGGCGTGTCGATGGTGACGTTGCCCTCCTCGTCGGTCCAATAGGCACCGGAATCCAAGACGTAGTTCAGCATCTCGGTCAGATATTGGCCGGCGCCGCCCTTGGTCTCATGGCCGGTTCCGAACTGGTCGGTGATGCCGTCGCCGTTCAAATCCTTGGTCGTCGCCCGCGCGGCAGCCAGGAACTCCTCATAGTTGGTCGGGACTTCAAGGCCCTCCGCCTCGAGAAGCTCCGGATTGTACGCCAGCATGAAGCCAAAATAGAGCAGCATCACGCAGGCGCTTTCATCGTTCCAACGACACGCGCCCTGACCCGCCCAGCCGGCCATGTCGATGCCGTCTTTCTCGAACCAAGGGTCGAGATTTTCCATCCAGCCGTTTTCCGCGAAGTTCTGGTATTCGAACGACGCCAGATGGACGATATGCGGCGGTTGCCCGCCGGCGAAAAGCGTCGTCATCGTGTCCGCATAGCTGGCCCGTTCGACCTTTGTGAACTCGACGGTTACGCCTGGATGGGCGGCTTCGAACGTGGCGATGGCATCGCGCCACCAGTCGCCCATGCCGCCATCATCCGTTTGCCACGAGACGAATTTGAGCGTTTGCGCTTCTGCAGCTGTCAACGCCACTGTTGTCAGCAATCCTGCAGTTATCGCCGCCGTCACGGCGGTCTTGAACAAGGACTTCATTGCCAGGTCTCCTCCCATTGGATCCGTTTCAGATTGGTTGGAGAAGGCCAAGGGCCTCCTCGGATGGTTCGACACCGAGCCCCGGCCCCGTAGGCGGCGCATAGACGCCGCTCGCGCAGTCCATGTCACCGGCCAGCAGCCGGCGGTTGGGCTCGAAGATCGAATGCTGGAATTCGTGACAGGTCACCACCGGCAGGGCGGCGCTGGCCTGCAGGCTGGCAGCCAGGAAGATGCCCGCGCCAATGGTGGCGTGCGGGATCACCTCGATATCGTGCTCCGCAGCGAGACGCGCTATGCGGCAGAAATTCGTAATCCCCTTGTGGCCCATCTCGGGCTGCACGATCGCGATCCTGCACCTGTCGATGCGATGTATCATGTCGTACGGGGTGCGCCATTCTTCGCCCACGGCGATGGGTGTCCCGGATGTCTTCGTGACTTTCTCCAGCCCCGCGATATCCTCCGTACGCACCGGCGCCTCGGCAAACCAAAGGCCGTAGGGCTCCATGACGGCGATCTGCTCCAGCGCCTGTTCAGCGGTCTGGTTCCAGTGCATATCGGCCGCGATCCGGGCGTTGGCCCCCAGTTCGGTTCGCAGCAATTCCAGCTCGGCAGCCGGCCCGTCATCGGCAACAGGGGTTGCGAACTTGAAAGCGTCGAACCCGCGCCCTTGCCACATCCTCGCCAAGGCTGCTCTCTCGGACCGGGTCTTCTCGGGCAGGCCCGAAACATAGGCGGGGATCGCAGCGTGCGCCCGGCCACCCAGGAGATCCGTGATCGACAATTCTGCCTGACGGCCCGCGATATCCCAGAGCGCGATGTCGATCGCAGCCAGGGCATCGACATAGAAACCGCCCGTATAGCCGCGCACCCGCATCAGGTCATACAGGTCGTCATAGATCGCTGAGGGATCCGATGGATCCCGTCCGATTGTGAAGCCCGCCAGCAGATCGCTGATAATCGCGGCCACGGCGCCCGGCGCCACCAGGCCGTAGGTCTCGCCCCAGCCAACAATACCGGCGGCGGTTTCGAGCCGGACGACGACGCTGCGATCAAAGGTCGGGTAGACGGTCCGGTTGCCCTTGCGTACGAGGTAGCCGTGGGCATTGGGTTCTTCACCCGCCCGGGCGGCGCCGAGATACGGTGTCCCGCGCGGCTGCGTGAGTGAGAAGACCCGAACTGTCTTGACCGGGTCGCTCATACTCCGCCGACCCCGCGCATCGCGTGAGGTTCAATCAGCCCCAGCGCCTCGAGGTTGGCGTCGATATCGGCGATTGCCGTGGCATCGAGCATCGGGGTCGGCGCCCGGACTTCGGCATTTTCCAGGATGCCGCGCCGCACCATGACATGTTTGGTCAACCGCATCCGGTAGACCGCTTGAAGTGTGAGCAGCGGCAAGGTGCGGACATAAATCTCCCGCGCCTCGTCGAATCGCCCGGCGCGCCACGCCGCATCCAGAGCAACATGCAGATCGGCGATCTCGATCGCCGGCATCGCAGCACAAGCGCCCCTTGCGTATTCGTCAAGAATGTATCGCGCGCCGCCGCCGCCAATGATCCCCAGCAGGTGATCAGGACGGTTGGCAAGAATATGGCTAATGGCCGGACCGGCGGGAAGCGTCTCCTCCTTGACGTATGCGATCTGTGCGACTTGCCGAATGATCTCAAGGATCGCTTTTGGCGACAGATCTGATCCGCGAGGGGCCGGAGCATTCTGCAGAATGATTCCGGAGTCCGGCAGCTCCGCCGCAACGGCGGTCAGGAATTCGATTGTTGGCCCCGCGTCAGATCCAAGGCGCTTCGGCGGCTGGACCATGAGAAGGCGGATGCCAAGCCGGTCGGCGGCCGACCCGTGCGCGACCACCTCATCGACCGTTTCGGAGCTCGCCCCTGCCACGACGATGGCCTTGCCCAACGCTTCCTCGGCGACCACCGCCAAGAGCGATGCACGCTCGTTCGTAGTCAGAGTTTCGACTTCGCTTGCGAAACCCGGGAAGACCACGCCGCCGACCCCGGCGCGAAGGGCGAATTGCACAAGGCGCCGCATCGTCCGGGGATCGACCTGTCCATTGTCGAGTAACGGCGTTGGCAGTACGGGCCATATACCGCTATTGGCCTGGGTCACGTCACGAAGTCCAATTTATGAGACTATAGGTTCATTAATTGATACTATCGCGAATATGCCCCCGTGACAAGGCACAACCCACGACCATGCGGGCGACTCCGGGAGGCGACAGGAAATCCGCCTGGCGTTGCAGATCAGATTCTCAGCGACCTAGTCCGGATGGACGGTTCCGGAACAGTCAAGCTGGCACTTCGCCTGGACCCAGCCAGGCTTGATCGAGTTGAATCGGATTTATCCCGCGCCGAATGAGCAAGCCAGCGAGGTGGACTCTGAAAGCCGGTCGAAACTGCGAGCCGGGACCTTCAAAGGGCTGGCTTTGGAAAAGGCGCAGTCGTTGCGGCCCGCAGGTCGACCGTCGGGCCGGTCTGGCGCGCCCTGCCCGCGGACAGGGCGCGCCATGCCGACGCGACGCGGCGTTGGCAACCGAGTGCCGGTTTCAGCCCTTGGCCGATCCCTCGCCATGCCCCCTGTGCCCGCCCGAAATCTCCTCTGTCGCCTCTCCGGACAGTTCTTCGGGCAGAACGAGATTGAGGATGATCGCGATCAGGGCTGCCGGCAGAAGGCCGCTGGTCATCAGGATCCGCAGGGTATCGGGCAGATACTGAACCGCCCTGGGATCGAGTTGGAGCCCGAGCCCGACGGACATCGCTATGGCGAAGATCACCATGTTCCGGCGGTTCCAGTTCACATCCGACAGCATCGAAATGCCGGCCGCGACAACCATGCCGAACATCACGATGACGCCGCCGCCGAGCACTTCGATCGGGATCGTTCGGATAATTGCGCCGACCTTTGGGATCAGGCCGCAAACGATCAGGAAGATCGCACCAATTGTCACGACGTGCCGGCTCATCACTCCGGTCATCGCGATCAGGCCGACATTCTGGCTGAACGAGGTGTTCGGCAGGCCACCGAAAATACCGGCAATCCCGCTGCCGACGCCGTCGGCAAACGTGGCTCCCTGAATCTCCTTGTCGGTCGCCTCGCGCCCCGCGCCGCCCTTGGTGATGCCCGAGACGTCGCCGACGGTCTCAACCGCCGACACGAACGCCATGAGGCAAAACCCGATCACCGCGGCCAAGCTGAACTCGAAGCCGTATTTGAACGGAACCGGCAATGCGAAGGCCGCAGCCTGCGACCAGCTTCCGCCGATGGCGTCGAACGTCACCATGCCGGTCAACAGGGCGTAGATGTAGCCCGCGACGATGCCGATCAGGACGGCCGAGACCGAGAGCATGCCACGGGCGAAGAATTTCAGACCCAGCGTCACAAGGATCACCACCAGCGCGGCGGACCAGTTCAGCAGGCTGCCATATTCCGGCTTGTCGAATGCGGGCACTCCTCCGGCGGCATATTGGATGCCGACCTTGACCAGTGCGAGCCCGATCATCGTGACCACAAGACCGGTGACGAGAGGCGGAAGCGCAAACCGTATCTTCCCGATCACCGTGCCCAGCAGGGCGTGAAACAGTCCGCCGAGCAGGACACCGCCGAACAGTGCCGGCAACGCCTCGACCCCCTTGCCGACGACGAGCGGGATCATGATCGGGATAAAGGCGAAGCTCGTGCCTTGAACGATCGGAAGCTTGGCACCGACCGGACCCAGCCCAATGGTCTGGAACAGCGTTGCGATACCGGCAAACAGCATCGACATCTGGATCAGGTAGAGCAGTTCCGGGAAGTCGGGCGAATTGGACCCGAAACCGAAGCCTGCGGCCCCCGCGATGATGATCGCGGGCGTGACATTCGATACGAACATCGCCAGCACGTGCTGGATACCGAGCGGTATGGCACGCCCCAGTGCCGGCGTGTAGTTGGGATCGCGCAATTGTTCCGGCGTCCCGATGGATTTGTCAGCCATTTCTGTTCCTATTCCCTGCTCATTTGGTTGCGCCGGGTCGATCCCGCCGATCAGCGGTTCAACGAACCAGTATTCCCGAGAATCCGGTCCGGTTCCGGCACGGTCAGTAGCGGCAGCCTGCTCCCCTTGGATCTCTCTCCGACAATGAGAGTCCTTGGTTTCATACAGCCTTCGTCGCCAGGATGGTAGCGGGCGGTCGGCTGGTTGGCCGGTATCGGGCAGCCGATCGCCTGGTGTGATGTGCCGGAAGATCCTAAGAAACGGCAGTCCGAACAGCCCTTCTGGCTGATACCCAAGCAGTTCAATCGTCATTGAACGCCGTGTTCGACTCCGGCCCGCGGGATCTTCAGTTTCAGGTTCGATTCGGTTGGCGGAAAGCCGTGCCGGTAGGCGCCGATTCGCTTGTGAAGGCCGCGGCGCATTGATCGCCGGGAAAACGAACGCCTCTCGGGCGCGGCTCGCGGCACCCGCGACGCTCAGCCACTGGGCCCCAGATCGTAGTTCCTCGTAGACGACTATGCGCCGCCGAGAACTCCCTGGCAGACGATCATGATGACCAGGGCGACAATCCAGTAGCCGGCATCAACGTTCCGGGCATAGGTCGATTTCTTTGTGAACAGGCCGCCCGAATAGGCCAGGACCGTGAACGCCAACGGTTCCGAGGATGACGGTCAAAAGCGCGTTTGAAACCGCGGTGACCCCGACAAACCAGCTCATCAGGAGCAGCCCGACAATCTGCGCGACCATGGCCCCTACCGGCATCTCGCTGGCCGTCCCCATCTTCACGCCAACGCCTTCGGCCCATTTTGGACCGAACAGTTTTGGCGAATACCACAGCCAGCCGACCAGAAAGGAAACGACGGCACCAACAATGACGGCAAGCCAGCTAACGCCTGTTGTCAACTCCCCCATGGTTCCTCTCCGCCTTCGCAATTCCCAGAAGCACAACGCCGCGATTGTCGGTCAACGCGCCCGTTGAGTCGATGCGTTCGGGCCCATCACGCGCCACGATCTCCTTCACAATTGCGAGAAGTCTGCCGGAGCGCTTACCAGCGTAGCGATGCAGTGTGGACCGGGGCGTCCCAGAGCGCCGTCGTATCGTCGGCCAGCCTGGACAGGGTGATCGACGCGCCGGCCATGTCCAGCGAGGTGCAGTAGTTGCCGACCAGCGACCGCGCCACGGTCAGGCCGCGGCTTTCGCACTGCGTCCGCGCTGCGTGATACAGAAGATAGAGCTCCATGGCCGGGCTGCCGCCCATGCCGTTGACCAACAGGAGCACGGGTTCCCCGTTTTGCGGCTCGATGGACTTGCAGATGGCGTCGACCAGGTTTTCGGCGATCGCGTCGGCGCTCATGAGAGCGGTCCGCTCGCGGCCGGGCTCGCCATGGATGCCGACCCCGAGCTCCATCTCGCCTTCGCCGATCGCGAAAGTCGGCGTACCGGCTGCCGGTACGGTACAACTGGTCAGGGCCACGGCCATCGACCCGGTGGCGACGTTGACCCGGTCGCCAAGCGCCTTGCAGGCCGCCAGATCTGCGCCCTGTTCGGCGGCGGCGCCGACGATCTTTTCCACCACGATGGTGCCGGCGACACCCCGCCGCCCCTGGGAGTGAAGCGACTCCTCGACCGCGACATCGTCATTGGTCAGCACCGTGGCGACTTCGGTCTCGGCCATCTCGGCGGCCATCTCGAAATTCATCACGTCGCCGGAGTAATTCTTGACGATTTGCAGAATGCCGGCACCGCCGTCGATTGCGGCCGCTGCAGCCAGCATCTGGTCGGGGGTCGGCGATGTGAAGACCTCGCCGGGACAGGCTGCGTCGAGCATGCCGTTGCCGACGAAGCCGGCGTGAAGCGGTTCATGACCGGAGCCGCCGCCGGAAAGCAGGGCCACTTTACCCTGGCGTGGGCCATCCCGGCGCACGACGTATTTGGGATCGAGGTTGACCGACACCAGATCGGCATGGGCGGTGCCGAAGCCGGCCAGCGCCTCGGTCAGTACGTCGTCGACGGCATTGATGATCTTCTTCACGGTTCGGTTCCTCCCGTTCTCGGCGTGCGTCCGCCGTTGACTATTGCTGTCCTCTGTCCTCGGCGATGGCGATGATCTCGCCGGCCACCCTGCGGATGGCGTCCTCTACAGTCTGCCGCCGATCGATATCGTTGATCGAGGACAGATCGATCCACATCCCGGCGTCGCGGTCGCTGCCGGATACCGCAGGAGTGCGCAACTGGCCCGGATGAGCGGCCTCATACGCCGTCATGAAGGTGGCGCGCTCCTCGGCCGAGAAATGGCAGACGGACATGATGGTCTCGACATGCTGGGCCGGAAGTGGCACCCGATAGGCGGGGTTGGCGACCTGCGAAATGAAGCTCTTGTGGGTTCCAATCACCTTGGCGATTCGCTGCCGGGTGCCCGAGGGCCGAAGCGCCAGATAGTCGCGAAGGAGCCGCTTGTACGCGGCGATCAGGTCGCTGCTGGTGTTCGGATTCTCAGAGCCCCCGAACATCGGCTCACCGCCGCTCCGGCTCGGGCCAGCGGCTGACCGCCAGCTTGGCGCGCCCGATCTGCGCCGGCGCCACGGACAGCGTCCTGAGCCCGGTATCCAGCAGGGTTCCGATATGCTCCGGCATCGAGGCCATGTCCCCGCACAGGCTCACCTCCACGCTGCGCCGCCGGGCGGCATCGACGGTCCTTGCGATCAATTCCAGCACCGCCGGGTTGTCCGGGCGCGCCAGCGCCGCCACCGCCGGATTGTCCCGGGCGGCGGCGGTAGTGTACTGGATCAGATCGTTCGACCCGATCGAGTAGAAATCCACATCGAAGCGGTCGGCGGTGAGCGCCGCCGCCGGCACTTCGACCATCATGCCGATCGGCGGGACGGCATGCGCCACGCCCTCGACGGCCAGAGCGTCGACGGTCTCGGCCATGAGACGGCGCAGTTCGGCGATCTCCTCTGGAACCGTCACCATCGGCGCCATGATCTTGACCGGGCCGTCGGCGGCGGCGCGGGCCAGCGCGCGGAGCTGGACCTTGAAAAGGTCGAGCCTGGTCAAGGACAGGCGAAGACCGCGCAGTCCGAGAAACGGGTTGGTCTCTTCATCCGGCGTCAGCCCGGCGATCGGCTTGTCACCGCCGGCATCAAGGGTGCGAAAGGTGACCGGCCGGCCCTGCGCCCAGGCGACCAGGCGCCGGTATTCGGCCAGTTGCTGCTCCTCGTCCGGCGGCCGACCGCCCTCGAACAGGAACTCCGTTCGGGTCAGTCCGATCCCGTCGCAGGTCGCAACCGGCAGTGAGGACAAATTGGCCGGATCATCGACGTTCATCAGTACCGTAACCGGCTGGCCGTCGCGCGTCGTAGCCGGACTGGTCGCCAGCGCCGTCGCCGCCGCGTCCTCCTCCCGCAGCCGGGCCGCGCGGTCCGCCGCGCCGGCCAGGGTCTCGGCATCCGGGGACACTACGACCCGCCCACGCTCGGCATCGAGGATGATCGGACCGGTCGGCGTCATGGCGGCGAGATCGGCATCCAGCCCCACGACCAGAGGAACGCCGCGTGCGCGCGCCAGGATCGCCACATGGCTGGTGGGACTGCCGCCGCACGTGGCGGCCCCGGTCAGCCGACCCCAATCCTGTTCCAGGAAGGCCGAGGGGGTCAGCTGGTCGGCGAGCAGGATCGCCCCGTCCGGTAACGGGCGGTCGTCGCGCTCCCGCTTTCCGAACAGCGCGCCGAGGACCCGGATCTTCAAGTCGACCAGATCGTCCGCCCGGGCCGCCATGTATGCGTCATCGGTCGCGCGGTAGTCGGCGATTTCGCCATCCATCAGCGTGGTCCACGCATCATCGGCCGATGCGCTGCCGGCGATCGCGGCAAGGGCGGGCGCCAGCATCTCGTCATCGTCGAGCAACGCCTCCTGGAACTCGAGGATCTGCCCGGCCAAGTCGTCATTGCGCGCGATCAGCGCCTGAATATCGGCCCGGGCCTGGTTGATCGCGGTGCCGAGCGCGGCCGCTTCCTGGTCGGGCGGACCGGCAGCCCTGTGCTTAGGCTTCATCGACTCGACGAAATAGGCCGGTCCGACGGCAAGGCCGGCACAGGCCGGTATCCCGATCAGGACCTGCTCCGCCACCGCCTCAGCCCTCGAAATTCCGTTCCACAAGATCAACGAGGGCGGCGACTGCGGCATCGGCATCGTCGCCTTCAGCACGCACATGAAGATGCTCGCCATGCGCGGCCTTCAGCTTCATCACCGCGTTCGGCGATTTGGCGCTGATCCATCGATCCTGGCTTGCGACTGATATCTCCACGGTGGCGGCGAATGTCTTGGCCAGCTTGGTCAGTGCCACCGCCGGACGGGCATGCAGACCTGTCGGGTCCGTAATCGCTGCAGCGCCGCTTGCCTGCCGCTGCCCTTTGGCCGCCGCCGTCATCGTCAGAACTCCTCGGCGGTCCGACGGACATCGTCCAGGGAGGCGCCGCCAACCGCCTCGGTAGCCGCCATCACGGCGCCCTCGACGATCGGCGCATCGCAGATCACGACGGTGCCTGCCTTGTCCGGGTCGAGCATCTCGATGGCCATCTCACTGTTGGTTTCGGCGCCGCCAAGGTCGACCAGAATTGCGACGCCCTTGGCCGTGTGAACCGATCCTATGGCTTCGAGGATGGCGCCGACATCGGTGCCCAGCCCGCCATCCGGATTGCCGCCGACAGCCGCTACCCGGACCTCGTCGCCGACCATCTGCCGGACCATGTCGGCGGCGCCCCGCGCGACATCGGGCGAGTGGGAGACGATTACGATCGATACGGTGTCGGTCATGTCCGGGCCTCCAGCACGTCGCAGATCGCATGCAGGATCAGCATCGAGGATCGCGCCCCAGGGTCGAGGTGCCCCACCGAGCGCTCGCCGAGAAACGCGGCCCGCCCCTTGGTCGCCCGCATGTCCTTGGTCGCGGCGAGGCCACGGTCGGCGGCGGCACGGACCGCGTCGACGGGGTCGAGATCTGCCTCGGCCAGCGCCTGCTGGACCGGCACCAGGACGTCGAGCATCGTCTTGGCGCCGGCATCGGACCTGCCGCGCGACTTGACCGCCTCGACGCCGGCCAGGAATGCCTCCGCCGCCTCCGCCGCGGTGGCGGGGGTCTCAGTCCGCGACTTGCCAACGGCCATGAACAGCGACCCGTAGAGCGGGCCGGACGCCCCGCCGACCGACATGACCAGCGTCATGCCCAGCTTCTGCAGAGCCTGCCCGAAGGGCAGTGCCGCGATCTCATCGGATTTCGCGCGCACCGCACCGGAACCTCTTTTCATGTTGATGCCGTGATCGCCGTCGCCGATCGCCTGGTCGAGCTTGGTCAACTCGTCGGCGTACTCCTCGATTTGCGCGCAGACCCGTTCGATCGCAGCGTCGAGGAGATCATTCGACATGGCCGTCTTCCACTTCGCCTGCATGATGGCGTCACTAAACTACGTGCCGGCAATGTTCAGTTAGACTAAACTTTTCCGATCAGGTGTCAAGCGTGCCAGCGGTACGGTGCGGACCGTGACGGCAGCAACCAGTTGGCTCGAATATCGCCGCCACACTAACCGCTGTGGCATGGTTGCAGGTCCGGTCAATTCGCAGCCAGATCAACTGTGTCTTCACGGGAACCCGACCGAGACAAGAGTTTAGTCATCCCGCGCCAGCGGTGACCCGTCAACCCAGGGTCATGCCGGCGCTTCGGCGGCCTCGGCCGCCGGTGCGGCGGCGGCTTTCGAATCGGGCGTCTTGAGCCTGAACATGATCGCATACAGGACCGGCACCAATATCATCGTCAGCACGGTGCCGAATGTCAGCCCGGCCATGATGGTGGTTGCCATGGCAACCCAGAACACGTCCTGCAGCAGCGGGATCACCCCGAGCACCGTCGTTGCAGCAGCAAGAAAGACCGGCCTCAAGCGGGAGACCGCCGCGTCGACAACGGAATCGTACTGCGATTTCCCCAAGGCCAGGTTCGCATTGACCTCGTCGAGCAGGACGATCGCATTCTTGATCATCATACCCGACAGGCTCATCGCTCCGAGCAGGGCCATGAATCCGAATGGGACGCCGACCAGGAGCAGGCCGGCGGTGATCCCGATCAGGGCGAACGGAATCGTCGCCACGATGATCAGCGGCGGTCGAAAGGCGTTGAACAGCGCCACGATGATGAAAAGCATGATTGCGGCGGCCGGGACCAGGCCGGGGATGAGCGACGCCTTGGCATCGGCAGCGGATTCAAACTCACCGCCCCATTCGAGCGTGTAGCCTCTGGGCAACTCGGCCGCGATCGCATCGATCTGATCGATAACGTCGGCCCTCATGGTGGGGAACGTCTCGCCGGCAAGGGGATTAGACTGCACCGTGACTGTCCGCCTTCGGTCGCGACGCCAGATCAGCGGATCCTCCCATTCGGTGACGACAGCGGTCACCACCTGGGCCAAGGGTACGGTTTCGGTCGACAAAGCCGACACGACCTGCAGCTGTTCGATGCCAGCGACGTTCCGGCGCTCGGCGTCGACGTGGCGCAGGACGATGGGGATCAGATTGTCGTTTTCGCGATACAGGCCCACGGTCGCGCCGTCATAGGCCCGTTTGGTGGTACCCGCCAGGTCGTCGCGCGTGATCGACGCCCAGCGCGCCCGTTCCTGGTTGTAATCGGGAACGATCTTCTGAACCTGTTGGCGCCAGTCGTTCGTGACATAGGATGCAAACGGGCTGGCCGATACCGCGTCTTCGACGCGCTCTGCCCAGCCGCGCAGGACGGCCGGGTCGGCCTCGGCCGGACCGCTTATTCGGACCTCGAGTTTCCATGTCTCGGTCGGGCCGACGCCATAAGGCCGTTGCAGCACCAGTGCCTGAGGCATCATTTCGGTGAAGATTGGATCCGTCTCCGCGATCAGCGCGTCGATGTCCCGGAAATCGTGCGTGTTGACGATCAGCTGCGCGAAGGACTGGTATGGATTCTCCGGATCCACCGGCAGATAGAATCGCGGCGGTCCGACGCCGATGAATGACGCGACACCCTCCACCCTGTCGTCGGCGATGAGTTTCTCCTCGGCAATGCGAATATCGTTGGCGACCTGCTCGATGCGGGTTCCTTCCGGGGCCCAGTAATCGATCATGTATTTGGGCATTGAGGAGAACGGGAAGAACTGTTGCTTGACATGGCCGAAGCCATAGACGGACACGACCAGCAACCCCACCATGATGCCAAGCGTGACCCAGCGACGCCTTATGGCCGTCGTCAGCACACCGCGATAGGCCGTGAACAGCTTGCCGCCATAGGGATCGGCGCTGGAATCACTCTCCTTCACCTTGATCAATGCGATGCAATTGATCGGGGTGATGGTCACCGAGACGAGCCAACTGAACATGAGCGAAATGCCGACAACGGAGAACAGCGTCTGGCAGTATTCTCCGACATCCTCGACCGAACCGCCGATCGGGTAGAATGCCATGACGGCGATAACCGTTGCACCCAGGAGCGGCATGGACGGCGCCGCCGCCGATTCGATGGCAGCTTGCGTCCGGTCCATGCCTTTCTGTAGCCGGACCGTCATGCCATCGGCGACGACGATGGCGTTGTCGACCATCATTCCCAAGGCGATGACCAGCGCCCCCAGGGACATGCGCTGCAGGTCGATGCCAAACAGGGCCATCAGGATGAAGGTACCCAGGATCGTCGCGACGAGGGCGATGCCGATGATCAGGCCCATGCGCCAGCCCATGGCGAGCGTCAGGATGATCAGCACGATCCCCACGGCCTGGGCGAAGTTGATCAGGAACCCGTTCACCGCTTCCGAAACGATGTCGGATTGCCAATGGATCTTATGCAGTTCGATCCCAACCGGTAGGAGTGGTTTCAGCTCATCGATGTGCTGCTCGATGGCGCGCCCCACATCGACGATGTTCACGCCCGATGCGTTGGAGATCGACAGACCGATCGCCGAGTCGCCGTTCTGGCGCAGCATGTTGAATGGCGGTTCAGCGTACCCACGCCGGACAGTCGCAATGTCCCGGATGCGGATCAACTCGGATGTGCGCCCGTCCGGATTGGGCAGCGTGTCGGCCTGAAGCTGGTTCGGAAGGCTCGGCCGAATCTGGAGATCGCCGATGTCCAGCGGCGTCCGGAAATAACCGGTCGGCGCTATGCGGAACCGATAATCCATGAGATCCAGGCCGCCGGCATCGACCACCATGTTCTCGAATTGCAGGGTTCGCAGGAAATTTTCGGCCGACACGCCCAGCGCACTCAACTGCGTTTCCGACACATCGAGATAGATGATCTTCTGCCGCGCGCCCCAGAGGTCCACCCGCGCCACGCCGTCGATCAGGCTGATCTCCTTCTTGATTGCCTTGGCGTATTCTTCGAGTTCGGCATAGGTGAACCCATCGCCGGTCATCGCCAGCTGGAATCCGAACACATCGCCGAAATCGTCCCCGATAACCGGGCGGCCGGCCCCCGGCGGCAGCTGGGATTCCACGTTGCGGATCTTGCGGCGAAGCTCGTCCCAGACCTGTGGCAGGCGGTCGGACCAGTACTCAGCCTGGATATTGACCTTGATCAGCGAGAAGCCGGCCCGCGAGAACGATTCGATGTAGTCGAGCTGCGGCATTTCCTGGATCGCGAGCTCGATCCGGTCGGTGACCTCCAGTTCGACCTCTTCCGGGCTTGCGCCTGGGTACTGCGTCGTGATGGCCGCCGTCCTCACGGTGAACTCCGGATCCTCCAACTGTCCAAGGTTGAAGAAGCTGGCAAGACCGGCCAGCACCAGAAGGATCATGGCGAAATAGGTGACGGCCTTGTTCTCGACGGCGATCTTGGCCAGGTTCACTGTGCTGCCTCCTCGCGCCGGTCCTCGAGGATCGTCACCCTTTGTCCCTCGGTCAGGAAATGAACGCCGGCCGTGGCCACCCATTCGCCGGGTTCGATACCCTCTTCCACCCTGACCCCGATATTGGCCAGCGCGCCCGTCTGGATTTCCCGCCGGCCTACCGTACCGGTCGACTCGTCCACGACCCAGACATAGGAGCGAGTGCCGTCGTCATTGGTGAAGATCGCGGACGCCGGCACGTTGACCGCAAGGTCCATACCGGCGTCACGACTGTCGCCGCCGCCCCCGGAACGACCTGCCATGCCGGGCAGTATCTTTATGCCCTCCGGCTGGTCCATGATCACCGTGACCGGGAAGGTCCGCGTCGTTTCCGATGCCTCGGTGCCGATCTCCAGGAGCCGGGCCGGGATCCTGTGATCGGGAAATGCGTCGAACCGGACCCAGATATCGGTCGCGAAGGGGACCAGCGATATCAGGGACTCAGGAATGTTGACGACCATCTCGATCTTCGAGGTATCGAGGATGCGGGCGATGGGCTGCTTGGCGGCGATGTTCTGGAAGTTCTCGATGTATTTCGCCGAGATCGAGCCGGAGAATGGAGCCCGGATTACCGCGTCCTCGAGCGCCTTTGCATTGATACTCCTCCGGGCCTCGGCGACCTGGACCGCCGCCTCGGCGTCGGTGAGATCCTGCTGCGACACGGCCCCGGTCGCGGCGGCCTCGGCGACGCGGTCCCGCTGTGCCGTGGCGCGCGCCAACTCGGCCAGCGACGCGTCCAGGGCGTTCCGGAAATCGCGCGGGTCCAACCTCGCGATGATGTCTCCCTCTTCCAACACGTCTCCGACATCGATCGGGTATTCCACCACCCGGCCGGTCACCTCGAATGCCACGTTGACTTCCCTGGTCGCTCTTGCCCGACCTGGGAAGGTTCGGTTTTCCAGGGCCGAGGGATCCGCGACCTTGATCGCTCGAACAGGCCGGATGACCTCCTCTTCGACGACCTCGGGCTGATCGCAGCCGGCAACCATGCCGGCGAGGATCAGGATCAATCCGGCCCTGGCGATCAGCCTGGCGGTAAGTGCCTTGGTCATTGTGCGATAGGCTCCCGAATTCCGTGGAGTGCTGCGTAGAAGGTTGGATACAGAACGATCGTGAAGATGGCGCCGAGGCCCAGGCCGGCCATGATCGCCGCCGCCATGGCATTCCAGAACGGGTCCGGCAACAACGGGATCACGCCCAGCACCGTGGTGCCCGCCGCTAGCATGATCGGCCTCGCCTGTGACACCGCCGCCTGCACGCAGGCATCGAAGGGATGCTGGCCATCCGCCTCACTCTCCTTGATGGCGTTGGTCATCACGATCATGTTCTTGATCATCATTCCGGACAGGCTGAGCACGCCGAGTATGGCGACGAAGCCCATCGGCGAATCGAGTGCGATCAAGCCAAAGATAACGCCGATCGCGGCAAACGGTATGACCAGTACGATGCAGAGCAGGACACGGATCGAGTTGTAGAGCAACACGATTATCGAGGCGATCACGACCAGTGCCGGAATGACGCCGGGCACCAGGGATTCCTGGGCAGTGACCGTGCTGGAGTACTCACCGTCCCAAATGACGTCGTAGCCGGAGGGCAGAGCGGCTTCGAGCTGTTCGAATTCCTCGATGACGTCGTTGTAGAGATCGGGGAAGGTCGCGCCGTCGATCGGATTGGCCTGCACGGTAACTGCACGGCGTCGATTCCAGCGATGGATAATCGGGTCCTCCCATTCGATCGCCAGGGAGTCGGTAACGCCGCCGAGTGGAATGGTGGTTACCGACATGAGCGGCCGAATCTGGAGCGCTGCAATCCCGTCCGCCAGGTTGCGCCGTTCGCTGTCGATATTGCGCAGGAGGATCGGGTCCAGATCGTCGCCTTCCCGATACAGGCCGACCTGTATGCCGTCGAAGGCCCGCTTGGTGGCGTCCGCCACATCCTGACGGGTCACGGTCGACCAGCGCCCGCGCTCTTGATTGTAGACCGGGACATAGCGCGGCACGGATTGCCGCATCTCGGTCCGGATCTCTCGAGCCAGCGGACTTTGCCTAAGGATCGCTTTGCCGCGTTCGCCCAGGTCGCGCAGTAGCCTCAGATCGGCCTCCGCCGGACCGCTGATCCGGACTTCGAACTTCCAGGTGTCGCTTGGTCCGACACCATATTTGCGGACCCGGGTGAGAACCGGAACCTGCTCCTGCAGCCATGGTTCCAGCTCACCCGCAAGGTCCGCGATCTGCCTGAAATCCTCAGTATTGACGATGATCTGGGCATAGGCCGGATTCGGGCTCTCCGGATCGACCGGCAGATAGAAGCGCGGCGGTCCCTCGCCAATGAACGAACTTACGGCCGTCACTCGCGGATCGTCCATCAGCCAGGCTTCGATCGGCTCGAGGCCTTCCGAGACGTCCTCGATCCGCGAGCCTTCCGGAGCCCAGTAGTCGACCATCAATTGGTTGCGGGTAGAATCGGGGAAGAACATCTGCCGCACCTGGCCGGCCGACAGGATGGCCGCCACAAGAACAGACCCCATGATGGCTATCGAAATCCAGCGATGGCGAATAGACATCGTGGTCACCCGCCGAAGGCCGCGGAAGAAGGCGGTATCGTAAGGATCGCCGCCGCCATCGCCCTTCGGCTGCGGCAGCAGATCGATGCACATGACCGGTGTCAGGGTCATCGAGATCAGCCAGCTCAGACCAAGCGCCGTGGCCACGACGATGAACAATGTCCGGCAATACTCACCGGCATCGGCCTCGGAGGCGAAGATGGCGTAGAACGCCATCGTGGCGATCACCGTCGCGCCGAGCAGGGGCCACGCCTGTCCGCTCGCCGCCGCGACGGCCGCTTTTACGCGGTCGGTGCCGCGCTGCATGCGCACCACCATGTTGTCGGACACGAAGCAGGAATTATCCACCATCATGCCCATGGCGATGATCAATGCCCCCAGCGACATGCGGTGCAGGTCGATACCCAAGACGGCCATGACGGCGAAGGTGCCGAGGATGATGAAGATCAGCATCGAGCCGATGATCAAGCCCATCCTGAGCCCGCTGGGCACGATCAGGACGACCAACACGATCCCCACTGCCATCAGCAGATTGAGCAGGAAGCTATCGATCGATTCGCTGACCAGTTCCGACTGCCAGGCGATCTTGTGCAACTCGATACCGATCGGGAGGTCGCGGGTGATTTCGTCAAGCCGCCGTTCCATGTTGGCGCCGGTATCAACGACATTGCCGCCGGCGGCGCTGGCGGCATAGATCGCCAGCGCCGGCCTGCCCTGGTAGCGCATCAGGGACTGCGGCGGGTCGAGATAGCCGCGGCGCACCTCAGCGACATCCCGGATCCGGATCAAGGCGCCAGGGGTCGAGGCGGCGGATCCGCCAGTTCCAGGACCCACGCCGGCCAGGTTCGCGGTGGTGGCGGCCAGCCCGGCGGTGATCGCCAGTTCGCCGATCTCTTCGGGCGAGGTGAACTCCCCGGTCGGGGCGACCCTGAGTCGCCGGTCCTGAATTTCGATCGAGCCGGCATCGACAACTTGATTCTGGATCTGCAGTGTTCGCGCGATGTCCTCGTTGGTCAGGCCGAGCGTCGAGAGCTGGGCTTCGGCCACGTCCAGATAGACCACCTTGTCCTGCACGCCCCACAGCTCAACACGGGACACGCCCGACACAAGGCTCAGTTCCTTCTTGATGAGGTCGGCAAACTGCTCCAGTTCCGCATAGGTGTAGCCGTCACCGGTAATCGCCAGAACGAAGCCATAAACGAAGTTGAAGTCGTCCGAGATGTTCGGCGCGCCGACGCCGGGCGGGAGGAGGGGCGTGATGTCGCTGATCTTGCTGCGCATCTCGTCCCAGACCTGCGGCAGCTCGTCGGACCAGTACCGGGACTTGATGTCGACGGAAATGATCGAGACGCCGGCGCGAGAGAAGGAGACCAGCTCGTCGAGCTGTGGCATCTCCTGGATCGCCTGCTCGATCCGGTCCGTCACCTCCAATTCCACCTGCTCCGGGCTCGCGCCGGGATACTGTGTTACAACGACGCCCGTCTTCACGGTAAAATCGGGGTCTTCGAGCTGGCCAAGCTGGAAAAAGCTCAGACCGCCTCCGACCGCCAGGAGGAATACGAAGAAATAGGCAACGGATTTCCGCTCCACGATGAAGGCGGTGATACCCATCAGACGGCTCCGCCGTCAGAAGGCGCCAGCACCCGCACCTCCTGGCCTTCCACCAGCGTGTTGACGCCTGCGGTCGACAGCCACTCACGTGGAACGACTCCCGTCACGATGACGCCGCGCGGCGTCGTGCGGACCAACTCCACCGGTCGCTTGCTCACCGTGCCGGCGGCCTCGTCGATGATCCAGACGAAATTGGTCTGCTGGTCATCGGTGCCAAGCGCCGAGATCGGGATTTCGTAGCCCTCGACCCTGCGATCTTCGGGCAAAACGACGTTGCCATTGGCCCGGCCAGCCATGCCCGGCAGGATGGTCAGGTCCTCGGGCTGATCGAGGATCAGATTGACCGGAAAGGTCCGAGTGGTCGCCGATGCCTCATTGCTGACTTCCTTGATCTCGGCCGCAAACTCTCGCCCCGGAAATGCGTCGAATTGTACCCTGAGGTCCTGCACGAAAGCCGCGTATGAGATCAGATTCTCCGGGATGCTGATCCACATCTCGACCTTGGAGGTGTCGAGAAGACGCAGCACCGGCTGCTTGGATTGAACATTCTGGAAATTCTCGACATAGGTCGCCGCCACGGTGCTGTCGAACCGGGCCCTCAGCACGCTGTCCTCGACGGCCTTTTCGGCAATCCGCACCCGCGCATCATTGGCCTCGTAGGTGGCCTGCGCGTCATCGACGTCCTGCTGCGAAACCGCCCCGGTGCGTCCCGCCTGCTCCATGCGTTCGGAATTCGCCTTCGCCCGGTCACGCGCCGCAATGGCGGCGGCGAGTTCGTTCTCGTAGTCGCGCGGATCGAGCCGGGCCAGGACATCGCCTTCACGGACCACATCGCCGACATTGACCGGCCGGTCGATCAGCTGTCCCGGCACCTCGAACGCCAGATCGACCTCTTGTGTCGCCTTGGCCTGGCCCGGGAACCAGCGCTCTTCAAGCGTGTCGGCGGTCTGCACCTGCATAGCCCGGATAGGTCGGATGACCGGCGCAGCGTCCTCCTGCTCCTCGCCGCAGCCTGCAATCGGCACGGACAGGGCCACAATCAAGCCAATCCGGAACAAGGGATTCGCACGCATATCCGCCTCCTGGGCTTCTGAAACTTCAATTCCGGTCCGAATCGCCCAGCCCAATAGCTGTTCGCCAAGGGCGACGATGCGACGTCCGCCTACATAATCGGCTCGCCGTTCTCTTCCGCATCCTGCACTTCCTGCTGAAGCTGCTGCGGGTCGGGTTGCCATCCGCCACCCAGGGCCCGATAGACCCGCACCAGGTTCCGGATCAGCGCGCCTTGGCTCTCGGCAAGCGCATCCTCCTGGACGAACACCTGGCTCTCCGTGTCGAAGACATTCTGGAAGTTGGTCAGGCCGCTGACATAGAGTTGCCGGACCAGGCGCGCGGCGGCTCGTGCCGCCGTCACCGCGCGCTGCAGCGCCGCAAGTCTCCGCCGCTCCTGGACATAGGCCGCGAAGGCGCTTTCGACCTCCTCCAGGGCGTCCAACACCGTGCGCTCATAAACGATCAAGGCCTCGGCGGTTCTGGCATCCTCCAGGCGGATGCGATTGCGCACCCGGCCGCCGTCGAAAATGTTCCAGCGGAAGGACGGCCCAAAGGAATACGCTCGGTCGTCGAATTCCAGGAAGCTGCTGGTGGTGGTCTCGAAGGCAAACGTCCCCGACAGGGAGAAGGCGGGATACAGATCGGCGGTGGCAACGCCGACCCGGGCAGTCTGCGCCGCCAGGGCGCGTTCGGCGCCGCGAATGTCCGGCCGCTGTCGCAGCAGATCGGCCGGCATGCCGACCAGCACCCGGTCCGGCGGCGGTGGGACCGGCAGCTCCGGCGCCAGTTCGGCGTGCAAGGCGCTCGGCCGCTGGCCCAGCAGCACGCCAAGGCGGTTCATCGCCCGGGTCAGGTTTGCCTGAAGTCGCGGTACGAAGGCCTCGGTGCTCGCAACGTTCAACTGCGCCTGGCGCACATCCAGTTCCGGCGCCAGTTGCGCCCGTACTCGGTCGCGGGCGACGCGCAAAGTCCCGCGCTGCGAGGTCACGTTGCCGCTGGCGAACCGGATACGCGCCTGCAGCGTACGCACCTCGGTATAGGTGTTGGCGATCTCCGCATACAGGACGACCAGCACGTCGCGGTAGTTCTCGACGGTCGCGGCAAACCCCGCATCGGCGGATTCGATACTGCGGGCGATCCGGCCCCAGAAGTCGATCTCCCAGGTGGCGTCCAGACCGACGCCGTAGAATTCATCGGATCGGCTCTGAGGTGGCGGCGGGACTTCGGTGATCCCTTCGCTGAGGCGGCTGGTTTCCGCGAAGCCCGACCCATTGATATCCGGGTAGAGGTCGCCGCGGGCGATTCCAAGCCCGGCGCGTGCCTGCTGGATCCGGGAGAATGCGATCCGCACATCCAGGTTGCCGGTGGTCGCCCGCTGGATCAGCCGGTCCAGAATCGGGTCGTTCAGCGACGTCCACCAAGTCCGAAGGTCGGCCTGGCCCTGGGCCAGGCCTTCCGTCAGGTCCTGATACCAGGCATCCGGCATCTGCGGTTGCGGCGGGACGTAGTCCGGACCGACCTTCGTGCACGCCCCAAGCGTGACGGCCAGCAGGACGGCGAGCCATCGTCCACCTCGCAGGCGGCGGACGGAACGACGTCTCCGGCCGCTGACCGGTTCCACAGTATGAGCCGCCTCGTGCGCGGCGGATGCGCGCAGTCTTTCGATCTTTTTGTTCACGTGATCGACCTTATTGATGCCGCCGGGTTCGGAACCGACGCAACTCCCCCAAAAACTCTACTCTTTGACCGATGCCCGCACCATGCCTTGACTTCGGTACCAAACGTCCGATTCTCGGCTGGCGCGCGTTCTTTGTTTTCTTGACCTTAGGAAACCACACCCTTCCGCCCTATGCCAATGGTCAGTCGCCTGTAATTGCGCCTGGATCACGTGTTTGGACGACATGTCGGTGGCGGTGCGGTTGGCCAAGAGCACCGACCAAAGCGGATTATTGTCCCGACGCCGGCCTGGGCAGGCTATCCGATTCCGGCAATCGTCTGGCCGGGGCATGCGAATTGGAACCTGCCGCGCGGCCAACCAGCACTGTCATCCCGCGAACGCCGGACAGCGCGCTACCTGAGCCTGCCCGATGAGCCGTATCCACCTGTGGTGGATTGTCCCGGAACCCACACCCTTGGGAGCGCGCGGTTGAAGCTGGGATAGGTTGTGCGCACGGGCGGGGCGGGCGCGGCGGTTCCGGTTGACGCCGCATCGACGGATGACGGAGTGCCCGGCGGCAGGGCGGGCGGGGTCGTGAGTACGGTGGTAGCCTGCTCCGAGGCCGGTACGGACAGGCTATCCGGCGCGATCTGCATTGGCGCACCAGCCGTGCGGCCGATGTCCGCACCGGCAGGCTGGCTGCCGGATGCGATCGCGCCGTGGTTCGGAGCATCGCCTCTGAAGTCAATCAGGATCGGGCAACCCGCGCGCCAGGGCTCGCAGTCCGAAGAGCCGGTGCCAGCGAACTGGTCGGCGACCAATCCGCAGCCGCCGAGCACAAGCAGGCCGCCCAGGAGGAGTAGGTTCGGTCGCATTGCTGCCTCCGTCGCCGCCAAACGATCCCAATGCTTGCACATCCCTGTTCAACCGTCATGCGGCAACGTGCCGAAACGAAGGTCGTTGAAATCTCTTGCCGAATTTGCAGACAATTGATAGCGGTGTTGATAGGAAATTGCTGGAATGGGGAACAACGTTCCAGAAAAGAGGCGTTCGTTCGCAGGTCGGCGTCGCCGTCGCAGGGGGCAAGGTTGTTGGGGATCAGGCAAGCGATCACATCGGCTGTGCTGGTTGTATCGCTGGTGTGCGCTATCGGCGCGCAGGCCCAGGACGCTGTTCGATCGGACTTCATGGCGGCCTGCGCGAAGGGGATCATGGATGCCGATCCGATCTGGAGCGAGCAGCAGCTGGCGCAGATGTGCGAGTGCCGGTTCGAGCTCCTGGACGATAATTTCACCCGTGACGACATCGCCGGCCTGACCTACGCCATCAATAACGTGGCCTGGTTTGACGTGTCGGAGTCCTTGACGGCAGCCAATACGGAATATGTCACTGCCTGCATGAACAAGATGAGCGAGGGCCGCTAGCACTGACGATAATCGCTAGTCTCTGACAGACTTCGCCGAAACTAGGGACGCGATCGCGCGACCCGATCATTCGAGAACAGGAACACGGCAACGACATGGCCGAACCCACAACCCAAGCATCCGCGAGTCTTGTGATCGATGGACCATCGGATGGCGTGCTGTCGGTCCGCGCCGCTGGAAACTGGACACTGGCGGCGATCAGCAAGGCCGGCGTCAGCCCGGAGGAGCGGCTGCCGACGACCGACGGTGTGTCCCGCCTCGTTCTCGATGTCGCGGATGTCGATGAGTGGGACAGCGGCCTTGTGACCTTCGCCCTGAATCTGCAGCGCTTTTGCGACGCGCGGAAGATCGGATTCGACGGCAAGGGGCTGCCCGACGGCGCCTCCCGGCTGCTTGATCTCGCGGTGTCTGGGCAGCGCGGTGCCGTGCCGCCGCACCCTGTTGTGCCGACATCGGTGCTGGCCGATATCGGCAGCGAGACCGCCGCGGGGTTCCATGCTGCCGGCGACATGCTGGGCTTCTTCGGCGAGTCGCTTCAGGCGGTTGGTCAGTGGATCAAGGGCAGGTCGCGGATGCGGGTGTCCGATCTGTACGCCATCATCGAGGAGTGCGGTCCACGGGCCTTGCCGATCGTCACCCTGATCAACTTCCTGATCGGGATCATCATGGCGTTTGTCGGCGCCGTCCAGTTGCAGGCCTTCGGCGCGGAGATCTTCGTCGCCAATCTGGTCGGCATTGCGATGGTGCGGGAATTGGGGCCGGTGATGACCGCGATCGTTCTGGCTGGCCGCACCGGTGCCGCCTTCGCGGCGCAGCTGGGGACGATGACGGTCAACGAGGAGATCGCGGCGCTGCGGACCGTCGGTGTGCCGCCGATCGAATTCCTGGTGCTCCCGCGCATGGTGGCCCTGGTCATCATGGTGCCGCTTCTGGTGATCTACGCCAATGTCGTCGGAATGCTGGGCGGCTTGCTGATCGCTCAGGTGATGCTCGACATTTCCTTCATCGAATACTTCAATCAGACGGCAGGAGCGGTCAGCATGACCGATTGGGCCGGCGGCATGATCAAGGCGGCGGTGTTCGGCGTCGTCGTCGCGGTCGCCGGCTGCATGCGCGGAATGCAGTGCGGGCGCAGCGCATCGGATGTCGGCATCGCAACGACGTCGGCGGTGGTGACCAGCATCGTTTTCATCATCATTCTCGACGCAACGTTGACAGTCTTCTACACGGTGCTGGGCATATGAGCGCCCCGGCAAAATCCGAGGCCAAACCGGCCAACGGCGCCGATGGGCGCGCCCATATCGCTACCCATGATCTCACCTACGGGTACGGTTCGAACATCGTCCAGAGCAACCTCAACTTTACCGTCAATCGCGGCGATATCTTCGTGATTATGGGCGGCAGCGGCTGCGGCAAGAGCTCGCTGATGTTCGTTCTGATCGGCATGAGGCAACCGGCGACCGGCTCGATCATCTTCGACGGCGAGGATTTCTGGGCGATTGGTGAGGAGCGGCGGGCGGAACTTCTGCGCCGCTCCGGCGTGACCTATCAGCAGGGCGCGCTGTGGAGCTCGATGACGATCGGTGAGAATGTCGCCTTGCCGCTGGAACTGTACACCGATCTCAGCGTGAAGCAGATCGCGGAGGTCGTCTCATACAAGCTGTCGCTGGTCTCCCTGGCCGGTTTCGAGGACTACTACCCCTCGGAGATCAGCGGCGGGATGCAGAAACGCGCCGGGCTGGCGCGCGCCATGGCGCTCGATCCCGATATCCTGTTCTTCGACGAACCGTCGGCCGGGTTGGATCCTGTGACGTCCCGGCGGCTGGACGATTTGATCCTCGAACTGCGCGACAGTCTGGACGCCACGGTGGTGATGGTGACGCATGAGCTGCCGAGCATCTTCGCCATCGCTAACAATTCCGTCTTCCTGGATGCGGAAACCAAGACGCAGCTGGCGACCGGTGACCCGAAAAAGCTGTTGGCGGACTGCAAGGATCCGAAGGTCCATGAGTTCCTGACACGGGCCGGCCACGACGACGCAGGGACGCGGTAGGGGTCGGTAAGGGTATGATCACGCGCAGCGGGTGCAATAAGGGGGCATCGACAAGATCATGAGCAAGAAAGCGAACCCGAAACTGATCGGCGCGTTCGTTGTCGGTGGCATCGCACTGGCGGTGGGCGTGGTCGCGGTGTTCGCGACCGGACGGTTCTTCCAGGAAACCGAGGAGTTCGTCGTCTTTTTCGACCAGTCGGTTCAAGGCCTGCAGGTCGGGGCGCCGGTCGGATTTCGGGGGGTGCAGGTCGGCGCCGTTACCAAAATCGTGGTCGAGTACAATCTTGAAACCGACGACATTCGGGTGCCGGTGATATTCGAGCTCTTCAGCGAACGAATTCAGACCGTCGGGACGGAAACGCGCACCGATGCCGAACAATCAAGTCAGCTCATCGAACGCGGCTTGCGGGCGCAACTTCAAGTCCAGAGCCTAGTGACCGGGCAGCAGACGATCCAGCTCGACTTCTTCCCGGGCGCGCCCCTGACTTACGCTGGCGGCGTCGAAGGCATAGAGGAATTCCCGGCGATCCCCTCGAGCATGGCGCAGATCCAGGATTCGATCGAAGATCTGGCCGCCGGCGCGCCGGAGTTGATTGCCGAAGGTACGCGGTTTCTGGCGTCGGCCGGCCAGGTGATCGACGACAGGAACAAGACGGCTTTCGCCAATATCCTGTCCAATGTGGAGCAGGTCAGTGCCGAAATGGCAGACAGTGACCACGGCATCGGCAGTATCCTCAACGCAACGGAGGAGATGCTGACAAACCTTGAGGCAGCCTCCGCATCGATCGAAGAGATCGCCAACAATGTCGTCGACGGCCGCGAGAATATCGAAAACGCGGTCGCTCAGATCGGAAATGCAGGCGAGGCGGTTACGCGCATGGCCGACCAGATGAACAACCTGCTGGCCGAAAACCGGACCGGGCTTCAGGATTTCACCAATGAAGGGCTCTACGAGATCACCGGACTGGCACAGGACGGGCAGGACATGTTCGACCAGATCTCGCGGGTGTTCGATGAGATCGAGCGCGATGCGCCGCGCTTCTTATTCGGCGACCGGCAACAGGGAGTAGATACACGATGAAAAAGACACCGAACCACGCACCGGGGGCCGGACTTGTGGCGGCTTCACGCCGTCAGGTCGTGCGATCCGCTGCGGCTCTGTCCGGCGCTGCGATTCTGGCGGCCTGCTCGCTGCCCGGGCAGTCAGCGCCGCCACGGCAATTTCGCCTGACACCGAAGAGCACCTTCGACGCGGGGCTTCCGAGCGTCGACTGGGCGCTTCTCGTGCTGCAGCCGGAGGCCGACCGGTCGATTGATACCGCGCGTATTACGCTGGTCAGCGGCGGCCTCGAAACGCAGGTCTTCGCGAACTCCGAATGGGTCGAGCGGGCGCCGTCGATGGTGCAGAGGCTCCTGGTGGAGTCGTTCGTCAACAGTGGCGGGATCTCGGTCGTCGGCAGCGACCGATCCGGCCTGCGGCCCGACTACCGGCTGAAGTCCTTGCTCAGGGAGTTCCAGGCGGAAGGGTCGCCCGGCGCCGCGCCCAATATTCGCGTCGGCATCGATGCATCGCTGGTCCAGTTGCCGCGGCGCAACGTCGTCGGCACCACCTCCGTGCAGCGTACCGAGCAGGCGGCGAGCGACAAGATCGAAGATATCATCACTGCTTATGACAATGCCCTCGGAGGGGTATTCAAAGAACTGGTGACGTGGACCCTGGTGACCGGCGAGGAAGCCGGCGGGGCCGCCAGCTAGCGTGACGGTTTCAAGACACGGCACAAGCCATGTGCCGTGTCTTGATTTCAGAATTTAACGAGCGTCGAACACCGGCCGGAACGATAGATGCCGGTTCTCGATCAGCCTTCCGGTCATACCCGGATGTCATCCGGCGGCCAACCTTGCGGCGGCGGTTTGCCTTTGTGCGTTCTCGTCATACATAATGCCGTGCCGCGCGGGAGCTTTGCGCTCTGGCCGAATAAGAACGCCGGAGAGCAGTGCTAGGAAATCACGGGGAGTCCGGCAGTGACCGGGTCACTTGGCGAATGACCGATCAGGCCTTGAACATCCTTCGTCTTTCCATCGATGACATCGATGAATATGAGCTCTTGTCGGAAGCCGAGAGTTGGGATCTCGACATCGTCCAGCTTTCAACTGGCCGCCATTTCGGCCGTTACAGCGGTATCGAGCTTCCGGGGATGTATATCGCGCTGGAGGATCTTGGCCGGACCTCGATGAGCCTCATTGGCGCCTCGCCGTATGGCTTGTTGCCCATCATCCTGCCCTTGCAGATCGGTCGATCGTTTCGGTTCCGCGGAACAATCATGTCGGAGTCCGAGGCCCTGCTCGTTGCGCACGGGGATCAGGTGGATTTCATGGTGGAAGGGGGAATCTGCTTTGCCGCCATCTACCTGACCCCGGAAGCCTGGCTGGGAATCCGTCACGCGAGTTTCGGACTGGATGCAGGGGCATCGGACCGGTATTGGCGGGGCACTAGAACCATCGATTCGCCGGCCGTCGCGGAGTTGAAGAGCAGCGTCTGCCGGCTGTTCCAGCCCGAATGTCTGTCGGCCAATGACGGTCCGGACTCCAGCGCGGTCGATGATCTGTCGGAGACCATCTCTTCATCGATTGTCGCCGCTCTGTCGCGACAATACGGGGGAGCACGGGAGAGCGGTGGCAGCATCGGCAAAAAGAGGTCGACACTGGCACGCAGAGCTCGCGCCTTCATGGAGGCGAACCTTGACCGGCCGCTCCCGCTCACCGAATTGTGCGCCGAAGTTGGCGTGAGTCTGAGGACCCTGCAATACGCCTTCGGTGACTATTACGGAGTTTCTCCGGCCAGGTATCACGCGCTGCGGCGTCTGGCCGGCGTCAGAAGAGACTTGAGTGACTTTGGTCCGTCAGGGCGGACCGTGACCGACGTCGCCATGGATTGGGGCTTCTGGCATTTGGGGCGGTTCTCACAGTTCTATCGGTCCCAGTTCGGCGAGACGCCGTCCCAGACGCTTGCGCGCCGACCCAGGCAGTATTTTGTTCCCCGGCCGAAGCCCGATACGGTAGACCTCCCGCGCCTGCGATCGCTCGAACCGGCTTTATAGGCCATAGTCGCCGCCACAAGACCTGCGCGGCAAACCGATGGTCGGGTATTGGGCGGTGGATATCCACTCGCCAGCCGCTGACGACAGGGAATTGCCCAAAAGATTTTTCCTGCAATAACAATCTGTTGGCTCGGGCCAGGACATCGTGCTTTATGTGGTACGATACCTGCGATACATACAAACGAGCCAAATAGCTCAATAAGAAACCCGTTTGGGAGGAGATCAATCATGAGAATTGCAATTGCTGCGGCTGCTGCGGCGAGCGTTGTTGCGTTGTCCGGTGCCGCGTTTGCGAACTGCGACAGCGGCGAGACCACCATCCGCTTCAGCCATGTGGTGGCCGCGAGCGGCCATCCGAAGGGCGAGGCGGCGACCCTGTTCGCCGATCGCGTCAACAGCGAGATGAACGGGCGCATGTGCGTCGAGGTGTTCCCGAACTCGCAGCTCTATAACGACAACAAGGTGCTCGAAGCCCTGCTGCTGGGCGATGCCGAGATGGCGGCGCCGTCGCTCTCGAAGTTCGAGCAGTTCACGCTGCAATACCGCATCTTCGATCTACCCTTCGTGTTCGAGGACATCGCCGCCGTCGACCGGTTCCAGCAATCGGAGACCGGCCAGGCGCTGCTCAATACGATGCAGGAACAAGGGTTGCAGGGGCTTTCCTTCTGGCACAACGGCATGAAGCAGATCTCGGCCAATCGGCCGTTGCTTGAGCCTGCCGACGCCGAAGGCCTGACCTTCCGCATCCAGACATCCGACGTGCTGCAGGCACAGTTCGAGGCGTTGGATTCCTCACCACAGAAGATGGCGTTCTCGGAAGTCTACGGCGCCTTGCAGACCGGTGTGGTCGACGGCCAGGAGAACACCTGGTCGAATATCTACACCAAGCGGTTCTATGAAGTTCAGGACGGCATCACCGAGACCAATCACGGCATCATCGACTATATGGTCGTGACCTCGGTGGAGTTCTGGGAAAGCCTCAATGACGCCGACCGCACCGATCTGGCCCGGATCCTGTCCGAGGTGACCGCCGAGCGGAACGCGATCTCGCATCAGATCAACATGGATAATCGCGCGCTGGTCGAGGCCGAGGGCGTGGTCATCCGGGAGCTCACTTCAGAGCAGCGGACTCGCTGGGTCGAAGCGATGCAGCCGGTTTGGAGCCAGTTCTCCGACGACATCGGCGACGAAGTGATCGAAGCCGCCGTTGCGTCGAACATGATGTAAGGCGCGAGACAGCCGCATCATGTCGGGCATTCATGTCCAAGGCGAAAGCGGTCCCTCGGGGCCGCTTTCCCGTTTCCTGCGCCTTGCGGAGTGGGTGGAGGAAACGTTCATCGCCTATCTGCTGGCCGCCATGACCATCATCGCCTTCGCCAATGTGGTGGTACGGCGGGTGTTCGGCGGCAGCCTGATCTGGGCCCTGGAACTGACCCTCAACCTGTTCCTCTACCTGGTGCTGTTCGGGATGGCCTATGTGCTGCGCAAGGGCGCGCATATCGGCGTCGACGTGATCGTCAATCTGTTCCCACACGGCGCCCGGCGTTGGATCAATGTGGTCGCGGGGCTGATCAGCGCCGCCTATGCGACCGTCTTCGCCTGGACCGGCTATCTGGTGTCGGCCAAGTTCCTGTCGTCGAGCTTCCTGCGCACGGTCGGCAGCGATGAACTCGATATTCCGCATTGGTTCACATACGGCTTTCTGACCTTCGGTTTCGCCTACCTCGCCGTCACGATCTTCGCCGCAACAGCCGAAGTGCTGACCGGCAAGCGCGAGAGCATCACGGCCAGCCACGAAGCCGAGGATCTTGTCGAGGAAGCCACCCGGAAGGGGGGCGCGGCATGATCGACGCGATACGCCATGCCCTCGAACCGCACACCACTTTCGTGTTGTTCACCCTGGTCTTCGGCCTTCTCGCACTCAGGGTGCCGATCGGAGTGTCGCTCGGGCTCCCGGCTCTGACCGTCACCTTCATCGAGGCCGGCAAGGCATCCAGCTTGGCGACCGCGGTGGTCGGCGCGATGAATGAGAAGTTCCTGCTGACAGCGATCCCGTTCTTCATCCTGTCGAGCGCCTTTCTGACTTCAGGCGGCGCCGCGGAACGCATCGTCCGGTTCGCCATCGCCGCGGTCGGCCATCTGCGCGGCGGCATGGCGACCGCAGGCGTGTTCTCCTGCATGCTGTTCGCCGCCCTGTCGGGCTCGTCGCCGGCCACCGTGGCGGCGATCGGCCCGATCGCCATCAAGGGCATGGAGGAGGCGAAGTACCCGAAATCCTTCGCCGCGGGTGTGATCTCGACTGCTGGTACGCTGGGTATCCTGATCCCGCCGTCGATCGTCATGGTGGTCTATGCCGCCGCGACCAACGAGTCGGTGGGCAAGTTGTTCCTCGCCGGCGTGATCCCGGGCCTGCTGGCGGGCTTGCTGCTGGTGGTCGGCATCTGGTTCGGCGTCGGGCGCTACAACATCGCCAATCTCGCCTGGCCGGGCTGGCTGACCTTCTTCAAGCGGGCCTGGCATGCGGTGTTCGGCCTGCTGCTGATCGTGCTGATCCTGATGGGCATCTATCAGGGCTGGTTCACCCCGACCGAGGCGGCGGCGTTCGCCGCCGTATACGGTTTCCTGACGGCCACCGTGATCTATCGCGGCATCGGCCTGCTGAAGGACGAACCCTGGCGCAAGGAGAGCGAGGGCGTGTCCCAGGCGGTGATCCGCAACGCCTGGAAATCGGTCGTCAGCATACCGCTGAACGTCTTCCATCGGGACACCAGGCAGGTGCTGCTGGACGCCGCGCGGATGTCGATCATGTTGATGTTCATCATCTTCAACGCGCTGATGTTCAGCCATGTGCTGACCGAACTGCAGATTCCCCAGGGCATCGCCGCCGGCATCATCGACGCCGAATTCGCCGCCTGGACTTTCCTGGTGGTGGTGAACTTCCTGCTGCTGCTGGGCGGACAGTTCATGGAGCCGAGCGGGCTGCTGCTGATCGTGGCGCCGATCGTCTATCCGATCGCGCTGCAACTCGGCATCGACCCGATCCATCTGGGTATCATCATGGTGGTGAACATGGAGATCGGCATGATCACCCCGCCGGTCGGGCTCAACCTGTTCGTCACCTCCAGCATCACCGGCATGGGCATCCTGAAGGTGATGACCGCCGCACTGCCCTGGGTCGGTATCCTGTTCGGGTTCCTGATCCTGATCACCTATGTGCCGCAGGTGTCGCTGTTCCTGCCGAACCTGCTGGACTGAGGTTCCAATGACGACGGCGGGGGGCCGAGATCCGGCGCCCCGCCGATCAGCAACCCCACGAACACGCCCGGTTCACCGACAGCGTGGATAAGACGCCGGTCTGAGCGTGGCTCGGCAATAGCGGCTACCGCGTCGCCGCCTCCTCGTCTTCGGCGAAGTCGGTGGGAAGCCCGTCCATGCTGCGTGCGTTGTTATCGCGCTGGTATTTGGCGATCCCGGCTTCACCCTTGGATGTGGCCCAGCGGTCCATGGCGTTGCGTTCCCCGGTGTAGTCGAAGAACGGCACACCGAATCCGCAGGATGTCTGCACCAGGTCGACGTCCAGCACGATCATCTGCCGCGGCCCCAGCGGCTCCTCGCCGTCGAACGTCGCCGCCAGCAGGTCTGCATAGTCGCTGCTGCCCCGGCTGAGAACGCGGCCCCGACCATAGAGCCTCAGGATCAACGGCGGGCCCTCGAAGGCGCAGAACATGAAGGTCAGCCGGCCGTCGGCGCCCAGATGGGCGGCCGTCTCGTTACCGCTGCCGGTGCGATCGAGATAGACGACCGTACCGGCGTCGAGCACCCGCAGCAGGTCGGTGCTGCGCGGCGACAGGTTTATGCGGGTCCCGACGGCGGCCGAGGCGGTGAAGAAGACGTGCTGCCGTTCGATGAAGTCCCGCTGAGCCTTCCCGATGTCAGGGAACTGCTTGGCCATGAACCTTGTGCTCCTCTTTCCTGGGCCCGAATTGACGGATCGGCCGGAATCCTAGCCGAGATACCGCCATCGCCAAACGGAGTTCGGCCGGTCGCGAGTCTGGGGCGGATGATCGACGGATTCCCACACAGCGGCATGGAGGTGATTTGCCAGTTTCTGGCACCACCGTGGGGTTCGGAACTTGCCAAAAATACAACATAGTTTTCGGTTGTCATGATCAACCAGTGGTGGTTATAGTCGATCGAGATGGGGGCCAGTGCCAGTTCCGGCATTCTGGTAAACTTATAGGAATAATTGATCTTTTCAGAGATTGTCCGTGTGGATATCTCGGGAAAGAGTTGTATTTCCTCGACGTCTATCCGGCGCCGAGTGGAGCTCCCTGCGACGCTGTGGCGATCATGCCGCGCGCCGTGTCGGCTGGTGTGGCCGGCCGCCGAGCTCTGGCCCAAATCGGGACGGACCGGCAATCCCCATCGTCGTTTCAGTGCCGCTGAAGTTTACGTTTTACACCTTGCTCTGGAGGACAAAGATGACGACCGAGACCCCGACATCCGCCGTCGATCCTTTGCTGACGACCGGCATCCGGCTTGATCTGCTCATGGATCCACCGAGCCCGACGCTCTTGATCGACGACGATGATCTGATCGTCATCAACACCATCGACCGCACCGACGACCCGGCGGTGCTGATCACCGGCAATAACAACACCCTCATCAACCAGGCCGGCGCCACGCTGACGGGCACTGGCGCCGATCCATGGGCTCCAGACGCAGCAATCGAGGTTTCCGGTGTCGGCAACCGTATCGAGAACCAGGCCGGCGCGACCATTACCGGGACCGGCGGCGTCTTCAGCTCCGCTACCGACACGGATCTCCTCAATGACGGAGATATCGTTGCGCTCGATTCCGGGGGCTCGTTCAGTGATCGCGGCTTCGGTGTGCAGCTTGCGACCGACTCCAGCGTTGTGAACTCTGGCTTGGTGAGTGCCCAAGGCCTGGGCGTTGTGCGGGCGATTTCCATGGCGGAGCGCGCGCTGGTGGACAACGCCGGTACGGTCGAGGCAAACGGCGAATTCGCGGCCGCCATCGAGGTCGGCGCGAACAGCATGGTGGTCAACACGGGTACGGCCAGCGGCATGGCGTCGCTTGACGGCAGCGGCATCGTCGCCGTCGGGCCTGGCAGCACGGTACACAATTTCGGCCTGGCAAGGGGCACGTCCTCGGAGGCTTTCAGCAACGCCTTTGGCATTTCGTCCTTCAGCCGCGGCGACGAAACCGCCTTGGTCTGGAACGGCGGAACAATCGAAGCCGATGCGACGGGCGGCGGCAATGCCCAAGGCGTCTTCGTCGATGGCGGCCGGTTCGTCAATGAGGGTTCGGTCGATGCCAGAGCCACGGTCGGTTCCGATCTGGGCACCGCAATCGGTGCATTCATGGGCGACGCGGACGGCGTGAATTCGGGGACGATCAACGCCTTTTCCGATGGCATCGCCGCGGCCGGCGTCGCGACGGGTTTCGACCGTGAATTCACCAACAGCGGGCTGATCAGCGCGACCGGGCCGCAGGCCTTCGGCTTCAGCACCTTCGATTCAGCCACGATCATCAACTCCGGCACCGTCACCGCGACGTCGCTTCCGGGCGCTCCGGACGGGACCAGTGTCGGGATCGACGGCCGGAATGGCATGAGCGTCGACAACACCGGCGTGATCCGGGTCGAGGCGGCGGCCGAGGCGACGGGGGGTTTCAGCCGTAGACGGCGCCAACATCCAGAGCGGCGGCCGGATCGAAGCAACCGCCAATCTCGCCACGGGCATTGAAGTCGGATTGGACAGCATGGTCGTGACCTCGGGCGCCCTGCGCGCCGAGGGGTTTGAACAAGGCGATGGCATCACGGCCGGGGACCGGGCCACGGTCCAGGCTGCCGGAACAGTCGAGGCAACCGGTCTCTTCGCTGCCGGTATCAGGGCCGGCATGAGCAGCACGGTTTCGAATACCGGCCTGATCCGCGCCACTGCCGACGAATTCGGCCAAGGCATTACAGGTGGCGATGGTTCCAGCGTGCAGAATGACGGCGTCATCGAGGTCGCCGGCAACGAGGCGTTCGGCATCGATGTCGGATTCTTCGGAACGATCATGAACACCGGCACCGTCGATGTCTCGGCGGCCGGGTTCTTCGCCGGCGGCATGTCCGGCGGCCCGGGAACCACGATAGAGAACCTTGGCACCGTGCATGTCGAGACCACGGACGGCACGGGAATCGGTGTCTTTGCGCCTGACGCTGGGCTCGCTGTCAACCGGGGAGTGATCGAGTCGGTCACTGCCGATGGTAATGCCAACACGGTCATTGCCAGCGGAACCGAAGGATGCTTTGAGAATTATGGTGATCTAAGAGCGATCTCGACTGGAGAGGCACTGACATCAAGGGCCGATGCGCTGTTTCTCTTCGGCATGACGGCGCTGAACGCCGGGACTATCCTGGCGTCGGCCGAGAGCGGGTTCTCCGCGGGCGCATTGATCGGTCCAGACACCCAACTCACCAACACCGGCGACATCACCGCCATCGGGCCGAATGCGCTTGGGGTCGGGCTTGGCGCGGGCAGCGTCCTCGACAATTCAGGCTCCATTGCCGCGATCGGGCCGCGCGCCAATGCGGTCCTTGCCGATGGCAGCGCGACGATCGTGAATTCCGGCGCGATCGCAGCCGATCCGGAGGTCGGCGGTCTGGGATCGATCGGGGTGGCTTTCGGTGAAGCCACCGATGCCCAGAAAAGCCTGCACAACAGCGGCACGATTTCCGCTGACATCGCGGTCGCTGACAACCTGGCATTGCCGGGGCCGGGCGACGACACCCTGACCTTTGAGAACACCGGTCAGATTGCCGGAACCGTGGACCTCGGCAATGGCGTCGACATCGTACTCAACTCCGGCAGGATCGTCGGCGATGTCCTGCTTGGCGCCGAGGACGATGTCTTCGACGGCCGCGGTGGCATGCATATCGGCACTGTGTTTGGAGGCGACGGAGACGATGTCCTCCGCGGCGGTGACGGCGACGACACCCTGATGGGCGACGCCGGCAACGACGTCGTTGCTGGCGGTGCCGGGGCCGATGTGATGGATGGCGGCACCCGCGACACCTCGGTATTCGGGTTCGACGCGCTGGATTACTCCGAGAGCCCGGAGGGCGTGCAGGTCAATCTGGGCGATGCGACGCGGAGCTCCTCGGCGCCGGTGAAAGGCGCGGCCGGCACGGGCTTCGGCGGGCATGCGGAGGGTGACACCTTCCAGAACTTCCAGAAGGTGATCGGATCTGACTTCGACGATTTCGTTTACGGCGCGATCGGCGGCAGCGTGGTCGATCTGGGCGACGGCAACGACACCTTCGACAACGACGCATCGCAGTTCAGCGAGAACCTGGTCGATCTCGGCGCCGGCAATGACGTCGCCCGCACCGGGGCCGGCGGCGACCTGGTCGAGGGCGGTGCCGGCCATGACAGGCTCCATGGCGAGGACGGCGGCGACTTGCTGCTGGGGCAAGAGGGCAACGACCTGTTGTTCGGCGGTGCCGATGGCGATCTGCTCGATGGCGGGGCGGGTCGCGACGCCCTGTTTGGCGGATCCGGCGACGATCTGCTCGATGGCGGTGCGGGCAACGATTTTCTTGTCGGCGGCGGCGGCGACGATCTGTTCGTGTTCGACCCTGATGGCGGTAAGGACCGGATCTTCGATTTTGACGCCGGAGCCGGCAGCCCCGATGTCGTCGACTTGAGGGCCTTCGACACGATCATGTCGTTCGACGACGTGCTCGACATCGCCTCCCAGATCGGCGGCGACGACGATGACGATGACGATGACGACGGCGTGGCGACCGTGCTCACATTCGACACTGCAACGACGTTGACTCTCGACGGGGTCCGGCTGGCCGAACTCAACGAGTCGGATTTCCTGATCATTTAGCTCGGCGACAGCCCAGCGCCCGCCCGCCCGCGTCACTTGTAACGCGGGCGGCGTGAATGATAGCCGGGGGCCAAATTCGCCACTCCTTAACCCCCGGCCGGCAGTCTGGCGCTCTCTTTGATCCGACCGGACGGCGCCGACGCGCCGCCTTGCCCCGATGGCACAGACCGACGCAGCCACATCCGCCCGACCCGCGCAACGCGGCCGGCTGCGTATGGCCGGCTGGGCCGAGATCTTCGGGATCGACCTTCGCACCCTGGCGCTGTTCCGGATCGGCCTCGGGTCACTGCTGATCGCCGATCTGTGTCTGCGGGCCCGGGATCTGGAGGCGCATTACACCGATTTCGGCATCATGCCGCGCTCGTCCCTGCCGGATTTCTTGCACCCGGCCTCTATCACGCTGCACGCGATGAACGGCAGCCTGGTCGGGCAGGCGATCCTGTTCCTGATCGCCGGCGTGTTCGCGGCGCTGTTGCTGGTGGGCTATCGCACGCGGCTGGTCTCGGTGGTCTGCTGGGTGTTGCTGCTGTCGCTGCAGAACCGCAACTCGATGATCCTCTCCGGCGAGGACAACCTTCTGATATTGCTGACGTTCTGGGCGATGTTCCTGCCGCTGGGCGCGCGCTATTCGGTGGACGCCGGGCTTGATCCGGACAATGGCAGGGCATCCAACGCCTTGTTCTCGGTGGCCACCATGGCGCTGCTGGTGCAGGGCATGTCGATGTATCTCTTCAGCGCCCTGCTGAAATCCGACGCGCAGTGGATGCCGGACGGACAGGCAGTGCACTATGCTTTGCAGCTCGACTACCTTGTGACGCCCCTGGCGCTCTGGTTCCGCCAGTTCTCCGGGCTGCTGCAGGGCCTCACCTACTATGTCTGGGTGGTCGAGCTGGTCGGCCCGTTTCTGATCTTCTCGCCGATATTCCACCGCAGCCTGCGCGGCCTGTTCCTGATCGTGTTCATCACGATGCATCTCGGCTTCTTCCTGTTCCTGGAAATCGGCCTGTTTCCGTTTGTCAGCATCCTGATGAACCTGACCTTCCTGCCGGGCTGGGTCTGGGATCGGCTCGAAATGCGGGCGCGGGCGAACAGCGCCGGTCTCAGGATCTTCTACGACGAGGGCTGCGATTTCTGCCGCAAGATCTGTCGCATTCTTAAGGTCTTCCTGTTCATTCCCGGCGCCGATATCGGTCCGGCACAGGGCGATGCCGCGGCCTTTTCGCTGCTGGATGCGCGGACCAGCTGGGTGGTGCGCGACCGTGACGGGCGCGACGTCGTGAAGTCCGAGGCTCTACGGGTGCTGATCGCGCATTCGCCGCTTTTCTTCCTGCTTTCTGTACTGCTTGCGCCGGCATTGATGCGGCGCATTGGCGACCGGCTCTATGACCGGATCGGTAGCGGCCGCGACCGGATCAGCCGGGCGACGGCGGCGATCCTGCCCTATCGATCGATCCGCGTTCGGCCGGGCCTGACGGGCAGCGTCGTCGCCGGCGTGTTCATGGTCTTCGTCTTCCTCCAGAACCTGTCCACCTTGCCGGCCGCCGAAATCCGCCTGCCGGACGGTTTCGTCGCCGCTCGGCAGACGCTGGGCCTGTATCAGAACTGGACCATGTTTGCCCCGCATCCGGAGATGAACAGCCCCTGGCCGGTGATCGCCGGACACCTTCAGGATGGCACGGCAGTCGACGTCTACAATCGTCGCATCGGAGCGCCGGATTGGGACAAGCCGCACTACGTGTCGAAGGTCTACGCGAACTACCGGTGGCGGCGATATCTCTCCAACCTGGAGGATCTGAGCTACGACGACCAGTCGCTGTATTTCGGCCAGAACTATGGCCGGTACCTGTGCCGCCTATGGAACCGCGATGCGTTGCCGGGGCGACATCTCGCGACGTTCGAGATCGCCTTCAACGTTGAATGGTCGCCGCCGGACAACCGGACGAAGGAATTCGACCGACGGGTCGTTTGGAGCCACGATTGCTTCGGCTGAACCGGCGCCCAAGGCGCTGATCAAGGCACCGTCAGATTTCTCTTTCCCTGCGGCGTTGAGACAGGTCAGAGTGCAGTTCCGAAACGGCGCACCGAACGTCGTATCAAGAGCCCGGAACAAGGGAGCGGCGGCATGGCGAGACGAGCGAGAGCGGCGCGCGGGCGCAGGCTGAGCGGCGGTTCGTCGATTGCCCAGATCCCACGGCAGAGTATCCGTAACCCGTATCCTCCGATGGAGATCTTCTCCACCGACCAGATCGAGGCCATCCACGAGGCCTCGCTGTCGGTGCTGCGCGACACCGGTATGAACTTCCTGCTGCCCGAAGCGGTGGAGATCCTGCGTCGGGAAGGCGCCGATATCGATGATGACAGTGTACGGGTGCGCTTCGATCCGGACATGGTGCTGGAGAAGATCCGCACCGTCCCTCGCAGTTTCACACTGCATGCTCGCGACCCGGACAACAGCGTGCATATGGGCGACGATTCCATGGTGTTCGCGGCGGTTTCAAGCGCGCCCAACGTCTCCGACCTCGATCGGGGCCGGCGCACCGGCAATTTCGAGGATTACTGCGATCTCGTCCGATTGTCGCAGAGCCTGAATTCCGCGCAGACAATCGCCGGCTATCCGGTTGAGCCCGTCGACGTCGATGCGCGCATCCGGCATCTGAAGGCCGTCTCTGCGGCGGCGCGGCTGACGACAAAGCCCTTGTTCTGCTACTCGCTGGGGCGGGAACGGGTCGAGGATTCGGTGGAGATCATCCGCATTACTCGCAGCATCGACCACGATACGCTGCTGCGCGAGCCGTCGGTGCACACGATCGTCAACGCCAACTCGCCGCTCGTCTATGACGCGCCGATGCTGCTTGGCGCGATGATCATGGCGCAGCTCAATCAGCCGGTCGTCTATACGCCGTTCACCCTGGCCGGCGCCATGGCGCCGATCACCGTGGCTGGCGCTCTGGTGCAGCAGAACGCGGAGGCTCTGGCGGGCATCGTCTTCAGCCAATGCGTGAACCCGGGCGCGCCAGTGGTCTATGGCAGCTTCACCTCCAATGTCGATATGAAGACCGGTTCACCGGCATTCGGCACGCCGGAATACACCAAGGCGACGATCGCCAGCGGGCAGCTTGCCCGCCGCTACGGTTTTCCGCTGCGCGCGTCCAATGCCAATGCGTCCAACGCGCCGGATGCTCAGAGCGCCTATGAATCGCAGATGTCGCTCTGGTCCTGCGTCTTGGGACATGTGAACTACGTCAAGCATGGGCTCGGCTGGCTCGAGGGCGGGCTGTGCGCCTCCTACGAGAAGTTCATCCTGGATGCCGAGATGATCCAGATGATGATTTCCTTCCTGGTGCCGGCCGAAGTCGATGAGGCGGCGCTTGCGGTATCGGCGATCGACGACACCGGCCCGGGCAGCCATTTCTTCCAATCGCCGCATACGCTGGAGCGCTATGAGACGGCGTTCTACCCGCCCCTGCTGTCGGACTGGCGCAACTTCGAGACCTGGCAGGAGGACGGATCGGTGGACGCAACCATGCGCGCCAATCGCATCTGGAAACAACTCCTGGCCGAGTACCAGGAGCCGCCCATGGACCCGGCGATCCGCGACGAGCTCGACGCATTCGTCGCCAAACGCATCGAAGAGGGCGGAGCGCCGCCGTTGTGACCAGCCGAATTGCCATCGCAATGACGATTGAATTCCAGCGAGATGAAATGAGTGACGAGAGAACGCCATGACCGCATCCCACGACGCTATCGTCATCGGTGCCGGCGTAATCGGCACATCGATTGCGCTCGGACTCGCGCGCAAGGGTTTGAAACCACTCTGTCTGGATATGGGCTCGGAGGCCGGGCACGGATCGACGTCCGGCTCCTGCGCGATCGTCAGGCCGTTCTATTCAACATTCGACGGCGCGTCGATCGCCTATGAATCGCATTTCTACTGGAAGAACTGGGCGGAGTTCCTCGGCGTAGAGGACGAACGCGGCTACACCCGATACGTCGACACCGGAAACCTGGTCGTCAAATGCGACCACAATGATCACATGCGACCGTCCCTGGCGCTGCTCGACCAGATCGGCTGCGCGTATGAGGAGTGGAGCTGCGAGCAGTTGAAGAAGCGCTTTCCGGCAATCGTGTTCGAGTCCTTCGACCCCGCCAAGCCGTTCGAGGACGACACATTCGGCGAACCAAATGGACGGCAGGTATCCGGGGCGGTCTACATCCCGACCGGCGGCTACGTCACCGACCCGGCATTAGCGGCACACAACATGCAGCGCGCGGCCGAGGCGAACGGCGCCACGTTCCGGTACCGTGCCAAGGTCATTGAGATCCTGACAGATAACGGGCGGGTGTCCGGGGTATTGCTGGAGGGTGGCGATCGGATTGCAGCACCGGTCGTGGTCAACGTCGCCGGGCCCCATTCCTACAAGGTCAATGGCCTGGCCGACGGCGTGCTGGACGGCATGACGATCGAGACCCGGGCCCTGCGCGAAGAGGTCTGCCACCTACCGGCGCCCGGCGGAATCGACTATGCCAAGACCGGCATGCATTTCTCCGACCCGGATACGGGAATCTATAGCCGCCCCGCCTACGGAGACGACATATTGCTCGGCTCGGAGGGGCCGGAGTGCGACCCACATGTCTGGGTCGATCCGGACGATTTCGATCGCGAATTCAGCGAACAGTGGCGGCTTCAGGCCATGCGCTTTGCTCAGCGTTTCCCGACCCTGGGCATTCCCAGCCGAATGCGTGGCGTCGTGGATCTGTACGATGTCTCGACCGATTGGATTCCGATCTACGACAAATCCGACCTGCCGGGCTTCTACATGGCGGTCGGGACCAGCGGAAACCAGTTCAAGAACGCCCCGATCGTCGGCGAGATGATGGCCGAATTGATCGCGGCCTGCGAGGCCGGCCACGACCACGACGGCGACCCCATCCAATTCCCGCTGAAGTACACCGGCCTGACCACCAATCTCGGCTTCTATTCGCGCAAGCGGGAGATCAACGAGCAGTCGAGCTTCTCAGTGCTGGGGTGAGAATGCTGGTGCCGACTCGGGTCATTTGTACCTGAAGGTGTCGCTGGGTTCTCCACGTGGAGAATCGCGATCCGTCGACCCCGGCTACCGACCGCGGCCTCCCAAATCTGGGAAGGCGACCGGAAACAACAGGACCGGAAGGCCTTCCGGGGTCGTGCCCTTCGGGCAGGCCGCATCCGCTGCTTCGAAAGTGATGAGTCCTGATACCGATGGGATTCTGCGGCGGATCAGCATCGTCGCCGTTGCCAGTGTCTCGCCGGTCGTCCGATCGACCACATTGGCCTGATGCTTCTCCGCCCACCAGGAGAGGTCCCAAGGACCGGTTGCCGCCGCCTCGCCGTCAACCGGATCGCTCGTGTCGAACCGGTATTGTGCGCTTGGCGCTTCGATTTGGGCCGCAGTGGCGCACATCGCCAGCATCTCGGAATTGCGAAATGTCGCGATCCCGCAATCCGACGGCGCATTCTCAATGGATTCGAACCGGTAGAGCCCCGGCAAAAGCCCCATCCTTTCCGCCGGCCGGGGCTGTAACTCGTACTCGATGCCGCCCGCCAGGTGAAGGACGCGCGCAGCGATCCCCGATGGGATTCGCTCTCCGATCACAATGTCAGGGCGGCCCTGGACGGGTGTGCTCACCCGAATTCCGGCCTCTCTCCGGCACAGGCTTGGGAATCCAACGGCTCCAGGCACCAGATCGACAACCCAGAACAGCGCAATGAATGCAACCAGTCCGCGTCGGTGCCATCCGCGTGGAAGACGACGAAAGGCGAACCACAGGAGAAGACCGCTGGCGCCGACAGGGAAGAGAATTCTCGCTGCCAACTCAAAGTACAGCCAGAACACAAGGACACCGTAGTTTTCCATGGATCAGAACTCGACGTGGCCAGTGGGCATAGACGGGAACAGAATGAGGGATGACGCGACCTTAGCACCGACACCTGGCATAATGGACATCGCCGGCACCGGGCGACGCAGACCGTTCCGGGGCCTGCCGAATGCCATCGCGGATATGCTTGCTGCGGCACAGTGGAGACGGCGCCGGGGCCAGAAACATCCCGCCGGGCCGAGCCCGTTCAAGCGGCGACGGCGTCGAGGAAGGACCGCAACAGGACGTTGAACTGCTCGGGCTGTTCCAGGCTGGGCAGATGCGCCGTGCCGGCCAATTCGGCCGTCCGGGCGTCGGGCAACGTTCGGGCCAGGTATGCGTATCGCGACCGGATGTAGGCGAAGTCGAGGTCGCCCCAGACCAGCAGCGTCGGCATCGTCAGTTCGGTAAGCCGCTCATAGGCGCTTGGCGGTGCGCGCTCCTTGGGGATCTCCGGTTTCCTGAGCGCTATGCCGTTCATGTCCAGGAACAGGTCCCGCGCCTCGCCCTCGACACGGCCTTCCGGACTCAGCGGTCCGTCAAGCCAGAGATGTGCCTCAATTGCGTTTACGCGATCCAGATCGCCGGCGTCTTCGGCTTGGTCAAGGGCGTCGGACAGTTGCTCGACGCCAGGCGGCACGGGTTCCGGCGGCGCGCCGCTGATGTCGGTCGACACCAGCGCCAGCGCCGGGACACGGCCGGGATTGGCCAGTGCGAAGTCGATGGCGATGCGTCCACCCTGGGAGCAGCCGATCAGGATCGCCGACTCCGCGCCGAAATGATCGAGAACGATCGCAAGGTCTTCGAAATGGGTGAACGGTTCGTCGGGCGACACCGTCCGGCCGAACTCGCGACGATCATAGGCGATGACGTGAAAATCGGTCTCGAGCGCCGCGATCTGGTCGCGCCACATACGGTGGTCCGCGACGCCGGCATGTAGCAGCATCAGGGCTGGGCCATCGCCGGCATGGATGCCGAAGATCTCGGCTGCCCCGGACTGGATCGTGAAGGCGTCAGGCATGGAAACTCGGCTTTCAGTATTGCCGGCCGGAACCGCCTCGACACCGCCGGCGGGCTAGTGTCCCTGAAACATCGCCCGGATGTCCACCGTCGACCGCTTTCCGAGATCTGCGAAATTCTCTTCCAGCCATCCATCGGCGGCGCGGCGGCCGATATCGAACAGATGCTTAAGGAAGGCCCATTCCGCGTTCAGCTTGCTGGAGGCGCCGAGCGGTTTGATCTCCTCCTCCGCCTCGATGCGGTGGACCAGCACATGCTTGTATTTCTCTGGGTCCAGCTTGCCATCATCCAGCAGCCGACCGACGAAATCGATGGCGCGAAACTCGCGCAGCAGGCTGGAATTGAAGGTGATTTCGTTCATCCGATTGAGGATGTCCCGCGCGTTGGTCGGCGCGCCCTGGCGGGCGATCGGGTTGATCTGGACGATCATCACGTCGTTCGAAACGCAGGCGTTGAAGAACGGGAACAACACCGGGTTGCCCATATAGCCGCCGTCCCAATACGGCACGCCTTCGATTTCGACGGCCTGGAACACCAACGGCAGGCAGGCCGAGGCCATCACCATGTCGGAGGTGAGATGGTGTCGGTTGAAGACCTTGACCCGCCCGGTTTCCACATTGGTCGCCGAGACGAAGACCTTCATTTCGTCGCAGTTGCGCACCAGGTCGAAATCCACCAGCTCGTCGACCAGGTCCTGCAACGGGTTGATGTTCAGCGGATTGGTCTCGTAGGGCGAGGCGACACGGCTGAACAGGTCGAGGAACAAATAGACCGGAGAGTGGTCCAGGTTCCAGTTCCCCATGAACACGTCGATCGGCGAGCGTTGCATCGGGCTGGCGCGGCTGGCGTCGCTGACCGCCTTCCAGAACCGGGCAAGACCGCGCCGTGCGCCCTCCGGACCATCGCGCATGATGCCGTCGGCCATCACCACCGCGTTCATGGCGCCGGCGCTGGTGCCGCTGATCGCTTCGACCTCCAGCCGGTCGTCCTCCAACACACGGTCCAGCACGCCCCAGGTGAAGGCGCCATGGGCGCCGCCGCCCTGCAGCGCCAGGTTGACCGGCTTTCGCGCCGATTTGCTCACTGCGCGGTCCAGCCCCCATCGACGGGCAGGGCGGCGCCGGTGATCGATGCCGCGGCGTCGGAGCACAGGAACACGGCCAGCGCGCCAAGCTGCTCGGTTGTCACGAACCGCTTGGTCGGCTGCGCCCCCAGCAGCACGTCGCGCTTGACCTGCTCCACGGTCAGGCCGCGTGCTTTGGCGGTGTCGGGTATCTGCTTTTCGACCAGCGGCGTCAGCACGTAGCCGGGACAGATGGCGTTCACGGTGACACCGTGCTCGGCCGCCTCCAGCGCCACCGTCTTGGTCAGGCCCAGCATGCCGTGCTTGGCGGCGACGTAGGCGGATTTGTATGGCGAGGCCACCAGCCCGTGGGCCGACGCCAGATTGATCACCCGGCCCCAGCCCCTCTGCTTCATGCCGCCCAGGGTCAGCCGGATCGTGTGAAAGGCGCTGGACAGGTTGATCGCCAGGATGGCGTCCCACTTGTCGCAGGGAAACTCCTCGACCGGCGACACATGCTGTATCCCGGCATTGTTGACCAGCACGTCGACATGGCCGATTTCGGTCTCGGTCCGCTCGACCAGCGCCGCAATCTCGTCCGGCTTGGTCATGTCGGCGCCGTGATAACAGACCGTCACGCCGTGCCGTTCGGCAAGGTCGGCGCGGATCGCCTCGATCTCGGCGGCGTCGCCGAGTCCGTTCAGCATCACGTTCATGCCGGCGCCCGCAAAGGCCTCGGCGAAGCCAAGCCCGATGCCGCTGGTGGAGCCGGTGACGATGGCGGTCCTGCCCTGAGGCATGCCGGTATTCTCCCTAAATCTGTCTATCAGTTGTACCCTTGGGGCCCCGCACGGGAATGAGGAATGCTGCATCGGCGGACGAGGTTGGGCAAGCCCCTCGATCAGGCGTTGCGCGCGTCCAGTACCGCCTTGATCAGATCCTCGGGAACGGTGTCGGGGACCGCGGCCGAAGGCTCCGCGAATGCGGCCTTGCCCAACTCCACGGTACGGCGATAGGCGGCGAGATAGTCGCGGCATTCGCGACAGATTTTCAGATGGAACTCGAACACCGACCGCTGCCGCTGCGGCAGCTCGTCCTCCAGGTAGGCGAGAACAAAGCCCTCGAATTCCTCGCAGGTGATCATCAAGGGCAGGTGCCTTTCCATCCTGCCTTTGATCCAGCGCCACAGGCGCGATGTCGCCGCGGCGGTCATTCGAATTCTCCGCGCAACGCCGGTTCCAGAAGCGTCTTCAGGGCCGACCGGGCGCGATGCAGCCGGACCTTGACGTTGCCCTGGGTGATGCCAAGCATCTCCGCCACCTCGGCCGTGTCCAGTTCTTCGATGTCGCGCAAGACAAGCACGATACGGTAACTCTCCGGCAATTCGCCGATCTTCGATGTGACCAATGCGCGCCTGCTCTCCCTCTCCAGGATGTCCTCCGCGGTGGCGAGTTGGTGCCAGGGTGCCTCGATGCGGCAGGCATTGGTGTCGAATTCTGGCATCAGCGGGTCGATCGGCTGTTCATTCTGGCGCTTGATTGCGCGCAGCTTCATCAGCGCCTCATTGACCGTGATGCGGTGCAGCCAGGTCTTGAGGCTGGACCGTCCCTCGAAGCCATCGATCTTCCGGAAGGCCTTCAAAAAGGCCTCCTGCACGCAGTCGTCGGCCAACGCATCACCGCCCAGGATGCGACGCGCAACCGCGCGCATCGGTCCGATATGCGTCCGGACGAAGTGTTCCGCGTGACGGGCGCTGCCGTCACGCAGCCCTTCGACCAGGGCGTCGTCGTCGAACGCCGGACGGTCGTCTGCCTGACTTCTTTCGAGCAACGGTTCGGATCGTCGATGCCGGTGTCGCGAATCCATCCCGGCAACCTACACGGATGCATCGGATTGTTAGCGGCAAAAAACGCGGTCCCGGCACGCGCCCGTCGAGTTCGCAAGAACGCCGCGAATCCGACGCTCGTGCGAATGCCGGGACACGAAATCGCGCCGGTAGTAACCTCGGCCCGCCGATCGGCATCAATCACGGGCAATCACCGTCAGCCGGAATCCGGCAGTGGCGAAACAGGGGGCCAGAATGGATCTGCTTGGCGCGATCGTCGTCTGCGGCGGCTTGATCGGCTTCGGGCTTGTCTCGCGCAAGCTGGAGGGCACGATCATCACCGCGCCACTGGTCTTCATCCTGTTCGGCTTCTCGGTGGGGCAGGGCGGTCTGGGCATCGCCCGGATCGAACTCGATCACGGCCTGATCCACCTGATCGCCGAGTTGACCCTGGTGCTGGTGCTGTTCTCCGATGCGGCACGGATCGATCTGAAGCTGCTGCGCAAGGACCACAACCTGCCACAGCGCATGCTGCTGATCGGCCTGCCACTGACCATGCTGGCAGGCGCGGCGGCGGCGATCCTCCTGTTCCCCGACTTCTCGCTGTGGGAAGCGGCCCTGCTTGCCGCCATCCTGGCCCCGACAGACGCCGCGCTCGGCCAAGCCGTCGTCTCGGCTCGCGCCGTGCCGGTGCGTATCCGCCAGGCGCTGAACGTGGAAAGCGGGCTCAATGACGGCATCGCGCTGCCGGCGGTCCTGCTGCTTGCGGCGCTGGCCAGTGCCGCCGGGGCGCAGGGCGCCGGCGAGCGCGATTGGGTCACCTTCGGCCTGCTGCAGGTGACGCTGGGTCCGCTGGTGGGGATCGTGCTCGGCTATGCCGGTGCCCGTATCGTCGACGCCGCCGCCACCGCCGGCTACATGACCGAGCCATTCGAAGGCATCGGCGTGCTGGCGATGGCCTTCCTTTGCTTCGGGTCCGCCGAGCTGATCGGCGGCAACGGGTTCATCGCCGCCTTCGTCGCCGGCCTCGTCTTCGGCAATACGATCCGCCATCGCTGCCAGTTCCTGCTCGATTTCATGGAGACAGAGGGGCAACTACTGATGCTGATCACCTTCCTGGTGTTCGGTGCTGCCATGTTGCCGGATGGCCTGCACGGGCTGGACTGGGCGATTGTCGGCTACGCGCTGCTCAGCCTGACCCTGATCCGCATGGTCCCTGCCGCGCTCTCGCTGATCGGCACCGGCATCAGGGCTCCGACGGTCGTGTTCCTCGGCTGGTTCGGGCCCCGTGGCCTGGCCTCGATCCTGTTCGCGCTGTTGATCGTGGAGCAGTCGGGGATCCCGCATGCCCATGAGATCCTGGTGGCGACTATCGTGACCGTCGCGTTGAGCGCCGTTCTGCATGGCGTCTCCGCGGCGCCGCTGGCCAAGGCCTACGGCCGCATGGCGGCGCGGCTCGGAGAATGCGAGGAGTCGAAACCCGTCGAAGAGATGCCGCTTCGCCACTCCGGTGGCGCGCGTATGCCGAGGGCGTCGGCGGCATGACCTGGTGTCGCTCCGACCCGTTGCCGGACTTGTTATCCCGAAACGACCGACACGAACCTGAAGGAAATGGAAACCGATCATGTTGAACGAGCAACAGGAAAAATGGTGCAGCGAGAGCAAGTGGGATTTCTCCGATCTCAAAGCGCTGTTCATAAACTGCACGCTGAAGCGCTCGCCCGAACCGTCGCACACCGACGGGCTGGTCGGCATCGCGCGCACGATCATGGAGAAGAACGGCGTGTCGGTGGATGCGGTGCGCGCCGTCGACCACGACATCGCCTATGGCGTCTACGGCGACATGACCGAGCATGGCTGGGCCAAGGATGACTGGCCGGAGATCTACAAGACCGTTCAAGCGGCCGACATCCTGGTGCTGACGACGCCGATCTGGCTGGGCGAGAAGTCCTCGGTCTGCACCAAGGTGATCGAGCGGCTCTACGCCAACTCCAGCGAGCTGAACGATGCCGGGCAGTACGCCTATTACGGCAAGGTCGGCGGTTGCCTGGTCACCGGCAACGAGGACGGCGCCAAGCACTGCTCGATGAACGTGCTCTATTCGCTGCAGCACCTGGGCTATGTGATCCCGCCCCAGGCCGATGCCGGCTGGCTGGGCGAGGCGGGGCCGGGACCGTCCTATCTGGACGAAGGCTCCGGCGGTCCCGAGAACGACTTCACCAACCGCAACACCACCTTCATGACCTGGAACCTGCTGCACATGGCGCGGATGATCAAGGATGCCGGCGGCATACCGGCCCATGGCAACCAGCGCGCAGCGTGGACGGCCGGGTGCCGCTTCGACTTCGCCAATCCGGAGTATCGGTAGAGAGGTTGGAGTCGAAAGCGACTGTCGGCGGCGGTGCCATGGATCGCCGCGGACATGATCCACGCTGAAGCCCAGTCTGGACGGCCGGCGGACTTCGCCGGCCGTGTCTCGCCGCGTTTCAACGAACACGACCTGCGATCGGGAGTAACACCACATCGCGTGATGAGTCCCGATCAGGTGATCGCCGGCTGAACATTTCCCATGTTCAGGCCATGTCCGCTCATGTTCCAATACTGGTTGCGGGCAGTTCAGAGCCTGGGCTTGTGAGGCTCGTGTATTCCCGAGCCCTATCCTCGGTCCTGTGATTGATCCTGCTCCCGACGGCTGTTCGCAATTCTGGCGAGGCAGCATGGCTGAATTTACGAGCTGCCCCGGACTAGATCCCCAAGGGGCTTGAGGGGAATATCCGAGCACCGTCCGGGCCAGGATTATTGAGGAGGCGGGTGCCGTGAATGATCGTCAACGAAGATTGAGTATCGTCATACTCCTGCTGGCGGCGGTTGCGCTTGCGGGCGCGTCCTGCCAGAAACCGCTGTCGCTGGACGGCAGCTGGGGGATTCCGCCGCAGGAGCCGGAACGCGGTGAGGCGGCCTCGCTCGAGCTGGCCATCATCGCGGACAACCAGATCCATAATTTGTACGGCAAGCCCGTCTGGCTGCGGAGCGGGTTCACCAACCAGTTCGTCTCGGTGGCGATCCGACCGGTGCAGCTCGACTTCTACGCGCCGGCCATCGTGAAATGGACCGTGGAGAATTTCGGCGAGCGTCTGCCCCTTGTGCATCTGGGAGACGCCCTCAATGCCGGCTGCATTTGGGAGTGGGAGATCTTCCTGGAGGTGATGGACCAGAGCCGCCACGGTTGGGTCATGGCACCCGGAAACCACGACAGCTACTACTTCGGCAACGGTCACTTCGCGGAGGATGACTGGCTTCGCGTCTGCGACACCGGCGACGGCGCGGACGGGCGGATGACCAAGGACCGCCTGGTCGAGCGCTACCTTCGTGCGCTCGCCGCGCAAGGCCTGCTGACGCTTCCCGCCGATCTCGACGGTGACGGCATCCAACGAGCATCCCGTGGCGGTGCCGAGGCGCCCCCCGGATCTATCGATGTGGAAGAAGTCGCGTGGCGGATCGACCGTAACAGGCCTTGGCGGTCCTTCGTCGTGCAGCGTCTCAACATCACTGATCCGTACTCTCCTCGGCGGGTGGTCGTGGTGCTGCTCGACACCAGCCAATTCTCGCAACGGCCGCGCCTTGTTCCCTGGTGGTTCGGCATGCGCAACGCAGGCATCAATGGAGAGCTGCTGGCCGATCAGATCGGCGTGGTCGACGGCTGGCTGAGCCGGGATCAGGTGAACCTGCTTATGGGGCACCATCCCTTCGGCACGATCACCAGCCAGGGCCAGGAGGCCATCGACCGCTGGCGCCGTGATGAGGGCATGACCCTCTACACCTCCGCCCATACCCATACCGCGCAGTGGTTCGTCAACCCGGGGGAAGAGAAGAACTGGCTCGAACTCAATGTCGGGTCCACCACCGATTGGCCGCCTGAATTCCGTACCCTGTATGTCGAGCAGGCGGAGGGGGCGGAAAGCATTGGCCTGCGGACCCAGCGCTACCCGATTGCGGACCTTTGGGATGCGGACTGCGCACCGGAATGGGAGGCCGACCCCGACGGGCCCTATTACTACATCCGCTATCGGGACCTCGCGTCACCCGATCCGGCGCGCACCCAACTCGCCCTCATGGATACCCTGCTCGCCACACACAGCTGGGTGCTTCAGAACATCCCGAGCAGCGCCGGCAATACGGTCTGGCCTGCCGGCACCGGCAGCGACCAGGAGGTGCTGGCGAAGATCCAGAGCACCATCGACGGTCCGGCGTCGCTCGATTTCAAGGTCGCCTTGCCCGACAGCTCCGCGACTTCGAGGCGGCCAGAACGGTCGTAGACCCGGACGACCAGAGGCAGTTCCACCTCTGCCAAGCCATGTGGTCCAGCAAATACGATCTGGACGGCGCCCGGGCGCCGGGCGTGAACGACGCCTATCTGCTCGCTCCGAAGGAGTAGGAAAATGCCGGCCTTGACCTACGAAAAACTGAACCGAGAAGCTTATTTCGTCGTCGACTATTTCAGAAAGAAGCGGCTCGGGGTGCTCCGTGTCTCCTGGAAGCCGGGCATCGGTCGCAAGGCCACCATCGCCGCCGGTGACGTTCTCGGCACCCTGAAGTGGGCGGGCGGGGCCGAGGAGGAGCTCGTTGCACCCGCGGGCTGCAATGGGGTGATCGCAGCAAGGAACCGGCAAATCAAGTATGCCTTGCTGCCGAAGTCGCCGGCACAGTGGATGCTCAGGTTGAAGGCGCAGTGACCCATGCGATGTCCGTTGCCGACGGCGCAGCAGGCCTACGGTCTGCTTCCGCCGCTCGGAGTCCCGGTCGTCGCTGGGAAGGAGGCACGACGGCCCGTGCTGCCAGGCCGATCGATCGTCGCCAGAATCGCCATCAACGGTTCGAAATCCCGGGGGTTCCTGAAGGCTCTCCGTAGCCATTCCGCGACCCAGGAGGTCGTGGGATAATTCCGAAGCTCCTCCAGCGCCTCACGCTCGCCCGCGTCGTCTCCCAGCGCCCTTTGCGTGGCAGCAACATAGACCAGCATGTGGGCACCGAAAGGTCCGCTGCGAGCAATGTTGAGATTCAGGGCATCCAGCGCGCCGGCATAGTCGCCGGCATGGTACTTTGCAACGCCGAGCATATTGAAGAACGGCACCCTAGGATTGACGGGGTCAAGTCGGATCGCCGTTTCCAGCAGCTCGATCCCTTCGGCGGGACGGCCGGCGAAGGTCAGCATGATGCCGCAATAGCCGTGAGCATGGCTGCTGCTCGGTCGCGCCTCGATCGCCGACCGGCACTGCCGGACCGCCTGATCGTGCTCCCCGACGAGCATGGACACGAGACTATCCGTGATCCGCGCCTGTGCGTTTCCCGGATCGATTGCGAGCGCCCTGGAGTTCTGCCGATTGATTTCTGCAAACGCGGCGTCCAGGTCTTCGGCGTGCCCGAACCAGATTTTGAGCGCCAGGACGAAGGCCAGGCCGGCATAGCTATCCGGCGAGCCGGGGTCGAGTTCGATGGTCCGCTGCAACAGCGCTTGCGAAGCGACAAAGCGGGCCGGATCGCTGGGCGGATTGACAAGCGTGATGGCCTGTCGGTAGAGCGCGCGTGCCTCGAGGTCCTGCAGCCCGTCGCGATCGCCGCCCGTTTCACCCGGCAGCAGGGTCACGGACAAGGCCGCGCTGACATGTTCGGCGATCCCGCCCTGATCGGAGATGATGCCCTCGTCCGTATCGTCAAAGCGCCTGGCCCAGATCTGCTCGCCGGCTGCAACATCGATCAGGCGGATATTGACCCGGAAATCCTCTCCATCGCTCTGGAAGCTGCCCGTCAGCAGATGCGTCGCTCCCAACGCGGCGCCGACCTCCGACACATCCAGGTCGCGACTGCCGTATCGCGAAGACGAGCTGTAGGCGATGACCCGCAAACCGGTCACGCGCGCCAGATCGGTCACGATGTCTTCGGTGAAGCCCGCTGCCGTCACGGAAATCAGGTCAGAGGCGCCGATTCTCGTTAGCGGCAGAACGGCGACGATCGGGGTCGCGAACGACGGCACGGCGCTGCCGGAGGCATCGGGCGCCGGCTCCGAACCGCGTTCGTACGAAAACCAGAAACCGGCGGCGACGGCAAGCGCGACCAGCACGCCTGATGTCGCAGCGACTGCAATCGAAGACCGACGCCTGGGTTTCTGCGCGTGCCCGTCCGGTGGCCGCGTTTCGCGTCTGTCGGGACTGTCCGATAAGCCTTCCACGAATTCGAAAGTTGGGACGTAGGCGCCCTTTGGGATGGAAATGCGGACCGGATCGTTGCGGCCGGCGGTGAGATAGTAGTGCTCCAATTCGCGACGCAATCTCCGCGCCTCGAGCCGCACCACCGGATCCACGGCAGGATCAAAGCTCTCGTCACGTCCGAACACGGACACGGCAATGGCGTAACCCTTCAGGCGCCTGGCGCGCCCTGCCAGCGCCTCATCGATGACGTAGCGCAGGAAATCCCTGCCGCGATCGCTCGCTCTGAATTCGGCGCTCCCCAGGATCAGCTCGAGCTGAGCATGGATCGAACGACCCTCGGGGGCCGGCTGATCTGAGGCTAATTCTGTCATCTCGCTTTCGCAGTCGTTGGAATGCGCTCGATCGCCGGGCATTTCTAACATATCTCGCCCTATCGAGGCGGCAATCGCAACAGCGTGGGCCGTCGTCTCGCCCGTGATCGCTGCAACGGGTTCGAACATGTTCGAACCCGTTGCAGTCTCCGGCAACACCGCGGAATCCGGGTATCCGTGAGCGATCTCGACGGAACAATCGATCGACTGCTGCACTGCACTCGGCAGCCCACCGATGGAGCGACGGAGCCAATTCGTGGGACAGGACACAAGGACCCTCTGTGATGAGCTTTCACGCGACGAACCTGCCCATGGCCTTCGGGTCCGGGCTCTCGCTTTGCGGAACCCGACGTTCCGCTCGATCTGCGAGGACTATGACGAGGCGCGTCGCGCTGCCGAACTCTGGAGGAGCGGCGATGACGTCAATCCGGGTCGCGCGCAGGAGTTCGACCGGATTGCCGAGGAACTGCGCGAGGAGGCCCTCGACTATCTGAAGTGCGGGCTATCGGAATGAAGAGTGGACGCGCCCGGCCGCATTGTCGGTCCGGAGGTCGGACTTAACGAATGGGAGAGTGTCAGATGACAAGCGGCGACGGTTCGAATGGCAGCGACGATCGGACGGACGCCGCATCCGGCGGCAGCCGGCGCGATTTCCTGAAAGGCAGCAGCGTTGTCGCTGGCGGCCTGGCGGCGGCGTCCCTGTCCGGGGCATCGACAGCGACTGCCGCGGAACATGAAAGCGAGGCGAGAAACCCTTACGGGGACCGTCCGGGTGGCGGGATCAGTCTGCCGGAGTGGTACAAGCCCTGGCCGGCCATCAAGAACCGGAACATGTACCTGCCGGGTACCGAGATCCTGCCGAAGAATGAAATGCGGGTCACGTTTCTCGGGAGTTCGCCATGGCCGCCGAACCGCCTGCAGAAGGGCACGTCGATGCTCGTCGAACTCGGCAACGACACAGCGCAGCCGAGGCGTTTCTTCTTCGATCTGGGCAATGGCAGCGTGGGCCACGCAATCGCGATGCAGGTGCCCGCGGCGCTGATCAACGACATATTCATCAGCCATCTCCACGCCGATCACTACGCCGATCTGCCCTACATGTACCCCTTCCGGGCCTTCTCGGGCGGCTTCAAGCCGCTGCGGGTGTACGGGCCGTCAGGCAGAACGCCGGAGCTGGGCATCAAGAGCATGGTCCGGAACATGCGGGCGATGAACCGTTGGCACGAGGAAAACTTCAGCTCCTGCCCGATCGGCGATGGCATGGAGATCGAAGTCACCGAGTTCGACTGGAAGGAACGCAACGGCATCTGCTATGACCAGGACGGCGTGAAGGTCCGCCATTGGCCGCGCAGCCACGTGAAGGACGGCGCATCCGCCTTCCGCCTCGACTGGGAGGATGCCGGCCTGTCCTTCGTGTGGACCGGCGACGGCCGCCCGGATGAACTCTCCGCAGAATACGGCCAAGGGGCGGATGTGTTCGTCACCGAAGGGACGATCGACACCCCGGCGCTCTCGGCCCTCAAGGTCGGTTCGCCCTCCGAGCTGTGGGAATACACCATCGATATCTATCACACGATGTATTACGCGGCCGGCTATCTGTTCAAGCAGGCCCAGCCGCGCATGGCGGCGATCTGTCATTTCGAATGGTCCGGCGATCAGCTCGCCGCCGAATCGATCGCCCAGGTCCGATCGCACTGGGACGGCCTGTTCATGTTCGGCCTGGATCTGAAAGTCATCAACGTGACGAAGGACGCCATCTGGGCGCGGGACGGGGTGATCTCCGACGGAGCGGCCCCGGCATCGATGGATCCGCGCTGGTTCGTTCCGCCGGGTGAGCCGCTGCCCGAGTCGATCGAGTTCCCGACGCCGACGATGCCGCGCGAGGTGCAGCAGGAGCAGTTCGTGCGGGATCTGGAGATCGACCCGAGGCTGTACTACCCGACGGGCGCCTACCGGGAGCCGGTTCAGACTTGGCCGGGGATCACCCTCAATCCGCGCGAGATGCTGGCGGCGCGTGGAATCGAGATCGACGACTAGCGAAGCGATGCGCACGGGTCGCTGCCAGGAAGGCGGCGGTCCTGTTTGCCAAGGGGAGGCGGCTATGACACCTGACAGCGGACCGATACTGGCGCCGGCGCCACGCACCGAACCGATCTTCATCGAGGGCCGGGACCCGATTCCCGTAACGTTGCTCACCGGTTTCCTGGGCGCCGGCAAGACGACGCTGCTCAACCGGATCCTTTCGGGCGATCACGGCCTTCGGGTAGGCGTGCTGGTCAACGATTTCGGTGCAATCAACATCGACGCGGAGCTGGTCGACGGCGTGGAGGAGAACACGATCAACCTCACCAATGGCTGCGTCTGCTGCGAGATCCGCGATGATCTGGTGAAGTCGCTGGAGCAGCTCCTCGCCCGCGGCGATGAGATCGACTACGTCATCCTCGAGGCGAGCGGGGTCTCCGATCCCGAGGGTATCGTGATGACCTTCCTGGACCGCCGCTACGAAAAGCTGCTGCGGCTCGACAGCATTACCTGCATCGTCGACGCCGAGGCGGTCTTCAGACATGGCGACGATGCGACATTGAACGCGCTCAAGATCCGTCAGATCGGCTTTGCCGACATGGTCGTGCTCAACAAGGTCGATCTCGTCGGTCCGGAGCACGTCGAGGTGATCAGGGACTGGATCGGCCACCATCTGCATCGGATCAGGATCATCGAGGCAACGCAGTGCGATGTCCCGCTGGAGATCTTGCTCGCCGTCGGCCGTTTCGATCCGGCGCATGTTGAATCGCAGCGCATGTCCTCCGACAGCGACGGGCAAGAGCACCACCATGGACACGGAGATGTGGGTGCGGTGTTCCAGACCTGGAGTTACGAGTCCGATCGCCTGTTTTCTCGCGAGATGCTGCAGCAGATGGTGCGACGGGACCTCCCCGAGTCGGTCTACCGCTGCAAAGGCATCGTTTTCAGTGCGGATACCCCGAGTAAGCGCCTGAGCCTCCAGGCCGTGGGACGCCGCACCGAAATTCGTGAACTGGACGAGTGGGGAGACCGGGCGCCCCGCACGAAGATCGTCGCCATCGGCAGGTCAATCGACGCCGACGCATTGACCGCGGATTTCGATGCCTGCACCCTGGAACGACGGGAGGTCTGCATCGGCGCATCTTGAAACGACGACATCTTCATCGACACGGATTGCAACGACAGCATACGTAGAAATCAAAGCGAAACAGAGAGGTACGTACAATGAGGAACTGGATTCTGGCCCCTGCCATCGCGATGGCCCTGGCCTATAGCGGCGCGGGAGTAGCGGAAGAAAAAGTGGACTGCCCGGACCGCGAACTGGTCGAGTCGGGGACGTTCACGGCGACGGTGAATAGCGTTGGCCTTATCGTCGGTGCCAGGTGGGGCGAGGGAACCCTGACGCTCACATCCGGTGAGAGCCACAAGTTCTCGCTGGAGGGCGCCAAGCTCATGGAAGTCGGTGCCGCCGAGATCGAACTCTCGGGTACCGTCTACAACCTCGAGAAGCTCGAGGATTTCCAAGGTTTCTATTTGGGTATCGGAGGCGGCCTCGCCGTCGCCACGGCGTCGCTCGGCGGCATGTCGATCACCAATGGGGCCTGTGTCGTGATGAACGCCACCGACCAGGACGGGGAGGGCCTCAGGGCTTCCATGCCGATCGCGCCTGGCGGCGTCGAGGTCACGTTCGGCGGCTAAAGCCTGCGTTGGCCTGGCTGCGGCGCGCAGCCAGGCCGAGCGGGCGGGCGCGACAATTGGCAGATCCGAACCCGAGCCACTGCGGCATGAGATCGCGCATCAGCCCGAATTGAATCAAAGGGAATCAGAGTTGATAGAAAACCGGTCGGTCTCCAAGATACGTCAACCCGACCCCTTCGATAATTCCAGCTTCGAACCTTGATTCGTATCTTCTATCCAGAATGCATCTTCATCCCTGCGGTGCAGAGTCCGATCGAGCAGAACCAAACTGACGTCCATTTCCAAGGCATATAAACAACAGAGGGTCATTAGACGCGATGCCGGTTAATCGTAATGCGGCGTTCGCCGACCGACGCTTCCGGGCGCGGGCCTTGTCGACAACAAGACTCGTGTCGCTCATCTGCATGTGCCTGGGTGCCGGCGCTGCGCAAGCCGGCGGTCTGTACGTGAACGAATTCGCCACGCCGAGCATGGGCACCGCCGGCGCCGGCGCCCAGGCCTGGGCGGACGACGCCGCGACGGCTTGGCACAACTCGGCCGGCATGACCCGGATCGACGGCAACGAGGTGACCCTGGGCGCCGGCATCGGCATCATCGATACCGAGTTCGACGCCGATCCGGGCACGCCGTTTGGCGGCGGCAATGGCGGAGACGCCGGCTCCCTCGTCCCCCTGCTCGGCACCTATGGCGTCTACAGCGCCAGCGAGGATCTGAAGTTCGGCGTCGGCATCTATTCGATCAGCGGTGCGTCCCTGGACTATGGCGATACCTGGTCGGGACGCTATCAGGCCCAGGAAATCGAGATCCTGACGGTCAGCGTCAACCCGACCGTGGCCTACCGGGTCACCGATTGGCTGTCGGTCAGCGCCGGGCCGATATTCACGTACGGGAATCTCGATTTCGACCTGGCCGTGCCGCCCGGCGGGACCGGCCAGGCCAATCTCGACGGCGATGACATAGCGTACGGTTTCTCATTGGGGACACTGTTCGAGTTGAGCCCGCAGACCCGTGTCGGCATCAGCTATGTCTCCGAGCAGACGCTGGAATTCGATGGCGACCTCAGCATCGAGCCCGCCGGCCTCAACATCGGCTCAGACACCGAACTCGACTTTGCTCAAGTGGTGCGCGTCGGCCTCTACCACGACATCGATGAGCAATGGGCGGTGCTGGCGACAGTCGGCTGGGAAGACTGGAGCACGATGAGCGACCTGCTGGTCTCGACGGATGGTGGATCCCAGGCGATCCCCCGGGACTGGAAAGACACCTACCATGCGAGCATCGGTGCGCATTACAAGCCGCGGGAGGACTGGCTGCTGCAGGCTGGCTTCACCTACGATTCCTCGCCGGTCAGCAGCGGCGACCGGACGGCCGACATGCCGATCGACGAGCAGTATCGTTTCGCCGTGGGGGCGCAGCATCAGCTCTCCGAGACCCTGGCCGTCGGAGGGTCGTTCGTATACGCCGATCTCGGGGACGCCAAGATCAGCAACTCGACCACGCTCGAGGGCGACTACGAGACCAATCGGGCGCTCTTCTTCTCGCTGAACCTGAACTGGAAGTTCTGAGCCACCGAGAATAATTCGGAGACCGGAGGATGGCCCCATCGCCAAACGATGAGACCACCACCCGATAGTTGGCGGATTTAAGCTACTTGCAGTCGCAGATCAGCACGCCCTCGAGGGTGCCTTCCACCGCGGTGCTGATCGACCCGGTGCTCGAGTCGAACTCGATGACGTAGGTCGCCAGCAGACGGCAGCCCTTGTGGTCGCCCTTGACCACGACCGCATCCAGACAGCCTTCCATGTGGCCACGCTCGTCGCAGCGCTCGCACGGCCGAAGCGGATCGCGGTGGGTGCCGACGTTGGTCATGCCGGACATCTGTCCCTGCAGGACGGACGTCGCGCCGGTCCACTCGATCTGGGCCTTGTGGTAGCCACGCTGGTTGCCGTTCTCGATGAAGGCGAACAGCAAGCCTGCCCTCGATCGTCCCGTCCAGGCGCCGTGCCGCGACGGAATCGCAAGGTCGGTTGCTCCGGACCTCGAGCTTCATCCGGTGCAGCGCCTTCAGAGTTTCGCACTCCGGGTGCTTGCACTGCTGCCGATCCCGGTCGGCGAGATCGAACTCGCCGCGAAAGTTCTTCGAAACCGGGATCATACAGATCGGTTCCTTGTAATAGCGCTCCAGATCGAGCTTCTTGATCTCCTTCAAAAGCGCCTCGGTAATCTCACTCATCAAATAACTCCTGTTGATCAATAGTCGCGGATTGAAAGATCGGTTTTGACTGAATCAGGGCTGCCCGGGCATGGCCGGAGCAACCCATGGGCGCAATTTTACGAAAATACAATTTGATGGACTGTGGCATTTGCCACATCGGATGGACGCCGAAATCGGTTTGTGGTCGCGGTGCCAGCTTTCAGCGCTTCGGAGAATCAGTCCTCCGCCACATGCCTGGCCTCGGCCGGTCAGCCGGGACGCCCGTCAATGCGGATTACTCAGACCGGGATTCACCAACATGATCGCGTTCGACGTATCCGTGGCGGCGGTAGAGCCGCATCGCGCTCGCGTTCTGCTCAAAGCAGATCAGGCTGACGCGGTGCAGCGCCAACTGCCGGGCGCGGTCATGTGCGGCTTCGAGCAGCACCGTGCCAATGCCGGCAATGTGACGGCGTCCTCGCGCGCTGCTGGGTGGATCGTCACCGGACCGGCGGTGGGCGCAATGCCCGCCTTCGTCATGGCCTTGGTCAATGCAGGGCGACGTCCCCGGCCATCTCCGCGGCCCGGCGGGCCAGCAGGGTTCCGAGCGGGCTGGCCGGCTTGCGAGCCAGGCGCTCGGCGGTGAAGGCGCCGGCGGTCGCGGTGTCGCCGCCGCGGGTCGCCGCCTCGATCAGGGTGAGGTCGAGGATGTCGCGCTGCGCGTGGCTGCCGCCGAAGCGATTGGCAATCGAGCGGATCGGCCGCAGATGCTCCACCGTTGCGGCATGGTCGCCCTGTCCAAAGGCGCGCAAGGCGCGCGCGACCGGCAATCCGACCTGTTCGGTCATCATCGCGTTGGTCACGCCGGTGCCGACCTGCCGCTCCATGGCGGCGATGGTCCGGTCGGCATCGGCATCGCGGCCCGCTGCCACAAAGGCCATCATCGCGTGGGCATCGTTGAAGGCGTAGTAGCCGTCCTCGGCGAACGGCGTCCAGTCATCGGCCAGCGCCGCCATCCGGTCCGCCACGTCGACGCCGCGCAGATGCAACCGCCAGAGCATCGCCGAGGCGTCGATCATGTCGAGCATCACGGTCGAACGGTCCTGGCGGATCGGCCCGTCGTAGAGCGCCAGGACCGTGTCGATCTCGCCGCGCTCCAGATGGTAGAGCGCCAGATGCCACCAATTGTGGACGGCGAAGAAGTTTTCCGGCGCCCAGCCGGCCTCGTTCTCGCGCATCCAGGAGATGCCGTCATCGATGCGGCCCTGCATCTCCAACACATGGGCGACCGCATGCTGCGCCCAGGAATCCCGGTGGTTCAGTCCAACCGCCTCGCGTCCGGCTTCCTCGGCCTGCTGGTAGTGGCCGCATTCCTCCAACCCGAAGGCATGCATGCCCAGCAGCGCGTGATAGTCGCGATCCGACGATGTCCAGTGCGGCAGGATCATCGCGATCCGTTCCCGCAACCGGCGCGCATCGCCCAGCAGGAAATCCCACAGATGGGCGATCTGAACCGCGAAGAGATCCCGCGGGTTGTGCAGCACGATCTGCTCCAGGCGTTCGTGGCCGCGCTCGAAATCGCCTTCGACGAAGGCGCGGACCGAGGCTGCATGGGCCTGCTCGCGATCGTTCATCGGCAGGCCGGAGACCGCCTTCAGCGCATCGACGGCAACCTGCACCCCAGGCCGGTCGCAGCCGCTGAGATGGAGATGGGCATTGGCCAGATGAGCCATCGCGAAGCCGGGGCTGTCCTCGACCGCCTCGGCCAGTGTGGCGATCGGATCGCCGACATACAGGGCGAATTCCTGGGCGGCCTTGCCGTAATGATCGGCGGAGGCGCGCGATGCGCCGGTCATCTGGTTTCCGTGGATATCCGTGGTCATCAGTTAGGCCTTCCGGTTGATACTTGCGAGCGACCCCTGCCCAAGGCCGGGTACTGTAGCGTTGTCTCGCCGAAAGGCTGAAATCAACAGAGCGTCATGGGCCGCCGGCCAGTTCGTGACGCAGGTAGTCGCGGACCCATTCCAGCTTCCTTTTGTCGAATTGCGAGCCGACGAAGTTGAGCCGACCGTCATCGCCTTCGATGACGAGACGGTCGTGAACAGCCGAACTGCCATGGCTCGAACCACGCGACGAACCGCTGAAGTGGCTGGTGTAGGTGTCGACCCGGATTTGCTCGATGGCGTGCCGGGGCAGGGTTTCCAGAGGGCGCTCGACAGCGCTGATATCGCGCCCGCTGATCGAGGACATCACCCGACGCCCCAGCCGAGTCATCCAGTCGTCGGGCCGCGGCCGGTCGATCCAGATCTGGTCGGACTCGATGACCAGGGCCGATTGCAGCTTGCCCGTCTTACGTCCCATCAGCGCGGCCAACCCCAGCATCATGACCACGAAGAACGCCGCCATGCCGCCGGCGGCCAGTCCGAATGTCGGGTCGACCATGTAGCCGATGCCGCCGAAAATGACTGGAATCGAAAGCCAGAAGAGCCAGACGAAGACCCGGCCGAACCTGCCTTGGCCGACGGTGATCCAGACCGCACCGTCGCGAGACCGGACCTTGACGCCGGATGGCGGCGGGCCGGGATCGTCGGCGGACTGTTCGGCGAGCGGCGTATCGAGCGCATCGACCGCGCGGGCTGCCATGCCGCCGCTGTCGGGCGCCAGTGCCGGCAGCTTGAACCGTCGCGCGAACGCCTCCTGAATGCTGCGCGGCGACTCGCCCTCCTCGCTGACGTACAGCGGCAGCGTCTTGTTGGCGCTTCGGTGCACAAGCTCGATCACATGATAGGTCTTGGTAGTGGTGATGTTGCCGACGCCCCGGTCGCCGATGTGATGCTCGCGCAACACGACGCCGTTGTAATTCGCGATCGGCTCGCGCCATTCCTTGCGGCCGAGCAATCCGCGGGTCTTCACAAGCACGTCGTGGCCGGTGAACAGCATCGACTTCTCGAACCGACTCTTGATCACGCCCAGGACCAAGTTCAACAGCCCGAACGACCCGAAGCCGAACGCGATAAAGATCCCGACCTCGTCATCGATGACGTAATAGACCGTCGTGCAGACAGCCACGACCACCAGCCCCAGGCCGATCCGCAGCTTGATCTCGGTCGGGTCCGGCTTGTGGTCCAGGGACAGCAGCGTGGCGCCAGGATCCAGCGCCGGCTTCATGCTGATCCAGTCGCCCGCATCGAACAGCCCGCGCAGCGCGTCGATCACGCCCTTGCCCTGATTTGCCATGCCGGTGCCTCTACGTTTCAAAAAGCATAGCATTTTATTCAAATTCTTGGGAGAGGGTTTGTCAGCGTTGCATCGCTGATGGCCGCGGTCGATAGCTGGACCACGTGCCCCGCCGGGGCGGGAGCGCGGTTCAGAGCACCGATTGGCCATGCAGCGGGCAGCATGCGCCGGCCAATCCATCGCCGCGGCGGGGCGGTGATTCGAGAAGGGTGAACGCTTGCCCGATTCCGACCCACCGTCCGGAGCAGACGATCACTCCGCTGCGCCGAGCGCCTGGCCGACCGCATTGGCGCGGCGATAGTTCTGGCCGACAAAGAAGAAAAATTGATTGGCCTTGATAGTTTGATAGATAAAAACGATCAATGTTCGGAGCTAAGAATGCCGGTCATTGGCCGGGGTCATGGGCCGCGTCGGCGACATCCGAGCGCATTAGGTGCTTGACACACCCCCCTACTGTCCCATATCAGGCCCACGCGTTTGCACATGGTGGCGTGCAGTTCGACCGGCCGCTCTGCGGCTAGCCTGGTTGCCCCCGAAGACTGTAGACGTCTACCGCCGGCCCGGCGCCGTATGGAACCGACCGGCACCAACTATCTGCGAAAGGGGTAGCAATGGCTACTGGTACTGTTAAGTGGTTCGATCCCGTCAAGGGTTATGGCTTCATCCAGCCGGATGACGGCTCCAAGGACGCCTTCGTTCACATCTCCGCGGTTGAGCGCGCCGGCCTGAGCGGCCTGCGCGAGGGTCAGAAGGTCAATTATGACCTCGTCCCCGGGCGCAACGGCAAGGCGGCGGCGGAGAATCTGGTCGCCGAAGACTAAGGTCGATACCGCTAGGAAATCGAGCCGCCCCGGCGCAGGTCGGGGCGGCTCTTTCTTTGCCGGATGGCGGCCGGCGTGCTCAGAGCTGGTTCAGCCCGTGCTCTTCCAGAATGGCCACCAGCATCCGTCCCGACCGGATGCGATGCTGTCGATGGATGCGTCGCGCCGCATCGGGATTGCGACGCGCGATCGCCTCCACCAGGGCGGCGTGGTCCGTGTTGGACTCGGTCGGCTTGGGGCGCAGTCGCAGTGTCGCCATTCGGGCCCGGTGGGACTGGTCCCAGAACGTGCCGACCAGCGCCTGCAAGCGTCCATTGCCGCAATACTCGACCAGCAGCCGGTGAAACCGCTCGTCGGCGGCTGCCCAGTCGGCAAGCCGGGCGTCAACCAGGGCCGAGTTCATCTCGGATACGGCCGATCGGAGCCGATCCAACTGGTCCTCGGACAGCCCGCGCTCCGCGACCAACTCTGCCGCGCTCGCCTCCAGGGCAATCAGAATTTGATAGATCTCCCGCATGTCGGCCGCTGATACCGGCAGGACCCGCATGCCGTGGCGCGGCCGGATTTCGACCATGCCCTCCTCGGCAAGGCGTATCATCGCCTCGCGGACCGGCGTACGGCTCATGTCCAGAAGCTGCGCGAGTTCCTGCTCGAGGATCTGAAAGCCCGCCGGCATCTCGTTGTCCAGGATCCGGCGTTTGATGTCGACATAGGCTCGGTCAGCATTCAACAACCGGCTGCCCGGACGCGTCGCCTCGATTGCCGGGCGTCCTGACGGGTTGGGCCGGCGCCGTTCGTCGATCACGGTTCGAGCCGTTGGCCGAGCCGGTCGGACTCATAGACAGCCTGCTCAATGCGGAGATTTGCCAGGTACTCGGCGCCGGTGTTCATGACAGGGCCGCGCCCGAGCAGATGGTCGACCACGTGTCGCTGAAGCCGGTAAACGCAATCGCCGCCGAAGCCGCGATCCTGCCATTCATAGGCGATCTCTTTCTCGTCGTTGCTGCCATGGACCCTCAGGAACAGCCGGCCATCGCCATCCAGGCGCAGCGCGCCGTCCGAGCCTTCGATCAGCATCTCGCCCATGGTCAGCCGGCGGTTTCCGGCGGCGTGGTCGGCGAGGCGGTTGCCGTCGAAGAGGCCCCGTGCACCGCTATCGAACTCGAACACCATGATCCCGGCATCCTCGCCGGCGATGGCCGGGTTCAGCCGGTTCAGCTGTGCGTAGACCGAGCCGACTTCGCCCATCAGGTAGCGGAATGTGTCGATCAGATGGATCGCCGTCTCATGCACCAGGAACCTTTCCATGGCGCGGAAATAGGGCTGGCGATCCAGGTAGGCGTCGGTCCCCTGGCCGTCGCCGGGACGCAGCCGGAAGCTGATCTGGTACGGGGTGCCGAGCTTGCCCTCGGACAGCAGCCGCCGTGCTTCTCCGTACCAGGGCTGGAAGCGGAAATTCTCGTGCACCACCAACAGCGTGCCGGTCCGCCCCGCCGCATCCACCGCCTCTTCGGCCTCGGGCAGCGTCTGGCAGAAGGGCTTCTGGCAGATCATCGGGATGTGCCGGTCCGCCGCGCGGCGGATGTAAGGCAGGTGGGTCGGTGGCGGCGTGATGATGTCGATCAGATCGATGTCGACCGCATCCAGCATGGCGCCGAAATCCGTGAACACCTCTGCAATGCCGTGTTCGTCCGCGATGGCACGCGCCGGAGCCTCGGTGCGGTTGCACAGGGCGACCAATTCGACGTCGTCCATGCGTCGCCAGGCCTCGTAATGGAACCGACTGAAATATCCCGCGCCGGCAGTGGCGACGCGTAGTCTGTCGGCCATGGTTCAGCCCCGTGCCGAGGCGGCCATGGCCTCGGCGACAGCGCGCGTGATCGCGACCGTCCCGGCATCGCCGCCCAGTTCGGTCGGGACCAGATTTCCGCCGGCAAACGCGTCATCGACCGAACGGCGGAGCAGGGCGCCAGCCTGTGCGGCTTCCGGCACCTGGCGTCGTCCAGCGATCCACTCCAGCATCATGGCGACAGACAGGAACATCGCGGTCGGATTGGCCTTGCCCTGGCCGACAATGTCCGGTGCGGTGCCGTGGCAGGGCTGGAAGACCGCATGGTCGTCGCCGATATCGGCCGACGGCGCCATGCCCATGCCGCCGATCAGGCCGGCGCCCAGATCCGACAGGATGTCGCCGAACATGTTCTCGGTGACCAGCACGTCGAAAGCCCAGGGGTTGCGCACCATGGTCAGCGCCGTGGCGTCGACATAGGCGTGCCGCGCCTCGATATCCGGGTGTCGCGCCGCGCGCTCGTCGAATATGCCGCGAAAGAATGCGAAGGATGTGAAGACGTTCGCCTTGTCGACACACGTCACGGTACCGGACCTGCCCTGGGTGCGTCGCTGCCGGGCAAGGTCGAAGGCGAAGTCGAACAGCTTCTCGCTGACATCGCGGGTGATGACCAGCGTGTCGCGGGCCTCCCGGTCGCCGTCGATGATGCCGTTGCCCTGAGCTGCGAAAAGGCCCTCGGTTGATTCCCGGATCAGCACGAAGTCCAGGTCCCGGGCGCGTGGATCGGCGAGCGTCGCCGGCGCCCCCGGTATCGCGCGCACCGGCCGCACGCCGGCGAACAGGCTGAAGATATGCCGCAGTTCGATCTGAGGTGTGATCTCGGTCCCGTCAGGATAGCGGATCATTGGATCGCCCATGGCGGCAAGCAGGATAGCATCGGCGGCGCCGGCCGTTTGCACCGACTCCTCCGGCAATGCCACTCCGTGCTCGCGATAGGCGCCCGCTCCTGCCGGCAGCCTGGTGTAGGCCAGGGAGAACCCGCCGACGGTCTCCGCCGCGGCCGACAGCAGGTCGAGACAGGGCGCCATGACCTCCGGCCCGATGCCATCGCCTTCGAAGACGGCGATCTGAAGTTCCGGGCCGTCGCTCATGGATTACCTCGGCTGTGGATGTCGGCCGGCGGCTCGGCCAGCGGTCCCAGGTCGAATTCCCAATGCGGCGGCGGGTGGCCGGCGATGGGGGATGGAAAACAGGCAATCGCATCGCCCAGCAGGCAGCCCAGATAGGCGGTTCGTCGATCAGGCCCACCGAAAGCCAGGCTGGAAATGTTGCGTAGCCGCTGGCTTTGCACGGTGTCCAGATGCGGTCGGCCCAGCTGACCGGCGCGGAACGCCTGCTCGACGCGCTCTAGGTGGTCGCGGTCGCTATCTTCCAGGATGGTTTCCTGGCGGCCGTCCGGGCCGACCCGGATGACCCGGTTGCTGATGATGCTGGTGATCCAGGCACCGCCTTCGTCATCGAAGGCCAGCCCGTCCGGGAAAGTGCCGTCGCCGAATTCCGCAACGATCCTCCGCGCGCCAAGCCCGCCATCCGGTCGGATATCGAAGGCGACGGTGCGCCGGGCGAAGGTCTCGTTCACGAAGAGCTGCCGGCCGGACGGGTGGACGACGCATTCATTGGCGTAACCCAGACCGTCCGCGACGACGCGGCTGCCGCGCTCGTCCTGCAGCACCACGAAGCCGTCGGCCACGTCGGCCCGATAGCCAAGAGCCCGCGGCCGGAGCCGGGTGCTGACGGTGATCCAGAGCCGGCCCTCGCGGTCCTGATGGACGAAGTTGGTCGGCGGCAGGGCGGCTCCATCGACCTCGAGCAGCACAGGCGTCGTGCCGCCGTCCGGATCGAGTTGCCACACTCCGCCATCTTCGTCACCGAGATGGGCGATCAGGAACCGGCCGCCGGGCAGAAGCGCGATGCCGTTGGGGCGCAATTGCCGGTCTTGGTCGGACGCCAGAACACGTTCGACGTGCCCGCCGGGGCGGATGATCGCAACCCCACCGCCACCGGACCAGTCGGGGACGAACAGGCAGCCGGAAGCGTGGCTGAGGACGCATTCCGGTCGGTTCAGCCCCTCGCCGACGAAGGTAATCGTGTCCAGATCCTGCATGTCCCGGCCAGTTCGTTCGACTGCGAACCCGATAGAGAGGCCCGCCGTTCGGCCCGGGAGGTCGAACTGCATACCGCTCGTGAGGATAATGTATACGTTAATGAACGCATTATGAAGCTTTCAACAGGCGTGGATTGGTTCTGACGCGGGTGTGATGAGGGATACGGTCTTGGCGGCGGACGCAGGCGGGTGTCGTAGCCAACGTCCCAAACGTCCGGTCCCGGCCATCAAGACCCATGGGCACGAACAGGGGATTCGGGCCATCCATCGCTTTTAGGTCATTAGGCGATCGACAGGGGCGGCGTCGGCGCGCACCAGCCAGCGTCGTCGATCCGGATGATCGACGCCCTGGCCCGCGCCGGCACCATCGGCGGCAGTTCGTTGTCAGTTCAGCGACTCGGGAACGGTGCTTCCCGTCCCCTACCGAGAGTTGGAATTCGTGCTGCTCAGCCGCAGGCGGCTGCCAGGGAGGGCACCAGCAGGTCGCCAGCCGGCGTCTTCTTGTTCAATTCCGGATCATGCGCCTCGATCAATGCGCGCTGGATCTCCAGTCGCCGATCTTCGGCCGAATCCGGCAACCAATGCACCATGACCTTGGTCGGCCCGAGATTGCGGGCCTGTAGGTCGCGCAGCACGCGCCCGGCTCGCCGGCAGACGTTCTGCGCCTGCTCGATATAGAGCACATCCCACCACGGTGGATGCACGATGCTGCGGATCCCGGCAAAGCGGTGGCCCGTTGGCCGGACCAGCGCTAGTAGTCCCGGTGCGGCAGGCAAGGGGGTCTCGATATGGTATGGGGCGAAGATGTGCTCGCGGCCGACGATGTCGATCAGTCGGATCATAGCCTCGCGGTCGTCGACCACGGAATCACGGGGGTCTATCCGCATTATCTGCCTCGCGACGGGGCCCTTTTTGGGCCGTTGACGGTCCATGTCCAAAGCGGAAGCGTACGGCGGAGATTTTTAACAAATCGATAACGCGATCAGGATTTCACAGGTTTGCCACAGTGCGTACCGGCGGACATACGGATCACGCAGATTCCGGTCGACCGCCAGAACTCTTGCATTCGAATTGCCGAAGCTCGGCATGGCTGTGCTCAGGGCAAGTGGAAGACCTGTCGCAGCGGGGTGACGACCGGCGAATTGTCCGGGTTGGTCTCCATGATGTCGGCCATATGGGCCCACCAGCGCTGCATGATCTGGGTGTCCGGCAGGCGGTCCATGGCGTGATCGGGTGTGCGCCGCAGAACGCCGAACAGAATGCCAGTCGCCTCGTCGAGGAAGATCGAGTAGTCGCTGATCCCGGCCTCGGTGAGCAGGGTGGCCAGTTCCGGCCAGATCTCGTCGTGGCGACGCTGGTATTCGTCAGCCTGGCCAGCGTCGAGATGCATCGTGAATGCGATCTTTTCGCGTTCCATCAGATCCTCAGACATTGGCACGAATGGTGCGACCGTCGCGGAATGGCCTAGGCGGTCGGGGGCTGCCAGTTCTGCCCATCGGGAGCATGTATGCTCCTGGTCGGGCAGGCCGGTTCAAAACCAGCCAGGACCGGCGCCGCGATACCCGCCGGCTGGCAGGCATCAGCACCGCTCAATTCGGGAGACCATCCCCTTCACCGTCCTCGCGAGCGCGAAGCCGGTGCGCGGGGGTGAGGGGGATAGATCCTCCGTTACGAACGCTCCGCTAGAAATCGAAGTCGTTGACGTTGTCCTTGTTGTAGACGAATGGCGAGCCCAGCAGGACCTCGCTGCCGTTGACGATCTGCAGCGTACCCAGTCGCCCGGCCTCGACCCGGTCTGCGCCCGGCTCGAGCTTGCCGTCGACCACGGCCCGCAGCACATGCACCGCGGCATAGCCGAGATCCACTGGGTTCCACAGGACCACCGACTTCACGCAATCCGAATTGACATAGGGCTTCATGGCGTTCGGCGTCGCCAGGCCAACCACTGCAACTTCGCCGCACAGGCCGGCTTGGGTGACAGCCTCGGCCGAGGCCGGAGTCGCGACCGACGTCATGCCGAACAGACCATCAAGGTCCTCGCCATATTTGTTGATCAGCGTACTGGCCTGGTTGAAGGACAGGATATTGTCCTCCTGCGCCTCGACGGTCTCAAGCCACTCGACATTCGGGTAGCACTGCTCGGCATAGGCCCACATCTCGGCGATCCAGCGCGCCTGGTTCGGCGTCGTGAAGGTGCTGGTCACGATCGCGAAGCTGCCGTCTTCCCCGATCTCGGCCACGATGGAATCCACCATCGATTTGGCAATTCCATTGAATTCCGCCTGGTTGACGAACCACTCGCGGGCATCGGGGGTCGAATTGGCGTCGTATCCGACAACGTGGATCCCCTTGTCCAGCGCCTTGTTGAGCACCGGCGCGATGGCGACGGGATCGTTGGCCGCGAACAGGATGCCGTTCACCCCTTGGGTGATGTAGTTGTCGATGAACGTGATCTGGTCGTCGATATTGGCCTCGGTCGGTCCGTCGGTGGAGACGGTGACGTTGCCCAGCTCGGCGGCCGCCTGCTCCATCCCAAGGGTCGTAGCGGCGAAATAACCGATGCCGATCAGCTTCGGCACGTCGACCAGCACGATATCCTTGTTGGCGAGATCGGGTGCGTTGGTCGGCGAGCCGCCATCGTAAGGCTGCGCCATCACCTCGCCGGCGCTGCCATCGCAGGCAAGCGGGTTCACAGCCAACTCATCGGAGCCGTCCCAGCGATGGCCGGCGGCAAAGGCATGGCCCGTCAGGATGACGGCACCCGTGGCGAGACCAACTGCTTTCCAGTTCATAGGATTTCCTCCCCTTTAATGCGCCCCATGGCGGGGCCGATTTGCCTCCGTCGCTTGTCTAGACATCGCCGCCGCGGCGGCGCTGGACGAAGTTGGTTATCAGGATCGAGAGGATCAGCACCGTCCCGATCACGACGATCGTAGCATCCCCTTTGACACCGGTGATGGCGAGTCCGTTCTTGAGCAGTTGGATCAGTACGAAGCCGATGACAGTCCCGGTGATCGTACCGACTCCGCCGAAGATACTCGTTCCGCCCAGAACGACCGCGGCGATGACATCGAGTTCGAGTCCGGTGCCCATGTCGGAACGCGTCGTGCTGACCCGCGAGACGAAGATGACGCCGGCCAAGCCGGCCATGAACCCGGAATAGGTGTAGATCAGCAGCTTGTATCGATCGACGGGAATGCCGGAGAAACGAGCCGCGACCTCGTTGTGGCCGATCGCGTAGAGGCTGCGCCCAAAGGTCGTCCGGGCCAGCACGATCCAGGAGATCGCGATCGCGGCCAGCACGATCCACAGCTGGGTCGGCACGCCCAGGACCTCGCCTTGGCCCAGCACGAAGAACCACTCGGGATAGCCCCTGACGGAGCGCGCCTGGCTGATCCCCTCGGCCAATCCGCGATACAGCGCCAGCATGGCCAGCGTCATGATCAACGGCGGCACCTTCACGCGGGTGATGAACCAGCCATTGACGAACCCGGCCGCAGTTCCGGTCAGCACCGCAACGACCATGGCGAGTTCCAGCGGCAGTCCGATGTTTTTCCAACTCACGCCCAGGACGATCGCGCTCAGCCCCAGCACCGACCCGACCGAAAGGTCGATGCCGCCGGTGATGATGATGAAGGTCATCGGCAGCGCCACAAGTGCCACCTCCGACATCAACCGGCCCTGGTTCAGGACGTTCTCGCCGGTAAGGAAGCGATCGCTTTGGGTCGCCAGCACCGCCAGGGAGACCACCAGGATGCCGAGCAGCAGGCTCTCGTGGCGCGCTGCCACCGTGCGCAGGGCCGCGGCGGCCCCGCCGTTGGAGATCGGGCCTGTCATCGCTACTTGCCCCTCGCCTGGCGCCGCCGCCGAAACAGATCGGCCAGCACCGTCAGCAGGATCAGCACGCCCTGGACCGCACGCAGCCAGTAGGGCGAGATATTGACGAAGATCAGCGACGAGCCGATCGCGGCCAGCAAGACGGCGGCGAACGTGGAGCCGATCACCGTGCCGATGCCGCCGAGGATACTGACGCCGCCGACCACCGAGGCGGTGATGATGGTGAGCTCGAGATTGGGCGGGACGGTCGACTGGATGATGCTGAGCTGGGTCGCGAAGAGGATGCTGGCAATGCCCACGAACACGCCATGGATCAGGAAGACGGTCATGATGGTGCGTTCACGCGAGATGCCGGAGAGCCTGGCGGCCTCGGCGTTGCCGCCGACCGCATAGATGGCGCGGCCGGTCGCCGAATAGCGCATCCACATCGCAGCACAAAGGGTCAGGACGACCATGAAATAGATCGGCATCGGCAGGCCATAGGGCTTCATCTGCGCCAGATGAAAGCCCTCCGGCAGGTCGGTGATCCAGGCGCCGCCGGTCACGCTGATCAGGCCGCCCTTGAGGATGCTGAGCATGCCCAGCGAGACGACGATCGCCGGAATGCGCACATAGGCGACCAGCAGGCCCATGAAGCCGGTCACGAGAGCGCCGGCGACCAGCGGCACCAGCCAGCAGATGAAGATCGGATAGCCGGCAACCGCCAGCGAGCCGCTGATTGTCGCCAGGACACCGATCAGCGATCCAACCGAGATATCGATGTTGCCGGAGATGATGACCATCGACATGCCGATGGCCGCGACGGCGATGTAGGCGTTGCCCAGAAAGATGCTCTGCAGATTGCGGTCGGCCACGAAGCGCGGGTTGATGAAACCGACGACGACGAACAGCGCGATGATCGCCAGCAGCAGGACCGCCTCCTGGCTCCCGGCCATGCGTTTCAAGGCCGCGAGCGGATGCAGGCCGGCGGCCAAGGGAAGCGATGCGCTCATGTCGAGAGCTCCTTGGCGTGTCCGGATTTGCCGCCCATCATCGCGCCCGCGATCGCCTCCTGGGTGGCGTCCTCTTGGGTAAACTCGGCAACGACGCGGCCTTCGCGCATCACCAGGATGCGGTCGCTCATGGCCATGACTTCCGGCAGTTCGCTGGAGATCATCAGGATCGCCAGCCCGACCTGCGCCAGTTCGCCCATCAACCGGTGCAACTCGGATTTGGCGCCGACATCGATGCCGCGGGTTGGCTCGTCCATGATCAGCACCTTGGGCTCGGCGGCCAGCCACTTGCCCAGTACAACCTTCTGCTGGTTGCCGCCGGACAGCTTGTTGACGACCTGCCCGGTGCCGCTGGCCCGGATGCTGAATTTCTCGATTCTGTCCTGCGCCAGGTCGCGCTCGGCCCCGCGGTCGATGAATGGCCCCTTGGAGACCCGCGGCAGGACGGCCATGGACACGTTCTCCGACAACGTCATGGGACGCACCAGGCCCTGGGTCCCGCGATCCTCCGGCACATAGGCGATCCCCAGCGCCTTGGCCTCGCCGGCGCTGGCGATGCGCACCGGGTGACCGTTGAGGCGGATGTCGCCGGAGGTCGCCGGCGTGATGCCGAAGATCACCTGGGCCAGTTCGCTGCGGCCGGAACCGACAAGGCCGGCGAGTCCAACGATCTCGCCGGCGCGCACGGTCAGGCTGACATCGTATGTGGTCGGCGCGCGGGTCAGATGTTCGACCTCCAGCACCGGGTTGCCGAGCTCGGCCTCGAGCTTCGGGAACAGATTGTCGATCTTGCGCCCGACCATCATGCTGATCAGATCATCATTGTCGGTCTCGGCCACCGGCTTGGTGGCCACGTACTCGCCATCGCGCAGGACGGTGACCCGGTCGGCGACGACGAAGATCTCCTCCAGCCGGTGGCTGATATAGACCACTCCGACTCCACGGTCGCGGAGCAGGCGGACGATGTGGAACAGCCGTTCGACGTCGTGCTCGGTGAGCGCGGCGGTGGGCTCGTCCATGATCAGCACGCGGGCATCATGCGATAGCGCTTTGGCGATCTCGACACGCTGCCGGTTGCCGACGGTCAGCGAGCCGACCACGGCGCTGGCGTCCAGATCATGAATGTCCAGGGAGGCGAGGAATGCGTGCGCCTGCTCGCGCATTGCGCCCCAGTCGATACCGCCCCAGCGGGTCCGCGGCGCATGTCCCATGAAGATGTTCTCGGCGACTGTCAGCTCCGGAAACAGCAGCAGCTCCTGGTAGATCGTCGCGATGCCGGCGGCCTGCGGGGTCGGGCGTGCTGGAGCAGCCGGCCAGTATGCCCGCCAGCAAAATCGCGACGACTGCGCCTGTATTTTTGCCGCACATGCCTATATTAGGTTCAGCGTAGCGGATCATCGGCGGGCCGATGCCCTTCTCCTCAAATTCGAAAGCAGCGGGACTTTAGGGAATGGACTCGGCAGGCACAAGGCCAGGGGATCGCACAAATCCGGCACGGGCAACGAAATCGGCGGATGCCGTGACACGACCCGGTCTTACCATCCAACTGGCCAACCCGCGGGGCTTCTGCGCCGGTGTCGAGCGGGCGATCCAGATCGTCGAGCGGGCGCTGGAGAAATATGGCCGCCCGGTATATGTGCGCCATGAGATCGTTCACAATCGATTCGTTGTGGAGGGGCTCGAGGCGCGCGGCGCGATATTCGTTGAAGAACTCGAGGACGTGCCGGATGGCTTCCCGGTGGTCTTTTCCGCCCATGGCGTCCCGAAATCGGTCCCGGCGGAGGCGGAGCGGCGCGACCTGTTCTTCCTCGACGCGACTTGTCCGCTGGTCAGCAAGGTGCACCGCGAGGCCGAACGGCATTTCAAGAACGGCAAGCAGATCATCCTGGTCGGCCACGCCGGTCATCCGGAGGTCGTCGGCACCATCGGACAGTTGCCGGAAGGCGCCGTTCTGCTGGTCCAGTCGGTCGAGGACGTGGCGACGGTCGAGGTGGCGGACCTATCGAACATCGCCTATGTGACCCAGACCACTCTATCGGTGGACGACACGGCGGAGATCGTGGAGGCGCTGTGCAAGCGGTTCGCGCTGATCGACGGGCCGAAGAAAGAGGACATCTGCTACGCCACTACGAATCGGCAGGAAGCCGTGAAGGCCATCGCGTCGAATTGTGATGCCATGCTGGTGGTCGGTGCGCCCAATTCGTCCAACTCGCTGCGGCTGGTCGAAGTCGCGCAGCGCAATGGCTGCGCCCGGGCCCGGCTGGTGCAACGCGCATCGGAGATCGACTGGGACTGGCTGGGCAAGGCCGAACGCCTGGGTATCACGGCCGGCGCCTCCGCGCCCGAGACCCTGGTCAACGAGGTGATCGAAGCGGTTCGCGAGCGATTTGACGTCACCATCGAAGAGATCTCCGGGATCAACGAGAACGTGACGTTCAAGCTGCCGCGCGTCCTGGCGAATGCCTGATGCCGGCGGCGATGTCGACCACGCCGCCAAGCTCCGGGAGGTCGCACAGCGCTACGCCGTCGGGATCACACCGGCGCTGGACTCGCTGATCGACCCTCACGACCCGCAAGACCCAATCGCCCGCCAGTTCCGCCCAAGTCCGAGCGAGTTGGAAACCCGGCCCGGAGAACATGCCGACCCGATCGGCGATGCCGCGCACAGCCCGCTGAAGGGCATCGTGCATCGCTATCCCGACCGGGTGCTTCTGAAGATCCTGCACGCCTGCCCGGTCTATTGCCGATTCTGCTTCCGGCGCGAGATGGTCGGCCCCGGCGGCGAGGTTTTGACGCCGGCGGAGATCGACGCCGCGCTCGACTATGTGCGCCGCGATTCGGGCATCTGGGAGGTGATCCTGACCGGGGGCGATCCGCTGCTGCTGTCGTCGCGCCGGATGAGGGAACTGGTCACGGCCCTGGACGGGATCGATCATCTCGGCGTCATCCGCCTGCATAGCCGCGTCCCCGTGGCCGACCCGGACCGGGTTTCCAGGCCGCTGATCGATGCCCTGAAGACGCGGGACAAAGCCGTCTGGCTGGCGGTGCACACCAATCACCCCCGCGAACTGACCGCTGCCGCGCTCGACTCGCTACGACGCCTTGCCAATGCCGGCATTTCCCTGGTTTCCCAGACCGTCCTGCTGAAGGGCGTCAACGACGACCCGGACACGCTTGAAGCGCTGTTCCGGGCGCTGGTGAAGGCGCGGGTCAAGCCCTACTACCTGCATCATGCGGATCTGGCCCCCGGCACCGGGCATTTCCGCACCTCCCTGGCCGAGGGGCAGGCGATCATGCGGTCGCTCAGAGGACGGGTCTCCGGGCTTTGCCTGCCGACCTATGTGCTGGACGTGCCCGGCGGCCACGGCAAGGTGCCGGTCGGGCCCTGCCATCTGGAGGGCTCGGATGCCTCCGGCTGGCAGGTCGAGGACGTATCCGGCCAATGCCATGCCTATCCGCCTTGCGAGGCGACGCTCGGGCGGGATTGACCACGGGCGCAAAAGCCCGCACTTTCGCGCCGCCATGGCGGTCTACACCGAAGTTACCGACGAGCAGGTCGACGCGTTCCTGGCCCAGTACGATCTGGGCCGGGTCCTGTCCCTGAAGGGCATCGCCGAGGGTGTCGAGAACACCAACTACCTGCTGGTGACCGAGCGCGGCCAGTTCATCCTGACCCTCTACGAGAAGCGCGTCGAGGAGCGCGACCTGCCCTTCTTCCTGGGGTTGATGGAACACCTGGCCGGCAAGGACGTGGCCTGCCCGGTGCCGGTGCACGGCCGCGACGATAAGGCCCTGCGCCAACTGGCGGGGCGGCCGGCGGTGATCGTCACCTTCCTGGAGGGATTGTGGCCGAAACGGCCGCAGCCGCGGCACTGCGCCGAGCTTGGCGGAGCGCTGGCGCGCATGCATCTGGCCGGGCAGGACTTCACCATGACTCGCCGCAACAGTCTTTCCGTCCGGGACTGGCGCCCTCTGTTCGACCAGTGCGGCGACCGTGCCCATGAGGTGCGAACCGGGCTTGCCGATGCGTTGACGGCGGAATTGGACCATCTGGAATCCCAATGGCCGGACGATCTGCCGACCGGCCTGATCCACGCCGATCTGTTTCCCGACAACGTGTTCTTCACCGGCGAACGGCTGACCGGGCTGATCGACTTCTACTTCGCCTGTACCGATGCTTTCGCCTACGACCTGGCGATCTGCCTGAACGCCTGGTGCTTCGAGCAGGATGGCGCTTTCAACGTCACCAAGGCCCGTCTGATGCTGTCGAACTATCGCAGGGTCCGGCCGTTCTCCGACGCGGAGCTGGAGGCCCTGCCGCTGCTGGCGCGGGGCAGCGCGCTGCGCTTCCTGCTGACCCGGCTATACGACCTTTTGAACCATCCGGAAGGAGCCCTGGTGAAACCGAAGGATCCCCTTGAGTACTGGCGCAAGCTGCGCTTCCACCAGCAGGTGAGCGGCCCGGCCGCCTATGGGCTCGACTGATGGCGGCGGAGACGGTCGAGATCTTCACCGACGGCGCCTGCAGCGGAAACCCGGGTCCCGGTGGCTGGGGCGCGCTGCTGCGCATCAACGGCCACGAGAAGGAGCTGTTCGGCGGCGAGCGCCACACCACAAACAATCGCATGGAGATGATGGCGGCGATCATGGCTCTGGAATCCTTGAAACGCCCGGTCTCCGCCGTGCTGTCGACCGACAGTACCTATCTGAGGAACGGCATAACCAAATGGCTGCCTGGCTGGAAGGCCAAGAATTGGCGCACCGCCGGCAACAAGCCGGTGAAGAATGTCGATCTCTGGCAACGGCTGGAGAAGGCGATCGAGCGACATCAGGTGCAGTGGCGCTGGGTCAAGGGCCATGCCGGCCACACCGAGAACGAACGCGTCGACGCGCTGGCCCGGCAGGGGGTGAAGAAGTACCGCTAGCCTGTACCGCCGAACTCAGATCATCGACTCCCTTGGTGGGACCTGTAACAATCGGACTGCCAATCACTCCGTGCTCGATCGTTTCGCTTTGCACCTAGGCCAAATCGAGGTCGGAGTATTCAGCAATGGTCCGATGAACCGCAATGCGGAGGACACGTACTCGTCGCACGGTGGGGCATATGGCGCGAACGAAGACGTGCCAACAAATCGGTCGGCCGAGCAGTCCATCGTCGACGCAGTCAGCGCAACACCTACGTTGGGAGGGTCGAATGAATTCTGATAGCCGGAACTTGAGCGAACATGGCTGGGTAATCGAGGACGACGACGATATACCGTCGAACCCGCTCAACAATCGTGACTTCTACGACGTTGTCGCCGCCCGTATGAGCCGGCGTACCATACTAGGAGGCATGATGGCGACATCGGCGCTGGCCATGGGAGCCGGCACCCTGGGCACCGTCAGCAAGGCCCAGGCCGCGGATGGCGTGTCGACTTTGACCTTCACCGAACTCGAGCATGGGATGGACGAGGATTTCCACGTCGCTCCAGGTTACGAATCCCAGGTGCTGCTGCGCTGGGGCGACAAGGTCGAGGCGGATGCCCCCGAGTTCGACCCGATGGCACAGACGGCTGAGGCCCAGGCAATGCAGTACGGCTTCAACAACGACTACGTCGGCTACCTCCCGCTGCCCCTGGGCTCCAATTCGTCCGACAGCGGATTGCTGGCGATCAACCACGAATACACCGACGACTTCATGATGCATCCGGGCAGCCCCAAGGGGCTGGCGGTCTCCGAAGAGGAGGCGAATATCAGCCGCATGGCGCATGGCCTCACGGTGGTGGAGATCGCCCGCGAGGCCGGCAAATGGCGTGTCGTCGAGGATTCGGACCATGCCCGCCGCATCACCCCCGACACGCCCGGTCAGATTACCGGCCCCGCCGCCGGCAGCGCGCGCATGGTCACGACTAGCTCGCCGGACGGTATCGCCACCTTCGGCACCTACGGCAACTGCGCCGGCGGCGTAACGCCCTGGGGCACGGTGGTGACCGGCGAGGAGAACGTCCAGAACTACTTCAAGGGCGACCCGGCGGCGACCTCTGAGGCGGAGAACTATGCCCGCTTCGGCGGCATCGGCGGTGACGATCCGCGCTATGCCTGGGCCCATTTCCACGAGCGCTGGCAGCTCGACAAGGACCCGAACGAGCCCAACCATGTCGGCTGGATCGTCGAGTTCGATCCCTACGATCCGGAAGCGCCGCTGCTGAAGCGCACCGCCATGGGCCGCTGCAAGCACGAAGGGGCCAACGTGTTGATCAACGCCGATGGCCGCGCCGTCGCCTATACCGGCGACGACCAGCGCTTCGAGTATGTCTACCGGTTCATCTCGTCCGGCACCTACGATCCGGACGACCGCGCCGCCAACATGACATTGCTGGAGGATGGCGACTTGTCGGTGGCGGAGTTCACCGATGACGGCCGTGTGGTCTGGCATCCGCTGAAGCATGGCGAGGGCCCGCTCACCGCCGAGAACGGATTCAACAGCCAGGCCGATGTGGTCATCGAGGTTCGCAAGGCCGGCGACCTGGTCGGCGCGACGCCGCTCGACAGGCCGGAGGATGTCGACATCAATCCGGTGACCGGGAGCGTCTTCGCTCTGCTCACAAACAACTCCCGCCGCAAGCCGCAGGCGGTGGACGCAGTCAACCCGCGTCACAACAATCTGTTCGGCCACATCGTCGAGCTGATGCCGCCGGGCGGCGACCACACGGCGGACGAGTTCGGCTGGGAGTTCTTCATCCTGGCCGGCAATCCGGAGGAGGCGCTGCACGGTGCCGACTATCACGAAGGCATTTCCGAACATGGCTGGTTCGCCAACCCGGACAATTGCGCGTTCGACAACAAGGGCCGGCTGTGGATCGCCACCGACGGGGCCTACCGCGCCGCCGGCGTCGCCGACGGGGTCTGGGCCTGTGACGTCACCGGCGAGGGCAGGGCGCTGACCCGGCACTTCCTGCGCACGCCGCACCAAGCCGAGCTCTGCGGGCCGGCCTTCACCCCGGACGACACGACGTTCTTCTGCGCCGTGCAGCATCCCGGCGAGCGATCCTCGTTCGACGACCCGGCCACGCGCTGGCCCGACTTCCAGGAGGGTATGCCGCCGCGGCCAAGCCTCGTCGCGGTGACCAAAATCGATGGCGGCGAGATCGGCAGCTAGCTCCGCCAACGGCGCCGCTGTTCAGCCCACATCACCTCGCGAGGGCTTATGCCCTCGCGAGGTTTTTTTCGGCGCATAGTCTGAATTCCCCGGGGCTTCCAGAGCCGGATATTCTCCAGCGCAGCATGTGCGACCTTCAGCATGCCAGTGTTGAAACTGCACGGAATCAGGAGATGTCCATCTTGCTGCGGGTACCCGTTGCCGGCGTCGTGGAGTACAAACGCACCAAGTGCTAGCCCTGCAAGGGGGCACGAATTACCGCAGAGACCCCGCGCTCACTTCAATTCGGCTCTGTTGGTGGATTGGCGGCTACCTGAACTCTCACGGAATTGAGAACCATCGGAGCCACTGGTCGAACTGGCCCGCGATCAGTTCGGCCGATCACATTGCATGGATTGCCAATCCTAACTTTGATCTTCGATCGGATAGCATGAAACGATTTCCCAGGAATATCCCGTGCTGCACCGACCCATAGGACCATCTTCCGGGACTATCCGGCATCCGACATACGACCGCGCCCAAGGCTCAAGTTCCAGGAGCATCTCGGGTCCATCCTCCCACGCGCCCGGTTCCGGGAGGATCGATCGAGCCTTTTTCCCTACAATGGCTTGGCGTGACACCGGCGACAGATTGAAAACCATTGTGGCCCAAACGCATGCGCATCCGGCAGACAGCGCGTTTCTAACTTCGCAGGCCGACGATACTGCACTCTGACTCTTCGCCGAGGTCGACAGCCGGGACGGCTGTGGATCACCACCGACCAGGGCAGTGGCTGGAGCCGGAGCGGCACCGCCGACGGCGTCTGGGCGCTGGAGACTGAGGGCGATCTACGCGGGACCGGCAAGATGTTCTTCCGGGTTCCTATCGGTGCCGAGATGTGCGGTCCCCGGTTTACGCCGGATGACACCGCCCTCTTCGTCGCCGTGCAGCATGTGGCAACCGACGGCACGAAGGACTTTCCGGGCTTCGAGCGGTCATCGACCTTCGAGGATCCGGCCACCCGCTGGCCGGACTTCCAGGACGGCATGCCGCCGCGACCATCAGTGGTCGTAATCACCAAGGAAGGCGGCGGGCCGATCGGCTAACTGGCCCCCGACTCCGCGCAAAGGAAAAACCCTCCCCGGATTGCCCCGGGGAGGGTTTTCTGCGCCCGATGGAGGCCCGTGCTACAGCGCCTCGAGGATCTTCTCCGCACTGGAGACATCAAGCCCTGTCCCCTCCTCGACCGCCAGGAAGCTGACGGTACCGTCGTCGACGATCATCGCGAAACGCTGGGAGCGAAGGCCGAGGCCGACTCCGCTGCCATCCAGTTCCAGGCCCAACGCCTTGGTCAGTTCGGCGTTGCCGTCCGGGAACAGCAGCACCTCGCCGCGCACCCCGACACTCTCGCCCCAGGCCTTCATCACGAAGGGATCGTTGACTGCCATGCAGACGATGGTGTCGACGCCCTTGGCCTTGAGCGCCTCGGCCTTGCTCTGAAACCCCGGCAGGTGCTGGGCCGTGCAGGTCGGCGTATAGGCGCCAGGCACCGCGAACAGGACCACCTTCTTGCCGGCGAAGATCTCGTCGGTGCTCATCTGATCCATGCCGTCGGCGGTCAGGTGTTTGACCTCGACCGACGGCATCTTCTCGCCAACCTGTATCGTCATGCGATCCATCCCCTGTGTTCGGATTTGTGCTCGGAAGCCGGACGCAGTCGTCGGCGGCGCCGGGTCTGCATCTGCTCAGGAATGCAAAAGACTACTGTCCGCTAGCCGGCATGACCAGCCTGCTCGACCGCATCGAGCACGATGTCGGTGGTCAGCAATTCCGGCAGGACTAGCCCGTCCGGCGCACCGGGACCGTAGACCACATAGAACGGGATGCCGTATCGGCCGTAGCTGGCCAGGAAGCTGGCAATGGCGTCATCGGGCAGGGTCCAATCGGCCTGCATCGGCACCACGTCGTCGGCGCCCAGCCGCTTGGCGACGGCGCCGCGATGCAGCACAAGCCGCTTGTTGGCCTGGCAGGTCAGGCACCAGTCGGCAGTGACATCCACGAAGACGACGTGGCCATCGGCAACCAGACCGTCGATCTCGGACCAGTCGAATACCGCCCAATCCATGGCCTCCACCTGGCCGGACGGGCCGGACTGGGCGCGATCGAATGGCAGCGGCGCCAGGAAAGCGGCAAGCGCCAGCAACACCGCGACAACGCCGCCGGCGATGCGGGCGCCGCCGGCCAATCCCCTGCGCCGCCACAACATCAGCCCCATGCCGACCATCAGCGCGCCGATCAGCGCTGTCGCCGCGAGGCCGGACTGCACCATAAGCACGCTCAGCAGCCACAGCGCGGTCGCGATCAGCGCCAGGCTCAGGACCCGCTTCATGGTTATGATCCACGGCCCGGGACGCGGCAGCATGGTCGCCAGGCGCGGCACGGCGGCAACCGCCAGATAGGGCAGCGCCAGCCCGATGCCGAGCGCCAGGAAGACCGCGAAGATCTCAAACGGCCCGCGTGACAGGGCGAAGCCGACGGCTGTGCCCAGGAATGGCGCCGAACAGGGTGTCGCCAGCAATGTTGCGAAGGCCCCGGTTCCGAAATGGCCGGCCAGGCCCTTCTCGTTGCCGGCCTTCAGCGCCGCGTCGCCGACCGCCGCAGGCAACGGGATCTCGAAAAAGCCGAGCAGATTGCAGGCAAACAGGCTGACGATCACGATCATCGCAATCAGGAACAGCGGCTGCTGGAACTGGACGCCCCAGCCGACCGCGCCGCCGGCCAGCTTGACCGCCGTGGCGGCGCCGGCCAGCGCCAGGAACGAAACGATGATGCCAGCCGCCGTCGCCAGGAAACCCTTGCGCACATTCCGCGCGGACCCGCCGCCGTGACCCAGCACCGACAGCAGCTTCAGCGACAGCACCGGCAGCACGCACGGCATGAGATTCAGGATCAACCCGCCCAGAACCGCCAGGAGAAGGATCGCGGCAAAACCCGCTGACTGGCCGGTGGCGGAACTGGCGGCAGCCCCGGCGGAGATCTCGCCCGACCATTCCATCGAACGCGCCCCGTCGACCAGAGTCAGCGTGACCGTCAGGTCGGCCAGCGACGGCGCATCGTTCGGGGCCTCCAGCAGCGCCAGTTCGGCCCGTAGCCGGAGGCCGTCCTGCTCCAAGGTGATCTCGGGCGCGGCAAAGCTGAAACCGGGCGCGGCCTCGGCGAAGATATCGGGAGCGGCAAACGGCTCGCGTGCGGTGGCCTGAACAATCAGTCGCTCCGCAGGCGCCTCGACGACCGCAACCGCGTCGATGGTCAGCCCGGCGGCGCGGCCGTCATCCGGCACGATCGACGAGAACCGGTCAATTAGATTGGCGACCCGCGCATCCGGCGTCGCCGAAGAGGCCGGCAGGTCGAGCGACAGTTCGAATTGCGTCGGTATACAGATATCGCTGCAGACCAGCAGATCGAGCCGGCCGTCGAGCAGCACCGGCTGGCCGGTCTGGGCCGGAGTGATGGTAAGTGGGAACACCACCTCTCCCGCATATCCGAAGGTGTCGATGCCGAATAGCGTGAAACGGTGCGGCGCCGGCCAATCGAATCGCACATCGGCGGCATTGCGCGATCCTGTCCAGTCGATCGTCGGCGGCAATCCGGCCTCGCCCGGGGATCGCCAATAGGTCTTCCAGCCATCGGGCAGCCGGATGTGCAGGCCGGCGGGGATTCCCTGCAGATCGCCGACCCCCTCGGATGCGCCAATCAGCCGCGCATCGACGAACGCGTCGTCCACCAACTCCTGCGAGACCCAGCTGCCGCGTGCCGCCTCGGCGGAGCCGAACCAGCCGAGCACAATGGCGGCGCCGCACAGCGCGGCCATCACCTTCGTGGCGGAATGGATCCGGGACATCGCTCAGGCCTTTCCGCGTGCTTCGCCGCGACCGGCACGCCAAGTGGCAGGACAGAGTATTAGCATCGATCTGATATATATTTAGGCGCACTCTGAAATTGCTGTCACAATTCCGTCAGGAGCCGGTGTTAGTCCGGCGATCGAACCGGTTTAAAAGGACCACGAACAGGCACCGCGCACACATGTTCGATGAAATGGACGAGTCAGGCTACATGTCGGGGCAGTTGCTGATCGCCATGCCGAGTATGGCCGATCCGCGCTTTGCCCGCACCGTCATCTATCTCTGCGCACACAGCGATCAAGGGGCAATGGGGCTGGTGATCAACAAGCCGATGCCGCAGATCACCTTCGTCGACCTGCTCGAGCAGCTCGAAATCGAGACCGAGGGCACGGTCGAGGATCAGGTGGTGAATTTCGGCGGGCCGGTTGAGTCCGGCCGCGGCTTCGTCCTGCACTCCGGCGATTTCCAGCGCGAGGGCACGATGATGGTCGACGACACCGTCGGGCTGACCGCCACAGTCGACATCCTGCGCGCAATCGCCACCGGCGACGGGCCGGAACGCCATCTCCTGGCGCTCGGATATGCAGGCTGGGGGCCGGGCCAACTCGACAGCGAGATCCAGGCGAATGGATGGCTGCACGCTCCGGCCGACGATGCCATCCTGTTCGATCATGACCTCTCCACGAAATGGGAACGGTCGATCGCCAAGCTGGGAGTCACCCCTGCCATGCTGTCCGGCGACGCCGGCCACGCGTGACCGCCGCGCCAGGCGTGCGGTCAGATGCCGACCACGTACCGGCCTCCGCCGCCTGCCTGACACTCCGCGCATTATCCCGTCCCGGGCTGGAGCCGATAACACTCTCGCTTGACCGCGGCGAATGCCTAGCGGTGAGCGGGCCATCGGGTGCCGGCAAATCCCTGCTGTTGCGTGCGATCGCCGATCTCGACCCGAATTCCGGCACAGTGGCCCTCAGCGGCGAGGATCGGGAGGACATGTCGGCGCCGCATTGGCGCCAGCGGGTCGTCTACGTCGCCACCGAGCCCGGCTGGTGGGCGGACACTGTGGCCGAGCATTTCGAGGATTGGGACGCCGCGCGGCCCTGGGCGGAAACCCTCGGACTGCCGGCCGACTGCAACGACTGGACGGTGCAGCGGCTGTCGACCGGCGAGCGCCAGCGCCTGGGCCTGATCCGCGCCCTGGTGCGAGCGCCGGCGGTGCTGTTGCTCGACGAACCGACGTCCGGCCTCGACGCCGGTGCGACTGAAGCGGTGGAAGGCGCCATGGCGCGGCTTCGCGACGAGCACGGCACGACGATCATCTGGGTCACCCATGACGACGAGCAGGCGAAGCGCGTCGCCAGCCGCCGGCTGACGATCGAGAACGGCCAATGCCGGTAGCAGACGGAACCGGGTACATCCCGCTCGATTTCGTCGATCTGGGCCTCGCGGCCCTGCTCGTGGTTCTGAACGGCGCATTGTCGCTGGCCCTGCACCTGCACCTTGAGCGGCAGCTGCTGATCGCCACGGTTCGCATGGTTGTGCAGCTGATCCTGGTCGGGCTGGTGCTGACCACCCTGTTCGCCATCGTGTCGCCGCTCTGGACCGGGCTGGCGGCGCTGGCGATGGTGCTGTTCGCCGGACGGGAGATCATGGCCCGTCAGGAGCGACCGCTGGCCGGCATCTGGTCCTATGGCCTTGGGACAGGCTGCATGCTGATCGCCGCCGGCCTGGTAACGGTGTTCGCGCTGGCGACACAGGTCTCCCCGGACCCCTGGTACCACCCACGCTGGGCCCTGCCGCTGCTCGGCATGGTGCTGGGCAACACCATGACCGGGATCAGCCTGGGCCTGCACACCCTGACCACCGGTGCCACCCGCGATCGCGCCGGCATCGAGGCGCAGCTCAGCCTCGGTGCGACGCGGAGCGAGGCGCTGCTGCCGGTCACCCGCTCGGCCATGCGCAGCGCCCTGATGCCGATCATCAATTCCATGGCGGCGACCGGGCTGGTGGCCTTGCCAGGAATGATGACCGGCCAGATCCTGGCCGGCGTGGAACCGACCGAGGCGGTCAAGTACCAGCTTCTGGTGATGTTCCTGATCGCCGGCGGCACCGGCCTGGGCGCGCTCGCGGCCGTCATTGGCGGGGTCTACCGGATCACCGACCACCGCCACCGATTGCGGCTGGACCGGATCGCGCCGGCACGGTGATGGCACATGACCGACAATAGTCTGACCCTTTGATCGTCATGGCCAACTCATGAGCATTCTGTTGACCGGTTTCGGACCGTTCCCCGGTATGCCCCGCAACCCCTCCCAATCCGTGGTTGAACGATTTCCAGACCGGTTGGGCAGGAATGAGATCCGTCGGGTCGTGCTTCCTACGATCTACGACACAGCGGGCGCGATGATCGAGACCCTGCTCGTTGAGACCAGGCCGGACATCTGCCTCTGCCTTGGCGTTGCCGGAGACGCCTTCCTGCGGCTGGAAACCGTCGCGCACAACCACGGCACGCTCTCGATCCCGGATGAGTCGGGGGCCATTCGCTCCGGCCCTATCGCGCCAACCGGCCCCGATACCTATGCCTGCACTCTCCCATTTCCTGCCCTTCATGCCGCGCTGGAGCGGCTTGGCATTGCCGCTGAGCTAACCGACGATGCCGGCGGTTATGTCTGCAACCATGTCTTCTATACCGCCCGGCATGCGACAGAGCGGCACGGATTGGCAACGGCATGCGGGTTCGTTCACGTACCACCGATCCGATCGATTGACAGCGAGAGCGAAGAGATCGACGGATTGGTCCAGTCTCTCCGGACCATCGTCGGACTACTGGTCGAAGGAATCCGACCGCTACATCGATCGATTTCGCGGCCATAGGGCCTGGTCCTGAACCGGTTGGGCCGGAAGGTAACCCGAGATAATGCCAGCGATCAGTGACGAGGTGTCAATTCCGGACATGACGGCGCAGCTACGTGCGCTGGGTGTCCAGGAGGGCGACGTGCTGTTGGTGCACACATCGTTCAGCACCGTCGGTCCTGTCGAACGGGGGCCAGCCGGGTTGATCGAGTCGCTTGTCGGCGCAGTCGGGCCGGCGGGTACGCTGGTCATGCCGGCTTGGACCGACGATGACGACGCCCCCTTCGATCCGGCGAACACTCCGGCCCCGCCTGACCTCGGGATCGTCGCCGATATCTTCTGGCGCCTGAAATCCGCCCGGCGTGGCAGCCATCCCTTCGCCTTTGCCGCAAGGGGGCCCAAAGCCGATCAGATCACCGCCGACCCGCTAGTGCTGCCGCCGCACCAGCCGGAGAGTCCGGTCGGCAGGGTACTGGATTGCGACGGCCGTATACTGCTTCTCGGCGTGAACCACGACGCGAACACGACGCTGCACCTGGCCGAACTGCTGGCCGGCGTTCCCTATCGGATACCCCGCCACATTACTGTAGCCGGGGAAAGCGGAGCGGCGCGGCTCGACTATCTTGAAATCGACCATTGCTGCCGGCTGTTTCGATTGGCCGATGAGTGGCTGAGACGGCGCGGCGTTCAAACGGAAGGGACCGTCGGACATGCGCCGTCGCGTCTGATGCGCTCTCGCGATCTGATCGACACCGTAGTGCCGCGGCTCAAGCGCAATCCGTTGGTTTTCCTCCATCCCGAAGGCTCAGGATGTGAGGAGTGCTCATTGGCCCGGGCGAGCATGTCGGACTAGCGAAGGCCCCGCCGCCTTCGTCATCGGTGGCGTCTACAGCATTACCGACCACTCAACGCCTGCTCCTCCGCGACGTCCCTCTCGGCTCTACCAGCGCTTCGCCACTTCCTGTTGCATGAAGGCCAGGCCGTCCTTGGCCAGGGCCTCTTCGGTGTCGTACATGCGACGCCAGATCTTCGTTGCGGCAACCAGTTCGGGCAATGACTCTCCGAAGGCCTCGATCGTCAGCCATCCGTCGTACCCGATATCGCGCAGAGCATCGAACGTCTCCGTCCAGGCGACACCCCCTTTACCCGGCGTGCTGCGGTCGTTTTCGGCGATGTGGACATGATTAATTCGGCTGGCGCAGTCGTGGATCGCGCCGCTCACGCTCTTCTCCTCGATATTGGCGTGGAAGGTGTCGTACAGGACACCGCAGTGCGGATGCCCGACCGCATCGGCAAACCGGGTCGTGTCGGCGGCCGTGTTGAGCAGGTAAATCTCGAAGCGGTTCAAGAACTCCACCGCCAGCAGCACGCCTGTCCCGGCCGCGTGCTCCGCCAAGGCCTGCATGCTCTCGACGCCCCGGCTCCACTCATCGGCTGTCGGGCCGGTACCGGTGAAGAACCCGATCGGTCCCTGGTAAGGTCCGACCAGAGCCTCCGCGCCCATGGCTTCGCAGCAATCCACCGCCAATTTGTTGGCCGCGACACCCTTGGCGCGGACCGACGGATCGGCACTGATCGGGTTTTCGTCTTCGCCCCGCACCGTGCAGGCCGTGCGACGCAGTCCAATCTCGTCCAGGCGTTTACCCCAATAGACCGCCTGCTCCGGGGTCATCGTGAACACCGGCAGTTCGACTCCGTCGAAGCCGTCCGCCTTCAGCATCTCCAGCACGGGTAGCATCGTGTCGTCCATGCTGCCGGTCCACAGCAGCAAGTTCATACCGAATTTCATGGACTGCCTCCTTGTTCTTGTCGCCGCCCGTTGCAGTGTTCCGATCTAGCCGGGGATGTCGATCCAGGTTCCGCGCCTCGCACTCTCCAGCACGGCATCGCACACGCGCTGGGTCCGCAGTCCGCTACGCAGGTCGGGTTGCGCCGGAGTTCCAGTTTCCAGCCCCGTCAAGAAATCGGCCAGTGTGTTCGTGAACGTATGTTCGTAGCCGATGGTGCAGCCCGGCACCCACCATTTGTCCATGTAGGGATGCTCGAAATTCGTGACATGGATGCTCTGCCAGCCGGTGAGATGGTCCTCGATCTTCTTTCCGGTGTCCGGGTCGGCGTAGCGGAAGAACTCGAGCATGTGCGGGTTCTCGAGGTCGAAGAACACGGCGCCATTCTCGCCGTTGAGTTCCATCGCGTTATAGTTCTTGCGGCCGCGCGCGTAACGCGTGCTCTCGAATGTTCCCATCGAGCCATTGGCGAAGCGCGCGAGAAACATACAGGCATCGTCGATGTCGACCTTTTCGACTTTGCCGGTCTCGACATGTTCCCGTTCTTTGATGAACGTCTCGGTCGACGCGACGACCCGGGCGATCGGACCGTTGATCCACTCCGCAGTGTCTATCGAATGCGCAAGCAGATCGCCTGTGACCCCGGAGCCGGCCACTTTCGAATCCAACCGCCACAAGGCCCGGCCACCCTGAGGCACGCCCTGGTCGATCGTGTAGTCCTGGTTATAGACGGCACGATAATGGAACGGCCGGCCGACACGGCCTTCGTCGACAACCTGCTTGAACAGTGAGATCGCCGGGACGCGTCGGTAGTTGAACCAGATCAGGTTGGCGACGCCGGCTTTCTCGATCGCCGCCACCATCGCCTCTCCTTCGGTCGCGTTCATGGCCAGCGGTTTCTCGCAGACGACCATCTTGCCCACCTCCGCCGCGGCGATGACGACGTCGTGGTGCATGTGGTTCGGTACGCAGACATCGACGAGGTCGATATCGTCCCGCGTTACCAGTTGCCGCCAATCGGTTTCGACGGACTCAAAGCCCCAACGCGCAGAAAAACCCTCCAGGTTCGCGCGGTTCTCGGCACGTCCGTAGCAGCCTTTGAGAACCGGTTGGTGCTCGAGATCGAAGAAATGCCCGACCTGGGAGTAGGCATTGGCGTGGGCACGGCCCATGAAGCCGCACCCCAAGAGGGCGACGTTGATTGACTTCGGCATGTATTCATCCTCCCTGCGCCTGGCCCGGCGCCAGGCAATCTTTGTTTGTTCGGGTCGCGCCTATTCGCGCCAGCCGTGGGCGTCGCGGACCTTGATCATCGCTGCAAGTACCGTGTTCCAGGTATCCTGACTCAGCATCACGCTGTTGGGGAACATGCAGCCATCCCAACACAGGTGCCGTATGCCCTTGGTGATGGCCCCATGCTCGTCGCGCAGCCAATAGCCGGCGTCGCGGGTGATATCCAGTTTGCCACTGGGATCGTCGGCCGGGCAGTGGCGGCCAGTCGCGTCATGGCTGCCCGAACCCTTCACCGTGCCATCGTTCTGCGCGATGTGCAGGTCCCGCGTCCACGGACGCAGCGCAGCCGTCATCGTCTTGAAGCCTTCCGCCAACGCGGCTTCATCCTGCCAATCGAAGTCCGCCGGCAGAATGCGATCCTCCGGCGCATTGTAGCCGAGCAGGTACAGCATGGTGTGCGCCATATCGGCCTGGAAGCCGAGGACGTCCGGTCGATCCACAGCCTCCAGCAGGCGAACCATCTCCTTCCAGCTATGCATGCCGCCCCAGCAGATTTCACCTTCGGCCACCAGGGTCTCGCCATGATCGGCAGCGATGTCGCACGCTTCCCTGAAGACGTCGGCAATCCGCTTGGTCATCCCGACCGGATCCTCGGCCCATTGGTCGACGCTGCCGGAAGAATCGATCCGAACGCCGCCGTTTGGCCGCACGCCATGGGCGCGGATCTTCTGCGCGATACCGCAGGCCTTACGCACTTGTTGGAGGAACCGATGCCGTTCTTCCGGCGAGCCCATGGCCGAGCCGCCGCCTGTCGGCGGCCACACCGGCGCGACGACGGTGCCGATCTCCATATCGAGGCCGCGCGCCTTGTCGACCAGCGCTTCGATCTCCGCGTCGCCGCTGTCGATATCGAAGTGTGGCGCGGCGAGAAACAGGTCGAAGCCGTCGAACTTGATCCCGTCCACCTCGGCCTTTGCGGTCAGGTCGAGCATCGTGTCGAGATCGATGAAAGGCTCTTCTGCGTCGGGGCCCTTGCCGACGACGCCGGGCCAGGTCGCGTTGTGCAACTTTGGCCGGTTGTTCCCTGACGGATCTGCCATTCTTGCCTCGCCGGTTGTTCAATTGTGCGGACGGTTACGACTCGCCATACAGCATCGTCCCACAGACCTGTCGAGTCTGGAGGCCAACGGGTTGTCGCCCGATTATGCTACAGTTAGTCGTGTGCCGGACAGGCCATGCATTGATAAGCGTCAAGCAGCGCGGCAACGCGGCGAGGGCGTTGCGAACGAGGTCCCCCTCAGAAGCGCCAATTGTCCTCTTGGGAGTTCCGTCCCCAGAACGCCTCCTGTTCAAGGTGAGGGCGCATATCGCGCACACCGGCTGCCTGCTGTAGGATGCTCTAGCTGGTGCCAGGTTGGAGAATTGGAGGCCTGGTTGTCGGTGTGAGGGCGGACGAATGGAACCCAAGAATCGCAGAACCCTCAGCGATCGGGTAGCCGCAACCGGCTATGCGTTTCCGATCGACGTCATGCCTGAAGCCGACGCGGCATCGTTCCGTGCCCGCATCGAGTCGCTGGAGGCCGGACCGATCGGCTACGGTCTTCCGGCCCAGCGCCTGTACCGCTTCAAGCCCTATCTGATCTTCAGATGGGCTGCCGAACTGGTGCGTCACCCTGGCGTGCTTCGGGCCGTCGAACAGGTCATCGGGCCGGATATCATGGTGTGGGCGGCCGGTCTCTTCATCAAGGAACCGCACGATCCCACTAATATCAGGTGGCACCAGGACGGGTTTCACATGGACCTTTCCGACAATGACAAGGCTGTCCGCACCTGGATCGCGCTCACCGATACAACGGTCGCAAATGGCACGATGAGCTTCATTTCCGGTTCACATCGCCACGGTTTCGTCCCACATGCCGAGGATGACGCAAGCAGGCACATCGCACTTCGCGGCGAACATATCCGTAACCCGGACGGAGCCGACGGCGCCGTGCCGGTTTGCCTGACACCAGGGCAGATGTCCCTCCACCATATGCGAACCATCCACGGCTCACCGGGCAACACGACGCCCCGAAGGCGCATGACGGTCGCTATGACGTTTTTGCCGCCGCACATTCGGCCGCTCTCGGGTCGCGACACCGCTACCTTGGTCCAGGGCGTCGACCGGCACGGGCATTGGATCGAGGAGCCGGCGGTGCCGAAGCACGAGTACGATCTTGAGTGTGCGGACAGTCATCGAGAGTCGATGGATATCCGGTTCGCCGCGTACCACGGATCAGTGATGCCGGATCCGTGAGATTGACCATGCCGACCATCACTAGAGATCCGCTCCCCGCCTAATCGCCCAGATCCTCCCGCAAAATCGCGTAGAGCAAATGGTCGCGCCATTGGCCGTTGATGCGCAGATAGTTGCGGGCCTCTCCCTCGGCGCGGAAGCCGATCTTCTGCAGCAAGCCCTTACTGGCCAGGTTGGCGGGGATGCAGGCGGCTTCGATGCGGTGCAGGCCAAGCTGAGTAAAGGCGAACTCCAGCGCCGCGTGCACCGCCTCGGTCATGTATCCGCGGCGCACATAAGGGCGGCCGGTCCAATAGCCGATCGAGGCCATCTGCGCCACGCCGCGGCGCACATTGGTGATGCCCAGACCGCCGACCAGCGCGTCGTCGGAATTGGCGAAGGTCAGGAAGCTGAAGCCCTCGTCATTGCGCCATTCCGCTGCTTGGCGCCGCAGCCGGCGGTTGAATGCGCCGCGTTCCAGCGCATCCGCCGGCCATGTCGGCTCCCACGGCTTCAGGAATTCCCGGCTTTCGGCCCGCAGCGCCGCCCATTCCTGCCAGTCGCCGACGCGCGGCGGCCGCAGATAGACCTGCGGCGCGTCCAGGCGGACCTGGGGCATGCCGTTGTTTCCGGTCTTCAAGAACGCGATCACCGACCCTAGCCTCCGGCCCCCGACCGGGGCCGTTCCATGATCAATCGAATGCGCGCCGGCCGCGATATGGCGCGTTCGCCTGCATCCGCCCGCCTTCGCTCAGGCCAGCCGTTCCAGTATACGTTCATAGGGCTCCAGATGGTCGACCGGTCCCATGGCGGCCAGCGTCAGCGGCTGCTGCAACAGCCGCTTGGCGACACGGGAGACCGCTGCCGCGTCCACGGCGTCGACCTTCTCGACGACCTCGGCCGTGGGGATCGGACGCCCGAACATCAGCATGTGCTGGCCCAACTGCTCACACCGGTTGGAGGTGGACTCCAGCCCCATCAGAAGCCCCGCCTTCAACTGCGTCCGGGAGCGGGCGACCTCCTCCTCGGTCACGTCGTCGGCCAGCTTGCGAACCTCCTCGCACAATACCGGAACCAGTTCCTCCGCCATCGCGTCGCCGGTGCCGGCGTAGATGCCGAACATCCCGCCGTCGCGGTAGAAGGCCGTGAAGCTGTAGATGGCGTAGACCAGCCCCCGTTTCTCGCGGATCTCCTGGAACAGGCGCGAGGACATGCCGCCGCCCAGCAGGCTGGACAGCACCGATTCCGCATACATGTCCGGGTCCTGATGGCCGAAGCCGGGAAAACCGAAGACAAGGTGCAACTGCTCCAAGTCCCGGGCTTCACGATACTCGCCGCCGGCATACCGTGCCGGCTCGGCGTCCGATGGCGAGGCGTCCGGAAGGTTCTCGAAGGCCCGCGCGGCTTGGTCGACCAGCGCGTCGTGATCCACCTTGCCGGCGGCCGCCAGGACAAGCCGGCTGCCGCCATAATAGCTGGTCATGAAATCCGCCAGCCGTTCGCGGCGCATCCCGCCGACGATCTCCGCGGTGCCCAGCACCGGCCGGCCCAAAGCCTGGTCGGGGTACGCGGTCGCCTGGAAATGGTCGAAGATGATGTCGTCCGGCGTGTCGGCCGCCTGGCCGATCTCCTGCAGGACCACCGTGCGCTCCCGGGACAACTCCTCGGGGTCGAGCACGGAATGCTGCAGGATGTCCGAGACGATATCCACGGCCAGCGCCGTGTCGTCCTTCAGGACCCGGGCGTAATAGGCGGTGTTCTCGCGGCTGGTATAGGCGTTGAGATGGCCGCCGACAGCTTCGATCTCCTGGGCGATGGCCAGGGCGGATCGGCGCTTGGTGCCCTTGAACGCCATATGCTCAAGCAGATGCGCGGCGCCATTGATTTCCGGTTCTTCGTCACGTGTACCGGCCCCCACCCAGACGCCGAGCGAAGCGCTCTCGACGGAGTCCATGGTCTGGGTCGCGACCCGCAACCCGTTGTCCAGCGCCGTGACCCGGGCGGTCATGCCGTCACCTTTGCGGCGCGGGCATGGTCGCGGACGAAATCCTGGACCGCGGCGAGGCTGTTCGGCAGTTCGGCAACGCGCTCGGGCCGGTCGTACAGATCGGCCAAGCGCGGCGGCAGGTCGGGGCGCACGCCGGCGGCCTGCTCGACGGCGTCGGGGAACTTCGCCGGATGCGCACAGCCCAGGGCAACCACGGCCACATCCGGATCCAGCGCGCACTCCCGTGCCGCCGATATGCCGATCGCCGTATGCGGATCGATCAGCATGCCGGTCTCGCGATAGGTCCCGGCGATGGTGGCGCGAATGCCGTCATCGTCGCATCGCCCGGCATCGAACAGGGAACGCGTCCGCGCCAGTTGGTCCTCCTCGACCGTGAAATGACCGTCGCGGCGGAACGCCGTCAGGATATCGGACACAGCGGCGCCGTCGCGATCGAACAGATCGAACAGCAGGCGTTCGAAATTGCTGGAGACCTGAATGTCCATGGACGGGCTCAGGGTCGGCACCACCTTTTCCATCCGCATCTCGCCACCGCTGAAGAAGCGGTACAGGATGTCGTTGCGGTTCGAGCCGATGATCAGCCGCTCGATCGGCACCCCCATAGCGCGGGCCGCATAGGCGGCATAGACATTGCCGAAATTGCCGGTCGGAACACTGAAGGCGATGCGCCGGTCCGGCGTACCCAGCGCCGCGGCCGCCGCCACGTAGTAGGCGATCTGGGCGACGATGCGGGCCCAGTTGATCGAATTCACCGCCGACAGGCTGAGCTGGTCGCGAAAGCCGCTGTCGTTGAACATGGCCTTCACCAGATCCTGGCAGTCGTCGAACGACCCATCGATGGCGATGTTGTGCACATTGTCCGACAGGACCGTCGTCATCTGCCGGCGCTGAACCTCGGACACCCGCCCCTTGGGATGCAGCACGAAGATGTCGAGCGATTTGCGGTCGCGGCACGCCTCGATCGCCGCCGAACCGGTATCGCCGGAGGTGGCCGCGACGATGGTGGCTCGCTGGCCGCGCTGGTCGAGCACATGATCGAACAGCCGGCCGAGTAGCTGCATCGCGTAGTCCTTGAACGCCAGTGTGGGACCGTGGAACAGCTCCATCAGCCAGAGCCGCTGATCGATCTGGACCAATGGCGCCCGCGCCGGATGGCCGAACCCGGAATAGGCCTCGGCAACAAGCCGCTCCAGCACGTCGGCTGTGACGCTGCCGCCCTCGATGAACGGGGATGCGACCTCTGCCGCCACCGTCTCATAGCTCTGGCCGCGGAGCGATTTCACCGTGCCACCATCCAGCCGTGGCCAGGATTGCGGCACGTAGAGCCCGCCATCACGGGCAAGCCCGGTCAGCAGGACGTCGTCAAACTCCAGGTCCGGGGCGGTGCCCCGCGTGCTGACGTAGCGCAAATCAGTCACTTTCTCTGCTGCGGCGGCGTAAACTACCGACTCAGTCGAAGCGCTTGCAAGAGTGCCGGACCTTAGTTTCGCAATCGCCTGCGGCAGATGGGCGGATTAGGATGGTGACATGGCACGAAACAAATCCGATCGACCCGACGTCCTGTCGGCGCTGCACCGAGACGCGCTGGTCTGGGATGCCCATAGCTGCCTGCCGCTGAGACCGGACACGGATCTCGGCCAGTTGGCACGGCACAAGGACGCGGGCGTGGATTTCGTCTCGATCAATGTCGGTATGGACATGAACCCGGTGGCCGACGTGATCGGCGTGCTGGCCGCCTTTCGCGCCGGCATCCAGGAGCGGTCCGAAGATTTCGCCCTGGCCGGCAGCGTCGCCGATATCCGGCGCGCCAAGCAGGACGGCAGGATGGCGATCGCTTTCGACCTGGAGGGATCGCTGCCGCTGCAGGGCGAGATCGCCATGGTGCAGTTCTATTACGATCTCGGCGTGCGACAGATCCATATCGCCTACAACCGCAACAATTCGGTCGGCGGAGGCTGCCACGACACGGATATCGGGCTGACCGATTTCGGCCATGAGGTCGTTGCGGAGATCAACCGTGTCGGCATGCTGATGGATTGCTCCCATACCGGCCACAAGACCAGCCTGGACATCATGGCGGCGTCGACCAGGCCGGTGGTGTTCTCCCACGCCAACCCGAAGGCGCTGGTGGATCACGGTCGCAACATCAGCGACCAGCAGATCGACGCCTGCGCCGCCACCGGCGGGGTGATCGGTGTGAACGGCGTCAGCCTGTTCCTCGGCGATCCGGCGGCATCGACCGAGTCCATCCTTCGGCACATCGACTACCTTGTACGGCGAGTTGGCGCGGCTCATGTCGGTCTGGGCATCGATTACAGCTACGATGCAGTGACCGACGATGTGCCGCCGGACAGCCATCCCGCCTATTGGTGGCCCGAGGATGCCGGCTACGATTTCGACGGCGCACGCTTCGCCAGACCGGAACAATTCCCCGAGATCATCGACGGGCTATTCGAGATGGATTATTCCGAGACGGACATCCTCGGAATCCTGGGCGAGAACTTCGCTCGTGTCGCCGAAGCGACGTGGCGGTAAACCCACCCGCAAACCCCGTCAATCGGTCAGATACCGCCGCTGGACGTGGCGCTTGAAGGCGTCTGCGTCGAGCGGACGGCCGGTTGCCTCGGTCATCAGCGCATCGGCCGGCAGGCGAGAGCCGTGGCTATGGATCTTGGCGCGCAGCCAACCGACCAGCGGCACAAAATCGCCGCGGGCGATGCCCGGCAGGACGTCCGGCTCAGCCTTGCATGCCGCCTCGAACAATTGCGCCGCCGCCATCGCACCCAAGGTGTAAGTCGGGAAATAGCCCCACGCGCCGCCCGGCCAGTGAATGTCCTGCAGGCAGCCGAGAGCATCGCTCGGCGGCACCACGCCCAGCAGTTCGGCCATGCCGTCGTTCCAGGCGCCCGGCAGATCGGCCAGCGCCAGATCGCCGCCGATCATCGCCTTTTCAAGCCGATAGCGCAGGATGACATGGGCTGGATAGGTGACCTCGTCGGCGTCGACGCGGATGAAGCCTCGATCCACATTGGTGTAGAGCCGGTGCAGATTTTCGGTACTCCAGGCCGGACCCTCGGCGCCAAAAGCTTCGCGCAGCAGCGGTGCCACGTATTCCAGGAACTCGCGGCTGCGGCAGGCCTGCATCTCGATGATCAGCGATTGGCTCTCATGCATACTCATGCCAAGCGCCGAGCCCACTGGCTGGTGCAGCCAATCCGCCGGCCGTCCCTGCTCGTACAGCGCATGCCCGGTTTCATGCAGAACGCCCATCAGCGCCTTGACGAAATCATCCTCGTCATAGCGGGTGGTGATGCGGACATCATTGGTGCCGCCACCGCAGAATGGATGCAGGCTGACATCGAGCCGGCCGCGCTCGAAATCGAAGCCGACCGCCGTCATCAGCTTCGCCCCGATATCGCGCTGCGCCGCAACCGGGAACGGCCCCTGCGGTGGCTCCATCGGCGGCCGGCGCGCCTGATGCTCGAGAACCGCCTCGACGGTGCCGGGCAGATAGTCGGCCAGATCAGCGAACATCGCATCGATCGCGGCCGAACTGCCCCCCGGCTCCCATTGATCCAGCAGAGCGTCGTAAAGCGGAACGCTCAGCGACTCGGACTTGCAGGCGGCGATCTGCCGCTGCAGGTCGAGCAATACCGAAAGGCTGGGCAGCAGGGCGGCGAAGTCGCTGTCGCGGCGGGCCGACCGCCAGGCCATCTCGCATTTCGAGATTGCCCTGGCGTTGGCCTCGACCAGATCGGCCGGTACCGCCGTGGCGTGCCGCCAGCGCCGCCGCATCTCGCTCAGATTGGCCAAGCGCCATTCGTCCAGACCGTCCGTTCCCTCGGCCGAGTCGAGCCAGTCGGATACCGCCGGATCGGTCATCAACTCATGGCTCAGTACTTCCAGCGTCGCCGTGATCTCCGCCCGGCTGTCCGCCGCGCCGTCTGGCATCATGGTCTCCCGGTCCCAGCCCAGAAGGCCATTGGCGTTGTCCAGATTGCCGATGCGGCTGAAGCGCTGCTCGAGTTGCTGATAGGTCTTCATGTCGGTTCGGGTCCGCAGGGTGAGTGTGGGGGTGGGCGGGCGGATTGGCCTCGGTCCTTCGGCCGGCGATGATACAGCACATAGATCACCATCAGGATCACGGCAAACGCGAACCACGTGATCGCGTATTGTAGATGGTTGTCCGGGATGTCGAGCCGGGTCTGGCCGCCGATCGGTAGGGCGCCGCCAGCCGGATCGAAATCCGCTTCCAGGACGACCGTCGGCGCGGGCGTGGCCCCGGCCGCCATCGCCATCGCCGGCAGATCGATCCAGAACCACAGATTGGCGTCCGGCTCGTTGTCCGGCACCATCCAGCCACGCTCCGCCGGCCGGCGCAGGATGCCCGATACCGTCACGGTTCCCACCGGCAGGCCATCGGCACGGCTCGCGCGATCGCGCCGGGAGGCCGGGACCCAGCCGCGATTGACCAGAATGACATGGTCGTTGGCAGTTGCGCCGGTGCGTCGCAAGGGCGTCACCACGTGCAGCCCGGCCTGGCCACGATGGCTGCGGCTGGCGAGATACAGTTCCCGATCGTGCAGAAAGACCCCGGTGACCAGGGCACGGCGATAGTTCCATGCATCCGGGTCGGCAATGTCGGCGGGCAACCGAACCGGTTCGGCCGCCAAGCCGGCCTCGATCCGCCCCAGCAGGGCAGACTTCTCGTCATGCCGGTGGAGTTGCCAGACGCCGAGGGCGATCAGGACGGCCAGGACCGGAACGGCGAACACCGTCGGCCACAGCGAGAGGCGAATCCGACCCATGCGGTCAGCCGGTCTTGTCGCCGGTCTCGAAATCCTCGGGCCGGTGGCGGTACTGCAATCCCAGCACCAGCGCCTTGGCCGGCGGCAGCATCGCCAGGGTCATGCCGACGATAAGGCCGCAGGCGATCGCCATGAACGCCCAGCCAGCCAGATCCAACACCGCCGTAATCCAGAACGCCAGGGGAAGCGATATGCCGCCGATGATGAACAGGAGGAATACCGCCGGTCCGTCCGCGCTATCATTGGAAGCGAGCGCAAGCCCGCAATCGGCGCAATGCTCAACGACCCTCAGATAGCCCGAATAGACGCCGCCGCGGCCGCATCGCGGACAGCGGCACCTAAGGGCCGTTGTGATCAGCGGCGCCGGCCCGATCTCCATGCTCACGGTCACGAACGGCGCTAATGCGCGCCGCCAAGCGTGCTCACGAAATAGACGAAGAAGAACAGGAACAGCCAGACCACATCGACGAAGTGCCAGTACCACGCCGCCGCCTCGAAGCCGAAATGGCTGTCCGGCGTGAAATGCCCTTTGACCGTACGGCCCCAACACACCGCCAGGAATACCGTACCGATGATGACGTGGAACCCGTGGAAACCGGTCGCCATGAAGAAGGTCGAGGGGTAGATGCCGTCACTGAACCCGAACGTCGCTTGGGCATATTCGAAGGCCTGGATACCGGTGAAGGCGACGCCCAGCAGCACGGTGATGCCGAGCCATTTGGCGGCCTCCTTGTTATGGCCCTCGATCAACGCATGATGTGCCATGGTCACGGTGGTGCCCGACAGGAGCAGCACCAAGGTCATCAGCAGCGGCAGCGGAAAAGCGTGGATCGCCTCGATGCCCGGCGGCGGCCAGGTGAAGTCGATGCCGGCCTTGGGGAACAGCCAGGCATCGAAGAAGGCCCAGAAGAAGGCCACGAAGAACATCACCTCGGACGCGATGAACAGCAGCATGCCATAGCGCAGCCCGAGTTTTACGACCGGCGTATGGGCCTTCTGGGTGAACGCCTCGGCGATCACGTCGCGCCACCACACCGCCATCACCAGAGCGACGCCCACAGCGCCGGCGATCAGGTACCACGCCGGCCCGTCATGCATGTAGACCACCGCGCCGATCGCCATCAGGCCGGCGGCCAGCGACCCGACCAGCGGCCAGGGACTGGGATCGACCAGATGATAAGGGTGCGGCTGCCCGCCTTGGGGCTGGGAGTGCGACGGAGCGTCTTGTGCGGTCGCGTCGGTCATGATCTGGGCCCTCTCGGCTTCCCGAATAGCGTCAGCGACCGGCGGCCGCTGCGACGATGGTGGACCGGATGCCGGCATCGGCCGCCCGGTCTTCGGATTCCATGGCATCACCGCCCGGCGCGTTCGAAGACGGTTCGGATGCCGAGCGGAAGAAGGTGTAGGACAGGGTAATTGTGCGAACCTCGTCGAGATTCGGATCCTCGTCGATCGCCGGATCGACGAAGAAGTAGACCGGCATGCTGACGATCTCACCGGCCGCCAGCGTCTGTTCGTCGAAACAGAAGCACTGGATCTTGTTGAAGTAGAGCCCTGCCTTGGCGGGCGTCACATTGAACACCGCCATGCCGGTCACCGGTTTCGTCGGAGCGGTTCTCCGCGGAATAGAAGGCCATGCCGGATTCGCCGACCTTGAGCGTGACCTCCCGCTGTTCCGGCACGAAATACCACGGCAGTTCGCGATCGGTGGTGGCGGCGAACCGCACCCGGATCTCCCGATCCAGCACCAGCGCGGGCGCCGCGTCGGACACCTGGGTCGTGCCGCCATAACCGGTGACCCGGCAGAACAGATCGTACAGCGGCACCGACGCGAAGCTGAGCGCGATCATGGCGCAGACGACCCCGAACAGCCCGGTCATCATCAGCCGATTGCGGCGATGCGGCGCGTCCCGGCCCATCAGACCCCCGACATCCGGACGATGGCGACCACATAGAGCAGCACCACGAATCCGAGCAACGCGCAGAGCGTCGCGACGTTGCGGCCGCGCAAACGGCGCTGATGGGTCTGGCGATCCGATTCCGTCATCTCATGCGGTCCCGTCCAGGATCAGCAGGGCGAACAGCGCGAAGAGGTAGAAGATGGAATAGCCGAACATACGCCGCGCGGCGCGGTCGCCGGTCGCTTCGCCATCCTCGCGAAACACCTGCACGGCGCAGATCAGGAACAGCATGCCCAGCACCGCCGCGCCGGCGGCATAGCCGATGCCGGCGGTCCCGATCCAGTAGGGCGCTACAGCCAGTGGCAGCATCAGCACCGTATAGACCAGCATCTGGATCTTGGTGTGCCGCGCGCCGGCCACCGCCGGCAGCATCGGAATTCCGGCGGCTCGGTAATCGTCGTTGCGATACAGCGCCAGGGACCAGAAATGCGGTGGCGTCCACATGAAGATGATGGCAAACAGCACCACCGCGCCCAGCCCGACATCGCCGGTCACCGCCGCCCAGCCGATCATCGGAGGGAAGGCGCCGGCGGCGCCGCCGATGACGATGTTGTGCGGCGTGCGCCGCTTCAGCCAGACGGTATAGACGAACACATAGAAAAGGTTCGCCAGGAGCAGGATCGCGGCGGCTGTCCAGTTGACTGCCAGCCCCATGGTGATCGTTGCGGCGGCCGTCAGGAAAACGCCAAACGCCAAGGCGTTCTCCGGCGCCATGCGGCCACGCGGTATCGGTCGTCCACGGGTGCGCTTCATCACCGCATCGATGTCGCGGTCGTACCACATGTTGATCGCCCCGGCGGCGCCGGCGGCCACCGCCACGCAGAGGATCGCGGTCAGCGCGAGCACCGGATGCAAGCTGCCCGGCGCGGCGATCAGCCCGGCAAAAGCCGTGAAGACCACGAGCGACATGACGCGTGGCTTCAACAACGCCACATAGTCGCGCCACGACGCGGTGGATAGGGCCGATGGCTCATCCGCCAAGGCCCTCGCTTGTACCGACACATCCGTCATCGACGTCTTGTCACCCCTCCCCCATGCACGCGGCCGGGCCTATTCGGCCTTACTTGATCCGCGGCAACACTTCGAACTGATGGAACGGCGGCGGCGAACTCAGGCTCCATTCCAGGGTCGTCGCGCCCTCGCCCCAATAGTTGCTCTCCACCCGCCGGCCGGCCATCAGCGTGTACAGCGCAATGCCGACGAACAGCAGCGCCGATGCGATCGATATGTACGCACCCCATGACGACACCATGTTCCAGCCCGCATAGGCGTCCGGGTAGTCGGGGATGCGCCGCGGCATACCCGCCAATCCGAGAAAATGCTGCGGAAAGAACAGCAGGTTGACGCCGACGAACGTGGACCAGAAGTGGATCTTGCCCCAGAACTCAGGGTACTGCCGGCCGCTCATCTTGCCGATCCAGAAGTACCAGCCGGCAAAGATGGCGAACACGGCGCCGAGGCTCAGTACATAGTGGAAATGCGCGACCACGTAATAGGTGTCGTGCAGATAGGTGTCGGCGCTGCCATTGGCCAGAACGACGCCCGTCACACCACCGACCGTGAACAGGAAGATGAATCCGACGGCCCAGAGCATTGGCGTCTCGAAGGTGATCGAGCCGCCCCACATGGTCGCGATCCAACTGAAAATCTTGATGCCCGTCGGCACCGCGATGATCATCGTCGCGATCGTGAAATAGGCCTTGGTGTCGACATTCATGCCCACCGTGAACATGTGGTGGGCCCAGACCACGAAGCCGACCGCGCCGATCGCCACCATGGCATAAGCCATGCCGAGATATCCGAATACCGGCTTGCGCGAGAAGGTCGCGACGATTTGGCTGATGATGCCAAAGCCCGGCAGGATCATGATGTAGACCTCGGGATGGCCGAAGAACCAGAACAGGTGCTGGAACAGGATCGGATCGCCGCCGCCGGCCGCCTCGAAGAAGCTGGTGCCGAAATTGCGGTCGGTCAGCAACATGGTGATGCCGCCGCCCAAGACCGGTATCGCCAGCAGCAACAGGAAGGCCGTCACCAGCACCGACCACACGAACAGCGGCATCTTGTGCAGCGTCATCCCCGGAGCGCGCATGTTGAAGATAGTGGTGATGAAGTTCACCGCCCCGAGGACCGACGACGCACCGGCCAGGTGCAAGGCGAAGATCGCCATGTCGACCGAGGGGCCGGAATGCCCGTAATCCGCGGACGACAACGGCGGATAGACCGTCCATCCGGTACCCGCGCCATCACCGACAAAGGCCGAGCCGGCCAAAAGGGCCAGGGACGGAACCAACAGCCAGAAGGAGATGTTGTTCAGCCTGGGAAACGCCATATCCGGCGCGCCGATCATCAAGGGCACGATCCAGTTGCCGAAGCCGCCGATAACTGCCGGCATGACCATGAAGAACACCATGATCAGGCCATGGGCCGTGATCCACACATTCCATTGCTGCCCATCGGTGGCGAATTGCAGGCCAGGTGACATCAGCTCCAGGCGCATCATCAGCGAGAAAAAGCCGCCGACCAGCCCGGCGATCACCGCGAATATCAGGTACAGAGTCCCGATATCCTTATGGTTGGTCGAGAACAGCCAGCGCTTGACGAAGCCGGGCTTGTGATCGTGGTGGTCGCCGGCATGCGCCGCGGCATGATCGCTCATATCAACGTTCCCTGATTTCTCTTACTGGCCGGAACTGAGGGCAACCTGCTCGTCGCCGTCGGCCACAGGTGCGTATGTGCGGGTCAGCAGGACTGGCGGCTCGTCCAATTCGCGCCCGGCGACCTGCTGCTCAACCCAATCGTCGAAGGCCTCGCGGCTGACGGCACGCACTTCGATCGGCATGTAGCCGTGCCGGGGACCGCAGATCTCCGAGCACATGCCGAAATAGGTCCCTTCACGCTCGATCCGGACCCAGGTGTGGTTCATGCGCCCGGGGACAGCATCGGTCTTGATCCCGAATGACGGCATCGCCCAGGAATGTATGACGTCGCCCGCCGTCACCAGGATCTCGATGTCGGTATCGACCGGCAGCACCACCGGTTGATCGACCGAAAGCAGGCGTACCTGTCCCGGTTGAAGGTCCTCGTCCTCGACCAGGAAGCTGGTGAATTCCTCGATTTGCTGGTCCGGATAGGAATAGCCCCAGTACCACTGATAGCCATTCACTTGCAGCGTCATCTCCGGCTCTTCGACCCGGTCCATGAAATACAGCAGCCGCATCGAATCCCAGGCGATGAAAGCGAGAATGATCAACGGGATCGCCGTCCAGGCGACCTCCAACAAGGTATTGTGCGTCGTCCGCGATGGCGTCGGATTGCGGCTGGCGCGGAACTTCAGGATGACCGCGGTCAGCAGAACCGTCACCAGCACCACGATGCCGGTAATGATCAGGAGCAGCTCGTTGTGAAAACTGTTCAGCTGGTGCTGGACCGGCGACGCCGCGTCGCGCATTCCGATCGCCCAGGGCACCGGGCCGCCATCGGCCAGGGCCATGCCCGGCATGGTCAGACACGACGCCGTCGCGAGTGCCGCGAGTTTGCTCAGCTTCATCGTCATCCGTTCCTGTCTTTGGCCTGCCGTTGCGTGACGCCGGTCGACATCGTGATTGGCCTTGCGGCATCCGCCGGATGGCGGCCGTGCCGATTGACTCGCCTTATACAGCGCCGTTTTGTGGGGGAAAAGTCTGCACTCTCAAACATCCCCCTGGCCGCGCATTTATGGCCAGGGGCGTGCCACCCGCCGGCACCCGATGGCTGACAAATTACACCGTCGAGTGGGGAATTAACAACCTGATGCTTCACCCGCAGCGGCACAATTGACGGCACCATCGATAATGGCCTTTCGCGAGCTTCCATGCACTCGAACCTAGATCGACATGGGCGCTCTGACAGCGAACACCCAAGATCGATTGGACGGCCGCCACGGTGGTAGAGTGATTCGTGCCTTGCCGCATCGATAGCGCGACGCCACCTTTACGTTGGATCCAAGCCGTTCGCCGCACCGCCATCTGCCCGCAGACAGCAATCGGGAGCTCTCCATGAGCAATCTCACCCAGACCGATGAATTGTTTTTCGACCGCGCCGGCCTCGACCGCGACCGTGTCGAGCGCATCGTTGCCGACAGCCTCGATGGTGCGCCGACGATGGCGAGTTGTTCCTGGAGTACCGCCAGTCGGAAGGGCTGGGCTGGGACGACGGCAAGCTGAAAAGCGCCAGCTTCGACACCGCCCAGGGCTTCGGCCTGCGCGCCATCGCCGGCGAGTCGAGCGGCTACAGCCACGCATCCGACTTGTCCGAAGAGGCGATCCGCCGCGCCGGCGAGACCGTGCGCGCCGTCCATTCCGGCCATGGCGGCACGATGGCCGAACCGCCTGTCGGAACCAACGCCAAGCTCTACAGCGATGCCAACCCGCTGGGCCAGATGGATTTCGACGCCAAGGTCAAGCTGCTGCAGGATATCGACGCCTATGGCCGGGCCAAGGATCCGCGGGTCAAGCAGGTCATGGCCTCGCTGACCGGAGAGTGGCAGGCGGTGCGGATCATCCGTCCTGATGGCCGCCATGCCGCCGATATCCGGCCCCTCGTCCGCCTCAATGTCTCGGTGGTGTGCGCCGAGGGCGACAAGATGGAGAGCGGCAGCTACGGAACCGGCGCGCGCGCCGCCTACGACGCCTATGTGGATCCCGCGACCTGGCAGCATGCGGCCGACGAAGCCTTGCGCCAGGCGCTTGTGAAGCTGGAGTCGATCGACGCGCCGGCCGGCGAGATGACCGTCGTGCTGGGGTCCGGTTGGCCCGGCATCCTGCTGCACGAGGCCATCGGCCACGGGCTGGAGGGCGATTTCAATCGCAAGAAGACCTCCGCCTTCGCCGGGCTGATGGGCGAGCGCATCGCGTCACCGGGCGTCACCGTGGTCGACGACGGAACCATCGACGACCGGCGCGGCTCGCTGACAATCGACGATGAGGGAACCCCGAGCCAGTCGACCACGCTGATCGAGGACGGCATCCTGGTCGGCTTTATGCAGGACCGCATGAACGCCCGGCTGATGGGGGTTGCACCGACCGGCAATGGCCGGCGGCAAAGCTATGCCCACCATCCCATGCCGCGCATGACCAACACCATCATGCTGAACGGCGAGCACAGCCCCGACGAGATCATCGCCTCGGTCGACAACGGCCTCTACGCGGTCAATTTCGGCGGCGGCCAAGTCGACATTACCAACGGCAAGTTCGTCTTCTCCGCCTCCGAGGCCTATCTGATCGAAGGTGGCAAGATCGGGGCCCCGGTCAAGGGCGCCACCCTGATCGGCAACGGCCCCGACGCGCTGACCAAGGTCTCCATGGTGGGCAACGACATGGCGCTCGACCCGGGCATCGGCACCTGCGGCAAGGACGGCCAGGGCGTGCCCGTAGGCGTCGGCCAGCCGACCATGCGCATCGACGGGCTGACGGTGGGCGGCACCGCCGCGTAGGCTCCAGGCCGTCCGATCCTGCAGATGGATCGTTAGCCGGCGGCTCGCCGCCTCCGGGCAGAAACATAAAATACCGCTCTCATGCCGGCTTTTACGCCCGATTAACCCTGGGTTGCTAATTCAGGCTGCCGCCGCAACGCGTTGCTTGCAGGGCCCCCTGCGCGCCGCGGCAGATCTCTTGGCGACAGAGCGTTTCCATCATGCAAGATGCACTATTCACCGTATTGCCGGTCGCAGCCGTTGCGTTGATCGGCTATGCCGCCGTCCGGTTCAACTACATCGCGCAAACGGTCGTCGACGGCCTGTCGCGATTTGTGATCGCCGTGGCGATCCCGTTGTTCGTGTTCCGCTACAGCTTCGAGAACGGCCGCACGCTGGAACAGCATCTCGGCTTCGCATGGCCGATGCTGTCGATCTACTTCCTGGGTGCGCTGGGCGCGATGGTGGTCGGGCTGGTGCTCGCCCGCAGCATGTCCGATGGATCGCCGAACCTGATTGCGGCAGGCGCGTCGCATTCCAACGTCATGCATCTGGCCCTTCCGGCGGTGGTGCTGATGCTGGCCGACGGCTATCGGGTGCCACTGGTGATCATCATCGGTCTGAACGGCCTGTTGATGGCGGTGATAGCCAATGTCGTGAACGACGTACGGAACAACCGGACCGGACAGATCCTCCAGTCCCTGGGCCGCGTGCTATCCAAGCAGATCAAGAACCCGGTCCTGATCGCCCTCCTGCTCGGCCTTGCGCTGAAGGAATTCGGCCTCGCGATGCCGGCGGAGGTCGGCCGCGTGGTCTATCTGATCAGCGACGCCACCGCGCCCTGCGCCCTGTTCGCACTGGGTGGATTGTTGGCGCGGTACAGCCTGGGCGGCAACATGCAGGCGGCGTTCCTGACCTCCGTTTTGAAGCTGGCGGCCCATCCAATGATCGTCTGGGCGCTGGGCACATATGTCTTCTCGGTCCGCAGCACCTGGATGTGGTTGGCGGTCCTGGTCGCCGCGATGCCGACGGCACTCGGCGTTGGCAGCAACCAGGGTGGCGAAAACGGCAATTCCGGCGGCACCATCGTGCTGCTGTCGACCGATCCTGTCCATCGCCAGCCTGGCGGTCGTCACCTATTATCGAACCGGCGGCTGATCCCGGCCGTGGCTTGAGATTCAGGGCGGCGCGGGCGCCGCCCTGAACCATGGGCGCTCGACAGAACTAAGTCTCATGGCGGCCGCCCTTGCCGTCGGAATAATGCGCAAGCGCGCCAGCGGCAATTGCGGTGACCGGAATGGCGACGGCGAGCGCAATCAGCAGCGCACTCGGCAGAACATCGATAACGCCACCCGGACGCAGCACCGGCGAGGCCGTCAGGGTGACAAAGACTGTCAGCAGGAACGCCGCCAGGAAAATCCGTCCCGCCCAGTCGCGGACCCAGCGCCAATTGGCGTCTTTCCACATCGGCGTTCGACCGCTAGTACGAGTATTCGCGGAAGATCGGATCGATCTCGCCCTGCCAGTCGCCGTGGAACCGGTGAAGCAACTCGTCGGCCGGCGTTTCGCCCGATTCGGCAATCGACCACAGCGCGTTCAGGAAATGCGCCTCGGTCTCTCCGAAGGCATCGTGCAACGCACGCGCCTCGAGCCCGCCGCGGGCGATGTCCAACACCTCCATGGCGATGTCCCGGACCGTGCGGGACCTGAAGCGGGTCTTGAGCCCGGTTCGCGGTACCGTGGCGCGCAGTTCGGCGCGCTCCTCCTCGGTCCAGTCCTTGACCAGGTCCCAGGCCGCGTCCAGCGCACCTGAATCGTACAGCAGCCCGACCCACACGCCGGCAACGCACAGAGACGGCGCCACGGCCCGCCATCGGCCCCACGCATCTCAAGATAGCGCTTCAGCCGAACCTCCGGGAACACCGTCGTCAGATGGTCTTCCCAATCCCCCAAGTGCGGGATTTCGCCCGGCAGGGCCGGCAGGCGACCGTCGAGGAAATCCCGGAACGACTGGCCGGAGGCATCGAGATAGGTGCCGTCCCGATAGACGAAATACATCGGCACATCGAGCACGTAGTCGACATAGCGCTCGAAGCCGAAGCCGTCCTCGAAGACCAGCGGCAGATCGCCGGAGCGGTCCGGGTCGGTGTCGGTCCAGATGTGGCTGCGATAGCTCTGGAAGCCGTTTGGCCGGCTTTCGGTGAAGGGCGAGTTGGCGAACAGCGCCGTCGCCACGGGCTGCAGCGCAATGCCGACCCGAAACTTGCGGACCATGTCCGCTTCGTCGGCAAAGTCCAGATTGACCTGTACTGTGCAGGTTCGGCTCATCATGTCGAGCCCCAGCGTGCCGCGCTTGGGCATGTAGTCGCGCATGATCCGATAACGGCCTTTGGGCATCCAGGATACGTCGGAGCGGGCCCATTTCGGCTGGAAGCCCAGGCCGATCATGCCGATGCCGAGTTCCTGGTTCACCTCGCGTACCTGCCTGCAGATGCTGGTGCACCTCGTCGCAGGTCTCGTGGATCGAATGCAACGGAGCGCCGGAGAGCTCGACCTGCCCGCCCGGCTCCAGGGTCACCGAACAGCCACTCGCATCGCTCAGCGCGATCAGCTTGCCGGCCTCGTCGACCCGCTGCCAGCCGAACCGCGCAAGCCCCTCGAGCAAGGCGCCGATACCGTCCGGCCCGTCATAGGGCAGCGGCCTCAGATCGCTCAGGCGGTAGGCGAATTTCTCATGCTCGGTGCCGATGCGCCATTGCGCGGGCGGCTTTTCGCCCTGTTCCAGATGCTCGACGAGTTGGCGGCGGTCGGTGACCGGCGCCTCACTGGGCTTGGGGGACACGGAATTCAGCATGGGCCCTATCGATCCTGTGCGCGGGGCGCGATATCCGGGCCGTTCAGTCGGCTCGGCCCGGGGGACGCCCCTGCCAATCGCCGGCCACGGCTTGCCAGCAGCTCAGCGCTGCCAGCGCCGCGGTGTCGGCCCGCAATATGCGCGGTCCAAGGCCAACCGAATGAACAAAAGGCAGATCGCGCAGCCCGTCAAGCTCGGACTGGGCGAATCCACCTTCCGGCCCGACCAGGATCGCCGCCGGCCGACCGGCAATATCGCCTACCGCCTCGGCAATCGGGCGGCTGGCTCCGGACTCGGCAGCGACAAGCAGCACCCGGCCCGCCGGCCAATCGGACAGCAATGCCGTCAGCGTGACCGGCCCCAGTACCGCCGGGATATCCAGGCGCTCGGTCTGTTCCGCCGCCTCGATCGCGATCGTGCGCAGCCGGTCGAGATTGACGCGGGCCGTATCGGAATGGCGGGTCGTCACCGGCTGAAGGGCCGACACGCCGAGTTCGGTCGCCTTGGCGACGACGAAATCCGTCGCCGACTTCTTCAGCGGCGCGAAACACAGCCAGAGATCCGGGCAGGATTCCTGAACACGCCGCCGCTCCATCAAGGCGACCGAGGCGGTGCCACGCGACAATGTCGCGATGCGTCCCGACCATTCGCCGTCGGCGCCGTTGAACAGCGCCACCGCATCGCCGGTCGAGCAGCGCAGCACGTTGCGCAGATAATGCGCCTGGCCGGCCGCCAGATCGACCGGTGCCCCACCGGCCAATTCGGCATTGACGTACAGGCGCGCGCGGGGTTTCTGATCGGTCATGCGGCCACCGAATAGAGCGTGGCCGCGCTTATTGGAAGTCCAAAGGGTCGCCAAGGGTCCAATCGTGCACGCCGATCCCGTCGACATCCCCGAACGGTCCTGGATCGACCGCGCCGCGCCGGCGCCGGCACGGCCCTATCTCAAGCTGATGCGCCTCGACCGGCCGATCGGCACCTGGCTGCTGCTGCTGCCCTGCTGGTGGGGCGTGGCCCTGGCCAGCGCCGCCGGCACGCTGGCCGCGGACGGCAAATGGTGGCCCGATCCCTGGCAGATGGCGCTGTTCGCCGCCGGCGCGTTGGTGATGCGCGGCGCCGGCTGCACGGTCAACGACATACTGGACCGCGATTTCGACGCCAGGGTCGCCCGCACCCGCACCCGCCCGATCCCCAGCGGCGAGATCTCCGTGCCGCAGGCCCTGATCTTCCTCGTCGCGCAGCTGGCGATCGCCTTCATGATCCTGCTGCAATTCAACTGGCCGACGATCTGGCTTGGCGCAGCGTCGCTGGTCACTGGTGTTTCCCTATCCGCTGATGAAGCGCATCACCTGGTGGCCGCAGCTGTTCCTCGGGCTGACATTCAATTGGGGCGCGCTGATGGGATGGGTGGCGGTGACCGGCAGCGTCGCCCCGGCAAGCATGCTGCCATCGCTGGTGCTGTATGCGGCCGGGATCGTCTGGACCCTTGGCTACGACACAATCTACGCGCATCAGGACAAGGCCGACGACGCGCTGATCGGCGTCAGATCGACGGCGCTCAGGCTCGGCGCTGCCAGCCGGAGCTGGGTCGCCGGATTCTATGCGGCGACCGTGCTGGGCATTGCCATAGCGGCGGAACTGGCTGGCCTGGCGGATTGGTATCTTCCGCTTCTGGCCCTGGCCGGGCTGCAGTTGGCATGGCAGGTGGCGCGCTGGATGCCGGACGACCCGGCCGATTGCCTGCGGATGTTCAAGTCGAATCGGAACTTCGGGCTGGTTGTGCTGGTCGGGTTGATCGCCGGCGGGCTGTCCTGACGGTCAATATCCCTCCGCCGCCAATGCGTCGCGGCGCAGGCGCCGGCCGCGCTCGGCCCGGGTGACCGGGCAGGCGACATTCTGGTGGATGAAGTCATCCAGCGGAGCCTCCGGCGCAAGGCGGTCGCGCGCCCTTGTCAGCACCTCGACTTGCGTCACGGCCACTGATTCGCGCCCGTCGGCCGCCACTTCGGCCAGGGCCATGGGGCGCCCGTCCTGAGACATCGCCCCGTGCTGACCGACATAGAGCCCCGCGCGCCCGACAGCCTTGCCATTCTCAGCCGTCAGGTCGAGCCCATCGCGCATGTCGAAACGATAGTTGGAAGCCCCTTCGGTCGCGTGCATCCGATCCAGTTGCGGTTCCGTGAGCCAGATCACCGATACCTCGACGGTCACCTTGGCTGTCGGGAACAACATGGCCGGAACCGCCCCATAGCGCGCGAAATGCGCCGAATAGACCACATCGTGTCCGGCAAGCCGGGCCAGGGTCACCGGGATCTCGGTGCCCCGCGGCCAGCCCTCATATTTGCGCGCAAGCTGCTCGGCGGACCGATTCGAGCCGAAGGCGATCACCGGGATCCGGTCCGGGTGCTGCAATTTCGTCTCCGGATGCGCCGCGCCGTCGATATAGCGAAAGCTCCGCCGATCGATCCGGTAGGGATAGCCCTTGGCCCGGCCGATCGGCGTTGCGTCCGGCATCACTCCTTGGTCGCGATCGCGACGCAGGCATCCGATGGCGGCGGGGCCACCCTTGTGCCTCCTCGCGGCCGCGGCAACGGCTCGCCGGGTTCCGGGAACCAGGACATCAGCTCATCGCCGCAGCCATCGCCAGGTGGCGGCCTGCTCTGCGGCTCGCAATTCGGGCTGTCGTCGGGGCAGTGCAGCCGGACGTGGAAATGCGCATCATGGCCGAACCAGGGTCGCAGCGTGCGGAGCCAGGAGCGGTCCTCCCATTCACGCTCGCACATGTCCCGTTTCAGGGTCGGATGGACGAAAATCCTTGCGGCGCGCGGATCTGTCGCAGCCAGGCGCAGCATCTCGACCTGGGCTTCTGTCCAGACCTCCGTCCTGAGCGACCAGTCGGACCGGTCGACCATGATCTCCGCCGGCACGAAATCCCGCGCCGCGCGGGGCAGTTCCGGAAGATCCAGGCGGAACCAGATATCGGCATCCAGGCCGCTCTGGTGACTGACATGGCCGGATGGCATCGGGCCGCCACGCGGCTGAGCCATGTCGGCGACCAGCGCTGTGCCGATACCGGCCCGGTCCATCCGCATGCCCAGATCGATGATGAACTGAACCAGTTCGGGATGGCCGTAATTGCGATAGCGGCTGAGCCGGATCGCCTGATAGCCAAGCCCCTCGGGGGGCAGTTCCTCTGCACCATCGACACAGCCATTGGAATAGGACCCAACCGCTTTCGGCACGCCGGCGGCCGGGTCACGAATGCTGTTCCAGGCGATTTCCTCGGCAAGGGTTGGTGACGGTGTGGCGGTCATTACGGCGCAGAATGCGGCCGTCGCCGCGACGCAGAACGACGTCTTCAAGGTCCAACGGATTCTCACAGGCACTCCCCTGTCAATGGGTCCGGCACGAAGGCCCTGACTGCGGCGGCGGCACGCTAGCATGATCGCCATTACCGGCCTGTTAACGGCTTGTTCATTCTATCGGGCCGGCTGCGCATCTTCGAATTCACATCATCGCGACTTGCTATTCCGCCCTCAAAATCGGACTTTTGTGGGCCCGATGCCAAACCTCCCGAAAAGACCGCCCATTGCAATCCTGGTGGCCGTAAGTGCCGTCGGTCCCTTTGCGCTGAATATCTTCATGCCGTCGATGCCGCGACTGCCCGGGGTATTCGATACCGACTACGCAACCGTGCAACTAACACTCGGCCTCTATCTGGTCGGCCTGGCGGTTGCGCAACTGGCCTATGGTCCCCTATCCGACCGATTCGGCCGGCGGCCGCTGCTTCTCGGGGGCTTCGGGCTGTTCCTAGCGGGCACATTGGCCGGGTTCTTGGCCGCTAATATCGAGATGCTGATCGTCGCCCGTGTCGTACAGGCGGCAGGCGGATGCGCGGGATATGTGCTTTCGCGCGCCATCGTCCGCGATCTCTTCGACCGGGAGCGGTCGGCGAGCGTCATCGCCTATATCACCGCGGCGATGGTGTTGGCGCCGATGCTCTCGCCGCTGATCGGCGGGTATCTGGACGATTGGCTGGGCTGGCGGTCGACCTTCGTCTTCGTCGGCAGCTTTGGCGCCGTGGTGGCGGTCTTTGCGGTCTTCCTGCTGCACGAGAGCAATTTCGATCCGCAGCCCATGCCGGGATTGCGCGGCCTTGCGGCGGGCTATGGCGAATTGCTCGCTTCGCCGGTTTTTCGTGGCTATGCAATGCTGACCACCTTCGCGAGCGCCGGATTCTTCGCCTTTCTGGGCGGCGCGCCCTACATCGTGATCGAGATCATGGGACGCCCGCCAAGCGAATATGGCTGGTATTTCGCGTTCAGCGCCATCGGCTACATGTCGGGCAATCTCATCTCCGGCCGCATGTCGACCCGGGTGGGCATCGACCGGCTGATCGGCTTCGGGCTGGCCATGAACACCTTCGGTGCATCGCTGATGCTGGCCTTGTGGGCGGCTGGAAGCATGGTTCCCCTGGCGCTGTTCGCACCGATGATGCTGTTCGCCATCGGCAACGGGCTGAACATCCCGAACGGCACCGCCGGCGCGATCAGCGTCAACCCCAGGCGCGCCGGAGCCGCAAGCGGATTATCGGGATTCCTTCAGCTCAGTGTGGGCGCCGGCGCAAGCGCGCTGGTCGGGCATCTGGTCACTGACAGCCAGCTTCCGTTGGCCGTTGTCATGCTCGGCTCGTCCCTGCTCGGCATCGTCTTTTACGTCCGGCTGGCCGCGACCAATCGGCGCAACGCTGCGAACCGCCCGGCGACGATCACCACCGCCGCCGAGTGACCGCCGATCGGCGGTTGCGAAGCGTCCGGCACCGCCCATAATAGCCAGCCGATTCGACAAGCACCCGCGAGTTTCAAGGAACCGGATATGGCGCGCCCGACTTTCAGCTGGCCGAACTTCCTGATCCGATGGGCGGCGGCGCTGATCCTGGTTTTCGCCACCTTCAACCCGACGCCTTACTCCTACTACGCCTGGGTTATGGACCCGGTGAGCGGGCAGTGGCCACTGAAGGCGCTGGCCGGCGTCGTGATCGTCATCGCATTTGTGGTCTTCCTGCGCGCGACCTGGCGGTCGATCGGCCCGGTCGGGCTGGCGCTGGCGGTCGCCTTCTTTGGCGCCCTGGTCTGGGTGCTGATCGATTTCGGGCTGATCGAGCCGGGCCAGGGTCAGCAGATGACTTATGTCGTGCTGGTCGTCATGGCCTCGGTGCTGGCGATCGGCATGTCGTGGTCCCATGTACGGCGGCGGGCGGCCGGCCAGGTCGATGCGGATGACGTCGACGAATGACCGCAACCCGTCGCTGCCCACTCGGGGGACCACCAAAATCCCGCTTCGGAGAGAACCATGGCCAACGCGCCTGAAGATTCGCTGACCCTGCTGCAGGATCTGATCGCCAAGGCCAGGGCCGCCGGAGCCGATGCCGCCGATGCGGTGCTGTACAACGGCACCTCGCTGTCGCTCTCCCAGCGGCTCGGCAAGCCCGAGCGCCTGGAGCGCGCCGAGGAGGGCGATCTCGGCCTCAGGGTTTTCGTCGGACAGCGTATGGCGATCACCTCGTCATCAGACCGCTCCTCCGATGCCTTGAACGAGGTCGTAGAGCGCGCCGTCGCCATGGCCCGATCGGTGCCGGAAGACCCATTCTGCGGACTGGCCGATCCGGACCAGCTGGCCGGCGACCGGCCGGATCTCGACCTTTGCGATCCGTATGAGCCGGCCGCCGAGACGCTGATCGCACTGGCGGGGGCCGCCGAGGAGGCCGCCCTGGCGGTGGAGGGCGTGACCAATTCGGAAGGTGCGGAGGCCGGCTGGAGCCGCACAGATATCGCGATCGCCGCCAGCAACGGCTTCGCGGGCGCGTATGCGCTGACCGGCAACAGCCTGTCGGCCTCGGTCATCGCCGGCGAAGGCACCGGCATGGAGACCGACTACGACTTCACCAGCGCCGTCTATGCCGAAGATATGGAGGACGCCGCGACGATCGGCCGACGCGCCGGCGAAAAGGCGGTGGCGCGGCTGGGCGCGCGCAAGATCGAGAGCACCCGGGTGCCGGTCGTCTTCGACCCGCGGGTCGCCGGCGGCATGCTACGCCACCTGATCGGGGCGATCAGCGGCCCGTCGATCGCGCGCGGCACGAGCTTTCTAAAGGATTCGCTCGACCAGCAGGTCTTTGCCGACGGCATCGCGGTGATCGACGACCCGCATATCGCACGCGGGCGCCGGTCGAAGCCGTTCGACGGCGAAGGGGTCGCCAACAGCCGCCGCGAACTGATTGCCGACGGTGTCCTGACCACCTGGCTGATGGATCTGCGCTCGGCCCGGCAACTCGGACTGCAATCCACCGGCCATGCCTCGCGCGGCACGAGCGGGCCGCCCTCGCCGGCCCCGACCAACCTGTATATGGCGGCCGGAGAAATCAGCCGCGATGACATGCTGGCAGCGATCGATCAGGGCTTCTACGTCACGCAGATGATGGGGATGGGCGTCAACGGCGTGACAGGCGACTACAGCCGTGGCGCCACCGGATTCTGGATCGAGAAGGGGGAGATCGCTTATCCCGTCAACGAAGTGACCGTCGCCGGCAATCTGAAGGACATGTTCAAGGCCCTGACCCCGGCCAGCGATCTGGAGTTCCGCTACGGTGTGGACTGCCCCACCCTGCGCATCGACGGCCTGACGATCGCCGGCAAATGACCGGCTTCAGACTGCCATCCGGACGATCGATGATCCGGCCGGCACGATAATTTTCAAGGTCTGCGGCGCTATTCCGGCGGTCATGGGCAGGGTGCCGATGATATCGCCATCCCCCTGGACCGGGCTGCCTTGCGGGCCCGTGATCGTGACTTCGGTCGCCGGCACGACGCGATAATCCTCGGGGCGCGGCAGCAGGCCAAGTGCGGCGGCGGCGACATGGGTCGCACCACCCCATCGTCCCGGCAGGCCCAATGCGATGGCGACGAAATAGCGCATGACCGACCATCGGCCGGAGCGCAGGAACAAGCACACTTGGAATTCAGGTGCCGTCAGGCTGGCATTCGGCGCCAGCACGAACCGGCCGCCATAAAAGTGACCATTCGCCAGGACAATTGCCGCCGCTTCGAACGTCTCTCCGCCGACGGTGACGCGATGTCGGCGATCCTGCGGCCGGGCGAGTTCCCTGAGCGCCTCGACCACATAAGCGGCCTTGCCGAGCAGGCGTTTCATCGACGGACGGATGCGCGCCACGACCGACGCATCAAAGCCGACGCCGACCATGATCAGAAAACAGCGCCCGTCGGCATATCCAAGGTGAATATCCGCCGTGACCCCATCGGCCAGGACGCCGGCGGCATCGGCCGCATCGGCGGGAAGCCCCAATTCGCCGGCCAGCACGTTCGCAGTTCCCAACGGCAAGACACCGAGCGGCGGCACCGTCCGGCCGGCCGCACCGCGCGCCACAAGGCCCTCCACCGCGCCCTTGATCGTCCCGTCGCCGCCGGCGACCACCACCAAGGAGACATCGTCTTCGGCGTCCCGCGCCATGGCCTCCGGATCGTCCGGACCGGCGGTCTCGGCGAGACGGACCTCGACGCCCCGCGCCCGCAACACGGCGAGCGCCGCATCTAGCTTGCGTCTCCGCCGCCGGCCGGCGGTCGGATTGTAGATGACCAGCCACCGGCCGGCGGACTGCACATCCCTGACTTGCACATCGAGGTTCGGGGTCATCGGTCGCCCAACAATGACAAACTGAGTACCAGTCCACTACATAGGGATCTCGGGAAGAATACGTGCTGGAACCGGCCGAGTATCAATTCCGGTTGCCATCCCGGTCGCCGACACCAAATGCGGTCGGATGGATGTTCCCGTCACCACCCAAGAGGGTCATTCGTGAGAATCCTGATCGTCAGCGACGCCTGGGAGCCGCAGGTCAACGGCGTCGTCCGAACGCTGATGACCACCCGCGATACCCTGGTCGCCGAAGGACACACGGCAGAGGTCATCGGACCGGATCGATTCCGCTCGGTTCCCTGCCCGACCTATCCGGAGATTCGACTGGCCCTGGGCGTCCGCCGCAAGCTGCCGGGCATGATCGACGCGTTCGCCCCGGACGCCATCCACATCGCCACCGAAGGCCCGCTCGGCTGGGCGGCCCGGCGCTATTGCCTGAGCCGCGGCCTCGATTTCACAACCTCGTTTCACACCATGTTCCCGGATTACCTGCATCTGCGGACCGGCATCCCGGTGTCGTGGAGCTTCGCCATGCTGCGCCGCTTCCACCGCCCGGCAAGCGCCGTGATGGTGGCGACGGATTCGGTGGAAAAACAGCTGAGGGATAGGGGCTTCGTCAATCTGGTGCGATGGACCCGTGGCGTCGACATCGACCAGTTCCATCCGGGCGACAAGGATTTCCTGGAGGGCGCCCGCCCGATCCTGCTCTATGTCGGCCGCGTCGCGGTGGAGAAGAATATCGAGGCGTTCCTATCGTTGCCCAACCCGGGCACCAAGGTCGTGGTTGGCAACGGCCCACAGCTGGCCGAGTTGAAGGCGCGGTTCCCGGATGTTCGTTTCGTCGGCGCCAAGCATGGCAAGGAACTGGCCCGGCATTACGCGGCGGCGGACGTGTTCGTGTTCCCGTCCCGCACCGACACATTCGGCCTGGTGATGCTGGAAGCGCTGGCCTGCGGGGTGCCGGTCGCCGCCTATCCGGTGACCGGCCCCATCGACGTGCTGGAAGGCAGCGGCGTCGGCATCCTGGACGAGGATCTGTCGCGCGCCGTCGAGGCCGCGCAGACCATCACGGCCGATGGTTGCCGGGCATTCGCAATGAAATACGCCTGGCCGGTCTCGGCTCAGCAATTCCTGGGTCACCTGCAGCGCATCCAACGTCCCGCCAGGGCGGCGTGATCATCCGAACGGCTCCAGGCTCCCCGGGCGACCATGGAGTCCTTGCGCACCAGCGGCCGCCGCGTTAGACGGCAGCATGATCTGATACCAACGAGCGTTGAAAATGACCCATTTGATGGCGCGCGGCGGCCCGCCGGGCAGGCGCGGCCCCCGGCGCGACGCAGCGCATCGGGCAAGGGCCGCAACGCGCCCGACGGGCGGACAAGGGAACCCGGTCAAATGAGTCATTATCAACGCTCGTTGGTATTGGCCCTGTATCGCGGCCTGACCGTCGTTGCCGCGCCGTTCGTGCCGCTGGTCCTGCGACGGCGACAGGCGGCGGGCAAGGAGGATCCGGAGCGCCGGGGCGAGCGACTGGGGCATCCGTCTCGGCCACGACCGAAGGGACGCCTTGCCTGGATCCATGCAGCCAGCGTCGGCGAGGCGCTGTCGGTACAGATCCTGCTGCGCCGGCTGCTGGACCGCGATCCGACATTTTCGGTGCTGTTGACCACCGGCACGGTGACATCGGCGAAGTTGATGGCCGAACGGCTGCCGGACCGGGCGATGCATCACTATGTGCCGGTCGACCGCATGCCCTATGTGCGGCGGTTTCTCGACCATTGGCGCCCGGACCTGGTGCTGTGGGTCGAATCGGAGATCTGGCCGAATCTGCTGTCGGAGATCGGCCACCGGCAGATTCCGGCGGCCCTGATCAACGCCCGCCTGTCGGAACGGTCCTTTGGCCGCTGGAAGCACGCACCCGGTACAATCCGGTCACTGCTTTCGGCCTTCCCGATCATCCTGCCCTGGAACGACGCGACGGCCGACCGCCTGCGCAAGCTTGGCGTTCAGCAGATCGGTCCGGTCGGGAACCTGAAATTCTCCGCCGACCCGCTGCCGGTCGACGCGCTGGCGCTCGACGACCTGCGCTCGGCCGCCGGCAACCGCCCGCTTTGGCTCGCCGCCAGCACCCATGAGGGCGAGGAGCAACTCTGTGCCCAGGCGCATCGACGCCTTGCCGCATCGGTTGACCGCCCGCTGACCGTCATCGCACCGCGCCATCCGGCACGCGGGCCGGCGATCGCCGAGCGCATGACAACACTTGGACTCACCGCGACACTGCGCTCGACCGGCGCTCTGCCCGATGCCGACACCGAGATTTACATCTCCGACACTATGGGCGAGATGGGAACGATGCTGCGGCTCTCGCCGATCGTCTTCGTCGGCGGCTCGCTGGTGCCGCATGGCGGGCACAACCCGATCGAGCCGGCCCAGCTCGCCTCGGCGATCCTGTATGGGCCGCATATGGCGAATTTCGCCGAGATCACCGGCCAACTCGGCGAGGCCGACGCGGCGGTCCAGGTCGCCGACGCCGCCGGGCTGGGCGACACGATCTGCTGGCTGATGTCCGAACCCGCCGAGCGCGCCCGCCTGGCCGGTGCCGCCGGTGCGGTCGCGGCGCGCAATGCCGGCGTTATCGACACCATGATGGACGCGCTGGAACCGCTGCTGGACACGGCCGCAGCCGACATCACGGTCGCCGGGGCGGCATGAGGGTGCCTGGGTTCTGGTATCGCGAGCCGGGTATCGCCGCGCGCATCCTGGCGCCGGTGGGCAGCCTGTATGCCGGCGCCGGCCGCTTGCGCATGGACCGCGCAAGGCCGGTTCGAGCGGGCATTCCGGTGATCTGCGTCGGCAATCTGGTCGCCGGGGGCGCCGGCAAGACACCGGTTGCCATCGCCGTGGCGCGCCATCTGGCCACCGCCAGCCTGACGCCGCATTTCCTCAGCCGCGGCTATGGCGGACGCAGATCCGGTCCGCTGCGCGTCGATCCGGAGCGACACGACGCCCGCGATGTCGGCGACGAGCCGCTGCTGCTGGCCCGGGAGGCGCCCTGCTGGGTCGCCCGCGACCGCCCGGCAGGCGCCAAGGCGGCGGTCGCGGACGGGGCCGGATTGCTGGTGATGGATGACGGCTTCCAGAACCCCTCGCTCCACAAGGATTTGTCGCTGCTGGTGATCGACGGCGCCTCCGGCTTCGGCAATGGCCGGATCATCCCGGCCGGCCCGCTCAGGGAACGCCCGGTTGACGCGATCTCGCGCGCCAGCGCCGCCATCTTGATGGGCAAGGACACGTGCGGCGTCGGCGCCCTGCTGGCGCGCCATGACCTGCCGGTGATCCGCGCCCGGATCGAGCCCGAAGGCGACACCGCCTGGTTGCGCGGCCGCCCGGTCGTCGCCTTCGCCGGCATTGCCCGCCCGGAGAAGTTCTTCGCCACGCTAGAACAACTCGGCGCCAGCCTCGTCGCCCGAATCGCCTTCGCCGACCATCAGCGCATCCCGACCGACGAGTTCATGCGCATGGTGGAACTGGCCAACAGCGCGGACGCGGAACTTGTGACCACGACCAAGGACCATGTACGTCTTCCGGCCAAGTCTCAGGCGATGGTCAGGCAACTGCCGGTGTCTGTTCAGTGGGAGAACACGACGGTCCTGAGCGAGATCTTGCGAACGGCCTTGGAATGAGAGAAGCAGCTTAGTCAGGCGATCTGCCTAATCTTCAATCTGCTTGTTTGTTTCATTCCTTCTCTTTTTGAATATCCAAGTGAGCATGAAGACGATCACCAGCAGCAATTGCGACGGTGGACCTTGCGGGTTCGGCATGGACGGCAGGTTCAGCCCCGGGCCGTCTTGCACCATGGTCATTGCGCTCGCGATATCCAGATCGCCCGGCTGGTCCGACCACATCCGCATCGCGCGCCCCCAGTCGGTCAGTTCACTATCCGGATTGTCTTGCTTCCCGGCGTGCTCACGCAAACTCGCGAGCAGTCTGGCCAATCTATCCCGCAGTGCTCTTGCCTGATCGCCGTACGCCCCCGACGACCCTGCCAGGGCATCAAGCTGGGCCGACGTTTCCCGCAGGATGCGCGAGATCCTGCCGGTTTCAGCCTCAAGCGCGTCGAGCACGGCACGCCCGCCACCAACCCTGCCCTGCACAAAGCTGCTCCGCACATATTGCTCGACCCGCGTGACGCTCTGCTCGAGGGATCGAAACCAGATTTCTCCCAATGTTTGCATATGCCCTCTCCAACGCGATACGCCACTCCTGCATCTGCAGGACTTCGGAACAGCGCCAGACTAGTGGGGCCGATCACAGGTTCGTCTCAATTTACGATAAATACCGTGAATACCTGTGACCCTAGAGGTCGCGCGGAAGTCGATCTGCTTGCGCCGCCATTTCGGATTTCGCCCACGCCTGGCCGCGCCGATTACTAGAAGAGTTTCCCCTGTTCGGGTTTCCCCTTCGTACGAGACGGCTTTGCCCGTTTCGGCGCCGGCTTGCGCCTGGCGAGGCGACCAGCTTCCCGCGTCACGACCGCGCCCAAGGTTGCACGATCACGAAACTCGACTTGAAATTCCGTGCCGGTCGTCAGCAGAGCGGGATCGGTCACCGGTGCGCCGACGGCGTCGCGGACCAGAGCGTAGCCGCGCCGCAGGACGTCCTGATAGGAGTAGCTGTCGAGCAGTTTGGAGAGGGAAGCGAATCGGGACGACGCCTCGGTGACCGCCCGGCTGGCCGCGACGGCCAGCCGCTCGCCGAGTTGGCGGGACTGTCGGCCGGCCTCGGCCAGTTGCTGGCCCGGATGGCTGAGTCGCGCCGCCGCCTCGGCAAGCTGGCCGCGCCGCCGCTCGACCAGCTGCGGCAAAGCTCGCAACAGTCGTTCGGCGCGGTCGTCGAGGCGCTGTATCGCCCCTTCCAGCAGCCGCATCGGATCGCCGAGACCCCGACCCAGGCCTTCGACCCGGACCCGCCGCTCCTCGAACAGCCGGGCCATTCCGGCGACCGAGCGGCGCTCCAGGTCGAGTACGGTCGCGGCCAGTTCGCTGCGCACCGGCACCGCCATTTCGGCGGCGGCGGTCGGTGTCGGGGCGCGACGGTCCGATGCGAAGTCGATCAGGGTGGTATCCGTTTCGTGGCCGACCGCGGAGATCAGCGGGATCTCGCTTGCCGCCGCCGCGCGGACCACGATCTCCTCATTGAAGGCCATCAGATCTTCCAGGCTACCGCCGCCCCGCGCGACGATTAGCAGATCCGGGCGCGGAACCGGGGCGCCCGGCTCCAGGGCGTTGAAGCCCTCGATCGCGGCGGCGACCTGCTCGGCCGCGCCTTCGCCCTGCACCAGCACCGGCCAGACCAGCACATGGCGCGGAAAGCGGTCGGCGAGCCGGTGCAGGATGTCCCGGATCACCGCCCCGGTCGGTGAGGTGACGACGCCGATCACATCCGGCAGGAACGGCAGCGGGCGCTTGGTCTCCTCGGCGAACAGGCCCTCTGCGGCGAGCCGGCGGCGACGCTCCTCCAGGAGCTTCAGCAGAGCGCCCTCGCCGGCCAGTTCCAGCGCCTCGACGACGATCTGGTATTTCGAGCGGCCGGCGAAGGTGGTCAGGCGGCCGGTGGCGATCACCTCCATACCTTCCTCGGGCCGGACAGAGAGCCGGCCCGCGGTGCCGCGCCAGCAGACCGCGTCGATCACCGCCGATTCGTCCTTCAGGGTGAAATAGATGTGCCCCGAACCGGGCATGCTGGGCCGCGAAATCTCGCCGCGCACCCGGACATGGCCATAGGCGTCCTCCACCGTGCGCTTCAGCGCGGCGGAGATCTCGCTGACGGTGAATTCCGGCAGGTTGGAGCCCGGAGGCGATCCGCTCATAGCTACTAGGAGCCTGTCTGAGTAATGCTTGCGGTCAGCATCGACCAGGGCCGCGTTTTCAAGGGCTTGGGCCGTCGTCCGGCGCCGCTCGCGATGCATCCAGCATCGCCACGCAACCCCGTCCTAGCCCAAGCCCTTGAAAACGCGATGATGACCGTAATCATTACTCGGACAGGCTCCTGGGTCTTGCGTCGTGTCGGCTGCGTCATCATAAACCCTGTGTCCGGATTCTTAACACTGCGGATGACGGCAATGAAGGTGCTGGTGGTCGGATCGGGCGGCCGGGAACATGCCCTGTGCTGGGCAATCGCGGCCTCGCCGCTGTGCGATGCCCTGTATTGCGCGCCGGGCAATGCCGGCATTGCCGCCGAGGCGGACTGCGTCGCCATCGCCGCAGACGATATCGACGGGCTGGTCGCGTTCTGCACCGATCAAACCATCGATTTCGTCGTCGTCGGGCCCGAGGCGCCGCTGGTCATGGGGCTCGTCGACCGGCTGGAGACGGCCGGCATCAAGGCCTTCGGCCCCAGCTCGGCAGCTGCAGAGCTGGAGGGCTCAAAGGCGTTCATGAAGGATCTGTGTGCCCGGCACGGCATTCCAACCGCCGCCTACGCCCGGTTCACCGATGCGGATGCCGCCAAGGCCCATATCGCCGCGCTGGGCGCGCCGATCGTGGTCAAGGCCGATGGGCTGGCGGCCGGCAAGGGCGTCGTGGTCGCGGCGACCGAGGAGGCTGCCCTGGCGGCGGTCGACGCGGCGCTGGTCGAGCAGGCCTTCGGCGCCGCCGGGGCCGAGGTGATCATCGAGGAGTGCATGACCGGTCCGGAGGTCAGCGTCTTCGTCCTGGCGGACGGCCAATCAATACTGCCCCTGGCGGCCGCTCAGGATCACAAACGCGCCTTCGACAACGACCAGGGGCCGAATACCGGTGGCATGGGGGCCTTCTCACCAAGCCCGCTGATGGACGAAGCGCTGCTGGCGCGGGTTATGGATGAGATCATCGGCCCGACGGTGAGTGCCATGGCGGCGGAGGGCCGGCCCTACACGGGCGTGCTGTATGCCGGGCTGATGCTGACAGCCGGGGGGCCGAAGCTGCTGGAATACAATGTCCGCTTCGGCGATCCGGAATGCCAGGTGCTGATGGCACGGCTGAAATCGGATCTGCTGCCGGCGCTGATCGCCGCCAGCGACACGGCCCTGGGCACCATCGACCTGCGTTGGCATGACAATGCAGCGGTCTGCGTCGTGCTGGCGACCGAAGGCTACCCCGGCGCCTATCGCAAGGGCGACCCGATCGGCGGCCTGGACACAGCCGGAGCGGCCGATGCGGTAACGATCTTCCACGCCGGCACCAGGCTGGGATCGGACGGCGAGATCCTGGCCAATGGCGGCCGGGTGCTCGGCGTCACCGCAACCGGCGATGATCTGCGCACCGCGCGCCGGGCGGCCTACGAAGCGGTCAACCGGATCGATTGGCCCGGCGGGTTCTGCCGCCGCGACATTGCGGCCCGCTAGGAGTCCGACGACGATGGATATCCGCCCGGCCCGCCCCGATGAGGCGGCGCTGCTAACCGATCTGGCGCTACGATCCAAGGCAGCCTGGGGCTATGAGTCCGGAATGGTCGATGCCTTCCGCGATGAGTTGTCGATCGATCCGGCCAGCCTTGCCCAGTGGCACATTCACGTCGCCACGCGGGATGACGATCTGCTGGGTTTCTACGCTCTCTCGATCCGGCCCGACGGCACGACCGGCGAGATCGAGTTGATGTTCGTCGATCCGGGCCGGTTGCGCCAAGGCATCGGGCAAACCCTATGGCGACATCTTCTCGATACGGCGCGGTCCCTCGGCGTGACGCGGATCCTGATTGATTCCGACCCGTTCGCCGAACCCTTCTACCGCGCAATGGGCGCCCGGCGTACCGGTGAGGCGCCGTCCGCCAGCATCCCCGGCCGCATGCTGCCGCGCCTGGAGGTCGAACTGGAATGAGCGGTGCCATTCGGCGCCGAAATTTACCTTCGGCTATTAAATCCAATGAATTGATTTAATAGCCGCCGGCCTGATGCCACAGGTTATCGCCCCCGCCGCTCGCGAAAGAACGCACGCAGCAATTCGGCGGAGTGCTCCGCGCCCACACCGCCGGTGACCGTCGGACGGTGGTGGCAGGTCGGCTGCCGAAAGAACTCCGGCCCGTGATCGACGCCGCCCATCTTCGGGTCCGGCGCGCCATAAACCACCCTGCGGATGCGGGCAAAGCTGATCGCCGCCGCACACATGGCGCAGGGCTCCAGGGTAACGTAGAGATCGCAATCGGGCAGACGCGGACGGCCGCGCGCCTTGGCGGCGGCACGGATCACCAGCCCCTCCGCATGGGCAGTCGGGTCGGACAGCTCCTCGGTCCGGTTGCCGTCGCGGGCAAGGATCCGGCCGGTCTCCGCCTCGACCAGTACGGCACCCACAGGCACCTCGCCGCGGGCGCCCGCAGCATCAGCTTCGGCGAAGGCCAAGTCCATCATTGCCGGATCGTGTTCCATCGCCCGACCTTGGAAGGCCGAAGTCGGTCCGGTCAAGTGAATGCGACGATGTCGTTTGGGCCGGCCGGCCGAACCCTGTATATGACCGCAGACCGAATTGCACCGTAGCGACACCAGACGATGACCGACCCCACCCCATCCGCCAGCGATACCGCCGGCGAACGCATCGCCAAGGCCCTGGCGAGGGCAGGGCTGTGCTCGCGGCGCGAGGCGGAGCGCTGGATCGGCGAGGGCCGGGTGGCGGTGAACGGCATCGTGCTGACGACGCCAGCGGTGCTGGTCGGGCCCGGCGACAAGGTCATGGTCGACGGCCGACCACTGCCCGAGAAGGAGCCGACACGGCTATGGCGCTATCACAAGCCGGCCGGCATCGTCACCACCCAGCGCGACCCGCAGGGCCGTCCGACGGTGTTCGAGACGCTGCCGGACTCCCTGCCGCGGGTGGTCTCCATCGGCCGGCTGGACCTGAACAGCGAGGGGTTGCTTTTGCTGACCAATGACGGCGCGCTGGCCCGGTTCCTGGAATTACCCAGTACGGGCTGGCCGCGACGCTACCGCGTGCGGGTCCATGGCCGGCCATCGCCGGACACCCTGGCCGGGCTCAAGCGGGGCGTGACCGTAGACGGAGTGCGCTATGGTCAGGTCGACGCCGTCCTGGACCGCCAGACCGGCGCCAATGCCTGGCTGACCGTGACCCTGCGCGAGGGCAAGAACCGCGAAGTGCGCAAGGTGCTGGAGAGCATCAACCTCACGGTCAACCGGCTGATCCGGGTGTCGTTCGGCCCGCTCCATCTCGGCAACCTGCCCGATGGCGCCGTCGAGGAGGTGAAACCCTCGGTGATGCGCGATCAGTTGCGCAGCTTTTTCGGCGGCACCGACAGGCCGGGGGCCAAACCCGCCGGCAAGCGCCATGCGGATCATCGCCGGAAGACATAAGGGGCGCCGGCTGGCGGCCCCGACCGGCCGCGACGTGCGGCCGATGACCGATCGCACCCGCGAGGCGTTGTTCAACGTGCTGGCCCATAGCGGCTGGGGAGCGGATGGCGGCAATCCGGTCATCGACGCGGTTGTGCTCGACGCCTTCTGCGGCACCGGAGCCCTGGCCCTGGAGGCGCTCTCGCGCGGTGCCGGCGAGGCTTGGCTGCTGGATATCAGCAAGGGATCTTTGGACTTCGCCCGGCGCAATGTCGACGCCATGGGCGAATCCGATCGGGCGCATCTGCTGCGCGCCGATTCCACCCGTCCGCCGCCGGCGAAGTCCAAAGCCGGTCTGGCCTTCATCGCACCGCCCTATGGCCGCGGCCTGGCGCCGCCGGCAATCGCGGCGCTGGCCATGCACGGCTGGCTCTCGCCGGGCGCGGTGATGATTGTGGAACTGGCCAACTCCGACCCGTTCGAGCCGCCGGACGGTTGCACCGTGCTGGACGACCGCCGCTATGGCGGAACTCGGCTGGTATTTCTGGAGTGGAAGTAGCCGGTCGGGCGGTTCGACGGGCGTGGTCGCGTCGTCAACTAGCCCTGGCGTTGACCATTTCCGTGCCTGCCGCCGGCCAGATGACACGGTCGGCCGGGAACTCAAGCGTCACGGTCGTTCCCTCGCCCAATACGCTTTCGATGGCCAGGGACCCCTGGTGCAATTCCATCAGCCGCTCGGACAGCGGCAGACCGAGCCCGGTGCCTTCATGGGTGCGCTGCAGGCTGCTCTCGACCTGGCCGAACAGGCTCAGCGCCCGGGGAACGTCGTCCTCGGCCATGCCGATCCCCGTATCGGCAATGGCGATGGTCAGCGTGCCGTCCTTCAGCGCCCGGACGGTGACGGCGATGTCGCCACCATCCTTGGAGAATTTCATCGCGTTCGACAGCAGGTTCAGCAGCACCTGCAGAATAGCCCTGCGATCGCCCTTAAGATTTGGAAGTGCGTCCGGATAGTCGGTGGTGATGGAATGCCCGCTGCTGGCAACCCGTTCGCGGATCATGCGCAGCGCATCGTCGACCACGGCGTCAACCGTCAACAGTGCTGAACCGATGCGCAGCTCGCCTGCCTCGATCTTGGAGACGTCCAGGATATCGGAGATGATGTCGAGCAGATGCTGGCCGCTCGACAGGATGTCGCCCGCGTATTCCTTGTATTGCGGCGTGCCGACCGGCCCCAGCAGCTCGGTCACCATGGTCTCCGAGAATCCGATGATCGCGTTCAGCGGGGTGCGCAGCTCATGGCTCATATTGGACAGGAATTCGGTCTTACTGCGATTCGCCGCCTCGGACTCGCGCACCGCCACCTTGAGTTCGGCCTCGCGCTGTTTCAATTCGGTGATGTCGGCATAGACGGCAACTGCGCCGCCTTCCTTGGTCGGCCGGCGGCTGACCCTGAGACAGGTGCCGTCCTCCAGCACGATCTCACGGTAGGGCTCCGGCGCTTCGTCATCCGTCTCGAACTCGGATAGATCGACCCGGTCGGTCGGTACCGGCAGCCGCGCGGCGATCTCATCGAATTTCTCGTTACTCAGCGCCAGATTGCCCTCAGGGTCATATAAGGCGAACCCCTCGTGTATGCGCCCGATCGCCTCGCGAAGTCGGATTCTCGACTCCTCAGCCGTTTTCTCCGCCCGCTTCTGCTGAGTGATGTCGCGCAGAATGGCGATATGAATTGGTTCGTCCTCGACCACCGTCCGGCTGACCGAGACCTGGACGGCGGAACAGGTGCCGTCCGGTCGGGTCCGGCGGATCTCCTGGGGATGGGCATAGAGCTCGTTCTCAGGGACAAGGCCGCGCCAGGTCCCGCTGGCGACAAGCGCGTAGAAACTTAACCCAAGAACATGCTCGGCCGGGGAACCCAGAACGCCCTCGGCGGCGCGGTTGAGCGACTTGATCCGCCCGTCGCCGTCGATCGTCACGATGCCGTCGTAGCTGTTGTCCACCACCTGGCGCATGAACGCGCCGGTCCTGCGCAGGGCGATGCGGTGGGCCAGCAATCTGAGATCGAGCTGGTCTATGCGGCCGATTATCGCCACGGCATAGGTCAGCGCGAGCGCAAGCAGCCATGGTGTGATGTTCACAACGATCGGTTGGCCCGCCTGGACGGCAAGGCTCGCCAATCCGATCAGCGCCACGCCGCCGGCCACGACAGCCAATCCGAGACGCCAGGACCACCGGGAGAACCCCCAGCCGGATGATCCAACGATGGCCAGCGTCACCCCCATGATCAGCCATCCGGGCAAAGGCCGGATGGTCCGCCCCTGGACCAGGGACTCATAGGCAAGCGCCTGCAATACCGCACCGGGAACGCTGCCATGGATCGGCACCGCCACCTCGTCGCCCAACTCCATGGCCGTGGCGCCGATCAGGACACGCTTGCCGGCCACAATGCGCGGATCGAAGCGGCCCAACAGCACATCGACATAGGACAGACGGGTGATCGCCTCCGGCCGTATTCCGTAATCGATGAAGAAGGGCTCCGCCGAACCGCCCTCCAGCCCGGCCAGCACCGAGAAGAATGTCGGCTGGCGATAGACGCCCAGTTCCTGGGTCGTCGACGCGCGGCGCACCAGGGCATCTCCGGCGACCATCACGTTGACCGAACCGAGCGCGGCGTGCTGCTCGAACTCCGGCAGGGGGCGGGTCAGAATCAGTTGCTCATTGCCGCCGATGCCGCGCATCATCTGCGCGAAGACCGGCAGCAGCACGGGAGTGTCGGCGGCAGCAAGTGCCTCCGCCAGGGCGGCATCCCCCGGCTGGGTCGAGTGCGAGCTGAAATCGACGTCGAAGGCGACCCTGTCGGCGCCGGCCATGTTGAGCGTGCTCGCGACCTGGGCATGGTAAGTGCGCGGCCAGGGCCAGCCATCCAGGGCCCGAAGGCTCCGGGCATCGATCTCGACCAGCACAAGATCGTTCGTCACACCGCGCCGCAGCAGCTCGAACCGCATATCGGCGATCTTGCATTCGATGAAATCGAGAAATCCGAACATATAGGCGAAGCTCACCACGCCGAAGATGGCGAGGTGAGCGAGGACCCTTCGGACCGGGCTATGCAAGGTATCGATGGTCATGTCCGCTCGACGTCAATGGCCGAAGCCATAGCGGTATCCTAATTACCGTTACCGTTGCAGTTGCCGTTCCCGTTGCAGTTCCCGTTCCCGTTCCCGTTCCCGTTCCCGTTCCCGTTCCCGTTCCCGTTCCCGTTCCCGTTCCCGTTCCCGTTCCCGTTCCCGTTCCCGTTCCCGTTCCCGTTCCCGTTCCCGTTCCCGTTCCCGTTCCCGTTCCCGTTCCCGTTCCCGTTCCCGTTCCCGTTCCCGTTCCCGTTCCCGTTCCCGTTCCCGTCCCTGTCCCTGTCCCTGTTGCTGTTGCTGTTCCCGTTACTATTGCCGTTACCGCCGTTCCAATTGCTTCTGGTGTTGTTGGTGCCGCTGCTGGAGGGGGCTTTGGCGCCTGGACCGAGCGCCACATCAATATCGACTTGGACGCCGGCGGCCGAATTCGAGCGCGCCGTAGCGTTCTGACCGGCCTGAATCTCGGCACTGGCACCGGAGCGCGAGTCTCGCACCTCAACGACGCCGTCGCTGACGCTGACCTCGGTGTTGTCGTTCTCGACCGTCACGGTGAACGCGGTGCCTTTGACGACGGTCGTCAGATAGGGCGCGCGGACCTCGAAGCGGCCCTGGGGCGCGGCGCCGAAGATCTGGCTGACGCCGGTCAGGAAACCCTCCAGGCTCAGCCCCGGTGAGCGGTCCTGCACCTGATAATCGGCGCTGCCGGAATCCTGGAAGATCTCGACGACATCCGCATCCGCATCGGTCGCTCGCAGTCCAAGCCGGGTTTCCGCCCCGACGGTGATCGCATCCCGGCCATTGAACAGCAGCGCGCTGCTGTCAGGGCCGGTTTCGATCTGGGAATCGCCGGGTAGCTCCTGCCCCGGGCGAACCGGTGTCCAGGCGATCGACTGCCCGTCATCCGCCAGGACATGCGCCTGCCCTTCGACGGCAACGACCTGCCAGAGCTGACCAATGGCTGAGCCCTGTTCCGACGGAAGCTGCGGGCCGCCGGTCGCCATCTGAGCCACCTGCGACCGGTCGTACCGGCCATCGGCACCATCGGCCATGACAGTCGCCGAACCCGAAAGAATGATCGCGACGACTGCGGCGAGGCGGAGCGCCGACTTACCGACGATCGACGCCCTGGCGGCGACATTGCATTCGGCCGTCAGCAAGGATCGTGTCCATGTTCCCAACATAATACTATTTCCCAATAACATTTCCCGGCAATAGAAAATATACGTCATTGATCGTTATCAACTTAATAAGTCCTGTGGTTAATTTTTGTTTTATGTTTTATTACTAAATAATTGTCGGACGTTGCTTGATATCCATTTAGTTTAGTTCGATTGATTTTTATTCTCTCTTTAAGATATTACCTGCAGCATGACCCGGCCGGATCACCTCTCGGCCGTACGACCGAAACGGAGCGTGTCGATGGATCAGGATGATCGCCGGGAGGCGGGGACACTTTGGCGGGGAACCACGGCCGTCGGCGTGGCCCTGGTGATCGCCGCGCTATGCCTCGCCGTTGCAACCCTGTGGGACGCCCGAGAGCTCGACAGCACGATCGGCGAGGTGCTGGGCGCTCGCGAGGTGGACACCGCGACGGGCCCGCGCCCGGAACTTCTGGTCGGCTACCAGACCGCCGGCGGCGACACCATGATGTTCGCCGAGGCGATCGGCACCCTGGCGCCGGAGATCGGCGATATGGTCACGGTCTGGTACAGCGACGGCAACCCGCCCCAGGCCATGATCGCCCGTCAGCGCTTCGTCTGGCCAGTCTTGTTGCTGCCGGTCGGGCTGGTGCTGTCGGGTTTCGGCCTGTGGCTGATGCGCCGGCTGCGCCGCTCCGCCGCGACGGACTGGGAGTCCGAGCTGGAAGACATCTGACACCGTATCCGCGCGCGCAGCATCCGCACCGGCCCGCGACGCCGGTAGATGCGTTGGCAGACTGTCCGGAGAATGCCGGCGCTCGGCCGAGTAGCCTTACGCAGCCCCCTCACCCTCCCACGGCTTCGCCGCGGGTCCCTCCCTCTCCCGCGAGGGGAGAGGGGCGGTTCTTAGCGCCGTGTTCAAACCCCTCTCCCCTTGCGGGAGAGGGAGGGACCCGACGCGAAGCGTTGGGAGGGTGAGGGGGCTGCGTAGGCTTGATCGGAGATCGCATTAACGCCGGCCGAACAGCCGCTCGATATCCGCCAGGGTCAGTTCCACATAGGTCGGGCGGCCGTGATTGCACTGCCCGGAATAGGGCGTCGCCTCCATCTGCCGCAGCAGGGCGTTCATCTCCTCCACGGTCAGCCGCCGGCCGGAGCGCACACTGCCGTGGCAGGCCAGGGTGGCGCAGACCGCCTCCAGCCGCTCCCGCAGCATCGTTGTCTGGTCCAACGCGGCAAGATCGTCGGCCAGGTCGCGCACCAACCCTTGCACATCGGCCTTGCCCAGCATCGCCGGCACCTCGCGGACAACGACCGTGTCGTGGCCGAACGCCTCCAGCACCAGGCCGAGTTCGGCCAGCTCCCCGGCCCGCTCGACCAGATGGGCCGCGGCGGTGCCGGACAGCTCCACCACCTCGGGCAGCAGCAGACCCTGGCTCCTCACACCACCTTCGGCCAGCGCCGTCTTCATGCGCTCATAGACCAGCCGCTCATGGGCGGCGTGCTGGTCGACGATGACGATGCCGTCTTCGGTCTGGGCGACGATGTAGTTCTCGTGCAGCTGGGCCCGGGCGGCGCCAAGCGGATAGTCTCCGGCCGGCAACGCCTCCAGTTCCGGATGTGCAGTGTCGGCGCCCGGTCCGGCCGGATCCTCGGCGCGCGCCGAGGGCGGCCCGACCGGCGCCTGGTACTGGGTCGCCAGTTCGGCCACCCCATGGGGCAGCGAGGCCGGCCCGTCGCGCCGATAGGAGACATCGACGCCGGGTTGGGTCACGCCGCTGTGCGCACGGAAGGCACCCAGGGCGGCGACCCCGACACTGGTCGAGGCGCGGTGTCCGGCGGCGGCCAGGGCATGGCGGATGGCGCCGACCAAGAGGCCGCGCACCAGGCCGGCATCGCGGAACCGCACCTCGGCCTTGGCCGGGTGCACGTTGACGTCGACCTCCTCGGCCGGCAGGTCCAGGAACAGTGCCGCCATGGCATGCCGGTCGCGGGAGAGAAAGTCGGAATAGGCGCCGCGCAGGGCGCCCAGAAGCTGCTTGTCGCGCACCGGTCGGCTGTTGACGAAGAAATACTGCGCCTGGCCGGTGGACCGGTTCAGGGTCGGCAAGGCGGCATGACCGGACAGACGGATGCCCTCGCGCTCGGCCTCGATCGGCACCGAATTGTCGGCGAACTCCCGGCCAAGCACGGCCGAGAGCCGAGCCAGCCGGGCATCCAGCAGATCGCCCTGGGCCGCACCCAACCGCACCGGCGTGCGGCTTTCGTCAGACAGGGTGAACCCGATATCCGGGCAGGCCATGGCGAGGCGTTGAACCACGTCGACCGCCGCAGCGGTCTCGGCCCGCTGGCTCTTGAGGAATTTCAGCCGCGCCGGTGTGGCGTAGAACAGATCGCGCAATTCGACCTTGGTGCCGACCTTCAGTGCGGCGGGCACCGGTAGGCCGACAGCACCCCCCTCCACCGTCAGCGCCCAGGCCTCGTCCGCGCCCTCCGCCCGGCTGGCCAGGGTCAGTCGGCCGACCGCGCCGATCGAGGGCAGCGCCTCGCCGCGGAATCCCAAGGTGGCGATGTGCACCAGGTCGTCATCGGGCAACTTGGAGGTGGCGTGGCGCTCGACTGCGAGGCACAGGGCCTCGCGGTCCATGCCGCGCCCGTCATCGACCACGCCGATATAGCTGCGCCCACCATCCCTGAGGGTCACGCCGATGCGTCTGGCGCCGGCGTCGATGGCGTTCTCCACCAGCTCCTTGACCGCCGCCGCCGGCCGCTCGACGACCTCGCCGGCGGCAATCTGGTTGACCAGGGTCTGGGGCAGTCGGCGGATGGGCATCGGGTCGGCCTATGGCGAAGAACTGGATCGTAGGCCCGAAGGCCGGATATGACGAGGCACTGAGTCCTATGCCCGGTTTGCCAATGGCGCCGCCGAGAACCAAGCCATACGAATCATCCAATAGGTTATCGTCATTCCCGCCTTCGCGGGAATGAGTGAGACGGCCGCCCCTATCCCCGGTTCTCTTGAAAGAAGCGCATCAGCCCGACCGTCGAGCTGTCATGGCCTTCGGACGCGGCGCCCGGCTCCAGCTTGGGCAGGATCTCCTTGGCCAACTGCTTGCCCAGTTCCACGCCCCATTGGTCGTAGCTGTAAATATTCCAGATCACGCCCTGGACGAAGATCTTGTGCTCGTAGAGCGCGATCAGCATGCCCAGCGTGTGCGGGTCGAGCTGCTTGACCAGAATGGAATTGGTCGGCCGGTTGCCGGGGAACACCTTGTGCGGCAGCAGCGCCTCCAGGGCCGCGCCCTCTAGCCCCTGCTGCTCGAGCTCGGCGCGGGCCTCGTCCTCGGTCTTGCCGCGCATCAGCGCCTCGGTCTGGGCCAGGAAATTGGCCAGCAGGATGCGGTGGTGGTCGCCCAGCGCGTTCTGGCTTTGGCAGGGCGCGATGAAGTCGCAGGGGATGAGGCGCGTACCCTGATGGATCAGCTGGTAGAAGGCGTGCTGACCGCAGGTGCCGGGCTCGCCGAACACGATCGGGCCGGTCTGGTGGTCGACCGGTTGGTTGTCTCGGTCCACCGACTTGCCGTTCGATTCCATGTCGGCCTGCTGCAGATAGGCCGGCAGCCGCGCCAGATACTGGTCGTAGGGCAGCACCGCATGGGCATGGGCGTCGAAGAAGGCGCCGTACCAGACCCCCAGCAGGGCCAGGATGACCGGCATGTTCTCGTCCAGCGGCGCTTCGCGGAAATGCTCGTCCATGGCGTGGCCGCCGGCCAGGAACTCCTCGAAGCGGTCCATGCCGATGGCGATCGCCACCGACAGCCCGATTGCCGACCACACCGAATAGCGGCCGCCGACCCAGTCCCAGAAGCCGAACATGTTGGCCGGATCGATGCCGAACGCCGTGACCTCCGCCTCGTTGGTGGACAGCGCCACGAAATGCTTGGCGATGGCGGCCTCGTTCGCGCCGCTGTCCAGGAACCAGGCACGGGCGGAGCGGGCGTTGGTCAGGGTCTCCTGGGTTGTGAAGGTCTTCGAGGCGACTATGAACAATGTGGTCTCGGGATCGAGCGGTTTCAGCGCCTCGCTGACATGGGTGCCGTCGATGTTGGAGACGAAATGCAGCCGGATCTCCGGTTGGCGGTAGGCGGCCAGCGCCTTCGACACCATCTCGGGGCCCAAATCGGAGCCGCCAATGCCGATATTGACCACATCGGTGATGCGCTTGCCGGAATGGCCGGTCCAGTCGCCGGACCTCACCGCCTCGCTGAAGACCCGCATGCGGCCCAGCACGTCGCGCACATCCGACATGACGTCGCGGCCGCCGACCAGCACCGGCCTCAGCGACCGGTTGCGCAGGGCCACGTGCAGGACCGAGCGGTTCTCCGTGCGGTTTATCTTCTGGCCCGAGAACATGGCGCTGCGCCAGCCCTGGACGTCCTGCTGCTTCGCCAGGCCGATCAGCAGGCGCATGGTCTCGCGGCCGATTCGGTTCTTGGAATAGTCCAGCAGCATGTCGCCGACCCTGAGCGAGAACCGGTCGAACCGGTTCGGGTCGTCGTCGAACATCTCGCGCATATGCTGCCGCCGCGCCTCCTCGGCATGGGCGGCCAGCAGCTTCCAGGCTTCGGATTCGGTCAGCGACGACATCGGGAGGGCTCCGTGCGATCAACGGCTGCGCGGAAGGTATCAGAATGCCGCCATCGTCTCCACGGAGACAGGCATCGCATCACGCGATGCTGCCGCTGCGGTCTGCGTACCCCGACCGCCGGCCGGCGGCCGCACGGGCGGACAACTGTTCAATTGCCGCCGCCGGTCCTATCCACCGCAGCCCTTTCGACGGACGTGTACACCGGAAACTGCTCGCGGAGATAGACTGGAAGACGATCGATGGGCGGCGGGGCGCCCGCCAAAAGGCCCCGGCATACAGGCCACAGGTCCTGGATGTGGTCCGGGCGGGGTCGGGACCGGTCGTCGACGACGGCTCGCCCGCGGTTCGGGCCGAGGATGTAATCACCTCTTTTGAATTGGCCGTACCGAGTATAGACAACGGTTTGGCCCACAGGTTGGTCGCCTGGAACAGTATGGGTCAGTTCTTGGTGACCCTGCCCAGGAAACCTGCCACCCACGATCTGGTCGATCGCGCAGACCGCCCGGATGGCATGGGCCAGACTCCACGGATAGGCGACGAACCATTTTCCGGCTTGCGTATCACCCCCGTATGTGATCATCGCCGTCGAGTCCGCGATCTTGTGGAAAATGTCCGATGCCTGCAGTACAGGCGCGATCGCCCGCACCAATTCAGGGGCGTTGTGTTCGTTTCCGCCGATATGAAGCTTCCATCCCTCGTCCGGGATGGGGATATCAGCGCCGTCGTCATCAACCCAGCCCCACCACCCCTTCTTTTTGAAATACCCGCCGCGATCCGCATGGGGTCTCTGTATGACCATCTTCCTATCTCCAGTTTCAATTTTGAACCTGCCAAACTGCGCGATGGATCATCCAATCGACACGACCGGTGATCCAGGCACCGATCGGCGTCGCGCAACCGGAGCGATCACTGCAACGACAAGCGGAAACACGACCACCACGACCAGAAGATCAGCGCCCGCGATGGGGGCGCATGAGCTCGCTTTCTTCCTCCGAGTAGACCGGGAACTGATCCGACCAGTCGGCCGGGAAACTGGCCCGGCCACGTTCTTCGAGTTCCGGCAATTGCCTGCTGAAGCGCTGCCAGGGATCGGGGATATGGCTCGGCTTCGCGACGTTCCTGTTGTCCGGAACGATGCTGCCATTCGGGCCGAACAGCGCGCGATAACGGTTGCTGCCGTAGCGGGCGTAGACGACCGTATTGCCGACCGGAAGGTCATTCGGAACCCGAATGGTGAGATCTTCGCGGCTACATCCCGGGAACTGGCTCCGGATCACCTCGTCGATCTGGAGCACCACGGAGAAGGAATCAATGATGCTGCAAGGGTAGGCACAGAACCATTTTCCGGCCTGCGCCCCGGTCTGGGTGGCGAAACCCTCGGTCTTGGGCAGCACTTTGTGAAGCACCTGCAATCGCTGCAGCTCCGGCGCCACGACATCCAGGATACCCTGCGCCGTCTCCGGCGTGCCGCCGATATGCAGCTTCCAGCCCTCGTCAGTCAGGCGCTGCCCGCGAGGATCGCTGCTGAGCCACCAGAACCATCCGTCCATGAAGCCATATTGGCCATTTCGCCGCAGTCTCGGCATTCCCCGTCCTCGCTCTGCAGACGCACGCCGAAGGCCGGTTTCCTCACCGTATCCAATCCGGGCGGGCGCCAAGGCGTCGTCAATCGGCGCGCTTGTAGGGCGCTGATGCAACAGGCCGGTCACGGCCCCCTAACAGGACTGCCCCGACCTTCGCCCGGCACGGAAGCCGAGCGGACTTCAGACTTGGGAATGGGGAGCGACGGTAAATGCCCCGCGCAATGGACGAAGCACGGAGACCGACAGGCTGCGCCAATTCACGCCGCCGACCGGCGCGCTACGGGCCCAGGATGCAGGTGTCCGCGCCCCGCCGCAGGGCGATCACCGGCTTGAGCGCCTGTCCCGCGCCGCAATGCCACCATCGGTCATAGCCGATCACCCGAAGCTCGATCAGCCGGTTGCGCCGGGTGATCCGCACATGCGCATCCTCAATGTCATCGGTATAGAGGCGGATTTCCAGCCAGTCCTCGCCGTCGACCCATTCCGAGAGCTCATGCGGGTAGGCGGAGGGCGACCGGCTGGCCTCGATCTCGCATCGTGGGGCACCGACATTCCGACGATACCGGAACGCATGGATCCGATCGTCACGGAGTTCGAAGACAAGCTGGTTGCTACCACCCGCTTCGTCCATCGCCTTACACGAGACAACAGCGACATCGACCGATGCGGCGGCCGCGCCCGACTCCGCACTGAGAGCGGTCAGAAGGGCCGCGGTCAGGCCGAGGGGCCTGACTCGCCTCACCCGCCCAGACCGAGCTCCCGCGCCGCCAAGTCGGCGCCGTCGATCTCCCGGTCGGGCTGGAAACGACCCTCCGGCGCGCCGACGACCACCACCGTCAGGGCGTCGACGTCGAACAGTTCGGCGGCAACCCGGTTGGCGTTGGCCAGGGTCACGGCCTCGACCTCTTCATTGCGCCGATCGAGGAAGTCGATGCCGAGATCCTCGATCTGCATACCGAGCAGAATCGACGCGATCCGGTCGGTCGAGGTGAAGCGCAGCGGGAAGGAGCCGGTCAAGAAGGTCTTGGCGTCCTCCAGTTCCTCTGCCGTGACCCCGGTCTGCGCCATGCGCTGCCACTCCTGGCGGATCAACTCCAGGGCCTGCACCACATTGGCGTTCGACAGCGAGCTGCTGGCCATCAGCAGGTCGGCATGGTCGAAATTCACCAGATAGCTGCCGATGCCATAGGTCAGGCCGCGCCGTTCGCGGACCTCGTCGGTCAGCCGCGAGGTGAAGCCGCCACCGCCCAGGATGTGGTTGACCACATAGGCGGTGTAAAAATCCGGGTCGCTACGGGCCATGCCCGGCTGCGCTAGCAGCATGACGCTCTGTGGTCCCTCGCGCTTGACCAGGATGCGCTCGCCGCCGGCCGCCGGGCCGACATCGTCCAGGCGCGGGCTCACTGTTCCGGCCGGCAGGGCGCCGAACAGCCGGTCGAGGATCGGCCCGAGTTCGGCCGCCGTCACATCGCCTGAGACGCCGACCAGCAGATTGGCGCGGTTGAACCGCTCGCCGACGAAGCCGCGCAGATCCTCGGCGGTCAGGCCCGACAAGGTCTGGGCGGTTCCGCGCGATGGCCGGGCATAGGGATGGTCGCCGAATGCCAGTTCATAGAAGGCGCGCCGGCCCATCCAACCCGGATCGGCCACACGCCGGCGGATATCAGCCAGCACGGCGGCCCGCATGCGCTCCACCGCGTCGGCATCGAAGCGCGGCTCGGTCAATGCCAGGCGAAGCAGGCCGAACGCCTCGTCGGCGTTGTCGGTAACCGTTTTCAGGCTGCCGTAAAAGCCGTCCACCGAGGCATCAAAGCCCATATCGATGGCGGCGTTGCTGAGACGCGCCTGGAAGGTGGCGCTGTCGAGATCGCCGGCGCCCTCATCGAGCAGGATCGATGCCAGGTTCGCCAGCCCCTCACTGCCCACAGGATCGAGTTCGACGCCGCCGCGAAAGGCGAATTCGATGGCGATCACCGGCACCGCGTGGTTTTCGACCAGCCAGGCCTCGATTCCCATCGGGCTGACCACCCGCTGGACATCGACCGCGCGAGCCGGCGACGCGACAACCAGGGTGACGACAAGAAACGCCAGGGCCGGACCAGCCGGCAGGACCCGGAGCATGGATTGAAGGCGGCTCATTGGGTCAACTCCCGGGAGGGTTCGTCGCGCAGCAGGTAACCGGTGACCGAATTGTCACGGTCGAGCACGCTGCGGGCGACCTGCAGCACGTCGGCGGCGGTGACTTCGGCGATCCGGTCTGGCCAGGACTCGACCTCGACGATCGATCGGCCGGCGGTCAGGGACGATCCCAGCGCGCGGGCCGGACCGCTGACGCTGTCGCGGGCATAGATCGCGCCGGTGATCAGCCTCGCCTTGGCGTCCGCCACCTCCTGCTCGGTCACCCCATCCGCCAGCAGCGCACCGACAACCTCTTCGAAAGCGGCGTCCAGGGCCTCCATCTCGGTATCCGGAGCCGGCGAGATGTAGGCAACGAACCGGGTCCGATCGAAGTCATTGCCGGAATAGCCGGTGCCGGCCGCAACCGCGATCTGCTGGTCGACCACCAGCGAGCGGTACAGCCGACCAGTCGTGCCGCCCCCCAGCACCTCGCTCAGGACCTGAAGGGCATAGACCGTGTTGCCCTCGGCGGTGCGATAACTGGGCGCGCGGTAATACCGACTCCACGACGGTTGCTGGACATTCGGGTGGCGCAGGACGACCCGTCGTTCCGCTGCGTAATCGGGTTCCGTCGGCCGGACCCGCTCGGGCACCGGCTGGGCCGGTATGACACCGTAGTACCGTTCCGCCAGAGGCCTGAGTTCGGCGGCGTCGATATCGCCGGACACCACCAGGATCGCGTTGTTCGGCGCATACCATGTCCGATAGAACGCCAATGCGTCCTCCAGGCTCAACGCCGCCATCTCGTGTTCCCAACCGATGATCGGAATGCCGTAGGGATGGTTCTGAAACAGCGCCGCCATCATCTGCTCGCCCAGCCGGCTGTTCGGATTGTTGCCGATGCGCTGGCGCCGCTCCTCGATGATGACATCGCGTTCGGTCAAGACCTGCTCTTCGGTGAGGGTCAGGTTGACCATGCGATCGGCCTCCAGCTCCATGACCATCGGCAGCCGGTCGGCGGCGATGTTCTGGAAATAGCCGGTGAAATCCCAACTGGTGAACGCGTTGTCCTGCCCGCCATTGCGCGCGATGAGGCGATTGAACTCGCCCTCCGGCACATTGTCGGTGCCCTTGAACAAAAGGTGTTCCAGGAAATGCGCGATGCCGGATTGGCCGGGAGGCTCGTCGGCGGCGCCGACCTTGTACCAGACCATGTGCGTCACGACCGGCGCACTGCGGTTGGTGACCACCACCACCTGCATCCCATTGTCGAGGGTGAAGGTCTCCGGCTCGTAGACTGCCGCCTTGGCGGGGTCGGGCAGGCCGAACAAAGCAACCGCGACGGCCACGGCCACGACGCCGAACAGATTTCGAATTTCGATCACTGACAAGAATCCTGTTGTGGGCAGTTTGATGCGACCGTTGCCCAAGAACTGGTGTCTGGACCCCTAATTGCCAATCAATCCTTCAAGCGGCGCTTTTTCGCGCGGCACGATGACCGGGACTTCGCCCTCGTTCAACGGCAGGCCGAGCGCCGCGTTGTTGGCCAGCCGGCGCATTTCGCCGACCGGTTCGACCACCTGGCCCAACTGTTCGGGCGTTTGCCAGAACAGCAGGCCGTCCGCGAACCCCTTGGAATCTTCGATTTCCTGGTCGGCCTCGCGATTGACCGTCTGGCGGATATTGGCCTGCGCGGAATCGCCGCCGCTGCTGGCCAGCAGTGCGGTTTCGCCGGGTGAGGCCGGACCGGCCGGCGTGTATTGGCCATTGAAGAAAAAGCCGGACTGGCGCCTGCCAAACAGAGCCGTTTCGGCCTGGTCGTCGGCTCTGCCCTCCTGCGGCCGCGGCGCGCCGGGGTTCGGGGGCGGCAGATCGAAGGAGGGCGGCAGTGTCAGCGGCGCGCGCGAGACGACGGCGAACTCGTCCGGCACCGTCCGATCGAATCCGGCCATCGAGCGAATATCGGAGCAGCCCGGCAACAGAAGTGCGACCGCCACAAGACCGGTCAGCGATATGCCTGTATGTCGAGTCATGTCTTCTTCCGATCCTCGCTCTTCGCCTCGGTCGCTTGTCGCGGGCCGAACAGGCTATCGATCAGCAATAGTGCCACGCCGACGGTGATAGCACTGTCGGCGACATTGAATGCCGGCCAATGATAGCCGAACAGATGGAAGTCCAGGAAGTCCGCAACGGCGCCAAACCGCACACGATCGACGATATTGCCGATCGCGCCGCCGATCACCAAGCCGATCGCCAGGGTGGGAAGCCGGCGATCCACCTGACGCAGCCAGTTCACCAGGAACGCGGATATCGCCAGCGCCACGCCGGACAGGATCCAGCGGCCGGCCTCACCGCCCTCGCCGAACATCCCGAAACTGACGCCCGAATTCCAGACCATCACGATGTTGAAGAAGCCGGTCACCTCGATGTTCCTGGGCGGCTGCATGACAAAGTCCAGGATCAGCCACTTGCTGAACTGGTCGGCCACCACGATGCCGGCGGCGACTGCCAATCCGAAGCGGATCGACCAACCGCCCCAGCGGTCCATGAGCGTCATCTCAGCCGTTGAGGGCATCGACCGCATCCGAGCAGCGTACACACAGGGCGGGATGGGCAGCCACGCTTCCGACTTCCGGCAGGATTCTCCAGCAACGGCTGCATTTCTCACCATCGGCAAGCTTGGGCTCGACCGCCACTTCGGCCGCATCCGGCAGGCGGAACGCATTCGCCGGCCCATCCCCTTCCACCAGTTCGATGTCGGAGGCGATTGCGATATCGGCCATGTCCACCGTATCGACAAGTGCCTTCAGTTCAGCCGAGAGGTGGACGACCGGCTTGGCCTGAAGCGACGATCGGATCTTCTTCTCGGCCCGCTCAAGCTCAAGCGCACCTGTGACCACGCGACGGACCCGGCGGATGCGACGCCATTTGTCGCCCAAGGCATTGTCACGCCAGGTGTCCGGAACCTCTGGGAACTGCCGCTCGTGCACGCTGCCGGCATCCTCGCCCATGCGCGACATCCAGGCCTCTTCGGCGGTGAAGCACACGATCGGAGCCAGCCAGGCGGTCAGGCAGTCGAACAGATGATCCAGCACCGTGCGCACCGCCCGCCGTCGCTGGCTGTCGGGTCGGTCGCAATACAGCGAGTCCTTGCGTACATCGAAGTAGAACGCCGAGAGATCCACCGTGCAGAACTGGTGCAGAGCCGTCGCCATGGCATGGAAATCGAAGCCGTCGATCGCCTGGCGCAATTCGCCGTCGAGTTCATTCAGGCGATGCAGCACCCAACGCTCCAACTCCGGCATGTCCGCGACCGCAACGCGCTCGGCCTCATCGAACCCGGCCAACGCCCCCAGCAGATAACGCAGCGTGTTGCGCAGCCGGCGATACATGTCGACATGGTGCTTGATGATCTCCGGGCCGATCCGGTGATCCTCGAAATAGTCGGTACCGACCACCCAAAGTCGCAGGATATCGGCGCCCTTTTCATTGGTGACATCCTGCGGGTCGATCGTGTTGCCGAGCGATTTCGACATCTTGCGGCCGTGCTCGTCCAGGGTGAAACCGTGGGTCAGCACGGCGTCGTATGGCGCCCGGCCGCGGGTGCCGCAGCTTTCCAGCAACGAGGAATGGAACCAGCCCCGATGCTGGTCCGAACCCTCCAGATAGAGCGAGGCCGGCGAGGACAGATCGTCCCGCGCCTCCAGCACGAAGCTGTGGGTCGAGCCGGACTCGAACCAGACATCGACGATGTCGAAGACCTGATCGTAATCCTCGGCGCGATGGTCATTGCCCAGGAAGTCCTGCGGGTCACGGGCGAACCAGGCATCCGAGCCCTCGGCCTCGAACGTGTCGGCGATGCGCTTGAATACGGCCTCGTCGCGCAGCACCTCGCCCGTGTCCTTCTTCACGAAAATGGCGATCGGCACGCCCCAGGCGCGCTGCCGGCTGATGCACCAGTCCGGCCGGTTTTCGATCATCGAACGTAGACGTTTGTAGCCGGCGGCCGGCACGAACCGGGTCTCGTCCAGCGCCGCAAGCGCCTTGTCCCGCAGATCGCACGTGTCCATCGAGATGAACCACTGCGCGGTGGCACGGAAGATCAGCGGCGCCTTGGAGCGCCAGGAATGCGGATAGCTGTGCTTCAGCCTGGACCGCGCGACCAGCTTGCCGGCCTTGTCGAGCGCGCCACAAACCTCGTGGTTGGCGCTGCCGGCCTTGCCGTCCGGCTTGTATATCACCTGACCGGCGAACAGCGGAACATGGTCCAGGAAGCTCCCGTCCTCGGAGACCAGCTGTTCCGGCCTGATGCCGTGCCGTACGCCGAGCTCGAAATCGTCGGCGCCATGGCTGGGCGCGATGTGGACAACGCCGGTGCCCTGCTCGGTGGTGACGAACTCGGCCGGCAGGACCGGAGCCGGATGGCCATAGGCATCGTCGCCGCCGCGACCCTTCAGGGGGTGCTGGCACACGGTGCCGGCGAGCGCGCTGCCCGGGAAAGTGTCGACCGCCGACCATTCGGTGATGCCCGCGGCCCTTGCCACCTCGTCGGCCAGTTCGGTGGCCAGAACCAGGGTCTCGCCGACGACGGCACTGCTGTCCTCCTCGACCGCCGCCACCGTGTAAGCTGCGTATTCGATGTCTTCGCCATAGGCGAGCGCCCGGTTGGCCGGGATGGTCCAGGGCGTCGTCGTCCAGATCAGCACCGACCCGCCTTCGAAAGACGGCCGCGACGCTGAGACCACCGGGAACCGCACCCAGATGGTGGTGGAGACGTGGTCGTCATATTCGACCTCGGCCTCGGCCAGGGCGGTTTTCTCGACCACCGACCACAGCACGGGCTTCATGCCGCGGTAGAGACTGCCGTCCAGCGCGAATTTGTGGATCTCACGGACGATCTGGGCCTCGGCGGCATTGGTCATGGTCGTATATGGCGTCTTCCAATCGCCGATCACGCCAAGCCGCTGGAATTCCTCCGACTGCACCTCGACCCAGTGCTGCGCGAAGCGGCGGCACTCGTCACGGAATTCAAGGATCGCAACGTCGTCCTTGTCCTTGCCTTCCTTGCGGTACTTCTCTTCGATCATCCATTCGATCGGCAGGCCGTGACAGTCCCAGCCGGGCACGTAGTTGGCGTCCTTGCCGGTCATCTGCTGGGTGCGGACGACCAGGTCCTTCAGCACCTTGTTGATCGCGTGGCCGATATGCAGATGGCCATTCGCATAGGGCGGGCCGTCATGCAGAAGAAAGATCTCGCGGCCCTTCGACTGGTCGCGCAGGCGGCGGTACAGATCGGCCTGCAGCCAGCGCTCAAGCAACTCGGGCTCTCTCTTCGGCAGCCCGGCGCGCATGGGGAATTCGGTCCGCGGCAGGAAGACCGTGGATTTGTAGTCGACCTCGTCCGTCGCAGTATCTGCAGCGGTCATCGATACACCTCTCCGCTTCACCCGGCACCGGGACCGCCGCATCGCGGAGGTCCGGCGGACCGGAAAGCGCTCATGGACCGTCGGGTCCGTCTATCCTTGTGGAATCGGAAAGTGCCGCAAATGCGGCGATGACCCGGCCCCCGGTCAGAGGACCGGGGCGATAATTCGCCCCGAATGCGCCATTGAGCGCCGCAGAAACCACCGATTTTCCATAGCGGCGCGGATGTTAGCGGATCGGCCCCGGCGGTCAAGACCGGAAACAGGTGAATGGCTTGCACTCAATCCGTGACGGCCAGCGCCCGGCGGGCTTTTTCGGAATCGCGGTCCATCTGGGCGATCAGGGCATCGACGCTGTCGAACTTCATTTCAGGACGAAGCCATTCCACCAACTGCACCCGAAGATGACGGCCATAAAGATCGCCGTCGAAATCGAACAAGTGTGCCTCCATCAGAGGGTCCTCGACCGCGTACATGGGACGGATACCGACATTGGCGACACCGTCGCGCCACGCCGGTTCCGCGCCCTCGTCGACCGCAGCACGCACAGCGTATACGCCGAAAGCGGGGCGCAGATAGTCACCGAGGGTCAGATTGGCGGTCGGATAACCCAATTCGCGACCCCGCCTGTCGCCGGCTTCCACCCGTCCCTCGATCTCCCATGGGCGGCCGAGGATCTCGGCCGCTTCGCGAATCCGGCCCGCCTGCAGATGTTCCCGCGCGGCACTGGAGGAATACGTGCCGCCGGACTCGTCGGACGCCTGCGTAACCACGGTGACGCCAAAGCCATGCCTGCGCCCATAGGACAGCAGCGACTCGGCATTGCCCTGGCGCCGGTACCCGAAACAGAAATCATAGCCGATGGCCACATGGTTGGCGCCCAGCCCGCCAAGCAACACCTCCTCGACGAACCAGTCCGCCGACCGCCGGGAGAACTCCAGTTCGAAATGCAGCACCATATGCAGATCGACCCCCAGCGCCTCCAGCAGCCGCGCCTTTATGCGGAACGGCGTCAGCCTGAACGGCTCATCGCCTGGCCGGAACACCGAACGCGGATGCGGTTCAAAGGAGAGCACGGCGAGAGGGGCCCTGGTGGCCTTGGCGACCGCCTGGGCATCGGCGATGACGATCTGGTGGCCGCGATGCACGCCGTCGAAATTGCCGACGGCGACGACCGAGCCCTTCAGCTCTGCCGGCAACTCGCTGTGGTGCCTGAATATCTGCATGAACGCTGTCCCGACGGGCCCTGCCCTGGCGAAAATCGGGAGCGACTATAGTGAGGCGAAAGCCAGGCCGCCAGCGCGGCCCCTGCGTCAGATGGCAATCAGGCGCGGTGCGGCACCATGACGGTGGCCTCGCCGTCGATCACCAACTGGTCACCGACGCAGCACTGGGTCTGAAGGACCACGCGGCATTTTTCGGGAATGATCTCCAGCACAGTGACACGCGCGGTGACCGTATCGCCGGCCCGCACCGGTGCCTTGAAACGCAACGCCTGGCTGACATAGACGCAGCCCGGCCCCGGCAGCTTGGTTCCCAGCACTGCGGAAATGAAGCCGGCGCTCAGCATGCCATGGGAGATCCGCCCCTTGAACATGGTGTCCTTGGCGTATTCCTCGTCCAGATGCATCGGGTTGGTGTCACCGGAGACGCCGGAGAACATGATGATATCGGCATCGGTCAGCGTCTTGGAAAAGCTGGCGGACATACCGACAGACAGATCTTCGAGTCGATAGCCGGAATCGCGGTCGTCGTAGCGGCGAACGTTATCCACTGGTCAATCTCCCGGATAGCCAAACCGCAAGAAGCGGCGCGCGACCTATATTGCAGCGCAATATTCGCAGCCATTCGGTTAACGGCAGGTAAACATATGGCAATGGCAATCCCTCGGACGGGAGGTCGAGTCTGGTCGCCCTGGATAACTAGCTGAAATTATTATCTTCACAGAGGAGGGTTCGGCATTCGGCGTTATTTTCGCAACACGAAGAGGCGTTCAGCAGCGCTGGTGCAATTCATGCTGCGGCGCCGAACAATTCTGAGATTCTGGCCTAAATGCTGCGCTGCTTATATCCGGGCAATGCCGTGGCCATCAGCCGCTGGGCGCTGATTCGGCCCGACTCGGCGCCATCACCACGGGCTGCTCCCGGGTCTGTAGAAGATAAAAAACCGATTGCGGCGTGTTGTCGGTCACGAAAAAACTGAAGGCGACCTGCTCGCCAGGCCTGACGACGCCCTGGCGAAACGTGACCCCGTCCAGGGGCTCGTCGATGGCGATCGTGTCGCGATAGAGGTCCGAGGAGAAGCTCCGCGCGCTGGTCGGGGTCTGGCCGAAGGACAGGCCGTCGCCATAGGTGCTGTCCTGGCCCAGGCTCTCCTGCAGTTCCAGTTCATAGCTCTGCCAAGCCTTGTCTGTCGCGTTGATCACCACCTTGGTCATGGCGAAGCCGGCGAGATGCTGGGTCCGGGTCGGGTTCCCGAAGGCGGCCGATAGATCGCGAACGACCAGGATCGCCGGTTCGTTGTCCGACACTCGCTCGACGATGACGAACGGATCGGCCAGGGTCCCGCTGCCCCACCCATCGACCAGCGAGAACCCGCCGATTTCGTCACTGAAGGTGATGCCGTTGAGTGTGATGGGCTCGGCGCGCAGATCCGACCCAATGCAGAAACATAGGACCGCCAAGCCGGCGATGTCAGACCACTTCTGATGCCTCATCGGCCAAGTCTGGACACAACCGCTGGACCGGTAAAGAGGAACCGCGCGCCAGCTGCCGAATCTTCACGCCCGTCTCAGGATCTCCAGAGCCCGCCAGAGCTTCGGTTGCTCACGCTGCCATTTCGGGGAGACCTGTATCGTGAGATCCGCCGATGCCGCCGTCCAGTGCTCCAGTGGATGCGACGAAATGGCGACGGCCCACACGCCCTCAGCTGGCCGGCGTGGTCCGTCCTACTGCGGATCAACAAGGAAAGTCAGATAGGCGGTGAAACCGGCTGGTCGCCGGGCCGATTCAAGCACCCAGACCTCGTCGGCCCACCAATCCTCAACGGCAAGGCGAATCATCAAATTCCAGCCGTGATCGGGCAGCCTG
>CBDBVB010000006.1:0-201743 GCA_965212545.1 Inquilinaceae bacterium
CGGGCTGGAATAGCCCGCCGCCATCACGATGTCCGAGAACCGGCGGATCGCATTGTTGCTGGAGCACTCGTACGGCGCGCCGGGCCACGGGTTGAAGGGGATCAGATTGACCTTGGCCGGGATGCCCTTCAGCAGCCGGACCAGGGCGTGGGCGTCGGCGGTGGTGTCGTTGACCCCCTTCAGCATCACATATTCGAAGGTGATGCGCCGGGCATTGCTGGAGCCCGGATAGTCGCGGCAGGCCTGCAGCAGCTCGGCGAGCGGATAGCGCTTGTTCAGCGGCACCAGCTCGTTGCGAAGCTCGTCGGTCACCGCATGCAGGCTGATCGCCAGATTGACGCCAAGCTCCTCGCCGCATTGCCGGATCACCGGCACCACGCCCGAAGTCGACAAGGTGATCCGGCGGCGCGACAGGGCGAATCCGTCCGGGTCCATGGCGATCGTGAGCGCTCGGGCGACGTTGTCGTAATTGTACAAGGGCTCGCCCATGCCCATCATGACCACATTGGTGAACAGCCGCTCGCCATGGGGTATGCGCCACTCGTCCAGCGCGTCGCGGGCATGCAGCATCTGGCCCAAAATCTCCGCCGCTTCCAGATTGCGCACCAGGCGCTGCGTACCCGTGTGGCAGAAGCGGCAGGTCAGGGTGCAGCCGACCTGGGAGGAGACGCACAGTGCGCCGCGATCGGCCTCCGGGATGTGCACCGCCTCGACCTCCTGGCCGTCGGCCAGCCGCAGCAGCCATTTGCAGGTGCCGTCGACCGATTGCTGCGCCCGCGATATTTCCGGCCGGGCGATGGTGTAGCTCTCTGCAAGCCGTTGCCGGAACGCCTTGGCCAGATTGCTCATGGCTGCGAAATCGGTGGCGCCGCGCGCGTAGATCCAATGCCAGAGCTGGCGGGCACGGAACGGCTTCTCGCCCAGCGCCACCATCTCGGCGGCCAACTCGTCCCGTGTCAGTCCGATCAGGGTCTTGCGGCCATCGGCCGGCGGCGCGGCAAACAGCGCAGCATGGCTTGCGATACTCATACGGACTTATAACATCTTCGGCCGCAAAGCTGCGACGGAGGATAAGCTGGCGTTCGCTACCCGTTATTCGCCCAACAGCGCCTCGATTTCCGCAGCGTTTACGATGCGATCGTTCATGTAGAAGTTGTTCCTGTCCTTGGCGACATGCGGAAATCCGTCTTCGGTTCGAACGACCTCGAAGCTGTCGTGATCGGCGCCCGATATCCGCCGATTCTCGCGAAAGACGTAACGACCATCCTTACTGTAGCGCGGCGCAATCTTATGCCAACGCTCGACATCGGCCCCCGGAAGCGTGGCGACACCATGGAAGACGAATCTGTCGTCCGTGGCGTAGTAGCCATCGTTGAGTGACTGGAAGGACTTCGGATCCGCCTTGCGGACCCATTTCGGCTTGCCCGCATGGTCGTAGTAGTAGACCCGGCTGCCGTCTTTGCCGAAGCCAGACGGGACACGGCTGCCGGTGACGAGAGTGCGAAATCCGTCATCGCACACTACGAACGAGTCCGCGTCCGCATCCTTGATCTTGCCGCCCATCGTCCAGACGCTCTGACCATCGGTTGCGTAACAGAAATTGAGAGCGCGAAAGTCTGCTCCGCTACCCCCGCTCAATCGGGAACTCGCGCAGTAGCAATTCCGGCGGTCCTTCGCGAAGTTGCCGAGATAATACCGGAATGACGGAAGGTCAGCGCCCCGCAGCGGATAGTCCAGATAGAAGACTGTGTCGTCGCGGATCCAATACCTCGTCATTCCGTCGTGACGGCGAAATGCGCGGCTCGGTTTGAATTCGCGTATGTCGTCCGGAAGCGGCATCAAAGGCGAGCTTCAGGAGCCCTTCGGTTCCTGGGACAGGGCATTCACTTCGATCGATTTGGGCTCCGGGTCACCGGTTTATGGCAGATCGCGAGTCAGAGACCACAGGACCGGGTGATTTCATTGTAGGCCGCGGTGAATCCGAGCAGGCTGTATGTGTCGGTCGTGAGCGTGCCGCGCGTGGATGTGCCCTTCACGATCATGCTGGTGCCGGCCTTCATGGCCGAGATCAGGTTGGCATCGGTGGCGGAATCCCGTGCCCAGGCGGTGTTCTCGCTGGTGAAGAGGTTGAACAGCTTGTCGTCGATGGTAACGACGGCTTCGGATTCCGGTCCATAGGTGTAGCCAGTGATCACGCTGATGACGTCGCGCGATGCTTCCGACGGACGATGGGTAACCAGAAGGTAGACGTCGCCGCGCTGTGTGTATTCGCCCTGCTCGTCGGTCGGCTTGCTGGCCATATAGCAGACCAGATTGCCATTCTCTTGAAAGGTATAGGTGTGCCAGTCGCGATGGGTGTCGACATGTTGCGGCTCCTGGGCTTGGGCCGGGACCAGCCCCTGTCCGGTCTGCACCATGATGACGATGGCGATTGCGACGGCGATTCGTAACAGCATTTTCATTGAGCCAACCTGCAGTTCGACGTTCTTGTCCTTGGGACCCATTGCAGCCGGGCCGGTAGCGGACTTCGGTCATAATTGGATAGATCGTCAATTTGACGATTTTGAGGAACCGGTGATCCGCCGGCCGCAGCCTCGCGTATAGACCGTGAAATGGATCACGTCCAGGCATATGCCAGTCCTGAAGCGGCTGGGGCGCGGCGCCCGCCGCCACGCCTTGTCCGCCGGCGCGGCTTGTCGTTCAATGGTGAGATGACCGTGCCAACGAGTACGCCGGCAACCGCCGCGGACGACAACGCGCCATCGCTTGGCGATCTGGTCGTCGCGGTCGGAAGCCGCCGCGACAAGGTCGCCTTCGCGGGATTGTTCGCGCATTTCGCGCCTCGGTTGAAGGCGTATCTGATGCGCAGCGGTTGCGAAGGGACGGCTGCCGAAGAGGTGGTGCAGGAAGTCATGATATCCCTGTGGCGCCGGGCGGAAACGTTCGACCCGGCGCAGGCCAGCGCCAGCACCTGGATATTCACCATCGCCCGTAACAAGCGGATCGATATGATTCGCCGGGAGCGTCGCCCGGAGATCGATCCGGAAGACCCGGCCTTGGCGCCGAGCGCCGAGCCCACGGCGGAGCGCACGGTAGAGGCGCTACAGGACTCAAAGCGGCTGCGCGCGGCAATGACCGACCTGCCGGCCGAGCAACAGGAGATTCTGCGGCTTGCCTACTTCGACGACCTGCCGCACAGCGCGATCGCGGAACGCTGCGATATGCCGCTCGGCACGGTCAAATCACGTATACGTCTTGCGCTGGCACGCCTGCGCAAGGGTCTGAAGGAAGACTGAGATGGTGAGCTTGCAGACAGTCCGAAGCGGCCCGGCGCCGTCGCACCATATCGGCGACGAATTGCTGATGGATTATGCCGCCGGTGCGACCAGCGAGCCGGAATCCCTGGTGATCGCCACCCATCTGGCCTTGTGCCCGCAGTGCCGCTCGGCGGTACAGGGGCTGGAAGATGTCGGCGGTGCCCTGCTGGAGGACGTCGCACCCGAGGCGGTGTCGGACGATGCCCTGGCAGCGGTCATGGCGCGCATCGATGGCGAGGCCCCGGCGCCGGCACCCAAGCGTCAGCCCTTGTCAGGCGACGCCATCGCGGTGCCCGAGCCCCTGCGCAGCTATCTTGGCGGCGGATTGGACAGTCTGGACTGGCAGCGGACCATGCGCGGCCTGGACGTCCATGAGGTGAAGACCGGCCGGCCGGAGATGAAGACCCGGCTGCTGAAGATCAAGGCCGGCACGCCGATGCCGGAACACACCCATCACGGCCAGGAGTTCACCCTGGTTCTGACCGGCGGGTATTCCGACGAGCGTGGGCACTTCATTCGTGGCGACATCGATATCACCGATGACAGCGTGCGGCACACGCCGGTCGCCGATGCGGGCGAGGACTGCATCTGCCTGACCCTGACCCAGGCACCGCTGAAGCTGACCGGCCCGTTCGGCCGCCTGCTGAACCCGTTCGTGAAGTTCTAAGTCGAAGTGCGGGGTCGCTGCCCCTTACGCGTTTCGCGAATGTCTGGGCTTGCTCCAGGAGCGGAACTGAACCGCTCGGGGACTGACTTCGCTTCTTGAACCGGAGCGGAAGCCGCTCATCGTGGTGGAGGTCCGGCTTGCCGAGGTGATCGCCAAGGAAAGCGTATTCTGGTACCCTGCTTGGGTTGGAGGATGATCCTGCGGAATCCAACTTGTGAAATCTGCCATCTCATCTGGGGACCTCGGATTGGGACCATACGGTCCCGCAGCAGTGAGGTTTTCCATTACGACGCCGATGTCCCCGCAACAGGGGAGGATATGAAATGGCTCGAGTTACGTTCGCCCTTTTTGCTCTTTTCATCATGATAGCGGCGCATGGACAACATGGGGCGCGCGCACAGCAATCGGCTGATATAGAAGCGGTCAAAGCAGTACATGAGGCCTTTCACGAGGCAATGAGCAACGAAGACATTGAACTAATGTCGCAGATCTGGATTCACGACAACTCCGCACGCTTGATACCTCCTAACTCCGTGGAAATCCTCGTGGGCTGGGAAGCAGCAAAGACTGCCTACCAGGGTACTTTCGCGAACGTCGAAATGGTTTCTCTTTCGATGAAGGATGTCGAGGTGTTTGCCGGTCCGGAATTCGCCTGGATAGTGGACGTCCATGAGCTACAGATGCGACCGACTGAGGACGGACCATTGGTCAGTGCGACGGTCTTGTCCACGAGCGTCTATAGGAAAGTGGACGACAGTTGGCTTCTGACGCACATTCACGCGTCTCCAATTGCACAGCCGACAGACCAATGAGTCCAGATCGGCGTGCTTAGAGGGTGCTGGGACCATCTGTGCGATCTGGCACCGCATACCGGTCGACAGGTTACCATCGGCACACGACCAACGGCGTTGAACAGCTGACGTTCCGCCGATTTGATGCGTGCAAACGTGTGCGCGAACTCGTCGCGATGCCGAAAAAACGATGAGAAGCCAAAAGCAGTCTAAAGCACTTCAGAATGGCTGCTTCTCGATACCTGACTACCGCCATTGGCTAATCTGCGACATGCGCAGGCTTCACCCACTCGCCCGGAACATGCCGCAGAACGGAAACATAGAGACCCACCGCTCATGCGGCGTTCTTGAGCACAGACCCTAGTCGTCCTTCGGAGCGCGGAACTGCGGTGCGCCGTGTACATGCGGCGCCATTGGTTCCTTCGGGCCGCCGGGCCGGGTCGGCCGCGGCGCGAAGCGGCCCAGGCTGATCATCCGGTCGTACATCACCAGGGCCCCGGCCAGAGACAAATTGATCGAAAACCGGGTCGGGATCTTCACCACATGGGCGCAGCGCGCCACCAAATCCGATGACAGTCCGCCACGCTCAGGGCCCAGCACATAGGCCGCGCGGCGCGGATGCCGGAAGCTCGGCAGATCCACCGCATCGTCCATCAACTCGATACCGACCAGGTCGCAGCCCTTGGGAAGGTCGATGGACGCAACGTCGGGGTAAGTGTAGAGCGGCACATTGCCGGCGGTATCCGCGGTGTCGGAGGCGCGGAATGCGGCGATGTCGGTCGCCGGCGCGATGGTGAAGACGAAATTCGCCCCGAACGCATGCGCCGTGCGCAGCACCGCGCCCACATTGGCGGGCTTGCTGATCCCCTCTACACCGATGGCGAAATAGCCGCGCATGGGCCGCCCTTGTTCATGAAGCGCGGAACCTTGCACCGACCGGTGCGCCGGGGCAAGGTGCCGTCACTTCGCGACTGGAAACCCACCATGGCAGACGCCGCCCATCTTTCATCGTCCCGAACCTCGAGCGGCATCGACGATCCGGTGCTGGTGGAGGTGACCCGCGGCCCGCTTGCGGAAAGCCGGCACCGGGGTGTTGCGGCGATTGTCGATGCCTCCGGCAAGGTGCTGTCCCATTGGGGAGATTTCGAGCGGCCGGTCTATCCGCGCTCGGCCATCAAGGCGCTGCAGGCGATCGCGATGGTGGAATCGGGCGCCGCTGACGCCTTCGCCGTCACCGATGAGGAATTGGCGCTGGCCTGCGCGTCCCATGGCGGCGAACAGGCCCATACTGGGCGCGTCGGCGCCTGGCTTGCGCGCATCGGCTGCACCGTGGACGATCTGGAATGCGGCGCCCATGCGCCCTCCTACGCGCCGGCCGCCGAGGCCATGGTGCGCGCCGGACAGCAGCCGTCGCCGCTGCACAACAATTGCTCCGGCAAGCATACGGGCTTCCTCGCCACGGCGCGGCATCTGGGCGAACCGACCAAGGATTACCGCCTGTTCAGCCACCCGGTGCAGCAGCGCATCCTGGGCATCCTGGAGCAGATGACCGGACAGGAGCTCGGCGACGCCCCGCGCGGGCTGGATGGCTGCTCGATCCCGACCATCGCCATTCCGGTCGGCGCCCTGGCGATGGCCATGGCCCGCTTGGCCGATCCGAAGGATCTGCCGGAACGGCGGATCGACGCGGTCCTGCGCATCCGCAAGGCCTGGGGCGGCTGCCCGTTCTTCGTCGCCGGTACCGGCCGCTTCGATACCGCGGTGATGGAAGCGACCGCCGGCCGGGTTCTGGTCAAGACCGGCGCGGAGGGCGTCTATTGCGCCTGCCTGCCGGAATTCGGGCTCGGCATGGCGCTGAAAGTCGACGACGGCGCAGGTCGCGCCTCGGAAGTGGCGATGGCTGCCCTGCTGGACCATGTCGGCGCGCTGGACGACCGCGCGCGCAAGGCCCTGGCGGCTCAGATCCGCCCGCCGGTCAGGTCCCGTCGTGGCTTCGAGGCCGGCGAGATTCGCCCGGCCGACGGCTTCCCGGAATGACCGACCGGGTTCGGGACCAGTACGAGGCCTATCCCTACCCGGCGCGCAATCCACGCGATGAGTCGAAACGGCTGATCACCGGGTCGCCGAGCCATCTCGACGAGCTGAACCACTATGTGTTCGCCGGCGCGCTGGATTTCTCGGCACCGTTGCGCGTGCTGGTCGCAGGCGGCGGCACAGGTGACGCGCTGATCATGCTGGCCCAGCATTGCGCCGATACCGGCCTCCCGGCCGAGATCACTTATGTCGATCTGTCGGAAGCCGCGCGCGGCATCGCCGAGGCGCGGGCCGCGGCGCGCAACCTGACCTCGATCCGCTTCCTGACCGGCTCGTTGCTGGAGATCGGGTCGCTGGCGCACGGCCCCTATGACTACATCGATTGCTGCGGCGTGTTGCATCATCTGACCGACCCGAATGCCGGGCTGGCGGCCCTGGCCGCACAGCTTGCGCCGGGCGGCGGCATGGGTTTGATGCTGTATGGCGCCTATGGCCGCACCGGCGTCTACCCGCTGCAGGGCGCACTGCGCCTGCTGGCCGGCGGGTTGCCGGATCGCGACCGCGTGGCGCTTGCGCGGCGGGTGTTGGCGGCGCTGCCGGAGACCAACTGGTTTCGCCGCAACCCGCTGCTGCAGGATCACAAGGAGAGCGATGCCGGCCTTTATGACCTGCTGCTGCACAGCCAGGACCGCGCCTATACGGTGCCGGAACTGGTGGCGCTGACCGAGGGGGCCGGGCTGGCGATCACCGGGCTGGTGCCGCCGCTGCGCTACGATCCGGCCGCCTATCTGCACGACCCGCGGCTGCGCGGATCGATCGATTCGCTGGCGCCGCTGGAACGTGCCGCCCTGGCGGAAGAGGTCACCGGCGTGATCAAGACCCATGCCTTCTATGCGGTGCCCAAGGCCAGGGCGGCGGAGGCCGTCGCCAGGCCGGAGCAGCCGGGAATGATCCCGGTCCTGCGCGATCTCGACGGCCCGGAGATGGCGCGCCGGCTGAAGCCCGGCCAGGGCGTTTCCGCAGAGTTGCCGGGATTGACCGGCCGCCTGCCGCTGCCGGCGCTGGCCGGCGCCATGCTGGCTCGCATCGACGGCCGGCGCGATCTCCCGTCGCTGCATCGCGCCGTGTCGGAGGCAGGCGGCACGTCGATCGGCTGGGACAAGTTCAAGCGGCAGTTCGATCAGCTCTACGGCACCCTGAACGGGCTGGGAAAGCTGTATCTGAGACAGCATCGATAGCCAGCATTCCTTGGGGCCCGATTGTCGTCTGGTACAGGTAGGTCGACAAATAGAGTATTTGTCCTAAATTCTCTGAATCATGCTTGCCGACTTATCGCCGGGTGCATATCGTCTGACGGGATGAACCCATTCAAGCCTCTCCGATCAATAGCAATCTCGCAGTCCTGCAAAGAGGGCAGCCATGGCCGTCGTTTACCTGACCTTCGATGATGGGCCGCTGGGCGGCACCGACGACGTGATCGCGGTTCTGATCGCCAAGCGTGCCAAGGGCACGCTGTTCATGGTCGGCGATCACATATCGTCGGAGTGGCGCCGCCAGCGGCTCGCGGACGCCCATGCCAGCGAATTTGTTCAGGTCGCCAATCACAGCACGACCCATGCAAGCGGCGACTATCGTGGCTACTACGGCAATCCTCGTGGCGTCGTGGAGGGTTTCCAGGGCGCCACTCGGACCTTGCGAATTACTCGCCAGCCGGTGCCGGCCCGTTTGCCCGGACGCAACACCTGGCGGGTCGGTAGCATCGTGCACAATGACCCGACCAATGGCGGCGACAGCGGCGCCGCGGCAAGCCAGTTGGCCGCTGCCGGCTATCGAATCTATGGCTGGGACGTAGAATGGCAGATGTCTCGCGGGCGGCCGCAGGGCACCGCTGATCAGGTCGTGCAACGCATCGACCGCATGGCGGCCGCCGGATCGGTGAAGAAGGCCGGACATGTGGTGCTGCTGACCCATGACGTGATGTTCCGCGCCTCCAACCACGACCGGGGCAAGCTGGAGCGGTTGATCGACCTGCTGCGCGCCGCCGGGCACAGCTTTGCCTTTATTTCCGACTTTGATGGCACTTCGGCCGGGTGACCGGCGGCACACGAAACCTGGATCGGTGACCCATGACGGCCAGGCTGACGGCGGTGGTGTTTCTCATGGCGCTGGCGGCCGCGCCGACTGCGCGGGCATCATCCTGCGAACCGGTCCCTGGCGCGTTCGACTATCACGGCTTTATGCCGGAAGTCGAACTCGTCGTCTCCGAGATCGCGACGCTTCCGGGCAATACGACGATCCTGGGCGGGCATTACCACGATGGCGCCCAGACCGTACATCCCGCCCTCCTGGTCAAGGATGCTGAGGATGGCGAATGGTCGCGTGTCCGGCTCCCCTTCGGCGGCGCCGCGATCGGGCATCTGACGACCATCGGTACGGAGTCTGCCTGGGCGGTCATCGAGTATCGCGTGGAAGGACTCCAATTGGCGCAGGCGCTGCTGCGCAGCCGCGACGGCGGCCGGACCTGGTGTGCCGTCACACTGAGCGGGATGACGACGCTGAACGCCACGGAATCGTTGCGCTTCTTCGACCGCGACCACGGCCTCATCGTCTTCAACGACGCACCCTTCGGGCGGGAATGGGCGGCCTATCAGACGTCGGATGGCGGCGACAGTTGGGAGCGTCTTTGGGACAACAACCCGGCACCGCCCGGGTCTGTCGAGACCGACTTCTCCTATCCGCAGGACTTGCCGCCGCCGCATGCGCCGGTGTGGCGGCAGGACGCGGACCTGCATCGGATCTCCGGATTGCTCCGAGTCAGGACCGAGGTCCTGAGCCTGGTGATCGAACGGCTGGAATTCTCGCAGGGACCGGACTGGATCGAGGTCGAGCACCTCGAACGCTACCGACCGACCGCCGATCTGGCGGCCGACCGGTAGGAGCATACGGAGTCTCAGACCCGCCAGAACGGCTTGGCGGCTTCGATGTCGCGCACCCGGCTGTCGACGCCGATGTCGCGCAGCTGATGTGCGTCCATCCGGGCGAGTTGGCGCCGGCTGCGGGCCCGGAACTGCCAGTCCCAGAGCACGGCAAGCGCGCGGTTGGCCAGGAAGAGGATGCTGTTGGCCAGGTCCGGTGCGGCGTGGCCACGGGTCGTGTTGTGCAGTCCAGCCATATTCGTATACCTTATCTCAGCGACGGCGGCTCCGAGTACCGTCAGGTTGCAATAACCGTATGATGTTAATGACAATATCGCGGCTCCACCGGCCAGTCTCAATGGATGATTTCTCATGGCCTACATTAGAAATTCTTATTTCTGCCTGAGGTCCGGACCATGGCGCGCCTGCCGACGCTGAATGCGCTCAAGGCCTTCGAGGCCGCCGGGCGGCATCTGTCGTTCACCCGCGCGGCCGAGGAGTTGCACGTCACCCAGGCGGCGATCAGCCATCAGATCAAGTCGCTGGAGGAGCAGCTCGGCATCCGCATGTTCCGGCGCGGCCCGCGCGGCCTGCTGCTGACCGATGCCGGCCAATCCTATCTGCCGGAAGTCCGCGAGGCGTTCCAGAAGCTGAACGCCGCGACCGACCGGCTTCTGGAGGACGATGCGCGCGGCGCCATAACGGTCAGCGTGCTGCCATCTTTCGCGGCGCGCTGGCTGGTGCCCCGCCTGACCCGGTTCCGCGAGGCCCATCCGGATATCGAGGTGCGGGTCTCGGCGGACGACCGTCTGGCGGATTTCGACCGCGACGATGTGGACGTGGCGATCCGCTATGGCCGGGGCGACTATCCCGGCCTGCAGGCCGACCGCTTCCTGACCGAGGAGTTGTTTCCGGTCTGCAGCCCCGACTTGCTGACGCGCACTCCGCTCGAGAGGCCGGAAGATCTGTGCAGCCATACCCTCCTGCATGACGACATGCGCATGGATTGGTCGATGTGGCTGCTGGCCGCCGGGGTCGAGGGGGTCGATCCACGCCGTGGGCCGTCCTTCAACGATTCCAGCATGGTGCTGCAGGCCGCGGTCGACGGCCAGGGGGTGGCATTGGGGCGCAGCGCCCTGGCGCTGGACGATCTGGCAGCCGGCCGGCTGGTCCGGCCGTTCGAGTTCAGCCTGCCGGCGGAATACGCCTATTACATCCTGTGCCCGGAACGCACCGCCAACCGGCCGAGCATCAAGACCTTTCGCGAGTGGTTGCTGGCCCAGTCGGCGCCGGATGCCGAAGCCGGCCCGGATGATTCCGTGGCAGCGGATGTCGACAGATCGGGTCCCTGACACGGTCCGCCATCGCCGAGCGGGAGGCGGCGCGCTATCGTTAGGTTCGAAGCCACTAGGTCGGCGAGGAGGGCGATACCATGGCCATGGCCACAGCCGGCAATGCGCCGGCGGATGTCGCGCGGAGCGACTCAGCCGCTTACGAAGCGACGTTCCGCGCCGAGGAGCTGGATGGGCTGAGGCTGGCAACCCGCGGGCGCATCATCTCCTTGTCGGTGGTGGCGGCGCTGCTGCTCTTTCTCGCCCCTCCGCCCGAGGTCTTCTACTACCACGGCTCGCTCATCCTCTTCGTACTGATCGGGCTTGCGGACTACGCCGTTGCCCGCGCGCCTTTCGGCCGGCCGTGGCATCGCTATGTATTCATCACGCTCGATTTCGCGCTGATGACGTATATCTTCGTGGCACCCAACCCGCTGGAAGTCCTGCAGGCTCCGGCACAGATGCAGCTGCGGAACGGGACCTTCATCTACTTCTTCATGCTGATGGCCGGTTTCGCCTTCAGCTTCAACCCCCGCCTGATGGTGTGGGCCGGGTTCGCCGCCGCCGGCAGCTGGATCATCGGGACCGCGACGATCGTCCTGCGCTCTGACACGGTCACGTGGTTCGATTCGACGGTTTCGGAAATCCTCGCCGATCCGGATGCGGCCCTGGCCGAATATCTCGATCCGCGGTTCGTCGACGTCAATGTGATCGTCCAGGACGTGATCGTGATTCTGATCGTGGCCGGCATCCTGGCCGGCGTCGTCGCCCGGTCTCGTCGGCTGGTGCGGCGCCAGGCGGCGGCGGCACGGGAACGGGCCAATCTTGCGCGCTACTTCTCGCCCAACATGGTCGACGAGCTGGCGCAGTCGGACCAGCCACTGAGCGATGTCCGGTCGCAGCCGGTCGCCGTGCTGTTCGCCGACATCGTCGGCTTCACCGCGCTGTCGGAATCCCTGGCCCCGGAGGCGGTGATCGCGCTCTTGCGCGACTGTCATGGCCGGCTGGGCCGGGAGGTCTTCCGGCACAACGGCACCATCGACAAATATATCGGCGACGCGGTCATGGCGACATTCGGCACCCCACGAGCCGGCCCAAGCGACGCCGCCGACGCGCTGGCCTGCGCCCGCGCGATGGCAGCGGCGATCGCCGACTGGAACCGCGAGCGCATGGCCGCCGGCGCGCCACCGATCGCGATCGGCATCGGATTGCACTACGGCAATGCGGTGTTGGGCGATATCGGCGGTGAGGGACGGCTGGAATACACTGTCATCGGCGACACGGTGAATGTCGCGAGCCGGCTGGAAGCCCTGACCCGCAACCTGCCCGCCACCATCATCGTCAGCGATCCCTTGGTCGAACGCGTGCGGACCGACAGCGGCAACGCCCTGCTGGACGGCTTCGTCGCAGGCGCCCCGCAAGCCCTGCGCAACCGCACCGAACCCATGGGTGTCTGGGTTCTGCCGACGGAAGGCTAGTCAAGGGAAGGCGTTGATGTACCCCCTCTCCCCCTCGGGGAGAGGGAGGGACCCGATGCGAAGCACTGGGAGGGTGAGGGGCTGAAAACCAGCCTTCGCGCGGCAGACACAGCGTCGCTTATTTCGCCGGCCTGCGCTCTATCGAGACTGCCGCAATCGCCGCGCTCAGCAGGGCCAGGGCCGCGGCGGTGATCATGGCGAGGCGGAACCCGTCGACGAAGGACTCGTCGATGGCGCGAGACAGCTCCGTCCGAATTGCCGCGTCCAACGTCGCCGGCGGCTCGGTACCGGCCAGATCGGCGCGTCCGGCATCCAGCGCCGCCCGCGCCTCCGGCGGGACCGGAATATCCGCCAGCCGTTCGTCGAGGCCGGAGTTGAACGCGCTGGACACCACGATGCCCATCACCGCAATCGCCAGCAGCCCGGCGATGCGCGACACCGCGTTGTTGATCGCCGAGGCGATGCCGGCCCGGCGGGTCTCGACAGCTCCCATGACCACAGTCGTCAGCGGCGCGACGCTGACCGCCATGCCGAGCCCGAGCACGGTCACCGCAGGGAAGAAGGTGGTCCAATAGCTGCCATCGGTGCCCGGCAGCACGAACAGGGCGAATCCGCCGGCCGCCAGGACCGGTCCGACCATCAACGGCAGGCGTCCGCCATGCCGGCTGACCAGATCGCCGGACCAGCGCGACAGGGTCGACACGATCAGGATCAGCGGCAGCAGGGCGGCGCCGGCGGCGGCGCTGGAATAGCCGTGCACCTGGACCAGGTTGAAGGGCAGAAAGAACAGCGCGCCGCTCAAGCCTGAATACAGCATGAGAGTAATCAGGTTGGCGCCGCTGAAGCTGCGCGAGCGAAACAGGTCGAGCGGCATCATCGGCGATCGGCTGCGAGCCTGTGTGATCAGGAAGCCGGCCAGCGTGATGCCGCCGACACCCAACGTGCCCAGCACCCGCGGCGACCCGAACCCGACGATGCCGGCCTCTATCAATCCATAGACAAGCAGGCCAAGCCCGGCGGTGCACAGCATCGCCCCTGGCCAGTCGAGCGCGCCCGGCGCGGCCTCGTCGCGGCTTTCCGGCACCCGGGCGTACAGGATCCACACCACGGCAATGGCGGCCGGCACATTGATGAAGAAGATCCAACGCCAGGACACCGCATCGACCAGCCAGCCGCCGAGCACCGGGCCGAAGGCCATCGACAACGCCGTGGCGGCGGACCAGATGCCGAATGCGCGGCCGCGCTGTTCCTCGCTGAAGGTGGCGCTAATCATCGACAGGCTGCCGGGCACCAGCAAGGCGCCGCCGACCCCCTGGGCCGCCCGCGCGGCGATCAACTGGCCGGCATCCTGGGCAAAGCCGCACCACACTGACGTCGCCGCAAAGACCACCGTGCCGATCGCGAACAGCCGCCGCCGTCCGAAGCGATCGCCCAGCGCACCGCCGACCAGGATCAGCGAGGCCAGTAGCAGCAGGTAGGATTCGACGATCCATTGCAGCTCGGCGAGGCCGGCGCCCAGGTCGCGCTGCAGCGCCGGCAACGCCACATTGACCACGGTGCCGTCGATGAAGGCCATGCTGGAACCGATGACCGATGCCGCCAGCACCCACCGCCCGGTCGCGGCCGGGCAGGGCGGTTGGCGCGGCGCCGTCTGGACAAGGGCGTCCTCGCAGGGAGGGTTGGAGAATTGCGACACTGCCGGTCGGCCTCAGCCTGCCTTGCCGCGATTGCCGTAATTGAGCTGGACGCCGAACTTCTGGAAACCCAGTGCGCCATACAGACCTTGGGCGATTTCGTCATCGGCGGATAACCAGGCCGGCCGGCCGGTGTGCTCGAAATAGCTGCCCAGCAAACGGCCGCACAGATCTGCGGCGTAGCCGTGCCGGCGGTAGGCGGGCAGGGTTCCCACACCGGCCAGTTCGGCCGCGCCACCGCCGATCATCAGCACCGCGCCGCAACAGGCCTTGCCACCGACCTCTCCGATCGCGGCGATCATGCTGCCATCGGCTAGCCCGGCCTCGAGGATCGGTCGCCAGCCGGTCGGGCCGGTATCGATGCGGACTCCGAACGCATCGCCCTGCACCGCCATGAAGCGCCCGACCGCCACCGCGTTGCCGGCCTCGACCGGCACCATGAGGAGGCCCGTCCTGGCCGCCGCCTGGAACGCCTCGGGCATGGCGACCATCATCGGGGCGCTCTTGTCGCGCCCGATGCCGGCGGCGCTCAGCGCGTCGGGCAGGCTGGGAAACAACTCGGCGAAAAATTCCAGCCGCAGCGTGCGGTCATGGGCGGAAAAATGGTCCGCCAGCCGGGACAGGGACTCCGTCCACCCGGCTGCCGGACGGGCATCGGCGCCGTCCTGCGACGGTCGGGGAACCGCGAAGCTCATGAAGTAATCGCTGCTGCCGGCCGACAGGAAGGCCTCGAAATCGCCGACCGTGGAGGCATCGCGCCCGCGGCGGCCGACCGCGATCACGTTGGCCGCCATCCGGCCCATCAGGCCGAGAGCGCCGGCCGTCACGGCGCTAGGAGCCTGTCCGAGTAATGCTTGTGGCCATCACCGCGTTCTCAAGAGCTTGGGTTAGGACGGGGTCGCGTGGCGATGCCGGATGCATCGCGAGCGGCGCCGGACGACGGCCCAAACTCTTGAAAACGCGGCCCTTCGGGTCGACCAGGGCGGCGCGGATGCGGCATTGCGGACGCTTGACGATGCGCACGGCATCGCCCGCGCGCCCGCTCCTGGCACCCGCGCCGCCCTGGTCGATGCTGGCCACAAGCATTACTCGGACAGACTCCTATCTCAGCGCCAGCCCCAGGCGGTCCATCGCGCGCCGCAGCAGATCGTGCGAACCGCCGAAGCAGAGCCTGAGATAGCCTTCGCCTCCGGGGCCGAATGCGCTGCCGGGGGCGAGGCCGACATTGGCGTCGTCGATCAGCCGGATGGCCAGGGCGCGGCTGTCCGGCTCGCCGTCGACGGCGAAGAACACATAAAAGGCGCCGGCCGGGCGATGGAAGTGCACCCGCGGCAGGTCCGCCAGCGCGTCACAGACGATGTCGCGGCCCACCCGGCATCGCTCGCGCAGCGCCTCGACGACCGGATCGCTGCCGATCGCCGCCAGAGCGCCGAACTGCAGGAAGCTCGCGACGCCGGAGGTGTTGAACTGGATCAGGTTCTCGAACACCTGGCCAAGCGATCGCGAGGCCACGATCCAGCCGATCCGCCAGCCGGTCATCGACCAGTTCTTCGAGAAGGTGTTGACCACCAGCAGCCGTTCGTCCGGCTCCATGATCTGCAGGAAGGACGGCGCATGGTCGTCCTCGTAGGTCAGCCGGCCATAGACCTCGTCGGAGACGATCCACAGCCCGCGCTGGCGCGCGAAATCGCGGATGCGGATCATGTCCTCGCGGCCCAGCATCGCACCGGTAGGGTTGCCCGGCGAATTGACGAAGATCGCCTTGGTGCGCGGGCCGCAGGCGTCGAACAGCTTTTCCAGGTCGAGCGTCCAGCCGGACCCGGTCAGCGACATCGACACCGGACGGGCCACGCCGCCCACCACCTGCACCGCTTCGAAGATGTTCGGCCAGACCGGCGAGACCATCGCCACCTCGTCGCCGGCATCGATGATCGCCTGCAGCGCGATGATGATCGCGCCCATGCCGCCGACGGTGACGAAGATCTGCTCGGCGTCGACGCCGGTACCGTAGGACCGGTTCAGATAGTCCGCGATCCCCGTCCTGAGCGGCGGGATGCCGCGCTGCCAGGTATAGAATGTCTCGCCATCCAGCAGCGCCTTGTGCGCCGCCTCGCCGATGAAGTCCGGCGTCGGCAGATCGCCCTCGCCGATCCAAAGAGGCAGCAGATCCGGTCGTTCGCGGCCGTAGTTGACGACCTCGACGATGCCGCTTTCCGGCAGGCCGGAGATCGCCGGCCTGAGCGCCTGCATCAAATCCGGCGTCACCACGCGATTGTCCATGGCTCAGTGTTCCAATGTTCGGCCGGCGAGAGTATCAGCCGCACCGGCGGGCGGTAAGAGGCGAATTGTGAGGGGACAAGCTGCCGTCTATCGCGCCAGGCGCCAGACCGCGAAGGCCCCGGCCGCCACGGCCAAAGCTCGGTAAACTTGCGGGCTGCGCGGCTTCAGGCCATGGGCGATGCGCACGAAATGCTCGCAGTTAAAGCGAAGCACGTCATAGCGCCGCCCGACCATGCGCCGGGCCCGATATGCTACTTCCTCGCCGGGACAGTCGCTGAGCGCCTTGAGGATGCGGAAGGAGCGGCCTTCGGCGAAGCTGGACAACGGCTCTTCGCGCACCCCGCGATGAGCACGCGAATTCGAGATCACCGCCGGCACACCGTCGATCGACCGGTCGGTGACGATCCCGACATGTTCGATCAGCCCGAAGCGGACGCCGATGACTGTTCCAGGCGGCAACGCCACGCGGCGATATTCCATCTTCGGCACCTCCCGGTCTCCATCAGTCCGCACGCCATAGATAGGGCCGGCCGCAACCAAGATCAAATCCCACACGCCGGGGTGTGATATTTTTGGTGTGCGGCCAATTGTCGGTTGACACTCGACGGCGCAAATGGTCGTTTCGGTGCTCTTACACGATCAAATCCACAAAATTCGAGTTCGGATGACCGTATGTGGTGTCGCCCAGGGGGTTGGGCGGGAGCGGTCGGCAAACGGGAGTTTGGATATGACGATGCGGGGCTTGGCTGACATGCCGTCGGGGAAGACCACAAAACTGTGCGCTGGTGCGCTGCTCGCGGGACTTGGGGTGCTTTCGCTGGCATCACAGGCCTCTGCCACGGATTGGACGGTTGGCCTGGGCGTGGGCGCCGCGCCCGACTACCAGGGTTCCGAGGACTACGAGGCCGTGCCCTTGTGGAATATCAGGGCGGACGATCTGTACGACTCGAACACCTATGCCCAGATCATCGGAACCCGGCTGAGAACCAATCTGCTGCCGCACCCGAACATCCGGTTGGGGGTGTCGGGCGAATACGTCTTCAAGCGCAACGACGTCGACAACAGCGCCGTCGACCGTCTCCGCAATACCGATGACGGATTTCTTCTGGGCGCCCTGATCGGATACGACTACGAGGTCGGCAGTGACCGCGTCATCAGCGTCGAGTTCGATCCCCGGTTCGACATCAGCGACAATATCGGCGGCCTGTTCACCGCGCGTGGCGCCTATACGGCACCGATCAGCCCTGATCTGAGCTTCAAGGCCGGTGTGGAAACCACCTACGCCACCAGCGACTACATGGATGAGTTCTTCACCATCGATGCGGCCGACTCCGCGCGAAGCGGCCTCAACACCTTCAAGGCCGATGACGGATTCCGGGATGTCGGCCTGTCCGTCGATATGACGTATGAATTCACCAGCAATTGGAGCGCCACCGGGTCGTTCGCCTATCACCTTCTGGTGGACGACGCCGCGGACAGCCCAGTGACCGACGACGAAGGCAGCGAGCACCAGGTCTTCTTCGGAGCGCTGGTCAACTACAAGTTCTAGATTCTTGCCGTTCATGAGAACCCTCGCCCCGAACGGGCGAGGGTTTTTTTGTGCCTGGCCATTGCAGGACCACACTGCGCCCCGGCTCTATCGAGCCGCTCACCAATAGTGTGCGCGGGCGGTCAATCCCGCAGGTCCGGCAGGTCCTCGTAGAGCTTCAACGCCGCCGGGTTGGCCAGGGCCTCCTGGTTCTTGACCGGGCGGCCATGGACCACGTCGCGCACCGCAAGCTCGGTGATCTTGCCGGATTTGGTGCGCGGGATGTCGTCGACCTGCACCACCTTGGCCGGCACGTGGCGCGGTGAGGCGCCGCCGCGGACGCTGGTCTTGATCGCTTTGATCAGCTCCTCGTCGAGTGTCAGCCCGTCACGCAGCCGCACGAACAATACCACGCGGACATCGTTGTCCCAATCCTGGCCGATCACCAGTGCCTCGACCACCTGGTCCAGCGCCTCGACCTGGCGGTAGATCTCCGCCGTGCCGATGCGCACCCCGCCCGGGTTCAGCGTCGCGTCGGAGCGGCCGTAGAAGATCAGCCCGCCATGCTCGGTCAGCTCGACGAAATCGCCATGGCACCAGACGTTGGGGAACCGGTCGAAATAGGCGTCGTGGTATTTGCGCCCGTCATCGTCGCCCCAGAAGCCGAGCGGCATGGGCGGGAACGGCTTGGTGCAGACCAGCTCGCCCTTCTCGCCCCGCAGAGGCCGGCCGTCATCGTCGAACACCTCGACCGCCAGGGCGAGGCCGCGGCACTGCACCTCGCCACGCCACACCGGGCCGGTCGGATCACCAAGCGCGAAGCAGGAGACGAGGTCGGTGCCACCGGACATCGAGGCGAGTTGCACATCCTGCTTGATCGCCCGATAGACGTAATCGAAGCTCTCCGGCACCAGGGTCGAGCCGGTCGAGGTCAGCGCCCGCAGGCTGTCCAGCCGGTGGGTGTCGGCCGGGCGGTAGCCGTGCTTGGACAGCGCATCGATGTATTTCGCCGAGGTGCCGAACAGGGTCATGGCCTCGGCATCGGCATAGTCGAACAGGATGTTGCCGTCCGGATAGAACGGCGAGCCGTCATAGAGCAGCAGCGTCGCCTCCGACGCCAGCGCCGACACCAGCCAGTTCCACATCATCCAGCCGCAGGTGGTGAAGTAGAACACCCGGTCGTCGCGGCGGATGTCGCAATGCAGGCGATGCTCCTTCAGATGCTGCAGCAGGGCACCACCGGCCCCGTGCACGATGCATTTCGGCACCCCCGTGGTGCCGCTGGAGAACATGATGTAGAGCGGCGCGTTGAAGTCGTGGCGCAGGAAGTCGATCTCGCCGGCGGCGAATGGCGCGATAAAGTCGCCCAGCGTTATGCCGGTCGCGACCCTGTCGACCGCCGGGGATTCGCCGATATAGGGGATGATCACGGTGCGCCGCACCGTCGGCAGCGCGGACTGGATCTCCGCCAGCCTGTCCACCCCATCCAGGGTCTTGCCGTTGTAGAAGTAGCCGTCGGCGGCGAACAGCACCTTGGGCTCGATCTGGCCGAAACGGTCGAGCACGCCGCGAACGCCGAAGTCCGGCGAGGCCGAGGACCAGACGGCACCGATCGTCGCCGTCGCCAGCATGGCGATGATCGCCTCGGGCATGTTCGGCACATAGCCCGCAACCCGATCGCCGGGGCCGACGCCTTCCGCCCTCAGGGCCTGCGCCAGGCGGCTGACCAGGTCGTACAGCTCTTCGAAGCTGAGCCGGCGGCGCACCTTGTCCTCGCCCCAGAACACGATGGCGGTGCCGTCGTCGCGGCGGCGCAGCAGATTCTCGGCGTAGTTCAGCCGGGCATCCGGGAAGAAGCGGGCGCCCGGCATCTTGTCGCCATCGACCAGCACCCGCTCGCCGCGGGTCTCGGCGATCACACCGCATTCGTCCCAGAGCGCGGTCCAGAACGCTTCCAGATTGTCGATCGACCAGTCGTAGAGCGCGGCGAAATCCGGTAGGTCGACGCCGTGCCGCTCGGAGATCCGGTCCCTGAAACCCGTGAGGTTGGCGGCGGCGACCCGGTCCGGTGACGGCGTCCAAAGCGGTGACGGCATTCGGATCTCCAATCCGGGGGCTCTTTCACGTTCGGACACAGCCTAGCCAACCGCCGGCCTCACGCAACAGCCGCGTGCGCCCTCATGGCGCCCTGGCGGTCAACGCCCAGACACGATGCGGCACGGCAAGCGGCTCTTGCGGGAATTCCGCCGCAAGAAGATCGGCGTGCTCGCGATCGAAGGCGGCGACCGCATCGGGCGCCAGCGACGCCGCAACGCCGGCGCTGGCCCGGATCCGGCCGCGCCATCCGGCGTGGTCATAGGGAACGAGGAGGTCGAAGGAGAAGGTCTCGATGCCGCCGAAACCGGCCATGGCGACATCCGCGGCCCAGTCCGGATAGAAGCCGGTGCCGCCTGCCAGGGCCCAACCGCGATTGTGCTTCAGGATCAGCATCTCGGTCGCCGCGACAACGTTTCCCGGCAGGGGAAGCCAATCGAAATGGGCGATCACCAGCCGACCGCCCGGCTTCAGAATTCGCACGATCTCCATGGCGGCGCGCGGTCGGTCGAACCAATGCCAGCACTGCCCGGCGGTGACCACGTCTGCTGTATCGTCCTTCAGGCCCGTCGCCTCCGCCCTTGCCTGGAGATAGCGGACAGACACGCTTGCCGCCCGGTCCAGCCGCTCGGCCACGGCCCGCAATTGGGCCGACGGATCGATGCCGACGACATCGCAGCCGCGCACCGCAAAACCCCGCGCCACGGTACCCGTGCCTGTACCCAGATCGACCAGCCGATCGCCGGTGGCCACGACACCGTCCGTCATGACGCGGTCGAAGAACCGATCCGGGAAGCCGGCCCTATGGCGCCCGTAATCCGGCGCCGTGCGGCCAAAATCGATGGTCACCATGCGTCACGTCATCCTGCCGAGGCTCGTGCGGCCCAGCATAGCGCGATGGCATTCCGCGATCGAATGGCTATGGTGTCCGGCATCCGGCGGCCCGGCCCAATCGGGAGACCAGCCATGGTCGAAATCATCGCCTTCGATGGCGACGATACCCTTTGGCACAACGAGACCCTGTTCTCCGTCACCCAGGAGAAGTTCCGCGCCCTGCTGAGCGCCCATGTGGCCGAGGCGGATATCGACGCCTCGCTCTACGCCACCGAGATGCGCAACCTCGCCCTGTTCGGCTACGGCATCAAGGGCTTCACCCTGTCCATGATCGAGACCGCGATCGAGGTGTCCGGCGGCCGCGTCACCGCGTCGGAGATCCAGACCCTGATCGACCATGGCAAGGCGATGCTGGACCACCCGGTCGAGCTCCTGGACGGCGTTGCGGAAATCGTCGACTCCGTGCGGCAGGTCTACCGGATCATGCTGATCACAAAGGGCGATCTGTTCGACCAGGAAAGCAAGATCGCCCGGTCGGGCCTGGCCGATCTGTTCTGGAAGATCGAGATCGTCTCCGAAAAGGACGACGCCACCTATCGCCGGATCCTGCAGGCCCACGACATCGCGCCGGAGACCTTCCTGATGGTCGGCAATTCGGTGAAATCCGACATCCTGCCGGTGCTGGAGATCGGCGGGCAGGCGGTCCATATCCCCTATCACGTGACCTGGGAGCACGAGCACTCCGATCCGCTGGCCGCCGCGGCGAACAGCTATCGCACCCTGGACAGCATCGTCGAGCTGCCGCTGTTGCTGCGCGACTTGACCGAGGCGGCATGACCGCACCCGTCGTGTCCCCCGGCAGACCACGCGCAGGATCGATGTCGTGGTAGAGGACGGAGCCGCCTAATACCTCATGCTCCGGACGACAGGGCCCGAAGTCACGGTATCGGACGTAAACAACTCCTGCGGCTCGCGGATGCCGCGCAGGGCGTGACGGCCGAGAGAGCGGAACGCGGTGCCGGTTCCGGCCGCCGATACGAAAGTCCCGGAGATCAGCAGCGGACAGTCCAACTCGCCGCACAGCGCCTCGATGCGGCTGGCGGCGTTGACCGCCGGCCCGATCACGGTGAAATCCAACCTCTGGTCCGAGCCCACATTGCCGTACAGCACGTCGCCCAGATGCAGGGCAATGTCGAGGGTCATCACCGGCCGGCCGGCCGCCGCGCGTTCGGCGTTGAGCGCAGCGACGGCCTCGAAAGCCTGACCCGCTGCGGCCAGTGCCCGGGTGCAGGCCGGCGCCGGGCCGCTGTCATCCAGGGCGAAAGTCGCCAGCATGCCGTCGCCGAGGAATTTCAGGACCTGCCCCCCCTGGCCATCGACCGGATCGGCCATTGCCGCCAGGTAGAGGTTCAGCATCGGCACCAACTCCGCACGGTCCAAGGTATCGGACAGAACGGTGAAGCCGCGCAGATCGGCATAGAGGATCGCCGAGCCGATGACCTGCACATGGCCGCGCCGGATCTCTCCTTCCAGCACCCGGGCGCCGGCATCGGGCCCGAGATAGGTGGCCATCACGGTCTCGGCGATATCCATATTGAGGGCGATCCGCGTCGCCGTCGCCAGGGCCGGCTGCACCCGCCCGAGGGCCGCCAGATCATCGGCGGTGAACCCGCCCGGCCGATCGGTGACCCAGGAGGTCAGCATACCGGTTCTCACCGCCTCCGGCCGGATCCCGCCGGTGCCGAAGGCCGATCCGAGTGCGAAATAATCGGTGCCGCCCATGGCGCGAAACTCGCCCAGAACCGGATAGGCTTCCTCATCGGCGGTATCGTCGAGGCGGTGCCGGACCGTTGGCGCCATGTCCCGAATGATCGGCTGCAGCGGACTTTGCTGCCAGCGCGGCAACCGGTCCATGTCATGCGCGTACCCGGCCCGTTCCTCCAGGCCCGGCCCGCGCTTCCAGGTGAAGCCGACCGAGGCGAATTGCGGGTGCAGGGTGGTCGCCGAAACATGGCCGCGCAACAGTGGAATGCCGGCCGCCACGATCCGTTCGGAGCAACCTTCCAGCAGTGTGTCGACCGGCGTGGCGAGCAGCGCCTGGTCCAGCAGCCAGTCGCGGACCGGGCGCGCGTCAGGCATCACGGCTCCCGCCTCAGCCCGCGCTCCTCCAGGGCCTTGAGATAATCCTCCCAGATCGCGTCCTGGTCGCGGCCGAGCGCATACAAATATTGCCAGGAATACAGGCCGGTGGAATGGCCGTCGTCGAAAACGATGCGCACCGCGTAGTTGCCGACCGGTTCCAGCCGGGCGATGCCGACATCGCGCTTGCCGCCGATGGTCTGCTTCTGACTGGGGCCATGGCCCTGGACCTCGGCGGACGGGCTCTCGACCCGCAGCAATTCTGCCGGGTAGGAGAACTTCGCACCGGTGTCGAAATCGACCTCGAGCCGCTTCTCGGCAGATTTCAGGCGGATCTCGACCGGCCAGTGTTCGGTGCCGGGGCCGTCGACGGTTGCCATTACTCGGACAGGTTCCTAACGTTCCGCATCCGCATCCAGGGGCCTCGCTTCGTCCACCAGCATGATCGGAATGCCGTCGCGGATCGGATAGGCCAACCGCGCCTGGTCGCTGATGAGCTCCTGCGCCTTGGAATCATAGCGCAATGGGCCCTTGGTCAGTGGACAGACCAGGATCTCCAGCAGTTTCGGGTCGACCTTGATTGCCGTCGCCGGATTGCTCTCGCTCATGCCGGTGTTCCTGATTCCATCGGGTGCGGCGTGGCCGCCTGCGTCCGGACGATCATAGTGGCGTAGGCCGACAGTTGGGAGAGCAAACGGCGGCCACGTCGGGTCCGCGCAGTCAAACGCACGTCCAAACCGCAATGGCAGAGCCAATGGGTCTGGAACAACTAAGCACCGCCCAGACCTCGAAAGACCCTAGTGCCGGGCCGGCGCGTCACCGCCCGGGGCATGGATGGCCATCTCGACCAGACTGATCATCATCTCGGCCCGGTCGGCCAGGGTCGGCGCCTCCAACAGCGCCTGTTTCTCGGTCGGATCGAAGGGGCAGATCATCGACAGCGAGGTGATCAGCCGTTCGTCGGGCGTCTCGTCGATCGCCTCCCAATCGGCCGAGATCTCATGCAGGTTGAAATAGGCGCCCAGCGCCGCCGACAGCCGATTTCGATCGAGCGCCACCGGGCAATCGTCGTAATCGCCGGCGAAGTCCGACCAGTCGGCATCGGCCACCCGGTAGCCCCCATTCGACAGGGTCTCGCCGGTGATATGAAAACGGCAGACGCCGGTCAGGGTGATCAGGTAGCGGCCATCCTCGGTCTCGTCGAACGAGGTGATGCGGCCGGCGCAGGCGGTCCGGTAGATCGGCGGCTCTCCCTGCGGCGAATGGCCGGCGGCGGCATCGGTCGGCTGGACCATGCCGATCAGCCGGTGGCCGGCCAGCGCCGCGTCGATCATCGACAGGTAGCGCGGCTCGAAGATGTTGAGCGGCAGGACGCCGCGCGGCAGCAGCAAAGCGCCGTTCAACGGGAAGATCGGCAGTGAGGCCGGCAATTCGCCGAATTCGCTGGTGAAGGGGCCGCTCACTGATGTCCTCGTCTAATCCGTGTCACGAGAAGAGAATCGACGACAGCCGGCGCCGTCCGCTGACGGTCAGGGGATCGGCGCCGCCGAATGCCTCGAAGAAGGTGACGAGCTGCTTGCGCGCCGCCTCGTCGTTCCACTCCCGGTCGCGCCGCACGATCTCGATCAACTCATCCACCGCCGCCTCCTGCTTGCCGGCGCCATAGAGCGCCATGGCGAGGTCGAAGCGGGTCTGGTGGTCGTCATGATTGCCGGCCAGCGTCTCCATCAGCGCCGGGATGTCACCGCCACTGCCGGCGGTCTGCTCGGCCAGTTCGATTGTGCGAAGCACCCCGATGATCTCCGGCGCCTTGGCATTGTCCGCGCCGACACCGTCGATCAGCTGCCGCGCCTGCGCGACGTCGCCCACACCGATCAGGCACCGGGCCAACCCGGCGATGGCGGTCGCGTGTTCCGGCTCGACCTGCAGGATCTGGTTGTAGATGGCGGCCGCACCGTGGAAATCGTCGGCGTCCAGGGTCTCCTTGGCCCGGGCCAGCGCATCCTCCAGGGCGGAATCGGCGCCGCCGGCAAGCTGCACCAGCTTGTCGACGAAGCTCTTGAGCTGACTCTCCGGCAGCGCGCCGGAGAAACCGTCCACCGGGCGCCCCTGATGAAAGGCATAGACGGCGGGGATCGACTGGATGCGCATCTGTGCGGCCAGCTGCTGGTTCTCGTCGATGTTCATCTTGACCATGCGGACCTTGCCGCGGGTCGCGCGCACGACTTTCTCCAGCGCCGGCCCCAGGGTCTTGCAGGGGCCGCACCAGGGCGCCCAGAAATCGACGACGACCGGCGTGGTCATCGAGGCATCGATCACATCGGCTGCAAATCCGGCCGTATCGGTGTCCTTCACGGCATTCCCGGCATCCGCCGCGGCGGGACTCAAGATCGGCTCCATGGCTCTTTCCTGCATTGCATCAAGTAAGATGGTTCGCGACCGGCGCGGCGCAAGCGCCCTTCGGGCCCGATTCTAGGACAGCCCGTCCATATCGACGATTTCGTAGGCATGGCCGCCGCTTTCGATGAATCGGATCAAATCGTCGCGGGCGATCGCGCTGGTCCGGTCGTTGACCAGCGGATGATAGTTCAGCAGGTCGTGGCGCAGCATGCGTTGATCCAGCACAACCTGCACCGTGGCCTCGCGGTCGTTGATCAGGGCGAACGGCGTCACCGATCCGGGCGTCACCCCGAGCCACTGCATCAGCCGCTCGGCCGAGCCGAAGGACAGCCGGCCCGCCTCCAGCCGCGTCCCCAGCGCCTTCAGGTCGATCCTGGTGTCTTCCTCGCACACCACCAGCCAGCACCGTCCCTTCTTGTTACGCAGGAACAGGCTCTTGCAATGGCCGCCCGGCAGCGTCTCGTGCAGATGCCGGGACTCGTCCACGGTGAAGACCGGCTCGTGGTCATGGGTGGTGACCGCGATGCCGAGCGCGTCGAAGCGCGCGAACAGATCGTCTGGCGTAGCCGGGGCGTTTGGTGTCTGGGCGTCAGGCATAAGGCGGGTGTTATAGGCGTGCAAGGGCAGCCGGCTCAAGGGCCGCATCGGATCGCTGGGATTCGACACGCGACAGCGGTCCCAGGTTGAGCCAATCCGCCAGACTCTTGCGTGCCGCTGCCGAGCCGATCGACTCGAGCCGGTCCGTTGCAAGGGCTCGGGCCAGGGGAAGGTCGCCCCGGTAGATGTAGATCATGTCGGCCAGGGTGCAGGCCAGGTACAGATCCACTTCGAAACCGGGATCGCTCACGCACAGCTCGCAGGCGCCGTCCCGGTTGAGGAACCACCAGAGCGCCTTTCCGGGCGGCTGGTCGGTGAAGCGGATATGGACCACGGAGCGCTGCAGGCCCAACGCCGCGGCGTCGACGCTGCGCTCCAGACCCCAGATCAGGAGTCCCAGATCCATCTCGCCGGCGGCCAGCTCACGCCGCGACCATCGCTGTCCCCAGACGCCGAGCGCCTCGACCAGAGGTACGAATTCGGCGCCGGAGGCGGTCAGATGATAGGTCGAACCCCGGCCCTTTACCGCCGGCCGGCGTTCGATGATGCCCTCTGCCTCGAGCTGCTTCAGCCGGCGCGACAGCAGGGTCGGCGACATCAGCGGCACGCCGCGCTGGATTTCCGAGAACCGCGTCGACCCGACCGACATGTCGCGCAGGATGAGCGCCGTCCAGCGCTCGCAGAACAGCTCGGCAGCTTTCGCGACCGGGCAGAATTGTCCGTAGCTTTTCATGGCCGTTCCCTCCGCCACGCAGGATAGCCAGACCCGACCGCCGCGGTGAACTACAGATTGTGGACTATCGGTGACACCGGAATGGCCCAATACTCCCTTGCATCATGGCCACAGTTCTTGGAGACCAGGACATGCCAATCACTCTGGAAACATCGGTCGCGGCTCATTACGGCAAAGGCGGGCTTGGCGAGGCGATCATGAATGGCATCGAGGCGGCGGGCCTGGACCCCGACTCGCTGACGCCGGAGGACCTTGCCCCGGTTGACGAGTTTCATACCGCCGGCCGGCTGGCCACGCTGAAGGCCTTAGAATTGACCCCGCTGGAGGCCGGCATGCATGTGCTGGACGCCGGCTGCGGCATCGGCGGAACCGCCCGCTGCCTGGCCGCGGAGCAGGGGTGCCGGGTAACCGGCATCGACCTGACGCCGGAATACATCGACGTGGCGCGCATGCTGACGGAGCGCCTGGGCCTGGCGGATTCCTGCGCCTTCGAAACCGGCAGCGCCGTCGACCTGCCCTACGATGACGCGACCTTCGATGCGGCGATCAGTTTCCATGTCGCCATGAACATCGAAGACCGCCAGGGGTTCTACGGCGAGCTGGCGCGCGTCGTGCGGCCGGGTGCCTCGTTGTGCGTATTCGACGCAATGGATGGACCGACCGAGGGCATGCTGTACCCGGTGCCATGGGCCGAAACCGACATCACCAGTTTTCTGCGATCCCCCGACGAAACCAGCGACCTGCTGTGTGACGCCGGCTTCGAGGTGACGGCGGTTGAAAGCCAGCGCGACATGGCGATCGCGTTTTTCCGCAAGGTCTTCGCCATGGCCGCCGAGGCGGTCGGCCCGCCGCCGCTCGGGCTCCACCTGCTGACCGGACCCAACGGACCTGAGAAATTCGCCAACTACGTCCAGGCCCTGGAGGCACACCAGATCGACCCGACGATCATCGTCGCAAAACGGACCTGAGCACCGGTGATCGGCGCCGGCTGGGCGCGCCGGGACGCCGCCCGCTGCCGTCGCCATCGGGCTTGCAATGGCGACGGCTTTGCGTATTATCCGCCCGCTCGGGCCCAGCCAATGGCGGGGGCCCGTGGATGCGGGCGTAGCTCAGGGGTAGAGCGCAACCTTGCCAAGGTTGAAGTCGTGGGTTCGAATCCCATCGCCCGCTCCAATGGTTTTCTGAATCCCTTTACATGCTGGACGAGCGTTCCGGACCGCTCCGGGCCCGCATGTTCCGCTGCGCGCGGCAAGAGCGCCCTGCTATCATCGCTTGGTACCCTGAAGCGTCAGGCGGGTATTTCGGATCCCCCGGCCGGCCTTCGCCCCGGACGAGGAAATCGGACCATGGCCGTCGTCAGACCGCTTGAAGAGCAGGAGATCGACGCGAAGCTCCTGGAGGAGATCCAGTTCTTCAAGGGGCCGCTTGGCGTCATCCCGAACAGCGTGCGGACGATGTCCTACCATCCGGAAATCGCGCGGGCGTTCACCGCCCTGAACCGGGCAGTGATGACCTGCCATGGCCAGGTCACGGCGGAGTTCAAACGCCTGATCGGCTATGTGACGAGCTATGTCTCTGGCTGCCTGTACTGCCAGGCCCATACGATCCTCGGCTCCGAGCGCTTCGGGTCCACCGAGGGACGCCTGAACGACGTGTGGGATTTCGAGCAGAGCCGACACTTCACCGACGCCGAGAAAGCGGCGCTTGCCTTTGCGCAGGCGGCAGCCTTGGTGCCCAACGGCGTCACGCCGGAACTCGCCGGGCGTCTGCGCGAGCACTGGAGCGACGCCGACATCGTGGAGATCATGGGCGTCATCGCCTTGTTCGGGTATTTGAACCGCTGGAACGACTCCATGGGCTCGGCCCTGGAAGATCTGCCAATAGAGGCCGGCGAAAAACACCTCGCCGAGCGTGGCTGGCAGGTGGGCAAGCACAAATAGACCCGCGTCGACGGTCGGGTCGACCCACCATCGAGACCTGTCGTCCCCGGACGCGATCACCCTGGTATCGACGACCGATCGCCGGTCAGTGCCGCCCTTCCGAACGCCAGATCTGCAGCCGACGCCGACCGGTCCGGCCAACAACGGCCTTTGTCGCCGCGGCGAAACACGATTTAATCGATCAAACGTCGAATTGTGGAGCAATGCCCGAGACCCTCGACATCTGCATGGCGCAAATGAATTCGACCGATGCCCATGCCGGCAATATCGAGACCGTCCGCGGTTTCGTCGCGGCGGCGGCGGACGAGGGTTCGGCGCTGATCTGCCTGCCCGAGGCGGCCAACATGATGCAGCGCGACCGCATCAAGGCCGCCCGGATCATCCAGCCGGAGAGCGGCGATCCGTTCCTCGCCGCCTGCCGCGAGCTGGCCCACAAGCACGGTATCTGGATCCATACCGGGTCCCTGGCCCTGCGCGAGGACGGCGCCGAGCGCTTCGCCAACCGGACCTTCGTGATAGACGCCTCCGGGGACATCCTCGCCCGCTACGACAAGATTCACCTGTTTGACGTCGATCTGCCCGACGGCATTCGCCGGCGCGAATCCGAACGCTACGCACCGGGACGCGCGGCAGTCATGGTCGAGACCCCCTGGGGACCGTGGGGATTGACGATCTGCTACGATTTGCGGTTTCCCGCGCTGTATCGCGACTATGCCAAGGCCGGCGCGACGATCCTGTTCGCGCCATCGGCTTTCGCCCTGGTCACCGGCGAGGGCCATTGGGAGACGCTGCTGCGGGCCCGCGCCATCGAGAATGGCTGCTTCGTGGTAGCGGCGGCGCAAAGCGGCAACCATGATGACGGGCGCCAGACCTGGGGGCATTCGATGATCGTCGACCCCTGGGGGGCGGTGATCGCCGATGCCGGGCGCCGACCGGGACTGACTTACGCGACCCTCGATCTCGCGATGGTTGAGCGGACCCGCGGCATGATCCCGTCCCTGGAGAACGAGCGGGACTACGAAGGACAACATAGAAAAACAGCAGGAGGTTGACATGCGAAACGTATTGGGAGGTATTCGCCGGACCGCGATCCTGGCGGTGGCGGCGATATTCGTCTGGGCCTGGGGCGGGCCGTCGGCGCTGGCACAGGAACGGCCCGAACTGACGGTCGCGGTGGACAATCTGTGGCCGACCATGGATCCGGTGATCGGCATCTCGACCACCGGCGCCCGGGTCCATTGGAATCTGTTCGACACGCTGGCCCGGCGCAACTTCCACGAGGACGAGTTCGGTCGCACCCTGCAGCCGCATCTCGCCACCGGCTGGGAGCGCACCTCGCCGACGGTCTGGACCATCACGCTGCGGCAGGGCGTCAAATTCCATGATGGCCACGAAATGGATTCCGAGGACGTCGCCTACTCGATGTCGGCGGAACGGCTGTGGGGTCCGGAACCGATCGCCCGCAGAGGCACACGCTACGCCCGCGGCATCGTCCGGGTCGACGCGACCGGCCCCTATACTGTGGAGATCGAGACCGCGACGCCGGACCCGTCTTTCCCGAACCGGCTGGTCACGCCGCTCGGCTTCGTGCTGCCGAAGCACCATTACGAGGAGGTCGGAACCGATGCCTTCGGGCAGGCGCCGATCGGAACCGGGCCCTACCGGCTGGTCGAGTTCGACCCGTCCGACAAGCTGGTGGCGGTGGCCTATGACGATTATTGGAACGGCACGCCCCCGGCCAGCCAGATCACCTGGAAGGTGGTGCCGGAATACTCCACCCGCTATGCCGGGCTGGCGGCCGGCGAATTCGACATCATCGTCGGCATCCCGGCCGACCAGGAAGAGGTGGTCGCCGGAACCGAAGGTGTGACGCTGCTGAAGCAGTCGATCGAGAACTATCCGATGTTCGCCTTCAACACCCTGCCGACCGAGCTGTTGCCGGACAATCCGCTGCAGGATGCCAATCTACGCAAGGCGATGGTCATGGCGATCGACCGCGACGCCATCACCGCGGCGCTGTGGGGCGATGCCAGCTTCACGCCGGCGCCATTCAACTTCCCGGAATACGGCGACTACTACGACTCGGACCGGCAGGCACGCTACCGCTACGACCCCGAGCGCGCCCAGGCCTTCCTGGCCGACAGCGTCTATGACGGCGAGGAGCTGATCTGGCACATCACCCGCGGCTTCTACCCCAACTACGAGACCGCGGCGGAGTTCATGGTCGAGCAGTGGCGCGAAGTCGGAATCGATGTCCGGATCAAGATCGTGGACAATTTCTCGCTCGCCTATCAGCGGCCGTTCCACCTGTTGAACATGTCCATGTCGAGCGAATTCTCCGGCGACCCGTACCGGCCGCTGTGGATGGATTGGGGGCCGCAATCGAGCCGCTGCTGCGCCAGCCACAAGACCTGGGCGCCGACTGAGGCGTTCCTGGAGATCGGCCAACGGTTCGAGGTCGAGAGCGACTTCGAGGTGCGCAAGCAGCTCTATCTCGACCTGGTCGCGGAATGGGAGAACGTGACGCCCGGCATGTATCTGTGGCGCAACGTGGTGACCTACGCCTATCGCGACAGCATCGACTGGCGCACCGGCGCGGTGGCACGGACCGTGTTCGACAGCCTGTTCCTGACGATAGAAGGATAGGCGTCATTGGATAGAGCGGCGAAGGAGGGGCGAGCGCCGCCGCCCCTCCTCACCGCCTGCCGGTTTCTGCCAGGCGATCGCCGGCCACGGACAAACCGCACCGATCGCGCCGTCAGGAGATTGATGCATTGAAGACCCTTTCCGCCGACGAATTCGAGCCGTCGAGAGTCGTCGCCGAACTGCTTCACGGCGGCGGTGCCGTGCGCCTGCCCAGGCTGTTCACCGACGACCAGATCAGGAATGCCCGGGAGATCATCCTGGACGAGACCGGCGACGATGCGCTCACCGGATCGCATTTCAACAAGGACGACGACGACGCCAGGCTGCAGCGCCGGGTCTGGAACCTGCTGGCCAAGGGCCCGGTATTCGCCGAGATGGTCCAGCACCCGTCGCTCGTTGCCAGCATGCAGGCGTTCCTCGGCTCGGACTTCGTCATGGGGTCGATCTGCGCCTCACGCACGATGCCGGGGTTTCGCGGCCAGGAACCGCATATCGATTATCCCTACTGGGATTTCTATCGCGCCGGGAGCTTCCCGGCGGCAATCAACTCATCGTTCCCGCTCAATGCGCAGGCGACCGTCGTGATCGATCCGTTCACGGAGCAATCGGGCGCGACGGCGTACCGGCCTGGATCTCAAAAACGGCTGCATTACCCGGGTGAGGCCGACGACTTCTTCGAGGACTACCGGTTGATGACCGGCGATCCTGGCGACGTGATCCTGTTCTTCGGAGCGGTCTGGCACTGCGCGATGCCGAACCGGAGCACGCAGGGCCGTGCCGGCATCCTGATCGAGTTCCTGCCCAAATTCGTGAAGCCGATCGAGGACATGCTGGGCGCGCTGGACCAGCAATTCCTGGACAATGCCAGCCCGATGCTGCGGCAGCTTCTCGGCTTCTCTTATCCCTGGCCGTCGTCGCCACCGCATCCACCGCTGCAATAGCCGGCGGCGGTCATTGGCGCGTGGGCGACATGCGGAGGGCGGCGACGCGATGATGGACGGCACGACAAGGCCGATCCTGGATGTCCGATCGCTGACCGTCTCGCTGCCGGCCGGCGGAGAGCGGGCGCATGCCGTCAGCGGCATCAGCCTGACGGTCGGCGCCGGCGAGACCTTGTGCATCGTCGGCGAATCCGGCTCCGGGAAATCCATCACCGCCCAGGCGGTGATGGGCTTGCTCCCACCCGGACTGGCGGTCGAGCAGGGCGCGATCGACTTCGAGGGCGCGCCCCTGCCGAGCGACGATCCGGACGCCATGCGCCGGTTGCGCGGCGCCCGCATGGCGATGATCTTCCAGGAGCCGCGCGCGACCCTGGACCCGGTTCAGCGGGTCGGCCGGCAGATCGACGAGATCCTCGAGGTCCATGGGATCCGGGACCGCGCCGATCGGCGCGCCCGGGTCCTAGACCTGTTGGCCGCCGTGAAGCTGCCGGAACCCGAGCGGCTCTATCGGGCCTACCCGCACCAGCTGTCCGGCGGCCAGTGCCAGCGCATCGTCATCGCCATGGCGCTGGCGCTGGAGCCGGCGTTGCTGATCGCCGACGAGCCGTCGACCGCGCTGGACGTCACCACCCAGGCCGAGATCCTGGCGCTGATCGACGAATTGAAGACGACACGCAACACGGCGGTGCTGTTCATCACCCATGATTTCGGTGTCGTCGCGGATATCGCCGACCGGATCGCGGTGATGCGTAACGGCGAGATCGTCGAGACCGGGCCGCGCGACCAGGTCCTGTCGCGCCCGAGCCACCCCTATACGCGATCCCTGATCGCCGCGGTGCCGTCGGAGACCCCCGGCGACAGCGACGGGGACCGCACCGATACGGTCCTTGAAGCCGACGGCGTCTCACTGACCTACCGGGTCCGGTCCGGGCTGTTCCAAGTCCGCCAGGTCGCCGCCGTCCGCGATGTGGCGCTCACCCTGCGGCGTGGCCATACCCTGGGCGTCGTCGGCGAATCCGGCTCCGGGAAATCGACCCTGGCCCGCTGCCTGCTGCGGCTGGAGGAGATGGATGCCGGGCGGGTGGTGCTGCATGGCGAGGATATTGCCGCCGCCACGGGGGCTGGCCTGAAGGCGGTTCGAAAGCGCATGCAGGTGGTTTTGCAGGACCCCTATACGGCGCTCGACCCGCGCCAGAGGATCCTCGAGGCGGTCGCCGAGGGCCCGGTCATCCATGGCGCATCTCGGGCCGATGCCAAGGAGAAGGCTCGTGCCCTGCTGTCGCTGGTCGGCCTGCCGCCCCAGGTCCATGACCGCTATCCGCACGAATTCTCCGGCGGCCAGCGCCAGCGGGTGTGCATCGCCCGGGCGCTGGTGGTCGATCCGGAGGTGCTGATCGCCGACGAGCCTGTCTCCGCCCTGGATGTCTCGATACAGGCGCAGATCCTGGCGCTGTTCGAGGAATTGCAGGAGCGGCTCGGCTTCGCCCTGCTGTTCATCACCCATGATCTGCGGGTCGCGGCCTCGATCTGCGACGACATCATGGTGATGCGGGACGGGCGGGTGGTCGAGCAGAGGCCGGCGGCCGAGCTGTTCGCCGACCCGCGGGACACCTATACCCGCGCCCTGCTGGCGGCATCGCCGGGGCGCGATGCCGGCTTCGCCGGAGCGGTCCTATGAGCCGGTTCATCGCCGGCAAGATCCTGCGCGCGCTGGTGACGTTGTTGATCGCGGTCTCGCTGGTGTTCGTATTCATCCGATTTTCCGGCGACCCGGCAGCGGCGCTGGCGCCGCCCGATGCCGACCAGGCGGTGATCGACGAATATCGCGTGAAGCTCGGCCTCGACCAGCCGCTGATTGTGCAGTACGGCAAATACCTGGCCGCCCTGGCGCGGGGTGAGTTCGGATTTTCGGTGCATACCGGCCGGCCGGTCCTCCAGGTGGTCGCCGAGAAGGTGCCGAACACCCTGATCCTCGGCGGCACGGCACTGCTGATCGCCATCGGTCTCGGCCTGCCGCTCGGCGGCGTCGCGGCGCTCTACCGCGACGGGCCGCTGGACCGAGGGGTGATGGCGTTCTCGGTCTTCGCGTTCGCGATGCCGAACTTCTTCTTCGGGTTGATCGTGATCCTGACCGCGGCGCTGGTCTTCAAGACATTCGTCGGCGCCGGCGAGATCGGCTTCCTCGGCCTGCTGATGCCGGCAGCGACCCTTGGCCTTGCCAATATGGGCTCGTTCGCCCGTTTCACCCGCTCGTCGATGCTGGAGACGCTGGGCAAGCCGTACATGATGGCGGCGGAGGCCCGCGGCGTGCCGCTCGGCCGGCGGCTCCTGCGGCACGCCCTGCCGAACGCGGCAATTCCGATCGTCACCCTGATCGGCCTCAGCCTGGGCGCGCTGATCGCAGGCTCCGTGGTCACCGAGCAGGTGTTCAGCTGGCCCGGGGTCGGCTCACTGCTGGTGCGCTCGGTGGAAACCCGCGACCTTGCCATGGTCCAGTTCATCGTGCTGGCCGTCGCCTTCACCATGACCCTCGCCAATCTGTTGGTCGACCTGCTGTACATGGCGATCGACCCGCGGATCCGGGCGGCCTGACATGACCGACGCGGCGATCGACACGAAACCGGCCCCGGTCCGCCCCGCCATGCCGCCGACCGTCCGCGTCGCCATCGGCTTCGTGGCGCTGTTCGTCGCGTTTGCCCTGTTCGGCGAATTGCTGACGCCGCACGGCTTTCGCGACACCTCGCTGCTGGCACGGCTGAAACCGCCGGCGGCGCTTGGCGGCGATCCGGCCTATCTGCTGGGCACCGACCAGAAGGGCCGCGACCTGCTGGCGCGGCTGGCGGTGGGCGCCCAGATCAGTCTCATCGTGGCCATCGTCGGGACCCTGCTGGGGGCGGTGGTCGGATCGCTGCTGGGCATCCTGGCGGCGGCCCGGCGCGGCTGGACCGAGGCGGCGATCATGGCGGCGGTCGACGTGCAGGCCTCGCTTCCGATCATCATCGTGGCGCTGTTCGTACTGGCGGTATTCGACAACAGCTTCGCCCTGTTCCTGCTGCTGGTCGGGCTGGCCGGGTGGGAGGTCTATGCCCGGCTGATGCGCGGCGCGACTCTGTCGGCGAAGGAGCATGGCTATGCCCTGGCGATACGTGCGCTCGGCGCCTCGGCACCCAGGGTCTATCTCCGGCACATCCTGCCGAACATCTTCAACGTTGCGCTGGTGCAGTTCACCGTGAACCTGCCGCTGACGATCCTGCTGGAGACCGCGCTCAGTTTCCTGGGGCTCGGGGTGCAGCCGCCGCTGACCAGCCTCGGCCAGATCATGAGCGAGGGCCGCGACCGGCTGCTGACCGCCTGGTGGCTGACCATGATCCCGGGCGCCGTGATCTTCCTGCTGGCCCTGTCGATCAGCCTGATCGGCGACTGGCTGCGCGACCGCCTCGACCCGACCCTGCGCGGCGCCCGGCGCTGAGCCGCGGCGACCTGCCGGACGCCTGATCGAGCACCGGGCCCCGGCGCTCCGACAGGATTGCACAGCCAGCGGATTATCCGGCCCGACCGCCCCGGCCGCCTTCATCCCACGCCGACGTTGCGCTATATACGGCCGTGATGGCCCGAAATGAAGCACCCCAAGACGGCCACCACCGGTTCGTCGGCGCCCCAGGCGGCCGCTGCAATGACTGAAGCTGTGGCTCTGTATCGCTCCGGCCGGAGGCGTGACGCGCTGGAGACCTGCCGCCGCATCCTGGTATCCGACCCGGATTATGCCGGCGCGGCGCATCTGGCCGGCGTCATCGAAGGCGAGGCCGGCAACATCGCCGAGGCGTTGCGGCTGCTTGACCGCGCGGCCGAGTTGGCGCCGGACAATCCGGCGGTACAGGCCGGGCTGGCCTCGGCGCTCGCCGCATCAGGCTGGTCGTTGGAGGCGGTCGAGGCCTACCACACGGCACTGTCGTTGAAGCCCGACCTGACGGAGGCGCGGATCCGGCTGGGCGATTTGCTGGCCGATCTCGGGCGTCGCGGCGAGGCGATCGACTGCTATACCCAGGCGATCGCGGAGCGGCCCATGGACGCCATGCTAATGAGCAATCTCGGCAGCCTGCTGGCCGAGGAGGCTTCCTGGGATCGGGCCATCGACTGGTTCCGCAAGGCGCTGGCCTTGAACCCGCAACTCGCCAAGACCCATGCCAATCTTGGCAATGCGCTCAAGGAGCAGGGTCTCCTCGACGAGTCGGTCGTCAGCTTCCGTGCCGCCCTGGCGCTGGAGCCCACCGATCCGGCAGCCCTGACGGGCCTGGGGGCGGCGTTTCTGAAGCTGGGCGACCCGGCGACGGCGGTCGAACCGCTGGAGGCCGCCGTGGCGGGCAGTGTCATGCCGACCCGGCCACTGTGCTACCTGGCCCTGGCCTACGCCGCTCTGGGCGATCACGATCGGGCCAGGCACCTTGTCGACCCGGACCGTCAGGTGATGATCACCGAGTTGCCGGTTCCGGCAGGCTTCGACACGCTGGACTCGTTCAACCGGCAACTGATTGCGGACGTCACCGGGCATTCGACCCTGGTCTGGGAGCCGGGTGGCAAGACGACGCGCGGCGGCGCCCAGACCGGCGACCTGCTGCAGCGGCCGACGCCGGCGATCGAGGCCTTCGAATCGGCGCTGCGGCAGGCGATCGACGGTGCCTTTGAGTCCCTGGACCCGCAGCCTGACCACCCGCATCTCCGCCACCGGCCCGACGAATACGGGCTGAACATCTGGGGTACCGTGCTGCAGGAGAGCGGCCGGCAGCTTTCACATATCCACGCCTCGGCCTGGCTGAGCGGCGTCTACTATGCCGAATTGCCGGATTCGACCGGCACGGATGATGCGGCCGGCTGGATCGAATTCGGGCGCGCCGGATATGACCTGCCGGAGCCGGACGGCATCGCGACGCGGATGGTGGAGCCGAAAGTCGGACGGCTGGTTCTCTTCCCGTCCTTCCTGTTTCATCGCACCGTGCCGTTCACCGGCGCCGATCGCCGTATCAGCGTCGCGTTCGACCTGATCCCCCGGACATTCCGCTAGACGCAGTTTACTGTTCAAACGGCGCCGACCCGCGCGCCCGCCCGGCCACCCAATGCCAGGATACTGGCATTGGGTGGCCGGGCGGGAGAGCGGGCTGGTGCCGATTCCGGGTGAAAGGATGTAACGCTAGCGTCCCGATTCTGGAATTCGCCCCGACGCGTTTCAGAATCGGGACACTAGACCCGGATCGGCTCAGTCGGCTGGGCCGGCGGCGGCCCGTTTGCCGCCGTCTTCGACCTCGCCACGATCATGGATCACCCGCTCGATCGGAAACAGCGCCCGCACCATGGTGCCCTGGCCGACCTGGCTCTCGATTTCCAACCGGCCGCCGTGAACTTCCACCATGCTCTTGGTCAGCGGCAGGCCCAGACCGGTGCCCGGATGGCGGCGATTGATCGCGGTATCGACCTGTCCGAACGGCTCCAGCGCCTTGTCGATCTCGCGCTCGGTCATGCCTATGCCGGAGTCGCGGACCTCGATCACCATCCATCCGGCTGCATCGACGGACCCCCGGATGGTCACCGTTCCGGCACCGCCGGTGAATTTGAGCGCGTTGGTGATCAGGTTGATCAGGATCTGTTTCATCCGTCGCCGGTCCGCGCGCAACAGCGGCAAGATCGGCTGGCAGGTCTTCGACCAGTTTGGCCCCGGCGGAGTCGGCCCGCGACCGGCATAGGCGAATGCAGGACCGCACCGACTCCGACACGTCGACGATCTCGTCGCTGATCTCCAGCTTGCCCGCCTCGGCCTTCGAAACGTCGAGGATGTCGTTGATCAGGGCCAGCAGATGCTGCCCGCTCGCGTGGATATCGCGGGCATAGTCGCAGTATTTGCGTTCGCCGATATCGCCCGCCAATTCGTCGCGAATCAGTTCGGAAAAACCGATGATCGCGTTGAGCGGCGTGCGCAGCTCATGGCTCATCGTCGCGAGGAACGCGGACTTGGCCGCGTTGGCCGCATCGGCCTTGTCGCGGGCACGGCCCAGGTCGCGGGCGAATTCGGCAAGCTGCTCGCCCTGACGCTCGAGCCGGTCGCGAATATCCTCCAACTCCTCGATGCGGTGCCTCAGGGCACTCTGCGCGGCACGACGCTTTTCGACCTCTTCCTCCAGCGCAATCGTGCGGCTGCGTACCAGCGCCTTGATCCGCACCGTGTGCCGCGCCTCGCGCTGGGCGTAGATGGCCAACAGACCGGTCAGGATCAGACCCACGAACAGGACGATCGCCGGCTGGACCGTCGCAAACCGGCCGAGGAACCGCTCGGTCGGCGCAAAGTCGGCGTTCCAGGCGCGGGTAGCGATCTGCAATGGCGAGCGATCGAAGGTGAACCGGGCGTCGCCGAATTCGGTCGGCGCATTCGCAAGGCTGCTCCGGGCCTCGGCATCATACTGGTAGAGGAAGGCGTTGGCCGGCGGCATACCGATATCGCGCAGCCGGATGTCGAGATCGGAATCGGGCAGGTAATCGACCGCCCAATCCACCATGTCGTCGATCCGCAGCGCCAGGACGACGAAGCCGGTCAGCGCCTCCCGCCTACCGACATAGTCGATCGGATTGCTGTCTCTCCGATACAGCGGGCAGAAAATCAGGATCCCGCGACCCGTGCTGCCGTCGCGGGACAGATCGACCGGACGGGACGCGGTTGGCAGACCGCTGTCTCGGGCCCAGGCCATCGCCGTGCGGTAATTGACATCGCCGCCGATGTCATAGCCGCGCGTCATGCCGGATTCGGGCAGGGGGCCGCCGTAGACGATCGGAAACGCATCGCGCTCCGGCGCCGCGGCATATGCATCTCCAGAATCCGGGTCGATGATGCCACTGCCGCCACGATCTCGAAATTCGTTGCTGCGGCGCTGCCAGTCGCTCCGCTGGACCCGGGGCGCCCAGCCCAGCAAATGGATATGTGGCTGCCGTTCCAGCGCCGGGGCCACGAATGTCTGGAACTCCTGCTCGGTGACCACCACCGATGCGTTGAACAGGCCCGACAAACCGATCAGCACATCGACATGCCAGTCGATCGTCCTCTGCAGCAGTTGATAGGTCTCGGTGGCCTCTGCCTGGAATTCCTCGTCGAGCTGACGAAGATGCTGGCGGCGCACATCCAGGAAGATGAACCCGGTGATGGCGCAGCCGAACAGCAGCACCGTGGCGCCGGTGAGATAGGGGCGCATTCGCTCAATCAGTCCGGGGCGCGGTCCTTCGACGGCAGCAGGGTCCTCACCGACATCGGGTCGACCCGAGGCCGTCTCAGACTCTGTTGTCATACCTTCAAGTTTCTTTTGCAGAACGTCCTCGGACAGTAGCGGCCAGCCTGTGGGACCTAGTCTTCATCGGGACCTCTATCACCCGGAATGGCAGCAAGACTAACACAGGGGGCTACATCATCATCGCCCGCATGTCCGGCTGAGTTCCACAGGCCCTCGCCCTAAATACGTGCAACCGCGGACGACTTCCACTCAAAATATACGTGACCGGGCACTCTTGCGGGTCAATCTTAAAGTTGTACAGAGGTCCGCCATGACTCCATTAGCTTGTCCGAAAAAGAATATCACACGAATTGTAGTAAGTCTCTTCGGATTGACCGACAAGATGTGGTATTGTCTAAGATGCGATTGTCGAAGCATCGGGGCGATGCCTCGCACTGACGGTCCACGGTCCCGGGTCGGTTCTGCGGGTAATCACTCTGGGGGGCGGAAAAGGTGACAACGAAGGTCCTGCGATCCTGGTTTACGGATCGGAACCGGCCGCATGTATTGGCTTTGGGCAACCAGAAGGGCGGCGTCGGCAAATCGACCGTCGCAATTCATCTCATCATCGGACTGATGCGCCACGGGTTCACCGTGGGAAGCATCGACCTGGACGAACGGCAAGGAACGTTGTCCCGCTTCATGCGCAATCGGCAGCGGTTCCTTGCGGCCTCCGAATTGGCGCTGCCGCAGCCCGACATTCAGGGCCTCTACCGTTCGATCCACGATACGGCCACCAAGGCAGGCGAGGATGAGATCTCTCGACTGGCCAAGGTTCTGGAGCGGTTCCGGACCAAGGATTTCATCATCATCGACATCGCCGGCGACAACACCTTCCTGTCGCGCTGCGGCCATATCCTTGCCGACACGCTTGATCACGCCCCTGAACGACAGCTTCCTGGACCTCGACGCGCTGGTCCGCATCGACGTCGACGGCGAACGCATCATCGGCCCAAGCGCCTACAGTGTCATGGTGACCGACGGCTCGGCCCGGCGGGCCGCATTTGGCGGCGGCACACCCGACCTGGATCGTCATGCGCAACCGGTTGTCACAACTCGATTCGCGAAACAAGCGTCAGATGCAATCGCTGCTCGACACCCTGGCGCCGCGGATCGGGTTCCGCGTGGCGCCGGGATTCTCCGAACGCGTGATCTTCCGCCAGCTGTTCACCAGCGGTCTGACCGTGCTCGATCTCGACAATCCGGCCATCGGCATTCCGCGAAGCCGGAGTCACCGGACGGCGATGCGCGAGATCGATGACCTGCTGACGCTGATCGGACTGCCAGAGCATCAGACCGAGGACACCGCGGATCGTCAGTTCGCCTGATTCGCGACGGCGGTCCGACGGACCGTCAACTGCGCGCGCTTGCACAGTTACGCGGTCCGTGGGAATAAAGACTCAACCGAATCACGAACTGATTCGCGGGCATTGGGGTCGAATCAAGGGGCAGGGATGGAAGCCGAACCGCTGGCCGGAATGCCAGCCCGATTTCGCAAAGTGCCGTACCGCGCCGTCCGCGACACCAGCCTGCCCGCCGGTGCCCTGAGGCTTCTTATCGCGATTGCCTGCAATGCCGACGGGGACGGTCGCTGCGCCCTGGATGCCGAGAGGCTAGCCACCGATGTCGGCCTGGACGCCGGACGATATTGCCCGCTATAGCGAACAGTTGGCGGAGGCGCGTTACGCCTCGGCGAACCGGAAGGATCGCGTCTGGCAATACCAGCTCGTTCTGGAACCGGAGGCCGGCAAAACCGGCACCGATGCAGTTCCGATCGCGCGCTCGGCCAAGGTGGCAGGAGGGCGGTCGAGCGGCGTCAGCCGCTTGATGCGCGCATGGCGGGATGCCGATCGTTTCAGCTTCTGGCTTCGCACCGTTCTGCCGCCCGACGACACCGATCTGTTCTGGAGTTGGGCCCTACGCAACGAGGACGACTATCACAGCCTGGTGCAGCGCTTCGGCGACGCCAAGGACGACAGCGCGTTGGAAGCGTTGCTGCGGGAAACCGTGGACGTGATCGCCAGTCTCAACCCGGCCGGCCCCCCCAACGGCCTTGAGGGTCGCAGCTCCGCGGCATAGCGCCGGGTCGGTGTGCCGGTTTCCCAGATCACGTCAGCTGCGCCGACAGATCGGGCCGTTCGCGATCCGGCGCAGCGCCTCGTCGTTCTCCGAGAGTGAATAGTCACGGTCCACCATCACAACGCCGAGCCGGGCAAGCTCTTCCTCATCGATGACGGTCACGGTATAGGTGCGGGCAGACCTGCCTCAGTTGATCCGGCGTCAGGTATAGGAACGACAGAACCAGCGGTCGGTCCGCCAGGAACGGGTCGTTGCGGATGACCGTACTGGGGAACCAGACCTTCCCCACATCGACCAGAACCACATCGGTCTGAAGCGCATGGATATGGCGGTTCGCTTCCGCGAACGGCCGGGTGAAGCTCTCCATCTGCACCGCGCGAAGCGGCACGCCGACCGCCAGCACAAGGATGGTGAAGCCGATGATGGCACGCCGGGCGACCGCGACCACCGGCCGGCCGGTCGCGGAGAGCACGATCCAGCCATGAGCCGCGATGAGGGCGAAGCTGCCCAGGAGCCCGTGAGCGTACCGATAGCCCCAGGCGTAATACTGATTGGGCATCATCAGCACGTAGGGGATCATCATCAGGACGCAGCCCCAGGCCAGCAGTCTTATGGCCTGCGGGGCCGATGACCATTGTCTGATGGCGACGTAGATCAGAGGCAGGATCATGATGTTCTGCCACGCCAACAGGCGCAGAAAGTTGAATGCCATCAGCGGCTGAAGGACCAGTCGCTCAAGCCCGATCAAGGACAGCGCATCGCCGATGTGTTTCGGGGCCTGCCCGGGTGCCACGGTCGCCATAGCGGGCCCGGCGGACAGGAAGACGGCGATGTCGTGCCACACGGACCAGGTCAGCACCGCCGCCGAATAGGTGCTGGCGTAGAACAGTGACAGCCACCAGCGCCTGGACCACACCAGCGACAGCATGAACGGCAGCACGAAGAGCGGATGCACATTGATCTGATGCAGCCCGACGGCGGCAAATCCGACCACGGCCGCCAACCCGTGTCCCAGGCGATCATCGCGAAGAAACAGCCAGAGCCATAGAAGATTCAGGCACAGATGCGCCGGCCAGGCGAACCCGGTCATGCCGGTGAACAGGAATTGCGGCCCGCTGACGAGCAGCACCGCGGCGAGGATCGCAGCATCCCGGCGGTCAGGCCACAGACGCCGCGCAACCCCAACGACCAGCACGACGCTCAGTGCGGTGAGGAGGGCGTTGGCCAGCGTACCCAGGGACACCAGCGAGAACGCTGCGCGGATCGCCGCATGAACCGGACGATATGCCGATCCCCAAAGATCATGCTGCACATCATGAAAGAAGATGAAGGGAAACAGGGCTGATGACATCGCGCTCCACTCATCCGGGGCGGATGCGAGCAATCTGCCCGACAGAAAGACCTGCGCCTGCAGCCCGGGCAGGCTCTCGTCGATCGATACGTCATGCGCGTGATGGATCAGATAGGCGCCGATGCCGACGAAGATCAGGACCAGCGCGGCAATCGCCCATGTGAGGCGGGTCAGATCGGGATTTCGCGGGCCAGAACGCCGCCAGGCGGGACGGGACCTGAGCCGGGGTGCGTCCCAGCGACCAGCACAGATATAGGCTGAAGACCACGCAGACCGCGAGCCAGATCGTGTCCTGGTCGCGATACATCACAACCGTCATCAACAGGCCATTGAGGGCGGCGCGCAAGGTACTGGACTCAACGGAGAGCAGAGCCAGACCGATCGTCAGGCCAAGGACGCAGATCGACAGCAGGAGCCAACTGCCGCGGCGAAATTGGGCGCCGGGCTCGGCACGATCGGCCGGCACGGACTCTGCGACATGCGCCAAGGCCATGCGCTCACCTCCCGACTTTCCGATGCGTTCGATGTCGCGGCGGATCGCCCGCGCGGCGCTCGCAAAACAACGGCCGCATTCTGTCGGCGAAGGATGCAGGGATTGGTTAAGCGAATTCTCGGCCCGGCGGCACTCCAGGCGGCATCCGCCAGCTGACTCGGTCGCCTGATGGAGTCAGATCACGGCATCGTGGACCCGCCAGGATTCGGTGCCAAAGTGCTCAAGCCGTCACCAGACCCGGAAGCGGGGAGACTCGGCTGTCCGGGAAGACCGCCCGGTCGACGGCATCGGCAGGCAGCGCCAGATGCTGCTCCAGCACCGCCCTGAACACCGAGCGCAGGTCGAGGGTCGGCGCCAGGTCGCGGCCTTCGTAGAGATCGGACGATGCCAGCCCCGGCCAGTCGGACAGAACCCGTCCGCCGGCCACGGCCCCACCGGCCAGGAAGGCTGCGGCGGCTGTTCCATGGTCGGTACCGCCGGTGCCGTTCGGCGCCGCCGTCCGGCCGAATTCGGTGACCACCGCGACCACGGTCTCCCCCCAGGCCGGCCCGAGCGCGGTCCGCAACTCCGTCAAACCGTCGGCAAGCCCCGAAAGCGAGCGGGCGAGCCGGCCGGTCTCCGCCCCCTGGCCGGCATGGGTGTCCCAGCCGGAGACTTCGAGCACCGCGATGCGGGGGCCATCCGGTGCCGCCAGCATGCCGCCGGCGACCCTGGCCAGATCGGCCGCCTGGGCGCCACCCCGACGCGACCTCGGACGGTCCATACCGCCCAGGGCGCTGTCGGCCATCGCATCTGCCGACACTGCCTCGGCGAGCAGGGGGCCAAACAGCGCATCGTCGCGGTACAGCATGGCCAGGCGGTCGAGAAACGCGTCGTCGGCCTCTGGCAATATTGCCGGCGTCCAGGACGCGACCGGCGTGTCGCCGCGCAGCACCAGGGGGACGGTCTGCCCGACCGCCAGGCCAAGCCGTCGACCGCCGCCATCCAACAACCCGATCGCCCGGTTCAACCAGCCGTCGCTGGCGCCGCGCGGCCGATCGGTGCCGTTTTCCAGCAGGTCCTGGCCATCGAAATGGGACCGCTCGCGATAGGGCGTGGCGACCGCGTGCAACGGCAACAACTCGCCGGACCGGTACCAGGGTGCGACCGGATCGAGGGCCGGATGCAGGCCGAAGAAGCCGTCCAGATCGGTCATATCGTCCAGCGCCAGGCCGCCACGGGTCTGCCGGTACGACCGGTCGCCGTAGGGCGGCAACGCCGCCAGACCATCCATGCCACCGCGCAGAACGACAAGGACGAAGCGCTTTTCGGTAACCGCATCGGCCAGGGAAAGACGACTGCCGATTGCGGTCAAGGCGGTCGCTGTCGCGGTTCCCAGCAGCATGCGTCGGGTCAGTCTTGTCATCAATTCCTCCACCTCTGGAGCGGCTGACGGAGAGCCGGTCCGGCCCGCCGCCCGCCGGTCACGGCTATTGCAGGGCCACACCGCTCACCAAGATCTCGAATCGTGGCGCACCGCCGCGCAGTTCGACTTCGCCGATCAGCAGGCGGCCGCCATAGACGCCGACGTCCGCCGCGCAGGCACCGTTGAAGCTGTTCGGCGTGCCGGCGACCGTCATAGCCGGCACCGGCCGGCCGTCGACAAGACGCTGTAATCGGCCCCGCTCGAGGTCCGTGAAGCGAAACCCGATGCAGCCGTTATAGGCATCGGGGAACGGCCGGTCGGATGTCGGAGAAGCGATCAGATAGTCCAGCCCGCCCACGGAATGAATATCGGCGGCCGAGAAGCCCTTGGCGCCGAAATGGCCGGCATCGGCCGACGTCAGGAGGGTGCCGACATAGTCCCAGCCTTCCGGCCGCGTCATCTGGCAGGGCCGCGCGCAGCGAAGCAGCACAATCTTCGGCGAGATCCCGCCCGGTCCGAATTCGGCGCAGTTGAGCGCCAGCAGCAGCGCAGATGCTCTCGCCGCCAGCGCCGGTTCGGTGAATGCGGCACAGCGGGCAAGGTCAGGATGGCGGGTGTGCAGCGGGACCTGTGGCGGACCGGCGACCGGGCTTCGGGTCGGCCCGCCCGGGTCGTCATTCTCGACCGCGTATCCCAAGCCCCCGAACAGCTTGATCTCCGGCGCCGAGACGAGCGCATCGGGAGCGCCGGCCGACCGGTAGCCGATCCAGCCATGCTCGAACAGCCGCCGCTCACCGGCGATCAGATAATGATGCCAGACCAGCTTCCAGCGTTCCGGCGGCGCGGCATAAGGATCGTACAGCAGAGCCGGAACCTCGTTGTGCCAGGTCGCGGCGCCGCCTCCGGCATCGCGCCCAAGGGTGACGGGGCGCACCGGGTTGACGGGCCCGCCGATAACCGACCAGCGCCCACCGGAATCATCGGATCGGGCGAGAAAAGTCGTGACGATCCGCCCGGACCGCGGGTTCCGGCCCGTCGCCGGATCGACGGCGGAGAACGCCATGTGGACGGCGCCGCCGCCGTCGGATGCAATCGATGGATCGAAGACGCCCATGGATCCCGCACCGGGCGGAGAGAGAACAACCTGTCGCAGCGGGTCTGCGGACACTGCGGCGGTCTGCTCCGGCTCCGGCGGCGCGCAGGCTGCAACCAGGCCGGCCAGGGTGATGGCCGGCGCGAACCTGGCGATGAAGCTGGTCATGGCGGAACGGACCGTCATCGCCGCTGAAACTCCGGGCTCAACAGTGTCATCGCCACGCCCTCGGCCGCACTGGGCGCGCCGTTGATCAGGAAATTGGTCGAGTCGGATGCCACCGGACCGATGCTCCGCTCCGCCAGGATACGCGGATCGATCGCGCGGCCGACGCGGTCGCCGACCGCAACCGCCCAGTCGGTGCGCCGCATCAACGACTCCGGCGCAAGCCACCGGTCCGCCGTGTCGGGCCACCCGGCCGGCGAGTCGGCGCGGAATGGCGCCTGGCCCAGCAAATGCAGGGAGCCGACCAGCTTGTCGTCCTCGACCGGCACGTCCAAGGCCCGCAAGGCCGCGATCACCATGTCGTTCGGCGTGCGCACCTTCGGTAGCGGCTCGCGCCAAGCATCCGGCAGGTCCACCAGGGCATCGGCGACCATGCGCAGATCGCCTCCGGAGGACAGGAAGACATTGGCGATATGCTCGACGGCGGCGGCCGGCGGATCGTCGGCGACGAAATGGCGGACCAGCTTGGTGGCGACATGCCGCCCCGTGGCAGGGTGGCGGGCCAGCGCGTCCAGCGCCGCCTCGGCCTCGCCCTCGCCGGCCTCTCCATAGCGCACGCCCAGCAGCATCTTGTCGCCGGGTTCATGGGCCCGGGCATGAAACATGAATGCGCCGGGCCGGCGATCGCGCAGCCGACCGATCGACCAGCCGGTCAGCATGGCCGCGAATGCCCGGACATCGTCCTGGGTGTAGCCGCCGTCGACGCCAAGCGTGTGCAGTTCCAGGATCTCGCGCGCCAGATTCTCGTTCAGCCCGGCGTCGCGCCGGCGGCCGGCACGGGAATTGGGGCCGATCGAGGTCAGATTGTCGAGATAGCCGAGCATCGCCGGATGTCGGACCACAGCCTTCAGCATGTCGGCGAAGCGCCCGGTGACGTGCGGCCGGATCGCCTCGGCCTCGTAAGGCCCGACGACTCCGATGATGACCGGTTTCAACGCCGACACCGTGAAGTGGTTCGACCAGAACTGGATCAGACGCTCGACAAACGGCCGATCGCTCTCGATCGCGGCCCGGGTTCGAGCTGCCGCATCGGCCTGGTACGCGTCCCGCATCTCGCCGCGCAACAGCCGCATGATCGCCTCGGTGCCGTTGTCCCGCGCTTCGAGGAATTCGCGGACCCGTCCGGCCGAATCCGGGGTGACCGCCAGCGCATCGGGTCGCGGCGCCGGCACGGCGAGTTGCTCGTGCAGCCAGCCGCGCGGATCGCCGGCGATCGTCCCCAGTTCTCCGGGACCCGCACCCAGCCCGAACCGGCTGGCCGCGATGACGGCATCGATACTGCTCATGGGAGTCCCCTCCACCGTTCGGCCATCTGCGCCCTCAACTCCGGCGACAGGCCGTCGAGCGCCTCGGCGATGATCCCGTGCACCGCCGCCTGCAGCGCCTCGGACCGGTCGCGCACATCGGCCATGGCGGCCTCGAATTCGGCCTGCTCGAAGGGCTCGCGCCCGACCACCGCGGCGGCTTCCTGGCGGGCGTCGCGGACCGCGGCGACCAGGCCCCGGAGGTCCCTGCGGTTTTCCTGCAGGGCCCCGCGAATGACAGGGCGCGCCTCCCCGGGGACCGTCGCCATGAAGCGCTCGAGCCCATCCCGGGACGCACGATCGGGTGGCGCACCACCGCTGCTGACCCGTCCCGCGATCACGCCGGCGACAAACACATTCAGGCAGACCGACAGCACCAGGGCGATCAGGATCAATGTGGCGGACCGTCCGGATAGGGTCATCGCAGCACCTCGCCGAAATCGGGACCGCCATAGACCAGGGCCACCAGATCCTCGGTCTGCCAGATCGGCGGCTCATGCGGCCACCAGGCACCGATTGCAAAGCCGATCGCGGCCGACGCGGCAATCGCCATCCAGCCGGCCGCAATACCGCGATTTCGGGGAGACCATCGGCCGGCCAGCCGGGCGCCGCCGGTGCGGTCGGTCCCCTGGCCCTCGATTTCCGGAATGTCCAGGATGGCCGACCGAAGCAGCGGGCTCGCCTGGGCCTTCGGCAGCTCGGCCAGGGCCTGGTCCAGCACCTCGGCCTCCGACAGTGCCCGCCGCGCGGACTCCGACCGGCTCAGCAGGGCGCGCGCCGCCATGCGATCGGCCTCCGGCCAATGCTCGAGCTCCGGGCCCCGTGCATCGAGCAAATCCTGGAATGCGCCCGCTTTCATCATCTCAGTCCTCCAGCCGCCCGGACAGGCGCTCGCGCAGCCGGCGCCGGGCGCGCACCAGCAGCGCTTCCAACGCGCTGACGCTGATCTCCAGCACCTCCGCCGCTTCGGCGTTGCTCAGCCCGCCCGTGTAGCACAGCGCCAGCGCCGCACGCTGCCGGTCGCCCAGCGCCGCGACTTCCTGTTCCAGCAGCATCTGACGCTGACGACGTTCGATTGCGGCGACCGCATCTTCCGCAGGGTCCGGCGGATCGCCGACCAGTTCCAGCGCCGTGAAGGCCGGCCGCCGACGCAAATCCAGGCACAGGTTGACCGTGACCCGATACAGCCAGGTGGTGAACCGGGCCCGGCCTGGTTGCCAGCCTCCGGCCGTCTTCCAGACCCTGAGAAACGCCTCCTGAGCGATGTCCTCCGCCGCGCTGCGATTGCCCGTGATGCGCGTCGCAAGGGCGAGCGTGCGGTCCAGATGCCGCTCCATCAGCACCGCGAAGGCATCGCGCGCACCGACGCCGACCGCACCCATAAGCGCGTCGTCGTCCTGTGCCTGCGATGCCGATCGGTCGGACCATTGCCCGATATCTCCCGTCAAGACATGAACCCCGTCGCTCCCCGGCCAATCCGAAAGGACGCAACCTTCCTGTGATCGTTGTACGCACGAAGTCTCAAGACCCTGCGAAAAAAACTGCCGGCAAGAACCCGCCCATGGACCGGCCGGACGATCGGCGGCCGACTCAGCTTCTTTCACGCAGCGGTGGAGGGAACCTGACGAAAGGTATTCGCGGCACGGATCCGTCCAACCGCTCGAGGCAAATGCCGTCGTCAGCCGCGAGGCCCGGAGAGTCCCATCTGCGCCAGGATCAGACGACTCATCTCGGAGGCCGGATCGCCGAGATCGGCGGCAATGCTGAAATGGTGCCGGCCGGCGATGGGCCGCAAATCCGGCATCCGCCCATGTTCGGCCAGATAGGCGCAATAGGAGGCCGATTGGCGGGCATATTCCGGCGTCTCGTCAGCGCCATAGGTCACGACCATCGGCATTGCTTGCGGCGGCCGCCGGTGGATCGGGCTGTTGGCCCGCGCCCGGTCTTCGGACAGGCCGAGATCGTCGTTCAGGTTCGACAGCCGGATCGGTTCCAAATCAAACAGACCGCTGATCGCGACCCCGCCCCGGACCACCGTCGTCGGCAGTTCGTGGTCACCGGGCCAGTCGGTCGCCGCGACCATCGCCACCAGATGGCCGCCGGCGGAATGGCCGGATACGGATATTCGCTCTGGATCACCGCCGAAATCGCCGGCATTGCGATAGACCCAGGCGACCGCCGCGCGGCATTGCCGGACCAGTTCATCCATGTCGATGGCCGGGATCAGCCCGTAATCGACCACCACCGCGATCCCGCCGGCGGCTGTGATCGGCCCGGCGACATAGCTGAACTCCGACTTGCTGAGCGCCTTCCAATAACCGCCATGGAAGAAGATCTGGATCGGCGCCGCGCCATCGCGGTCGGGGGTGAAGATATCGAGCGATTCCGATGCCGCCGGCCCATAAGCCACATCCAGCCGACAGGGCAATGCCGCCCGCGCCGCCGCGCTGTCGGACACATAGGCGGCGAGAAAGGCCTCGAAGCCCGGCACATTGCCGCGATTGTCGTATTGCCGGTCGAGCGCCTGCTGGTCGTAGTCGAGGAACACCGCTTCGGGCATGGTCGAGTCTCCGCCGGAGCTAAAGGGACGGCAGCCCGCTGGGCATCACAGCAGACCGCGGGCCGCGAGGTTGCGCATCAGCGCGCCGGCGCCGAAGGTCCAGCGCGGCGCCCGATCGCTGGTCGTCACCGTGTTCACCAGGGCGCCAAGCCCGGCCGCGGCAATGGTGACGATGTCGCCGACCTCATGGGTAAATCCCTGTCCCGGCACACTGCGATCCTCGACCGGGGCGAACATGGTGCCGAGGAACAGCATCAGCCCGTCCGGATAGGCGTGGCTCGGGCCTATGGTCTGGCCGACCAGGTCGAGCGGGTCGCGGCTGATCCGGTCCATGGAACTGGCGCCTTCCAGGCGATAGCCGTCCGACCCGTCGACGGTGAGGGTGAGGACCTGTCGCCGGACGTCGTCGATGCCGAACGTATCGTCGAACAGCCGGATGAACGGCCCGACGGCACAGGAGGCGTTGTTGTCCTTGGCGCGTCCCAGCAGCAGCGCGCTGCGCCCTTCCACATCACGCAGATTGACGTCGTTGCCCAGCGTCGCACCGACGGTTCGGCCGGCGGCGTCGACCGCCAGCACCACTTCCGGCTCCGGATTGTTCCAGGCGGAATCCTTGTGGATGCCGATCTCGGCCCCGACTCCGACCGCCGACATCGGCTGCGCCTTTGTGAAGATCTCCGCATCCGGGCCGATGCCGACCTCGAGATATTGCGACCAGGCCTGCTGTTCGATCAGCATCGCCTTCAGCTGCATGGCGCCGTCCGACCCGGGACGGATCTGTCGCAGATCGCCGCCGATGGTATCCATCACCTGGCCGCGGATCTGTTCGGCCCGCGCCAGATCGCCATGGGCCTGCTCCTCGATGACCCGTTCCAGCAGGCTCTCGACGAAGGTGACGCCGCTGGCCTTCAGGGCTTGCAAGTCGCAGGGAGCCAACATCCACGGCATCGAGGACCGGCGCTGGTCCGACGCGCTGTTGGCCAGCATGTCCGCGAGATCGCCGATCCGCTCCCCCGGCGCATCGCCGACTGCCGCCGCGGGATCGTCGGCGTTCAGCACATCGGCCATGGTCGCAAAGCGCCGTGTGATGTCGCATACGCCGTCGGGGTCCAGGCGGATAATGGCCGGCCCGGCCGAATCGCCCGGGCGCCAGGCGCGCCCGACCAGGGTGCCGGTCAGACCGTCTTCCGGCAGGCAGGCTTCGGCTGTGAGACGGGCCTTCATCGGCCCGGCACCATTGATGACGAGGGAACCATGATGCCTCCCAGCATGATTTTTCGCTATGGTAGGCGGAATTCAATCCGGCGGGAACCGGCCGGGACGGGGAGGGGACCATGAAGATCGTCGTCACTGGCGGTACCGGATTCATCGGCCGGCGCATCGTGTCGGCGCTTCTGGCGCAAGAGACCGTCACCGGCCCGTCCGGCACCGCCGAGCCGATCGATCATGTGATCGCGTTCGATGCCGTGCAGCCGGAGCCGGCGATGCCGGACGATCCCAGGCTGACCGTGATCACCGGAGATCTGGCAAAGCCTGGCGGGCTGGGCGGTGTTATCGATGAGGATACCGGGCTGGTCTTCCATCTGGCGGCGATCGTCAGCGGCGCGGCGGAGGCGGATTTCGACCTCGGCATGCGAGTCAATCTGGGCGGAACGCGGGCGCTGCTGGAAGCCTGCCGGCGACTGCCGACGCCACCACGCCTGGTATTCGCCAGCTCGGTCGCGGTGTTCGGCGGCGACATGCCGCGCACCATCCGCGATGACAGCGCACTGACGCCGCTGACGTCCTACGGGACCCAGAAAGCGGCGTCAGAACTGCTGGTCAACGACTACAGCCGCAAGGGCTTCATCGACGGACGGTCGCTCAGGCTGCCGACCATCGTGGTGCGGCCGGGCAAACCGAACAAGGCCGCATCGTCCTTCGCCAGCGGCATCATTCGCGAGCCGCTGACCGGGCGCGAGAGCCTGTGCCCGGTGACTCCGGACGCGACCATGTGGATCCTGTCGCCGCGCCGGGTGGTGGAGTCGTTCCTGCTGGCCAACGAATTGCCGGCCGACTCGCTGGGCGTAAGCCGCAGCATAACGCTGCCGGGGTTGAGCGCCAGCGTGGAGGAGATGATCGAAGCGCTGCGTCAGGTCGCCGGCGAGGAGCCCGTCCGGCGCGTCCGCTTCCAGCCTGACCCGCTGATCCAGACCATCGTCGCCGGCTGGCCGGGCTGGTTCGATCCGGCGCAAGGCCTGGCCCTCGGCTTCAAGGCCGATGCGGACGTCGCCACCATCATCCGCGCCTTCATCGAGGACGACCTGCCGTCACGCGGCACGGCATAGGGCCGCCATGGTCGGCGATCTGCCGGTCCAGGGCTCAAGATGACCAAACCGCCTCGTCGCTGTGACGAGGTGCGGCCAGGCGCGAGTGTCAGATGACGGAGTTGATGATGCCCAGCGAGCCGATGCTGAGAATGGCGGTGACGCTGAGGGAAACGTCGACGACGCGATTCTCTCGGTAGCGGACCTCGGCGGTCAGGATGCCGATTGCCAGCAACAGGGCGCCGACCACCATCAGGTTCAGAGAGTCGAACACGAAACCGGCGATCGGTATTGCGACGCCGAGATTCTGGCACACGTCGGAAAAGTAGATCCTTGACGGAATCCGGCGATTGACCACGCTCTGCGCCACCAAGGCGGCGCCCTGAATCGCGATCACGAGAAAATAGAGAAGAAGCGTCACAGTGGTAACAAACGCCACTGCATCTACCGCCAGTTCAAACATTGCCAACCGCCTCCCCAGGTGTTGACGCCCAACTTATTAACCATGTTCATGAACTGCCCGCACGCGTTGGAATCGCGGTTAACAATTCGTTAACGAGTATTCAATCCCGACCTCATTTTGTCAAGAGATTACTTGACAAATATATCATTAATTCTCGGCAGTTAGGGTCAGATCATCGACCGGCCGAAGGGCCAGATCGGTCAGCGGTTCATGGCGCCGGATGAAGTTGGCCAGGTCACTGGCGAAGGCGCGGCTGTCGACTGCGATGTTGGTCGGACGAGCGCCGCCATAGACGGCGGAGTTCGAGGGCGATCACCTCGTAACTGCCATCGCGCTCGATGAAGATCGGCGAGCCGCTGTCACCGGGCAGGGTGTCGCATTCATGAGAGATCGTGTTGTCGCTGTAGTAGTCGACGATCAGGCAGCCGATATGGGCCGAGAGCTGGTACTCCGTATCGCCGCTGTAGCCCGCCTGGGTGATCTTCTCCCATTCCTGGCTGACCGCGCTCTCGATCTCCTCGGTCATCAACTCGTGAACCGAAAAATGCCCGACCTGCTCGCCGATCGGACGTGACAGCAGCACGAAGGCATAGTCCAGCCCGTCCATCTCGGAGGTGTTGAGAAACGACATGTAGTCGTATTCGGTGGAGACCCAGTAGGAGACGACCTCGGCCTCGGCGACGTATTGTCCCATGTGATAGCCGGCAAAGAAGCTAACCGGCGGATCCAGCATGCCGCCGTCGCGCTCGGTGAACAGGCAGTGGGCCGCGGTCAGCACCACGCTGGCGCTGACCATGGCGCCCGAGCAGTGACCGGCTCCACTGAAGGTGAGCTTGCCGACCGCGCTCCAGGGCATGCTTTCCGGAACGACGAAGATCCGGTCGTCTTTGCCGAACAGGGCATGGAGCTTGCGGTCGCTCTGGGCCGATGACGGGGCCGAGACAGAGATCAACAGGGCTGCGACAATCGTGGCGAGCGCCACGCGCATGGGGGGTCGTGTCATTCTCTTTTTGCCTTCCTGGCTGCCCGCCATCTTCTTTGATGCGGCGATGCGTTAACCATCCATGGCAACATTATATCAATTCGCATCAAATGCTGGCAATCTAAAAATGTCACTGATCTGGAAAGCAGAATTTCGGTCTGGTAAATTGATCGTTAACGGAACGAAAACGGAACATTGATCCGATGGGCACCGGGAGAGGCCTTTGCCGTTAACCATGCCGAACGCCGGGCCGGCCCCTGGCGACGCGGCCGCCGAGATCAAGCGGGGCGTGCGCCGAACGCTTTCCGACCATGGCATGGCAAGCCTAGTCGAGTTCACGCTGCGGGGCGGCCGTCGCGCCGATATCGTGGCGGTGAACGGCAAGGGCAAGGTGACGATCGTCGAGGTCAAGAGCTCGGTCGTGGATTTTCGCACCGACAGCAAATGGCCCGAATACCGGGACTACTGTGATCAGTTCTATTTCGCCGTCCGCGCCGATTTTCCGCTGGAACTGATCCCCGAAAGCTGCGGATTGATGGTCGCTGACGCCTATGAGGCATCGATCCTGCGGGCCGCGGCGGAGCAGCCGTTGAACGCCGCCCGGCGTCGGTCGGTGCTGCTGCGCTTCGCGACCGCCGCCGCCGGGCGCCTGCACAGGCTGGAGGATCCTGGCTTGTCGTGAAACACCGGGTGCATTCTCCGGACCGCATCGGGCGGAGTTCGAACCGACAGATATAAAATTGTAATTCAGCCGACTTTAACCATTTTCCTGTGACCTGGATGAGCGCCGAAGTGTCGCCGCCGATCTGCGACGACCCGGCGCACCTGTCAGGCCATATGGACTGCGCAAGATGACCGTCGTCGCTCCTGTTTCAAGCACTACGAAGGCCGAGCAGCAGCCGGTGAGCAATCAGGAATACGCGCTGCTGGACCATGCGGTGCGGCTCGAACGCAACCTGGCCGGCCGGCTGGCGCTGCATGTCCATCTGTCCCGGCTCGGCAGCCAGAACCGTCGCGAGCAGAAGATCGAGACCGCCATGACCCGGTTCGAGGAGATGGTCGGCGGAATGGAAGGCCAGCTCTACCGGACCATGTCCGACGACATCATCTTCGTCGGCGAGGATGACCGCATCGACGATCTGGACGAGGCGGTGCTGCGGCTGCGCCAAATGTTCAGCGACGACCCGCTCACCCGGCAGTCCGATGACGATGCGGAGGCCGGCTTTTGCACTTGGTATTCGCTGGAGCGCGATTACCCGCAATTCATCTCGCTGACACGCCAGCTGTTCGACCTCAGTGAAGCCCATCGGCAGGATATGCAAAAGCTGAGGGAGACCACCGGCGGGCCGGGAATGTCGAAGTCCCGGGATCTGACCCCGGCGCAGCTCGGCGAGCTGGAGGAGGCGCTGGCCAACGCCGATCTCTCCGCCATCATGCGCCGTCAGCCAGTCTGCGCGGTGACCCCGGACGACAAGCCCGAGATCGTCTTCCACGAAATGTACGTCTCCATCGACGAGCTGGGCAGGAGGCTGATGCCAGGCGTCTCGATCGCCTCCGACCCGTGGCTGTTCCAGCGGCTGACCCGGACACTGGACGGTCGCGTGTTGCGCCAGATCGCGCACGACTTCGCCAAGACGAAAAAGGCATTCAGCCTCAACTTGAACGTTGCGACGGTGCTGTCTTCGGATTTCCGGCGGTTCGAGCAATCGATCGGATCGGGGGTCCGCGGCAGGCTGATCATCGAGCTTCAGCACATCGACATCTTCGCCGACATGCCGGCCTACCTGTTCGCACGGGAGTATCTGCGCGAACTCGGCTTCAAGGTCTGCATCGACGGCCTGAACCACCTGACCCTGCCATTCATCGATCGAGAGAGACTTGGCATCGATCTATTGAAGATGCATTGCAGCGACGAGCTGTTTGCCGGAATGAATCCGGATGCCATCGCGGCACTGGAGCAATCGGTCCGGAATGCCGGCGTCGCCCGAATCATCATGAGCCGCTGCGAGAGCGAAAATGCCCTGCAGGTCGGCTTCAACATGGGGATATCATTGTTCCAGGGACGTCATATCGACGACCTGCTTGCGTAGCGGCAACCCCGCCGGACCATCCAGCGCTTTATCCGCTGACGCGGAATCGGCGCCGGCCCGCGCTATCGACGCGGCGCGTGCTTGTTGAGGATGCGCTGCAGCGTTCGGCGGTGCATTTTCAGACGCCGGGCGGTCTCGGAGACGTTCCGGCTGCATTGCTCGAACACGCGCTGGATATGTTCCCAACGGACCCGGTCGGCCGACATCGGCGATTCCGGCGGCGGTGGCAGGCACTCGTCGTCACCGGACAATAGCGCGGCTGCGACCTGATCGGCGGCGGCAGGCTTGGCAAGGTAGTCATTGGCTCCGGCCTTGATGGCCGCAACCGCTGACGCCAGATTGCCATAGCCAGTGAGAACCACGATGCGCGCATCCGGCCGCAATTCCCGCAGGACCGGAATGATCTCCAGCCCGTTGCCGTCCGCCAACCGCATGTCGATGACCGCGAAAGCAGGCGCGATGCGCCGCGAAACCGTCGTTGCTTCGGCGACCGACGCCGCGCAATGGGGCGCAAATCCACGACGCTCCATCGCGTGACTCAGCCAGTTGCGCATTCCAATATCGTCGTCGAGGACGAGCAGCTTCTCCGGCAGCTCGTTCGCCGCCTGACAGTGCGCTTGACTCACCGTGTCCATCGCTGCAACCCGATGCTCTATCCCCTTGAACAAGAATAGGTCTCTTGTGCTCCGGGGCAACCATGACGATTCAATTTCGATTATGCACACTTCGGCGATCGGTGGCGAGCATAACTCGACGTAAATTCAACCTTGGATATTGAAGCGCTCTCACGCCGGCCATTCGATCCGGCGCATTCGTCAGGCGGCCGCCATCGTCCGGCAATGGGTCCCTGGTCGGAGAGGTCGGATCGGGTCCGACGACAGCTGATCTTCGCAAGGGCGACAATTGCCGATCCGGTCGCCACCGGCGCCCGCCCTGCCGGACTATCCGCCGGGTCGCACACCGGATAGCCTGTCGCCAGACCAGTGTCATGGTTTCGAAGTTCGGCACATTTCATGTGCCGGATTGCGGAAGCTGAATGACACTCGTCTCAAACAGATGGTGTCCCTTTGATCCTGAGATTCGCTCGTGCGAATTTCAGGATCGGGACACCAGGGAGAGACGGCGATGGACCAGAACCGGGATCGGGCGACCTTCGACGATGTCATGGGACCGATCGGCGCTGCCCGCGGTCTGCCCAATCGCTGCTATCTGGACCCGGCGGTCCTCTCCGAAGAGAAACGAAAGATCTTCTTTGGCCAATGGGCCGGGGTCGGCTTCGGCAAGGACGTACCGGACCCCGGCGATGCGAAACCGGTCGATTTCCTCGGCATGCCGCTGTTGATCCTGCGCGACCGGGAGGGCGCGATCCGGGTCTTCCAGAACACCTGCCGCCATCGCGGCATGATTCTGGTCGACCGGCCGACCCGGCTCAGCGGGACCATCCGCTGCCCATATCATTCCTGGTGCTACGGACTCGACGGAGCGCTCAAGGCGACACCGCATGTCGGCGGGCCCGGCCAAAACAGGCATCCGGACATCGACCGGCAATCCCTTGGTCTGGTGTCGATCCGGTCGCATGTCTGGCGCGATGTGGTGCTGGTGAACCTCTCCGGCACCGCGTCACCCTTTGAGGAGCACGCCGCCGGTCTGATCGAGCGCTGGCGCGAACTCGAGCAGCCGCAGCATCATGGCGGCGCCGAATCGTCGTTCAGCCTGACTGTGCGGACGAACTGGAAGCTGGCGGTCGAGAACTACTGTGAGTCCTACCACCTGCCCTGGGTGCACCCGGACCTCAACCGCTATTCCCGCCTGGAGGACCACTACAATATCTGCGGCGAAGGTCCCTACTCGGGCCAGGGCACGACGGTGTACGACCCGGCGGCCGGAACGACCGGCCAGCGCTTCGTCGACTTCCCCGGGCTGACGGCCAAATGGGACAAGGCGGCGGAATACGTCGCGCTCTTCCCGAACCTGTTGTTCGGTGTCCACCGAGACCACAGCTTCGCGATCCTGCTGGAGGCGAAGGGGCCGGAGGAAACCGTCGAGCATGTCGAGATCTACTATGCCGACCCGGCGATGGCGGGCGCCGACCACGCCGTTCTGCGGGCGGAGAACGCCGAGCGCTGGAGGACGGTGTTCGCCGAGGACATCGATGTGGTGGAGGGCATGCAGCGCGGACGCCATGGCGCGTTGTTCGACGGCGGCCGCTTCTCGCCGGTGATGGATGAGGCGACTCACCACTTTCACAAATGGGTCGCCTCACGGTTGATGTCCTGAGCAGCGTTGGCGCGTCTTGGAAAGTAGGGATTCCCGTGCTCGGAGTCATGATCACCTCCTTGTGCCTGGTCGCGGTTTTCATGACTCTGCCCAGCTTCGTCATGATGCGAAATCGGTATCGTGGGGCCACGGTGGTCATTCTGGCACCGGTGCCAGGGGCGCTTCTTATCGGGGTGTTCACCGCGCTCTATCTGAGCCGGATCGGATCAGATGCAATTCTGGAATTTCGCCTCTGGGGTCCCATTCTGCTCTGGGGCGTGCCCTTGATGCTGGCGTCTTGGTTGCTGGGACTGGTCCTATGTGCCATTTGGCTGGCCATAGGGAGGAGGTCAATGGCGGGAAAGGGCACGCAGTCCTGAAGCGTCCGGGAAACCTACTGGTCTTTCCCGCTGACCCCGGCCTCCTCGAACGTGGCCATGCCGGCATGGCAGTCGACCGCGGCCCTGACAACGTTGATGGCGAGCGCCGCGCCTGAGCCCTCGCCCAGACGCATGCCGAGATCGAGGATCGCCTCGCGGCCGATGCGGTCGAGCAGCCGGCGGTGGCCGGGCTCGGCGGAGACATGGGCGACCAGGCAATGATCCAGCGCCTTGGGGTCGAGCGCCCAGAGCACCGCCGCCGCCGCGGTGCAGGCGAAGCCATCGAGCAGCACCGGGGTCCGGGCCAGCCTTGCGGCCAGGATCGCGCCGACGATCGCCGCCAGTTCGTATCCGCCCAGGCAGCGCAACACCTCCAGCGGGTCGCCCAGCGCATCGCGGTTGGCGGCGATTCCGGCCTCGACGGCGGCGGTCTTGCGGGCCCGGCCGGCCGCGTCCACGCCGGTGCCGGGACCGACCCAGTCCTCGGCCGTTCCTTCGAACAGCGCCGCGCACAATGCCGCGGCCGATGTCGTGTTGCCGATCCCCATTTCGCCCAGGCACAGCAGATGCAGCCCCTGATCTACGCCCATCATGCCGTAGGCCATGGCACGGGCGCAGCCTTCCGCGTCCATCGCCGGACCCTGGGTGAAGTCGCTGGTCGGCGTATCCAGATCGAGCTCGTAAACCCGCAGATCGCTGTCGGCGATTTCGCAGAGCTGATTGACCGCCGCCCCGCCGGAGCCGAAATTCGCCACCATCTGGGCGGTGACGTCGGTCGGGTAGGCGGACACGCCGCGCGCCGCCGCGACGCCGTGATTGCCGGCGAACACCGCCACCCTGGGATGGCGCAGCTGCGGCGGATGCCGGCCCTGCCAGCAGGCCATCCAATAGGCGATCTCCTCCAGCCGGCCCAGCGCCCCGGCCGGCTTGGTCAGCCGCGCTTCGCGATGCCGGGCGGCGGTGCCGGCCTCCAGATCCGGACCCGGCAGGTTGCGGGCCAGGTCGCGGATCTCGTCGAAGCCGATGGCGGCGGTCGGTTCGGGCATGGAGAGGCCTGACGTTGCGGGGCGGACGACCCGGCTCTGTGCCATGGATCGGGCGACCAGTCAAAGGCGCGGGGCTTGCCGCTGCCGGGTAACGGCGGTACCCCTTTTCGATCCATGGATGAGCCACCCGAATCAGCCGAATCGGTCTCTGTCCGGCAATGGTCGCTGCTTGGCGAGTTGCGGGACTGGCGAGACGAGATTCATGCCTCCGCGATCTTCCTGACCCGGCTGCCGATCCGCTGGGAGGGCGAGATGCCGCCCGACCTGGCGGCCCGCTCGCTGCGCGCCGGACCGGTGGTCGGCGCGGCGATCGGGCTGGTGGCCGGCCTGGTATTCCTTCTGCTGGCGGCGATCGGCGTTCCGGTGATGGCGGCGGCGCTGGTGGCCGTCGCCGCGCAGATGCTGCTGACCGGCGCGCTGCACGAAGACGGGCTGGCCGATCTGGCTGACGGGCTGGGCGGCGGCGACAGCCGGGATTCCAAACTGGCGATCATGCGCGACAGCCGGATCGGCAGTTTCGGGGCGCTGGCCCTCGTCGTGGCGGTGACCGCTCGGGTCACGGCCATCGCCGCCATACCCAATGGCTGGGCCCCGGTCGCCGCGCTGATCGCCGCAGGCGCAGCATCGCGGGCCAGTTGGCCGGTCCTGATGGCCTGGCTGCCGCCGGCCCGCGCCGACGGGCTTGCCGCATCACATGGGCGACAACCGACCGACCGGCTGGCGGCAACCGTGGCGGTGGCGGCGCTGGTTTCGCTGCTGGTGCTGCCGCTTGGCCAAGCCCTGGCAGGACTGCTCGCCGGCGCGCTGGCGATTGCCGGGCTGGGCATATTGGTCGTAAGGCAGATCGGCGGTTACACCGGCGACGTACTTGGCGCCGCCCAGCAGAGCGTGGAGATCGCCATGCTGATTGCCCTTGCGACGTTGGCTTGATCCGATGCCGCTTTTGGTCGACACGGCGCCGCGAATCTGACTCAATGTGATCGTATTAGCTGAAGAAAAGCCGATATGCCGCTGTATCAACAAGGAGAAGGCGCAATGCTGCGCAATCGTTTTTTATCCATCGTTACAGTCCTTGCGCTCAGTCTCGGCATCGCAACACCGGCGCTGGCGCTGACCGATCAGGAACAACTGGTCGACGAGGCGCGCGCTACGCTTCAGTCGCTGTTGACGGATCCGGACTACGCCCCGCTTCAGACCACGCTGCAGCAGGCCCAGGCGGTCTTGATCGTGCCGCAACTGTACAAGGGCGGCTTCTTCCTTGGCGCCGAGGGCGGCAACGGTGTCCTCCTGGCCCGCAACGCCGACGGTAGCTGGAGCGACCCGTCCTTCATGCTGCTCGCCAGCGGCTCACTGGGCCTGCAGATCGGCGGCGAAGTTTCGGAGATGGTGGTGTCGATCATGACCGAACAGGGCTTGAACGCGATTCTCGAGCACAAGGGCCGCATCGGCGCCGATATCAGCGCCGCGCTGTTCGTCGTGGGAATGGGGATCGACGCCCATACCGGCTTCGACTCCAATGCCGACATGTATGCCTTCTCGCGCAGCAAGGGGTTGTTTCTCGGCGGTGCGCTCGAGGGCGGCGTGATCTCCCCCAAGGACAGTTGGAACGAGGCCTATTACGGCACCCCGGCCAGCAGCCGGGATATCCTCAACGGCGGCTATTACAACCCGCAATCGACCTCTCTGAGCAGGGCCTTGCCGCGCTAGGGACCGTTGCCCGGAACCGGCGGCGCACGCCCGAGCGCCGCCGTTCGCGCCGGCCACAAGACAGCCTGCCGGCGTAATGTCGCCGCATGCCGATGGCACCGACGGCCTGCTGTGTTCGACGCGGGCTATCGCAACGCCCGATTGCGCCGCTCCGATCCTCTCGCCAGACCATTCGATTGACCGCAACCCGGACGGCCCTTACTGAAGGCTGTGCATTTGCACTCTTAACAGGGCGTTTACGGGGCGTTAGGGTGCGCTGCCGCATCATCGCTGCCAGCCGAGGCCGTGCGGGGCAGCACATCGGCAATCCGCAGCGTTGGGGGATCATCTTTTCATGCGAAGACTCTTAGTTCTGGCCGCCCTGATCGTCGTGGCCGCCTCGTGCCAATCGACGAAATCGACACGGCAGTCGGTCGCGAGCACCAGCCCGCAATCGGCCGCGCCCACGCAATCCTACCGCGAGGCCTTCGCCGAGCCGGCCAACTTCTCGCCGATCGGCCACCCGTCCGGCGCGTGCATGACCGAGGAAGAGATCGCGGCGGAACAGGCCATCCGCCTGCACACCGCGATGATGGTGACCGGCCTCACCTGCCACGGCTTCTATCGCGAGCCGACGCTGTTCGATCGCTACCAGGAGTTCAGCTTCGAACATGCCGGTCGCCTCGGCGCCGCCCAGGACACGATCGGCAAATTCCTGGGGCGCTACCGGTCCGGCAACCGCAGTCGCCTGTACGACACCTACCAGACCCAGGTGGCCAACGCGGAATCCCGGCTGGTGGCCGATGCCTCTGCGCCGACCTATTGCCGGCTGCGCCGTGACCAGTACTACACCGCATCTGACTTCACCGAGGCCGATTTCAGCGCCTTCGTCGACCTGATGGTCGACCATCACCGCGACAGCTACCAGGTCTGCCGGTAGGCGACCCCGCGGCCCGGCCGTTGCCGGGCCGCCGATCTTCCGCCATTGTCGTCACGTCATTCCCGCCAAGGCGGGAATGACAATGGCGTGTTTGCACCCCCGGCCCGACTGACGGCTTGCCGTTGCGCTTGATCCACTACGGCGGAACCCGCACTGGTCCGTATGTCACAGTCGGACCATGGACATTCGGTCGACGAGCCGTAATTGTCAGTACAACGCATCGATCGAAACAAGGACGCATCCGAATGGCCTATGCGACAGATACCCTGCTGTCCGAACACGGGGATCACGATCCGGTGGTCGACCTGCGCCGGACCGGATTGCATCCGGATTTCTGGTATCCGGTGGCCCGTGGAAAGACGCTGAAACGGGGAAAGACGCTGGGCGTGAAGTTCGCCGGCGACCCGATCGTACTGGCCCGCAGCGACGACGGCGCCTGCTTCGCGCTGGAAGATCGCTGCGCCCACCGTCAGGTGCCGCTGAGCAACGGCGTCGTGTGCCCCAAGGGCCTGAGATGCGGCTATCATGGTTGGACCTATGACGCCACCGGTCGCTGCATCAGCATCCCGTATCTCGGAAAGGACAAGACGCGGCCCAACGGCGTGCGCGCCTATCCCTGCCGCGAGGCCTATGGCCTGATCTTCATCTTTCCGGGCGACCCGGCGAAGGCCGAGACAACGCCGTTTCCGGATATCCCGACCCACGGCAATCCGGATTTCAAGACTCGGTACCTGGACCGCCAAGTGGCGTGCCATTACTCGTTCATGCACGAGAACCTGATGGACATGAACCATCAGTTCCTGCACCGCCGGTTGATGGGCGGGATCAAGACCATTTTCCTCGGCCGGCGGGCCGGCGACAACTGGGTCGAGACCGATTACAGCTTCGGCCGAAATTCGGGCCGGCAACCGATCGGCGAATGGTTCATCATCGGCAAGCGCGACCGGGCGGCAAGCCGCGAACGCCGCGATCTGATGACGATCCGCACGGAATACCCGTACCAGTCCCTGAAGTTCTGGACGGCAGGCAGCGACACGCCGGCGTTGGATCTGTGGAACGTCTACATCCCGGTCGACAAGGAGCAGCGGGTCAACCACACCTTCGGCATGATCATGATCCAGAAGCCGCCGATCCCGGGCCTGATCCACCTGCTGTGGCCGTTCATCACCTGGTTCACCGAGGGCATCTTCAAGGAGGACCGCTGGATCGTGGAATTGGAGCAGAAGGCCTGGGATGAGCAAGGCGGCGATCGCAACCAGGAGATCTTTCCGGCGATCCTGGACCTGCGCGACCTGCTGGCCAAAGGCGGCGTGCCACTGGACTAGGCCGAAACCGCTTGCCCCTGGATGTCGGCTGCCGAGTCCCGATTGGTCAATGATCGGCCGGTCGCGGTGTCGAACAGGTGCAACTGGCCGCTTTCGACCGCCAGGGTGACCGGTTCGCCCTGGCCGGCGCTGACGATGCCGGGCAGGCGGGCCATCAGCATATGGCCTTCGCCATCGATGCGGCCATGCACGATGGTGTCGGCGCCCAGCGCCTCTATCAGTTCGACATTCACATTGATGCGGCGCTCAGCATCGGCGGAGCCGGCCAGATGCAGGTGTTCCGGTCGAACGCCGACGGTCACGTCCTTGCCGCCATGGCCGGTTGATTTCGGGGTCGTAAGCCGGTGGCCGCCGGACAATTCCACATGCGAGCCGTCCTCCAGCACCCGGCCGGGCAGGAAGTTCATCGCCGGTGAGCCGATGAAGCCGGCGACGAACTGGCTCGCCGGGTTGGAATAGACCTCCAGCGGGGTGCCAATCTGTTCCGCCACGCCGCCGTTCATCACCATCATCCGGTCCGCAAGCGTCATCGCCTCGACCTGGTCGTGGGTGACATAAAGACTCGTTATTCCAAGACGTTGTTGGAGTTTTTTGATCTCGACTCTCATCTGCGTACGCAGCTTGGCATCGAGATTGGACAAGGGCTCGTCGAACAGGAACACCGCCGGCTCGCGCACGATGGCGCGGCCCATGGCGACCCGCTGGCGCTGGCCGCCGGACAGGTTGCGCGGCTTGCGCTCCAGGAACTCCGCCAGCTCCAGGATCTCCGCCGCCTCGCGCACCCGCCGATCGATCTCGTCCTTGGGCAGGCCCTGGATCTTCAGCCCGTAGGCCATGTTGCCGTAGACCGTCATGTGCGGATACAGGGCGTAGTTCTGGAACACCATGGCGATGTCCCGGTCCTTGGGCTCCAACTCGTTGACCACCCGGTCACCGATCGCCACCTGGCCCGCGCTGATGCGCTCCAGCCCGGCGACCATGCGCAGCAGGGTCGACTTGCCGCAGCCCGACGGCCCCAGCATGACCAGGAACTCGCCATCGGCGATGGCACAGTCGATGCCCTTGATGACCTCGATATCGTGGCCGGGATAGGTCTTGCGGACCCCGTTGATCGCCACCGTCGCCATGCTATTTCTCGCTTTCCACCAGGCCCTTGACGAACCAGCGCTGCATGAACACCACGACCAGGACCGGCGGGATCATCGCCAGCATGGTGGTGGCCATGATGATCTGCCACTCTGCCTCGTTGTCGCCGACATTGATCATGCTGTAGATGCCGATCACGACCGTCTGCAGATTGTCGGAGATCAGCAGCGGCCAGAGATACTGGTTCCAGCCGAAGATGAAGAGGATTACGAACAGCGCGGCGATGTTGGTCGTCGACAGCGGCAGCACGATGTCCTTGAAGAATCGCATCGGACCGGCGCCGTCGACCCGTGCCGCCTCGGCCAGCTCGTCGGGGATGGTCATGAAGAACTGGCGGAACAGGAAGGTCGCCGTCGCCGAGGCGATCAGCGGGATCGTCAGCCCGGCATAGGTGTCCAGCATGCCGAGATCGGCGATCACCTCGAAGGTCGGCAAAATCCGCACTTCGACCGGCAGCATCAGGGTCAGGAAGATCATCCAGAAGAAGACCATCCGGAACCGGAACCGGAAATAGACGATGGCGAAGGCCGACAGGATCGAGATGAAGATCTTGCCGACGGCGATGACTAGCGCCATCACCAGGCTGTTCCACATCATGAACCAGACCGGTGAACCGCCGGAGACCGCAGCCGACCCGGCCGACAGCGCGGTGCCGTAATTGTCCAGGAAATGGCCGCCGGGCAGCAGCGGCATCGGCGCCGCCACCACGTCGCGCAGGGTGTGGGTCGAGGCGATGAAGGTGACGTAGATCGGGAAGGCGACGATCAGGATGCCGAGCCAGATCAGGGCATGGCTGATGAAAGTGGCGATCGGGCGGTTTTCCACCATCAGTAGTGCACCCGCCGTTCGATGAAGCGGAACTGGACCACCGTCAGCGTGACGACGATGACCATCAGAACCACCGACTGGGCCGCCGAGCTGCCCAGATCCTGACCGATGAAGCCGTCGTTGAAGACCTTGTAGACCAACGTGGTCGTGGCGTTGTACGGCCCGCCAGAGGTGACCGCGTGGATGATCCCGAATGTGTCGAAGAACGCGTAGACGATATTGACCACCAGCAGGAAGAAGGTGGTCGGCGATAGCAGCGGGAAGATGATGGTCCAAAACCGGCGGGTCGGGCCGGCGCCGTCGATTGCCGCGGCTTCGATCAGCGAGCGCGGAATCGATTGCAGACCGGCCAGGAAGAACAGGAAATTGTAGCTGATCTGCTTCCAGGTCGCTGCGAAGACCACAAGCGCCATGGCTTCACCGCCATTGAGCCGGAAGTTCCACAGATAGCCGAGGCTTTCCAGAGCGTAAGCGACGATACCGACGGTCGGCGCGAACATGAAGAGCCACAACACGCCGGCCACCGCCGGAGCGACGGCATAAGGCCAGATCAGCAGTGTCTTGTAAGTGGCCGCGCCCTTGATCACCCGGTCGGCCATAACTGCGAGGAACAGGGCGATCGACATCGAGAAAAATGCGACCAGCAGGCCGAATTGGAAGGTGACCACGATGGCGTCGTTGTAGATCTCGTTGCCGATCAGCTTCTCGAAATTCTGGAACCAGACAAAGCGGACCGAGGTGCCGAACGGATTCTGCCGCAGCAGGGACTGCCAGATCGCCTGGCCGGCAGGCCACAGGAAGAACACCACGGTGATGACGATCTGCGGCATTACCAGCAGATAGGGAAGCACGCGGTTGTTGAAGGTGACGCGCTTGTCCATGGAATCCGGCCCGTTCGGCGCAAGCAGGAGCCGCCGGCAGAGACGCCGACGGCTCGCGCTTTGCTACCCGCTAGACGCTACGAGTTGTCCTCTTCGAACTGGCGCAACATTTCGTTGCCCCGCTCGACCGCGTCGTCGAGCGCTTCTTGCACCGATTTCTGGCCGGCCCAGATCGCCTCCATCTCCTCGTTGATGACGTCGCGGACCTGAACGAAGCTGCCGAACCGCAGGCCCTTGGAGTTCTCCGTCGGGTCGTTCAACGTCATCTGCAGGATTGCCGTCTCGGTCCCCGGATTTTCGTCGTAGAAGCCCTGGGACTTGGTCAGCTCATAGGCCGCCATGGTGATCGGCAGATAGCCGGTGAACTGATGCCAGTCCGCCTGGACTTCCGGCGAGGACAGATAGGAGAAGAAGCCGGCGACACCGTTGTAGTCTTCGCTGTCATGGCCCTGCAGCACCCACAACGTGGCGCCGCCGATAATGGAGTTCTGCGGCTCTGCCGCCACTTCCGGCCAATAGGGCAGCATGCCGATGCCGAAATCGAACTCCGTGGTCCGCTTGATCCCGGCATAGCCGGCGGAGGAGTTGAAATAGGCTGCGCATTCGCCGCTGGTGAACAGCGCCTGACTGTCGCCGCGCCTGCCGCCATAGCGGAACAGGTCGGACTCCGACCAGTCGGACATGGCGCCGAGATGGGCTGCGTGGGCCGGGCTGTTGATAGTGAATTCGGTGTCCAGACCGGCGAAGCCATTGGCCATGGTGCCGATCGGCACGTTGTGCCAGGCCGAGAAATTCTCAATATGCACCCAGCTCTGCCAGGCGGTGGTGAAACCGCATGGATAGCCGGCGGCCTGGGTCTTCTCCAGGGCCGCGGCGAATTCCGGCCAGGTCTTCGGCGGACTGTTCGGATCGAGCCCGGCGGCGGTGAAGGCCTCCTTGTTGTAGTACATCACCGGAGTCGAACTGTTGAACGGCATCGACAACAGATCGCCGTCGGTCGTTGTGTAATAGCCGGTGACCGATGGCAGGAAGGCATCGATATCGAACGGCTCGCCGGTATCGGCCATCAACTCGTGCACCGGGTAGATGGCGCCCTCGGCGGCCATCATGGTGGCGGTCCCGACCTCGAAGACCTGCACGATATGCGGCTGCTGGCCGCTGCGGAAGCCGGCGATGGCCGCCGTCATGGTCTCGGTGTAGTTGCCCTTGTAGACCGGCACGACCTTGTAGTCGCTCTGGGTGGCGTTGTAGCCGGCGGCGATCTCATCGACCTTTTCACCCAGCGCGGCGCCCATGGCATGCCACCACTGGATCTCGGTCTGCGCCAGGGCCGGCGACGCACCGGCGATCAGCGCGGCGGCCGAAACGGCCTGAAGAACCTTGAACTTCATCGGAAAAACCTCCCTTTTCCTTTTCCAGCCCCGGACATTGATCGAGGGGGCTTTGCGGCAGTCTGACAGATTTGAGACAGATTTGTGAAATCGAATTCGTTGTTATGGCCGCGACAGGGTCCTGGCAACCGCATCCTGCCAGCCGGCGTAGAGGCGGTCGCGGGTGGCGGCGTCCATGTTGGGCTCAAACCGGCGGTCGCTGTTCCAGCCTCTGGAGACCGCCTCCAGGCTGTCGTAGACGCCGACCTCCAGCCCGGCCAGATAGGCAGCGCCCAGGGCCGTGGTCTCGGTCACCACCGGCCGTTCGACCGACAGGCCCAGCATGTCGGCCAGGAACTGGCACAGCCAATCGTTCGCCACCATGCCGCCATCGACCCGGATCTCGCTGGGCGTGTGGCCGCCATCGCTGGCCATCGCCTCCATCAGGTCGCGGGTCTGGTAGGCGACCGACTCAAGCGCCGCCCGCACCACATGGTCGACGCCGCTGTCGCGGGTCAGGCCGTAAATCGCCCCGCGGGCGTCCGGGTCCCAATGCGGCGCGCCGAGCCCGGTGAAGGCCGGCACCAGATAGACGCCGCCGGTGTCCTTCAGCTTGGCGGCGCTTTCCTGGCTGTCGGCGGCATGCGCAATCGCCTTCATGCCGTCGCGCAGCCATTGGATCGCGGCGCCGGCGACGAAGATCGCGCCCTCGATGGCATAGGTGGTGCGCCCGCCCAGTCGGTAGGCGATCGTGGTCAGCATTCGGTGCTGCGACACCACGGCGGTCTCGCCGATATTCATCAGCGCGAAGCAGCCGGTGCCGTAGGTCGATTTGATCATGCCCGGCGCGAAACAGGCCTGGCCGAAGGTCGCCGCCTGCTGGTCGCCGGCGATGCCGGTGACCGGGATCGCGGCGCCCAGCAGCGCCGGGTCGCAATCGCCGAAATGGGTCGAGTTGTCCATCACCTCTGGCAACAGCGCGCGAGGCACGCCGAACAGCTCCAGCAGCCCGTCATCCCAGTCCTGGGTGCGGATGTTGAACAGCATGGTGCGCGAGGCGTTGGTGGCGTCGGTGGCGTGCACCTTGCCGCCGGTCAGCCGATACAGCAGGAACGAGTCGATGGTACCGAAGGCGAGTTCTCCGGCCTCGGCCCTGGCGCGGACACCCGGCACGTTGTCCAGCAGCCAGACCACCTTGCTGGCCGAGAAATAGGCGTCGATCAACAGCCCGGTCTTCTCCTGCACCTCGGCCTCGCAGCCTTCCGCCACCTTCTGCCGGCACCATGGCGCGGTGCGGCGGTCCTGCCAGACGATGGCGTTGTGCACCGCCCGGCCAGTGGCGCGGTCCCAGATGACCGCCGTCTCGCGCTGGTTGGTGATGCCGATGGCGGCGATCTCCGAGGCCTCCAGCCCGGCCTTGGCCAGGGCGTCGCGGCACACCGCAAGGGTGTCGGCCCAGATATGCTCCGGGTCGTGCTCGACCCAGCCATCATCGGGGAAGAATTGCTGCAACTCCCGCTGCGCCGAGGCCACGGGCAGGGCGTTGGCGTCGAACACCATGGCACGGCTGGAGGTTGTGCCCTGATCGATGGCGAGGACATGGGTCTTGGCGGCCAAGTCGGACCTCCCGTACGGCGTGTTCTGGTTGCCGCGACTATGGAGAGCCGCCGCGCCCCACGTCAACCGGGCGACGGTCACAAGCGCGAGTCACGCAAGGTTCAAATGCGTCGACGCGACAATCGGCTATGCTGGGGTGATTCGTGTGCCCATTTCCGGGGACCGTGCCGCCATGTCTCATCCACCCGCCCGGCCGCTTCTGGTCGATGGCATCGACGCACCGCTGGAGCTGACCGTCAGCCGCCGGGCGAAACGGCTGACCCTGCGCCTGGACAGCGGCACCGGCCAGATCCGCGTAGTGGTTCCGGAATCGGTGCCGGAAGCGGAAGTGGCGCGCTTCGTCGCCCGCCATGCCGATTGGGTGCGGCGTCGCCTGGCCGCGTTGCCGCCGCGCCGGCCGTTCAGCCATGGCGCGCTGGTTCCCTATCTTGGAGTCCGGCACCGGATCTGCCACGATCCGGCGCATCGGCGGCCGGTCGAGCGGGTGCATGGCGCCTTCCTGGTCGGCGGACGCCCGGAGCACCTGCCGCGGCGGCTGACCGACCATCTGAAGGCCGAGGCCCGGCGGGAGCTGTCCGTACGCGCCCGCCACAAGGCCGAGACCATCCGCCGCCGGATCTCCGGCCTGACCGTGCGCGACACGAAATCGCGCTGGGGCAGCTGTTCCGCCCGCGGCCGGCTGAATTTCTCCTGGCGCCTGATCCTGGCCCCGGAGCCGGTGCTGGACTATGTCGTCGCCCATGAGGTGGCGCATCTCGACGAGATGAACCACGGCCCGCGCTTCTGGGACATCGTTGCCCGGCTGCACCCGGACATGGAGTCGGCGCGACGCTGGCTCAGGTCGAACGGGGCTGGGCTGCACCGCTACGGGTAGTGCTGGAGGGAGACGTGGCCGGGTCCGTCCCGGGACCGGGACCGCCCCGGAGCGAGCCCATCCGGGGCGCGACTGCCGATCGGGCGCTAATTCTGCAGCGCCTCGATCTGCTCGTACATCGCCGGCCGCCAGTCCTGCTCCTCAAGACCGTACCTTTCCATGTGCCGGTCCAAAGACGGGTCCTGCGCCCGGAAGGCCGGCAGCCAGCGGCCCGCCTCCATCGTATCGGACATCGGGTTCGGGAGCCCTTTCACCGGCGGCGGCTGGACCGCGGTGCCGGGCACCGACCAGGCATCGTCGGTGGACACCGCCATGCGCTCAGTGATGCTCTCGCGGGTCACGTTCCAGACCATCATGTCCGTCGCCATGGATAGCGGACCGTCGTAGGTCTCCCGGATGGCCTCGAACATGCCGTACCGGGTTCCCTCTTCGTTGAAGAAGTGAAACGCCACCGCATGACGCGGCTGCACCTCGCTCATGATTTTGCCGAAGGCCTGCGGCGAGGTGTGGAATTCGCAACACGCCCTCCAGGCCAGCTGCGGCGCCTGATTGTAGAACCGGACCAACTGTTCGGGCGCCTGGAAAGCCTCATGGATCGCCAGGTCGGCACCCTTGGCATATTCGACGTACCATTTGTTGGGAACCGTATCGCCGCTGAAGAAGATCGTCATTCCGGCATAGTCCAGGGACAGGCTCACCGGCCCGTCGCCGGTGTGAATGGCCGGGTAGGATTTGATGACCACGCCGTTCTCGTCGTAGATCACCTGATCGACGCCGCGGTAATCGAACTCGGTGACCTCGAGCTGGCCGGCGATCGGCGTGATCTTGAACTCGCGCGTGACCTTGTCCCAGTTGACGTAGTCCAGGAACCCCTCCATCGCGAACGCCGTGCCCATCTCCGGCGTGGCCCCGCTCGGCCCCCAGACCCGCAGCGCATTCGGCCGCCCCGACGTCCAGCCGCCGGCCCACAGGCCCATCAGATCGCCCATATGGTCGGTGTGCAGGTGGGAGAGGAAAACCTTGTCGAGGTACTGATACGGAATCATCAGCGAGGCGATGTTCGCCATCGAGCCGGTGCCAAGATCGAACAGGAACTTGTCGCCGTTTCCGGTCTCGATCAGGAAGCATGTCGCCGCCTGGCCGCGCCGGGCGGCCGGCAAGCCTGTGCCGCAGGCAATGACGCGGATCTCCTCCTCTCCCAGTTCCTCCGTGCCGGGGTAGTAGACGTACCGATCCGGCGCGGTCCCGTTCGGGTCTTCGACCACGCCGCCGGCCGCATTCGCGGAACCCGGCGCCTTGAGAGTCGGGTTGTCCGGGATCACGCTTCCGGTCAGCGGAAGAACAGTCGCGAGCAGGAAGATGCCCGAACCCAGAATGCGTAATCGCAGCGTGTCGAAGCGCGTAGCCATGGCAACCTCCTCGAATGGACCCCAATCCCGATCGACAGTCTCGCCACACCCCGACGGTGCTGTCCAGGCGATTGGCTGTACCGGACACGGGATCTGCGCGACGCTGGCTGAGGGCGAACGGGGCTGGGCTGCATCGGTTTGGGTGAGGCCCACGCTCCAATGGCGGTGCACCTGGAAGCGCTGAGACAACGACCAGAATTGCCTACCTGTACGATTGCCACTTAGCATGTGGACAACTTTGATTGGCCCGATCCGTGTTCCCACCGAGTTCCGCAATAGGAGGCAATGATGGAACCACAAGTCCCCGGACTTCTTGCAGTGTTCGCCGGATTCATTCCGGCGCTGCTCTTTCAGATCCCATACGCGATCTTCGCCGGGGCGCTGGCGAAGCGGCTCAACGGAAACACGGCCGTATGGGTTATTGTGAGCCTCATACCGTTGGTCGGATTCATATTCCTTCTCTATGTCTTCTACCGGGTTATCGCCACGGTTCTGGACAGGCTCAACGAGATCAATTCCAAAGTGGCCTTCTGATTTCCGCCTTCCTCTGGCCGTCCTTGTCCGGTCGTATGGATTCCGTCGGCACTGCGGACTCCTTCACGTCCCGCTGACCGGCCGCTGACCGGCCGCCGCAAGGTCAGGGAGAGGCGCATGAAGCGACGCTGGATCGTCCTTGCCGGGTTGTTCTGCGCGCTGCTGATCGCTCCGGTCCTGGCCGTGGAATCGCTCTATCGTCACGGCCTTTCCGCCTTGAGTGCGTTGCCCGAACCACCATCCGCGGACGGGCTATCGGAGACTCTCGTGCAAGTTACCTGGGCGGAGTTCGAAGGGCCGGGGCCGATCGCGGTGCGGCGTACGGGCCCACTGCGCTTCGCGACGGCCCTGGCATTGGGCAGTCGGCCGTATTACCGCGGCCGAAATGGGGTTGCACCGGGCTTCCGCCTCACCGCGTACTGCGCCAGGAGCGCCATCCATGACCAGGGCGGGGAGACGCACCGGGCGGGCAGGTTCCATCTCGGCGTCGCCGCTCTCTCGATCTGGCTTAGTCGCAACTGGTCGACCGAGGAAATCATCGCCTGCACCTTGAATGGCGGTTACTACGGTCAAGGTCGCATGGGCATCGAGGCGGCCGCGTCGGGGTATTTCGGGAGGCCGGCCGCGGACCTGGCGCATGACGAAGTTGCCCTGCTGATGGTCGCGTTGCGGGCTCCGTCGAGGTTCGAACCGCACTGTAGCCCTTCGGCGCTGCGGGACGATATCGGCGAACTGCTATCGCTTCTGCAGTTGGAAGCCGCGAGAGACGAACGGAACCTGATGATTACCAGAAGGCTCTCCGACGAAGTCTGGTTCAATGGCCGAATCAGATGCGTCCGGCCGAGTGACATAGTCGGGCACGACTAACCAAGGCAGACCTGCCGGTCTCCACGCAATTGCAGGTGCCGGCGCCTCCATATCGTGGCCAAGGTTGATGTCGTCACCCGGCGCGGTCTACCCTCTCGCCGGCATCATCGTCACCAACCCGTCGATACCGGCAGATGCCCTGACGAATTGCGACACTGAGAGAGGTAGGCCACTTGGAGTGGTTATCCGGGTATTCTTCGGTGGAAGCATCCCTACACGCTTATTCAAGCAAAGGCGGAACGTAGAAAGACCGATGGAGCGTGCTCGGCGGGTACGAATACCTCCCGTTGACCTTGGTGAAGGGTATGTAATCCAGAGCGCAAGTCTCTGCTTTTTCCGCAGGCGCCAGTCGGCGGAATTAGTGAAATCCCGTCAATGCGGCGAGGCTTGGCTGAATCCAAAAGGGGGGTTAGTGGTCTATGTCGGCACGTCCGGAGCGCGGTTCGCGCGAGACCTTTAGGCTCTACCTCCTCAAGCCGTCGCACTATGACGATGATGGCTATGTCATCCAGTGGGTGCGCTCGGAGATTCCCTCAAACACCATGGCGGCGATCAACGGGGTCGCACTTGACTGCATCGAACGGCGGGTGCTCGGCGATGACGTCGATATCGAGGTAACCGCCAGCGACGAGACCAACACCCGGATCCAACCTCGGCAGATCGTCCGCACTATGGGGCAGACCGGCGGTCGGGGATTGGTCGCCCTGGTCGGCGTCCAGACCAACCAGTTTCCCCGGGCGGTGGACATCGCTCGACCACTGCGGGCCGCCGGGATCCAAGTCTGCATCGGGGGTTTTCACGTCAGCGGTTGCCTCGCAATGCTGCCCGAACTGCCGTCCGACATTCGCGAGGCCATGGACCTGGGCATCTCGATATTTGCCGGCGAGGTCGAAGGTCGTCTGGATGAGGTGTTGCTCGACGCCTACCGCAGCGAACTGAAGCCGCTCTACAATTACATGTCCGACCTGCCTGCAATGGAGGGCGCACCGACCCCGATCCTGCCGAGCTTCAACATCGAGCGAAACGTCAAGGCCCGGACCAGTTTCGACTCGGGCCGAGGCTGTCCGTTCCAGTGCAGCTTTTGCACGATCATCAACGTGCAGGGCCGCAAGTCGCGCTACCGGACCGCCGACGAAATCGAGAAGATTCTGCGCGAGAACCTGGCCCAAGGCATCAAGTCCTTCTTCATCACCGACGATAACTTCGCCCGGAACAGGAATTGGGAGGCGATCTTCGACCGCATCATCGAGTTCCGCGAACGCGAAGGCGTGAAGCTGAAGCTGATCATTCAGGTCGACACCCTTTGCCACAAGATCCCAAAATTCTTGGAAAAGGCCGGGCGCGCCGGAGTCAATCGGGTCTTTATCGGGCTCGAGAACATCAACCCGGACAACCTGATCGCGGCAAAGAAGCGGCAGAACCGGATCACCGAGTACCGCAGGATGCTGCAGGGCTGGAAAGCGATCGGGGCGGTCACCTATTGCGGCTACATCGTGGGCTTTCCCGCGGACACGCCCGAGCGCATCATTCGCGACATCGAGATCATGAAGCGCGAGCTTCCGGTCGACCTGGTAGAGTTTTTCTGCCTGACCCCACTGCCCGGCTCCGAGGACCACAAGGTCCTGGACGCCAAGGGGGTCTGGATGGACCCGGATATGAACAACTATGACCTGGAACACGTCTGCACCGGCCATCCGCTGATGTCGGCCCGGGAGTGGCGGGACATCTACCACCGCGCCTGGGATGCCTTCTACACGCCCGAGCACATCGAGACGCTGATGCGTCGGGCCGTGGCGAGCGGCATGAAATCGAGCAAGATCATGAAGTTGGCCTTGGGGTTTTATGGCTGCCAGGCCTTCGAGGGCGTTCACCCGCTACAGGGAGGCCGCTTCCGCCGCAAGTATCGTCGGGACCGGCGACCAGGCATGCTGATCGAGAGCCCCTTCGTCTTCTATCCGCGTTACCTTTGGGAGATCGTCAGGAAGTACAGCCTCTTCATGGCCTATTACCTGAAGCTTTCCCGCGCCCGGGCGCGAGTCGAACGTGACCCTGGCAAGTACGACTACACCGATCTGGCATTGACCCCGCCGGACGAAGGTGAGCTCGACGCACTCGACATCTTCACCGCTACGGAATCCGGCCAGGCTGCCGTCGAAAGAATGCGCCGGCAACATGCTCCCGGCCGCCCCAAGGTCGCGGCCGCCGAGTAATCGTCACGCTCGGCCGCCCGGAACGAACTCTGTGTTGCTTAAGCAGTTCCTACGAGAAGAAGGACGAGCCGCGGTCGGTTGATCAGGTGTCGCCGGCTTTGTCAGTGAGGTATCCTGCAGAGGCAACCAGTCGCTCTCGACTGGCGTGACTTGCTCCCCACGTTGCGACGTCATTTGACGCTCTATGAACCATTCCAATCAGTCGAAAACGGCGGCTTGAGGCCAGCGGGCGGAATCTGCTGCGATTGCCGGATCATCTGGAACTCACGCCAAAGCGGAACTGTGGTACGCCCTGATCGAGCAGCGCTCACCAGCATCATTCCTGGCTGAATACCGCATCGTACCTCTTTGGCCTCGTTACACCGACGACCTGCGATGGCTGAGACGGCGTTCTGACGCCCGATTGCGCATTCGAGCTCACCGAGATAAGGCCTTTGAGCGACCCTGGCGCCAACCCGTTATCCGCTTTACACTGATCTCTCCACCCCTTTCGGGCTTTCATGAAACCGATTTCTGCTTCCGCCGCGACCCTGTCGGCACCGGCTCAGGGCGCGCTTTGGATGGCCTGTGCCGCCGTGTGCTTCTCCGGCATGATCGTGCTGATCCGGCTGGCGACCGAATTGCTGCATCCGTTCCAGGTGGCGTTCTTCCGCAATGCGTTCGGGCTGGCCTTCATGTTGCCCTGGATCCTGCATGCCGGAATCGGTGGCCTGCGCACAAGGCGCATCGGCACCTACGCCTGGCGCGCCGCTGTCGGGCTGGTCGCCATGCTGTGCTGGTTCATGGGGTTGTCGTTGATGCCGATGGCCGAGGCGGTGTCGCTCAGCTTCACCTCGCCGCTGTTCGCCACAATGGGGGCCGCCCTGTTCCTCGGCGAGGTCGTGCGCGCCCGGCGCTGGAGCGCGACGGCGGTCGGCTTTCTCGGCGTGCTGGTGATCGTCCGGCCGGGGCTGGAGACGGTGACGCCGGCCGCCATGCTGGTGCTGCTGTCGGCGCTTGCCGGGGCGATCTCCGCGTTGCTGATCAAATCGCTGTCGCGCACCGAGTCGAGCCGGGCGATGGTCGCCTATATGACCCTGTTCCTGACCCCGCTGTCGCTGGTGCCGGCGCTGTTCGTCTGGCAGACCCCTAGCCTGGCGGTGCTCGGTTTCATGGTTCTGGTCGGCGGGCTGGCCACCGTCGCGCATCTCTGCTTCAGCCACGCCATGCACCTGGCAGATGCGTCGGCGGTGATCCCGCTGGACTATCTCAGGCTGCCCCTGGTGGCGCTGATCGGGTGGCTGCTGTTCGGCGAGGGCATGGATGGCTGGAGCTGGCTGGGTGCTGCGATCATCATCGGCGCCACCCTGTACATCGCCCGCCGTGAGGCCGTCGTCGCCCGTGAGCGCCGGCCGCACGATCCGGCCCCGGTTGCCACCGGCGCGGCGCGGGAGAAGCTGTGACCGCCGCAGCGCTGCGGAAGCGCTGGATGACGCTGCCGGCCAACACCCGCGGCGGCGTCTGGGTGCTGCTGGCGGCGGTCGGGTTCTCGATCACCGCGGTGCTGGCGAAGTCACTCGGCGAGAGCCTGCACAGCTTCCAGATCGCGTTCTTCCGCAGTGTCGTCGGGCTGGCGGTCCTGCTGCCGTTGGCGGTGCGGGCCGGGCCCACGGTGCTGCGAACGCCGGTGCCGGGGCTGCATCTCGCCCGGGCGCTGGCTGGTGCCACGGCGATGATGTGCGGCTTCTACGCGCTGACCCATCTGCCGCTGGCCACCGCGACGGCGATCACCTTCAGCCGGCCGTTTTTCCTGATTGTGCTGGCGGTGCTGTTTCTGGGCGAGCCGGTTCGCTGGCGGCGCTGGTCGGCAACGGCGGTCGGTTTCGCCGGCGTGCTGGTGATGCTGCGGCCGGGTGCCGGAGACTTCGACCCGGCGATGCTGGTCGCCATCGGTCAGGCCTTCGCCGCCGCGACGGTCGTCGTGTTCCTGAAGCGCATGCCGCCAGGGGAGAAGCACCTGACAGTGCTGTTCTACACCGCCGCCTACACTACGGTATTCACGTTGGGGCCGGCGCTCTGGGTCTGGCGCGACGTCACCGGGCCGGTGCTGGTGACCGCGATCCTGCTGGGTGTGATCGGCGTGACCTCCCAGGCCGCCATCGTTCGCGCCTACCGGATCGCCGAGGCCACGGCGGTCGCGCCCTTCGACTATGCCAGGCTGCTGTTCGCAACCGCATTCGGCATCGTGCTGTTCGCCGAATTCCCGGATGTCTGGACCATGGTCGGCGCCGGCATCATCGTCGCCAGTACGGTCTATATCGCTCGCCGAGAGGCCAAGCTGGGCGCGCCGCCGAAAACCGCGCCGGCGCCGGATTGAGACTTGGCGGCGCACTCACCGGCCGAGCCCGGCGACGGCCAACAATGACAATCCGAACGCCACCATCGCAAGGGCGGTCAGAGGCCCGCGCAAGCTGCCATACCAGGCGGGCGCACGGCCGGCCTGGACCGCATTGCGATCATAGAAATACAGCACGCCGAACAGGGCGATGAACAGCGCGAGTGCGAAGGTCTGGAGCGCGCTCAACAGGCCGACGATCGCCCACCCGGCGAGCCCGGGCAGGACGCTGACAAACAGCCTGGAACCGGGCGGTTCCGGCACCGCCATGGCCAGTCCCCAATGCACCGCCCCGAGAAAGCTCGCGATGACCGCGCCATAGACCAGCTGCGCTTGCACCAGAAGGCTGACCAGGAGGAGATCATCGGACAGGAGCGCCCCGACCGCCGTTGCATAGAACGGGATCAAGCCGGCAAATCCCAGATATCGCGCGACGCGCCGTCCGTCCATTGCAGCCATCGATCACGGCATAGGGCAAAGCTCCGACCACGGCAATAGCGGCCGGTCGCCAAGCCAGGTGCGATCTGCTATCCACCGGCGTCACGCGTGCAAGGGAGGAATTCGGACATGGATGTTGCGGGTCAGGCGGCAATCGTCACCGGCGGTGGATCGGGCATGGGGGCGGCGGCCGGCCGGGCGCTGGCGGCGGCCGGCGCCAAGGTGGCGCTGCTGGACGTAAATCTGGAGGCCGCCGAGGCGGTCGCGGCGGAAATCGGCGGCACGGCCTTCGCCTGCGACGTGTCCGATGGCGGCGCGGCCGAGCAGGCGGTGGCCGGCGCCCGCGAGGCCCATGGCCCGGCCCGCATCGCGGTCAACTGCGCCGGCGTCGCCACCGGCGGACTGGTGGTCGGCCGCGGCGGCCCGCACGATCTGGACGCCTTCCGCCGCACCATCGAGATCAACCTGATCGGCAGCTTCAACATCATGCGCCTGGCCGCCGCCGACATGGTCCCTCTGGAACCGCTGGAGGATGGCGAGCGCGGGCTGGTCGTCAGCACCGCCTCCGTCGCCGCCTATGAGGGGCAGATCGGCCAGGCCGCCTACAGCGCCTCGAAGGGCGGCATCGTGGCCATGACCCTGCCGGCGGCGCGGGAGCTGGCGCGCCATGGCATAAGGGTGATGGCCGTGGCACCGGGGCTGATCGCCACGCCGATGATGACCGGCCTGCCGGAGAACGTGCAGGAGAGCCTGGTCGCCACCACGCTTTATCCCAAGCGCCTGGGCCTCGCCGAGGAATATGCCGAGTTGGTCATGCACATCGCCGCCAACCGGATGCTGAACGGCGAAGTCATGATCCGCCTGGACGGCGCGGTCCGCTTGGCGCCGAAATAGCCCGTCAGAATAACGTTCCGGCGGCCCGGTCTTCAGGCCACCGAATCCATGAATTTGGCCAGCCTGACATCCTTCTCGGACAGGCCGTCGACATCGTGGGTGGCAAGGGTGACCTCGACCCGGTTGTAGACGTTGAACCATTCCGGATGGTGGTTCATCTGTTCGGCCTTCAGCGCGGCCCGGCTCATGAAGGCCCAGGCCCGGTTGAAGTCCTTGAACGCGAAACGCTTCTCGATCGCGTCCCGGCCGTCCACCAATTGCCATCCATCCAGCTCGGCCAGGGCCGCGGCGCGGGCCTCGTCGGTGAGCTTCTCCACCATGTCCCGAATCTCCTCTCGGTCTCGTTGGCGCACTGGAGAACCGAAGTGGCCACCGCGTCAACAGGTCAATAAGATCAGCGTCATGGCAAGATTCTCCAACGCGCCCGGCCTGGACGATTTTATCGCCATGGCCGACAGCGCCTTCGCACGGATCCCCAAGCGGCTGCGCGCCATGGTCGACGGGGTGGCGATCCGGGTCGAGGATTTCCCCGACGAGGACACGATGCGGGAGATGGCGCTGGAGAGCCCGTTCGACCTGCTCGGCCTTTATGTCGGCATCCCATTCGGCGAGAAGAGCGTCACCCAGTCGGCGCTGCACCCGGATTTGATCTTTCTCTTCCGCCGGCCGATCCTGGATTACTGGTGCGAGACCGGCGAGGATCTCGAGCACATCGTCCGCCATGTGCTGATCCACGAGATCGGCCACCATTTCGGTTTTTCCGACGATGACATGGAAGCGCTGGAACAGGAGACCGGCGGCTGAGCCTCGATCCTGCGAACGACACCGGATATCAGCCCTATTCGAACACCTCGACGAAATCGCCCTCGGATGAGCCCGGGGCTGCGCCAAACCGGTTCATTCCCCGGGTTCCCGGCAGAAAGCCGCATTCGATGAATATCCAGGGCACGCCGATAACGGGAAGGAACACGATCAACGACCACCAGCCGGATTTGTCGCGATCGTGCCATCGCCTGGCGGTAACGGCGTAGGTGGACCAGGTGAAGCCCACATTCAGCATCAGGAATAGCGCAAGAAAGAGGTTTGATTCGTCCGGATCCAGGGATTGAAGCGCGATATCTGGATCTACTCCGGCCTCGACCAGTTCGACGACAGGCCCCAAATAGGCCATCGCGAGACTGATCAAGGTCACCCAGGCCAGCACGATCATGCCGATGTGATAGCCCCAGAACGGCAGCCGACGCATCCTGCCCTTGGGAGAAAACATGAAATCGATCCCGGAGAACAAAACGTTCAGCATCACCCCGTACCGCCGCGTCAGTTCATGGCGGACGAAGTTGTAGATTCATGCGATTAATGATCGGTTATTGATGCAAGTCTGATTGCCGGAGGTCGCTAACCTTCGATCGCCACGAAATCCAGCGCCTGACGGGCCGCCCTGAGCGAATGCTTTCGTTTCAGCGGCGATTCCAGGAACCGCCTCGTGGCGGCGAGCAGTGCCGGCACCCAGGGTGCATCGGGTGCCGCCGCAACTTCCGACCGGACGGCGGTCTGCAGCTTCACCAGATGGCAGGAGACGATGAACTCCTCCTTGCCGTGATCGAACAGGGCTGTCATGGCCGGATCGAGGAAGTCGCCGGCGTCGGCCACAGCCCAGCAGCCGGTATCCAATTCCGGGTCGACGAAAGCGGTATTTCGGCCCAGGAAGCAGGCCATCTGCAACAATCCCGCCGGCCAGAGCTCCGGATAGCGGGAGCACAGCTCGCGCACCGCATTGCCGAAGGTGATCGCGTGAGTGAAGTCGAGCCAGGAGACGTTCTGGGCGATCGGTTGGTCGGTGCGGTTCTGCCGGTCCAGATCGAAATGCAGGAACTGCCACGCGGCCGCGCCCAGCAAGGCGTCGTAGAGGGCCTGGATATCTGCCGAGGACCGCAGCACCCGGTCGAGGGCACGAGCCACCGAGAGCCGGGTCAGATCATCCGCCGCAACCGGCTCCGCGCCGGTCCCGTCCCACCTCGCCAGCGCAGGTCCGTAGGCGCGGAATTCCGGGATCAGATCCTCGCGCCTTGCATAGACCAGCGAACGCACCAGAGCCAGCAGCAGGGGCTCGGCGCTGCCCTCGCCGAGCCGGGCGATCAGTTCGCCAACCTTCAGTACGTAGATTAGGGAATGGCCGAAATCCTGATAGTGGGCCAGTGCGGCTTGGGCCAACGGTTTCTCCAACGCCGCGAAGTCAACGCCTTCGGCCAGCGCGCCGCGCAACAGGCCGATCGCCGCCGCCTCGTCCTCGGCCTCGATGGCCGCCACAAGCGCCGCGGGATTGTAAGGATGGATGTCGAGCGGGTAGGGGTATTCCGGCTCGCGCAGGGTGTCGTCGGCGAGATGGCCGACGATCTCCAGCAGCGCCACCAGCTTTCGGCCGTCATCGGCGGCGTGATCGTCGCGCAGCGCCAGCCAGTCGGGTGCCGCCGCATGGGCGTGGGTGGTGCCGAACTCAAGCCGGTCGTGGGTCCAGGCGACGGCGCCGCGCACGGCATCGAGGTCATCCTGGCCTGATCGCCGCAGCCGCGCGATCTCCCGCGCCATGCGGCTGTAGTCGTTGCGGTCGAAGCTGCGGTGCAGATTGGCCAGCGCCTTGGCCGCCTGCTTCGCCGGCGGCGGGTCGGCGACGTCCAGCAGAATGTCGTCGCCGTCGATCGTCACCGGATAGCGCCGCAGGGTGTCGCCGCCAACCAGGGTCTCGCCGCCCTCGAGGTCAAACTTCCAGTTGTGCCAGTTACAGGTCAGAATGCAGCCATCGCTCAACGTCCCCTCCGACAGGGGAAAGCCTTCATGCGGGCAGCGGTTGTTGCAGGCATGGACGCGGCCTTCGTCGTGGAACAGGACGACCTGCTTCGCCCCGACCTTCACCACCCGCCGACCTTTCGCGACGAGTTCCTTCAGGGAGCCAACCTTGACGATAGAGTTCTGATGCATGTCGGGCATGATAACCCCCCAAGTGAGGTCGCGTCGCCTGTGCGCTTTCTTTTCTAAAGGAATTGCTTTAGAAACCTGACGCTACGCCGTCCCAGGTATTTTTTCAAGGGATATCTTTAGAAACAATGCCAGACAACCGCGCGACCAAAGCCAGCGAGCAGCCCACCAGGCGGGCGCTGCTGGACGTGCTGAAGCATGGCGGCGCCCGCAATGCCGCCGACCTGTCGCGGGATCTCGGCGTCTCGGCGATGGCCGTGCGCCAGCATCTCTACGCCATGCAGGAGGAGCGGCTGGTCGGGTTCACCGAGCAGGCACGGCCGCGCGGCCGGCCGATCAAGCTGTGGCATCTGACCGAGGCCGCCGACCGATATTTCCCCGACGCCCACGCCGAGTTGACCGTGGGGTTGCTGCACTCCATGCGGCAGGCCTTCGGCGAGGCCGGGCTGAACCGGCTGCTGTCGGTGCGCGGCCGCGAGCAGGCCGACAACTATGCCGAGCGCATGGACGGGAGCCGGGGCCTGCGCGCCCGGCTGGACGCGCTGGCGGCGATCCGTACCGAGGAAGGCTACATGGCGGAGGTGCAGGAGGACGCGGAAGGCGGTTTCCTGCTGATCGAGAACCACTGCCCGATCTGTCGTGCGGCGGCCGCCTGCACCGGGCTATGCGCCGCAGAACTTCTGGTGTTCCGGGCCGTATTGGGACCCGGGGTGACGATCGAGCGCGGCGACCATATCCTGGCCGGGGCGCGGCGCTGCGCCTATCGGGTCAGCGAGACCTGACCGGGGCGGTCAGGCCGGAACAGGGTCCTCGCCGAAGCGGTTCGATCCGGCGGTGCCCTGCAAGAAACCGCATTCGACCAGGATCCAGATACTGCCTATGAGCGGGATCAGAACGATCAGCGTCCACCAGCCGGATTTGTCGCGGTCATGCCAGCGCTTGCAATAAACGGCGAGAGACGGCCACAGAACCGCCAGCTGGAAGATCCCGGAGAGTATGCCACCGGCGCCGATCAGGTAATCGAGTCCGGCAACCACGACTGCGACGACGAACACCGGGAGGACGAATTTCATCCAGAAGGTCTGACGACCGATCCGGCCCTCGAAGGAGAACAGGAGATCGGTCAGGCTGGGCGAACCGTTCATCGGATTGGCTCCATGGGATGGACGCATGAAAGGCCGGACGAACGCCGGCGCGCACCATTCCTACCCGATTTTCGGATTTATATCAAATGCAATATAATTTACAGGGTGCCGATCACGAAAAACCCGGCGCCGAAATCTTCGGTGCCGGGTTCTCGATACTCTCGACCTTGAGCCGGAGCAGAACTTACATCTGCGGTTCCATGCCAGGCTGCTGGAAGCCGCCGGCGGACTGAAGCGGGTCTTCGCCAAACCGGTTCGAACCGGTGGTGCCCCGCAGAAAGCCGCATTCGACCAGCATCCAGATGCTGCCGATGATCGGGATCAGGACGATCAGCGTCCACCAGCCCGATTTGTCGCGGTCATGCCAGCGCTTGGCGGCCACCGCCAGGCTCGGCCACAGTGCCGCCAGGCCGAACAGCGCCCCGACCGCGTTGACGATCATCGCCGTCGTGCTCGGCGGCTCCAGCGGCATGCCGAAGGAGTCGGTCGGCGGCCCGACCGCTACGCTGATGAAGCTCAGCCCGATCAAGATCACCATGTAGGGCAGGGTGAATTTGAGCCAGTAGGCGGATCGGCTAATGCGCCCTTCGAAGGAAAACAGAAACTGCGTGAAGCTCATGGAGCCCATGAGTCAAACTCCCGCTATGAGAAGATACGCGGGTTATGACGAGATTCCCGTTAATCGATTATGAATGCGAAAATTGTTCGCGAATTGCGCTCAAATCGCGATCGACCGCAGGAACGGCACGATGTCCGCCTCGAACCAGGGATTCCTCTTCAGCCAAGCCGTGTTCCGCCAGCTTGGATGTGGCAGCGGCAGGTAGTCCGGCAAGTAGTGGCGCCAGTCCCGCACGGTCTCGGTCAGGGTACGCCGCCGCCCCCGGCCCAGATAGCGGCGCTGGGCGTACATGCCGACCAGCAGGGTGAGTTCGATGCCCGGCATCAAAGCCAGCAGCCGGTCGTGCCAGAGCGGCGCGCATTCGGGCCGCGGCGGCTTGTCGCCGCCATTCCTGTCGACCCCCGGATAGCAGAACCCCATGGGCATGATGGCGATCCGCCGTTCGTCGTAGAAGGCGTCCCGGTCGAGGCCGAGCCAGTCTCTGAGCCGGTCGCCGGACGGGTCGTTCCATGGAATGCCGGTTTCGTGCACCTTCGTTCCCGGCGCCTGGCCAACGATCAACAGCCGCGAAGAGGCGCTGGCGCGCAGCACCGGCCGCGGCCCCAGCGGCAGATGTGCCGAACAGACGGTACAGGCCCGCGCTTCGGCCATGGTCGAGGCCAGCGCCCGATTCTGCGTCATGACGCCAGCAACCGTCCGACGAATTCCGGCACCACGGCGGTCGCCGGACCGTGGATGGCCTTGTCGAACAGCGAGACCCCGTCGGACGGCTCCATGTTGAGCTCGACCGTCGGCACACCGTACATCCGCGCCTCCTGGACGAAGCCGGCGGCCGGGTAGACGGTGCCCGAAGTGCCGATCGACAGGAACAGGCCGCATTCGGCGAGAGCGGTGTAGATGCGCTCCATCTCCAGCGGCATCTCGCCGAACCAGACCACGTTCGGCCGCATGCCGCCGGACCGCCGGCACACCTCGCAAGCCAGTTCCGTCGACAGATCGTGGCGGCAGTCGGAGACGGTGGCGCAATGGGCGCAGCGCGCCTCCAACAATGCGCCATGCATATGGATCAGGCGGGTCGTCCCGGCCCGCTCGTGCAGGTCGTCGATGTTCTGGGTGACGACCAGTACACCGCCGGGCCAGTCCCGCTCGAGCCGCGCCAGCGCACGATGGGCGTCGTTGGGCTGTACCGTCGGATCGAGCAATCCCTGGCGCCGGTCGTTGTAGAATCGGTGCACCAGCACCGGATCCCGCGCAAAGGCCTCCGGCGTCGCCACATCCTCCAGATCGACCTTCGACCAGATGCCGTCGGCGTCACGAAAGGTGTCCAGGCCGGATTCCTTGGAGATTCCTGCCCCGGTCAGCACCACGATATGGGATTGCGGATCGATCTGCATGGGACTCCCGGTCACTGTACGAGGGTGCCGGCCGCGTCGCACATAGTCATGCCTCCAGTGTCCGCCGAAAGCCATGGCAGGTCCAGGCCGCGTCCCTTCGAAGGGCGGGCCGATGCCGGCCGACCGATGGAGTTGATGATTTCCGTTTGCGGCCTCCGGCGCGGTTCCCCTGCGTGACGGCCGCCCGTATGGTTGGCGAGCCATTACCAGTAGATCGGGTTCCGCCATGAAGGTCCTGTTCGTCTGCACCGGAAACATCTGCCGCTCGCCGACCGCCGAGGGCGTTTTCGTGCATCGCGCGGCCAAGCGCGGCCTGGCCGACGATATCGCCGCCGACAGCGCCGGCACCAGCAGCGAGGAGCACGGAAATCCGCCCGACGCACGGGCGCGGCGCGCGGCACAGATCCGCGGATACACGCTTGCCGACCGGCGGGCGCGGCGGATCGCGGCCACGGATTTCGAAGAATTCGACCTGATCCTCGCCATGGATCGCGGCCATCTGGCCCGCCTGGAGCGAATTGCTCCGGACCACGCCCGCGACCGGGTGCGCCTGTTCATGGATTTCGCCGATGACGGGCTGCCGCGCGACGTGCCCGATCCATGGTATGGCGGCACCGACGATTTCGAACACGCCCTGGACCTGATCGAAGCCGGCGTGGACGGGTTGCTGGATTCGCTGGCGGCGGATGCCGGGCGCTGAGATTCTGAAGCCAAGCCACGTGTTGCCGCCCTCATGCTGACCGAGGATTTGGCCGATCGCGTCGAGGCGGCGCTTGGAAGACGTCCGGTGTCGGCCGAGCCGCTGTCGGGCGGATCCACGGTTGCGGTGGTGAAAGTCCTGCTCTCCGACGGCGAGCCGATCGTCGCAAAAACCGGCCAGGGGCATCTGGCGATCGAGCGATTCATGCTGGACGAGCTTGCCCGGCTGAGCGAGTTGCCGCTTCCCGAGGTGCTGTACGCCGACGATGCGCTGCTGCTGACCAGCTTCATCGACCATGATGGCGGCGTCCCTGGGGCGGCGGCGCAGGCCCGGGCGGCAGGCATGCTGGCGGCGCTCCATTCCACGCCCCGCGAGCGTTACGGCTATGCGCAGGATACGGTGATCGGCCAACTGCCCCAGCCCAATCCGCCGGGCGATCGCTGGGTCGACTTCTTCCGCGATCACCGGTTGCTGCACATGACCGAGGCCGGCCATGGCGAGGGTACGGTATCCGACGCCCTGCGGCGGCGGCTGGAGGCGTTGGCAGGACGGCTGGAGGACTATCTCGACGAGCCGCCGCATCCGTCCTTGCTGCACGGCGATATCTGGACAGGCAATGTGCTGAGCCGGGGGGAGAACATCGTCGGCTTCATCGACCCGGCGGTCTATTGCGGCCATCCGGAGATCGAGCTGGCCTTCACCACCCTGTTCGGCACGTTCGGGGAGCCGTTCTTCCGACGATATCGGCAGTTGGCGCCGCTGGAGCCCGGATTCTTTGAACTGCGGCGGGACATCTACAACATCTACCCGCTGCTGGTGCATGTCCGCTATTGGGACGTGTCCTATGCCCGGCCGATCGAGGCGACCCTGAGCCGGCTCGGATTGTAGCGCATTTTCCGTTCATACGGCACCGGCCCGCGTCAGCGGATAATGCGCCAGGTCAGTCGCCGCCGAACAGACGGCTGAGGAAGCCGCCGATGCCACCGCCGCCGGTGGCAGCTGGGTCCTGAGACGCGGCGACCGGCGGGATCGGTCCGACGCCGGGCAACGGTCGGGGCGGCAGGCCGCGATGGGCGGACAGCATGAAGTCGCGCCAGATGCGCGCCGGCAGGCCGCTGCCGGAAACCCCCTGCATCGGCGTACCATCGTCGTTGCCGACCCAGACGCCGACGACCAGATCGGCGGTGAAGCCGACGAACCAGGCATCGCGGTAATCCTGGCTGGTGCCGGTCTTGCCGGCCGCCGGGCGGTCGAGCTGGGCGCCGCGGCCGGTGCCATAAAGCATGACGTGCTCGAGCATGCGGTTCAGCTCCCAGACATGCCAGGGCCGGATCGTCTCGGCCGCGCCATCGCCCTGCCGCACATACAAGGTGGACGCCTGCTCAACGCTTTCGATGGCGGCGATGCCGTACGGCCAGAGCGGCCGGCCGTCGCGCAGCAGAGCGCCATAGGCTGCCGTCAGCTCGATCAGGGTGACCTCGCTGGAGCCGAGCGCCAGGGTCAAGTCGCGGCGCAGATCGGCGGTGATGCCGAGCCGGCGGGCCACGTCGATGGCATTGTCCACTCCGGCCTCGTCCAGCACCCGCACCGAGGCGGAATTGACTGAATTGGCCAGCGCATCGAGCGCGGTGATGTAGCCGCGATAGGTATCGTCGAAGTTGCGCGGCGAATAGCCGGCGATCTCGATCGGCGCGTCGAGGATCTGCATGTCCGGCCTGAGGCCCTGCTCGAGCCCGGCCAGATAGATGACCGGCTTGAAGGCCGAGCCCGGTTGTCGCAGCGCCTGGACCGCGCGGTTGAACTGGCTGGTGCCATAGGAGCGGCCGCCGACCATGGCGCGGATCTCGCCGCCCGGGCTAAGCGCGATCAGCGCCGCTTGGCCGGCCCCCGACGGCCCACCCTCACGGTCCAGATAATTGGCGACGATGCGCTCGGCGGAGCGTTGCAGGTCCGGGTGGAGCGTGGTGCGGACCACCAGATCACCCTGGTCGAAGCCAACGAAATCGGACATCCGCTCAGCCACCCAATCGGCGAAATAGCGGCCGCCATTGCCCTCCGACGGGCGGCGGCGCGGCAATGGCGGCAGGTCCCGGACCCGCTCGACGTCGCCCGCCTCGATGTAGCCTTCCTCGACCATCGCCGCGAGCACCAGATCGGCCCGCTCCTCGGCCAGTTCCGGCGCTCGGCTGGGGGCATAGCGCGACGGCGCCTTCAGCAGGCCCGCCAGCATGGCCGATTGTTCCAGGCTGATATCGGTGGCGGGCACGCCGAAATAGGTCCAGGCGGCGGCATCGACGCCATAGGTACCGGCGCCCATGTAGACCCGGTTCAGATAGGCACCGAGGATTTCGTCCTTCGTGAAGCGGAATTCCAGCCAGAACGCCAGAAGGGCCTCCTGCGCCTTGCGGCGGAGGGTCCGCTCGGGTGACAGGAAGAGGTTCTTGGCGAGCTGCTGGGTGATCGTCGAGCCGCCCTGGACGAACCGCCCGGCGCGGATATTGGCAACCATCGCCCGAGCGATGCCGATCGGGTCAATGCCCGGATGCCAATAGAACCGCCGGTCCTCGGTGGCCAGCACCGCCTGGATCAGGTGCGGCGGCAACTCGTCCAGGCTGACCGCCTCGCTCATCAGATCGCCGAAGCGATGCACCGGCGCGCCATTGGCCGCCAGCAGCATCACCACCGGCCGGCGGTCGGGAACCACCGCATCTTCGAAATCGGGCAGGGTGAAGACCAGATAGGCGGTCGCGACGACCAGCATGAGCGCACCGGAGATGCCGGTGTAGAACGACCATTTCAGGACCCGGCGCCAGGTCGGCGTGAATCCGCGCCGGGCACCGCGACGCGCACTGCTGCCGCGACGCCGGGACGACCGCCGTGGCGACGGTTTACTGCGACGCAGCGTACGGCTTACCGCGCGGCGGGCGCGGCGAGACAGCGAGCCGGTACGTGACGACATTGATCGAGAGGTCCCCATGACCTTTATGGTCTTATGAATTCCGCGCAATCTTGTGGAGAAATGCGGCGATTTGAAGAATCCCGCCGTCGGCGCCAACCCCTTACGTCATTGCAAGGAGCGGAGCGACGCGGCAATCCACTGTTTGCCGACCGAATGGATTGCGTCGCCTGCGGCTCGCAATGACGGTTCTGGTTGTCCGGAGTGGGCGCTAGCCCTCCGCCGGGCTGCGACGCAGGCGCCTGCTGCCGATCCAAAGGGTGGCCAGCCCGACCGCGACGAGAACCCACACCCAGAGTGGCGCGTCGACCAGCTGATGCCCCAGAACCACGCTGAGGATGGTGAGCGGCAATATGCCGATCGCCGTGGTCCACAGGAACACCGGCCAGCGCACCCCGGCTAGTCCTGCCGCATAGTTGATCAGGTTGAACGAAATGACCGGGATCAGCCGGGCGATCAGCAGCGCCGCCGCGCCCTGATCGGCCTCCCAGGCCTGCAGGGCGTTCCAATGCCTGGCCGGGACTACCCGGCGCACCAGCGGTTGCCCAAGCCAGCGTGCAAGTCCGTATGAGATGGCCGCGCCCAGCATGGCGCCGGTCCAGGTCAGGACGATGCCCCAAAGAGTTCCGAACACCATGCCATTGGCCATGGCGATGATCTCGGCCGGCAGCGGAACGAAGGAGTGCAGGATCATGATGACGATCGACCCCGCCGCGCCCCACACGCCCCAGGAAAGGATCAACGCCTCGATGCTCTCCAGCGACATCTCCACATCGCCGAGGTCCAGCGCCTGCCACAGCGCATAGGTGAGCAGGCCGAGCACCGCCGCGGCCGCCAGGCATGCCCCCGTCATCTTGGCGATCCAGAGTGTCCGGCGTTCTTCCGTGCCGGTATGCGTGGTGTCGTCGTCCGTCATCAGAACCCGGTCGCGCGCGCCACAGCGCCATATTGGATCCGATGGCAACAGCCACCGGTTCCGCCATGGTCACCACTTTTTCGATGATCGGCAACTACGCGATTAATGGCGATTCACGAACGCGTTATGCCGAAGTGAGCGGAGCGGCCGATCTCACCGGTGCTACACGTCCAGATTGGCGACCTTCAGGGCGTTGTCCTGGATGAACTCACGGCGCGGCTCGACCAGATCGCCCATCAGGGTCGAGAACACGTCCTCGGCCTCGTCCACGTGGCTGACCTTGACCTGCAGCAACGACCGCACATCCGGATCGAGGGTGGTCTCCCAGAGCTGGTCCGGATTCATCTCGCCGAGGCCCTTGTAGCGCTGGATCGCCATGCCCTTGCGGCTGATCTCCATGACCCGGCCGGCCATCGCGACCGGCCCGGTGATCGGCCATTCCTGCTCCTTGTGGCTGAGCGTCCCGGCCTCGCTGTAGAGCGCTTTCAGGTCCTGTGCCATGGCCTTCAAGCGGCGCGCCTCACTGCCGCGCAGCAAGTCGCCATCGACCACCCGCATCTCGGTTACACCACGCAAAGTGCGGGTGAAGGCGACGCTGCCATCGTCGGTGGTCCGGCCCTGCCAGCCGCGCTCCAGCTCCGGCGCCAGGGCGTCGAGCCGGGTGGCGACATCAGCGACGGCCGCCGCGTCGGCGAAGGCGGCCGAATCGAGCATGCCGGCAATCGCCATCTGCTCAACCACGTCCGCGCTGCCGATCCGCCGTGCCAGGGTCTCGATCATCGATTTCGCCTGGACCGCCTGACGCACCTTGTCGGCCAGATCGGCGGCGGCGATCTGGGCGCCATCGGCCTGGGTGTAGGTGACGCCCTCGATGCCCTGCTCGATCAGCAGTTCCTCAAGCTCGCGGTCGTCCTTGCGGTACACGCGGGACTTGCCCCGGGCGATGCCGTAGAGCGGCGGCTGGGCGATGTACAGATAGCCCTGTTCTATGATCTCGGGCATCTGGCGATAGAAGAAGGTCAGCAGCAGGGTGCGGATGTGGCTGCCGTCGACATCCGCGTCGGTCATGATGATGATCTTGTGGTAGCGGATCTTCGAGATGTCGAAATCGTCCCGGATGCCGGTGCCCAGCGCGGTGATCAGGGTGCCGATTTCCGCCGAGCCCAGCATCTTGTCGAGCCGGGCGCGCTCGACGTTGAGGATCTTGCCGCGCAACGGCAGGATCGCCTGCATGCGGCGGTCGCGGGCCTGTTTGGCGGAGCCGCCGGCGCTGTCGCCCTCGACCAGGAACAGCTCGGATTCCGCCGGGTCGCGACTCTGGCAGTCGGCCAGCTTGCCGGGCAGGGACGCCATGTCCAGCGCGCCCTTGCGCCGGGTCAGGTCGCGCACCTGGCGCGCCGCCTCGCGGGCGGCGGCGGCCTGAACCACCTTCTGGACGATCTTCTTGGCCTCTGCAGGATGCTCGCCGAACCAGGTCGACAGCGCCTCGTTGACGATGTTCTCGACCACCGGCCGGACCTCGGAGGAGACCAGCTTGTCCTTGGTCTGGCTGGAGAATTTCGGGTCCGGAACCTTGACCGACAAGACGCAGGTCAGTCCCTCGCGGGCATCCTCGCCGGACAGGGTCACCTTCTCGCGCTTGGCGATGCCCGACTCGGTGGCATAGCCGTTCACCTGCCGGGTCAGCGCGCCGCGGAAGCCGGCGAGATGGGTGCCGCCGTCCCGCTGCGGGATGTTGTTGGTGAAGCACAGCACGGTCTCGTGGAACGAGTCGTTCCACTGCATCGCCGCCTCGACGGTCAGCCCGTCCTTCTCGGCCTTCAGGTTCACCGGCTCGTGCAGAGCGGTCTTGGAGCGGTCGAGGTAGCGTACGAAGGCCTCCAGCCCGCCCTCATAGCCAAGCTCGACCTGGCGCGGCTCGCCGTTGCGGGCGTCGGTCAGCACCAGGGCGACGCCGGAGTTGAGGAAAGCCAGTTCGCGCAGCCGGTGCTCCAACTGCGCGAACTCGAACTCGGTCATGCTGAACACGGCCTTGGACGGCAGGAAGGTGACGCCCGTCCCGGTGCGGTCGCCGGCATCGCCGGATTCCGCCAGCGGCGCCACCGCGACGCCATCCTCGAAGCGCATGCTCCATTCCTTGCCGTCGCGCCAGATCGACATCTCCAGCCATTCCGACAGCCCGTTGACGACGCTGACACCGACCCCGTGCAGGCCGCCGGAGACCTTGTAGGAGTTCTGGTCGAACTTCCCGCCGGCGTGCAGCTGGGTCATGATCACCTCTGCGGCGCTGACCCCTTCCTCTTCGTGGATGCCGACCGGTATGCCGCGGCCGTTGTCGGTAATGGTGGCCGAGCCGTCCGGATTCAGCGTGACCTCGACACGGTCGCAATGGCCGGCCAACGCCTCGTCGATGGCGTTGTCGACCACCTCGTAGACCATGTGGTGCAGGCCGGAGCCGTCATCGGTATCGCCGATATACATGCCCGGACGCTTGCGCACCGCCTCCAGGCCGCGCAGCACCTTGATCGAATCCGCGCCGTAATCCGCCTCTTCGCCGGAACCGTTTTCGTCACTCATTGGGTCGTTCTTTCCTAGGAAACCGTCCGTCAGTCCTGCGAAAGCGGGACCGACGACCACGAAGAAACGCGTTGGGACTTCGCATTGTCGGCCATGACATGAACCTCAAAATCGGCCTTCATGCGGCATCACCGTCATTCGGCATCGTCGATCCGGGCATTGTCGACGGTGAGGTGGCGGGCCCGCTCGCCAAGGGCGGCAAACAGTTCCGGGTCGGTGCCGGTCAGCCAGGCCTGGGCGCCCAGCGCCACGATCTCCTCGAACAGCGCCGCCCGGCGGCGGCTGTCCAGATGGGCGGCGATTTCGTCCAGCAGCAGCAGCGGCGGCGCGCCGCGTTCCGCCGACAGCAGCCGGGCATTGGCCAGCACGATGCCGACCAGCAGCGCCTTCTGCTCGCCGGTCGAGCAGTCCGCCGCGGGCAAGTCCTTGCCGGCATGGCGGACCCTGAGGTCGCTGCGATGCGGCCCGTCCACGGCGCCGCCGGCGACCGCATCCAGCGGCCGGGTCTCGGCCAGCCTGGCGCGGAACCGGTCCTCCACCGCCAGGGCGGGAGAGTCCGCGAGCCAGCTTTCCACCGCGCCGGACAGGGACATCTCGGCGCGCGGGAAGAAATCGTCGCCGGCCGGGCCGCCGAACTCGGCGATGCTCTCCGCGGCGCGCAGCCGGTCGACCATCTCACGGCGCGCGGCGGCGATGGCGACCGCATCCGCCGCCATGGTCTCCTCCAGCGCCGCCAGCCAGCCATCGTCGCGGCGGCCGTCCTTCAGCAGCCGCGCCCGCTCGCGCAGCGCCTGTTCATAGGCGGTCAGGTGGCCGGCATGGTCGGGATGGAAATTGAACACCAGGCGATCGAGGAAGCGGCGACGGTTGCCGGACGCCCTTCCAGGAACAGCCGGTCGAGCTGGGGGGTCAGCCAGGTCAGCGCCACATGGGCGCCCAGCGACGCCTGGCTTTCGGCGGCGCGGCCGTCGATCCGCACCAGCCGGCGATTACCGCCGGCCTCCGCCGCGGCCGGGTCGAGCCCGGTGCCGATCGCCACCGGACCGGACGGCGTATCGAGCTCGGCGGCGACGCCCCAGACGGTTCCGGGCGGCGCCTGCCGCCGTCCGATATCCGCCAAGGCGGCACGGCGCAGTCCGCGGCCCGGGGCAAGGAAGGACAGCGCCTCCAGCAGGTTGGTCTTGCCGGCGCCATTCGGCCCGGTCAGCACCACCGGCCGTCCATCGATCTCGACCCGCGCCCGCTCATAGCAGCGGAACTGGGTGACGGTCAGCCGCCGCACCGCCAACACCACCGGAGCCGCTGTTGCCGCCCGGTCAGTCATCGTCGCGATCTTTGCCTGGTTTCCCATGGGCGCTGGCCGGAACCAGCGTTCACACGCGCATCGGCATCAGCACGTAGAGTGCGCTGCCGTCGGCGACATCGCGGATGATCGTGGGCGAGCCGGCATCCTTCATGGTGAAACGGGCGCCGTCGCCCTCGATCTGCCGGGTGATGTCCAGCAGGTAGCTGGAGTTGAAGCCGATCTCCAGCTCCGGGCCGCCATAGGAGATCTCGACCTCCTCGGTCGCGCTGCCCTGATCGGCGCTGGTCGCCGACAGCACCAGCGTGCCTTCGCCGATCGCCAGCTTGACCGCCCGGCTCTTCTCGGTGGAGATGGTCGAGACACGGTCGACCGCCGCGGCGAAGCTGGCGGCATCGACCTCCATGGATTTGTCGTTGTCGGACGGGATCACCCGCTCGTAGTCGGGGAAGGTGCCGTCGATCAGTTTCGACGTCAGCACGACGCTGTCGAAGGCGAAGCGGATCTTGGTGTCGCTGAGCTGGACGTCGATGTCCTCGGAGGTCTCGTCGGTCAGCTTGCGCAGTTCGGCGGTGGTCTTGCGCGGCACGATGACGCCGGGCATCTGCTCGGCGCCCGCAGGCAGCGGCATCTCGACCCGCGCCAGCCGGTGGCCGTCGGTGGCGACGGCCCTGAGCACGGTCACGTCGTCGGCCTCGCCGGCATGCAGGTAGATGCCGTTCAAATAGTAGCGTGTCTCCTCGGTGGAGATGGCGAAGCGGGTGCGGTCGATCAGCATGCGCAGATCGCCGGCCGACAGCGCGAAACCGACCGGCAGGTCGCCGCCGGACATGGACGGGTAATCCTCCACCGGCAGGCAGCCCAGGCGGAAGGTCGAGCGCCCGGCGCGCAAGGTCATGGAGCCCGAATCGCCGGCCGTCTCCAGCTCGACCTGGCTGCCGTCGGGCAGCTTGCGCACGATGTCGTGCATGGTGTGCGCCGGCACGGTCGCGGCGCCGGCGGTCTGCACCTCGGCGGGCACCGATTCGACGATCTCCACATCCATATCCGTGGCGGTCAGGCCCAGCGTCCCGGCATCGGCCCGCATCAGCACGTTGGACAGGATGGGGATCGTGTTCCGCCGCTCGACCACACTTTGAACATGGCCGAGGCCCTTCAGCAGGGCGGCGCGTTCGATCGTCAATTTCATGTGGAGTGCTTCATCGTCTTCGGCTTCAGAGACGGCGGCCGGGCATCGGATGCCGGACGGTCCGCCGAGCCGGCTATTGGCTTGTTTGCGATACTCATGGCCGCCGAACGGGGCGGGGCGTTACTATATCTCAAAGCGCGGCGTCCCCTAACAGTTTTCGCGGCACCTGACGGCGCGGCGGGAACACGGCAGAACGGTATCGGCCCGGCATCGACACCATGCGGATTTCCACAAGACTTCTGGTCCACGAGGTTCTGGACGGCCAGCGCAAGCATGGCGGGCTGTTCGTGGCCACCGATATGGTCCTGGTCTGGCTGATCCTGGTGAACGCGGCGGCGGTGGTGCTTGAGACGGTGCCCGGGCTGGCGGTCCGCTACCGCGGCTGGTTCCTGATCATAGAGCTGGTTTCGGTCTTCGTCTTCACGGTCGAATACGTGCTGAGGCTGTGGTCCTGCGTGGAGGATCGGCGGCACGATTACCGCGATCCGATCCGCGGCCGCCTGCGCTATGCCATGACGCCGATGGCGATCGTCGATCTGCTGGCCGTGCTGCCGTTTTATCTGTTCTTCCTGATACCGATGGATCTGCGCATCCTGAGGCTGCTGCGGCTGGTCCGTCTGTTGAAGATCACCCGCTATTCCCCGGCGTTGCGCTCGCTGGGCGCGGTCTTCAAGGCGGAAGCGCGCTCAATGCTGGGGGCGGCGATGCTGATGGGCATGGCGGTGCTGCTGGCGTCGTCGGTGATGTATGTGCTGGAACGCGACGCCCAGCCCGACAATTTCGACAGCATTCCCAAGGCCATGTGGTGGGGCGTGGTGACGCTGACCACGGTCGGCTATGGCGACGTTACGCCGGTGACGGTTCTGGGGCGGATTTTCGGCGCCATGGTCACAGTGTTCGGCATCGGCATCTTCGCCCTGCCGACCGCGATCCTGGCCGCTGGCTTCGCCCGCGAGTTGAGCCGCCAGGATTTCGTCGTCACCGTCGCCCGGGTCGCCAAGGTGCCGGTGTTCCATGGCCTCGATCCGGTCATCCTGGCCGAGATCGCCGCCCTGCTGACGCCGATGTCGGCGCCCGGCCGCTATGCGGTCGTGCGCCGGGGCGAGGAGGCCTCGGCGCTGTATTTCATCATCCAGGGGCAGATCGAGGTCGACCTTCCGCATGGCTCGGTCGGTCTCGGCCCAGGTGAGTTCTTCGGCGAGATGTCGCTCTTGTCCGGCCTGGACCGCCGCAACGCCACCGTCACCACGGTTACGGATTGTCAGTTCCTGGTCCTGGAGGCGCCCGACTTCCAGGAACTGGCCGACCGCGTCCCGGAACTGCGCGAGCGCTTCGCCGAGGTGGCGAAGAGCCGCGCCACGGACAAGCGGTTCCGAACCCCGCCAGAGCAGCCGAAGACGGCGGAGAGCGCCGACTAAAACCCGATCCGGCGTCGGCCCGCGGGTTTGGCAGCGGCTTCGCGGGCGAGCCTCTCGACCAGGTCGTCCGAGTCGTGTCGGGTGCCGTCAAAGCGAATCTGGCGGGCCACGACGGCGAAATCGCCTGGCGTCAGGCCGGCGATGCGGGCCAGGTCATGCGGCGCCGCGCAGTCGAAGAACGTCGTGAAGGCGCGCGCCGCCCTGTCCGGCGACAACGGCTGCAACTCGATCTTGAAGACGAAGCGACGCAGCGCCGCCGGATCCAGCTTGCCGGGATGGTTCGAGGCGGCGATGAAGGGCAGGGGGTGGTGGTCCATCCAGGTCAGCAATTCGTTGACCTGGCTGATCTCCCAACTGCGCTGCGCCATGCCACGGTCGAACAGCAGCGAGTCCAGCTCGTCGAACAACAGCACCGTGCCGTAATGTGCCGCCTCGGCAAACGCGCGGGCGATCTGCTGCTCGGTCTCGCCGATCCATTTCGACAGCAGGTCCGAGGCCCGCTTGATCACCAACGGCCGGTCCAGCCGCCGCGCCAGATGGTGGGCGAGCGCCGTCTTGCCGGTCCCCGGTGGGCCGGTCAGCAGCAGCGAGAAATCGAGCGGTGCGCCTTTGGCCGTCAGCTTTGCCATCAGCTCCTCGATGGAGGTTCCAGCCTCGTAAAGCTCGAGATCGAGCGCCGATCCTCCCGCCCTGACCGGCGGCGGCAGCCGGCCGTGACGGATGCCGGCGACCAGCGCCGCTGCGGCCTGTTCGGCATCGGCCTCGCCGCCCCTGGCCAGGCGGGTGGTCCGCACCGCATTGCGGGCGATCGTAGTGGTCTCCGATGCCGACTCGGCAAGACGGCCAATGGCGGCCTCGGACAGTGCGACATGTTCATCCGCCACGATGCGGCCGAGGATGCGGCGGCGGGCCGCCGGCGACGGCATGTCCATGCGCAGCACGTAGCTCATCCGCCGGAGGAAGGCCGGGTCGATCGCATCGATCCTGTTCGAGGTCCATAGGGTCGGCACCGGGTTGGTCTCGAACAGCCGATTGACGAAGACCTTCGAGCCGTCGTTCCGGGAAGGCCGGCCACCAAAGAGCGGCGGCGGATCGCCGATCAGATCCTCCATCTCGTCGAACAGCAGCACGGCATCCCGGCTGTTGGCCAGTACGCGCTGGGCCAGCTTCAACGCCGTCACCCGATCCCAGCGGGTCGGCTCTTCACCGTCACAGGCCACCTCGCCGACACCGTAGAGTCGGCCGCCCGCGGCCTCGGCCAGCGCCTTGGCCAGCTCTGTCTTGCCGGTCCCGGGCGGGCCGTAGAGCAGCACGTTGACGCCCGCCGCCCCAGTCGAGAGGGCGCCGGCCAGGGTTCGGCGGAGCAGGTCGACGGCTTCCGCATGCTCGACGAAATCGCCCAGCGTCAGCGACGGGCGGGCGCGGGCGCCGACAAGGCAGGCGATCAGCGCCTCGTCATCCGGCGGCATGCGGTCGAGGACCCGGCACAGCGCCTCGGTCGGGAACAATTCCACCTGGCCACCGTTCGCCGCCGACGGCTCGATCAGGCCGAGCCGCACCGGCTGGCTCTGGGTCACGGCCTCGACGCCGGGCAATGCCGACAACTCGGCCATGAGGGGCAGCAGGCCGAAACCCTCCTGCCCCAGCCGATAGGTGAGCGAATTCAACAGCGGCGTGCGGTTGATGACGGCGACGATCTGCAACAGCCGCGTCTCACCGTCGTTAAGGCCGAGCAGGTCAGCCAGACGGCCGGCAAGGGTCACAGGCGGTGGAGAGCCTGCGCAAGCCTCCGATACCGGCTGCTCGAGCGAGGCCACCAACTGATCCCAACGCTCTCTGTGCACGTTTTGGCTGTCGACCATCGGGGACGCTGCCTCAGGGGCCCTCTTCTTCGCCTTGCGGCCCTTGCGCCGCTTCCTGCCGAGCTTCCTGCGCCTGACCGGCGCATCGGCCGGGGGATCGGCAGGGCAGGGGGCATCGCTCTCCGCCGCGATAAGATCGGGCAGGCCGATTGCCTTGGCGTTGCCAAGACACCACCAGTACACCGCGTCGGCGAGCGGCGAGCCCGGCACGGCGTCTCGGGTAACCAGGCGCAAGATGCGCCGCAACAGCAACAGAGTGCCCATCGGTCATCCAACAGTGTCGGCCTCCCGGATGCCGGCCGGCACGACAAGACCGTGCACGACGAACACGCCCGGAGACCGGGTTCACAGGGTTGTCTTCACTGGGATGACGGCGCCGGGTACGACCCGGCGGACGCGCGGGCTAGCGCGTAGGCAGGGTCAGGACACGAGCGGACATCAGTCCCAATCTTCGTATGTCGCGTCCAAGCATTTCGCTTGCCTTTGTTAGAACCATCTCGCGGGCGGACCCGCGAAGGGGCCTGGGTCTACAGAAAGGGAAGTGGGAAGTCAAGATGCGCGACCGTGCGTTGCGGATCGGAGACTTCGTGCCGGTCGGGTGTTGGGTATACTCACCCACCCGAGCGAAAGGACACATCCATGCAGACGGAGATGCGGCGGATCGTGCTGGCGAGGCGGCCGGAGGGCGCGCCGACGGCGGAGGATTTCCGGCTGGAGAGCGTGGCCATGCCGGGGCCGGGGCCGGGAGAAGTGCTGGTGCGGATCCTCTATTTGTCGCTCGATCCCTATATGCGCGGCCGCATGAACGACGCGAAATCCTATGCCGAGCCGGTGGCGATCGGCGCGCCCATGGGCGGCGGCTGCGTGGCCCAGGTGGAGGTGTCGAATTCGCCCGGTTTCGCGCCGGGCGACATCGTCACCGGCATGATGGGATGGGCCAGCCATTGGGTCGCCGACGCCGAGGGGCTGCAGACGCTCGACCCCGACGCCGCCCCGATCTCATCCGCGCTCGGCGTGCTGGGCATGCCGGGGCTAACCGCCTGGATTGGGCTGAACGAATACGGCCGGCCGAAACCCGGCGAGACCCTGGTGGTCTCCGCGGCGACCGGGGCGGTGGGCTCGGTGGTCGGCCAGCTGGGCCGGATTCACGGATTGCGGGTCGTCGGCGTGGCCGGCGGGGCCGAGAAATGCGCCTATGCGGTGGACACGCTGGGCTTCGAGGCCTGTGTCGACCATCGCGCCGCTACCGATGCCCGGGCGCTGCGGGAGGCGCTGTCGGCGGCCTGCCCGGAGGGGGTGGACATCTATTACGAGAATGTCGGCGGCAAGACCCTGGAAGCGGTCCTGCCGCTGATGAATGTGGGCGGTCGCGTGCCCGTCTGCGGCATGATCGCCTGGTACAACAGCGGCGGGCCCATCGCGGCCGCGCAGCAGACCGGCGACCTGCTACAGAGACTGTGGCGCACCATCCTGGTCAACCGCCTGTCGGTCAACGGCTTCATCATCTTCGACCATTTCCACCGCTATCCGGAATTCGCCAAGGAAGTCGGTGGCTATCTCCGCGACGGCAGCCTCAGCTACCGGGAAGACGTGGCGGATGGTCTGGAATCCGCGCCGGGCGCCTTCATGGCCATGCTGGAGGGCGGCAATTTCGGCAAGCAGCTGGTCAAGCTGTCCGAGCCGGGCTGAGGCCGGGGTGCTATCCGTTGGCAAGGCCTCGCGATCGGGACGCCGCCTGTGAGACTATGGTTCTGGGAGGATCATCATGGACGAGACCATCGGCGACTACATTCGTGAGACCAAGAGACGGCTGCGGGCCGCCCAAGATGTGAAGGCGGCCTTTTCCGAGGTCAGGGATCAGATCCGCAGGGATGTCGAGGCCATTCGCGAGACCGCGGAGACGGGGCGCTCGAGCATCCCGGAGCTGGACTTCAAGGCGATCCAATCGGATCAGGTGCCGCAATCGGCGATCGACGCCATCCGCAAGACCGGCACCGCGATCATCCGGGGCGTCTTCCCCAGGCAGATGGCGGAGGACTGGAACGCCGAGTTGGGCGCCTATATCGACGGCAACGACTATTACAGCAAGGCCAAGGAGAAAGCCGGTCTCGACCAGTTCTTCAGCACGCTGGAGGCGGGGGCGCCGCAGATCTTCGGGCTGTATTGGTCGAAGCCGCAGGTGTTGGCGCGCCAGGCGGAGTCGATGGCGCGCACCAAACGGTTCCTGAACGGGCTGTGGGACATCGCCGGGCCGATGGGCGACGAGTTCGATCCCGACCGGGACTACGCCTATGCCGACCGCACCCGCCGCCGCGAACCGGGTGACACGACGCTGGGTCTGTCCCCGCACATGGATTCAGGGTCCTACGAGCGCTGGGTCGATCCCGCCTATCAGCGGATCTACGGCGCCATCTTCGAGGGCGACTGGCAACGATACGACCCCTGGAAGGCGACCTTCCGGACCCAGACGCGGGAATACGATTCCCCCGCCGTGTGTTCCATGTTCCGGACCTTCCAGGGCTGGACCGCCCTGACCGCCCAGGGGCCGACCGACGGGACCCTGAGCGTCATCCCGACCGCCCGCGGCATCGCCTATTTCCTGCTGCGGGCCTTACAGGACGATCTGGCGGAAGACGATCTTTGCGGCGCCACGCCGGGACGCGCGCTCTCCGCCGATCCGAAATGGCACGCCGACATCCTCGAAGGCCTGGTCTCGATCCCCACCGTGGAGCCCGGCGACACCGTCTGGTGGCACCCCGACATCATCCATTCCGTCGCCGACGAGCATAACGGCAGCGACTACGCCAACGTCATCTACATCGCCGCGTCCCCACGATGCGCCAAGAACGAGGCCTATGTGCGCAAACAGGCGGCGAAGTTCCTGGCCGGCGAAAGCGCGCCGGACTTCGCGGCAGAGGACTACGAAGTCGACTTCGAGGGGCGGGCGATGGTGGCGGATCTTACAGAGCTTGGACGGGACCAGATGGGGCTCTGAAGGTCCGGCACGCTTGCCCTTACAAGTCTGAACCTGGAATTCCCGGATAGCCGGTCCGACGAAACGGCATGGGCAGCAGAATTGACTAGCTGAGGATGCTTCGCAACGGCATGTCAATACTGCGAGATGTTCGTTCGCCTATTCCTGGTGATACAGATCAACGCGGAATGATTTTGTCTCTGCTATTGGCTCCACTACGGTGTGAACGCCAGCTTCAGAGTTGAAGGCCCAAGCTGTCAGTTGCTTTAGCCAATTCAGTAGTGGGCATCGGTTTCGCCGTTTATGGGAGCAAGAACGTGCCCATGGCCGTCATGGTGGCCTGCTTTCATAAAGCTGCCTGGGGCAGGGAACTTGGACCAGGAGGTAGCGCCTGACACCACTTGGTTCCCGACAACCTTTGAATTGAATTTCGCAGGAGATCGCCGGATTGAGTTGGACGTGGTTTCGAACGTTGCGAGCTATGGCAAGCAGCTCGGCATTCTAACTGACGCACTCCTTGCGTCAGCTCGAGGCGATGAACGAAGAAAAGTTTACTGTCCCATTACTTCCTGCATTCCTGTCTTTCGTTTGACATAACGCACGAACGGAGTCCGGGCCATGCAAGACTTAAGCAAATAAATGCGAATGGAATGCCGCTTGACTAAAGTACAAGCTTCGATTGGACCTGTACGGTATTCACCAATGGGGCTCTCAAGGCAATGACGGTTAATATCAAACACAAGGTTACATTGGTTCCTCAATCTACGGCTGCTACCTGTTGGCTTGCGGCAGTCGCGATGCTGAGGGGTGCGACCACATACACACCCGGACCAATCGACACGAGCTTCTTCCATTCAGATATCGGCGGCATTCCATCTCGAGCAGACTATTACAAGCGCTTGGCACGAGCCTATCGCTTACGCTACTCGGAACTGAAGCCTCGCGCGGGCGCTAAGAAGACCCTGCCGCAGCTCCAGAAGCTGCTGACTATCGCCCCGGTAGGTGTGTTCGACACGCAGCGCCTCGGCGGGAAAGTGACCGCCCACGCCACTGTGATCGGCGCTATGCGTGGCGACGGAACCCCTTCCGCCACAATGCTCACAGAGTACGATCCATTGCCCGTTAACTGGGGGGCGATTCGCAAGATTAGCTACCAGGCGTGGATTACCCGACCTCGCTACTTGTCGAGTCTAACGACGATCCTGTGTTTATTGTACTGACAGTGGAAGCATAATCCTTTTGCTTCGCTACATCAACAACTTAGACGAAATCTATCATTCAACAAATGAGGGGATCCCTATCGGGAATCAAAAGTGTCAGAGTCGATTGATATTGCCCGTTCTCGGAAGCTCAATCGAGTCTGACCCCATTGATTTTGCCAATCAGCCATTTCACCGTGACCTTGCACGCAACTGCGAATTTTTCAGCCCCTATATCCCTGCTCCATAATACACCATCCACGAATAATAGATTAGAAGTAATATTGTTGCGGTGCCGAAAACAGTAACATGTATAACGGTCTCAGTTCGACTGATATGTTGAGAATACAAACTTCTCGCTAATTTGAAAACTGAAAATATTGAAACCAAAACTGTCGTTGCGGGCGCTATGACTATATATAGCATTATGTAAAGTCCTGAAAGTGTACTCACTACGCTATTGTCTTTACTAAACGTCAGGAACAATGGAAAATGAATAACGGTCGCTATTATCAAACCTAAGTATATTCTGTACACCGATCGAAGTTGGATATACATACTCATTTCACCATTTCCAACAAAACTGCGCCTCTTTTCTTACTACGGTAACAGTAACCGTATTAGACCATCGCCGCGTTCCGTCACCGTAATTCCGGTTCTAGGCAGCGGTCGCCGTGCTGCGTCACCAGCACCTCCACAATTATTGGTTCAACTCATTCCCATAATTGCGTCGAGTACCCTGCGGAGCCATCTGCCAACTCGCCTCAATGGCCCACCCCTGCCTTCACCTGTAAATAGCTTGTAGGTGAAGATCAGAATGAAGATGATTCCGATCGACGTGTAGATCCATTCCTCTGCGGTCAAAACAGGTTCCCAATCACGGTAAAGAATTCTGCCGCAATCAAACGAGTCTGATCCATTGAGTTTTGTTGTAGCTCAGATACTGATCAGCTCAAAAACTGCTGAATAATTACGCCCACAATGAGGAGAACTAAAGAGATTATTGGTAATTCTGCCAATAGTCTCGTCAGACCATTACCTTTATATTTGGAGAATAGTCTTTCTTTTATATTCTTGTAGTCGTCGGCAATAAACAGTTCTTCGTTCAGAAGAAACTTATAAGTGAAAACATAAAGGAAAAAAAGATAGATTGACAATGTGCCCAAAATAAACCCAATCGGATGAGTCTCTGGATCGTCGATCGATCCAATCATCATCATTGCGCACGCTATCGTCCAAGCTGCAACTAGAGAATAGTAGTAGAATCTTGATTTAAGCCATGAAGAAGAAAGAGCCAGAAAGGCCAAAGCCAACACCAACAGTAAGATCGATGTTTTCTGGGAATCGAATTCTGAAGGCTCCACCGGGCACCATCCATCGGCTACTTAAATTCCATTCTGGAATTCAACGAGATAAGGCTCGCTCGATATATCCAAGATCAACCCAATCTCCTCCCGTTGATGCCATTTCCAAGGCGGGACACTTCTGCCCGTCGACCGGCGAGCAAGCTCCCCAGCAGTCCGCCGACCGCGCAAATGAACACGGTCAATGAAAGCGAAAAGAGCATCACGATCAGTTCGCCCACCATACCGACCGAATCAACGTGGCCGCCCGTTGCTTCATATGCGGCCCACGATGCTCTCTGCAGCAGGACTGCCGGCGGCGCGATCAGAATTGCCAGGAAGACGCGATCATGGGGTGCCTTGCGCGCCGTGACGATGGACGCAAGGAATGGCCCGCCATAGCCGGCAAATCGGAAGACCACGGGAATTGGCATGAAGATGAGTGACGCAACCCAAAGGCCGTCGAAAACGAGGGCGACAACAAGTCCGTAGAGGTAAGCACGTGCCATCAGTGGATACCGCAGATGCCGCCAGAGATATCCCTTACCTACTGCACAATGGTTTGGACAGCATTAAGCCCACCTGGCGTTCGACAGGGGTGAGCGCCCCCTGCAATGCGCTGCGCGGTCTTCGGCATGAAAATCGAAACTGCGGAAAGACTGCAGCGGTTTCGGTGACTAAACCGATCGGATCTGACACGGAGTCCCTCGACTCACCGGGTCGGCGGATAGCCCTCAGTTCTCCAGCATGCGCCGCAGCAGTTCCACGTCCTCGGCGAAGGAGCGGTCGCCGGAACACAGCTCGTCGATCTTGCGCACCGCGTGCATCACCGTGGTGTGGTCGCGGCCGCCGAACTTGCGGCCGATTTCCGGCAGCGAGCGGGCGGTGAGCTGCTTGGCCAGGTACATCGCCACCTGTCGCGGCCGCGCCACCGAGCGCGAGCGGCGGGCGGAATGCATGTCTGCGATCTTGATGTTGTAGTGCTCCGCCACCTTCTTCTGGATCTCGTCGATGGTGACCCGGCGGTCGTTGGCGCGCAGCAGGTCGTGCAGCAGCTCCTGGGCGCTATCCAGGGTCACCGGCCGACCGACCAGCTCGGCATGGGCGACCAGGCGGTTCAGGGCGCCCTCGAGCTCGCGGACGTTCGAGGTGATCTTGTAGGCGAGGTATTCCAGCACCTTGTCGGGGATGCGTACCGATTGTTGGCGTTCCGCCTTGGCCTGCAGGATGCCCAGGCGCAGCTCATAGGTGGTCGGGTGGATGTCAGCGACCAGCCCCCAGCCAAGGCGCGAGCGCAGCCGCTCCTCCATGCCTTCCAGGTCGGAGGGCGATTTGTCGGCGGAGATCACCACCTGGCGGTTCTGGTCGACCAGCGCGTTGAAGGTGTGGAAGAACTCCTCCTGGGTGGATTCCTTGCCGGAAATGAACTGCACGTCGTCGATCATCAGCACGTCGACCGAGCGGAACATCTCCTTGAAGCCCATCGTGTGCTTGTAGCGGAGCGCCCGGATGAACTGGTACATGAACTTCTCGGCGGAGAGGTACAGCACCCGGCGGTCCGGCTGCTGCTTGCGGATGTGCCAGGCGATGGCGTGCATCAGATGGGTCTTGCCCAGCCCGACCCCGCCATACAGGAACAGCGGGTTGAAGGTGACCCGGGCGGCTTCGGCGACCCGGCGCGCGGCGGCATGGGCCAGCTCGTTGGGCTTGCCGACGACGAAATTGTCGAACCCGAAGCGCGGGTCCAGCGGCGCGCCGACCTCCGCCTCGTCGATCATGCCCTCGCCGGACGGCGCGGCCCTGGCCGGACGGCGCACCGGCTCGGCCGGCCGCGCGTCCGCCGCCTCGGCCGCCTCGGCCGCCTGCCGGGCGGCACTGTTGGCCGTGGCCACGAAAATCTCCACCTCGTGCACCGTGCTGTTCTCGATCGACCACAGGGCCCGCAACCGGTCGGCGAAATGCGCCAGGACCCAGTCGCGCATGAATCTGGTCGGCACCGAAATCCGGACCTCGCCATCGTCCACATCGGACAGGGTCAGGGGCTTCAGCCAACTCCGGTAGGCGGCCTCGCCGACCTCTTCGCGCAGCCGACCGCGTACACGCGCCCATTGCTGATCAATTGCCGTACTCGTGGACATCTCAACCTTCCCTGTAACCGCCCGCAACTCCGCAGCGTCGACCCCACGACCGCTTTTTGGGACGCCTCAACCCGGCCCGCTCGGACCGCCGTTTCGACTATGCGATGCCCCGCCCCCAAAATGTTACAGCACACGGTTCCCGTTTGGTCCAAGTGCATTATTAGCCCAATCACAGGCAATACAAGCCCACGTCAGGTCTTATAAGACCTTTCCTCAACCCCTCTAAGTTGTAGTTAGGTATTCTATCGCCGACTGGCCGGGCGAATGCTTGGTCTATAAAGCATTCGCCCCATGTTATCTGTTGGCCTTTGCCCTTTTTGGCGGCGAATTTCTTCTCCGCCATGGATTTCTGTTTGGCGAACTCATCCGCATATCATAGGCGCGACGGCTACGGCTGACAACGGAACAAAAGATGATCGGCGGAAAAAAGCACAAATCGTGCGCAAAAGAGGTCGTCCGTGGGTGTCGTGCCCGATGCGTGCGGCGCGGAAGAAGCGAGGCTGTCCGCGCCCTGTCGGCATCGGGTGGGAAGTCCGACCCGGCTAGAGTGCGCGGATGCGCCGCGACAGCCGGGACAACCGTCGCGCGGCAGTGCTCTTGTGCAGTACGCCCTTGGTGACGCCGCGATGGATCTCGGGCTGGGCTTCGCGGAAGGCCGTGCTTGCGGCCTTCTTGTCGCCGGTCTCGATCGCCGCCTCGACCTTGCGGACGAAGGTGCGGATGCGTCCGATCCGGTTGCGGTTGACCGCCGTGCGCCGGGCGGTCTGGCGAATGCGCTTCTTAGCTGATCGATGATTGGCCATATATGCAATCCGTGGCGCCTGGCGTTCGCCGCCGGCGCGGCTTGTTTTCGAGAGCCGGCCTTATAGTCACCGCCTCGCCGCGCGTCAAGCGGAGTCGGTGCGCGGCCTCGGGTCCGGGTCTTTTTTCGGACCGGTGCCGCGACCAAGGTCTACCGGTTCTTGAAGTCCGGCTGACGCTTCTCGGCGAATGCCGACATGCCTTCGGACTGGTCCTCGGTGGCGAAGGTCGAGTGGAACACCCGCCGTTCGAACAGGATGCCCTCCGCCATGGTCGTCTCGTAGGCCCGATTGACCGCCTCCTTGGCCATCTGGACGATCGGCTGGGACATGTCGCCGATGCGGTCGGCGACCTTGATCGCCTCGTCCATCAACTCGGCGGTCGGCACCACCCGGCTGACCAGCCCGGCCCGTTCGGCCTCCTTGGCGTCCATCATGCGGCCGGTCAGGCACATCTCCATCGCCTTGGACTTGCCGACGAAGCGGGTCAGCCGTTGCGTGCCGCCGGAACCGGGGATGGTGCCGATGGTGATCTCGGGCTGGCCGAACTTGGCGTTCTCGGCCGCGATGATGAAATCGCACATCATCGCGATCTCGCAGCCGCCGCCCAGCGCATAGCCGGCCACCGCCGCGATCACCGGCTTCCGCGTTTCGCCCAGGCGCTGCCAATTGTCGATGAAGTTGCCGCTATAGGCCTCCATGAAGGTCTTGTTCCCCATTTCCTTGATGTCGGCACCGGCGGCGAAGGCCTTCTCCGAGCCGGTGATCACGATGCAGGCGACCACCTCGTCGGCCTCGAAGGCGTCCACCGCCTGGGACAGTTCGGTGATCAGGGCATCGTTGAGGGCATTCAGGGCCTTGGGGCGGTTCAGGGTGATCACTCCCGTCTTGCCGCGAGTCTCAACGATGATGTTCTGATAAGGCATGGTCGGCGAACTCCTGGGAACCTCTGGATGCTCGATCGCCGCGCCCGGATGCGCATCGGCACCCGGCGACCGCACCGGCTCATGATCAAGCGCATGGCGGGCGGGCGGCGACGCAGGGTCCGCATCGGCGACCCGCGCCGCCGTCGCGGCGCCCTGCTATAGCATCACCTCTGCTTCAGCGGGCAATAGAAAGTGCTGCGGCCGGCCTGAACCAGCCGCTGCACGCCGCCGGTTGTCTCCGGCGTGCAGCAGCAGTCGCGGCACGGCTCGCCTTCGCGGCCATAGACCGTCCAGGCGTGCTGGAAATAGCCGAGTTCGCCGTCGGTCTGCACATAATCCCTGAGCGAGGAGCCGCCTGCGGCGATGGCCGCGGTCAGCACCTCGCGGATCGCCGGGACCAGCCGCTCGGCGCGCCGCCCGGCGACGCTGGCGGCCAGGCGGCGCGGCGAGATCCCGGCCAGGAACAGCGCCTCGCAGACATAGATATTGCCCAGCCCGGCCACCACCCGCTGGTCCAGCAGCGCCGATTTGATCGGCGTCCGCCGCCCGGCCAGACGCTCGGACAGATAGGGCGCGTTGAAGGCGTTGCCCAGCGGCTCCGGGCCCAGCGCCGCCAGCAGCCGGTGCCTCTCCAGCCCGGCGGCCGGCACCAGATCCATCATGCCGAACCGCCGGGCGTCGTTGAACGCCACCACGGCGCCGTCGCCGGCATGGAACACGACGTGGTCATGGGCGGTGGGGGCGAAGTCGGCGGCCCGATCCGGCGGGGTGACCACCATGCGTCCGGACATGCCGAGATGGATCATCAGGACCATGCCGTCATCGAGACGGATCAGGATGTATTTGGCGCGGCGGTCGATGCGGTCGATCCGCCGGCCGGTCAGCCGCTCGGCCAGGCGCTCGGGCAGGGGGAATCTGAGGTCCGGCCGGTTCTGGTCGACCCGGCGCAGCACCTGTCCCGCCAGGGTCGTGGACAGGCCGCGACAGACGGTCTCGACTTCGGGCAATTCGGGCATGGCGGGACGCTAGCAAGAGCAGTCCGCCAAGGCTATGGTCCGGGCATGTCACAGAAGCATGACTCAGACGCGCCGGCAGGGCCGGAATCCCGTTGGTTCGGCGAGCGCGCCGTGCAGCCCGACGAGAAGACCGATCTGGTGCGCGGTGTCTTCTCCAGCGTCGCCGGCCGCTACGACCTGATGAACGATCTGATGAGCGGCGGCATCCACCGGCTGTGGAAATCGCGGCTGATCGCGACGATCCGGCCACGGCCCGGCGAGCGGCTGCTGGACGTCGCCGGCGGCACCGGCGACATCTCGATGAAGTTCCTGGGCGCGGCCGGTCCGGGATCGACCGCCACGATCTGCGATCTGAGCGAGGAGATGGTCGGCGTCGGCCGCGATCGTGCGATCGATCGGGGCCGGGTGGCGGGGCTCGATTTCCTGGTCGGCAACGCCGAGAGCCTGCCGATCGCGGATGCCTCGGTGGATGTCTATACGATCGCCTTCGGGCTGAGGAACGTGACCCGGATCGATCCGGCCCTGGCCGAGGCGCGGCGGGTGCTGAAGCCGGGCGGCCGATTCTTCTGCCTGGAATTCAGCCGCGTCGTGCTGCCGGTGCTGCGCCGCATCTACGACGCCTATTCCTATGCCGCGATCCCCAGATTGGGTGCAATGGTCGCCGGCGACCGGGACAGTTACCAGTATCTGGTGGAGAGCATCCGCCGCTTTCCGGATCAACCGTCGCTGGCGGACCGGATGACCGAGGCGGGGCTGGCCCGGGCCCGCTGGCAGAACCTGTCCGGCGGCATCGCGGCGATCCATAGCGGCTGGCGGACCTGAGTCGATCCGCCCGGCCGGGACGGTTGCGCCATCTTGTCGCCATGCTCACCCGGTAGGCGGAACCGCAATCGGAACTACCAGGGTTCTATGGAATGCGTTCACTTCTTCGCATCTCGGTTTTGCTGGCCGCTCTCATAGGCGTCGCCGCCACTGCCACCGCCTGCAACACCGTCAAGGGGATCGGCCGCGACATCGAGGGTGGCGCCGAGGCGGTCGAAGACGCTTTGGATTCTTGACAGTCGGGATCGAGTCACCCATCGTCGGTCTTGGAGGGCTCCAACCTAGGAGATTGTCCATGCGTAAGATTGTGACCGGTGCGGTCGCCTTCGCATTTGCCAGCGCTCTCGCGGCGCCGGCTCTTGCGTGCCCCTGGGGTCATGACCAGACGGCACAGACGACACCGCCCGTGCTCGCCGAGACCACGGCGCCGATTCTACCGATCGCGCCGCCGGCGGACGAGCCCACGGGCTGAGGACGCCAGGCAATAGCCTGAACGACTATCCAGGACGGAATTCGAAAGGGGCCCGCCATCCGGCGGGTCCTTTTTCATGCCCGACAGGGGCCGTAGATGCTTCGCCCTGGACGATCCGACTAATCGGGAACAAGACGGGTATCGCTCATGAGGGAGCGGTACAACCGATCTCGACGACCCGAGCCGCGCTGGTCACGGCGATATGATTCCGGAATGATGAAGCCGAGAATGGCGCCGATCAGAGCCGCCGTCAGCGGAACGACGAACAGCATGCTGTTGTCGAATGGCTGGCCGATCAGGATCATGGGGCTCTGCTTGATCAGCAGGACCGTGACCAAACTCGCTAGCAACAGCGTCGCACCGAGCGCCGCCGCCTCCAGAAACCGGCTGCGAAGTCCCGGCAACCGTCGCGTCTCGCACATCAGGGCAAGCACATAGGCCAGGGCGAAGACCGTCACCGCCCAGGGCAGCGACCGCGGTACCTGCACGAACGCCGCGACGAAATCGCGGTAGATCACGACGTTCATCAGGAAGTTGACAGCGATCTGCGACACCGTCGCCAGCGCGCCGGCGACGAAATACCGCCCCCAATGTCGATGGAACCCGGCGGGCATGGCGTCTTGCCCGCCATCTCGCTCGCCATCCGGCCCAAGATCCCGCCCACCGGTCGGACGCCCAAGTCCGACCACGCCCCAGAATGTGGCTACCGAGAACACCAGCGCGATGCGCACCGCCAGAAATACGCTGCGCAGCGGATCGGAGCCTTCCGCTTGATCGTTCTGCGCCACATACGGTCCGAGGACCGACACCAGCAGCATCGTCGCGATCACGATCACGAAGGCGAAGGAAACGTAATTGAAGAACGATTGCAGGTTGGCGCGCTCGACGCGTAGATCGCGATAGCCTGCCTGGCGGAGTTTCGCGAGCCGCGCGGCGCTGGACGTTTCGCAGGCGAGAACGGCACGGGCGACAAGCCGGTGGTATCGGCGCGTGCAACGGTCCGTCGACGATTCGATGCTGCCGACGTATTTGCGCACCGCCTGCAGGACCGAGTCCTGACTCTTGACCGCCTTGAGGTCGATCCCCGAAGCGATGCGCAGACAATCCTCGACCGCCGCCCTGATCGATTGGTAGTGACCCGAGGCTTCCCGCTGAAGGTCGTCGAACCGCTCCAGGAACCTGGCGTATTTCGGCTCTCTACGGATGTCCTCGATGAACAGGATTATCGACTGAAGCTGCAGCCATTTGCGGGTCAGGTCCTGTGCGATGTGTCCGCCATCGGCGTCGCTTCGGTCCAGTATCGCGGCGATGACCGTCGATTTCTTGGCCACGTCCAGGGCTGGTTCGAAGGCGGCCTTTTCGAGCCTTGCCGCAAGCAACAGGACCTGATGGGGGATCACCGCGATGTCCTGGAACAGCCGCTTCAGACGTTCGTCGATCCGGCGCAGCGGGCCGATCGTCGGCAGGAAGACGGTCATGCACAGCGCGGCGAACAGATAGGTCGAGCGCTTCGCCGCGCTGCCCCCAGACTCGTCCCCGGCGGCCCCAGCCGGGCTTGGCTGCGCGTTCGGATCGATCGTCTCGGCGACCGCAGTCAGCAGGGTCGGAGACGCCCGCAACAGGATCTCGATGAACAGGAACAGCGTGATCGCCGAGAGGACATAGAGAAACAGCGTACTGTAGTAGCGCAGACAGGTCGTCGATGAGCGGTTGCTCTGAGGGTTCTCGAACCGGGCCTTGGCATAGAAGGCGACAAACAGGCCGCCGGCCAGCAACCCCCAGAAATCGTAGAAGACCGAATTCCAGCTATCCAGCATGTCCGGAATCCGGAGTACCGCCTCAAGCACGTTGGCAGTCGACATGGTCGGATCGATATCCGGCATGACCGGACCTCGCGGCATTCAATCCGGCAGAATGGCGGCCGGTAGGGCATCGGAATTATTCCGGCCCTTTCACAAGCTGAGATCAAATTCTACGGACGGCTCTCACCAAAATGTCGCAAGCGTCCCGGCCCACAACCATGGCGATGGCTGCTCCAGACGGCCACTGGCGATCCGAACTTTGCCTTGCCCAGGATTAGGGAGCTGCCTATCTTCATTCCACAGTCCATGACTGTTCAATCTTTGGATTTTACGCACCATGAACGGCAAACGGCTGCTGCTGATCGTCTCCGGCGGTATCGCGGCATATAAGTCCCTAGAGTTGATCAGGCGGCTGCGGGAGCGCGGCGCGACCGTGCGGTGCGTCCTGACGGCGGGCGGGGCGCAGTTCGTGACGCCGCTGGCGCTTGCGGCCCTGTCCGAAGACAAGGTCTATGGTGATCTGTTCTCGCTGACCGACGAGGCGGAGATGGGGCATATCCAGCTGTCGCGCGACGCCGATCTGCTGGTCGTGGCGCCGGCCACCGCCGACATTTTGGCCAAGATGGCCGGCGGGCTGGCCGACGATCTGGCCTCCACGGTGCTGCTGGCCACCGACAAGCCGGTGCTGGTGGCGCCGGCGATGAATGTGCGCATGTGGCAGCACGCCGCGACCCGCGCCAATCTCGCGCTGCTGGAACAGCGCGGGGTGCATCGGGTCGGCCCCAATGAAGGCGACATGGCGTGCGGCGAGTACGGTCCCGGCCGGATGGCCGAGCCGCACGAGATTGTTGACGCCGTCGCGACCCTGCTGGCCGGGACCGCGCTGTCTGGAGGGCGCCTTGCCGGGCGCCGGGCGATCGTGACCAGCGGTCCGACTCACGAGCCGATCGACCCGGTGCGCTATATCGCCAACCGATCATCCGGCAAGCAGGGGCATGCGATCGCCTCCGCCCTGGCGCGGCTGGGGGCGGATACGCGGCTGGTCACAGGACCGACCAGCGAGCCGGATCCGCCCGGCGTCACCGTGTCCCATGTGGTGACGGCGCGCGACATGCTGGCCGCCTGCGAAGATGCACTGCCGGCCGACATTGCCGTATGCGCGGCGGCGGTGGCCGATTGGCGGGCCGCGTCCGAGGCCGGGCAGAAGGTCAAGAAGACCGGCAAGCAGTCGCATACGCTCAAGCTGGTGGAGAACCCGGACATCCTTGCGAGCCTGAGCGCCGCCGGGAACCGTCGCCCGTCGCTGGTGATCGGCTTCGCCGCCGAGACCGAGAACGTGGTCGCGCACGCCACCTCCAAGCTGGCCAGGAAGGGCTGCGACTGGATCGTCGCCAACGATGTTTCCGCCGCCACCGGCACCTTTGGCGGAGAGTCCAACACGGTGCATCTGATCCGCGGCGATATGGTCGACGACTGGCCGGCCATGTCCAAGCAGGCGGTCGGCGAGCAACTGGCGGCAACCATCGCCGACCATTTCGCAATCGAATCATGAATGTCGTGTCGGTTCCGGTAATCCGTTTGCCGCATGGCGCCGATCTGCCGTTGCCGCATCAGGCAAGCCCGCACGCCGCCGGCGTTGACCTGCTGGCCGCAATCGACGGCGAGTTGGAGATGGCGCCGGGAGAGCGGGCCCTGGTGCCGACCGGGATCGCACTTGCCCTGCCGCCCGGCTACGAAGCCCAGGTGCGGCCGCGCTCCGGACTGGCGCTGCGGCATGGGCTGACGGTGCTGAACAGCCCCGGGACGATCGACGCCGACTATCGCGGCGAAATCGGCGTCATCCTGGTCAATCTCGGGCGCGAGCCGGTCACGCTGGTGCGCGGCATGCGCATCGCCCAGCTGGTGGTCGCCACCTACGCCAGCGTGCGCTGGGACGAACGGGCGACGCTGGACGCCACCGAGCGCGGTGCCGACGGCTTCGGGTCGACCGGCCTGCACACCGCCGAGGCCGGCTGATGTTCCGGCTGTCGAAGAAGCTGCTGTTCGCCATCGAGGCGGTTGTCGACATCGCCTACAACGCCGGCGGCACCCCGGTACAGAGCAGCGAGATCACCCGCCGCCAGGGCATTCCGCGGCGCTATCTGGAACAGGTGCTGCAGCAACTGGTGCGGGCCGGCATTCTGAGCGGCGTCCGGGGCCCGCGCGGCGGCTATCGGCTGGCGCGGGAGCGGCGGCGCATCACCATCGGGCAGATCGTCCGGGTGATCCGCACCATGGACAATGCCGGCGACCCGCTGGAAGACCCGTCCGGGTCCGATCTGGGGCGCCGCATCGTCCGGCCGCTCTGGCAGGAGGTGCAGGAAGACATGATGCGCCGGCTGGACGAGATCACCATCGACGATCTGTGTCGCCAGGCCCAGGAATCCGGCCTGCCCCGCGAAGCGGAGACGACCATCGATTTCTGTATCTAGATGCGTGCCGGCAGGGGCTTTGCAATAGCTCCGAATGCTCATATCTAAGCACTGAGCTTGTAAAACTTCAAAAAAATACACCAACAGGAGTGTGTTATGGCAGCGCCGACCCTGACCGAGGCTCCCGCGGCGGAGTTCCGCGGACGCATCTACGACTCGATCCTCGACACCATCGGCGCCACGCCGTTGGTCCGCATCAAGCGGCTGCAGGCCGAGTTCGGCGTCAAGGCCGACATCCTGGCCAAGCTGGAGTTCTTCAACCCGCTGTCCAGCGTGAAGGACCGCATCGGCCTCGCCATGATCGAGGCGCTGGAAGCGGCCGGCAAGATCGGTGCGAACACGGTCCTGGTCGAGCCGACCTCCGGCAATACCGGCATCGCGCTGGCCTTCGTTGCCGCAGCCAAGGGCTACCGCCTGATCCTGACGATGCCGGAGAGCATGTCGATCGAGCGGCGCAAGATGCTGCGCCTGCTGGGAGCGGAGCTGCGCCTGACCCCGGCCGCGCTGGGCATGAAGGGCGCCATCGCCGAGGCCGAGTCGATCCTGGCCGACACCTCGAACGCGGTGATGCCGCAACAGTTCAAGAACCCGGCCAATCCCGAGATCCATCGCCACACCACGGCGGAAGAGATCTGGCGCGACACCGATGGCGGCGTCGATATCCTGATCTCCGGCGTCGGCACCGGCGGCACCCTGACCGGTGTGTCGGAGGTGATCAAATCCCGCAAGCCCGGGTTCCAGGCAATCGCCGTGGAGCCCGAGGACAGCCCGGTCCTGTCCGGCGGCGCGCCGGGCCCGCACAAGATCCAGGGCATCGGCGCCGGCTTCGTGCCCGATATCCTGAACACCGGGATGATCGATGAGGTGGTGCAGATCTCCAACGAGCGGGCCTTCGAGATGTCCCGCAAGGCCGCCGCCACCGAGGGCCTGCCCGGCGGCATCTCCTCCGGCGCCGCGATCGCCGCCGCCTTGGAAGTGGGCGCCCGTCCGGGGAACGAGGGCAAGCAGATCGTCGCCATCATCCCCTCGATCGCCGAACGGTATCTCTCCACGGCGCTATTCGAGGGGCTGGAGTAGGGGCGCCGCGAGCAGAATCGATGCGACCCTAACCGCCGCGAATGGACGTCAGCGCATTCGCGGCTGCCTCGCGCATGCCCTCGCTCTCGTCATCCAGTGCGTCGGTAAGAGCCGGAATGGCATCCGCCGCCGCCGGGCCGATCTCGCCCAGCGCCCGGGCCGCGGAGGCGCGGACCCCAAGTATCGCGCCTTCCCCGTCGCCCATCTCGAGCACCCGCCGGGCCATGTCCATATCTATTCCTTCGTTTTCAAGTGCGCGGCTAAAATCCGCTGCGAGATCTCTGTCGATCACCCGTCTGTCCATCAGCGGCATCGCCCACTGATCCTCCGAGAGCAGGCCGATCAGCGCATCGACGGCCGGAGCCGCCGCAGGGCCGAACGTGCCCAGCGACTCGACCACCCGCATGCGCACAAGCGGCCGTCGATCGTCGAGGGCCTGTGTCAAAGCTGGGATCGCCGAGCGTGCCGCAGGACCGATCGCGGCAAGGGCCTTGGCCGCCTCTATCCGCAGCCTCGGATCGCGATCCCACAGTGCCGCCGTCAAGTCAGGAACGGCCGCTGCAGCAGCCGGGCCGATGACCGCAACGGCCTCTACGGCCGCCCGCCTCAGTGAACCGGACTGCGGCGTATGAAGCAGGTCGACAATGACAGCTACCGCAGCGGGCTGGACCGAGCCGGTTTGGACCGCCGATTCCAATGCAACGACGCGGAATGCATCGTCTTCGGACGGATTCGCCACGACGGACAGGAGCAGTGGTGCCGCGGCGGAAGCGTCGGCTTCCATCGCCCCAAGCGCCATGATGGCACGCCCCCGGTTGATGCGTGTCTGGTTGTCGAGCAGGCTGGCGGGATCGACATCGACCAGCGCCATCAACGGCTCGAGCGCCAGCGCCCGATCATGGTGACCGAGTGTTCCGATCGCGGTGTCCAGCATGCGCAGGTGGTCGATGAGCGCCGAAAACCCAGCCACCAGATCACGGTCGACCGGTACGTCCGCGGTCACAAGCGCCAGCACTTCGGCGACCGGCTCGGGATAGGCCTCTCGCCAATCTGGCTCCGCCGTTCCGAAGAGGCGGGCCGACACGAGCAGCACCACCAACACCCCGAAGATGGTTGCATCGCGTTTGGTGAACCAGCGCCGTCGGAGACCCTCTCGGTTTCCGGAGGGCTGGCGGTCTCCTCGACCGGGCCCGTTCGAATACATTGCGTCCGCCCCCGGCCCGCTGAAGACCGGCCTTCCCTTTGCCGCAGGCGGTGCAAGGGTGCACATTCCAGCTTTCGATAGCGTTAAAGCCGCATCTCTCACCGACACGAAGCCCGAACCGGCACCGGCGCCTTGCGTTTATCCGGTAGGCACCGCCCCAGACCATCCCGCAGATTTGCTCCGACTGGCGGAATTCGGCACTGGAATCGGCACCGATCGCGGGCCTTCTACATTGCATTGGTGGCAATCTTGACAAGAATGTGGGGCGTCGGACCAGCTCGGGTCCGGTGATCCAACGGGAGTGCGGGAAATGACGGATCTGGTGGTGTGCGCGCGCAGGGTGAGGCGGGCTTCCAGGGGCGGGCCGGCCCGATTCGAAGCCGAACCGGGGCAGACCCGCTATCTTCTCGTGCCGCCCGACAAACTGCCGGAGCCGGACCAGCAGGTGCGGCCGGAGCAATGGTTCGGCGAAGCCATGGTGCGGGCGACGGCGAAGAGCGAAGACGGTAAATCCGGAAACATCGTCGTCTTCGTGCATGGCTACAACAATGGCTTCGACAATGTCATGTGGCGCCACCGCCGGCTGCGCGACGATCTGGACGCAGCCGGGTTCCAGGGCACTGTCGCCACATTCGCCTGGCCCAGCGACACCAACGTGCTCAATTATCTGGAGGATCGCAGCGACGCGCGGCAAGTGGCGCTGCAGCTGGTGACGGGGGTGATCCGCCGGTTCGCACATTTCCAGCGCCCGGACTGCGAAGTCAACGCGCATTTGCTATGCCACTCGACCGGCGCCTTCCTGGTGCGCGAGGCGTTCGACGACGCCGACGACCGGGCCGCCATCGCCGCCCACAACTGGACCGTCAGCCAGGTCGCCTTCATCGCCGCGGACGTGTCCAGCCATTCGATGCGGGCGGACGCCAGCAGCACATCGTCGCTGTTCCGCCATGCGGTGCGCATCACCAACTACATGAACCCGTTCGACAGCATCCTGAAGCTGTCGAACGCCAAGCGCATCGGCGTGCGGCCCCGGGTCGGCCGGGTCGGCCTGCCGCCCGACGCGCCGGACAAATGCGTCGATGTCGATTGCGGCAGCCATTTCCAGACCCTGGACGAGGACACCGCGACCCATACCGGGACCTTCAACCACTCCTGGCATATCGGCGATCCGGTCTTCGCCCAGGATTTGTGCGAGACCCTGCATGGCGATGTCGACCGCCGCCGGATCAGGACTCGGAAGATCGGCCCGGACGGCCGGCTGCATTTGCGGAGCGATTGATACCGCCTACCAGATCATGCCGTCAGGATGCGCAGCACGGGAAGTTGGGTCCCTGGAATCCGAATTCTCCGGACCAGCGACTCCTGCTCTATTGCCACTCAGCCCCCCGAATTGGAGATTTCGTTCAACGCATAGCGCGCCGCTACCTGAACGTTAGGATACTGCTTGTCCGCTGCCGCCGCATTCAAGGCGGGAATAGCTTCAACGGCCAGCGGCCCTATCGCAGCGAGCGCCCTGGCCGCCAATACCGGAGGAGCAAGATCCCAGCCAGAATACTCCATTCTGGTGCGGGCTATGTCGATTCCGTCTCCGGCATGCATTGTACAACCTGGCACAGTTGAGAGGTTCGCGAGAAAGTCGCGCTCGAAGAAATCGCCGGCCGGATCCGGCCCTGAAAATGGCTGCCAGGAAGCACGCAACTCCAGCAGTCGCACCAAGGCCGGCACAGCAGGCGCCGCGTTCGGACCGATTTTCCGAAGGGCATCCACCGCCCACCAGCGCACAAGCGGATCAGGATCGTCGATGGCGGAAATCAGCCCCGGAACCGCGGTGGCCGCATCCGGGCCAATCGCTCCAATGCTTTCAGCGGCCCTGGCGCGGACGAGGGAGTCGGTAGAGTGCATCGCGCGTCCCAGCACCCAAGCGGCATCGCCCGACGCCGAACCGAGCATGCCCAGCGCCATCGCGGCGTCCGCATGCAGACTCCTTTTCTCCGAAGATTCAAGGATGTCCGCTAGGACCGGAGCAATGGAACTGGCGTGCTGCACTTGATTCCCGAGCACGTATATCGCCAAACGGCGGAGCCTCTCATCGCCACCGTCATCGACCACGATCTCCAGCAATCGCAAAACAGCGGGCTCGGCGTCCTCGTTCAAGTAGTAAAGCGCCAGAAACGTGCTCTGGCGAAAGCCAGTAGCGGCAGAGCCATCCAATTCGGTGATTAGTCGCTGCACAGCCTCTGAACGCTGTTCACCCAGCATTTGGACCAGGAATCTCATGGACAGACCACTACAGGTCCCTGATTCCACATGACTCATGAATCTATCGACAGTGAATGGCGCAGCTTTCGAGCCGCTCCATGCGAAATAGCCCGCTCCGGCCAGAATTAGAACCACGACGACCGCCAGCCCGGTGAGCTTCATTCGACCTTTCGGCATAGCAGTATGATTCACACGCCCAACCTATCGCACAGAAGCGTTTCCGATTTCGGACAGCGCCTTGATCGTCTTGGTCCTGAGTTCCGGATCGGATTCGGATTCCAGCAACACGGTCAGCACCGGTATGACGCTGTTCGGCGACGGTCCGATTTCCGGCAGCCTGTCGAGGATCAGCCGACGCAATCGGATGTCTTCATCGGCATCGGCGACCGTGTGCATCAGTTCGGGCAGGGCGGGGGTGGCAGCGTGGCCCATATGGGCCAGGGCCAGTACGGCGCCGGCCCGGGCGTTCAGGTCTGGATCGAAACGCAGGACATCGGCAACGAGGCGGACTGCCTCGTCGCGATGGCTGCCCAGCCGGTCAACCGCGCGCTCGATCAGCACAACACGGACACTGACGAGGTCGAGTTCCCGCAGCTGATTGGGCAGCGGCGCCGGGGCTGGACCGCTTCGCAAAGCCGCCACCGGCACCGTGACCGGCACCAGCGGCACGCATTGGAAGACGTACAGTTCGTCCAGCAGGGCCTCGACTTCATCGGCATGGGCGGTCGAGAAGGCATGGCTCAGGACCGCATGGACCAGGGCGCCGAAGACCAGCACCGCCAGCGCCGCCAGCCGCCGGTGACGCAGGCCGAACGCCTTCCAGGCCTGCCACGGACTGCGGTGCGTGCCGGCAGCCTGCCGCTCATCGCCCATCGGTCGTTCCCGAATCTCTGGTCTCGATCCCCTGACCGGGGCGTTCACTATGGCCGTTCATGCTTTTCGGCCGGGTTAACGGACTCCGACGGCGCCTGAGAGCATTGGCCGGGCAGGCATTGCGGTCTATCTTCCGCCGCCGGACCCAATCAGCGCGAGAGCCTGCCCGTGAGCCCATTCGATGCCGCCGCCGCCCTGGTCGTCCTGGCCGCCGTGCTGGGATTTGCCAATTACCGGCTGATCGGCCTGCCGCATACCATCGGATTGACCATCATGGGGGCGTTGGCCTCGCTGGGTGTCGTCGGGCTCGACGCGCTGGCCCCGGGGCTGGGGTTGGGGCAGTCGGTACGGGGCTTCGTCGCCGGGCTCGATTTTCCCGACACGCTGCTGAACGGCATGCTGTCCTTCCTGTTGTTTGCCGGCGCCCTGCATGTCGATCTGGGCAATCTGCTGCAGCGCAAATGGGCGGTGGCGCTGATGTCCACGGTCGGGGTGGTGGTCTCCACCCTGGTCATCGCCGCCGGGTTCAGCCTGATCACCGGCTGGTTCGGCTTCCCTGTCCCGTTCGCCTGGTGCCTGGTGTTCGGCGCGCTGATCAGCCCGACCGACCCGGTGGCGGTGATGGGCATCCTGAAGACCGCCAAGGTGCCGCCGACCCTGGAGGCCAAGGTGGCCGGCGAGAGCCTGTTCAATGACGGCGTCGGCGTCGTGGTGTTCTCGATCCTGCTGGCTGCGGCGGTCGGCGGGGCGGAATTCTCTCTGGGCAACGCCGCCGAGCTATTCCTGCTGGAGGCCGGCGGCGGCGCACTGCTGGGCCTGATCGTCGGCTGGATTGCCTATCGTGCCATGCGCTCGATCGACGAGCATAATCTGGAAGTGCTGATCACCCTGGCGCTGGTGATGGGCGGCTATGCCCTGGCGCACCGGCTGCACCTGGCCGGCCCGGTGGCGATGGCGGTCGCCGGGCTGATCATCGGCAATCATGGCACACGCTTCGCCATGAGCGACCGCACCCGCCAGCATCTGACCAGCTTCTGGTCCCTGGTGGACGAGATCCTGAACTCGGTGCTGTTCCTGCTGATCGGGCTGGAGATCGTGGCGATCGCCCGGGATTTCGGACACCTGACCATCGGCGTCGTCTCGATCGCCCTGGTGCTGGCGGCGCGCGCCGTCGCCGTCGGCGTGCCCTACCTGATGATCACGCCCTTCGCGCCGTTCACCCGGGGCGCCTATCCGATCCTGGTGTGGGGCGGGCTGCGCGGCGGCATCTCCATCGCGCTCGCCCTGTCGCTGCCGGCCGGACCGGAAAAGGTGACGATCCTGACCGCGACCTATGTGATCGTGGTGTTCTCGGTCATCGTGCAAGGTGCCAGCGTGGGCGCCGCGGCGCGGCGTTTCGTGGGGCAGGGTGCGTAGCCGGCCGATGGAATTCACCGACGACCAGATTCAGCGCTATGCCCGGCACATCATCCTGCCGGAGGTCGGCGGAACCGGGCAGGAGCGGCTGCTGGGATCCCGGGTGCTGGTGGTCGGGGCCGGTGGGCTGGGGGCGCCGGTACTGCTGTATCTGGCGGCGGCCGGGGTCGGCGCTCTGGGGGTGATCGACGACGACACGGTCGATCTCAGCAATCTGCAGCGCCAGATCATCCACGACACCGCCGCCATCGGTGTCAACAAGGTGGACAGCGCCGCCGCCCGCATCTCCGCCATCAACCCGGATGTGACGGTCGAGCGCCACCATGCGCGCCTGACCGCCGATAACGCGCTGTCGCTGATCGCCGGCTACGACATCGTCGCCGACGGCAGCGACAATTTCGTCACCCGCTATCTGGTCAACGATGCATGCTATCTGGCGAAGCGGCCGCTGGTCTCGGCCGCACTGCTGCGCTTCGACGGGCAGATCGCCACCTTCAAGGCCCATGAGGGCCCGCCCCACCCATGCTATCGCTGCGTCTTTCCCGAGGCGCCGCCGCCGGGAACCGTGCCGAGCTGTTCGGAGGCCGGGGTCCTGGGCGCGCTGGCCGGGCTGGTCGGGTCGATGCAGGCGATCGAGGTGGTCAAGGAACTGCTCGGGATCGGCGAGAGCCTGTCCGGCCGCCTGCTGATGATCGATTCCCTGGCGAGCGAATTCCGCAGGCTGACGGTGCCGCGCGATCCCGACTGTCCGTTGTGCGGCGCCAAGGCTACGATCGAGGATCTCTCCGCCCATGGCTGACGGCCCCGACAAACTGTCCATCATCGTCTTCGACGGCCGGTTCGACCGGGTACATTACGCCCTGGTCATGGCCAGCGCCGCCGCCGCCACCAACCGCGCCGCCACGCTGTTTTTCACCGGCCACGCCCTGCCGGCCCTGGCCCCCGGCGGCTGGCGGCGCCTGCAAGGCGAGTCCGAAGCCACCAATGCCGATTTCCGCAAGAAAGGCGTCGCCGATTTCGAGGCCCTGCTGGAGGCTTGTCGCGATCTGGGCGTGCGCTTCATCGCCTGCGAGATGGGTCTCCGCGCCGCCGGCCTGACCGAGAAGGACCTGGACCCGGACCTGCCCATCGAGGTCGCCGGCGTGGTGACCTTCCTGGGGGATGCCTCGAAGACCGGGACGATCATGTTCATTTGAGAGCCCATTAGGCCGAGGCGGTCCAAGGGCTTAACCCTCCGTTGGCGACCTTTAATGCATTTTGCTGGCAGCTCTCATGATCGAGGCCGAACGATGCGAATGTGGGGTACGGGACTCTATCAAAGCGAATATGCCTACGATCTGAAGTCGGAAGTCCTGCAGTTACTGTCATTGCCATTCGATATCGACGAAGTTCTCAGGATCTTGGGCGAGGATCATCCCGAGGCAAACGAACCTGACCATGAGATGCACCCGGAATACTGGCTTGTGATTCAAGACCAGTTTCATGCATTCGGTATCCAGAGAATGGATGCCAAGGACCAAGCGTCAAAGATCATCCGAGATGGCCCCGACCTCTCAGCCTGGTGCGACCTTGACGGCGGCGAAGCAAATATCCGCCGACGCGCCAAGGTTCTCGACAGGCTGTTGGAAAAGTGGGCCACACCCCGCAGGCGGCCTCGAAAGCGAAAGATTATCGAGGATGGCGGCCCATTCCTTTTGGATGTTGGCGACGTCGTCGCCGTGAACTATGGCCTGCGATTGGGGGAGCGCTATCTACAGGGCGGTGCGCGGCGAGATCGCTGGGGTGCATTCATTGTGCTCAACCGCATCAGGTTGCACGGTGTGTTGCCGCGCTATGCCGTCGCACAACTCACCGTGGACCGAGAGGACACGCCGCCAGATCTTGAGGCATGTCTTGCCTCTGATATCGAAAACAGACTTCTTCCTCCGCACCTCGCTGGAATAGACCCGCCGGAGACATTCGTCGGAGAGCCGCTGATGCTTCCATCCATTGTGAAGTATCTGACCGAGCGCGGCGAACCTGCCACCCCGGAGAGCGCCAGAAAGCTCTTTCTCGGGACCGCCAACATGGACGTGGGTCAGCAAGCCTATCTAAGGCGGAAACGCCTCTTGGTATTCTTCGAAGCAATCTCAGCCCGCAGGCTCGAAAAAATGCAAGCCCGGGTGGTTGGCCGACTCAAGCTCGATGAGAATAGGCTGGGAATCGATTTCCCATTCATCTATTCGCCGAAACGACGCTACGTGGAAATGGACCATGCGAGCCTTAGTTTCTTCCGAAGGTTGACGCGGACTCCTGAGGATGCATTCGTCGCGGGATTCCATTGGCCAATTGCGCAGTACGTCGACGAGGCCAATTGGCCAAGTCCTGTCTAGGAGCCTGCATATCTCAAGCTGGGCGTCTTGCCCATTCAGAACTCCGTTTCAAGCACGATGTCGGGCGGGGTGTGGCCGTCGACCCAGGTGCGGATGTTGATGATGACTTTCTCGCCCATGTCGATGCGGCCCTCCAGGGTGGCCGAGCCCATATGCGGCAGCAGGACCACGTTGGGCAGCTTCAGGAGCTTGGGGCTGACCGCCGGCTCATGCTCGAAGACGTCGAGGCCGGCGCCGGCGATCTCGCCGCGTTCGAGCACCCGGGCCAGGGTCTTCTCGTCGACCACCTCGCCGCGCGAGGTGTTGACCAGGATCGCGTGGCGCGGCATCAGCGCCAGCCGGCGTGGCGACAGCAGGTGATAGGTGGCCGGGGTGTGCGGGCAATTGACCGAGATGATGTCCATGCGGGCCAACATTTGGTCCAGGCTGTCCCAATAGGTCGCCTCAAGCTCGGCCTCGGTCTCCTCGCGCACCCGCCGCCGGTTGTGATAGTGAATCGACAGTCCGAAGCCGCGCGCCCGGCGCGCCACCGCGCGGCCGATGCGGCCCATGCCGATGATTCCGAGCCGCTTGCCGTAGAGCCGGTGCCCGAGCATGCCGGTCGGGCTCCAGCCGGTCCATTCGCCGGACCGCACCAGCGCCTCGCCTTCGACCAGCCGGCGGGCCACGGCCAGGATCAGCGCCATGGTCATGTCGGCGGTATCCTCGGTCAGGACGCCCGGCGTATTGGTGACGGCGATGCCGCGTTCCTTGGCGGCGTGGATGTCGATGTGGTCGACGCCGGTGCCGAAACTGGCGATCAGCTTCAACTGGTCGCCGGCGTCCTTGATCAGCTCGGCATCGATCCGGTCGGTGACGGTCGGCACAAGCACTTCCGCCTCGTTCATCGCGGCGGAAAGCCCGGCCCGGTCCATCGGCGAGTCGTCGATGTTCAGCCGCGGCTCGAAGAGCTCCATCATCCGCGTCTCGATGACGTCCGGCAGCTTGCGGGTGACGATGACGAGGGGCTTCTTGCGGTCCGACATCGGCGGGCGGCCTTTCAAGGCGTGCGGATCGCGGAGGGTTGATCCGCTATTACGGTACCGTGCCGGCACCGGGTCCGACTATCTGGATAATGCGCCAGCCGCGCCATGGCAAGCGGCCCGCGCCGGACCGGCCTCGGCATGTGGCTTGACCGGCCGGACCGCCGATCCGATAAAGAGTCCCAAGGAGATCAGTCATTTCGCCGATGGCCTTATGATACGCACCGTTCTCGCGCCGCTGTTCGCCGCATTGTTGGCTTTCGTTACAGGGCCGGCCCTGGCGGATAGCGGCCTGCCGGTGCCGCGCTTCGTGACCTTGAAGGGCGACGAGGTCAACGTCCGTGCCGGTCCCGGACGCCGCTACCCGATCAACTGGGTGTTCCTGCGCCAGGAGATGCCGGTCGAGGTGGTGGCCGAGTTCGACACCTGGCGAAAAATCCGAGATTTCGAAGGCACCGAGGGCTGGGTGCATCAATCGCTGCTGTCCGGCCGACGTGGCGCGCTGGTGCTGGGAGAGGAGATCCGCGATCTGCGGCTCGAACCGGAGCCCGGCGCACGGGTGGTCGCCCGCGCCGAGCCCGGCGTGATCGGACGCCTGTTGCGCTGTCCGGTCGATTCGGCGCCGGAGGAGGGGTGGTGCTACCTGGACATTGCCGGCTATCGCGGCTGGCTGCCGCGGGACGATCTGTGGGGCGTCTATCAGGATGAAGAGGTGAAATAGCCTTCCGCGCCGAACCGGCGTATGATCGGAAACGGCTGCCGGGTATCGTCATTCGATCAGAAAGGCCGATCGCCATGGCAAACTTCAGCGAACGACAACTCCGCTGGTTCCTCGGGACGATCGGTTTCGGATCCTTCCTGCTCCTGCTGGCGATCGAGATCCTCACGGAATCGGACGATCTGTCGCTTCTCGACGTAATCTTCGATGCCATCACGCTGCTGCTGACGATCGGCGCCGCCGTTGGCGTGGCGCTGCTGATACAGCGCGTGCAGACGCAGCAAGAGGAGCGGATGACGCTGATCCGGGACCTGGAGGTTGCCCGCTCGGAAGGAGAGGGCTGGCGACGGAAGGTCCATGCCCACCTGAACGGATTGCGAGCCGAGATCACCAACCAGTTCGGCGACTGGGGCATGACCGACGCCGAGCAGGAAGTCGGCCTGCTGATCCTCAAGGGCCTGAGCCACAAGGAAATCGCATCGCTGCGAGGCACGACGGAGGCCACCGTGCGCCAGCAGGCGCAATCGATCTATGCGCGCTCGAACCTGCCGGGCAAATCGGCGTTCTCCGCCTATTTCCTGGAGGACCTCTTCAATCCGGAATTGCCAGCCAACGGAAGCGCCGCCGATGCGCCGGACGACGATGCCGTAGCGGCAACGTCAGCCGCATCGAACCGCCCAGCCGCTGCCGCCGAATAGCTCAGACTTACCTTTAAAATTTAGGTTCAAACAACTGATATTTAATCGATCTTAGTCGATCTCCGGCAGCGCCGCCAAGTGCGGATCGTCTGAATGATCGATGCCGGGCCGGAAAAGCCGGGAGTGGTCCGGATCACGCCATGTCCGACAGTGCGCGCTGAAAGCGGCCGGCGTGGGACTTCTCGGCCTTGGCCAGGGTCTCGAACCAATCGGCAATGTCGTCGAAACCTTCCTCCCGGGCGGTTCGTGCCATGCTGGGATACATATCGGTGTATTCGTGCGTCTCGCCGGCGATCGCAGCCCTCAGATTGTCCACGGTGCCGCCGATCGGCTCACCGGTCGCCGGGTCGCCGATTTCCTCGAGGAACTCCAGATGGCCATGGGCGTGACCGGTCTCGCCTTCCGCCGTGGAGCGGAATACCGCGGCCACGTCGTTGTAGCCTTCGATATCCGCCTTCTGGGCGAAGTAGAGATAGCGGCGATTGGTCTGGCTCTCGCTTGAGAACGCAGCCTTCAGATTCTCTTCGGTCTTGCTGCCCTTGAGCGACATGTGTCTCTTTCCCCATCTGTCCCGCGTGGACGTCGAGTCCTCGACGCACTTTGACGCTCGAACGCAGCCGATTTCAAGCCGCGTTCGAGCGTCAGTCCGCCGAGATCAGGCGAGGTCGAAACGATCCAGGTTCATCACCTTGTTCCAGGCAGCCACGAAGTCATGCACGAACGTCTCTTTCGAGTCGTCGCACGCATAGACTTCCGCGAGGGCGCGGAGCTCGGAGTTCGAACCGAAGACCAGGTCGACTCGGGTGCCGGTCCACTTCACCTCGCCACTTTCGAGATCGCGTCCCTCGAAAACGTCTTCGGTGCCCGGCGCCGCCTTCCACGCCGTGCTCATGTCGAGCAGGTTGACGAAGAAGTCATTGGTGAGCGTTTCGGGCTGCTCGGTGAAGACACCGTGCTGGGACTGCCCGACATTCGCGTTCAACACGCGCATGCCGCCGACGAGTGCCGTCATCTCGGGCGCGGTCAGCGTCATGAGTTGCGCCCTGTCGACCAGCAATTCCTCTGCCGATACGGTGTATTTGGCCTTGAGGTAGTTGCGGAACCCGTCCGCGACCGGCTCAAGCACGTCAAAGGATTCCACATCGGTCTGCTCCTGCGACGCGTCCATGCGCCCCGGTGCGAAGGGAACCGTTACATCGTGTCCGGCGTTCTTCGCCGCCTGTTCGACGGCTGCGCAGCCGCCAAGGACGATCAGATCCGCCAGCGATACGGCCTTCCCGCCCGACTGCGCATCGTTGAACCCTTTCTGGATGCCCTCCAGGGTTTCGAGCGCGGTCGCCAATTGGGCCGGCTGGTTGACGTCCCAATCCCTCTGCGGCGCGAGGCGGATCCGCGCCCCGTTCGCCCCGCCGCGCTTGTCGGAGCCACGGAAGGTGGTCGCCGATGCCCAGGCGGTCGAAACCAGTTCGGAGACCGACAGACCCGATGCGAGGATCTTGTCCTTGAGGCCGGCGATGTCCCGATCGTCGATCAGTGTGTGGTCGACTTCCGGGATGGCATCCTGCCAGATCAGGTCTTCAGCCGGCACTTCGGCGCCGAGGTAACGCGACTTCGGCCCCATGTCGCGGTGCGTCAGCTTGAACCAGGCCGCGGCGAAGGCGTCGGCGAACTCGTCCGGGTTCTCGTGGAAATGCCGCGAGATCGGCTCGTAGATCGGGTCCATGCGCATCGCCATGTCCGCGGTGGTCATGATGATCGGCACGCGCTTTGAGGCGTCCTCCGAATCCGGCGCCATGTCCTTCTCCGCCAGATCCTTGGGCGTCCATTGCCAGGCGCCCGCGGGACTCTTGACCAGTTCCCATTCGTAGCCGAACAGCACGTCGAAATAGCCATTGTCCCAGCGGATCGGGTTGGGGGTCCAAGCGCCTTCGATTCCGCTGGAGATCGTATCGCGGCCTTTGCCGCTGCCGTAGCTGCTGATCCAGCCGAGGCCCATCGCTTCGAGCGGCGCGCCTTCAGGCTCCGGTCCCACAGCCGCCGCATCGCTTGCGCCGTGGGTCTTGCCGAACGTATGCCCGCCCGCCGTGAGCGCGACGGTCTCGTAGTCATTCATCGCCATCCGGGCGAATGTCTCGCGAATGTCTTGGCCCGAGGCAACCGGGTCGGGCTCACCGTTCGGTCCTTCCGGATTCACGTAGATCAGACCCATCTGAACTGCTGCAAGGGGATTCTCAAGGTCCCGGTCGCCGCTGTAGCGCTTGTCGCCAAGCCAGGTGTCCTCAGCCCCCCAATAGATGTCCTCCTCCGGCTCCCAGATATCCTCGCGCCCGCCGCCGAAGCCGCTCGTCTTGCCGCCCATCGACTCGATGGCGCAGTTGCCGGCGAGGATCAAAAGGTCGGCCCAGGAGATCCGGTTGCCGTATTTCTGCTTGACCGGCCAGAGCAGCCGCCGCGCCTTGTCGAGGTTCACGTTGTCGGGCCAGCTGTTGAGTGGCGCGAAGCGTTGCGAGCCGGAGGATGCGCCGCCGCGACCGTCCGCCGTGCGGTACGTGCCCGCGCTGTGCCAGGCCATCCGGATGAAGAGCCCCCCGTAATGGCCGTAATCCGCCGGCCACCATTCCTGCGAGTCGGTCATCAACGCGTAGAGGTCCTTCTTCAGGGCCTCGAGGTCGAGTGTCTTGAACTCTTCCGCGTAATTGAAAGTCTCGCCCATTGGGTTGGACAAGGACGAGTTCTGGTGGAGAATCCTGAGATTCAGCTGGTTCGGCCACCAGTCGCGGTTCGACCTGACGCTGAAATTCGTGGCGCCGTGCATCACCGGGCACTTGCCTGCGGTCCCGCTTTCATTTCCGTCCATACTTCCCTCCGATCGTGGCTGCGTTGATTGAACCGGGATTTACGAGGTGGAGCCCACCGAGGCAGTCGAGTCTGTGTCGTACCAGGTCGCTACGCAAGCGCCAGACATTGTCCATGGGACAACCGGGAGCCGACTGGAGCCAAACGCGCCCGATAGGATACGGCGCTCACGAGATCCAGAGACCGGGCTGACCCGGGAAATGCGATATGGAGGCCGCAGTGGTTGGCCTGGCAGTCGCCCAAGAACGCGGCCTCGAGTCATTCCTCGGTCTTGGAGACTTTGAGCGACATCCGCTGATTCTCCCGAATGTCCGTAGATCTTCAGACCGGCGGCGGGCCGGCCCCTCGAATCCGGTTGCAGAAGACCGACGAGACCAGATGGCAGCAACCCTGCAGGCCCGTCGTCGAGTCGATATCGCATCAGGAAGGGGCGAAGTCAACCAGATTAGAATTGTTCTAAATCAATTCTCGGCCCGACGCCTCGGCGAAGCCGGGCCGCCCGCCTCGGCGGGTCAATCGTCGTCGGTCAACCGGACAACCACGTCGACCCGCGCCACCCGGGCACCCGCTGGCGGCTCGGGCAATCCGACGACGGAGAGCGCGCCGCCCGGAATATCCTGCAGCAGGCCGATCTCCTCATGGAAGAAGTGGTGATGGTCTTCGGTGTTGGTATCGAAGTAGGAGCGGCCCGGATCGACCACGACTTCGCGCAGCAGCCCGGCCTGGGTGAATTGATTCAGCGTGTTGTAGACCGTCGCCAGCGACACACTGACGCGCGCCGCGACCGCCTGGGCATGCAACTGCTCGGCGGTGACATGCCGATCGCACCCGTCGAACAGCAGACGGCCGAGCGCAAGCCGTTGCCGGGTCGGCCGAAGGCCCGCCCGCTGCAGTCGCCGCAATGCCGTTGAATAGGGTCGTTCACGCATGACGATGCACATATAGTGCGGTCCGGTGGATGGTTGAAAGAGAAAATTCTTTCTCGAAGCAACGACAGGCGCAGAATGCAAGTCAGAATGATGCCTTGTCTGCGACCCGAAATCGGGTACATTCCCGCGTCATGGATATCAAAGAGCCAGATCGCTCGGCGGTGCGCCAACGGAGCAGCTTTTCCTATCAGGACTTGCTGCAATGCGCCCACGGCAAGCTATTCGGGCCGGGCAACGCGCGCCTGCCGCTGCCGCCGATGCTGATGTTCGACCGAATCACGCGCATCTCCGACGATGGCGGCGAACATGGCAAGGGCGAGGTCGAGGCCGAGTTGGACATCAAGTCGGACCTCTGGTTCTTCGGCTGTCATTTCGAATCCGACCCGGTGATGCCGGGTTGCCTCGGGCTGGACGCTCTGTGGCAGCTGCTAGGCTTCTTCTGCGGCTGGACCGGCGCTCCGGGCCGGGGTCGGGCGCTGGATGTCGGCGAGGTCAAGTTCAGCGGCGAAATCCTGCCGATCGCCAAGCTGGTGAAGTACCGGCTGGACATCAAGCGGTTCATCAACCGCAAGGTCGTGCTGGGGGTCGCCGATGGTTCGGTGCATGTCGACGGCAAGCCCATCTATCAAGCCAAGAACCTGCGCGTCGGCCTGTTCGCCGCCGAACCGGCCTAACGACCCTCCATCTTGGAAGGATGGCGCGGATGACGGCACTGCATGGTGGTAGATATTCCCTGAGAAAGGGCCCGTGATGCGTCGTGTGGTCGTCACCGGTCTGGGTGTCGTCTCCAGCATCGGCAACAACAAGGCCGAGGTGGTCGAGAGCCTGCGACACGGGCGCTCGGGCATTGTCTTCGTCGAGCAATACAAGGAGCTCGGCTTCCGCTCCCATCTTCACGGCTCGGTCGATATCGATTTGGACGCGGCCGTAGACCGCAAGCTGAAACGCTTCATGGGCGATGGCGCGGCCTACAACTACGTCGCCATGGAACAGGCGATCGCCGATGCCGGTCTGGAGCCGTCCGACGTCTCCAATGACCGAACCGGGCTGATCATGGGCTCCGGCGGGCCGTCAACCCAGAACATCGTCGCCGCCGCCGACATCGCCCGCGAGAAGGGCCCCAAGCGCATCGGCCCCTACATGGTGCCGCGCAGCATGTCGTCGACCAATTCAGCCACCCTGGCGACGCCGTTCAAGATCCGCGGCATCAACTACTCGATCAGCTCGGCCTGCTCGACCAGCGCCCATTGCATCGGCAACGCGGCGGAGCAGATCCAATGGGGCAAGCAGGACATCGTCTTCGCCGGCGGCGGCGAGGAGCTGCACTGGACCCTGACCGTGCTGTTCGACGCCATGGGCGCGCTGTCGTCCAAATACAACGACACGCCGGAACGCGCCTCACGCGCCTATGACGCCGATCGCGACGGCTTCGTAATCTCCGGCGGCGGCGGCGTGGTGGTGCTCGAGGAGCTGGAACACGCCCGTGCGCGCGGAGCGAAGATCTATGCCGAGCTGGCCGGATACGGCGCCAATTCCGACGGCTTCGACATGGTCCAGCCCTCCGGGGAGGGCGCGGTGCGCTGCATGAAGATGGCGCTTGCCACGCTGGACTGCCCGGTCGACTACATCAACACCCACGGCACCTCGACGCCGGTCGGCGACACCCGGGAGTTGGCCGCGGTGCGCGAGACCTTCGGCGATGCGGCCCCGCCGCTCAGCTCCACCAAATCGCTGACCGGCCACGCCCAGGGGGCGGCCGGCGCGCTGGAAGCGATCTACACGCTGTTGATGCTGGAGAACGACTTCATCTGCGCCTCGGCCAATATCGAAACCTCGATCCCGAGGCGGAGGGCATGCCGGTGATGCGCGAGCGGCGTGACAACGCCGGGCTCAACTGCGTGATGTCGAACAGTTTCGGCTTCGGCGGCACCAACGCCGCACTGGCCTTCAAACGCTACCGCGACTGACCCTCTCTCGTGCGGGAGAGAACCACCGGGACACTGATTCGATGACGGCACAGCAGGGGCTCATGGCCGGCAAGAAGGGCCTGGTCATGGGAGTCGCCAACAACCATTCGATCGCCTGGGGTATCGCCCAGGCGCTGCATAGCCAAGGCGCGGGCCTGGCCTTCACCTATCAGGGGGAGGCCTTCCAGCGGCGCGTCGAACCGCTGGCGCAGTCGGTCGGCAGCGAGATCGTAATGCCCTGCGATGTCGAGGACGACGCCAGCATCGACGCGGTGTTCGAGCAGCTCGGCGCGGCCTGGGGGACGATCGACTTCCTGGTCCACGCGGTCGCCTATTCCGACAAGGAGGAGCTCAAGGGCCGCTATCTCGACACCACGGCGGAGAATTTCAGCCGCACCCTGAGGATCTCCTGCTACTCGTTCACCGCCCTGGCGCGGCGGGCCGAGGCGCTGATGCCCAATGGCGGCAGCCTGCTGACCCTGACCTATCTGGGGGCGGAGCGGGTGATGCCGAACTACAATGTGATGGGCGTGGCGAAGGCGGCGCTGGAGACCAGCGTGCGCTACCTGGCCAACGATCTGGGGCCCAACGGCATCCGGGTGAACGCGATCTCGGCCGGGCCGATGCGGACCCTGGCCGGCAGCGCCATCGCCGATGCCCGCTATGTCTACAAGTTCAACCAGACCGCCGCCCCATTGCGCCGCAACGTGGCGCTCGAGGAGGTCGGCGGCGCCGGACTCTACCTGCTGAGCCCGCTATCCGGCGGCGTCACCGGCGAGGTCCACCACGTGGATTGCGGCTTCCACGCCATCGGAATGCCGGGCGCGCCGAAAAACGGCGAGAACGGCGCCGGCTACGGCCTCCCACCACCAAGACATTCAAGGCACCCAAGAGCCGGGTTCGCGGTAGGCAATCAGCGAGAGCGTTTGCTTGGACCGTCCGGCTTATCGACACGCCCGCTTGGCGCATCGCCAAGGATCTTGGTGCCTTGGGCACATCGCTGAAGCTTTCCTACGTTACCGCCAGGATTGCGTCCGGCATGTCGCTGAAACACGCCCCTCGAACAGGCCCGGGTCGGATCGTTGACCGTGTAGGCCAGCAGCGGCAGGCCGGTCGCCTTGAGCTCCGAGCCACGATCCGCGCGGTCAGGCGCCTGTGCGATGTGTTCAGCGTCGCCGGCTTCAGCATCTCGATCGCCGCCTGCAAATCCTTGGGCCTGCGGTCGAACAGGAGGCCGCGCGGCCAGTCCGGCGCGACATCCAGCGCCACCGCGACCGACATCCGGCGCAAAGCTGGAAACCAGCGGCGGCGGGCGGTCGGCCGGCCAGATCTCGCGAGCCACCGCCAGCGATTCCTCCGCGGTCTCGCGCTCCCGCCCCTTGCAGGGTTTGATCTCGATATTCACCGCCAGTCCCAGCGACAGGGCACGAGCTCGAGCGCCTCGGCCAGGGTCGGCACCGGCTCGCCGGCGAAGGCGTTGCCGAACCAGGCGCCGGCATCGAGCGTGCGTACGGTCGCCAGCGTCGCCCGGCGCACCGGGCCCGTGCCGCTGGTGGTGCGGTCCAGCGCATCGTCATGCATCAGGATCGGCACATTGTCCGCCGTCAGCTTGGCGTCGATCTCGATCATGCGCACGCCGAGCGCCGCCGCCTTGCGGATCCCCGCCAGGGTGTTTTCCGGTGCATGCGACGCTGCGCCACGGTGGCCGATCACCCGCGGCGGCGGAGGATAGTCTGGCATTGAGACCGGCCTATTTCCAATGGCTTAAGGAATTGTCGCTATAGCACGAAACTGCCGCCCGGTCCGACCGCACGCAAGTGTGATCGGCGGGGGCGTGGCGGCGCGGTTCAAAACGGGGCTATCGTTACCGTGCCGCGCAGGATCGAGAGGGGAAACGGTCGCTCCCGATGACTTGGCACGCGGTCTATTTGCGATTGAGCAAAGGGAACTCACTGGGGCTCGCCCTGCTGGCGGCGCTGTCCGTCGGAGCGTGCGAACCGCCCCCATCCAGGGCGATGTTATCGGCTCGAACGATTCCTATAGCACCCACCATGAAGACACGCTGATCGCGCTGGCCCGCGACTTTCGGCGTCGGCTACACCGAGCTGGTCGCGGCCAATCCCGGCGTCGATCCCTGGCTGCCCGGCGACGGCACCCCGTTGACCGTGCCGCAGGCCCATATCCTGCCATCGGCGCCGCGCGAGGGCCTGGTGATCAACCTGGCGGAGCAGCGCCTGTATTATTACGGCGACGAGGCCGCACCGGTGACCTTCCCGATCGGCATCGGCCGCCAGGGCCGCGAGACACCGCTGGGCCAGACCCGCATCGTGCGCCGCAAGGAAGGCCCCGACTGGCATCCGACGGCCTCGGCCCGGGCCGAGGATCCGACCCTGCCCTGGGTGGTCGAGGCGGGCCCGGACAACCCGCTGGGCAGCCACGCGCTCTATCTCGACTGGCCGCAATACCTGATCCACGGCACCAACGAGCCCTATGGCATCGGCCGCCGGATCAGCCGCGGCTGCATCCGCCTGTACCCGGAGGACATCGTCGCGCTGTACGAGATGGTGGCGGACGAAACCCCGGTCCGGGTGGTCGACGAGCCGGTCAAGATCGGCTGGTCGGACGGCGAGCTCTATCTGGAGGTCCACCCGACCCGTGCGCAGGCCGATCAAATCGAAACCGCCGGACGCTTCGACCCGGTCCCAGCGGTGGGAATCGGTGCCCTGGTGCTAACCCTGGTCGGGGAGGAATCCGAGCGCGTGGACTGGTTGGCGGTGGAACGCGCCCTGACCGAGCGCAGCGGCGTGCCGGTGCCCATCACCGTGTCGGCCTTCGAGCGGGCGCTGGCGCTGCGGTGAGTCGCCGTCCGGTTCCGCATAAGCCGTACATGACTGGAATCAAGTTTCTTGGACCTGACCTTCACCGGCCCTTTGGCAGATTTATCGCCTTGATTGGCGAATCCTGTCGATGATTGCCTCTACGACCATGAGATCATTGGCAAGCTCCATATGCTCGTCACTGTCTTCATCCATCACGATGAGCTTCTCACGGTCTTCCCGCAGGCATCTTGTCAGGTAGTGGTTGATGATCGTCAGTTCTTTCGGCCCAAATTCCATCTAGCCGACTCCCCGGTTCGAGGCGCCCAGGAAGCATTGCACGGCGCTCTGCTCGTGGCCAGCTTGTCGATGATCGGACAGTCGGCATGTCGACGCCAGGTCGAACGGTGTAATGGCTTTTTCCGGCCGGGGCATCAAGGGATAAGATCAGGCCGTCAGGCAGCTCCGTGCCCTTGCACCGAACCCTGCGACGGATTGCGCCTGAAGAGGGACACGCCACCGGATTTGCTGTCCACGTAGTCGATATCGAACTTGTAGATCCGAAATCCCACTTTTGCCATCTCTCGGAGGCGATGTCCTCACATAGTCCCAGTTTTGCCTTGGGCCGATAGAGGTCGATCCTCGAACTCCACCGGGGTATGCCCACCTTTCCAAGTTTCTCAGGAGAGGGGCACGGCTATCCGCCAGGTACCGGCCACCTAATCCGGACCGGTATGCCCTTTCAGTCTTCCCAGAACCCTTGGTCCTTGTGCCAGTCGGCGACCGAGCGGTCCGGGATACTCGTCGAAATGGTTCGGTCCGGTCCGGGGCCACCCAATTCGCCTTCGAGCCGGCATGATGTGGTCCGGCAGCGGCGTGTCGATGGCCGAGGCGTGCGGATAGACCCATTGCGCCCAGCGTGGATCGCTGCCCCACAGGGCGCTGCCGCAATGCTTGCAGAAATGCCGCCGCGGCCCGCCGGAGATTTCCGCCGGATCGGTCGAGCGGTGGATCGCGTAAGCCGTCACATGCTCCATTCCCTCGACCGTCAGGGTCTCGGCCTCGCCCATCAGGTTGATGGCATAGCCGCCGCCACCGGCCGTCTTGCGGCAGATCGAGCAATAGCAGTGCATATAGGGCACCGGCGCGTGGCTCTCGACCGAGAACCGCACTGCGCCGCAATGGCAGGAGCCTTCGAGTCGTCCGCATGGTCTGGTTCCTAGGCCGGCGGCATCGGCCGCGGGCCCGGACCGGCCCGCGTGGTGCTCGGCACCGGCGGCGCGTCGGCCCGCAGGTCCGACAACGGCCCCGTCCAGCCCTCGAAGGCCGGGGTGTTGAGCAGGATCCGGTAACGCCGCATCGCCTGCTCGCCACGATAGGCGCGACGGGTCGGCGCGGTGGGTGTAGGACCGGCCGGCGACCTGGGTGATCAGGAAGATCATGTAGCAATCGGCGAAACGCTCGCCGGGGGAACTGGGTGGCGCCGGTGTGCCCGGTGTGGCGGCCAACAGGCGATAGCCGTCCCGGTCGTTGTCCTGCAGCCAGCGCATGCCGCCATAGACGCTGTCGATCACATGACCCAGCTCGTGCAGCAGGGTCACGTTGAGCGTGCGGTTGTAGTCGGCGCCGATCGCCGCGGCGCTGAGACGGATCCACCGCGACAGCCCGCCATTGCCGCCGCCGCGGCGCGGCGCACAGCCTGGCCGCGACACCTGAACATGTCCGGGCGGAGACAGCTTGCTGAGATGCTGCGGCGGCACCAGTTCCAGCGTCCTCAGGATGACGCGCAGCTGTTCGGTGGTCGGCGGCTCAGCAGTGTTGCGCGACACCCGGATCGGCACCGGCACGCCGCGCACCGATCGGTTCAGGACTTGATACTGGTCTTGGGTGCAATGCCCCATGGATGCCTCCCCGGAAATCGCGCATTTGCATCTTTCCGTCAGTATTTCGCTGTTGGGAGCGGAGAGCAAGCCAGGGTGCTGCACGGTCACTATCGCAGGTCGGTTTCTTCATCTTCAGACAGTTTCCCGCGTTTGACAAAGACGGCCAATGCGGACGCAGCGGCAGACCGCAGGCGGTTCCATTCCGGCAAAGCGAAGAAATCTTCGATGCGGTCGATATGCGGGGGCGTTGATCGCGAGATCGCGTCCCAAACCGCGTGAAATCGAAGTACTTCGTCGACCTCTTCCTCGGAATAGACCGTCAGCGGGTACCAGGAATTTTTTGGCGTCAGCCCAGGCTCCGGAGACAAATCCTCCCATTGGTTGACCAACTCGTCGAAGATGTTGACGGGCACATTGGCCTGGTAATCCAGAAGCTCCGCCTCGCAGTTCGCCATCTCGAGATATTCGATTGTCCGATTGCGCATACGCTGCTCGACCAATTGCCGCGAGACCGGTTTGTCCATGGCCGGCCTCATTTGTCGGCTTTCCGGTCACGACCGCGCAGTTCGAATACCGCCAGCGCGCGCGCCGCAGCGTCGCGGACCGGTGGCCATTGCGGACGACCGAAGACCTCTTCCAGCCTCTCGAGCCTCATCAGATCGGCCTCCACCATGCTGTCCCAGGCCGCGTGGTAGCCCAGAATCGCGTTGAATTCCTCTTCGGAATAGACCGGCGACGGAAAATCCCTCCGCCTCGGGTCCCCGTGAAAGTTCAAGTCATCCCATTCGTTGAACAGATAGACGGCGACGGTGTCTCGAAACTCCATTTGTGACTTCAGGAGCACGGACTCAGTGCTTATGCGGGCGAAATAGTCCATCAGGAGGTTTCTGAGGCGCTGTTCCAGGAAGCGCCTTTTGCCCTCGTCGATACCGTCAGTCATCTCTTGTCCGCCCTCATCGCCCCGGCGCAACACGACGATAGCTCAGCGCCTCGGCCACATGCACCCGGGTCACGCCGCCACCGCCGTCGAGGTCGGCGAGGGTCCGCGCCACGCGCAGGACCCGGTGGTACCCGCGGGCGGAGAGTCTGAGGCGACCGGCGGCTTCGGTGAGCAGAGTGCGGCCGGGCTCGTCGGGAGCGGCCAGCTCTTCCAGCAGTTCGCCGTCGAGTTCGGCATTGGTGGCCGGGCGGCGGTCCTCGGGGATCGCGGCGTAGCGCTCGATCTGGATGGCGCGGGCGGCGGCGACGCGGGCGGCGACCTCTGCCGATCCCTCGGCCGGCGGCGGCAGGGAGAGGTCGGCCGGGCTAACCGCCGGCACGTCGACGTGGAGATCAATGCGGTCGAACACCGGGCCGGAGATCTTGGCCTGGTAGTCGGCAGCGCAGCGCGGGGCGCGGGAGCAGGCCAGGGCCGGATCGTCGAGATGGCCGCAGCGGCACGGGTTCATCGCCGCCACCAACTGCACCCGGGCCGGATAGGTTACATGGGTATTGGCCCGGGCGATGACGGCGCGGCCGGATTCCAGCGGCTGGCGCAGCGCCTCCACCGTGGCGCGGGTGAATTCCGGCAGCTCGTCGAGGAACAGCACGCCGCGATGGGCGAGGGAGATCTCGCCGGGCTTGGCCCGCAATCCGCCGCCCACCAGGGCCGGCAGCGAGGCGGAATGGTGCGGGTCGCGGAACGGCCGGTTGCGCAGCAGCCGGCCGCCGGTCAAGAGCCCGGCGACCGAATGGATCATCGAGACCTGCAGCGCCTCGGACGGGGTCAAGGGCGGCAGGATGCCCGGCAGACGCGCCGCCAGCATCGACTTGCCGGATCCGGGCGGGCCGATCATCAGCAGATTGTGGCCGCCGGCCGCGGCCAGCTCCAGCGCCCGTTTCGCGGTCTCCTGGCCCTTGATGTCCTTCAGGTCGAGCGGCACCTCGAAAGCGTCCTCGACCCGCGGTTCGGGCGGGCTCAGCACCTGGGTGCCCTTGAAATGGTTGATCAGCGCCAGCAGGGTCGACGGCGCCAGCACATCGATCCGGCCGTCCTCGGTCGCCGCCCAGGCCGCCTCCGGCCCGCAGCCGGCGGGGCAGATCAGCCCCAGCTCCCGCGCCGCCGCGTTGATGGCCGAGGGCAGCACCCCGGCCACCGGGCTGATCGCGCCGTCCAGGGCCAGCTCGCCGAGCGCCGAATAGCCCGCGATCTCGGTCGCCGGCAGCACGTCGAGCACGGTCAGCAGGCCGAGCGCGATCGGCAGGTCGAAATGGCTGCCCTCCTTCAGCACGTCGGCCGGCGCCAGGTTGACGGTGATGCGCCTGGGCGGCAAGGCGAGGCCCAGCGCGTGCAGGGCGGCGCGCACCCGCTCGCGGCTCTCCGCCACCGCCTTGTCGGGCAGGCCGACCACCGTGAAGGCCGGCATGCCGCCGGACATCTGCACCTGCACGTCGATCGGCAGGACATCGATGCCCTGGAACGCCACCGTATTGACCCGCGCAACCAAGGATCGATCACCCCGCCCCGTTTCAAACGCCAAGAGGGTAGGGGCGGGCAGCTTTGACGGCAAGCGCCGGGGTAATGGCAGATAACTCAGCCGGATGCGGAAGATCTGCGACGTATTGGAGAGGGCGCGCTGACAGAATCCCTCTCGCACCGGGCCGGTACTGGTGTCATCTTAGCGAAAACACACGCGAAGGCATCTCGATGACATCGGACCTGGAACTCGACCATATCTTCCTCTTCGTCCGGCCGGGCGGGCGCGAGGCCGGGGCGCTGGCCCGCGCCGGGCTGCGCGAGGCCTATCGGCGGCGGCATCCGGGGCAGGGTACGGCCAATGTCTGCTACGCCTTCGACAACGCCTATCTGGAACTGGTCTGGGTCGAGGATTGGGACGAGATCACCTCGCCGGCGGTGGCGCGCACCAAATTGGCGGAGCGGGCCGAGTGGCAGTCCTACCGCGCCTCGCCCTTCGGCATCGCGGTGCGCGGCGGCGGCCTGAACGGGGCGCTGCCCTTCGCCACCTGGGAATACGCCGCGCCGTTCGGCGCCAATCTGCCGGTGGCCCAGGCCAGCGAGGACCCGCAACAGCCCTTCCTGTTCAGCCCGCCCGATGGCGGCGAGCGCCCGGACAGCTGGACCGATTTCCGCGCCGGCGCCCGGCAGCGCCCGGTCGGGCTGGCCGAGATCGTCGGCGTAAACCTGGACTACCCGCCCGGCGTCACCCCGGCGCCGGCCTTCGCAGCGCTGGCGGAAACCGGCCTGATCAAGCTGGGCACGGCGGGCGCCGGCCCGCGTATGACCCTGATCCTGTCCCGCACCAAGGACGAACCGCGGAAACGGCTGATCCTGCCGGATCTGACGTTGGTGGATTAGCGCGTTCACGGGAGCAACGATTTTTCAATCAACGGCAGATCATGCTGGCAGCCATGCGCTGCCTTCCACTTCTGCTGCTCCTGCTCTCGCTCGCCGCCATGGCGGCCGAACCGCGCCCACTGGTCCTGGAACCAAACCGGTATTCCTTTACCTATGGCGTCCCGGATGGTTGGAGCCACGATTACGACATAGCCCAAGAGGGTCGGCGTGCGATCCATGCTCTTGCCCAACGGTGAGAGTTTCCACAGCGCCCCGTCGATCATCTATGTCAACGACTTAGACTGCGACGCCGGGGATGTCGTGGACTGCGTTGTCGAAGGTTTCCGCCCTAGCAATCCGAATCTGAGGGTGACGCCCGGAAACCCGATTCCGACCGGGGCAAATACGAATGCCCGAGTAGTCCTTCTGGAAGGCGCCAGCGATCCACGTCAGGCCCGCGAAGCCTTGGCGTTTCTGGAGGAGGAGGAAACGACGGTGCTCGTGGTGCTGTCCACGAAGGACACCGTGTCCTGGGAACAAGACATGCGGGCGTTCGAGATCGTCGTGAGCGGTTTCGAATACTTCAACTGCTCGACCCCGTCGCTCGCCGTCCCCTGTTCCGGCCGCTAGACGCCAACGCCCAAATCCCCGCCGCCGATCTACCCCGCCAGCCGCTCGATGCGGCCTTCGATGGCGTCCCAGATGCCGGCTTCGATCTTCACGTCGTCCAGGCGGTTGATCTCCTGGATGCCGGTGGGCGAGGTGACGTTGATCTCGGTCATGTAGTCGCCGATCACATCGATGCCGACGAAGATCAGGCCGCGCTCTCTCAGGGTCGGGCCGATGGCGGCGCAGATGTCCTGCTCGCGCGGCGTGAGCCCCGTCTTCAGGGCCTGGCCGCCGGCGTGGAAATTGGCCCGTGCCTCGCCGGCCGGCGGCAGACGGCTGACCCCGCCGGCGGCCACGCCGTCGACCAGGATGATGCGCTTGTCGCCCTGGCGGATTTCCGGCAGGTAGCGCTGCACGATCACCGGCTCGCGGTAGAGCTCGGTGAACATCTCCAACAGCGCGTTCAGGTTCTCGTCCTCCGGCGTCACGTGGAACACGCCGGCGCCGCCATTGCCGAACAGCGGCTTGACGATGATGTCCTTGACCTCGCGGCGGAAGGCCAGGATGTCGTCCTTGTGCGACGAGATCAGGGTCTCCGGCATCAACTCGGCGAAATGGGTGACGAACAGCTTCTCCGGCGCGTTGCGCACCTCGACCGGGTCGTTCACCACCAGGGTCTGCGGATGCACATGCTCCAGCAAGTGGGTGGCGGTGATATAGGCCATGTCGAAGGGCGGGTCCTGGCGCATCAGCACCACGTCGACCGCCGCCAGATCGAGTTCCTGCCGATCGCCCAGGGTGAAATGATCGCCGGAGACCGGGCGCACCGTCAGCGGCCTGGCATGGGCATAGACCCGGCCGTTGCGGAACGACATGTGCTGCGGCAGGTAGTGGTAGAGGCCGTGGCCGCGCGCCTGCGCCTCCAGCGCCAGGGCAAAGGTGCTGTCGGCGGCGATGTTGACGGTCTCGATCGGGTCCATCTGGATCGCGATGGCCAGGCTCATGGGGAACGGTCCTCGGCAGGGCAGGCGGGTTTGAGCCGACTCATAGCACAGCCGGCCGGCCGCGCCAGCGCTGACCGCATGATCAGTTCAGGCGGGACTTGATCTGCTGCAGCAGGGTCGCCGCCTCATGCCGGGCATCGTCGCTGTCGGCCGCCGAAATGTAGCGGTCCAGCGCCTCGATGGCGGCGCCATATTCGCCCAGCCGCGCCTTCACCAGGCCGGCCTCGCGCCACAGCCCGGATTCCTCCGGCGCGATCATCAGCATGCCGTCCAGCACTTTCGCCGCCTCGCCGAAGCGGCTGGCATTGGCATGGCGCATCTTGAGGTTGTTCTGCAGCCGCAACAGCACGGCGCGGTTCCCGACCGGCGCATAATGGGCATGCTGCAGCTCCGCATCCTGACCCAGCACCGCCTTCAGCAGCGACCGCAGTTCGGCCGGACCGCGGGGACGCCCGGCGTCGAACGGGTCGAGAATGGCGCGCTCGCCATGGCGGTCGAGGCGGATCAGGAAATGGCCCGGGAAGTTGAGCCCTGCGCAGTCCCAGCCTTGTGCCCTGGCGGCGTGGATATAGAGGATGCCAAGCGCCACCGGCAGTCCTTTGCGGCGATCGATCACCCGCATCAGATTGGCGTTCTGCGGATCTTCGTAGGTCGCGGTGTCGCCGTGATAGCCATAGCGCTCGGCAAACACCGTGCGCAGCGCCGACGCAGGCCCGTCGACGCCATCGGGATCCACATCCTCGGCAACCGCACCGACCTCGGCCGTCAGGCGGGCGATGTGCTCGTGATACCAGCCGGACGAGCATTTGCGATCCAGCGAAGCCAGCGCCAGCGCCGTCCCGGCCAGATCGATCTCATGGTCGGGCAGCGATCCGGCCTGTCGCAGAATGCGGTGAATGTCCTCGCCCATGCGGCGTCTCCCCGGCGACCGGCCTTATCGCCGGCCTATTCGGCCTCCGCGGCCCCCGCATCGTCCGCTTCGGATCATCCGGATTATCCGGATCGGCCGGATCATCGATCGTCTTCAGGCGGGTATAGTCGACCACCCGTCGAACATACGGGATTTGCCGGGCATGGTCGATCACCCGTGACCGTTCGGCATTGTCCTGGGCGATGCCCATCAGGTAGACGACCCGGCCTTCGGTCACGACCGTATAGTTGATCGACTGGATCGACGAATCGAACAGCAACCGCGATTCGATCTGCCCCGAGATCGCGGTGTCGCGGGCGTAGCCGCTGAATCCCTGGGGCTCGGCGACGTCGATCTCGTTGATGACTTCGCGCACACCTTCGACCTGCCAGGCGATGCGCACCGCCTCCAGCCTCTGCTCCGGCCTTTCGACGACGCCGGTGATCAGGACCCGCCCCTCGGTCACCCGCGTGCTCAGATTGGTGAAGATGTTCGAATCGGCGTCAAGCCAGGCCCCGTTGATGGCGAGCTTGATCCCGGAATCGTCGACCACATCGTCGACCGAACGTTCCTCCGCCACGACGACCGCGCCGGTGGCGGCGGCTCCGGCAATGACGAGCGGAGCGGCGCAGCCCGTCATCATCGCCGCCGATGCCACCAAGACGGCCGCGCCCCTGACGCGGCCAATGCCCCAACCACGAAACACCTCGCTCTCCTTCACAATACGCCGAGGCCGGCAATGGAGATGTCCGGCTGCCAGGCATTCGGCAGGTGCCGCGGCCAGCGCCACGGCGTCACCACCATCAGATCGAACCTCAGGCTGAAATCCGATTGCGGCACAAATCCGGCCGCCCCGCGAGACAGGAAAGCCAGCGCCGCGCGTTCCAGCCGGGCCCGCTGGCGAGCGGTCAGCGACTCCATCGCCGCGGCCACCTTGGTTCGCGCCTTGACCTCGACGATCGCCAGCGTATTGCCGCGCCGGGCAACGATGTCGATCTCGCCCGCCGGGCAGCGAAAGCGCCGGGCCAGGATGCGGTACCCCTTGAGCCGTAGCGCCAGGGCGCAGACATCCTCGGCCCGCCGCCCCCAGCCTTCGGCGCGGCGGCGGCGGTCAGCCATCGTCCCGCCGGCCAGGTTCGCCGAGTGCCAGCGCACGTTGATAGACCGCCCGCCGCGGCCGCCCGGAAGCCGCGGCCACGGCGGCGACCGCGTCGCGCAGGCTGAGCCGGGCAAGGGCGTCATGCAGCATACCGTCGAGCTCCGCATCGTCGACGACCGGGACCTCACCGGGCGGCCCGACAACCAGCACGACTTCGCCTTTCGGCGGGCCAGCAGCGCGATAATGCTCGGCGAGGCTTGCCAGCGTGCCGCGGCGCGCCTCTTCGAACCGCTTGGTCAGCTCCCGCGTGACCGCGGCCTCGCGATCGCCCAGGGTCGCGGCCAGATCGGCGAGGCTTGCCGGCAGGCGCTTTGCCGATTCGAAAAACACCAGCGTCGCCTGAACCTGGGCCAGCGAGGCAAAGAAGGCGCGCCGTGCCGCCGATCGGGACGGCGCGAATCCGGCGAACAGGAAACGGTCGCTGGGCAAACCGGAGAGCAGCAATCCGGCCAGCGGAGCACTCGCCCCCGGCAGGCAGGTGACCGTCAGGCCCTGATCCTGGGCGGCCCGCACGAGCTTGTACCCGGGGTCGGAGATCAGCGGCGTGCCGGCGTCGGAAACCAGCGCGACCGATTGTCCCTGGGCGATGCGTTTCAGGATGGCCGGCCGCATCTTGTCGGCATTGTGGTCATGGTAGGAAATCAACGACCCGGAAATGCCATAAAGCCCCAACAGTTTGCCTGTCACGCGCGTGTCTTCGCACGCGATTGCATCCACCGCCGCAAGCATGTCGAGAGCGCGCAAGGTGATGTCGCGGGCATTGCCGATCGGGACCGCCGTGAGGTACAGCCCTGGTGGGACCGGTTCGGCCGGTTTACTTGCCCCGACACCGCCGCTAGGGTCGCCCTGCGCTATCCGGCGCCGGGTGGATGGGTCCGCCTCGGCCGGCTCCGTGTCCGAGGCAGAAATTTGTCGTGGGGGTTGTCGTGTCACGTCGGATCGCTGAACCACACTCGATGCCGCGGATCGCAGGGCTGGCGCTGGTGCTCGCAATTGTGCTGTCCGCCTGCGAGTCGTCCACAGTAGCCGGGACCGGCCAGCCGGTACAGCTACGCGAACCGGGCAGCGAGTCGCTCGGACCGGTGATCGACCCCTATGGCCGCAGCAACGCCAACCGCACCCGCGTCGCCATGCTGCTGCCGCTGAGCGGCCGCGGCAGCGATATCGGGCAGGCGATGCTGAACGCCGCCCAGATGGCGGTGTTCGATGCCGGCGACGACAATTTCGAGCTGATTCCCCGCGACACCGGCGGGACGCCGCGGGGCGCCGCGGAGGCCGCGAGCCTGGCCCTGACCGAGGGCGCGCAGCTGATCCTGGGTCCGTTCTTCGGCACTTCGGTGCCCGAGGTTCGTACGGTGGCGGAATCCGCCGGCGTCAACGTGATCGCCTTCACCAGCGACCGGACGGCGGCCGGCCGCAACGTCTTCGTCATGGGTTTCGTGCCGGCCGGTCAGGTCGAGCAGATCGTGCGCTACAGCGTCGAGCAGGGCCATTTCAATTTCGCCGCCCTGGCGCCGAACAACCCCTACGGCCAGACCGTGGTCGCGGCGCTGGAGGAATCCGCCGCTTCGAGGGGCGCGACGGTCGTCCGGGTCGAATTCTACGACCCGAACGAGTCCGATCATTCCGCGACGGTCGAGCGGATCGCCGAGCCGGGCCTGTTCGGCACCGTCGAGTACGACGCGATCCTGATCCCGGAATCAGGACTGAAACTCCGTGCGCTGGCAGCCATGCTGCCATTCTTCGACGTGACCAATGTCCAGCTTCTGGGCACCGGCATCTGGGACGGCGCCGAACTGGGCCTGGAGCCGGATATGGTGGGCGGCTGGTATGCCGCGCCACAGCCGGAATTGCGGGTCGAGTTCGAGCGACGCTATCGCACGCTGTTCGGTCAGCCGCCGCCGCGGCTTGCGACGCTCGCCTATGACGCGGTCGCCCTCTCGGCGGCGCTGAGCCGTATGCCGGACCGCCCTGGATTCGACATCCTGACGCTGACCAATCCGAGTGGATTCGCCGGTCTCGACGGCGTGTTCCGGTTCCGCCAGGACGGCGTGGTCGAGCGCGCCCTGGCGATCCTGGAAGTGACGTCGGACGGCTCCATCGTCAGGGTGCCGGCAGCGCAGAGCTTCGTCGCCGGGTCGTAGATCGAGATCGGATGAGATTGAATCGATCTCATCTGTGACTCTTGATCCAGATGAGCAATCTAGAGGCTGACTCACGCTTCACACCGATCCGGTGTGAAGCGTTCAATCTCTAACCAACTGACCGATACTCGGACCGGCTCCTACCTCGCCGATTTCAGGCCGGCCATGCATCGCTCGGGAGATTCAGCGCCGACGACTCGCTCGGCCGGAAAGTCGATGGTGACCAATGTCCCCTTTTCGGCCTGGCTGTCGATTCGCATCTCGCCATCGTGCAGCTTGACCATGGCGGCGGTCAGCGATAGGCCGAGGCCGGTGCCTTCGTAGGTGCGATCGAGACCGGATTCGAGCTGGCTGAACGGCTTAAGGGCCAGCGGCACCTTGTCGGCCGGCATGCCGACACCGGTGTCCTTGACCGAGAGCCGCACGCCGCCGTCGCAGGTGCAGGCGGCAAGCGTGATGCGACCGCCACGCGGCGTGAACTTGATCGCGTTCGACATCAGGTTGAGGACCATCTGCTTGAGCGCACGGCCGTCCGCCATCATCGCCGGCAGGTCATCGGGAATGTTGGCGCGGAACTCATGCCCGGCCTGATTTATCTGCCGCTCGACCAGTCGGACCGCATCGAAAACAAGCTCGCGCATGTCGATGCGCTCTTCCTGCAGCTCATAGTGGCCCACCTCGACCTTGGTTAGGTCGAGAATGTCGTTGATCACGGCCAGCAAATGCGTGCCGCAATCATGGATGTCGTCCACATAACCGCGATACCGGTCATTGCCCATCGGGCCCAGGGTTTCTGATTTGATCATCTCGGAAAACCCGATGACGGCGTTGAGCGGGGTACGCAGTTCATGGCTCATATTGGCCAGGAAGTTCGATTTCGCCAGGTCGGCATGCTCGGCGAGTTCCTTCGCCGTCACAAGCGCCTTCTCAGCCGCCCATTTGGCCGTCAGCGCATTGGCGAATTGCTCCAGTTCGGCCGCCTGAACCGGCTTCTGGCAATACAGAAACTTGTCCGCCGGCCGGACCCGCTTGGCGATCTCCCCGGCCTGCACATCGGCGTAACCGGTCACGATTACGATATTGACGTTGGGATCGAGCTCTCGGATGCGTTCAGCAGCCTGGACACCATCCAACCCCGGCGGCATGCGGATATCCAGGAAGGCAACCGAAAAGGGCTCGCCGGCCTCAACCGCGTCACGGACCGCGGCCACCGCCTCCTCGCCCTGATGGCAGAGCGTGAGTTCGAAGTCGGCCTCGTCATCGTCCGCCGTCGTCGCACCGAACAGCTCGCTGTCCAGGGTCGCGAGCCGCTCGGCGACCTCACTTTCGTCGTCGGACGATCCGAGCACGCTCGAATATCCTTCGAGGATGCCGTCCTCATCATCGGCCACCAGAATCCTGAAACGATCGGCCGTCATCGCGGTCACTCCATCACGCAGCGGATTCAAGGACCGACTTGGTCGGCAGAACGATATGCATGGCCGCTCCTTTCCCGTCGCCCTTGCTCTCGGCATGAATGCGTCCATTGAACGTCGCTACGGTATTGGCACACCAATGCAGCCCGAAACCGCCCTTGCCGCCGCCCTTGGTCGTGTAGCCGCGTTCGAAAATGTGCGGAATGACATCGGCCGCGATGCCGACCCCGTTGTCGCGGACCTCCACGGCGACTTCTTCGCCGCCGTCGCTGGCGCGCCGTGTCGACGCGACAATCTCGATCCGGCCGTTGTCAATGCCACTTGTCTTGATCGCCTCGGCACTGTTGATCAGCAGATTGTTGACGATTTGGGTAAGCACGAAGCGGTCGCCTTGGACCGTACCCAGCGCCTCGACGCTTGGACCGACCTCGATTTCGATTCCGCTGTTCTCGGCGTCCGGCATCAGCGAAATCGCCCTTGTGACGACATCGGACAGCGACAAACGCTCGATGACACGTCTGGTGCGGCTGAACCGGTCCTGCTCGCCCAGAACGTCCTCGACGCGCGCCAACTGCTGCGCCATTGCGTCGATATCCGCAAGCGCCTTCTTGTCGCCGTGTGCGCCTTCGCCCAGTGAAAGCCGCAGATACTGGACCAGCTTTGCAGAACGCTCGGAGAGCGTCTCGTCCGCGGACAGTTCCTCGAAGGCCTGTGCGACCTTGCTGTCGGTCGGGGCGGTCAGGGTTTTCCGCAGCCGGCCGATGCGCATTGTGAACGGGCTCAGCTGGTTGCGGATGTTGTGCAGGACGCCGGCCGCCATTTCAGCGATGCCGGCCTTGTAGGATTGATCGACCAATTCCTGCCGCGCCGATTCGAGCTGCCCGAGCATCCGGTCAAATTCGGTCGACAGGATGCCGACTTCGTCATCCCGGTGCATCGGCTCCCGCCGCGACATATCCCCGGTCCGTTTGATCGTCAGGACGTGCTCGGTCAGTACGGCAATCGGCTTCAGCACCACGCGCTGCAACAGCATTCCGATGACCAACGTGACCAGAATCCCCACGGCCAGCAGGGACAACATGGCGTATTGTGTCGTCCGCTTGCCGATTGCAGAGATATCCTGCGGCGTCATGACGTTCAGCACGCCGATCACCGTGCCGTTCAGGTCGCGAACAGCCGCGTAGGTGGTGATGACGTCGCCATCTTCAATGGAATGATATTGCCCTTCCGCTGCGAACCCGCCCAACTCGTGAAGGGTCGCTTCCGATAGCCGGTGCCCTTCGGTTTCATGGAAGTGGAACGCGACGTGGGTCTGCTCCTGCAGCGCCTCGAGCATGGCGTCGTCGAGAACCCGACCGACCACCATCATTCCCACATTGCCGAGGTCGCTTTCATCGGTCGGCAGGATTCGCGTCGACGCGAACAGCAGCGGCGCGCCAACGGACGATATGATGCCCGACGTGATGGACGTCGGTTCCGCCTGCAGGAAGACCGGCGAGCCGGCCGCGAAGACATCGCCTGACAGGATCTGCTCTGCCGGGATCTCCTCCTCCTCTTCGAGATCCGCCGCCATGCCCCAGAGCACCGCGCCGGAGGCGTCGAAGAAATACATGAAGTCCAGGTCGAGCGCCGTCAGGCTCTCCAGGTACAGATTTGTTTCGATATACTCATCGCGCGCGCCGGCAGGCTCGTCGAGGGCGAACTCGTATGTGTCGTCCCACCGGGCCCAGTCATGCAAGGTGAGCCGCATATAGTTGAGATCGCCATCGATGGCATCGATCACGCGGCGCACGTTCTGATCGGCCGTGTCCCTCTCGAGCTGCGCGAAGGCCGGCATGACCGTCGTCCTGAGCACCGCGTAGTTGAGCACGACCGACAAAGTGATGACCGCCGCCAAGACAAGGGCGACTTTGATGACCAGACGCATCGTGAGCCTTTAGAGAATCCAGATTCGCAAGCGATGCCAAATCTACTTTTCGAAATTTAAGAAACCAACAATCGTTGTCATAACCGTTGGCAATCAGTATTTAATCGATATTTCAAGTTATCTAGTATTGAATCGACTCATCCAATATCTTTAGTATATTCTATCGTTTTTCGCTTAAAGTGCGAGTGGGGTAGATTAGGCGGAAGAGGCGATCGGCGGTTGCGCGATGAGCCCCTCCAGAACAATCGGCCTACCAATGCGCGGCCAACCCGGACTATGTCAGCAACGCCGCGAGCACGGCATTCAAACGTCTCCGGCCTGCCGGCGTGGCGCACAAGCGCCTACGATCCAGCGTCACGAAATCGCCGGCGACGAGCCGGCCGAGCACCTTGGGGTCGATCTGCGCTTCGATATCGCGGCCGGTTTCCGACAGTATGCGCTGGCGCGAGACGCCCTCTCCGAGCCGCAGTCCCATCATCAGCAATTCCGCAAGCCGATCGCCTGGGGCGACGGCCTCGCGCGGCGCCTCGGCATGGCCGGCGCGTTCGACGCGCTCGAGCCAGATCTCCGGCGCCCGATGGGTTCGGGTGGCCCATTTTGATCCGTCGGCACGGGTCAGTCGACCATGCGCGCCGGGTCCGATGCCGGCATAGTCGCCATAGCGCCAATAGACCAGATTGTGCCGTGATTCCTGGCCCTTTCGGGCATGGTTGGAGATCTCGTAGGCCGGCAGCCCGGCATCGCCCAGCACCCGCTGCGTGGCGTCGAAGAGGCCCGCCTGGGTGTCGGTGTCCGGCATGCCGAGTTCGCCGCGCTCATGCAGCGTGTGGAACTGGGTGCCGGGCTCGATGGTGAGCTGATAGACAGAAAGGTGACCCTCGGCATACGCAAGCGCCTGGTCCAGTTCCGCCACCCATTGTGAGACCGTCTGACCCGGCCGGGCATAGATCAGGTCGAAGCTGTAGCGCTCGAAGCGCCGCGCCGCCTCGGCCACCGCCGACAACGCCTCCGCCGCCGAGTGGCCCCGCCCCAGAAAGGCGAGCGCGGAATCGTCCAGCGCCTGCACGCCCAGGGATACCCGGTTGACGCCGGCGGCGGCGAAACCATCGAAAGTGCCGCTCTCGACCGAGGTCGGATTGGCTTCCAGGGTGATCTCGACATCCGGCGCCATGGTCCAGCGTTCGGCCACGCGGTCGATGACCGCCGCCGCCGTGGCCGGCGCCATCAGCGACGGCGTGCCGCCGCCGAAGAAGATCGAGCCGACCGTCCGGCCGGCGGTCTGATCGGCGAAATGATCGAGCTCGCGCAGCAGGGCGCGGCGCCAGCGATCATGGTCGATCGCATCACGGACATGGGAATTGAAGTCGCAATAGGGGCATTTCGACCGGCAGAAGGGCCAGTGCACATAGACCCCGAAACCGGGATCGTCGCCGGACCTCGTCATCCGTCGAAGCAGCGCGCCAGGAGCTGCCGGAAAGCGTCGGCGCGATGGCTGATCCGATGCTTGTCGGCCGGCGCCATCTCGCCGAATGTGATGTCGTGGCCGGTCGGCTCGAACATCGGATCATATCCGAAGCCGCGATCGCCGCGCCGCGGCCAGACCAGCCGGCCCTGCACCCGTCCCTCGACCGTTTCGCAATGGCCGTCCGGCCAGCCCAGCGCCAGGGCGCAGGCGAAATAGGCGGCGCGATCGGCGGACCGTTCTGCCAGTTCCGCCTGCAACCGCTCCATGGCGCGGCCGAAATCGCGGCTGCCGTCCGGCTGCTCTGCCCAGCGAGCCGAGTGGATGCCGGGCTGGCCGCCGAGCGCCGGCACCACCAGGCCGCTGTCGTCGGCCAGAGCCGGCTGGCCGGTCGCGCCGGCCACGAACCGGGCCTTCAGCTCGGCGTTGGCAGCGAAGCTGTCGCCGGTCTCCTCGGGATCGGAGAGGCCGAAATCGCGCGCCGAGGGGAATTGCCGCACCCGCCCGGCGAGCAGATCGGCGATCTCGGTCACCTTGCCCGGATTGTGGCTGGCGATCACCAGGGTATCGCCGGAGAAGTGTCTGGCCATGCGCGCCTAATGGGCGATCCGGGCGGCGATGTCAAAGGGGAACATCGAAGGCTCGCATCGCGGCCGCCGGATGCTATGGTCCCGCGCTCGAACAGCACTGACTGAAAAGACCAAAGAGGCACAACATGAAGGTCGCATTCCTCGGCATGGGCGTGATGGGGGCGCCGATGGCCGGACACCTCGCCGCCGCCGGCCATGACGTCACCGTGTACAACCGCACCGCCGCGAAGGCCGAGGCCTGGACCAAGGCCCATAGCGGCGCGTCGGCGGCGACGCCGGCCGAGGCGGCGCACGGCGCCGCCATCGTGTTCGCCTGCGTCGGCAATGACGACGATGTCCGCAGCGTGGTCTATGGCGATGACGGGGCCTTTGCCGGCATGGAGTCCGGAGCCATCTTCGTCGATCACACGACCGCCTCGGCGGCCCTGGCACGGGAGCTTGACGACGCCGCCAAGGGCAGGGGCGTCGCCTTTCTGGACGCGCCGGTGTCCGGCGGCCAGGCCGGGGCCGAGAACGGCCAGCTCACCGTGATGGTCGGCGGAGAGGCATCGACCTTCGAGACCGCCAAGCCGGTGATCGACCACTTCGCCAAGGCCTGCACGCTGATGGGTCCGGCCGGATCGGGGCAGCTGACCAAGATGGTCAACCAGATCTGCATCGCCGGCCTGGTCCAGGCCTTGTCCGAGGGGCTGAACTTCGCCCAGAAGGCAGGGCTGGACGGCGACCGCGTTCTGGACGTGATCTCTAAGGGCGCGGCGCAGTCCTGGCAGATGGAGAATCGCGGCTCGACGATGCTGCGCGGCGAGTTCGAATTCGGATTTGCGGTCGATTGGATGCGCAAGGACCTCTCGATCGTCCTCGACGAGGCGCGCCGCAACGGCGCCCGGGTTCCCGTGACCGCCGTGGTCGACCAGTTCTACGCCGCAATCCAGGCCTGCGGCGGCAGCCGTTGGGACACCTCCAGCCTGATCGAGCTGTTGCGGGACAAGAGCTAGGCCAGAACCGCCTTCTGGATCTCCACCAGTTCGGCGATGCCCTTGCGGGCGAGGGCCAGGAGTTCGGAGAACGCCTCTTCCGAGAAGGGCTCGGTCTCGGCCGTGCCCTGGATCTCGACGATGCCGCCACCGCCGGTCAGGACGAAATTGGCGTCCGCCTGCGCCGAGCTGTCTTCCTGATAGTCCAAATCAAGCAGACCCTGACCGCCGCAGATCCCGCAGGATACCGCCGCCACGTGGTCGGTCAGCGGGATCGTCTTGATCGCCTTGATGTCGCGCAGATGCCGGAAGGCTACGGCCAGGGCGACGAAACTGCCGGTGATCGCCGCGGTGCGGGTGCCGCCATCGGCCTGCAGCACGTCGCAATCGATGCGGATCTGCAACTCGCCCAGGGCTTTCAGATCGGTGACCGCGCGCAGGGATCGGCCGATCAGCCGCTGGATTTCCTGGGTGCGGCCGGTCTGCTTGCCGCGGCTCGCTTCGCGATCGGTGCGGCGGTCTGTGGCCCGCGGCAGCATGCCGTATTCAGCGGTCACCCAACCCTTGCCGCCGCCCTTCAGCCAGGGCGGCACCCGCTCCTCGACAGACGCGGTACACAGCACATGGGTGTCGCCGAATCGGGCCAGACACGCCCCTTCAGCGTATTTGTTCACATCGATTTCAAGCGTAACGGGCCGGAGTGCGTCCGGAGACCGCCCGGATCGGTGCATATCGCCGCTTTCCTTTGGTGTTCGCAGCGGTGCAAGCTATCCTTCGCGCCGTCTGGCGTCCAGTGCGCCGGAGCGTGGATGGGCGGCATGGACGATGGGCAGTAATCCGGTTGACGCGCCCAGTTAACGCCCCCACATAGCGAAGCGCCTATATTGGAATCGAGAGGATTGTTCTGCACCCGCCCAAAGACATGATTGCAGAGCTGAGCGACCGGTCTCGCGAAGTCTTTCGTCAAATCGTCGACGCTTATGTGGAAACCGGCGAACCGATCGGCTCGCGCACCATTTCGCGCCGGCTCGGCCTTGACCTCTCTCCGGCGACGGTCCGCAATGTCATGGCCGATCTGGAAGAGTCCGGCCTGCTGTTCGCTCCGCACACCTCGGCCGGACGTTTGCCGACGGAGGCCGGGCTGCGCCTGTTCGTCCACGCCTTGATGGAGGTCGGCGACGTCACCGAGAACGAGCGCGAGAATATCGAGGCGCAATGCGGTTCAGTCGGCCGCAATCCGGAAGAGGTTCTCGAGGAGGCGACCAGCGCCCTGTCCGGCCTGTCCAGCTGTGCCGGGCTGGTAATGGCGCCAAAGGCGGACCGGCCCCTGAAGCACATTGAATTCGTCAGCCTGTCTCCCGGTCGGGCCCTGGTGGTGATGGTCAACGAGGACGGCATTGTCGAGAACCGGGTGGTCGAGCTGCCGCTGGGCATTCCCGCCGCATCTCTGATATCGGCCTCGAACTACCTCAGTTCCCGCCTGATCGGGCGAACGCTTGCCGAGGCGCGCGACGAAATTCTCCAGGAGATCGAGTTGCAGCGCAGCCAGCTCGACAAGCTGACCGCCAAGGTGGTGCAGGAGGGTCTGGCGACCTGGTCGGGTGAATCGAACGCCAGCGGCACGCTGATCGTAAAGGGCCAGTCGCGGCTGCTGAACGAGGTAAACGGGCTGGAGGATCTGGAACGCATACGTTCCCTGTTCGAGATCCTGGAGACCAAGGATTCCATGCTGAAGATGCTGGACGCGGCCGGTCATGCGGACGGCGTTCAGATCTTCATCGGCGCCGAGAGCGATCTATTCAGCCACACTGGCTGTTCGATGATCATTGCGCCATTCACGGACAAGCGCGAGCACATCGTCGGGGCCATCGGCGTCATCGGGCCGACCCGACTCAATTATGCCCGCATCGTGCCGATGGTCGACTACACCGCCAAGGTGGTCGGCCGTCTGCTATGGAACAAGAAGGGCGATACCCAAGCAGCATGAGTACCCCCGATCAGAATCCCGCCGGGCCGGGGCCCGAGGCGGAGAAGACCGAGTCCGCGCAACCTACCCCCTGCGCGCCTTCGGCCGAACCGGAACCCGCGGCACCGCCTGCCGCAGAGGCGGCCGCCGAGCCGCCGGCAGCGAAGCCGTCGATCCTGAAGACGTCGTCGATCCTGAAGAAAAAGCCGCCGGAACCTGAGCCGGCAGCGACCGAAGCCGCGGCGGAGACGACCACCGAACAGCCCGCGGAGCAGGCAGCCGAACCGCCTGCCGAGATCGAGCAGCTGAGGGAAGAGGCAGCTGCAATGAAGGATCAGCTGCTGCGCGCCCTGGCCGAGGTGGAAAACACCCGACGGCGCGCCGAGCGCGATCGCCAGGATATGGCGAAATACGCGATCACCGATTTCGCTCGCGACCTGCTATCGACCGCCGATAATTTGAGGCGCGCGCTGGACGCGGTTCCGGCGGACGCGATCGGCCAGGATTCGGTGCTGACCAACCTGAATGACGGCGTGGCGGCGACCGAGCGCGAAATGCTGAACGCGTTCGAGAAATTCGGCGTCAAGAAGATCGAATCCCTGGACGAGAAGTTCGATCCGAACTTCCATCAGGCGATGTTCGAAGTTCCGGATTCGGGCAAGCCGGCCGGTATCATCGTCCAGGTCATCCAGGAAGGCTATATGATCCAGGATCGGCTGCTGCGTCCGGCGCTGGTCGGCATCGCCAAGGCAGAACCGGCCCAGAAGGTCGACACCACTGCCTAGCGCTTCGGCTGCAGGGCGGCAGCCGCAGGATCGTGGTTCTTGAATGCGCGGCGGGCGACGTCGCGCCGCTGCACCGCATAGCAATAGACGCAGCCATGCGGGCAAGTGTCGTAGGCGCCGATGTCCCGGCTCTCCGCGCAGAGGCACCCCGGACGATTGCCCTTGGTCCGCGCGCGGATCGGACGCCCGGCGACATCGGACAGGCGCTGGGCGTCGATGCAGCGGCTGGCGGCGGTTCCTTCGACAAGCAGTCCGGGCTGAGTGCACAGGGTCAGGGCCATGCAGTGGCCGGCGGCGATCGCCGCCAGGTCGCGCAACAGGGTTCGCTTCTCGTCCTCGCCCGGATCCCGCCAGGCGAAGTCATGCCGGTCGGCCGCATTCGCCAGATTACGTTCGGTCTTGCGATAGATTTGGGCAAAGGAGGTCACGACCTCGTCGCATACCCCCGCCAGACGCCCTGCCAGATGGCCAAACATCTGCCGATGCCATGCGACCGGCGTCAGGTCGGTGACCAGGATCGGATCGTAACGCCAGACCACCGAACGCGGGCCGTAGGTCTGGGAAAGCCGTCGGCAATGGTCGACCGCACGCTCGGCATCGGCGACCGCCTGCTCCAGGGCCGATGGATAGCCGGTGATGGTGTAATGGACGATGAATGGTTGACCGGCATCGCGCAGCTCGGCCAGCACTGTCAGGAATGGGCGGATATTCCTCGTCCAGAAGACGAAACCGTCCACGGCCGGCCCGGTCAGCGGCACCTCGTAAGCCGGCCCACCATAGGGGTTCGCCACCCGGCACCACCCGTCTGTCAGACGATTTCGGAACCAGTCGCGATAGAAGGCCGGAATGTCGGTCCGGTAGCTGGCGGAGACAATCATCGGGTCCTCGGTAGAAGATTCCGCGGATCATACAGACTACCAATTCCCATTGGCGCGTGCGCTGCCGGCTAGGTGAGTCCGCGTCAAGGATTTGCAAATGAGCCTGCATCCACAATATCGGAGTGATGCCTAACGCGCCCCCGCCGCCTTCGACCGGCGACAAGAACCTGACCGACTCCGGCGTCAAGCCGCCGAATCCGCCGGCTTTCAATGTGCCGCCGGTGACGCTGACGGCAGCCGGAGTCCTGATTGCGGCGTTCGCCATCCTGACATTGATGCCGGTTGCGTGGACGGTCGGCATCATCGAAGTATTCGCATTCAGGCCGATCGTTGTCGCCGCGGCGTTGCGTGATCCTCTTCAGATCCAATCGGCGGTCGCGGCACTGACTTTGGTGACATATGCGTTGATCCACATCGACGGCATTCACGTCGCGCTGAATGTCGGTTTCCTGCTGGCGTTTGGCGGCGGGTGCGAGCGCCTGTTCGGGCGTCGGCGCTTTCTCACGATCCTCATCCTGACTGCGATCGCCGGCGCCGGCGCCAAGCTTGCCGTGGACTGGAACGCGCCGATCGTGATGTATGGAGCCTCCGGCGCAGTATTTGGCTGCATGGGGGCGTTCGTCCGGCTGATGATCGGCGGGCCGCCGAAATTGCGCCGAATGGGTCTGATATTGCTGCTCTCGCTGGTGGTCACGAACGGTATCGTGACATTTGTCGGTCCACAGATTCTCGGCGTCGAAGCAGGCATCGCATGGGATGCCCATGTCGGCGGCTTCGTGGCGGGCGTGCTGCTGGGCTGGCGGCCGCGGCCGCGAGTCGCACCGGCCGCGGTCTGAAAGCCTTTGTTCACCGCGCCCCGTTACAATTGTCTTACAAATATCCCCAACGATTGTGAGGAAAGGGCCGCGCGCCCGGTTGCAGGCCAGTCGCGCCACCCCTATATCTCCCGTTAATCCTGCATCGCGTGGCCGACGGGCTGCGGCGCTGCATGAATCATGGTTAATTGTCAGGGGACCCCAGGGTGCCGCCCTTTGGGCCTTCGGGGATCTGCCAGGAAGAAACGAGGAATTCATGGCCAAGGTAATCGGTATCGATCTGGGGACGACAAATTCGTGCGTCGCCGTGATGGAAGGCAGCCAGGCGAAGGTTATCGAGAACGCCGAGGGCACCCGCACCACGCCGTCGATCGTCGCCTTCACGGATAGCGGCGAGCGTCTGGTCGGCCAGTCGGCCAAGCGCCAGGCCGTCACCAATCCGGAAAACACCCTGTTTGCCATCAAGCGTCTGATCGGCCGCCGGGCCGACGATCCGATGACCCAGAAGGACAAGGAGCTTGTCCCCTACAAGATCATCGAGGGTGAGAACGGCGACGCCTGGGTCGAAGCCCAGGGCGAGAAATTCGCGCCGTCGCAGATCAGCGCCTTCATCCTGCAGAAGATGAAGGAAACCGCGGAAGCCTATCTCGGCGAGACCGTGACCCAGGCGGTCATCACCGTCCCGGCCTATTTCAACGACAGCCAGCGCCAAGCCACCAAGGATGGCGGCAAGATCGCCGGTCTGGAAGTTTTGCGCATCATCAACGAGCCGACCGCGGCATCGCTGGCCTATGGGCTGGAGAAGCAGAACACCGGCACCATTGCCGTGTTCGACCTGGGCGGCGGCACGTTCGACGTCTCGGTCCTGGAAATCGGCGACGGCGTCTTCGAGGTCAAGTCGACCAATGGCGACACCTTCCTGGGCGGCGAGGATTTCGACCAGAAGGTGATCGACTATCTGGCGGACGAGTTCAAGAAGGAGCAGGGCATCGACCTGCGCGACGACAAGCTGGCGCTGCAGCGGCTGAAGGAAGCCGCCGAGAAGGCGAAGGTCGAGCTGTCGTCGGCCGTGCAGACGGACGTCAATCTGCCCTTCATCACCGCCGATCAGTCGGGACCGAAGCACCTCAATATCAAGCTGACCCGTTCCAAGCTGGAGCAGCTGGTTGACGAGTTGATCCAGCGCACCGTCGGTCCGTGCAAGGCGGCTCTGAAGGATGCCGGGCTGGTTCCGTCGGAGATCGACGAGGTGATCCTGGTCGGCGGCATGACCCGCATGCCCAAGGTCATCGAGACGGTCAAAGAGTTTTTCGGACGCGAGCCGCATCGCGGCGTCAACCCGGACGAGGTCGTGGCGATCGGCGCCGCGATCCAGGCCGGCGTCCTGCAGGGTGAGGTCAAGGACGTCCTGTTGCTGGACGTCACCCCGCTGTCCCTGGGCATCGAGACACTGGGCGGCGTCTTCACCCGGTTGATCGACCGCAACACCACGATCCCGACCAAGAAGAGCCAGATCTTCTCCACCGCCGAGGACAATCAGACCGCGGTCACCATCCGCGTGTTCCAGGGTGAGCGCGAAATGGCCGCCGACAACAAGGTTCTGGGCCAGTTCGATCTGGTCGGGCTGCCGCCGGCGCCGCGCGGCATGCCGCAGATCGAGGTTACCTTCGACATCGACGCCAACGGCATCGTCAATGTCTCGGCGAAGGACAAGGCGACGGGCAAGGAGCAGCAGATCCGAATCCAGGCATCCGGCGGGCTTTCGGACACCGATATCGACCAGATGGTCAAGGATGCCGAAGCGCACGCGGCAGACGACAAGGTGCGGCGCGAGCTCATCGAGGCGCGCAATCAGGCCGATGGTCTGATGCATGGCGTCGAGACTCAGCTCCAGGAACACGCCGACAAGATCGACGAGGCGGAGAAGGCCGAAATCGAGCAGGCGGTCAGCGCACTGAAGACCGCGGTCCAGAGCGACGACACCGCCGATATTCGCGCCAAGAGCGACGCGCTGGGCCAGGCCTCCATGAAGATCGGCGAGGCCATCTATCGCGCCACCCAGGGGGCGGAAGGCGGCGAAGCCCCCGACGCCGCCGCGCCGGATGCGGAACCCTCCGACGAGTCGGTGGTTGACGCTGATTTTGAAGAGGTCGACGAGGATGACGGGGACGAGAAACGGTCCGCGTAGCGCCCGGCGACCATCCCGGAATGCGTATTTCGCCCCGGTCATTGCCGTCCCAGGCATGGCCGGGGCCCCTTGTAACTGATATCCCGGCGGGGCGCCGCCGACCAGGAGCGGGTTCAGGATCCCGCAAGGTCAGATGGACGGCATGAGCAAGCAGGATTACTACGAGCTCTTGGGCGTCTCGCGCGATGTCGGCCAGTCCGAGCTCAAGAAGGCCTATCGCGCACAGGCGATGAAGTATCACCCGGACCGTAATTCAGGGGATCCGGAAGCCGAGCACAAATTCAAGGAAGTCAGCGAGGCCTATGAAGTCCTGAAGGACGACCAGAAGCGGGCCGCCTATGACCGCTATGGCCACGCCGCCTTCGAGAACGGCGCGGGCGGCCGGGCCGGTGGCTTCGATTTCGGCTTCAGCGGCGGGTTCGCGGATATCTTCGAGGAGATGTTCGGCGATGTCATGGGCGGTCGCCGAACCCGGGCCGGCCGCGGCAACGACATGCGGTTCAATCTGGAAATCGCCCTGGAAGAGGCGTTCTCAGGCAAGCAGGCCACGATCCGGGTACCGGGATCGGTCGTCTGCGAGCCGTGCAAGGGATCGGGCGCCACCGGCGGCACCGAGCCGGTCAGTTGCCGCACCTGTGGCGGCATCGGCAAGGTGCGCACCCAGCAGGGTTTCTTCACCATCGAGCGCACCTGCCCAAGCTGTTCGGGCGTCGGTCGCGTGATCACCGACCCATGCCGCAATTGCTCCGGATCGGGCCGGGTGCGCAAGGACCGCTCGCTGCAGGTCAACATCCCGGCCGGTGTCGAGGACGGCACCCGGATCCGGCTGGCGGGCGAGGGCGAGGCCGGCCTGCACGGCGCGGAGGCGGGCGATCTGTACATCTTTCTGTCGGTACGTCCGCATCAGCTTTTTCAGCGCGACGGCGCCGACATCTATTGCCGCGTGCCGATCCCGATGGTCACCGCGGCCCTTGGCGGACCGGTCGAGGTGCCGGTAGTCGACGGCGGCCGGGCCGAGGTCACAATCCCGGCTGGAGCCCAGGCCGGCGCCCAGTTCCGCCTGCGCGGCAAGGGCATGACGGTCCTGCATTCCAAGTCGCGCGGCGACATGTATGTCCAGGTCCAGGTAGAAACCCCGGTCAGCCTGAACAAGCGCCAGCGCGAACTGCTGGAGGAATTCCAGGACGAGGGCGGCGAGAAGACCCACCCGGAAAGCCATGGCTTCTTCGCCAAGGCGAAGGAATTCTTCGAGAATCTGAAGGACTGAACCGGCGCTAGTCGGTGTCCGGCCGATCCGGCGCGACCACCTCGCCGTGCAGATCGTGACTGTGGTCGTGGTGGTGCTGATAGACTGCCAGGGCGTCTTCCGCCGTAGAGCCGAACAGGGACAGGTATTCTGGATGGCGCGACACCGCCTCCGGATGGCCTTCGCAGCAGACATGGGTGTTCAGGCACACGACGCGGTCGGTTTCGGCCATGACCAGATGCAGGTCGTGGCTGATCAGCAGGACCCCGCAGCCGCGGCCGCGGCGCAGCCGGTCGATCAGGCGGAACATAGCCGCCTGGCCGCCGACATCGATCCCCTGATTGGGTTCGTCCAGCACCAGCAGATCGGGTTCGCGCATCAAGGCCCGCGCGATCAGGACCCGCTGGGTCTCCCCGCCGGACAGGTCCTGCACCGGCTGGTCGATCACCTCGGGCACGCCGACCTCGCCGAGCAGCCGCGCCAAGGTGGCATCGTCGGCGCGGCCCCATAACCGAAGGAACCGGCGGACCGTCATCGGCAAGGTCGCGTCGATCGACAATTTCTGCGGCAAATAGCCCACGGTGATGTCGGACCGCCGCTCCACCCGCCCGCTTGACGGCTTGACCAGCCCCAGCAACGCCCGCACCAGAGTGCTCTTGCCGGCGCCGTTCGGCCCGATCAGGGTCACCACCTCGCCCGGCCGGACCTCCAGATCGATCGCCGACAGCACGGTCCGGCCGCCGAATCGCACGGACAGGCCGTACGCCGCCACCAGCGGCGGTGCATCGGCACGGGTATCCAGAGCTGAAGTGTTCATGACATCCATTATCGAACTGCGGTCGAGACCATGGCCGAGGGCCCGCGTCCGGGCAACCGTAAGTTGGCCGCAGCGGCTGCCGGTTGCCTCGTTTGCAGCCGCCTTCTGTGCTCAAACCATGGAGCGTTGATAACGACGCATTTGATGGCGCGCAACGGCCCGCCGGATAGGCGCGGGTCGCGGCGCGATGCAGCGCATCGGGCAAGGCCCGCAACGCGCCCGGCGGGCCGCTGCGCGCCACCTCAGGCCGTTTTCCCTATTCCGCCCGCTGCGTTGCGCTCCGCTTGCGGTGCGCAGCACCGCCGCGCGGACCGCGCCTGACGGGCGGAATAGGGAAAACGGTCAAATGGGTCGTTATCAACGCTCCTTGGTATTGTATCCTCGGCCAAGTGGGCGAGGCTCGGAGAGGATTGATGAGGATCGGCATTGTTGGCGCGGATGGGCGCATGGGGCGGATGCTGCTGCGAGAGGTGATCGGTTCGGATTCCTGCGAGTTGATCGGCGCGATATCCCAGCATGACAGCTCGTCGGAGCACGTCGATGCCGGCATGCTGGCCGGGCTGGATCCATGCGGCGTGCGCATCGGCGAGGATCCGGTGCCCTTGTTCGCCGATGCGGATGCGGTCATCGACTTCACCGTCCCCGAGGCGACGGTGGCCTATTCCGCCCTGGCGGCCCAAGGCAAGACCGTGCACGTGATCGGCACAACCGGGCTGAGCGCCGAACAGGAAGAGGCGCTGCATCGCGCCGCCCGCCATACCCAGCTGGTCTACGCACCGAATATGAGCATGGCGGTCAACCTGCTTTTCGCCGTGACGCGGCAGGTCGCTGGCATCCTGGGCGATGAATTCGACATCGAGATCGTCGAGATGCATCACCGCCACAAGGTCGACGCGCCGTCCGGCACCGCGCTTGGCCTCGGGCGGGCCGCCGCCGAAGGGCGCGGCGTCGACCTGGACGAGCGGGCGGCCCGCGGTCGCGACGGCCATACCGGCGAGCGTCGCCCCGGCGATATCGGCTTTGCCGCGCTGCGCGGCGGTGAGGTGGTGGGCGATCACAGCGTCGTCTTCGCCGGCCCCGGAGAGCGACTGGAGCTGACCCATAAGGCGGCCGGCCGCGAGATCTATGCCCGCGGCGCACTCAGGGCCGCGCTCTGGGCCCATGGCAAGCCGCCGGGCCTTTACGGTATGGCTGACGTGCTGGGATTGTCCTAGATCGGGGTGATTCGAAGTCGTCTCGACTTCGAATCTGAATCCCGGTCTTTTTCAGGGTTCTAGAGAACGATCAGGCGCTGATCGCCTCCCGCTGGCCGGCTTCCCAGGCCAGCAGCGCCCGCTTGCGAGTTTCGCCCCAGCGGTAATTGTGGATCGCGCCGGATTTCAGGATCACACGGTGGCATGGGATGATCACCGCGACCGGGTTATGCCCGACCGCGCTGCCGACCGCCCGAACCGCCGCCGGGCTGCCGATCGCCTCGGCGACCTGCTGGTAGCTGGCGACCCGGCCCGGCGGAATGCGTAGCAACGCCTGCCAGACCTTGACCTGGAAATTGGTGCCGCGCAGCAGTAGAGGCGGCATGCGGCCGTGCGATCCGGCGCCGCCGAACACCTGGTCGGCGATCTCGGCCACGGCGGCATCGTCCCGCACCAGGGTGGCGGCGGCCCATTCCGCCGAAAGCTCCGCGGCCGGGTCGGCCGTCGCGTCGGCGAAACCCAGCCAACAGATGCCCCGTTCGGTCAGCCCGATTACCACTCGCCCAAAGGGACTGTCATGCACCCCGTAGCGGATGACGAGATCCTGACCACGGGCCTTGTATTCGCCGGGCGTCATCGCCTCGCAGGCGACGAACAGATCGTGCAGCCGCCCCGGACCGGACAGTCCGACATCCAGCGCCGTGCCCAACACGCTTTCATCGCCAGCGAGCAGGGATTTGGCGTGCTCTACAGTCAGGTACTGGGCGAATCGCTTGGGGCTGATGCCGGCCCACCGCTTGAAGATGCGCTGGAAATGGTGCGGATGCAGCCCGGCGATCGCCGCCACCTCCTCGAGGCTCGGTTGCTCGTCGTAGTGCTCGACAAGATAGCGGATCGCCGCCGCCACCATCGGATAGTGGGGCTGGTCGTTGTCCGCCGGGGCGGGGTCAGGGTCGAATTCGTCGGTCTTCATGGCGTATGTCATTGTCCGGCACTCCGTGCGTGGGATGCCAGTGTTTATCGTTCCCCGGCCATTGCGGCCAACCCGGTTCTTGCGGCCGTGTTCAGGCCGGCAGCGGGTCGGGCCGCCGGGCGCGGGCCAGCGCGTCGCGCAGGGCTTTGGCAAAATCAAGCCGCTCGTCCGGCGACAGGAAACTCCCGACAACCAGCGATCGGCCATGGCTGGACAGGGTCACCTGGCTGTGATGCTCAGGCGGGTCGTCGATGGCGACATTCAACCAGGAAGGCTGAAAGGACCAGGTGTCGCGGGTCCCCGCCGGGCAGACGCGCTCGACGGTCAGCCGGTCGCCGGTCAGCCGCACCTTCTCGTACCGTCGGGCGCTGAGATAGTTGGCCCGGAAGGCCCAGTAGAGAATGACCACATCCAGCCCGAACAGGCCAAAGACCGGCCAGGCGCCGATAAGGTAGAACGCGCCGCCGACGGTCAGGCAGACGAACGCCACGGCCACCATCAGGACGGTGAATCCGCGGCGGCCGAGGCTGCGATGCGGATGCAGGATCGCGTCGAACAACACCGGCGCGGCGTGTTCGTTCCTTTCGCGCAATTCCGCTGCGTCGCGGGTCGTCATGTCCGCCCGGCCCCGGACAGGGTCCCGCGGATACGGCCCTTGCCAGCCAAACCGGGCCCGCTAAAGTGCCGGCCATGAAAACCGCCGATATCGAGACGCTGTTCAGCAGGCTCGCCGCCGCCAACCCGGAGCCGCAGAGCGAGCTGTCTTATCACAACCCGTACACCCTGCTGGTCGCCGTGGTGCTGTCGGCCCAGGCAACCGATGTCGGCGTCAACCGGGCGACCAAGGATCTGTTCGCCGAGGTCGACACTCCGGAGGCCATGCTGCGGCTCGGCGAGGAGGGTCTGAAACGCCATATCAGAACCATAGGGTTGTTCAACAGCAAGGCGAAGAACGTCATCGCCTTGTCGGAGATCTTGGCCCGCGATCATGGCAGCACCGTGCCGGCCGATCGAGAATCGCTGGTGGCGCTGCCGGGCGTCGGTCGCAAGACCGCCAATGTGGTCTTGAACGTCGCCTTCGGGCAGCCGACGATCGCGGTCGACACCCACATCTTCAGGGTCGGAAACCGCACCGGCCTGGCCCGCGGCAAGACGCCCGACGAGGTCGAAAGGAAGCTGTTGCGCTATGTTCCGGCGCGCTGGAAGCAGCATGCCCATCACTGGCTGATCCTGCATGGGCGCTATGTCTGCAAGGCTCGCAAGCCGGATTGCCCGGCCTGCCCGATTTCGGAATTGTGCGCCTATGGGGCCAAGACGCCCCCAGCCTGATCCCTCGCTCCGCCCGGGCGGATGATCCGCTACAGCTGTGCCGGATCCGCCGGCGCTGTCTCGTTGGCCAATGCCACGCGGTAGCGCTCGACGACGCTGCCCAGGCATAGCGCCGGATCGACCTCGCCGTTGGTCCGACTGCGGGCCTCGTAATGGGCGGCGCGAAGACCGCCCTCCTGGTCGTATAGATAGAGATCGAAGACGCAGGTCGTGGTGCGGTACTGCCAGACTTCCGCAGGCGGTTCCCGGCGCTGCAGTTCGGGCACGCCCAACGCCTCGCCGATCTGCTGCGGCGCCAGGCCTATCAGCGTGTTGGGATCGGCTGGCGCGGCGGGTCCGGCGCCCGCGCCAAACGGGCCACCGGCCATGGTACAGCCGGCTATCAGCAGGCTCGCGACGGCGATCGGCAGAGTTGTGGCGGCGAGGCGGCGGGGGGACCGGCTTGCCGTCATATCATCCGGCCTCTTCGCGTACGGCGCCGGCGGGTTTCGCCGGATCGCGGATCGGCGTCACCACCGATTCCAGCGGCTCCATCATGCCGACCACCTTGCCTCCGGACTCGATCTCGATCTCGCCATAGCACAGCTTGCCGGACACCACGCCGTCCGAGCGCAACACGATCCGGCCGCGGACCGTGAGGTCGCCGTCAAATCTGCCGGCAATGTCGGCCTCGTCTACTTCGGCGCTGCCCTTGAAGACGCCATCGCCGGACAGGTCGATGGCGCGGCAATCCGTCAGTTGCGCCTCGACCGTGCCTTCGACAATCAGATGATCGCAGGACCGGATCTCACCGTTCAGCGAAATGCCATGGCCGACGATCAGCTTGCGATTGGGCTCGCGCAGTTCCGGCTCCGGCCGGCTGGGTACGGCGCGGCGCTGCGACGCGCCGGCAACATCGACGAAGCGGCGCGGCAGATCGGTTCGAGAATGGGGTGGCGGGACTCGCTGATCGCTCGGCATTGAAGGGGTCCTCTCGGTGGGGCAGGCCGTGAGCAGGCCGATCGTCCATGGTGGTTGGCGCACGGGCGATGGACGACGGCTGTAGGGATGGGGGGCGCGGCACCTGATCTGGGGTCAATGGGGTCGGAAACCGGCCGATAGCCAGCGTTCCGGTGACTATGGAGGAACACTAGCACAATTTTGTGGCATCGCCAGAAGACCGTGCGCCGCAGGGCCTCCGGATCCGTGCCGGCGGGCCCGGGCTATCGAGCCGCCAGGCCCTGGAAGATATGAACCATGAACGCGGTCCCGAGGACCGGCGCCAGCAGGTTGAGCACCGGCACCGATACCAGCACGGCGATCAGAACGCCTGCCGCCAGCACCCGCCAGCGAAAGCGTCTGCGCAGCGCGGTCGCCGACGCCGAGTCCATGCGGCGCTGAGCCACCAGTTCGAAATACTCGCGGCCCAGCAGGTAGCCGTTAACCGCGAAGAAGAAGAACAGGCTGAACGGAGGCACCAGCAGCGAGGCGATCAGCGCCAGCAGGTTGAATACGATAAGCACCAGCAGGAAACGCAGCGCCATACCGACTGACTCGGCCAAACCCTGACGCCGTGCGGCGCCGAGCCCCGGGTAGTGCCGGTCTTCGACTGCCACCGCCACATCGTCCAGGAAGATGCTGGACACCGCGCCGACGACGCCGGGAAACAGGAATACCGAGAGCACCAGCGCCGCAAATCCGCCGAGCCATTGCAACGCCTCGGTCAGCCATGCAAATCCCGGGATATTGACATTGGTCAGGGCCCAGACGACACCGGTCGTGAGCCCGACGATCAGGGCGATGGCTACCGCCACCCCGATCCACAGGACGCGGCGGATTGCCGGGTCGCCGAGTTGTCCGAATGCGCGGGCAAGTGCTGAGACCATCGTGGCCAGGCTCCGTGTTGATATCCGCCGCCCTTTTAGCCCGCATATCCCGGATTGACCATGGCCGCATTCGATCGTTGCCGGGACTAGGCCAGCCGCTATACTCCGCCGCCGTTCGCCCGCCCCAATCCGTGAAAGCCTTCATTCATGTCCGCTGCCCGCCAGGTTGTCGCCATCGGCAACGCCATCGTCGACGTGCTGAGCCATGCGAAAGACTCCTTCCTGGAACGGGAAGGGCTCGCCAAGGGCTCGATGAACCTGATCGACGCCGACCGCGCCCACGAGCTCTATGAGCGCACCGGCCCGGCGGTCGAGGCATCCGGAGGCTCGGCGGCAAACACCGCCGTCGGAATCGCCTCGCTGGGGGGCAGTTCAGCCTTCATCGGCAAGGTCTGCGACGACCAGCTGGGGGAGGTCTTCACCCACGACATCCGCGCCGCCGGTGTGACCTTCGACTCCGCCCCGATCACCGGCGGCCCGCCCACCGCGCGCAGCCTGATCCTGATCACGCCGGATGGCCACCGGACCATGAACACGATGCTGGGCGCCTGCGTCGAGCTGGGACCGGATGATGTCGACGCGGCGCTGATCGAGAGCGCCCAGGTGACCTATCTGGAAGGCTATCTATGGGACAAGCCAAAGGCGAAGGATGCCTTCGTGAAGGCGGCCGGCATCGCCCATGACGCCAATCGGCGAGTGTCTCTGACCCTGTCGGACTCGTTTTGCGTCGATCGCCACCGCGACAGCTTCCGCACCCTGATCGACAGCCAGGTGGACATCCTGTTCGGCAATGAGCACGAGCTCACGGCGCTGTTCGAGGTCGAAACGTTGCCGGAAGCGATCGACCGGGTGCGCGGCGAATGCGAGATCATCGTCATCACCCGCAGCGACAAAGGATCGCTGGTGCTGACCGGAGAGGAGGTTCACGAGGTGGCCGCCGAGCCGGTCGCCAAGGTCGTGGACAGCACCGGCGCCGGCGACCTCTACGCCGCCGGCTTCCTGTTCGGCTTCACCGAAGGGCGGCACGTCGCCGAATGCGCCCGCCTGGGCAGCATCGCCGCCGCGGAGGTGATCAGCCATATCGGCCCCCGGCCGCAGACCTTCCTGGCCGAACTGATCCGGAAGGGCTAAACCGGCCGTCGCAAAGTGGGAAGGGCGCCGGGGATGCCTTATAGGTATTCAACGCCTTGGCCGGGCCTGGCGTAGCCGAACACCTTGAAGCCGTTCTGCGTTTCCTCGCCAGGCACGTGAATCCGTCTCAAGACTTCGAGAACGGCGCTGCGCTGTCTCTCACCGGCGATCGCCAACTCCACCCATTCGATTGTCCCGTAGCCGCCAACCGAGAAATGGTAGAACCACTCTCCATCCCACTCCGAGACGTAACCGGTTTCGAGATCTCGCGTTCGCCAGCGCGGGCTGAGATCCCCGAGTTCGTACATCCCAAGACGCAGCTCATTCCATTTGGTGTTGTTCAACACGGCCAATTGGCCTTGGTCCCGTTTGGGCACGTGCCGACCGATCCCGTGTCGTCCGGTTGAGACTGGCAGACGCCTTCCCTATTCGTTCGACCACCATGCGTCGACATTGGCGATCTGACCATAGAGGGTCGGATAGTCGACATGGCCCAGATCACCCCAATACGCGATGTGGTCGACGTCGGAGAAATAGAGCGGGATCACGTAGTGGCCTGCTCGCAGTACCCGATCCAGAGCGCGCGTGGCAGCCTCGAGTGCCTCGCGATCGGTTGCGTCGGCGACCTCGGCCGCCAGCGCATCCACGACCGGGTCGCTGACCCCGGCATAGTTCCTGGAACCGTCCCTGCCGGCCTGCTCGCTGCCCCAGTAGTTCAGCTGCTCGTTGCCCGGCGACAGCGACACCCCCCAGCGATGGATGATCATGTCGAAGTCGAATGTCTCGATCCGGGACGTGTACTGTGCGCTGTCGACCGTGCGGACATTCGTTTCAACGCCGAGCCGGCCGAGATTTTCCGCGAAGCTGTTGGCGATCTTCTCATCCGACGCGAACCGCAGCAGAATCTCGAAGGTCAGCGGCTCGCCGGTGCTTGAATGGACCCGGACTCCATTCTGCACGACCCAGCCGGCTTCCTGGAGCAGCCTGCCGGCCTCACGAAGATTGGCGCGTATGTTGCCGCTGCCGTCGGTCGTCGGCAGCGCCGGCGGTTCGGCGAACACGCTCTCCGGCACCAGTGCGCGGTACGGTTCCAACAGCTCCATCTCGCGCCCTTCCGGCACGCCGCGTGCCGCCATGGAGGAATTGGCGAAGAAGCTGTCGATTCGACGGTACTGGCCCCGCAAATAGCTGCGATTGACCCATTCGAAGTCGAATGCGTAGGTCAGCGCCTCGCGGACCAGGCGATCCCGGAACACCGGCTGGCGGATATTGAAGGCCATGCCGCGCATGCCCTGCGCCCGGCTGTGCGGCGCATCCATCAAGGTGACGGTACCGTCCCGCGCGGCGGGAAAATCGTATGACGTCGCCCATCGCTCCAGATTGAACTCCAGCCGATAGTTGTAGTCGCCGCCGGTGAAGGCCTGCAGCGCCACACCGGCGTCACGGTAGTAGTCGTATCGCAGGACTTCGAAGTTGAACTGGCCGCGGGACGCCGGCAAATCCGCGCCCCACCAGTCTTCGACTCGCTCGTACGTGATCTGGCGCCCGGGATCGACATTGGCGATTCGGTACGGACCGCCGCCCATCGGTGGCTCCAGCGTGGTCTGGTCGAACGGATGGGCAGTGTAATAGGCCTTGCTGAAGATCGGCATCATCGCGAGCACAACCGGCGTCTCGCGATCGCTGTCATCGGTCAGGTTGAACCGCACGCCATTGGCGCCGACGCGCTGCACGGTCTCGATGCGCTGGTAGTACTGGCGCTTTCCGGGCGTACCCATTTCGCGGTGGGTCTCCATCGAGAAGATCACGTCGTCAACGGTGATCTGCGTGCCGTCATGCCAGCGCGCATCTGGATTCAGATGGAAGGTGACCCAGCTGCGATCTTCCGGGGTCTCGATCGATTCGGCCAGATAGCCGTACATGGTGAAGGGTTCGTCCCAGCTTCGCGCCATAAGGGTCGGAAATACATAGGCCGCGACACCGGCTGCCTTCTGTCCGGTCACGATGAACGGGTTCAGGCTGTCGAAGCTGCCGACTTGCGCGCGGATCAACGTCCCGCCCCTGGGCGCGTCCGGGTTTGCGTAGTTGAAATGCTCGAATCCAGCCCCGTGCTTCGGCGCCCCATGCATGGCTATGGCATGCGCCACCGTCGACTCTTCGCCGTGGGCGGGGCCTGTGGCTGTTCCCAGGGTGACAACCAGAAGGGTCGCGCAGAGGGATGGGCGTAAATGCTGGAACTGGATCATGATCGCATCGGCCGGCTGTTGAAATCCAATGGGATGTCCGGAGCCGGAGAGCGGGCCACGCCGCGTGGATCGGCATGCCCTGGTCCGCCCCCGGAGAATCGCCGGTCGTAACGCTGGGGCCAAATCATGGCCTAATCTGGGTCGATTCGATGGCCAAGGTCATAGAGTTGGCACAAGGCTTCCCGTATCATGCCACCTGTCGACAGTCTTGCGGCGTCAGTTCCGAGCTTCACATGCCACTTTCCAAGATCCCGGTGGGCGCCGATCCGCCGCGGGAAATCAACGTCATCATCGAGAACCCACTGGGCGGCGACCCGGTGAAGTACGAGTTGGACAAGGCCAGCGGGGCGATGTTCGTCGACCGCTTCCTCCACACCGCTATGTACTACCCGGGCAATTACGGCTTCACGCCGCATACATTGTCCGGCGACGGCGACCCGGTCGATGTGCTGGTGGTTGGCCGGGTGCCGGTCATGCCCGGCGCCGTGATGCGCTCACGTCCGGTCGGCGTTCTGGTGATGGAGGACGAGGCCGGCGAGGATGAGAAGATCCTGGCGGTCCCGGTCGACAAGCTTCACCCGTATTTCACAGAGGTGACGAGCTATCAGGATCTGCCGCAGATCCTGCTGGACCAGATCAGCCATTTCTTCTCACACTACAAGGATCTCGAAAAAGGCAAATGGTCGCGTATCCTCCGCTGGGGCGGGCCGGAGGAAGCCGGCGCCATGATCATGGCCGGCATCGCCCGGGCCCGCGAGCGCGGCGATGACCATCCGCCGTCACAGCCCTCCAAGGCAACCTCGTCGCTGCTCAAGAAGTCCGCCCCGGACTCCGAGCCGCAATCCACATCGGCATCGGAGTCTGAATCTTCCGAGGACGGCTCGGCCCGGATGACCAAATGGACCAGCCGGCTGTTCGGCCGCGGCGACTCCGCCGATGAGGAGCAGCCTGCCGAGCCGGCACCGGCTCAGGATACCGAGCCCGAGCCACCCAAACCGGAGCCCGCGGCCAAAGAGCCGCGCGTCGATCCAGTGGTCGCGGCGGGTCTGGCGCCGGAGCCGAGCCCGGACGAAGCGGCGGCGGCCAGCACGCGCGGCCGGATCGACATCCTGCGCGGCGACATCACCAAGCTGAAGATCGATGCCATCGCCAACGCCGCCAACGAGCGGCTTCGCAGCGGCGGCGGCGTCGACGGCGCCATCCACCGCGCCGCCGGACCGGAGTTGCAGAAGGAATGCGACACGCTGGGCGGTTGCCCGACTGGCATGTGCAAGGTGACCAAGGCGTACGACCTGTCGGCGAAGGCGGTCATCCACTGCGTCGGGCCGGTGTGGCATGGCGGCGAGCGCGGCGAGGAGGGGCTATTGGCGAGTTGCTACCGCTCGGCGCTCGCCCTGGCGGCGGAAAAAGGCATGGCCTCGATCGCGTTTCCGGCGATCAGCACCGGCATCTACGGCTTCCCGCCGGACCGGGCGGCGATCATTGCCGCCCGCGAGGTACGGACCTTCCTGTCTGAGACTCCGGATTTCGACCGGGTCGTCTTCGTCTGCTTCGATGAGGAGACCGAGGAACACTACAAGGTCGCCCTGCCGGAACTCGCCTGAATCGGGATGATTTGATGTCGTCTCGACTGCGGATCTGAATCCCGATCCTTTCCAGGGTGCCAGAGGCCGGGACGATGAGGTCACGTGACCTCACCCTATTGTGCTCTAGAATGGCAAATACGCGCGTGGGCGGGCGGTGCCCGGGTCGCGCAGGGATGGAAACGCTCTTACCCAAGCACGGGGGCATTGCATCGGCATGAGCGTTCGTAACCTGGATTTTCTGTTCAAGCCCCGCTCGATCGCGGTGATCGGGGCCAGCCGGGAGCCGCGCTCGATCGGCGCGGTCCTGACGCGAAACCTGCTGCAGGCCGGCTTCGACGGACCGGTGATGGCGGTCAATCCGCATGAGCGGTCGATCGAATCGATGCTGGTCTACAACAGCGTCGCCGATCTGCCGGAAACGCCCGATCTGGCGGTGATCTGCACCCCGGCGGCGACGGTTCCGCAGCTGATCGCGGAGCTCGGCGACCGCGGCACCAAGGCGGCCGTGGTCATCACCGCGGGCTTCGGCGAATGCGAAGGCGGCGAAGGCGGCCGCCTGAAGGAACAGATGCTGGCAGCGGCGCGGCCTCACCTGATGCGGATTGTCGGGCCCAACAGCGTCGGGGTAATGGCCCCGCCGAGCGGCGTGAACGCCAGCTTCGTGCATATGGCGCCGTTGAAGGGCAATATCGCCTTCGTCACCCAGTCCGGCGCCATGGCCACCTCGGTGGTCGACTGGGCGACCCATCGCGGCATCGGCTTCTCGCACATCGTCTCGCTTGGCAACATGGCCGATGTGGATTTCGGCGACATGCTGGACTATCTGGCGGCGGACCAGCACACCCGGTCGATCCTGCTCTACATCGAAGCCGTCTCCGACGCCCGCAAATTCATGTCGGCCGGACGGGCGGCGGCGCGCAACAAGGCCGTGATCGTCATCAAGTCCGGGCGCAACGAGGCCGCGGCGCGCGCAGCGGCCTCGCACACCGGCGCACTGGCCGGATCCGACGCGGTCTACGACGCCGCCTTCCGCCGCGCCGGCATGCTGCGGGTCTACGATCTGGCGGAGCTCTTCGACGCCCTTGAGAGCCTGGCCAGCGGACTGCGCATCGGCGGCGACCGGCTGGCCATCCTGACCAATGGCGGCGGCATCGGCGTTCTGGCGACAGAGTCCCTGGTCGACCATGGCGGCGTCCCAGCCGAGCTGTCGGAGACGACAATCGACACTCTGAACGCGGCGCTGCCGCCGATCTGGTCGCATGGCAATCCGGTCGACATCATCGGCGATGCGACCGGCGAGCGGTACACGGCATCGCTGGAAGCGCTTCTCGCCGATCCCGGCAAGGATGCGGTCCTGGTGCTCAACTGCCCGACCGCGGTGGCCGACAGCCTGGAGGCCGCGCAGGCCGTCGTGTCGGTGCTCGAGAAGCACCGCCGCGCGCCGGTGCTGACCAGCTGGCTGGGCGAGGGGGCGGCATCGAAGGCCCGCCAACTGTTCGCCGAGAAGCGGATTCCGACCTACGAGACACCGGGCCAGGCGACCCGCGCGTTCATGCACGCCTTCGCCTATATGCGGAACCAGCAACTCCTGATGGAGACGCCGCCTTCGGTATCGGAAGGCTATGATCCTGACACGGGCGAGGCTTGCAGGCTCATGGAAGAAGCCCTGGCCGATGGCCGCGAGTGGCTGACCGAGCCCGAGGCAAAGGCCGTGCTGGCCGCCTATCAGATCCCGGTGGTCGAAACGCTGCGCGCCGAGACCCCGGCAGAAGCCGCGAAGGCGGCGGAAAGCCTGGGCGGAACCGTGGCGCTGAAGATCCTGTCGTCCGAGATCACCCACAAATCCGATGTCGGCGGGGTCCGGCTCAACCTGCGCGATCCGGCGGCGGTTCAAGCCGCCGCTGAGGAAATGCTGGTGAATGTGGGTCTGGTCGAGCCCGATGCGGCGATCGACGGGTTCACGGTGCAGCGCATGGCGCGGATCGGCGATGCCTATGAACTGATCGTGGGTATCGCCGACGATATGATCTTCGGGCCGGTGCTGCTGTTCGGGGCGGGCGGGACCGCGGTCGAGGTCCTGCAGGACAAGGCGATCGGCCTGCCGCCCCTCAACATGGTGCTGGCCCGCGACATGATCGGCCGCACCCGCGTCTCTCGCCAGTTGCAGGGATATCGCAATCGCCCGGCCGCCGATATCGATGAAATCGCCCTGACACTGACCAAGCTGTCGCGGCTGGCGACCGACTGCCGACAGCTCTACGAACTGGACATCAATCCATTGCTGGCCGACCACGCGGGGGTTCTCGCGCTCGATGCGCGCATCCGGGTCCGGCAGCCGCCCGAGATCCGCCGGCTGTCGATCCGGCCCTATCCCAGAGCGCTTGAGAAAACGCTGCAGCTCAAGGATGGCCGCGAAATCCTGCTGCGGCCGATTCGGCCCGAGGACGAGCCTGTCCTGCAGGACATGCTGGACCGCTCCACGCCTGAGGACGTCCGCCTGCGGTTCTTTGCTCCGCTGAAACGGCTGAGCCACCAGGCCGCGGCGCGGCTGACCCAGATCGACTACGACCGCGAGATGGCGCTGGTGGTCGAGGCGCCGGACCCGGAACTTGGCCGCAATACGATACTGGGCGTCGTGCGCATCGCCGCCGATCCGGACAACGAGGCCGCCGAATTTGCGGTCATGGTACGCTCGGACCTGAAGGGTTACCGGCTGGGCCGCCACCTGATGACCGAAATCCTGGACTATGCCCGGACGCGCGGCATCGGCACCGTCTATGGTGAGGTTCTGCGGGAGAACCTGTCGATGCTGAAACTCGCCGACAGGCTGGGGTTCACCCGCGAGAACGATCCCGACGACCCGGGTCTGGTCCTCGTCTCGCTCCGGCTGCGCGACGAGACGGGCTGACGGCGGCGGCAGCATCCAGGATCGCTTGGCCCCTCGGTCAACCCCGACCGGCGCGCCTCGCCCCTTGCCTGGACTTCGGTTCGGCCACTGCGACCGGCGCTTTGCCCCGGTCCGACTGGATGGCGTCGTGGGATGCGATCGCCGCGGCGGTCACGATCTCGTTCACCGTGGCGCCCATCTGAACCACCTGGGCCGGCTTGTCCAAGCCGATCAACAGCGGGCCGACCAGGGTCGCGCCGCCCAGCTTCTGCAACAGCTTGGCACCGATATTGGCCGCGTGCAGCGCCGGCATGATCAGCACATTGGCCGGGCCGGACAGCCGGCAGAACGGGTAGAGCCGCTGCTTCAGCTCGAAATCCAACGCCACCTCGGCGGTCATCTCGCCATCGTATTCGAAGTCGACGCCGCGCTCGTCCAGCAGCGCAATGGCGTCGCGCACATGCTGCGCCCGCTCGCGCATGGGCTGGCCGAAATTGGAGAAGGACAGCAGCGCCACCCTTGGTTCGTGGCCCATCAGCCGCGCATTCGTCGCGGTCTGGATGGCGATGTCGGCGAGCTGGACCGGGGTCGGGAACTCGTTGACGGTGGTATCGGCGATGAACACGGTGCGGCCGCGCAACACCAGGATCGACAGCCCGTAGAGCACATGGTCGGGTTGCGGATCGATGACCCGGGAGATTTCGTCGAAGCACACCGCGAATGCGCGGGTCAGGCCGGTCACCATGGCGTCCGCGTCGCCATTGGCCAGCATGCAGGCGGCGAAGATGTTGCGATCCTGGTTGACCATGCGCTGGCAGTCGCGCTGCAGGCTGCCGCGACGCTGCAACCGGTCGAACAGGAAATCGGCGTAGCGTTTGTTGTTCTTGCTGACCTTGGCATTGTGGATCTCAAGATCCTCGACATGCGCCAGGCCCGCCGCCTCCATCGTCTCGCGGATATGGGATTCGCGGCCGATCAGCACCGGCGTGCCGTAGCCGGCGCTGCGGAAGGCGATCGCGGCGCGGATCGCCCGCTCTTCCTCGCCCTCGGCAAAGACCACCCGTTTGGGCGAGGCCTGAACATTCTCGAACATCGAATGCAGGCTGGCGGCGGTCGGATCGAGCCGTGACAGCAATTCCTGGCGATAGGCCTCCATGTCTTCGATCGGTTTGCGCGCCACCTTGGACTTGATCGCCGCCTTGGCGACCGCGAGCGGGATCGCGGCGATCAGCCGCGGATCGAACGGCACCGGAATGATGTAGTCGGGACCGTAGCGCAGCCGCCGGCCGGAATAGGCGGCATCCACCTCATCGGGCACGTCCTCGCGCGCCAGCGCCGCCAGGGCTTCGGCCGCGGCGATCTTCATGTCGTCGTTGATGGTCCGCGCCCGCACGTCCAGCGCGCCGCGGAAGAGATACGGAAAGCCCAGCACATTGTTGATCTGGTTCGGATAATCCGACCGGCCGGTGGCCACGATCGCATCGCTGCGCGCGTCCCGGGCATCCTCGGGCAGGATCTCCGGATCGGGATTGGCCAGGGCGAAGATGATCGGCTTGGCAGCCATCGACTTGACCATCTCCTTGGTCATGGCGCCCTTGACGGAGACGCCCAGGAACACGTCGGCGCCGGCGACCGCGTCGGCCAGCGTCCGGCACGGCGTGTCGATGGCATGGGCCGACTTCCACTGATTCAGACCCTCGGTGCGGCCCTGATAGACGACGCCCTTGCTGTCGCACAGGATCGCGTTTTCATGCGGCAGGCCCATGGACTTGATCAGTTCGACGCAGGCGATCGCAGCGGCCCCGGCGCCGTTGATCACCATCTTCACGTCTTTCAGCGACCGGCCGGTCAACTCCAGCGCGTTGATCAGCCCGGCGGCGGCGATGATCGCGGTGCCGTGCTGGTCGTCATGGAACACCGGGATGTTCATCAGCTCGCGCAGCCGGTCCTCGATGATGAAGCAGTCCGGCGCCTTGATGTCTTCCAGATTGATCCCGCCGAAGGTCGGCCCGAGGAAGCGCACGCAGTTGACGAACTCGTCGACGTCATGGGTATCGACCTCCAGATCGATGCCGTCGATGTCGGCGAAGCGCTTGAACAGCACCGCCTTGCCCTCCATCACCGGCTTGGAGGCCAGCGCCCCGAGATCGCCGAGACCGAGCACCGCGGAGCCGTTCGAGATCACCGCCACCACGTTGCCCTTGGCGGTGTAGTCGTACGCCAGACTCGGATCCTCGTTGATCTTCAGGCAGGGCGCGGCGACGCCGGGGGAATAGGCCAGCGACAGGTCGCGCTGGGTGGTCAGCGGCTTGGTCGGCGTGACTTCCAGCTTGCCGGGCCGGCCACGGGCATGCAGATCGAGCGATTCCTTGTCGAACGACTTGCTGGCCATGGTTTTCCTCACCTTTGGGATAGCGGCGTTATCGTTGCCGCGATGGCGGTCAAGTGGGCAGGACGAGTGGCACCGCGTCAACCCTGGAGGTCGGAGATTTCGTCCGCGTCGCGATCCGACCGGGTGGCGGCGCGACGCAACTCCCGCTTCACCTCCGCCGACAACTCGGTCCATGGGGTATCCGACAAGGCACCGTAGAGCGCAAATAGCGCGACAATGGTGGTGCTGCGCGGATCGGCGAACTTCAGCCGACGGTAAGCGGCAAGCGGACCGATCCGACGCAGGTCGGCTTCATCGGCGATGCCCAGTTCCGCAAGGCGCCGCGCGGTCACCGGGCCGAGATCCCTCATCGCCGCAAGATTTCGACTCATGCGAATCTCAGAACTGTTCCCGATCTGCCGCAACGACGCAATTTTCGGGTGGCGGAGCGCTGCTTGGCGCAGTCAAATTGCAATCTGTGACCCCATGGCAACACCGATTCCGCTTTCACAACCCATGGGCGAACATCCGCTTGAGCGCCGGATCCGAAGTTCGTATCATGGTGAATATTCCTCTAATAGAGGAGGGGACTGCAATGATGCATCTTATCGACACACATATCGCCGGCGGCTGTTAAGCCCGCGCCGACAGGCAGCCCTTTTGCGACCGGGCCATTGTGATCCCGTCGCGCTTACCAGGAACCTGACGTCCTTCGCGCCGACCGCTTCGGTCGTGCGACCGCGTCTCTGCCACTAAGTCCCGCGGGCCGACGGCCCGCCTATCTCCACCCGCATCCGGGCGGCGTCCGCGCCGTCCGAATCCGCGCCGTTTGGCCATGCCAAGCGGCATTTCGACCACCGCCAAACCAAGGAGACGTCATCATGTTGGTCATCTCATTCGCCCGCTTCGGACCGCGCATCCGGGATCTGTACGAGAGCTTTCTGCGCCAGGTGGCACGGTTCAGTGCACCTCGCCGACGGCCTCGCGGCAAACCCTTGCCGATCTTCGGGCTGAGCCAGCATCTGCGACGCGACATCGGATTCGATCCGTGAGCGCAGCGGGGCGGTGTCATCGCGGCGCCGCCCCGCAATTCCCATCCTCAAACCGTGCGCTGTAACCGGCGACCTGCTATTGTCCGGCGGTCTCCAGAACCGGTCCATCCACCGTGCCCGACAGCGCCCCGAAGACGCCGGCCCAGCCTCCGGCCTCACCCATGATGAAGCAGTATCTGGAGGCCAAGGCGGCCTATCCGGATTGCCTGCTGTTCTTCCGCATGGGCGATTTCTACGAGCTGTTCATGGAGGACGCGGTCGCAGCCGCAAAGGCGCTCGACATCACCCTGACCAAGCGGGGCCGCCACGATGGCGACGACATCCCCATGGCCGGGGTCCCGGCGCATGCCCATGAGAGCTATCTGGCGCGGCTGATTCGCAAGGGTTTCCGGGTGGCCATCTGCGAGCAGGTCGAAGACCCGGCCGAGGCCCGAAAGCGCGGCGGCAAGACTCTGGTGCGCCGCGACGTTGTGCGGGTGGTGACGCCCGGCACCGTGACCGAGGACAGCCTGCTGGAGGCCCGGTCGAACAATTTCCTGACCGCGTTGGCCCAGGCCGGGAGCGAGCTTGGCCTGGCCGCGGTCGACATCACCACCGGCGCACTGACCCTTGAACCGGTGACCGAAGACCGGCTGCCGGCGGCGCTGGCCCGGCTCGACCCGGGAGAGCTGCTGACCGCCGAGCGCGTAACCCAGACGCCGGCGCTGTTCGAGCTGTTCGGCGAGTGGCGTGAGCGGCTGACCGTGCAGCCGAACAGCCGCTTCGACAGCGAGAACGCCCGCAACCGTCTGCTGTCGCTCTACAAGGTCGGCACCCTGGACGCCTTCGGCCAATTCAGTCGGGCCGAGATCGCCGCCGCCGGCGCCCTGATCGATTATATCGACCTCACCCAGAAGGGCCGGCTGCCACGGCTTTCGCCGCCGCGCCGCCTGGCCGACGGCGCGGTCATGGAGATCGATGCGGCGACCCGGCGCAATCTGGAGCTCTCGCGCACCCTGTCGGGCGAGCGCCAGGGCAGCCTGCTGGCGACCATCGACCGCACCGTCACCGGCGCCGGCGCGCGCTTGCTGGCAGCGCATCTCGCCGCCCCTCTGACCGACCCGGTCGCGATCGACAAGCGGCTCGACGCGGTCGGGTTCTTCGCCGAGCAGGACGGGCTGCGCGCCGATCTGCGCGGCCGGCTGCGCCGCTGTCCCGACCTGGAACGGGCGCTTGGCCGGCTGGTGCTCGGGCGCGGCGGACCGCGCGATCTGGCGGCGATCCGCGATGGCCTGGCCCAGGCGGCATCGATCAAGGCGCTGTTGAAAGAGGGCGGGCTGACCCCGCCGCCGGCGCTGGTCCAGGATGCGGTCGCCGGGTTGGGCGACCACTCCGCCCTGTCGGATCGGCTGACCGCGGCGTTGGCAGCGGAACTGCCGGTGCTGACCAGGGACGGAGGCTTCATCGCCGCCGGCTTCGCCGAGGCGCTGGACGATTTCGGACCCTGCGCGACCAGTCGCGCAAGCTGATCGCCGAACTGCAGACCCGCTATGCGGACGCGACCGGCATCCCGGCCTGAAGATCCGCCACAACAACGTGCTGGGCTACTACATCGAGGCGACCCCGACCCATGCCGAAAAGCTGACCCGGCCGCCGCACGATGCGACCTTCATCCACCGCCAGACCCTGGCCAGCGCCGTGCGCTTTTCCAGCGCCGAGCTCACGGAGCTGCAAGGCGCCATCGGCGAGGCGGCGGACAAGGCCCTGGCTCTGGAACTCGAGCTGTTCGCGGAGCTGGTCGGGGAGGTCACCCGGCACGGCGACGCCATCGCCGAGACGGCGTGGGCACTGGCCGCGCTGGATGTCGCCGCGGCCCATGCCGATCTGGCGGTCGACCGGCGCTATGTGCGGCCGACGGTCAATGACGGACACCGGCCTGGATATCCGGGGCGGCCGCCATCCGGTGGTCGAGGCGGCGATCGCCCGGACCGGCGACGGCGGCGACTTCATCGCCAATGACTGCGCCCTGCTGCCGGACAACCGGCTGTGGCTGCTGACCGGGCCGAACATGGCCGGCAAATCGACCTTCCTGCGCCAGAACGCCCTGATCGCCATCATGGCCCAGATGGGCGCCTTCGTGCCGGCGGATGCGGCGGAGATCGGCATCGTCGATCGCCTGTTCAGCCGGGTCGGGGCGTCCGACGATCTGGCGCGCGGCCACTCGACCTTCATGGTCGAGATGGTCGAGGCGGCGGCGATCCTCAATCAGGCCGGCCGGCGATCGCTGGTGATCCTGGACGAGATCGGTCGCGGCACCGCCACCTTCGACGGGCTGTCGATCGCCTGGGCGGCGGTCGAGCACCTGCACGAGGTCAATGGCTGTCGCGCCCTGTTCGCCACCCATTATCACGAGCTGACGGCGCTTGCCGCCAAGCTGTCTGCGCTGTCCTGCCATTGCATGCGGGTCAAGGAATGGCAGGGCGATATCGTCTTCCTGCATGAGGTGGCAGCCGGCTCGGCCGACCGGTCCTACGGCATCCATGTCGCAAGGCTGGCCGGCCTGCCAGACGCCGCCATCACCCGCGCCACCGAAGTCCTGGAGGCCCTTGAGCAGGGCGAGCAGGGTCGTAGCGTCGCGACCCTGGCTGACGACCTGCCGCTGTTCAGCGCCGCGCGCCGGCCGCCGACGGCGCAGGCCGAAGCCGGGCCCTCGGCCGTGGAATCGGCCCTCGCGGACATCAATCCCGATGAGTTGACGCCGAGGGATGCCTTGGACCTGCTCTACGCTCTCAGGGCCAAGCTGGGCGAGTCCTGACCGACATCCGGCGGTTGCACCCAGGCGCCGTTCCCGGCGCAATTCCCGCGTTCTTGCCGAATCTTCCGGATTCGGTGATAAATCTGTTGCCATGACCAGCCCTGAAACCGGGGCCGAAGCCGCTGCGGATGGCGAGGCCGGAACCGATATCATCACCGCCGCGCGCCTTCTCGGCGTCCAGGTCGAGACCCTGCGCAAGCGCCTGCAACGGGGCAGCGTCAAGGGATTCAAGGCCGATGACGGCACCTGGCGGGTCATATTGGACCAGGAGACGCAGCAACGGGCAAAGACGGCGCACGATGTCGAGCAGGCCACCATCGAGGTCCTGCTGGCCGAAGTCGCCGCACTGCGCCAGCAATCATCGCAGCTGGCCGAGGAGACCCGGCAGACCGCCGCGCTGCTGACCGAAACCCGCGATTCAGTTGCCGCCCTGCACCGGCTGATCGAATCGCTGCAGCACCCGGATGGCGAGGCCGGACGCGACGACCAGCTTCGGCCGGTCATGTTGGCGGTGCTGGATTATCTGCACAAATCCAAACCCGGCTGACCCCCGCTGCGCGCAGCCATATATGGACGTACCGGCGGTGGCGGCGTAACTCTCTGCAGCGTCCGGCTTCTGCGGAGCCGGCGCCATGGAGTGACTGCGATGGCCGTGTTCGACAGATTCAGGTCCGCCGCCAGCGGCGCTCCGGTGCCCGCACCGGAGCCCGGCCGGCCGGTACATGGGCCATCCGCGATCGTCGATTCCGACGCCCTGTCGTCCCGGATGGAGGCTCTTGTCGAAGAGCATGGCACGGAAGGCGCCCAGCTTCGGCCGGCCATGCTGTCGGCGTTGCAGGAGGCCATGGCCGCCGGCCGTGCAGAGATCCGCCGGCGCTTCGAGGAAGGCGAGGGCGGCGGCGATGAATGCGTCGCCGAATACGCATTCCTGATCGACCAGTTGATATGCACACTGGCCACCATCGTGGTGGATCGGCTCTACCCGCTGCCCAACCCGACCATGGGCGAGAAGCTGGCGATCGTCGCGGTCGGCGGCTATGGCCGTGGCGGGCTGGCGCCGCAATCGGACATCGACCTGCTGTTCCTGCTGCCCTACAAGCGCAGCCCGCGAGTCGAGCAGATCGTCGAGTCGATCCTGTACATGCTGTGGGATCTGGGGCTGAAGGTCGGCCAGGCGGTGCGGTCGGTGGACGATTGTATCCGCAGCGCCAAGACCGATTTCACAATTCGCACCAGCCTTCTGGAATCCCGCGCCCTGTGGGGCGAGAGCCAGCTCTACAACACGTTCAAGCAGCGCTTCGACAAGGAGGTGGTGGCGGGCAGCGGCCCGGCCTTCGTCGAGGCCAAGCTGGCCGAGCGCGACGAGCGCCACCGGCGGCTCGGCGACAGCCGCTATGTGCTCGAACCGAACATCAAGGACGGCAAGGGGGGTTTGCGCGACCTGCAGACGCTGTTCTGGATCGGCAAGTACCTCTACCGGGTCGATTCGGTCGCCGGGCTGGTCGATCAGGGGGTTCTGACGAAGAAGGAAGCAAACCGCTTCGCCAAGGCGCAGACCTTCCTCATCACCCTGCGCTGCCATCTGCATTTCCTGAGCGGGCGGCCCGAGGAGCGGCTGGCGTTCGACGTGCAGACCGAGATCGGCAACCGCATGGGCTACACCGATCACGCAGGGGCGTCGGGCGTCGAACGGTTCATGAAGCACTATTTCCTGGTCGCCAAGGATGTCGGCGACCTGACCCGGATCTTCTGTGCCGCGCTTGAGGCGGAGAGCCAACGGCCGCCACGCCGCGCTTTCGGATTGCTGGGCGCGGCGCGCAAGCCGCTGGACGGTTTCGTGGTCGAGGGAGAGCGGCTGAACGTCTCCGATCCGAAACAGTTCACCAAGCGACCCTTGGACATGATCCGCCTGTTCCATTCGGCCCAGGAGCACCGTCTGGACATCCACCCGGAGGCGCTGAAGCTGATCACGAGGTCGCTGAAGCTGATCGATCCGGCACTGCGCGCCGACGCTGATGCAAATCGCCTGTTCCTGGAGATCCTGACCTCGCGAACCGACCCCGAAGTGGCGCTGCGGCGGATGAACGAGGCCGGCGTTCTGGGGCGGTTCATTCCGGATTTCGCGCGGGTCGTGGCGCAGATGCAATACGACATGTACCACGTCTACACGGTCGACGAGCACACCCTGTTCGCGGTCGGCATCCTGCATCGCATCGACACCGGACAATTGGCCGAGGAACTGGCCCTGACCACCCGCGTGATGGCCAAGGTGGCGTCGCGCCGGGCTCTCTATGTGGCGGTGCTGCTGCACGATATCGCCAAGGGAAGGGGCGGCGACCATTCGGTGCTGGGCGCCCGGGTCGCACGCAAGCTGGGGCCGCGTTTCGGGCTCGACGCGGAAGAGACCGAGACCGTCGAATGGCTGATCCGCTGGCATCTGCTGATGAGCAGTTTCGCGCTGAAACGCGACGTGGAGGACGACAAGACGGTGCAGGATTTCGTCGCCCGGGTGGAATCGCCCGAGCGCCTCCGGCTGCTTCTGGTGCTGACCACCGCCGACATCCGTGCCGTCGGCCCGGGCCGGTGGAACGGCTGGAAGGCGACACTGCTGGGCGAGCTGTTTCATCGCGCCAAGGCGCTGATGACCGGTGGTTTCGACGTGGCCGAGCGGGGCCGGCGTGTTATCGCCGCCCAGGAGGCTCTGCGCGAGGCTCTGCCGGACTGGTCGGCGGACGACCTGGAAGGCTTCATGACCAAGGGCTATCCGCCCTATTGGCTGTCGCTGGACTCCGAAACCCATGCCCACCATGCCCGGCTGATCCGCGAGGCCGAACGGGAGGAGCGGCCGCTCACGGTCGACACGCGCATCGACCGCACGCGGGCCACGACCGAACTGACCGTCTATACCGCCGACCACCCCGGCGTGTTCTCCCGGCTGGCGGCCGCGCTGGCGGTGGCGGGCGCGACCATCGCCGGGGCCAAGATCTTCACCATGGCCAACGGCATGGCGCTCGACGTCTTCAGCATCCAGGATGCGACCAGCGGCGGCGCCTTCGACGCGCCGGAGAAGCTGGCCCGTCTGTCGGTGTTGATCGACCGCAGCCTGAGCGGCCGGCTGAAGCCGGCGGTGGAACTGCGCAAGCGGCGGGCGGCCCAGCCGAGCCGGACCCGGGTTTTCCGGGTGCAGCCGCGGGTGGTGATCGACAACGATGCGAGCCGCACGCACACCCTGATCGAGGTCAATGGCCGCGACCGTCCCGGCCTGCTCTACGACATCACCCGCGCCATGACCGAGCTCAGCCTGCAGATCTCCAGCGCCAAGGTGCAGACCTATGGCGAGCGGGCCGTCGACGTATTCTATGTGAAGGACGTGTTCGGCCTGAAAATCACCCATGAGGGCAAACTCGACCAGATCCGCGACGGGCTGCGCGCCGCCATCGTCGACCCGGACTGCGCCCCGGCGCCGAAGATGGCGGCGAGTGCCGCGACCCGGCCTCGAAAACGGAGCCGGCGGCCGGCGGCTGCCAAGGCGGCCCCGGCGGGTGAGTGAGACGGACCGCCTTCCGTCCGCCATGAATCGCTTTTAGACGACGACCCATGGCGCTGCTTCGCTCCGTCGCGACCATCGGGTCGTTCACCATGGCCAGCCGCGTGCTCGGGCTGGTGCGCGACGTTCTGATCTCCAACGTCGTGGACAAATCCGTCACCGACGCCTTTTTCGTCGCGTTCACCTTTCCCAATCTGTTCCGCCGCCTGTTCGCCGAGGGCGCGTTCAACGCTGCCTTCGTGCCGCAGTTCGCCCGCCGGCTGACCAATGAGGGCCGGGCGGCTGCACTGCGGTTCGGCGAGGAGGTCGCCGGCGTCATGACGGCATGGCTGCTGGCATTCACCGCGCTGACGATCTTCGCGATGCCCTGGCTGATGACCGTGATCGGCTGGGGGTTCATCGACGAACCTGAGAAATTCGCGCTCACCGTCGAACTGAGCCGGGTGACGTTCCCCTATCTCATGTTCATGGCGCTGACCGCCATGCTGGCCGGCATGCTGAACTCGATCGACAGGTTCGCGGCCGCCGCCGCCGCGCCGATACTGCTCAACCTGATGTTCATCGGGGCGCTGACCATGCTCGCCTTCGGCGTTCTGCCATTGCCGGGGCAGGCGCTGGCCTGGTCGGTCGCGCTCGCCGGCTTTCTGCAGTTCGTCTGGCTGGCCTATGCCTGCGCCCGCGAGGGCATCATGGTCCGCCTGCCTTGGCCACGACTGACGCCGGGCGTGCGCCAACTGTTCCGTATCATGCTGCCCGGCGGTGTTGGGCGCCGGTGCCATGCAGATCAACATGCTCATCAATATCGCGCTGGCGACCCGGTTGCCGGAAGGATCGGTCTCGTATCTCTACTACGCCGATCGGCTTGAACCAGCTCCCGCTCGGCGTCGTCGGGGTGTCGGTCGCCGTGGCGCTTCTGCCGTTGATGACCCGGCAGATCCGCTCCGGCGACGATGCCGGGGCGATCGACAGCCAGAACCGGGCGATCGAGATCGCGCTGATTCTGACCGTCCCGGCGGCAACGGCGCTGATCGCCCTGGCCGAGCCGATCGTCGCCGTGATCTTCGAGCGCGGCCGTTTCACACCGGACATGACCCCCGAAACCGCCACCGCCCTGACTGCCTTCGTAATCGGGCTGCCGGCCTATGTGGTGACGCGCGGCGCTGACTCCGGGTTTCTTCGCCCGCGAGGACACAATCACGCCGGTCAAGGTGTCGGTCGCCGTCGTCGTCACCAGCGTCGCCCTTGCTCTCGTGCTGATGCCGTTTCTGCGTCACGTCGGTATTGCCCTTGCCACCGCCCTGACCGCCTGGATGAACGCCGGTCTTCTGGCAATTATCCTGCATCGCCGCGGTTTGTTCACGGTCGACCGCCGGCTGAGACGCAAGGTTCCGCGGATCCTGCTTTCCGCCGGCCTGATGGGCGCCGCTGTTTGGTGGGTCGCCGGACAGCTCGCCGGCCCGCTGTCCGGGCCGTTCTGGCAACAAGTCCCGGCCCTGGGCGTAATCGTGGTCGTGGGCATGGCGATCTATTTCGTCCTGGCCCATCTGACCGGCGCGTCAACTCTGGCCGAACTGAAATCGGCGCTGCGCAAACGTCCGGCTTGACCGCATCGGGCAGGGCGGCAATAACCGCCCTCCCTGGAATCCGCGAATTCCGCAACCTCGACCGTCCGGTGGCGCCGCCATGAACCGCATCCTGTCCGGCATCCAGCCGACCAACAAAATGCATCTCGGCAACTATCTGGGCGCGGTGCGCAACTGGGTCGGGCTGCAGGAAGACTTCGAAACGCTGTACTGCGTCGTCGACCTGCATGCGCTCACCCTGCCGCAGGATCCGGACGAGCTGCGCGCCCAGACCCTGGAGCTGGCGGCGGTGCTGTTGGCATCGGGCATCGACCCGGCGCGCAGCATCGTGTTCGCCCAGAGCCAGGTCGCGGCCCATAGCGAGCTGGCCTGGCTGTTCTCCTGCATCACGCCGCTCGGCTGGCTGAACCGGATGACCCAGTTCAAGGACAAAGCCGGCAAGCACCGCGACAAGGCCGGTCTCGGGCTCTACGCCTATCCGGTGCTGATGGCGGCCGACATCCTGATCTACCGGGCAACCCATGTGCCGGTCGGTGAGGACCAGAAACAGCACCTTGAGCTGACCCGGGAGATCGCCGGCAGCTTCAACCACCGCTATGGGGAGGAATTCTTCCCGCTGCCGGAACCGCAGATCTTCGGCTCCGCCACCCGGGTCATGAGCCTGCGCGACGGCACCAGCAAGATGAGCAAATCGGACAGCTCCGAATACTCGCGCATCAACATGACCGACGATGCCGACACGATCGCCCTGAAGATCCGCAAGGCGAAAACCGACCCGGAGCCCATACCGAGTGAGGCCGAGGGGCTGGAGGACCGGCCGGAGGCAGCCAATCTGGTCAACATCTACGCTGCGCTGACGCACAAGACGGCCGACGACGTCCTGCAGGAATTCGGCGGCTCTGCGTTCTCGGTGTTCAAGGGCGCGCTGACCGATGTGTCGGTTGCGACATTGGCGCCGATCGCCGACGAGATGAACCGGTTGATCGCCGAGCCCGGCCATGTCGAGCAGATCTTGCGTGACGGCGGCGAGAAGGCCCGGGCAATGGCCTCCGAAACCCTGGCTGTTGTCCCGGGGTACATCGGATCATGGGTTTATTGCGGCCCTAACCAGTTCCACTGACTGGCTGCCGGCAATTTACAGGCTTTAGAGGTGGAAAGCCTTTACCCCTAGACGAGGTAAGGGTTAGGGTGGACGACTCCTTCCTCAAACGCCTGATTTCGCTGGCCACATGCAAGTATACCTGCCGATCGCCGAACTGTCGGTGAACGCATTTCTGATACTTGTCATGGGTGGCACGGTCGGATTCCTGTCCGGCCTGTTCGGGGTGGGCGGCGGCTTCCTGATGACCCCCTTGCTGATATTCGTCGGCATACCGCCGACGGTTGCGGTCGGAACCCAGGCCAATCAACTGGTGGCGGCATCGGTCTCCGGCGTGATGGCCCATTGGCGGCGCGGCAATGTCGACGTCAAGATGGGGACCGTGATGCTGGTCGGCAGCGCCGTCGGGACGCTGCTCGGCGTCTGGATCTTCAGCGTGCTGCAGCGACTGGGCCAGATCGACCTGGTGATCTCGCTCTGCTACGTGTTCTTTCTCGGCGTCATCGGGTCGCTGATGCTGGTCGAGAGCCTGCGCGCCATGTTTCGCGGCGGTCGCAGTGGCGCCGGCCGCGGCAAGCTGCACAAGCACAATGCGCTGCACGGGCTGCCATTCAAGATGCGCTTCCACAAATCGCGGCTCTACATCTCCGCCCTGCTGCCGTTATCGGTCGGGTTCCTTGGCGGATTGCTGGTGGCGATCATGGGGATCGGCGGTGGTTTCATTCTGGTACCGGCGATGATCTACCTGCTGGGTATGCCAGCCTCGTCCGTCGCCGGAACGTCGCTCTACCAGATCATCTTCACCACCGCGATCGCGACCTTTCTGCACGCCTATACGACCCAGACCGTGGACGCGTTCCTGGCGTTGCTGTTGTTGGCCGGCGGCGTCTTCGGGGCCCAGTTCGGCACACGCGCGGCCGGCACCCTGAAGGGCGAACACTCGCGGGCCCTGCTGGCAGCCCTGGTCTTGATGGTGGGGCTGAAGCTGGCCTTCGATCTGGTTACCCCGCCGGTCGATCTGTTCAGCATCGACGTGGCGGCCGCAGGCCAATGATCATCCGTCTCGCCATAGCTGTCGTGACAGTGGCGGTCGCGACGGCGCCACAGGATGCCTGGGGGCAGGGGCTGGAAGCCGATCTGTCCAGCCACCTGATCGCCATATCGACCGATTTCACCGGCACCGAGGTCGTGCTGTTCGGCGCCATCGCCGAGCCGGGCGATGTCGCGGTGGTGGTGGAAGGGCCGCCGGAGCAGGTGGTCGTGCGGCGCAAATCCCAGGTCGCCGGCATCTGGATGAACCGCAGCGACATGACGTTCGGAAACGTGCCCAGCTTCTACAGTGTCGCAACGACCCGCGCGATCGAGACCTTTGCCGATGAAAGACTGCTGGAGCTAGAGGGGATCGGCCTGGATTACCTGCGGCTCGAACCGGTCGACGCCGGTGATTCCAGTGCCGAGGAGATCGCGACATTCCGCGACGCGCTGGTTCGCGCCAAGCAACGTGACGAGCTCTACGCGGTGGACACCGGACAGGTGAAATTCCGCCAGACGTTGCTGTTCCGCACGACGGTGTCATTCCCGGCCAATGTGCCGACCGGGCAATATCTGATCCGCGTATTCCTCATCCGCGAAGGCAGAATCGTTACGGCGCAGACGACGCCGCTGTTCGTCAGCAAGATCGGCATCGGCTCGCTGGTATTCGCATTTGCCCAGGATTATGCCGCGGCCTACGGGCTGGCCGCCATCATTGTCGCGGTTGTGGCCGGCTGGCTGGCCAGCGTGGCGTTCCGCCGGGGCTAGCGCCTTGTCCGCCCTGCGTTCGGGCCCCCGGCGCCCCGATGTGTTATCCTGCATCCTGTAGGTTGGAGCCGCGATGACTGACAAAAGCGATCCATCGACATTCGACAAGGATCGGGTCTTCCTGATCGTTGTCGACGACACCGAGGAATGGCACGCCGCGATGCACTTCGTGTGCCGGCGGGCGTTGCACACAGGTGGCCGCGTGGCCCTGCTGCACGTGATCGAGCCGGCCGAATTCCAGCACTGGATGTCGGTCGAGGAGGTCATGCGCGAGGAACGCCGTCAGGATGCCGAGCGCCTGTTGCAGAAGGTCGCCAAACAGGTCAATGAGGAAACCGGCTCGATGCCCGAACTGCATCTGCGAGAGGGTGCCCGCCATGAGCAGCTGGTGGAGTTGATCGAGGAGCAGCCGTCGATCTCGGTCCTGGTGCTCGGCGCCAGCACATCCAGCGAGGGACCCGGCCCGCTGATCCAATACCTCACCACGAAGGCCATAGGTCGATTGCGCATTCCGGTCACCATCCTGCCGGGCGGTCTGTCCGATGACGAGATCGACCGGATTGCCTGACCGGGGTTGATCTTGCCGGTCCATCCGCCCACTTTGCGGAAAAGCCGGCCGATCGAGGCTGGCGACAAGGAGCGCGAAACATGTTCATCCAGACCGAACAGACGCCGAATCCGGCGACTCTCAAATTCCTTCCGGGCTGCCAGGTATTGGCGAACGGTAGCGCCGATTTCCCGAACCGCGAAGCGGCCGCGCGCTCGCCGCTGGCCGAACGGCTGTTTGAGATCGACGGAGTCACCGGCATCTTTCTCGGCCGCGATTTCATCACCGTCACCAAGGCGGACGGCCGCGAATGGTATCTGCTGAAGCCCTCGATCCTGGGCGTCGTCATGGAGCATTTCACCGCCGGCAAGCCGGTCCTGCTGGACGACAGCGCGACCCCGAGCGACACCGGTCACGAGGATGACGACGAGATCGTCGCCCAGATCAAGGAGCTTCTGGACACCAGGGTGCGGCCCGCGGTCGCCCAGGATGGCGGCGACATCGTCTATCAGGGCTTCGAGGACGGCGTGGTCTATCTGCGCATGCAGGGAGCGTGCGCCGGATGTCCCAGTTCGACGATGACATTGAAGGCCGGCATCGAGAACATGATGCGTCACTACATCCCGGAGGTCGTCGAGGTCCGCCCGGTGATGTGACCGGCGAGCGGCACATTTCGAGCGGCGCCCGCGGCAGTTTGCGGTCCCACCCCTGTCCCGACCAACGGTTCCGGCACCATGACCATACTCTCCGATGACGGCCTCGATCTGATATTCCGCGAGGCACGCACTCAGAATGCCTGGTCCGACAAGCCGGTCGGCGAGGTCTTGCTCGAGGCGGTCTACGACCTGGCCAAATGGGGTCCGACCAGCGCCAACTGCAGCCCCATGCGGGTCCTGTTCGTCGTCAGCAAGGAGGCCAAGGAGCGGCTGAAGCCCTGCCTGATCCCGACCAATGTCGACAAGACCATGGCCGCCCCGGCGACCGCCATCATCGCCTACGACACCCGCTTCCATGAGCACCTGCCGACGCTGTTCCCGCATACCGATGCCAAATCCTGGTTCGACGGCAATCCCGCACTGATCGAAGAGACCGCGTTCCGCAACAGCAGCCTGCAAGGCGCTTATCTGATCATCTCGGCCCGGTCGCTTGGTCTGGATTGCGGGCCGATGTCCGGCTTCGACAGCGCCAAGCTGAACGCCGAGTTCTTTGCCGACGGCCGCTTCAAATCCAATTTCCTGTGCAATATCGGCCACGGCGATGCCGGCGGCCTTTTCCCGCGCAGCCCGCGCTTCGAATTCGACGATGTGTGCGAGATCATCTGAGCGGGGCAACCGCGCGAGGTGATCGTCCTGGCCATCGATACGGCCGGCGCCGCCTGCTCCGTGGCGCTGTCGCGCGACGGCGTGCCGGTCGCGGCCGAGGTCGAGCCGATGACCCGTGGCCAGGCGGAACGGCTGATGCCGATGGTCCGATCAATGACCGACCAGGCCGGGCTGCGACTGGCCGATATCGACCTGTTCGCTGTCACCGTCGGTCCCGGCGCCTTCACCGGGTTGCGCATCGGGTTGGCGGCCGCGGCCGGCATGGCGCTTGCCGCCGGCCGGCCGATCATCGGGATCGGCAATCTTGAGGCGAGTGTCCACGCTGTGCCGGGCCACCGGTCTGCGGGTCGAACCGTACTGGCGGCATTGGACAGCCGGCGCGCCGAGTTGTTTGCGCAGCCTTTTGACGAAGACCTGACGCCGCTGTCCGAGCCCGCCTGCCTGGGGCCGGCCGATCTGCCCGGCCTGGTGCCGGGCGGCCCGGTTCTGGTCACCGGGGACGCGGCGCAGACCGCCGCCGAGGCGCTGGCCCGGGCCGGTTCGTCGGATCTCGTATCCGTCTTCGAATCGGCCGGTCCGGTCGACCCGATGGTCGTCGCGACCCTGGCCGCCCGGCGTGCAGACCAGGCCAGTCACGACGCCCCGATGCCGCTCTATCTGCGGCCCCCTGACGCGACTCCGGCCGCGGCGGCGCGACCGATCGCACCTTGACCGACATGACGGGCACACGTGCAGCGGCTGGCCGGCCCGACCGGACGCCGCGTTGCTGGCGGCCCTGCATGCCCGATGCTTCGAAACCGGGGGCGGGGAGGTGTGGGACGAATCCGCCATCACGTCACTTCTGGCCACGCCGGGGATCTTTGCACTCCTTGTCCTTGGTGCCGGCCGATCTCCCCGCCGGCATGGTGATGGCCAGGGCCGGCGGTGGCGAATCGGAAATCCTGACGGCCGGGGTTCTGCCGGAGCACCGCAGGCAAGGCCTCGGCGCCGCATTGATCGAGGCCGCGGCCGGCCATGCCGCGTTGCTGGGCGCGCGATCCCTCTTTCTGGAGGTGGCCGACGACAACGAAGCGGCGCAGGGGCTCTACCGAAGCTGCGGTTTCAAACCGGTCGGACGCCGTGCGGGGTATTACCGCCGCCGGTCGGGGCGGGCGGATGCCGTCGTGCTGCGCCGCGAACTCGGCACGTGATCGGCCGGCGCGATACTCAGGGGCCGGCGGTCAGCAGCGTCTGATCCTGAGCAAGTGTGGCCCCTCGGCCTCAGCCTCGTCGATCGGGGTCAGGCTGAGCAGGTCGTGACCTTGCTCCATCACCGCGTTGGGGACGTTTTCCAGCGGCTCGACTCCTTGAAGCAGGATGTCGGCGATTTCGCCCGGTTTCATTTTCTCCAACAGCAGGCGAGTTCGCACAAAGGTAAAAGGACAGACCTCTTGCGTGATATCCAGGTAGTAATCTGCGTCTCTTTGATGGCTCATCAAATTTCTCTTACGGGAGCCGGTATCGATATTGCAAAGTCATCTTCGGCGACATATACCGGGACGAAAATTAGGGAGCCGCAGACATGAGCAGCCAGACCCCACAGAACGAGTTGTTGTCGCTGACCACACAGATGGTTTCGGCATATGTATCGAACAACAATGTCGCCCTTCCAGACCTGCCCAACCTGATAGGCGAAGTTTACAAAACACTGTCCGGTGTTGGAACCGAAACGCAATCCGTGGCGGAACGCCCGCAGCCGGCGGTTCCGGTCAAGAAATCGGTCAAGCCGGATTACATTGTGTGCCTGGAGGACGGCAAGGAACTGAAAATGCTGAAGCGGCATCTCAAGACCGCCTACGATATGACGCCGGACGATTACCGCGAGCGGTGGGGACTGCCCAAGGACTATCCGATGGTCGCACCGAATTACGCCAAGCAGCGCAGCAAGCTCGCCAAGCAGATCGGTCTCGGCACCAAGGCCCGCCGGGGTCGCTGACAGACTGCCGTGACCGGCCGGCCACGCCCCTGATCAACCCGTAGCGCGGACAGCGCCAGTCGTTGGGCACGTCCGTCGGTTGTGCCGAACAAATGCCACATTCCAGCCGCAAACCGAGGCGAGGACACGCTGCGGTATTCCTCGTTCTCTGCGCATTGTCAGTATCGTGGCCCGACCATCCGAGCATCTCAGGAGCTCGAAAATGGCAGAAACGATGTCCGACGAAGGAGCGGCTTGGTGCATTCGCGCCGGGGACCTGGCCGTTCGGCTGGCCGAGACCGAATTTGAAATCCGGGCCGCGCAGCGCCTGCGCTTCGGCATCTTCTACCGGGAGATGGCCGCCAAGCCGACCGCCGAAATGGCGGCCGAAGGCCGGGATTTCGACGCATTCGACGAGATCGCAGACCACCTGCTGGTGATCGATACGAAGAGGGGCGAGGGCGCCGACGGTGTCGTCGGCACCTACCGACTGATCCGTCGCGAGCCGGCGGCCCGCATGGGGTCTTTCTACACTGCCGATGAATATGAAATCGGAAAGCTGGTTTCGTATCCTGGAGAGGTCCTCGAACTGGGACGCTCCTGCGTCGATCGGACCTATCGCACGGGCTCGACGATGCAGCTCCTGTGGCGCGGCATCGCGACCTATGTTCACCATCACGACATCGAGGTCATGTTCGGCTGCGCCAGCCTTCCGGGAATTGATCCGGGCGCACTGAAACTACCGTTGTCCTATCTCCATTATTTCCATCTGGCACCGCAGGATCTCAGGCCGATCGCGTTGCCGAAGCGCTACACGAACATGCGCCTCCTGGCTGCCGAGGATCTGAATCCGAAATCCGCGCTGAGTGCGCTACCCCCGCTGATCAAGGGCTATCTGCGATTGGGCGGCTTCGTCGGCGACGGCGCCGTCATCGATCACCAGTTCCAAACGACGGATGTGTGCATGATCGTGAAGACCGATCGGGTGACTCAGAAATACTATCGGCACTACCAATTGCAGGATCGCCGGGCGCAATCGCCGGCCCGGCCACACTGACCGGCGATTCGACGGCCAGGCATGAACGGCTCAAAGACTCTCGCGGCGGCGCGGTTGCTGGCCTACTTCGCCTTCACCTGTGTCTGCATACCGGTGCAGATCGTGGCGCTGGCCTCTCGGTCGTCGCTGGCCGAGCGCGTGCCGATCGCCTATCACCGGCTCTGCTGCCGGATCATGGGCCTGGATGTGTCGGTCTCGGGCGCGCCGTCACGCGACCGGCCGACGCTGTTCATCTGCAACCATTCCTCCTACCTCGACATCCTGGTGCTTGGCGCCATGCTGCCCGGGTACTTCGTCGCCAAGTCGGAGGTCGCGGCCTGGCCGTTCTTCGGATTCTTGGCGAAACTCCAGCGGACCGTGTTCGTCGACCGCAGAGTGCGCAACACCGGAACCAACCACGATCAGCTTCGCCGGCGGTTGGAGGCCGGAGACAATCTGATCCTGTTTCCTGAGGGCACGTCGAACGACGGCATTCGCACGCTGCCATTCAAGAGCGCGTTGTTCGCCGCCGCCGGCATCCCGGTCGGCGACCGCCCGGTGACCGTCCAACCGGTGTCGATCACCTGCACCGCCCTGAACGGCACCCCCATCGGCCGCCGGTTTCGCCCGGCCTATGCCTGGTATGGCGACATGGACCTCATGCCGCATCTCTGGGGCATGGCCGGTCTCGGCCGGCTGACGATCGCGGTCGCGTTTCATGCGCCGACCACCCTGCCGGAGGCCGGATCGCGCAAATCGCTGGCGACGCAATGCTGGACCATCGTTTCGGCAGCGGTCACCGACGCCAATGCCGGCCGCATGCCGACCATGCCTGCTGCAATTCCGGCGGCTTCGTCCGAGGCCGGACACACGGCAGATTTGAATCCTTGATTTCACGGCCGTTTGGCCGAATCTGTAGGGGCTTGACGGCCATGAACCGACCTGGCCGTCGACATCGGTGAAACCTGGATGGAACGGCGTGGTGGCGAAGAAACTCTATATTAAGACCTGGGGCTGCCAAATGAACGTCTACGATTCCGCACGCATGGCGGACGTTCTGGCGCCCCTGGGCTATCGCCCGACGACGGTGCCCGACGACGCCGATATGGTGATCCTGAATACGTGCCACATCCGCGAAAAGGCGACCGACAAGGTGTTTTCCGAATTGGGCCGGTTGCGCGGCCTTAAGCGGGGCGGCGCCCGCGATGTGATCGTGGCCGTCGCCGGCTGCGTCGCGCAGGCCGAAGGCGAGGAGATCCTGCGCCGCGCGCCCTATGTCGACATGGTGTTCGGCCCCCAGACCTATCACACCCTGCCGGAGATGGTGGCGCGCGCCGAACGCGAATCCGGTGGCGTGCTGAATACGGAATTCCCGGTGGTCTCGAAGTTCGACTTCCTGCCGTCCGAGACCACGGGCCGCGATGTCTCGGCATTCCTCTCCGTGCAGGAGGGGTGCGACAAGTTCTGCACCTTCTGCGTCGTGCCCTATACCCGAGGCGCGGAATTCTCGCGTCCAGCGCCGCAGATCATCGAAGAAGCGCGGCGCCTGGTCGCTGCCGGCGCCCGCGAGATCACGCTCCTCGGACAGAATGTGAATGCTTTTCATGGCGAAGGCCGGGACGGCAAGACCTGGGGGCTGGGCCGGCTGGCCCAGGCCCTGGCAGAGATCGACGGGTTGGAGCGCATCCGCTACACCACGTCGCATCCGCGCGACATGGATGACGAACTGATCGCCGCCCATGGATCGATACCGCAACTCATGCCGTTCCTGCATCTTCCGGTGCAGAGCGGGTCGGACCGTGTCCTGGCGGCGATGAACCGGCGCCATCTCGCCGATGACTACCGGGCCGTGGTCGACCGCTTGCGCAACGCCCGGCCGGACCTGGCCCTGTCGTCAGATTTCATCGTCGGGTTCCCGGGCGAGGGCGACCGCGACTTCGCGGATACCCTGCGATTGGTCACGGAGATCGGCTACGCCCAGGCCTACAGCTTCAAATACAGCGCCAGGCCCGGGACGCCGGCGGCGAACCTGGAGGACCAGGTGCCGGAACCGGTCAAGGCCGAACGCCTGGCGGCACTTCAGCAGCTTCTGAACGCGCAGCAGATCGCCTTCAATCAGGCGGCGGTTGGCAGGACCGTGCCGGTTCTGCTCGATCGCCGCGGTCGCCAGGACGGCCAGCTGCTGGGACGCAGTCCACACATGCAATCGGTTCACATCAACGCCGCCGATGCGCTGTTTGGACAGGTTGCAGACGTGATGATCGAAGCCGCCCATGCCAACAGTCTGGCGGGCCGCCTGGACTCCGAGGAGACCTGGCCGCCATCCGCCGGTACTGACACCCACGCGGAAAGGGCCTGCGTTTGACCGCCATTCAGGACCGCAGTGTCGCACTGACCTTCTCCGACAACCGGCTGGTTCCGTTGCTCTACGGCGAACATGATTCCAACCTGGCGCGTATCGAGCACCAGCTTGGAGTCACGCTGTCGTCGCGCGGCAACCGGGTTACCATCCGAGGCGACGATGACGCCGCGCAAAAAGCGGTCGCGGTGCTGAACACACTGTGGGAGCGCCTGGAAAAAGGCATGTCGGTCGGCGGTGCCGAGGTCGACGCGGTTGTTCATATCGCCTGCGCACCGCCGGATGGCGGCAGCGCCGACGCCGCGCTGGAGAGCTTCAACCGGCCGGAAAACGGCATCCGCACCAAGATGCGGCTGATCACGCCGCGCACGGTCAATCAGGCGACCTATGTCGAAGCCCTGCGCAGCACCGAGCTTGTGCTCGGGCTGGGGCCGGCCGGTACCGGCAAGACCTATCTGGCGGTCGCCCGGGCGGTGTCGATGCTGACCGACGGCAATGTCGACCGGATCATTCTGTCGCGGCCGGCGGTCGAGGCCGGCGAACGGCTCGGCTTCCTTCCCGGCGACATGCGCGACAAGGTCGATCCCTATCTCAGGCCGCTGTATGACGCCCTGTTCGACATGTTGCCGGCCGACCAGGTCGCCAAGTATCTCGAGACCGGCACCATCGAGGTCGCGCCGCTGGCCTTCATGCGCGGTCGCACCCTGTCGAACGCGTTCGTCATCCTGGACGAGGCGCAGAACACGACCGCCATGCAGATGCGCATGTTCCTGACCCGTCTGGGCGAGAACGGCCATATGGTGGTGACCGGCGATCCCAGCCAGATCGACCTGCCAACCGGGGTTCGGTCCGGCCTGCGCGACGCGATGGAGGTGCTGGACGGCATCACCGGCGTCAGCATCATCCACCTGGACAAGCGCGACGTCGTCCGCCACGGCCTGGTTACCCGTATCGTCCAGGCCTATGAGGCATTCGATCGCACCCACAAGCCGGGCGGCGAGGCGGGACGATGAACCAGGTTCGGGCCGCAAATGAGCACCCTCTGCCGGAATTCGATCTGGCGATCGATGTCGCGGTCCCGGAGCGGCGCTGGTATGACGTCGAGGACGACCCGGAAGCCGCAGTGAAGTCCGCGGTTCGGGCGACGATTGGCCAGGCCCGAGCAAAGGCAAGCCTCGACATCCGGGCCGGGGCCGAGATCAGCATCGTGCTTGGCAATGACGCCCTTGTTCAGGGTCTGAATCGGGATTTCCGCAATCAGGATCGCCCCACCAACGTCCTGTCCTTCCCGTTGGCGGAAGGCGAAGCGGCAGCAGACGCGGATTTTTCGGGCGGGCCGATGATGCTGGGCGACGTGGTCCTGGCTCTCGACACTGTGACGCGCGAGGCGGTTGAACAGGCGAAATCACCGCGCGATCACGCATTGCACCTTGTAGTTCATGGCGTTCTTCACCTTATGGATTATGATCACGGGACCGAGGCTGAAGCCCGGGTGATGGAGCGGATGGAACAACAGGTGTTGGCGGACCTCGGAATCGCCGACCCTTATTTGGAAAGACCACCGCTGGCGTAGATGACGCCACACACATACATGGCAGATACATCCTTAAGTAGATCGCCCCGTCAAAACGGGGCCGACGACGCACAACAATCGTTATCCGGACTTTTCCGTACTTGGTTGCGTGCATCGCTCCGCGGCAAGTCGGAGGCGAAATGGCGTGACACGATCGAGGAGTTGATCGAGGAGACGTCGGGACCGGAGACCATGGTCGCCGCCCATGAGCGCACGCTGCTGGGCAACATCATCAGGTTCAAGGACCTGACCGCGATCGATGTCATGATCCCGCGTGCCGATATTGTCGCGGTGGAAGTCGACACACCTGTTCAGGAGGTGCTCGCGCTGCTGACCAAGCGGGCCCACAGCCGGTTGCCGGTCTACCGCGAGGGTCTCGACGATATCGTCGGAATGCTGCACATCAAGGACCTTCTTGCCAGCCTCGCCAATGGCAACCGGCGCGGCATCCAGGAGCTCTTGCGCGATGTCCTGATCGTGGCACCATCGATGCCGGTCGTCGACCTGCTGCTGGAAATGCGCGAGACACGGCAGCAGATGGCGCTGGTGGTCGATGAATTCGGCGGCATCGACGGGCTGATCACCATCGAGGACCTGGTCGAGGAGATCGTCGGCGAGATCGAGGATGAGCACGATATCAGCTCGGCGCCGCAGATCGATGCGCGTGGCGACGGCTCCTATCTGGCCGATGCGCGTCTGCCGATAGGAGAGTTCGAGGAGGAGTTCGGGCAGGTCGTTGACGAGGACGAGCGCGAGGATATCGACACGCTGGGCGGGCTGGTCTTCTCCATCGCCGGCCGGATTCCGGCGCGCGGTGAACTTCTGCGCCACCCGATCGGATTGGAATTCGAGGTTGTAGACGCCGATCCCCGCCGGATCCGCCGGCTGCGGGTGCGGCGCGTGGACCCAGACGGTTAGGAGCCTGTCCGAGCGTGACGCAGGCTGAAGCGGCCGGTCGGCCGTTGGGCGGCATGGCCGCCAGGATCACCGGGCTGGCCAGGGCGCTCGCCGCCCTGAGTGGTTGGCGACGGTTCGTGGCTGCGGCCGGGCTGGGCGTCGTCGCCACGTTTTCGGCGCCGCCCGCCTATGCCCTTCCGGTGCTGCTGATCGCGTTTCCCGGGCTCCTATGGATCCTGGACGGGGTTACCGGCCGGCGCGCAGCCTTCCTGGTTGGCTGGGCATTCGGCTTCGGGTTCTTCGTACCCGGGCTTTACTGGATCGCCTTTGCGCTGACCGTTGATCTGGCATCCTTCTTCTGGTTGATCCCCTTCGCCGTTGCCGGACTCCCGGCCTTGCTGGCCGTGTTCACGGGCGGCGCTACGCTGGCGCTGCACATGCTGTCGCTTTCGGGCGTATCGCGGGTGCTGGCCTTCGCCGCGCTCTGGGGCGTGGCGGAGTGGTTGCGCGGCAACGTGCTGACCGGCTTCCCCTGGCAGCTGGTCGGCTATGGCTGGGTTGCCTGGGGACCGGTGCTGCAAAGCGTGTCGGTCATCGGCATGTATGGGCTGAGCCTCCTGACCGTCCTGGCGGCGGCGCTGCCGGCGGCCGTGATCGATCCCGGCAAGCGGGTATGGTCCCGGGCCGGCATCGTCGCCAGCCTGGCCGCCTTTATCGGCATCGCGGCCATCGCAGGCGCCGGTGCGGTGCGGCTGACCGACCGGGTCGATGATGTGCCGGGCGTCCGGCTCCGGCTGGTGCAGCCCAACATCCCCCAGACCGACAAATGGGATCCTGCCCTGGCGCCGCAGAATTTCCTGCTCCACCTGGAACTGAGCCGCCGACTGGGGCCGGCCCCGGTGACCCACATCATCTGGCCGGAGACCGCCGTGCCCTATGCGGTCGGGCGGGAACCCGAGATCCGCCAGGCGATCGCTGTCGCGACACCGCCTGGCGGACTGATCATCACCGGCACGCCGCGTTATTCAGAGTCGCTGCCGCGGCGCGTCTGGAACAGCCTGGCGGCTGTCGATGACCACGGCGATATCGTCGGGACCTTCGACAAGTTCCATCTGGTGCCGTTCGGCGAATATGTCCCGCTGCGTGGAATTCTGCCGATCGACAAGATCACCCCGGGACGGCTCGATTTCTCACCCGGCCCGGGTCCCCGCACCGTCAACTTGCCCGGATTGCCGCCGGTGAGCCCGTTGATCTGTTATGAGGTGATTTTCCCCGGCGCGGTCACCGCCACCGGCGAAGAGCGGCCGCGCTGGCTTCTGAACCTGACCAACGATGCCTGGTATGGCCAGACTGCCGGCCCACACCAACATTTCGCAATGACACGGGCTCGGGCGGTGGAAGAGGGCATCCCGCTGGTTCGGGTCGCAACCACGGGCATAAGTGGCGTGGTCGACCCCCATGGCAGGGTTGTCGCCAGCCTGCCGCTCGGCGCCCAGGGCGTGGTCGATTCACCCCTTCCTAAAGCGATTGTGGCACCCACGATCTTCGCGCGCTGGCAGAATTCGCCATTCTGGGCTATTACACTTATGCTTGTATCAGCGGCGGTTTTTCGGGGGCGAAAGGGTCGCGGGTCGTGACGATTGCGATGTATGTCGCCATTTTCGACCATGCATAGTAGCAGAATGCTTCAAGTCATTCGATTTCAAAAGAAATTGCTTCCCGGACACGCAATTTGCTGGTCTGAATGGTTGAACACCCCTACAAATTAGCGCAGTGAACCGCTTAACGCCGCGCTATGTAGAATGAAACGAAAAGCGGGAAAGACTTGAGAGGCTACAGGTGAACGAAACGACCAAAACGAAGAGGCCCGTGGGTCGTCCGAAGATGGGTAAGCCCCATCCGATCGACGTCCATGTGGGCAGCCGCGTGCGCCTTCGACGCACGCTTCTGGGGATGAGTCAGGAGAAGCTGGGCGAGGCCATCGGCCTGACCTTCCAGCAGGTCCAGAAATATGAGCGGGGGGCGAACCGCATTGGGGCAAGTCGGCTGTTTGATCTCAGCCGGGTTCTCGACGTACCCGTGTCGTTCTTCTTCGACGATGCGCCGGCCACCGATACGCCGCCGCGCAGACTTGAACTCAACGAGGAAGCCGCGCCGTTCGAGCCGGATCCAATGGCCAAGCGAGAGACCTTGGAGCTGGTTCGGGCCTACTACCGGATCACCAATCCGGCGGTGCGCAAGCGGCTCTTCGAATTGACCAAGTCAATCGCCAACACCGGGCGGTTCTCGCTCTGATGTAACGGCCCTGCCGGCTGGCGGATGCTAATGTGCCAGCCGGCGGAGAGCCGCACCGTGTTGGAAATGCCGCATCGATCTGCCGGCACCAGATTCCGCATCGGCGGAGCGGGGAACCGGGAGATTGGGTCAGTTCGGCCTGCCGAACTCCTCATTGCAGCCGGTTCCCCCGCGCCAACGCAGCCGCCATCGGGCCCTGCCGATGCAACGATATGGGCCGCGACTATTGACCGGCCGCGCGAACCTTGTCAGAAACCCCGATCGACCGGCCGGAGCGAAAAGCACCGCCGGGCTTCCACGCCGACCCCGGACAATCGATCCGGCCCCACTGACAAGGGATCGACCGTGCCCAAGGGCAACTATGTCTTCACCAGCGAGTCGGTGGCCGAAGGCCATCCCGACAAAGTCTGCGACCGAATCTCCGATGCCATCGTCGACGCCTATCTGACCGCCGATCCGGAGGCTCGCGTCGCGGCCGAGACTCTGTGCACAACCAATCGCATCGTGATTGCGGGTGAGGTGCGCGGCCCCGACAGCATCACGCCGCGCCATGTTGGAGGAGCTTGCCCGGCACGCGGTCCGCGACATCGGCTATGAGCAGGACGGATTCCATTGGAAGACCGCCAATGTCGAGATTCATCTGCACCAGCAATCGCCCGACATCGCCGTCGGAGTCGATTCCCTCGGCAACAAGGATGAGGGCGCCGGCGACCAGGGCATCATGTTCGGATATGCCTGCCGCGAGACCAAGGCGCTGATGCCGGCGCCGATCCATCTGGCCCATTCGATCCTGCAGAGCCTTGCCGAGGCGCGCCATTCCGGTGCCCAGCCGATGCTGGGACCCGACGCCAAGAGCCAGGTGACGCTGCGCTACGTGGACGGCCAGCCCATCCGCGCCGAATCCGTCGTCGTGTCGACCCAGACCACCGAGGATCTGCCGATCGAGGACATCCGGGAGATCGTCAGGCCGCATGTGGTGAATGTGCTGCCGGAAGACTGGATGTGCGACGAGGCCAGCTTCTACGTCAATCCCACCGGCCGGTTCGTCATCGGCGGGCCGGACGGGGATGCCGGGCTGACCGGCCGCAAGATCATCGTCGACACCTATGGTGGCGCATGGCGCCCCATGGCGGCGGCGCCTTCTCGGGCAAGGACCCGACCAAGGTGGACCGTTCGGCGGCCTATGCGGCCCGGTATCTGGCGAAGAACGTGGTCGCCGCCGGCCTCGCCGAGCGCTGCACGATTCAGCTCAGCTATGCCATCGGCGTGTCGCATCCGCTGTCTGTCTATATCGACACCCATGGCACCGGCCATGTGGATGAGGACGCCTTGGCGGAGACCCTGCAGCAGCTTGTCGACCTGACGCCGCGCGGCATCCGCACCCATCTGCATCTCAACCGGCCGATCTACGCCCGGACTTCGGCCTATGGGCATTTCGGCAGGACGCCGGAGCCCGATGGCGGCTTCTCCTGGGAAAACACCGATCTGGTCGATGCGCTGATTTCCGCCCACGGGTGACCGGGTCCGGCGACCCCCCGCAACGCCGGGCGTTGATCCGGTCATTCGGCAGGCGGCACGGCCGCAAGCTCCGCGCAGGCCGTCGGGCACTGCTTGAGCGCATGTTGCCCACTGTCGCCGTGCCGATGCCGCCAAGCGGCGGGAAGACCTTGATCCGGCGTCGATGTTTCCCAATCCCATGGCAGCCTACTGGCTGGAGATCGGCTTTGGCGCCGGCGAGCATCTCGCCTGGCAGGCGGCGCAGCATCCGCGAGATCGGCATGATCGGCTGCGAGCCATTCGTCAACGGAGTGACGAACCTGTTGTCGCTGATCGACCAGGGCGGGCTGGACAACGTCCGCATACACCCGGATGACGCCAGGCCGCTGA
>CBDBVB010000007.1:0-27093 GCA_965212545.1 Inquilinaceae bacterium
AGGTCCCGCTGGACGGCGGCAATGTCCACGTCGAGCACCCAGTCGAGGAATTGCCCGTCTATGCCAATTACACGCTGGGCCTGGATGTGCGGCCGGAAGAGGCGGACGGGCCGCTCTACTGGGCCGGCAAGAAGGTATTCGGCTTCTTTCCCTATATCGCTACCGGCGGCAGCAGCAGCGTCATTGGCGCCTGGCATCCGCTCAGGGTCGCCGGCGCCTCGGCGCGGCTGATGCTGGCCGAGGCCGCGGCTGATCGCTGGCAGGTTCCGGCGGACGAGTGCTTCGGCGAGGACGGACGAATCGTGCACCGGCCGACCGGACGCCGGTTCGCCTATGGCGAACTCGCCCGGGCCGCCGCCGACAAGGCGCCGACGTCCGACCCGGCGCTGAAGCCGGCAAGCGACTTCAAGCTGATCGGCAAGTCCACTCCGCGACTCGACATCCCCGCTAAGGTCACCGGCGAGGCGACCTTCGGCATCGACGTCACCCTGCCGAATTTGGCCCATGCCGCGATCCGCCAGAGCCCGGTGTTCGGCGGTACGGTTCGCGCGATGGACGCCGATGCCGTACGCTCAATGCCCGGCGTCATCGCGGTGGTCGATCTCGGTGATGCGGTCGGTGTCGTCGGCGAAAGCTACTGGCAGGCCAGCCGGGCTTTGGAAGCCCTGCCGGTCGAGTTCGACGCGAACGGCCATGACGACGGCAACTCTGTGCAGATCCTGGCCGACATGCACCGGGCCCTGGGTGCCGAGCAGGCGCATTCATTCCGCGATGATGGTGACGTCGACGAGGCCCTGTCGGCCGCCGAAACGGTGGTCGAGGCGACCTACGAGTCGCCGCTTCTGGCCCATGCCTGCATGGAGCCGATGAACTGCACCGCACTGTTCGAGAACGGCGTCGGCGGAGATCTGGATCGGCTCGCAAACCCCGCTTGCCGGCCGCTGGGGTGCGCCACAGGGCGCGGCCGATGGTCGGCGAAGAGGTGACCGAGCCGGTGACGACCCATATCACGCTCGCCGGCGGCGGGTTCGGACGGCGCTCCGATGGCGATGTGGCCCGCCAGGCGGCGGCGCTTGCGGCGCCAAGGTGCCCGGCCGGCCGGTCAAGCTGACCTGGTCGCGTGAGGAGGACATCCAGCACGACATGTATCGGCCGCATGCGGTCAGCCGTTTCCGCGCTGCCCTGAAGCCGGACGGCTATCCGCAGGCCTGGGACAACCGCGTCGTTTCGCAGTCGCTGATGAAGTCGTTCGGCGAGCGCAACCTGCCCTGGGGCGGCGGCAATCCCGACAAGGACCATTTCTCGGTCGAGGGGGCGGTCGAAATTCCCTACGCCATCGCGCCGATGCGCGTCGATCTGGTCGATTACCCGACACCGGTCCCGATCGGCTTCTGGCGCAGCGTCGGCCATTCGCAGAACGCGTTCTTCGTGGAGAGCTTTCCTGGATGAATGCGCCCACGCCGCCGGCATCGACCCGATGCTGTATCGCCGCAGCCTGCTGGTCGACCGGCCGCGTTATCGCAAGGTGCTGGACATCCTGGCCGAGCGGTCGCAATGGGGCCGGCCGCTGTCGCCGGGGCGCGGCCGCGGCGTCGCTCTGCATCCCGTCCTTCCGATCGATCGTCGGTGAGGTGGTCGAGGTCACAATCGGCCGATGACGGCGCGCTGTCGGCATCGACCGCGTCGTCTGCGTGGTGGATTGCGGCACCGTCATCAATCCGGACACGGTCGAGGCGCAGATGGAAAGCGGGATCCTGTTCGGCCTGACGGCGGCGCTGTACGGCGAGATCACCATCGAGGAGGGCCGGGTGGCGCAGTCAAACTTCTACGATTACGACATGCTTGCGCTTGGCCCAGTCGCCGGAGATCGAGACCCATATCGTGCCCAGCAGCCGAGCCGCCGGGCGGCGTCGGCGAACCCGGCCTGCCGCCCTCCATGCCGGCCCTGGCCAACGCCATCTTCGCCGCGTCCGGCCAGCGCATAAGGTCGCTTCCGGTGTCGAAGTCGGCGCTCCGGGTGGCGTAGCGGCGATCGGTGGAAGGAGAAAACCCTTCCGCCGTCATTGCGAGGAGCGAAGCGACGCGGCAATCCACTGGAGCCGGAGAGAGTGGATTGCTTCGCCTTCGGCTCGCAATGACGCACGAAGTGGGCCGGCGCCACACCCGAACGGGATCGCCCGCGGCGTCAGCGCTTATTCCTCCGGCTCCGGCGTGAACAGTTCCTGCGGGCGGCGGATGCCGCGCAGGGCGTAGCGGCCGAGCGACACCAGCCGCTCGCCGATCGGCGCCCGAGGCGTCGGCGAAGGCGGCCGAGATCACCACCTCGCGCTCCAGCCCCCGGCACATGGCGCAGATGCGCGCCGCCTCGTTGACCGCGGGGCCGACCACGGTGAAGTCGAGCCGGTCGCGGGCTGCCGATATTGCCGTACAGCACGTCGCCTACGTGCAGCGCCAGGTACAAATCGGTAACGTCGGCAGACCGGCCTTGCCGCTGCGTTTCTCGTTCAGTGCCGCCGTCGTGCTTCATGGCGTCATGGGCGGCGTCCAGCGCCCGGCTGCAGCCATCGCCGTCCCTGGCCAGGTCGAAGATCGCCAGGATGCCGTCACCGATGAATTTCAGCACCTGCCCACCCTGGGCCTGCACCGCGGTGGTGACGCAGTCGGCGTAATCGTTCAGAAGCGCCAGGGTCTGGTCCGGCGAGTGCGGTGTCGGCGATGCGGGTGAAGCCGCGCAGGTCGCTGTACCAGATCGCCGCGCGGATCGTTCTCCGCCTGTGCCGCGCTCGATATGGCCGCGCAGCACCCGCTCGGCCGGCATCCCTGCCCAGATAGGTGTGCATCAGCGTGTCGGAGGTGTAGGCGACGCAGGCGCTGTGGATCGACGGCCGCCAGGCAGGGCAGCAGCCGTTCCAGGGCGGCGATCTGGGCGTCGGAATAGCCGTCCGGGTGGCGGGTCGCCCAGGACGAGTAGATGCAGTCGATCTCCCCGAGTTGTGCGTCGTCGCCCAGGAAGCTCAGCAAGGCCAGATAGTCGGTGGCGCCGCCTCGGCTCAGCGTGTCGAGGATCGGGAACTCGCCGATCCGATAGCTGTCGTCGAGACGCCGGCGCAGGACGGGCTTGCGCGCCTCCCATAAATGGTAGAACGGGCTAGCGGTCCAATTCTCGGGGCTGGTCGCTTCGTCGCCGCGCCGATAGTCGGTGGCGTCGACCGTCTCCCGGTCGTCGCGCCACTCGAAGGTCCGCCCGTCCAGCACCGGGTGCAGCGTATCGACGCCGATCAGCGCCCGGTGCAGCGGCACCCCGGCCGCCACCAGCCGGTCGCAGAACCGGTCCAGCAACTGGTCCTCCGGCAATCCGGCCAGGGAATCGGCGGCGATCGCCTCGGCATTCTGAAGGATCTGCTCGGAATCCATTTTGTGCTCTGATCGATTGAGTCGTTGGTGGAAACCCCGGCACCGGCGTGCCGGCCGCTATTCGGGCCAAGCTTACCGCCTCGCGGCGTTGACGGGCAGTGGGCGAATGTTCCGGTGCAGGCCGCTTGCGATTGATCCCACATCCTGGGTTTGTCGAGGGGTGTGGACAGCAAGCCCGTACCGGCCAGGCAGGTCCGCGACGCAAGCGGGGCCGGAACCCGCATCGCGGATTCCAGCCCCCTCTCAGCGGTGCGTTCTTGCCCTCCTTTCGGTTGCGCGGCTTGATCCGGACCAGATCGTCCAGCACGCCATCCATGCCGTTGCCGACGATGACGTTGCCGACCTTCTCCGAGACCTTCTCAAGCGCCTCCAGCTCCTTCAGCCGCAGGAGGATCGGGTTGTCCTCCATCAGCTTGGCGGTGTTCAGCAGGGACCGCGTCGCCGCGGTCTCCTCCCGCCGCTTGATGACGTTCGCCTGGGCGGTCTTCTCCGCCTCGATGACCCGGTTCATCAGCTCCCGCACGTCGCCCGGAAGGATGATGTCCTTCACGCCGACGGACGGGACCTCCAGACCGGCGCCACCCAGGTTCGGCAGCAGCCGCTCGGCGATCGCCTCGTTGATGCCCAGCTTGTCGCCCAGCACCTCCTCAAGCGTCCGGGTGCCGACCACCTGCCGCAGCGCGAACTGCAGCTCCTTGTACAGGTAGTCCTGCAGCTTCGCGGTCGCGGACACCGCCTTGGCCGGATCGACGATCCGGTAGACGGCGGTGATGTTGGCCCGAAGACCGATCCGGTCCTTGGTCAACACCTCCTGGCCGGTCACCTCCAGGGTCTGCAGCCGCTGGTCGAGCAGGGCCACCGCTGACCTTCCGGACCGCCTTGAAGAAGGCATACCGGCCCGGCTTCAACTGCCGGTCCAGCACGCCGTCGACATACAGCAGGCCGACATGGTCGCTCGGCACCTCGGCGGCCAGCACCAGGTTGGCAGCGCCCAGCCACGACACCGGCGCGACCAGCGCCTCCGGCACCGCGATCTCGGCCGCGACGTCGAACACCTCGACGGTGATCTTCCGCAGCCGCTTGGCATAGAACGCCACGCCGCCCGGACCGACCAGGTCGACCAGCTTGCCGTCGGCGAACACCGCGGCGACTTCCGTGTCGCCCATGTCGACCACGACGAACAGCTCCTCGACCAGCGCCCGGTGGGTCAGCACCAGCGCCGCCAGCGCGACGTCCCGCACCGGCATCTGCCGCAGGTCCAGCCGCCGCAGCTCGATCTTGCCCCGACCCACGACGAGCCGGTGCACGCCCGGCTCAAGGACCTGCCGGAACGCCCGGTCCCGATACATCAGGCCGAGCTCGTAATCCGCGATCCGCTCGATCTTCCACATCATCTTTCTTCTCCTCTTTCGGCGGACCCTTCGGGATGCCTTCTGCAGCCCCTCAGGTCCTCACGCTTCGCGGGCCCCTCCCTCTCCCTGCGAGGTGGCGGAGAGGGACAAGTCCGGCGATCCGCCATTTGGAGGGTGAGGGGTCTACCGAAGACTCCAAACCCGCCGTCAACATTCCTCTTTCGTGTCGTACGTCCGTGCCGCTTGCGAGGATGGCCGGAAGACGCCCGACGGTCCGGTGCGGATGCCCTCGGCGCTGCCCTTGCCCCTGCGGGTGGCGGACGGGGGAGTCGGCCGGCGTGACGTCCGAAGACATCAGGGGCCGTGACCGGCGTGCCCGCCCGCCTGGCGAAGGGGCGCCGGCGGCGGATCGAGAGCATTCGGAACACCGTTCCGCCTGGCCCCGCCGCCTCGCCGCGCGGCCGAAGCCTTGCGGTCTGGTGACGGCGCCTGGACGTCTTCCGGCACCCTTCATTGGATGTTCGCTTGTGTAGCGAAACCTGATCCCAAATCAGGCGGATGAGGGGATTCGAACCCCCGACAGCCAGATTAAATGTCTGGTGCTCTATCCAGTCTGAGCTACATCCAGGTCGCGAATGATGGGACTCGAACCCATGACCTCCGGATTAAGTGTCCGGCGCTCTACCAGGTTGAGCTACACGATCCGCCGACCAGCGGGCACGCGGCTCCCACTGAGCCCGGGATTGCCCTCGATACACGCAAGACCCATTACGGGGCCGCAAGCGCGCCGGCCGGGCCTGCGGAGCCCGGGCCGCTGAGGTCGCACCCAACGTACCGTCCAATGAAGCCGTGCAACCCGTCAGGGGTGCCGGCCTGTTCCTAATGTCCGTGTAATGGTTTCACGGTCCTGCCCTCCGAATCCGCCATCTGCCGCGACAGGTCGACGGCCATGGCACGGTGTCCGGGCAAGACACGATCCAAACGCATGGTGTAGTGCCCGTCCGCGCGTGTCAGGCCCTGATTGCCTGTCCTCAGAATGTCTTGGCCGACAAGTCGATGCCGGGTATCGATCCGAGAAGAACGCCATGGTTGCGTCCGTTGTTGCGTGTGGTCCCCGCGAAGGGGATGTCTGCCAGGGTGGATACATCCGTTGGGTGTAGGCTGTCAACCGAGAAGGCGAAATCTTCTCTTTCCGGCCGGCTACCTCGGCCGACCGCCCTGGCCGTAGCGGCTGCGGCGTTCGGCGCGGCGGTCGCGGCGGTTGGCGCGGAACCAGCGCCACAATTGCGTGAGCGAATTCGAGGCGTTGTCGAAGCGCTGGTCCAGCGCCAGCTTGTCCATGAACGGGGCCCAGACACGTTCCTGGAACCGTCGCCAGGCCCACCAGATCGCCAGCAGGACAACGCCCAGCCAGAAGAAGAAGACGATGCGGAAGACCGGGATCGGGAAATGGTCCTGGCTGGCGACCTGCTTGATCGTCACCGCGTTGGGGAACATGGAGAAGATCTCGATGCGCCAGCCGTAATGGGTGACCACCACCCAGTTCGGTGCGTCGCCGGTCGAGCGCAGATCCTGCGCCTCGGTCTGCAGGTTCCCGGAATCGAACTTGAAGTAGAAGGGGAAGCCCCAGCCGGTCTCCTCGTTGCGATAGACCCTGGGCACGCCATCCGGCCAGACCGCGTTGATGAAGCGCACGTCGCGGGTCAGGGTGGACAGGTTGACCGCGTCCTCCTCCACGAAGTCACGGGACACCACGTTCATGCGTTTCACATCGGTGTCGACGATGCGGACCACGTCGTTGGACGGCAGGTAGAAATCCAGGAAGGCCAGCACCAGCAGCACCGGCACGATCCTCAGAATCCATATCAGGATCTTCATGGCAGTGTTCTCCTGTGATGCAGGCTAGTCACGTTTCCCCCACGGGCCGCTGTCGTCGTCGTGGCCATAGAGCCGGGCCCAGATTTCGCCCTGGCGACCCTGGTAGTGCCGCGTCAGGTAGTCGGCGACCAGCGTGCGCTTGGCGTCCGACCAGCCTTCGTAGAGCTCGTAGAACAGCTCCTTGTTGCAGATGAACAATTGCCGGCAGTCCAGCGGGGTCAGCCGCGCCAGCAAGTGGTTCACCAGGTCGCGGTCCTTATGGTCGCTCGACCGGTACAGATAGAAGAAGGCGGGGTCCGTGGGGTCGATCCGGGCCATGGACTGGTCCTGCTCGATGCCCCGCAGTTCGGTCTGAAGGCCATGGAAGTCTGGCGGCAGATCGTCGACCCGCTGCTGTATGTAACGGCGCAGGGCGACCGGGTCGAACGCCTCGACACCGCTGTCCTCGCCGCCATTGCCCGCATGGTCGAGGGCGATCAACTCCAGCTTCTCGGACAGGATGTTTCTTGAGTCCGGATCATCCCGGTCGGCGATGCGTTCGATCAGCCCGTCGCCGATCAGGAATCCGGCCAGCGCCTTGCGGTCGGTGATCGGGATATGCCGGAACCCGGTGGTGGTGTCGGTATGCGCCGCGACGGTGTCGTCGTCGCCACCGCAATGGATCAACGTCGGCTTGCGGGTGCCGTTGAATACGTACAGCCCGTCCAGATGAGTGGTGTAGAAGTCGTTGTGCTCGTAGCGGGTGACCCCGGGGATCAGCGGATGGGTCCGCACGTCGCCGACCGCCTCGGCCAGATCGATCATCTCCCGCAGGCGGGTGTCGTCGTTCCAGATCGTGTCGCTGTCCTGGAACGCCGCGATGCGGCGGGCCAGGCGATGCGCCTTCGTGACCAGCTTGCGAGGTGTGCGCACCTTCACCCGGATCCGCTTGATCGCGGTGATGTCCGCCAGGGTGGTGATCTTGTAGACGGAATCCTCCAGCTCGCCGAACACCGCGTCGCGCGCAGTCAGGCCGAACAGCGCCTCGCGATTGTCGGCGATGAAGCGCTTCATGATGTCCCGGCTGCAGGAGAAGGTGGCGTCCAGCAGCGGCAGATCGGCCTGCTCGACGGTCAGCAGGATGAACATCCGGTTGCAGCCCTGCGGGTTCAGGTAGAGCGGGTCGCCCAACTCGTCGGCAATCTCCGGCGAAAATCCGCTTTGGTCGATCCGGAAAGCCTCCAGCGCCGTCGGCCGGCCATGCAGCAATGCCAGCGCGCTGTTGTACCGCTCCCGTAGGATCGGCGTGGAGACCTCGAAGAGGTTTCCATAGATCAGATCATTTTCAGCCAGCCGGTGCATTCGCGTCAGTTGCCCGGCGCGCCGAACCGGCGTCTGGCTTCGGTCTGCAGGCGCAGATCCCGGACCATGCCGTCGATCGCCGACTCGTCGGAGACGTTGGCGTAGCGCAGCTCGGCATCGGCGTAACGGTTGATTTCCTGCAGCACCATCTCCGGCGTGATCGGGTTCATCAGCTCGCCGATCATCTTCGATTTGGTGTCGTAGTCCTGGGCCAGGAACGGCTCCGGCGTCTCCATCCATTCGTCCGGCAGTTCGACATCCATCGCCCGCACCTTGACGGCGTCGGTGATGTTCTTGATCGCGCGGCCGGTGAAGCGCTCGTCGGCCTCCTGGATCGCCTTCAGATAGGCGCCCAGCTTGGCGATGGTGTCGAGCGGCCCCAGCCGCTTGTCGAGATCGTCGAACATGGCCTGCAGTTGCGGTTCTGCCGGCCGGCTGTGCGCATCGTAGGAGGCGGCGACCGCGCGGCGGATTTCCTGGGCGCTGTAGAGGTCGTGCTTGCCGACCGGGATCTTGTGGTTGGAGCCCAGCAGCAGGTGCAGGATGTCGATGTAGTCGGCCTCGCTCTGCGGCCCGTTCGACCAGGAACCGGGCGCCGGCGCGCTGGCGCAGGGCCTCATCGACGTTCTCCGGGTAGTTGGAAAACATGCCGAAGGAGCAGTTGCCGCGCACCACCGTGTTGGCGCCGGCGAAGCTCTCCATCAGCACCGCGGTGATCTCCTGCTGGCCGGCGGAGGATTGCCGGTCGCCGCGGCGGCCGGCGATCTGGTCGATATCGTCGATGGTGCCAAGGCCGATGACATGCGGGTCCAGCACCTTCTGGATGAAGGCCTTGGCGTTCTGCGCCGACTTTGCCCTGATAGGAATCGATCGCCTCGCTGGACAGGTTCTCATAGCGGAACGGATAGCCGGCCGCGTCGCAATACTCCTTCAGCATTCCGGCCAGCATCTGGATCAGGGTCGTCTTGCCGGTGCCCGGCATGCCGTCGCCCAGGAATGTGAAGATGAACCCGCCCAGTTCGACGAACGGATTGAGCTGGCGGGTGAAGTCGTAGGACATCAGCATCTTGGCCAGCTTCAGGCACTGGTGCTTGGCGATGTGGTTGCCGACAACCTCCTCGGGCTTCTTGAAGGTCATGGTCAGGGTCTGGGCCGCGGCACGACGGGCCGGCGTGAAGCCGTCGATCTGGAAATCGTCCGCTTCGACCCGGTAGGTGCGCGCCACGAAGGCGTCGAGATGGCCGGGCGCCGGCGGCGCGCAGCGCGATCTGGTTCATCAGGGCTTCGGCATGGGCGTCGACCACCGCCGCCAGCTTGGCGTCGCTGTCGGCATGCAGCGCGATCTTACGGTCCAACTCCCAGACGGCGCCCTTCAGGGCCGTATTGGGGTCGTCGAGCACGATCTCCTCGGCATCGCCGACCTCGATCTCCTGGGTGTCCGGCTCGCCGCTGGCGCGGGTCAGGAAGCCCAGCATGTTGGCGAAGGTGAACAGCGCCACCACCGATGCGGCGGACAGGAACTCGGAGAACTCCGCCTTCTGGGCATCGGCCAGCCGGCCCTGCCTGTTCTGCTGCATCATCTGCTGCAGCGGGGTCAGCTCGGTATAGAGTTCGACTACCGCCTCCGCGACCGCAATGGCGCGGCGCGCGCTGCGCAGCACATGCGCCTGGGTCTCGCTCTTCAGCGGGTCGTCCTCCTCCACCGCCCGAATGCGGGACAGCAGGGAGACGCCGGCGGTGGCGGCGCTGGGCGTCGACAGGCCGGGCGTAGTGGAGCGGAACCGCCGGCGGCCGGGAACGCCCGGCGACCGGCCGCGGGTCGGCGCCGCCGCAGCATCCGCCTTGCCGAAGCGCGGTGCGTAATCGAAGCCGCTGAGCAGCTGGTACGCCTGGGCGTAGTGCTTGCGGATATCGGCTTCCTTGATCTCGATCAGCGATTGAGCGGTCATTCCAGATGCGTCCTCCAACGCGGTCGGTGTCAGCCTTGCTGCAACAGCAGCCCGTCCGGGCCTACGACGTATTTGCGCAGCGGCCGAAGCTGGGGCGAGTCGCGCTCGACCAGCCGCTGATAAGGGCGGTAGGGCAGGATCATGCCACGCTCGATCTTCGTCGCGCCGGCTTCGATCTCTTCATGGGCATGCACGTCGATGTCGAAGACCTCGCTCGCCGTGCTGCCGAATAGCCCGGACGAGCTTTCGGTCGTGCCTTTCGACCGCAGGGTCTCCACCGACCAGCAGAAGATCCAATCCTGCTCGGATCCGGGTTCAGGCTCCGACAGCAGGTCCTGGACCAGGTCGGCATGCTGGGTGAAGCGGTTCGAGTACATCGGCCCGAAATGGATGCGGCGCAGCCTCTTGGGGTGGATATCCGGAAAGTCCTTGTCGAAGCCGCGCGCGATGGTCAGGAGTTTCAGCGTCGACAGCGACTGCGCCGTCAGATGCTCCATGACTCGCGGCCAGCGCCTGTCGTCGCCCATCAGCGGCCGGTCTCCGCTGTCTTCCAGTCCAAGCAGGTAGATGTTCGGCATGTTTCGATGGGTGTCGTAGACCGCCCAGCGCACCAGGTATGAGCGGCGATCTGCTGAGCGTTCTCCCACCTGGATGATCTCGGGTTCGTTCACCGCCAGGAAGGGTGGTCTCTCGGCCAGGATCTCGAAATAGATGCGTCGACTCATCCGCGCCTGCAGCCCGGCCGGCAGGCTGCGCCGGGTCAGCACGTGATCCAGGATGTGGGTCTTGAGCGCCTTGCGGCTCGGTAGGCTGGCCAGCGCCCGGCGCGCCTCGCCGCGATCAAGGCCCAGCTGGACGATCTCCTGGAACACCGGATAGCCGGAATCGCTGCGGTCTATGGTCAGGCCCGCCGCCATGTCGCCGCCGGCATCGACCCGCCGATAGCGGGCCGACAGCGCGGCGAAACTGGTCCTCAGCTGATCCAGATACTCGTCGATCCCGGTGCGCTCCAGCAGGGACAGCGCGCCCTTGCGCTCCGCCGCGATCAACTCGACCGGCTGGGCGCGGCACCGGGCGATGATGTCGACGAAGGTGCGGAAATAGCTGCGACGGGACTCGCGGTCGTCGATGACGAGGCTGGATCCGGGCACGCGCGGCTGTCCGATCGCCGTCAGTGCGCAGACGGACTCCAAGGGGTCGGGCCGGCCATGCTAATTCGCCTCGCCATAGAGATTGCTATCGTGTTTCTCCACGACCTTGGCGAAGCGGCGGGCAAAACGTTCATCCGCCTTGGCTTTCTCCTCAAGCACCTTGCGGGCAAAGACGATGTTGTCCTCGTGGCCTTCCATCATGTCGGCGATGCGCGACTGGGTGGCCGAGCCGATCGCCGCCATGGCGACCTGGGCCTCCTTGTCGGTCTCGGTGCCGATCTCGTTGATCTTGTGGGCGACCTCCTGCTGCTGCGCGGTCTTCAACGACTTGGTCAGGGCGTCGTACAGCACCACCCGCTGCTTGGTATCGGTCTGCAGTTTGTTGATCAGGACCATCTGGGTCGCCGCCTGGTTCTGCAGCGAATCCATCCAGGTCTTGCCCTTCTCGATGTAGGTTTCCAGCGTCTGCGACCGGGCGATCAGCACCTGCTCGTTCTGCACGAGCTCGTTGTGCTGGGTGTTGATCGCGGCCAACTCGCTCTCCAGCTTGGTGCGTTCGGCCGGATCGGTGGCCATCGAGATGCGGTTCTCCAGATCGATGATCTTCGGGTCAAGGGCCTGCAACTCGGCGCGTAGGCCTTCCAGTTCGCCGACCACCCGCTCGCGCTCGTCCAGGGTGCGGGTCAGGTTGCCCTCGACCTTGGTCTTCTGCTCCGCGAGGCTGGATAGCTGGCCCTGCAGGATCGAGACGATGGTGTTCGACTTGGCAATCAGATCCTGCAGATTGTCGTCGATGCTGGCATAGCGGATGCGTTCGGCGCGCATGGTGTCGGCGCGGGCGGTTGAGACCCAGCCGACCACCGTCTCCCATGCCGTCTTGTCCCGCATTGAGTTGAATTCCTTGGAGAATCCGGCGGTAACCTCGTCCAGGCTGATGATCAGTTCGGCGATGTTGCCGTTCATCGATTCCGCATGGGCGTCGACCTGTTGCAGGGTCGCGTTCTCGATATCGATGGCCATCGTGTCCGACTTCGCCAGATCGGCGGCGGCGAAGGTGGTGGTGATCGCCGCCGTCCGCTTCTGCGCCTCGGCAACCTGGGCTTCGGTATTGCGAACCGCGGTCTCGAAATCCTGCATGGGGTCTCCCTGCCGTCTAGTTGCAGCAATCAAATCACTCAACGAAATATGGTCGGAATGTAGCGATTTTTCACCAATAATTGCACCTTGGGAAGCGTTGGAGGCACAATAATCAAGCGCTTTCAGAGACTTGCACGGTGGCCGGGATGCGTGGTGCGGGCCGGGCCATTGCCGTCAAACGGCTCTTACGGCGCAGGACTCCTGATATAGACTGGTCGTAGTACAAGCGCGGGAAAACGGGGAGAAAACCGGCCATGGCGGGGACAACCGGCCCATTCGAATCCGGCCTGGATCGGAATGCGGCGAATTACGTGCCGTTGTCGCCGCTGTCGTTCCTGCCGCGGACCGCGACGGTCTATCCCGACCGCACCGCGGTCATCCATGGTGCTGTGCGGCGCAACTGGCGCGAGACTTATGCGCGCTGCCGGCGGCTCGCCTCGGCGCTCACCCGGCGCGGCATCGGACTCGGTGACACCGTCGCGGTGATGGCCGCCAACACGCCGGAACTGATGGAGGCGCATTTCGGCGTGCCGATGGCCGGCGCCGTCCTGAACGCGCTCAACACCAGGCTGGATGCGGCGACCATCGCATTCATCTTGGAGCATGGCGAGGCCAGTGTGCTGATCGCCGACCGGGAGTTCTCGGCCATTGTCTCAGACGCGCTGGCGCAGATGGAGAGCCCTCCGCCGGTGATCGACATCGACGACCCGCAGGGCGCCGGCGGCGAATTGCTGGGCGAGATGGATTACGAGGCTTTCCTTCGGACCGGCGACCCGGACTTCGACTGGACCCCGCCGGCCGACGAATGGCAGGCGATCGCGCTCAACTACACCTCGGGCACCACCGGCGATCCCAAGGGCGTCGTCTATCACCATCGCGGCGCCTATCTGAACGCTGTCGGCAACACCATGACGTGGGCGATGCCGCATCATCCGATGTATCTGTGGACACTGCCGATGTTCCACTGCAATGGCTGGTGCTTTCCCTGGACGATTACCGCGCTCGCCGGCACCCATGTCTGCCTGCGCCGGGTCGAGGCCAAGGCGATCTATGGCGCGATCGCCGACCACACCGTTACCCATCTGTGCGGCGCGCCGATCGTCATGGGCCTGTTGCTGAACGCCCCGGAGGACCAGCGCCGCCAGTTCGACCACAAGGTCCGGATGATGACGGCGGCGTCGGCACCGCCGGCCGCAGTTCTGGAGGGCATGGCCGGGCTCGGATTCGACGTGACCCATGTCTACGGCCTGACCGAGGTGTACGGCCCCGCCACCGTTTGCGCCTGGCACGAGGAGTGGGATGCCCTGCCGCCGGCCGAGCAGGCCACCCACAAATCCCGCCAGGGCGTCACCTATCCGGTGCAGGAGGGTCTGATGGTCGCCGACGCCGAGACCCTGGCGCCGGTGCCGCCCGACGGCGAGACCATCGGCGAGGTCTTCATGCGCGGCAACATCACCATGAAGGGCTATCTGAAGAATCCGGCGGCGACCGAGGCGGCATTCGCCGGCGGCTGGTTCCACACCGGCGATCTCGGCGTGATGCACTCTAACGGCTATATCGAACTGAAGGACCGTTCCAAGGACATCATCATCTCCGGCGGCGAGAACATCTCCACCATCGAGGTCGAAGGCGCCCTCTACCGCCACCCGGCCGTGCTGGAGGCCGCAGTGGTCGCCAAGCCCGACGAAAAATGGGGCGAGACCCCTTGCGCCTTCGTCACCCTGAAGCCGGGTGAAGAGGCCACGGAGGACGAGATCATCGCCTTCTGCCGCGAGACCATGGCCCATTTCAAATGCCCGAAGTCAGTGGTCTTCGGCGAGTTGCCAAAGACGTCGACCGGCAAGATCCAGAAATACGTGCTGAGGGAACGGACGAAGGTGCTGTGAGTGCGCCCCTCGATGTGAATCGCCTGGGTCGCGCTGTCAAGGCCGGTCGTTGGTCGGTTCGGGATCGCCTCGCGAATTGTCGCTGGCATCGGGCGTATTGCGATTGGCAGAGCCCTCGGCGGCGGGGCGAAGGACGAGGATCGGAAAGACGACCAATGCGGTGGCAGCCGCGGGCGCGGCGAGCAGCAAGTAGAAGTGTGGCGCCACCAGCATCACCAGGCCGGACAACATAGATGCGGCCAGAGGCGTATACAGGCGGCAGAGGAATAAGATCGAGTCGCCGTCGAGGTCGCAGCCGGGACTTCCAATGTATTGCTTGAAAGCGAGCCCCGCGAATGGCGCGATGAACAGGCATGCAAGGGTTATCATTGATGCGGTGGTTAGAAAGGATGCCAAGCCGAAGGCCCTTCCGCGCCGTCTGTGCGCGAGTTTCGTGATAAGGGCGAAAACGACCAGAAGGGGCACCAGAGCGAATGTCAGCACGAATCCGATCGATTGTTTGAATTTTTCGATGGAGGGCCCGTTGCCCGCCGCCTCGCCGGACAGCGTTAAGATCGCCGCCTCGAGCACGATGCCGCTGCTGGCGGCCGCCAGGAGCGCGCCCGGAATCCAGCACCAGAATGGCTCTCGAAGACGGTATTGTCGGCGCATGGCGGCTGGGTCAATCTAAAGTGGTGAATGGATCGAGCGAATTCGATGTTCGCCGGTCGAATATTGCCGGCACGGGTTCAGAAACCGTTAGCCGTCAGGACCGCCCACCCGAAGAACGGGATCCTGCACGATTGAATTCAATAGCCCGGTATTGCTCGTTCCTTTTGATTTACGACATGAGCCGTGACGGATGACCTGCTTGCGAATCCCGATTGCCCGGTTCTGATCTGCTGGACGCAGACTCTCGATGTTTGTAGCAAGCTGATATATGCGTCAGCGGCGCAGGGTGCAGCGAGGGCACGGGATGGTGGATGCAGATTTGCGGGGACAGTATAATTATATTTATTGAAGAGAATATACTGTCTGCTAGTCCGATCCTTATGATCTGGAGCGAAGCATGCGTGGGACAGCAATCCTGGGTTGGATTTTCACTGTGGGAGCGTTGTTCGCCATGGTGACCGGCCATTTTGGCGCCCACGGTCTGAGTTGGCAGGCTCAGCAGATCAGCACCTACGCGGCGACGGCGCCCTTCGACGCTTTTGTGACCGCGTCCATGCTGTTATCGGCTGCGGCGATACTGGTCGTCGGCGTCCTGATCACGAAATACGGACTCTTCGGCCACGCCATCTGGGTTCATCTGGTGCCGCCTATGGCTGGAGCCGCGGCCGCCGGTCTGGTGATGGTGGCGTCCTACGAGGAGACCGCGCCGTCCCTGACGCTTCTGAAGCAGGCGAGTTTCCTGGCCATTCGCCTGCAATCATTCCACGATGCCGGGCTTCAGGTATTCTTCTATAGCAGCGTCCTGCTGATAACGACGCTCGGCGCGCTCGCCATCCTCTCTGGCGCAACGCTCGTCGAGCGCTTGATTGGGGTTCTCATCCTCAGTTTGGGGCCGGGATCATTCCTGCTCATGAGAGCGTCTTGGACCCAGGCGATCGGAATGGCCGGTGCGTCCATCGGCCTTCAGCAAAGGGCGGCCTTGCTGTGCCTGTGGTTGGCCGTTGTATGCGTGCTGGTCATCGCATCCGGCAAGCAACCCAAGCGTACTATCGTCGATGGGAGTTGAGACGACACCTTATCTATCTGGCTCTAATCAAAGGGGTCAGGCACGATTGAATTCGAAGCTTTCAATCGTGTCGGACCCGTTAGTGTCTCATTGATTAATGCCGAATGCGAGAAGCGTCAGTCTCATTCAAGTAGCGACAGCAGGTGTCTGACCAGTGGCTTCTGGACGTCGCTGTCGCCCCAATACTGTCCATGGCTGAGTGGCGACCAGCTTGTGAAGATGCCGCCGGCATTGACGTCGATATCGGTGACCAGCGCGTCGTATGGATCGCTCAGATCCTGGAGCGGCCAGCCCAGGGGGTCGTCCTGGTCGTAGTAGTTCTCCCAGACGAAATCCGAATTCGGTTTCGCGATTGGATTGATCTGTTCGCGTGGCAGGCCGCCGACGAATATGGGGATGTTGCATCCCGTCGTGATCAGGACATTTAGCGATTCGAATTTGCGGAATGCCAGATCCTGCGTGTCGAGGTCGCCGTGTTCCTCACGCCAGATTCCGGGCGGACGATTGGCGTGATGCTGAGCGTCCCAGATATAGTTGGAGATCACCTGGCAACCGAGTGATTGGGCGATCAGGACGACCGGACCCGAAGTGCCGCCGAGCGCGGCGTAGGCCTCGCCCATAGCATCGAAGATCAGTTTCTGGACGGCCTTGTAGGCACTGTTCGGGATGTTCCGGGAATACTCGAGCCCGCCGGCATCGGCGAAACCGAAGAGCATGAATTCCCTGAGTTTCTTAAAGTCGACCTTGGATTTCACGCGTTCGAAGAGCGCGTTCTGTGCATTCTGAAAGACGTCGTAATAGAAGATTGCGTCGAAATGGATCTGTTCGTCCCACACGTCCGAACCGATGCGTCTCTTCAAGTCCCCTTTCAGTTCTTCGTAATAGTGCGGCTTCTTGTCTCCCATGCCATGCAAGGTCAATAGCGCGACTTTTTTGGACATCCAACCGCCTCCCAATTGAGGTTGATAGTACCGAATGATATTCAACCAAAAAAGCCAAGGGCGCAATCATAGCCGGTCCTCTGTGTCAAAAAGAGACCGGTCGAGCGGATCCCGCCCCCGCTGACTGCAGGTGAAGCCTGATTCCATCCGGCCCTGCGCTACCGCTTCTCCCGCGGTATCAGTTGCTATACGATTGATATTCCACGCTGTCGCAATTGGAAGAGGGTCGAGAGTCGAAACGATGTTCTCGGATTTGTGGAGCAATTTCCCGCACAATGATTCGGTCAAGCAGAAATGCTTCAACAAGCAGGCGGGATCGGCGGACAAGGCGTTTGAAAACTACTGCGCGATCATGCTCAGCGAGTGCCTCATTCAATCCTCCGTGGCCTTCGACGTCCCGTCGCGGGCCCGTTGCTGGAGCCATAAGAAGCCGCACCATTTCATCCGCGCCGAGGACATGGCGGCGTGGCTCGGCAAACGGCAGAAGGCGTTCATCGGCAAGACCGAGAGCATTCCTCCCAGCAACTTCCAGAGCGTTCTGGATGGACGGACGGGGATCATCTTATTCAAGGACTATTGGCAGAGGAAGAAGGAGAGCTTCGCCAACCGCAGCGGCGACCATATCGATCTGTGGAATGGCTCGAAACTCACCGGCGGTTCCATGTGGATGCGCAGCATCAGCGAATTCTTCGGATGGGTGTCCGATCTGAACAATTCGAAGCAGATAAGATTCTGGGAAATCAAATAGACGAAATGGGGGGTGAAGCGATGCGGGATCTGTTGCGATATTCGGTGCGGGCGTTCTTCGGCTTGTCGGTTGCCGCCGTCGCCGGCGCGGCGCAGGCCGCCGAGGAAACCGTGTCGATCTCGGTCGAGGGGCAGGCGGTCGTCGGTACCCTGGAAGCGCCTCCCGGCGTGGACGACGCGCCGGTGGTGCTGATGCTGCACGGCTTCACCGGCTCGCGCGACGAACTGGGCGTCAAGGATACCGAGGAGGGTGTCTTCTCGCGCGCCGCCCGCATCCTGGCGGAGAACGGCATTGCCAGCCTGCGCATCGATTTCCGCGGCTCCGGCGAGTCCGGCGGCGTCTGGGCCGATACCACCTTTAGCGGCCAGATTGCCGATGCGATCGCCGCCGCCGACTGGCTGAAGGCAAGCGACAGGGTGGATGGCGACCGCATGGCGGTGCTGGGGTGGAGCCAGGGCGGCCTCGTGGCCAGCCACCTGGCAAAGGCCCGCCCGGATTTGGATGCGGTGATCCTATGGGCGCCGGTCGTACACCCGATGCATACCTATGGCGGGCTGCTGGGCGCGGAGCTGTTGCAGCAGGCCTTATCCAGCCCGGCTGAGACAGAGTTCACCGCGACCCTGCCCTGGGGGGCCGAGACGACGCTGAAGGCCGGCTTCTATCACGAGCTGGCGACGACCAGCCCGATCGCGGCGGCCGCGGCCTATCCCGGCCCGCTGCTGGTGGTCGTCGGGTCCCGGGACACCACCGTCGCACCGCAGCCGGCCTCCGGCCAGGTGCTGCTCGACTACCATGAGGGGCCGGAGAATCTCGCCGTGTTCGACACCGACCATGTCTGGGACGCGTTTTCAGGCCCGGCGGTACTCGACGAGCTGATGCTGCCGACGACCCTGAAGTGGTTGAACGCGCATCTGTGACGGCCAGACCATCGGCGACTGCCTTCAACTCGCCGCCTGTTTCTCCGGCTTGGGTTTGTCGCCGGAAGCTCGCAGCCGGGCGACCTTGCCGAGCAGGTCGAACCAGAACGGCGCGCCCAGGCTGATCGCGGCCATGGTCAGCAGCCAGCCGGCCGCGGAGTGCGCCCACCAGTAGACCGTGCCGATCTCCTCCTCGCCGGTCCAGCCGATGGGAAAATCCTTGAGCTGTTCGCCGGCCTCATCGATCTCGGACACGTCCTGAAGCGCCGCGGCGGCCTCCGCCTGCGCTACGATGACCGTTCGCAGAGCGTCGTTCTCCCACAGCACCGCGACGATCTGCAGCGAGTTGGCGTTGGTGGTGACGGCAACCGCGCCGGCGATCCCCAGCAACCAGTACTTCACCGTGCGCTTGTACCAACCGCTGATGCGCCCCATGCCCTCGTCGAACCAGCCGGCGACCTTGGCCTTCAGGGCGTCGACCTCCTCCTGGCCAGACCCGACCAGCGCCGAAAGAACGCCCTGGATCGGATTGTCGTTCGGGATCTTGCCGATCATCTCGCGCAGCTCGTCGGCAGTGAGATCGGTATAGGATTTTTCGGTCCGCTCGGTCGCCACCACTTCCAGCAGCACCGTCGAGAAGGTCTCCGCCGAGATATAGGACGGCAGTTTCCTGTCCTTGCTGAGCCCATTGATCAGGCTGTGCCCATAGAGCTTTTGAGCCAGGTCGTTGCCGACCAGTGTCTTGATCCCCGACTCCAGGTTCTTGGACCGCAGCCCCAAGATGCTGGACGCCAACTCCTGGACCGCGCTGCACACAAGGCTGAGGATCAGGTAGATGAAGACCAGTCCGAACGTGACGTCGAAAATCGGATGCTCGAACATCTGCGGCTCCTCCTGTCGCGGACGCCACCATGGCGCGAGTTGCGACTATAGGGCCTGCGGAAATATCGCTCCAAGTCCGGACATCCGTCTGCATGGGCCGGAATCGAAAAGGGCGCCTCGAAAGGGCGCCCTTGCGAAACCGTATCGGCCGGCGGTCAGCTCGACTTCAAACCCAGCCCGGCGAAGCGCTTGTTGAACTTCGCCACCTGGCCGCCGCGGTCGACCACGCGGTGCACGCCGGTCCAGGCCGGGTGGGTCTTGGCGTCGATGTCCAGCCGCAGGGAGTCACCTTCCTTGCCGTAGGTACTCTTGGTCTTGAACTCGGTCCCGTCGGTCATGATGACGGTGATCTCATGGTATTCCGGATGGATGTCGGGCTTCATCGCTCTCACGCTCCGCGCAAAACAGGCGCGGTATATAGCCAAGCACGCCCCGGGATGCAAGCGCGGTATCGCCTTCGGAGCATTATGGGACACCGGGGTTCCGGGGTCGCCCGTTGACCAGCCAATAGACCAGCCCGGCCACGGCACCGGCAAGGATGAATGGGGATGTCTCCGCCCAATATTGCCCGCTCAGCATGTTCGGTGGATCGCCAGTCCACGGATTGGCGAATAGCCGCATCACGAACATGGCGCAAATCGCGCCCGCCGCGGTTTCCGCATAGCCGCGGGGAACGCGCGAAACTCGGATCACCAAAATGGCGAGAGCTGCCGGAATGGCGGCGAGTATCATCACAAATTCCATAAAATGGAACGACACCAGAAAGAAGCCGACGGCTCCGAGCGCGCGGCCAGACTCAATGTCGCTCAGGAGTGCGGAGAGTCCCATAATCACCATGCTGGCGGCATAGGACGCCGCAAGAAACGCCAGGATCGGCCGCCAGAGCGCCCGCCACCAACTGATGCCTCTCAATCGCGTCGTCAAATTCATGCCGGCAGCCTACCGGCAAACCGTGCACAACTTGTTGCCCCGTCAGGCGGTTGCTATATCAGGGGCGGGTCTGGGTCGTCGCTTTGGGGGGCACCGATTGGCGGCCCGCATGGGCAGGCAGCAAGGGGCGTCGATCGGCGTGTTCCGCGAAGGCACCTACATGGAAAGCGACAGCAAGGCCGGCAAGCCGGGACGGGGCAAGCGCGCTGACCTGAAGCCGATGCGCCAGCTGTTTCCCTATCTGCTGCCTTATCGCTGGATGATCGTGGCGGCGACCATTGCCCTGATCATTACGGCCGGCACGTTCCTGGCGATGGGGCTGGGGCTTCGCGCCCTGGTCGACGAGGGTTTCGCCGCCGGCAATGCCGATCTGCTGGACAGCGCGCTGCTGGTGCTGCTGGCGGTCATCGTTGTCCTGGCCCTGGGAAGTTTCAGCCGGTTCTTCCTGGTCTCCTGGATCGGCGAGCGGGTGGTCGCCGATCTGCGCCGCGACGTTTACGCCCATGTCATCCGCCTCCATCCCGGCTTCTACGAGACCAACAAGACGGCGGAGATCGTCTCGCGCCTGACCGCCGACACCACGGTGCTTCAGGTGGTGGTCGGCTCCTCGGCCTCGATCTTCCTGCGCAACCTTTTGATGTTCGCCGGCGGCACGGTGATGCTGCTGGTGACCAGCGCCAAGCTGACCGGGCTGGTTGCGCTGGTGGTGCCGCTGGTGCTGGTGCCGATCCTCACCTTCGGCCGCCGGGTGCGCCGGCTGAGCCGCGAGAGCCAGGACCGCATCGCCGATGTCGGCGCCTATGTGGACGAAACCCTGTACGGCATCCGCACGGTCCAGGCATTCGGCCATGAGGCGCTTGAGGAACGCGCCTTCCGCGGCAAGGTAGAGGAGGCTTTTCGCACCTCGATCCGCCGGGTCGCCGCGCGGGCCATGATGGCCGCGGTGGTGATCTTCATGGTGTTCGGCGCGGTCGGCATCATCCTGTGGATCGGCGGCCATGACGTGCTGTCCGGCCGGATCAGCGCCGGCGAGCTCTCCTCCTTCGTGTTCTATGCGGTGACGGTTGCCGGATCGACCGGCGCGTTGAGCGAGGTTCTGGGCGACATCCAGCGTGCGGCGGGCGCCACCGAGCGATTGTTCGACCTGCTGGCCCGCGAGCCTGAGATCAAGGCCCCGGCGGAACCGAAAGCGCTGCCGGAGCCGGCCCAGGGCCGCATCGCCTTCGAGGCGGTGCGCTTCCACTATCCCTCACGCCCGGACGAATCGGCGCTGGAGGATTTCAACCTGGCCGTCGAGCCCGGTGAGTCGGTGGCCCTGGTCGGCCCGTCCGGGGCCGGCAAGACCACCGTCATCCAGATGCTGCTGCGCTTCTACGATCCGCAGGAGGGCGCCATCCGCCTGGACGGCATCGACCTTCGCGACGCCGAGCCCGGCGCGCTGCGTTCCCGCATCGGGCTGGTGCCGCAGGATCCGGTGATCTTCTCCGCCGACGCCATGAACAACATCCGCTACGGCCGTCCCGACGCCTCCGACGTCGAGGTCCGCGCCGCCGCCGATGCGGCCCATGCGCTGGATTTCATCGAGGCGCTGCCGGACGGATTCGGGACTTTCCTGGGTGAGAAAGGCGTGCGCCTGTCCGGCGGCCAGCGCCAGCGCGTCGCCATCGCCCGCGCCATTCTGCGCGACCCGGCGGTGCTGCTGCTGGACGAGGCCACCAGCGCACTGGACGCGGAAAGCGAGCGCGTGGTGCAGGAAGCACTGACCCGGCTGATGCGCGACCGCACCACCCTGGTCATCGCCCACCGCCTTGCGACGGTGCAGAATGTGGACCGCATCGCGGTAATGGATGCCGGCCGTCTGGTGGCGTCGGGCAAGCATGCCGAACTGATCGCCCAGGGCGGCCTGTACGCCCATCTGGCCAGTCTGCAATTCAGCGCCGACGGTGCCCCGCCGCCGAAGATCGTGGCGGGCTGAGTCGGCCATCGCAACGGAGCCGCTGGCACGATGACCGGCAAACGCCTCCTCATCGTGGCGCACGCGCCCTCGCCCAACACGGCCCGGCTTCGCGATGCCGTCCTGCATGGCGCCCGGTCTGACGATAGCCAGTCGATTGACGTTGAGGCGCTCAGCCCATTTGACACCACGCCAAAGCATGTTCTGGCGGCCGGCGCGGTGATTCTCGGCACGACGGAAAACCTGGGCTACATGAGCGGTGCGCTGAAGGACTTCTTCGACCGCTGCTACTACCCCTGTCTGGAGAAGACCCAGGGCCTGCCCTTTTGCCTCTACATCCGCGCCGGCCATGACGGCACCGGCACCAGGCGCGGAGTCGAAACCATCGTCACCGGCCTGCGCTGGCGCGCGGTGCAGGAACCGCTGATCTGTCGCGGCGATTGGCAGGACGATTTCGTCGACCAATGCCACGACATCGGCGCGGCCATGGCCGCCGGCCTGGACGCTGGAATCTTCTGACGGGCATGGTCCCGAGCAGCCCAGTCGATCTGCTCTCTAACCATCACCACAGGCCGTCAGACCGCCCGTGACGGCGGGGTGAGATATGTCCAGCAGGGTGTCGGGCGCCGACGCGAACCCCAGATCCCGATGCAATCGGCATCGCGAGCGGCAGTCAGCCGAACCGGACTTCGGCGGACGCTTCGACAGTCAACGCCGGCCACATGTGGACGGTCGAGAGGAGATAAGACGATGAGAATCACGCAGATCCTGTCCGCGCTTTGCGCCTCCATCCTGCTCATGGGCTGCGAGGAGTCGCTGGACGACCAGATGACCGAGTATATGGAGTTCTATTACCCGGCCTCGACCGAGTCGTATTACGACATCGTCTTCGACTGGGGCAGTTATGTGATCTACACCCATGACCGGCCGGGCGCCGAGGTCCATGCCGACAGCGTGAAATATCTCGGTTACATCACCCTTCGCCCCAGCGTCGCGACACCGGCGGAGGAACTTGACCCGCGGATCTTTCTGATCGCGCCGGACGGCGAGGTCTGGAGCATCGAACGCTCGGTCGACATCGCCAAGCGCAGCGAACGCCAGGAGGTGACGGTGGAGCGGTTGCAGGGTTCGACCTCGACCATGACCCGAACCATCAACTCGCCCAGCGAGCCACTCATCGATCACTTCCTGGTCAATCAGAGCGCCTGGAGTCGCTATGGCACGATGGTTTCCGACGGCGATAGCTTTGAGCTCGAGCGTTTGTAGGCGACCGGTCCAGCCCGGCTATCCGCCGACCCGCCATTCGACGACCCCGCATCGCCAGGCGGCCGCCTGCCTGGCGATCCAGACTGTCGCCGAAAACCGATACGGTTACCAACAGCGATCTCACTCGTTGCCGATCCCTTTGATCGCCGGAAAGGTCATCGTCGCGCGCAGGCCCGGGCCGTTATCCGCCAGGTCGAGACGGGCGCCATGCAGCTTGGCGACGGCCGCCACCAGGCTGAGGCCAAGGCCGCTTCCCGGTGTTCCACGGCTGTCGTCCAACCGGACGAAGCGCTGCAGGACGCGGTCCCGCTCGGCGGCCGGGATACCGGGCCCGCTGTCGCGGACCTCCAGGGCGGGGGTATTGTCCAAGCGCCGCACGGAGACCGACACCCGGCTGCCGGCCGGCGTGTACTTGATGGCGTTGTCCAGCAGGTTCGCGATCGCCTGTCCCAGCAGCTGGCGATGTCCGGCGATCGAGACCGGCCCTGCCGGTTCGATCCGGAAATCCAGGCCGGCCGCTTCTGCGATCGGCTGGTAGATCTCGAACAGGTCCCGAACCAGGGCCGACAGGTCCAGCGGCGCCAAGCCGAGGCGGCTGACGCCGGCTTCCGCCTGCGCGATGTTGATGAGCGCCTCGAAGGTCCGCAGGATCGTCTCCAACTCGGCGCTGGTCTGCTCCAGGGCCTCCTTCAGGGCCTCGGCATCGCCGGTCCCGCGCAACGCCTGCTCGATGCCGCCCTTAGCGCGGGTCAGCGGCACCCGCAGATCGTGCGCCAGGCTGTCGGTGGCGAGCCGCATGCCGCCCATCAGGGTGTCGATGCGCTCGAGCATCTCGTTGATGGTCGCTGCCAGCCGGTCGAACTCGTCGCCGCTTCCGGTCAACGGCACCCGCCGCGTCAAATCGCCCTTGACGATATGCTCGCCGGCGGCGCGCACCGCGTCGACCCGGCGCAGGCTGTAGCGGCCGATCAGGACGCCGCCGACCAGCCCCAGCAGCAGGGCCGGGACCGCCGCCCATGCCAGTGCCTTGGCCAGGATCCGCCGGAAATCGGCGCGCTCGACCGTATCGCGCCCGACGAACAGGTGGAATCCGCCCGCCAGCTCGAAGGCCCGGCCGCGCACGATATGGAGCGAGTCCACATCCTCTCCACGGTATTCGAGCCGCAGCTCCAGCCAGCCATCGGCATCGGCTTGGCCCTGGGGCCAAGCCGCCAGATTGCCGGTCAGCGGCTGGAACCGCGGATCGGCCAGCAGATAGACGTTCTGTGGGTTGCCGTCCGGGCCGCTGCGCTCGCGCACGATCTCCACCAGCCGCGGCAGGCCCTGGTCGCGATACTGTTCGGCCAGGCCGCGGATCTCGGCCTCGATAGTCTCTCCCAGCTGTCGCTCGATCAGCGCGGCGGTCGACCAGTAGACGAAAGCGATCAGCGCGACCAGCGTCGCCCCCAGCAGCGCGAGGTACAGGATCGCGACCTGGAATCCGAAGGTGCGCAGGAGCCGAGCCTTCATGCCTCATACCGGCTAGTCGGCACGGATCGAATACCCGCCGCCGCGATGGGTGTGGATGAGCGGCGTGTCGAAGCCCTTGTCGATCCTCTGCCGCAGACGGCTGATATGGACGTCGACCACGTTGGTCTGGGGGTCGAAGTGGAGATCCCACACCCCCTCGAACAGCATCGTGCGCGTCACCACCTCGCCGGCGTGGCGCATCAGATATTCCAGCAGCCGGTATTCCTGAGGACGCAGGTCGATCGGCTGTCCGGCCCGCGTCACCTTGCGCGCCAGCAGGTCCATCACCAGGTCGGCGACCTGCAGCGTCGTCTGCTGCACGATCGCGCCGGGCCGGCGCAGCAGCGCCTCGAGCCGGGCATGCAACTCGGAAAACGCGAAGGGTTTGGTCAGATAGTCGTCGCCGCCGGCGCGCAGGCCGCTCACCCGATCGTCGACATGGGCCAGCGCGCTCAGGATCAGCACCGGTGTCGAGCATTCGGCAGCGCGCAGGGCGCGCACGATCGACAATCCGTCCAGGCCGGGAAGCATGCGATCGACGATCAGGGCGTCATAGCGCTCGGCCGTGGCAAGTTGCAGGCCCTCCGGACCGTCCGCCGCGCGATCCGCGGTGTGGCCGCATTCGGCCAGACCCTTGAGGACGTAACCGGCCGTCTTGTCGTCGTCCTCGATGACCAGAATACGCATGGTTCCCGTCGGTGATGTCGGTGGCCAGGGCAACCGGCCACCCGCTCTCGTCGATACAGGGATACATGGACCAGAACGTCTCCCGGACACAACCTCAACCCTCCCGCGCCGGTCCGAACGAGTGCGGGCCGCCGATCCTCCTGTCGACGGCCCGCTCCCAGGCCGGCACCATGCGTGTTGCGGTGGCCCGGCCCGGCCCGGAGCGCCGAGCCCAAGGCTCCTCCGGATCCGAGGCTCCCATGGTTTTCCGGCCCGAGCCGGGAGCCGGGCGCATTCGGCGCGCCCGGCACTCTCAGGCCCGCGGCATCAGGAGATCGCGAGCTTCAACCCGAGGAACAGATCCTGCCCCTGCCGGCTGACCAGCATCAGGACGGCCTCGGAGTCCTCCGATCGGGCCTGCAGCACCAGTGCCTCGACCTCGCTCGGGTCGACGACGGGCGTCTGCGCCACCTTTCTTGATCACATCGCCCGGCCGCAGCCCCTGTTCGAAAACCGAGCCGTCCCGGACGTCCAGCACCAGGACGCCTTCGACCTCCGGGGCGATCTCGAACTCGGCGCGCCGCTCGGGGCTGAGGGCCGCCAGATCGGCGTTCAGGGCGTCGGAGTGGAAGGCGCCGCCACCGGTCGCCGGCGCCATGGCGGCGGTCCGTGCCGGCTGCTGGCCTGTCACCACGGTGAGCGCGATCGGCGCGGCATCGCGCCAGACCGACATGACCGCTTCGCTGCCGCCCGGCGCGGCTGCCACCAGCCGTGCCAGATCGCCGGGATCGGCGACGTCCTGGCCGTCGAAGTCGAGGATGACATCGCCCTGCCGCAGGCCGGCCTCGGCGGCCGGGCTGTCCGGCGCGACCGTGGTGACCATCGCGCCGCCCGGCCCGTCCAGGCCCAGCGCATCGGCGATTTCCGGCGACACGTCCTGGATGTGAACACCGAGCCAGCCGCGCTCGACCCGGCCGTGCTCCTTGAGCTGCGCCACCACGGCGCCGGCGATGTTGGACGGGATCGCGAAGCCGATGCCGACGCTGCCGCCATTGGGCGAGTAGATCGCGGTGTTCACGCCGATCACCTTGCCGTCCATGTCGAACAACGGGCCGCCGGAGTTGCCCTGATTAATCGGCGCGTCGATCTGCAGATAGTCGTCATACGGTCCGGCATTGATGTTGCGACCGCGGGCCGAGACGATGCCGGCGGTGACCGTGCCGCCAAGCCCGAAGGGATTGCCGACCGCCATGATCCAGTCGCCGACCTCGGCCTGATCGGAATCGCCGAACGCGACCGCCGGCAGCGGGCCTTCCGCCTCGATCTTCAGCAGGGCCAGATCGGTCTGGGGGTCGGTGCCGACCACCGCTGCCGGGTAGACGCTGTCGTCGTCGAGGCGGACGGTCACGCCCGATGCGCCGGTCACCACGTGATCGTTGGTGACCACATAGCCGG
>CBDBVB010000008.1:0-94148 GCA_965212545.1 Inquilinaceae bacterium
ATCGGCAACTGAGCAATGGGAGAAGTTGGTGATCGCGGATGGCGTCGCGACCGTGGAGTCCGAATGGTAGAACTGGGTCAGGTACACGTCCGCGATGGGGAACCGGGCCGCGGAATAGTGCACCACCTGGGAGGCATCCTCACGGATCCGCTGGTGGAATGTCGCATGCTCCACCACCTCGATCTCAAGGTTGATGTTGGCCTGCTTCAGCAACGCCTGGACCGCTTCGATCGTCGAAAGCATCGTTGGCAGGGTCGTGTGAATCGCATTCAGCGTGACCCCGTCCGGATAACCGGCCTCCGCCAGAAGCGCCTTGGCCCTGTCCACATCGTACTCGTAGGAGGGCACCTGGTCGGTGTAGCCAAGGTATCCCTCGGGCACCACCGAAATGGCGCTGCGGGTGACGGCTTCACCCTTGAATTGGACCATGGTATCGCGGTCGATCGCATGAGCCACGGCTTGGCGCACCAGCGGGTTGTCGAGCGGCGGCATGGTCAGGTTGAGATGGATGACGGACATCTCGCCCGGTTCCATGACCGTTACGACGGTTCCGGGGATCTCGCGGATGCGCTCGACCCAGGTTTGTTCCTGTTTGCCATAGAGCATATCGATCTCGCCGGCCTGGAACGCCAGGTCGCGACTGGCGTCGGACGGAATGTAGCGGTAGTAGATCTCCTTGATATTCGGCGCCCCGCGGAAATAGTCCTCGTTGGCTACGAGCTTGACGTATTGCTGCGGCTGGTAATCGGCGAACATGAACGGCCCGGTACCGATCGGCGAACGCTGGAAATCGTCGCCCAGCGCTTCCACCGCGTCCTGGCAGACGATGTTGCCGCCGTGATAGGGCACCAGCAGTCCGAGCAGGCTTGGAACCGGCTCCGACAGCGTGATCGTCACCTCGTAGTCTCCGGTCGCCTCGATCGAGGAGACTGCCTTGAAATCATTGGCAAAGCCGGATGTTTCGCTATTCGCCGAGCGATTCAGAGAGAAGACGACGTCATTGGCGTCAAGCTCGCCATACTCGCCATGGCACTGGACGCCCTGCCGCAGGGAGAAGACCCATTCCAGTCCGTCGTCGGAGGAGGTCCAACTCTCCGCCAGATCCGCCTCGATGAAGGCCGGGCTCGCCTGGCCAGGCTTGATCCGTACGAGACCATTGAACATCCAATGCAACAGCCCCTTGTCGGGCGTCGTGGTCGCGACATGCGGATCCAGCTTGCCGGCATCCGCAGATGCCATCCCGATGTTCAGGGTCGTACCGGCTGCGTGGGCAAACGACGACATCAACAGACAACCGCCTGTCACTGCCGTAATGGTGGCTTTCCTCATATCGACCTCCGCTTTTCTATTTTTATGTCGGTGGAAACAGTGGCACTGGCTGGAATTGTTGTCTACGGCGAAGGGCCGATAGGGTGGCCTGGGACGACCGAACACCCTCTAAAGAGTGTCTTCCAGTCGGCAATTCACCAGCAGCTCGGCGATGGCGGCGGTGTTCGGCAAGGCGATCACGGAGGCAACGAGCTCCGCCAGATCGTCGGGATCGATCATCTCCTCTCGGCTGATCTTGGTGGCGCCGGCGGTGAGATCCGTGCGCACGAAGCTGGGGCAAAGCGCGGTCACGCGCACACCCTCTTCCCATCCGAGGCGACGGCTGCCATGGGTCAGCGCCATCAGCGCGTGCTTGCTCATGTTGTAGGCGATGTTTTCGTTGCGCACGCGCTTGCCGGAGAGGGATGACACGTTGACGATCCGCCCCGAACCGGCGGCCTTGAGGTGCGGCAGACAAAGCCGGGTCATGAACAGCGGCGCCTTGACGTTCACCGCCCAGATCCGGTCGAGATCCGCCTCGTCGCCGTCTTCGATGGTGAAGTCCACGGCGATTCCGGCGTTGTTCACAAGGCCGTCGACGCGGCTATAGCGATCCAAGGTCGCCGACAGCCAGTCTTCATGCGTGCTGCGATCCTCGGCGACATAGCGGCTGCAGAGCAGGCGGTCTCCCGCACGATCCGCCAAGGCCCGGCCCAGCGCCTCCGGATCCCGTGAGCCCAGGCTGAGGGCGTAGCCCCTGTCGTGCAGTCGCTCGGCGATGGCGCGCCCGATGCCCCGGCTGGCACCGGATACCATGATCACCCGGCCCTTTGGACCCAGCATGTTCACCTCCCTATGTTTCGCTCATACCGTCACCGCCGGCTGAAAGCGCTCGATGGCGAATGGCGCCAACGAGAAGTTGTTGGACCGCCCCAGGGCGAGGTCCGCCACGAGGCGACCGACCAGCGGCGCCAGGGCGAACCCATGCCCGCTGAAGCCGAACGCGTGGACCAGACCCGCCGTCGTGGTGCTTGCGCCAAGCACCGGCAGGTCGTCTTTGACCATGCCCTCAATTCCGGCCCAGCTGCGCACCACGACAGCATTCCTGAGATCGGGAAACAACCGGGCGGCGGCGGCAAGATTTCGCCGAACCGTGCTCAGTGACAGGCGTGTCAGGCCGCGATCCAGATCGACGTCTCCTTCGTGGCCGCCGCCGATGATGACCGACCCCTCCTTCGACTGCTTGAGAGAGATCTTGTTGCCCTGGCTGCCGATGACCGCCTCGACCAAGGGCGGCAGCCGTTCCGTGACCAGCATCTGCAGCGCCGCCGGCCGGAGTTCCACCGGCTCGCCCATGGCCGCCGCCAGCCGGCCACCCCAGGCGCCTGCGGCGTTGACCACCAGCCCCGCGTTGATCTCCAAGTCCCGTGTTAGGACTCTCAGGCTGCCATTGCCGCTCTCGATGGCGGTTGCGCGACATCGCTCCCGGATCGTAACGCCCGCCGAAAGGACGGCTCGGCGGAATGCGTGCACGCAGCGCAAGGGATCGGCAAAGCCGTCGTCATCGACTATGAGCGCCCCCGGGCAGTCGCCACCAAGATGCGGAAGCAGCCGCTTAAGCTCGTTCCTCCCAACCAGGCGCTCATGGTCGTATCCGAGTTCCCGCAAGCTGGCGTGACGTCTCTCCAGCGCGGCAAGGCTCGCAGCGTCTTCGGCGATGCGGATCTGCCCGCCTGCTGCAAATCCGCCATCGTCGCCGATCAGCTCCGGCAACTGTCGCCAGAGATCCAGTGCCGCGCGCGCCAGCGGGATCTCCGCGGGGTGCCGGTTCAGGCTGCGAACGCCACCGGCACTCGCGCTAGACGCAAAGCGGCCGCAGTGTTCCGCCTCGAGCAGAGTGACCGACAGACCGGCATTCGCGGCGGCCAGCGCGCTTGAAAGACCGATCAGCCCGCCGCCAACCACGACAATGTCAGCGCGCGCAGGCTTCACGCATCAGGCTCCGGATCGAGATAGTCGCCCAACAGAATCGGCTTCAAGGGCGGACGAATACGCAGCGCGCCCCACCTCTTCCGGCGGCAACCCGGTCACCGACGCCATCAGCCGCACCAGGCTTGGACCGCAAAGGCGGCCCTGGCAGGGTCCCATGCCGCAACGGGTGAAGGTCTTGACCCTGTTGGGGCCGGTCGCGCCCCGGTCTATGGCCCCACGGATCGCGCCGACAGTCACACCCTCACAGCGGCAGAGCGTGGTTGCATCGGTGACGTGGCGATCGAGCGGCACCGGCGCATAGATCTGATCCAGCAGACGGCGCGCGTGTTGCCGTCGTGACCGTTGCGCACGGAGCGGCGCGGTCGCGGCATGCCAATCCGCCGACGAAAGCCGACCAAGATGCTCGGCGACGCCCTGGGCCGCCAGCCTGCCTCTCAGCCCCGCCACACCCGCACCTTCAATGCCGCCGCCGTCGCCGGCGATCCAGATGCGGCGGTCGGAACTCCGGCCATCGGAATCGGTGACCGGCTCGAAGCAATGCTGGTCGTCGCGCCAGCGGTGCGCGAGCCCCAACAGTCGTGGCAACTGGGTCGAAGGGATCACACCGTCATGGATTCCCAACAGCGAGCAGGAGAGTTCATGGCTCTTGCCGCGGCTTTCAAAGGACAGACTCTCCAGCCCGTCGGATCCATTGGCCACCAGCTTCGTGACGTCGCGGTAGATCGGTGTCCTGGACAAGATCTGACGAGCCAGAAGACCGATGCCGCGAGCCATCAGAACCGGATCGCCGACCAACGCCCGCGGCAGTAGTCCCGCCAAGTCGGCCAAGCGGCCGGGCGTGCCGAGATCGAGGACTGCCGCGACCCGACCGCCGAGCGCTGCGATCTGGGCCACGTAGAGCAGCATCAGCGGCCCCTGGCCAGCAAGCACCAGCGTCCCGCGGTTCGGCAGCAATCCGCCGCTCTTCAGCGCCGTTTGCAGGGCGCCCACACCCATCACCCCCGGCAATGTCCAGCCCGGGAACGGCAAAGGACGCTCCATGGCGCCGGTGGCCAAGATCAGTGCTCCGGACTCGATCTCCCGAATCCGGTGTTTGGTCTCGTTCGCGGCATCGGTTTCCCGTTGCAGCCAGCTGATCCGCAAATCCGGCGAGGCATCGAAGACGGTCGCCGCAGGCACGTATTCGACGTTGGAACGCCGGAGCGCCGCAATGGCTTCGGCCGCACCGACATAGCTCTTCGCGATCTTGTCCGACCCACGCGACTTGGAGGTCGCCATCTGCTCGGCCTGCCGCCAGACCTGGCCGCCCGGCGCGGCCTGTTCGTCGAGCAGCAGGACGGTCAGGCCAAGGTCCGCGGCCGCCGCCGCCGCGGCAAGGCCCGCGGGCCCGGCACCGACTACGGTAAGATCCACGGCATCAGTCATCGTCGGCAGCCGCAGTGGTCTCCGTCGTCTCAACCACCATGCCGTCGGCAACCGGCACGAGGCAGGCTTGGCACTGCGACCGGCCGTCGATCCGGCAAAGGCAGCCGAAGCAATTGCCGATAAGGCAATGGGCTGCGTTCGGCGCGCCGGTCGCGGGATTGCGAGCGAGGCTGCGATAGCCTGCGCCGAGCAAGGCCGTGGCCACGCTATCCCCCGCCCGCGCCTCCACCGGCCGCCCGTCGACGACCAGACGGACACGTTCGGCGGCGGCGCCGATCCGGGTGAACCAGCTCATGCCGGGGCCTCGGCGAAGCGGGTCGCGGAGAACGCGGCATATCGCTCCTCGAGCTTGTCCGTCATGAGTGCTGTGGAAACTTCGAGCGCGTGCACCGCCGCCAGCGTAACGCCACTATGGCAGGTCATGAGAAAGGCGCCGGGCCAGCGCTCGGACTCCTGGTAGATCGGAAATCCATCGGGTGACAATACCCGCAGCGCGCCCCATTGTCGGGCGAGGCGCGCCGATGCCAGGCGAGGAAAACTCGCGACTGCGCGGCGGGCGATACGGCGGGCCACTTCCTGGCTGGTGCCGCGATCGAAGCCGACATCCTCATTACTGTGTCCAAGCAAAACCGTCCCTTCCCGGGTTTGGCGTATGTTGTGGCAGGCAAGATCAAGAAAGTCCGGCAGGCGTTCGGACACCAGGATCTGCCCTCTCTCGGGGCGCAGCGGCGCATGGAGGCCGAGCTGCGGCGCCAGCCGCGTGTTCCCCAGACCGGCCGCCAACACAACCTTGCCGGCGGAGAAATCACGGGATGCGGTTGATACCGTGAACCCCTCCCCCCGAGATCCGCGGAGCTCCAGCACGGGTCCGCTTTCGGTCCTGACGCGAGAGATACCCAGCAGCGCCTTGCGCAGGGCCGTCAGCGTAGCCAGGGGATCCGTAACGCCGTCATGGGGGCAATAGGTTCCCCCGAGCACCCCCGGCCCGAGTTCCGGGATCAGATCGAGCATTGCCTTGCGGTCGAGCACGCATGCGTCGTTTGCGCCTGGTGGCGGCTGGTTGTGCATGCGCCGTACCGCGACATCCATCGTCTCCAGCTCCGCCTCGCTGAGCGCGATCTTGACGCCGCCGGTCTGCCGGTGGCCGATATCGATGCCGCTATCCTCAGCCAGCATCCGCGCAAGGTCGCCCCAGCGGTCGGCAGACCTGCGGCTGAGCGCGGCGTAGTCGGGCATGTCGAGCCCCTTGCCACCGACCCACACCAACCCGAAATTGCCCCCCGAGGCGTGGAAACTGTCGTCTCCACCGTCGAGAAGCAGCACCTTGGCGCCGGCCTTCGCCAGACCATAGGCGAGCGCCGAACCGACAAGCCCGCCGCCGACGACGGCAACATCGTTCACGACCGGCCGCCCTGACGATAGAAGCACCTATCCATGCAAGGACAGTTCGGCGAGTTTGGCGTCGGCGTCCCGCAATGCCGGGCGTTCAAAGGCAAATGCTTCGATCGGCAGGCGCGGTCGATGACCGAGGGCCAGGTCGCACAAGACTTCCCCCGTTGCCGGGCCGATGCCGAAGCCATGGCCCGAGAACCCGGCCGCGACGATCAGGCCGTCGACGCCGGGCACATGATCGATGACGGGCAGAGTATCAGGCGTCAGGTCCAGCACACCAGCCCATATCCGCCGGATGCGGGCCTCGGCAAAGGGCGGAAGCAGATCGCCGACGCGGTCGATGGCGCGCCTGACGCTGGCGGTCGTGGGTTCGACCTTCGGACGGCGATCTTCCGTCTCTTCAATGCTCCCGTGCCAGTCCTCGGCGCCGCCGGTGACACGCAAACGGCCGTCGACCTCCTGACGCGCCGCGCAATCGGCGTTGGCTACGCCCAGTACCGGCGCCAGTATTGGCGGCAACGGCGCCGTCTGGATCACACTGACCATGGGAATGCGCATCGGGATCGTTGGCCCGAACGGCTTCAGGAGGTCATTGACCCCGATCCCGTTGGCGAGAATGCAAAGACCCACTGGCAATCGGCCGGCCGTCGTCCGCAGCGCACTGAGGCGTCCGTCGGCAAGTTCTATCGCGTCGACGCGTTCCCCGAATCGAACATCGGCGCCATGGCGCCGCGCAGCCGACAGGAAGGCGGCCACGCTCGCCTGGGGGTCGGCGTGCCCGTCGGTCGGGCAGAATGACGCTGCCAGAATGCGATCGGACAACGCGGGTGCGATCGCGCGTATCGCCGTATTGTCTTCAAGGAACCGCAGATCAAGTCCCAGGACCCCTTGCGCCGATACCATGCGACGGATTGTGTCCACTTCCGACGAGGAGCGGGCAAGCCGCAGGTTGCCGGTCTGTCGATACCGTGTCGGGGCTTCAAGCTCGACGTCCAACTCGGACCAGAGCGACACCGCCCGCCGCGCCAAGGGCAGTTCCGCCGGATGGCGGCCGGATTGTCGGACTCCGGCAAGCGTCCAGCCAGAGGCCATCGCCGCCGGGCCATAACTGTCGATCACCACGACTCGTACACCGGCCCGGACAAGCTGGTAGGCGGCACTGCAGCCGGTGATTCCGGCGCCCACGATGGCAATGTCGTAATGGCTCATCCGGCGAGGATCCCGTGACGGATAGGCACCGGCAGGACGGGCAGTTCCGATCCGGCGACAGTCTCAGCCTGAGAATAGCCGACGCCCGGGCCGATGCCAAAACCGCTTCTTTGCGAGCGGCGGGGCACTTGCGCTAGGTCAATGCGCGCTGGCCATGTCCGGCCTATTCGGTTCAAAATGCCCTGCGACTTCGAAGCAGGGTTACGGAGATCATTCCGCGAGCGTGGAGCATGGCTGGCACGGTACTGGTGGTAGATGACGAACCCGCAATTCGGGAGATGATCGGGTTCACCCTGTCCCAGGCCGGGTTTTCCTGTCTCGACGCGGGCGATGCGCACGAAGCGGAGGCGAAGGTCCTTCGGGAGCCGCCCGATCTGATTGTGCTCGATTGGATGTTGCCCGGGCAGTCGGGCATCGATTTCGCCCGCCGGCTGAAGCGCGACGAGGCGACCCGTTCCATCCCGTTCATCATGGTGACCGCCCGCGGCGAAGAGGAGGACAAGGTCCGAGGCCTCAATATCGGTGCCGACGACTACGTCACTAAGCCCTTCGCTCCACGAGAACTCGTGGCGAGGGTGGAGGCGGTGCTGCGCAGGACGCGGACGGATGCGGTCGATGACATCGTGCAGGCCGGCGGGCTGATCCTCGATCCAAAGAGCCACCGCGTCTTCATCACCGGTGAGGCCGTAAAGCTCGCGCTCATCGAGTTCCGGTTGCTCCACGTGTTGATGTCCCAAACCGGCCGCGTCTACAGCCGCGCGCAACTGCTCGATCTCGTCTGGGGCAGAAACGTTCACGTCGGAGACCGTACCGTCGACATGCATGTGAGCAATTTGCGCAAGGCTCTCGAACCGCATGGCTATGGCAAAATGATCCAAACCGTCCGGGGGGTCGGTTACCGCTTCTCGGCACGTGACTGACCATGCTCAGGGCCTGGAGGAACGAGCTCCTCTGCGTGGCGGCTGTCGGCCTCGGCCTGCTTCTCCTGGCGCTTTTCGTCGGCAAGGTGGAGGTCCTGTTGGGCGCGGGACTCATCGCCTATCTGGGGTGGCATACCTTCAATCTTATGCTGCTCCAACGCTGGGTCGGCCGCGGACGCGGCTCCCGTCTGCCCGTCTCGCTCGGTGTCTGGGAGGGTGTCTTTGACGGCCTCCAGCGGCACCAACTGCGCGATCGCCGACGCAGGCGCGCATTGGCACATACGCTGACCGAGTTTCGAGGCGCGGGAGCGCGGCTGCCGGATGCCCTGGTGGTGCTTGACGACGACAACCGCATCCTCTGGTTCAATGGCGCGGCGGAAAAGCTCCTCGCCCTCAAGCGGCCCCGCGATCTGGGCCAGGACGTAACCGGCCTGGTCCGTCATCCGGCATTGGCAGATGCCCTTGCCGGGGCAGGCTCGGGTCGTCCGCTGGAGATCGTGTCGCCGGTCAATGGCGCCTGGATGCTCAGCGTGCAGGCCACTGCGTCCTTCGGACGAAGCCGACGGCGTATGCTTGTCGCCCGCGACATCACACCGTTCCACCGCGTGGAGAGGATTCGACGGGAATTCGTCGCGAACGTCTCGCACGAACTGCGTACGCCGCTCACGGTTTTCCGCGGCTACATCGACGCCCTGCAGGACGGGGCGAAGCCGCCGGATTGGGAGCGCCCGGTCGAACTGATGGACCGGCAAGCGCAGAGGATGCAGACAGTGGTCGATGATCTACTGCTCCTCTCGCATCTGGAGTTGGCCGGGCGATCGGAACCGTCCGATACCGTACCCGTCGCCGAGCTCTTGGAGCAGATCGTCGAACAGGCAGCCGCGCTGAGCGGGCCAAGTCACCATGAATTGATCCTGTCTGCGGATCCGACGGTCAATGTACTGGCTCGGAAAGAGGAACTGCGCGGCGCGTTTTCCAACCTTGTCTACAATGCCGTCCGTCATACGCCGCCCGGAACCCGTGTGGAGGTGATCTGGGAGGGCGGGTCAGATCACGCCAGCCTTGCTGTTCGGGATTTCGGACAGGGCATTGCCGCAGAGCACCTTCCGCGGTTGACCGACCGGTTCTATCGCGTGGAGAGCAGCCGCTCGCGCCAGGGCGGTGGCACCGGGCTTGGGCTTGCGATCGCCAAGCATGCGCTCGAGCGCTGCGGCGGCGAACTGAGGATCGATAGCGTGTTGGGCCGGGGCAGTACCTTCAGCTGCCATTTTCCGAGCGCCAGGGTTGACATATGCCCAACAAAACCAGCCGACGCGAACGCATTTTCCGAGGCAGAGAGCGCGGATCCGGAATGCGGATCGGCACCCGCTTCATTGCATAATTACAAAAGAATGACAGTTACATAACAAAACCATGACAATTCATCGTCATGGTCCTTCCTAGAAGATTTTGGGGATGGGCTGCCCGTTCACCGTACGAAGCAAGGGCGGCCTCGTTTATCATAGGGAGGGGAAAGTGAATTCCAGGCATACTCTGGTTGCCGCGCTTGGCGCCGGCGCCCTGTTTCTTTCGGCCGCGGCCGATGCGCGGGATCTGATCCAGAACAAGGGGTCCGATACCTTGGTCAACGTCGCCCAGGCGTGGGCCGAATCCTATCGTGAAATCAACCCGGATATCGCTGTTGCGGTCTCCGGCGGCGGTTCCGGTACCGGGATCGCGGCGATGATCAACGGCACCGTCGACATCGCCAACGCCAGCCGCGCCATGAAGCAGAGCGAGATCGAGCTGGCACAGTCCAAGGGTCAGGACCCGATCCAGCACATCGTCGGATTCGACGCGCTGGCGGTCTACCTGCACAAGGACAATCCCGCCGAGGTTCTGTCGCTCACGCAGCTGGCCGAAATCTACGGCGAGGAAGGGGAGACCGAAAGCTGGACGCAGATCGGGCTCGAGGTTCCAGGCTGCAGGGACCAGGAGATGGTCATGGTCAGCCGCCAGAACAACTCCGGCACCTATGCCTACTTCCGCAGTGCCGTACTCGGCCCCCAACGGGACTACAGGATGGGGACCCGCGACATGCACGGCTCCAAGGACGTCGTCGATCTGGTCGAGAACACGCCTTGCGCCATTGGCTACAGCGGCCTCGCCTATGCGACCGACCACGTCAAGCTTGCCTGCGTGGCTGAGACCGAAGGCGGCGACTGCGTCATGCCTTCCGTCGAGAGCGCCAGCGACGGCAGCTATCCCATCGCCCGCCCGCTGTTCATGTACACGAACGGCGAGCCGGAGGGCTCGGTCAAGGAATACCTGGACTGGATCATGAGCGATGCGGGCCAGTGCATCATCCAGGACAAGGGCTATGCGCCGATCCGGGACGTGATGTGCCCTCCAGCGACTAACTAAGCCGAGCGGACAGCCGGGTCCGGGCCGATCCTCAAGCTAAGGGATCGGCCCGGCGACCGCGGTTCGGACCGCAGCTTTTCCCACGTCTTGTGCCCGGCGGGCCCATGCCCGCGCAGGGGTCTCATTCGGCGGCCCGCTCGAAGGCGGCCGAGCCGGGATCAAAGCGGAACATAGTGTGATGGCTCTATACGAAGAACGCCTGTCCAGGGACCTTGCCCGCATCAGGTCCGAAGTGGCCACTCTCGGCGCCGGGGTCGAAACGGCCCTGGCGGACGCCGTGGCCTCCAGCCTCAACGGCGACCGAAGCTTGGCAAACAAGGTCGTGCTCGGCGACCATCCGATCAACCGCAGGACGCGCGAGATAAGCCGACTGTGCTACGCATTCATGGCGGTTCACCTGCCCGGTGCCGGTCACCTGCGGCAGATCGCCTCCATCCTGCGCCTGGTCAACGAGTTGGAGCGCGTCGGCGACTACGCGGTCACCATCTCCCGCGAAGCTCTGCAACTGCCACATGCCCCCAGCGGCATCCTCCGGGAGGAGATGGAGGAGATGGCGAAACAGGCCCAGACCAGCCTGGAGCGGGCCGTGCAAGCATTCAACGACAAGAACGCGGACCTGGCGCGCGACACCATGGTCCTGGCGTCGCAGGCAAAGGGCCGGGGAGACATGGTGTTCGTCGACCTCGTGCAGGAGAGCGAGAAGCAAACGGAGCAGATCCGCTACCTCTTCGACATGCTGATCACCATTGGCCGGCTGAAACGCGTGAGCGACCGGGCCAAGAACATCTGCGAAGAGACCCTGTTCACCATTACCGGCGAGACCAAGGCGCCCAAGGTCTACAAGATCCTGTTCCTCGACCAGGAGAACAATTGCCAGAGCCAGATTGCGGAAGCCGTGGCGCGCCGGACCTTTCCGAACAGCGGCGAGTATGCAAGCGCCGGCCTGACCGACCAGGCGGACCTCAAGCTCGGTCTTTACGAGTTCATGGAATCCCAAGGCCTCGCCCTCGGGCCGGTCAAGCCCAGTGTCGTTGACCCCGATCCCGAGAAGCTCGCGGCCTACGACGTGGTCATCAGCCTCCAAGGGCCGGTCAGCGATTACCTTCCCGAGCAACCCTTCCGCACGGTGTTTCTTGATTGGGACGTCGGAACGGCGCCGGACGATCCCGGCGAGGCCGGGTCGGGCTACCTCGCGATGTATCGAGAGATCACCGCGAGCATGCGCGACCTGATGGAAACCCTGCGCGGCGAGGACGCAGACTGAAATGGCCGATGACACCAGACCTCTGACCGTCGTGGCCCGCCCGAACACGGACGAGATCGATCGCCGCAATCTCGACTGGTACGTCGACAAGATGGTTCAGGCCGTCGTCTTCATCTGCGGCATCTCGGCCATCATATTCGTCATCGGCATCTTCGTCTTTGTCACCGCGGAGGGGTTCGGGTTCCTCGTTGACACGTTCGACTTCGCGGAGTTCTTCGGCTCGCCCCGTTGGAAGCCAACGTCGGAATACCGTACCACCTACGGCATCCTGGCCCTGATCGCCGGGACCGCCAGCGTCACCGGGCTGGCGATGCTGGTGGCCATTCCGTTCTCTCTTGGGGCCGCGATCTACATTGCGGAATTCGCGACGGGCAAGACGCGCGAGGCCCTCAAGGTTCTCGTGGAGCTTCTGGCCGCTGTTCCCTCCGTGGTGTGGGGCTTCATCGGCCTGACCATCATGAACCCGCTGATAATCCAGACCTTCGACGTTCCCGTCGGGCTGAACGTGTTGAATGCGGGCATCATCCTGGGTCTGATGGCGGCGCCAATCATGACCTCGATTGCCGAGGACGCGCTGAAAGCCGTCCCCGACCGGTATCGCGAGGCGGCCGAGGCCATGGGCGCGACCCGATGGCAACTGGTCTTCAAGGTTGTCCTGCCGGCCGCCAAGAACGGCCTGCTCGGGGCCGTGCTATTGGGCGTCGGCCGGGGCTTCGGCGAGACCATGGCCGTGCTGATGGCCAGCGGCCACTCGATCAATCTTCCCGACAGTATTTTCGATTCGGTGCGGGCGCTCACAGCGACGATCGCCGCGGAACTGGGCGAGACCGCCGTCGGTTCCGATCACTACCGGGCTCTCTTCACGATCGGAATCTTCCTGTTCATCATCACCTTCATAATCAACCTGACCGCCGATCTGATCGTGCGCGGCATCCGCAAGAGTTAAGGGCGAGGAGGATCGCTGACATGTTCGCCGCAACCGAGTTAAACGTCCGCAACGGTCGCCGGCAGGCGCTGGTTCAGATGCTGTTCTTGCTGATGACGGCTGTGCTGATCCTGCCCGTCCTGATCATCCTGGCAACCCTGATCCATAAGGGCGGGCCGGCGATCTCGTTCGAGTTCCTGTTCAGCGAACCGACCAACGGCATGACCGCCGGCGGCATATTTCCGGCGCTGGTCGGGACGGTCTGGCTCGTTGCCGTCGCCTTGCTGGTCTCGGTGCCGCTCGGCGTGGCGGCCGCGATCTATCTGAGCGAGTTCGCGCCGCAGAATTGGTTCACCCGCATCATCAACCTGGCGATCATCAACCTCGCGGGTGTGCCCTCCATCGTGCACGCGCTGTTCGGGGTCGGTGCCTTCGTTCTGTTCTTCGGCTTCGGAACCAGCATCCTGGCGGCCAGCCTGACACTCGCCATCATGACACTGCCGGTGGTGATCGTGGCGACCCGCGAATCGCTCCAGGCGGTGCCGCTGGCCTTTCGCGAAGCGTGCTGGAACATGGGCGCGACTCGCTGGCAGACGATCCGCCGCGTAGTGTTGCCCAACGCCGTCAGCGGCATCTTGACGGGCGTCATCCTGGAGGTATCCCGGACCACGGGCGAGACTGCGCCGATTATGTTCACCGGCGCCGCGTTCTTCCTGCCGTTCCTGCCGGAGAGCGTCTTCGATCAGACCATGGCGCTCTCTCTGCACCTCTTTGTCATCTCGACACAGGTCCCCGGCGTACCCGAGGAGATGCCCTATGGCGTTGCCCTGGTCCTGATCGCCATGGTTCTGCTGATGAACTCCCTCTCGATCGCGTTTCGCATGTACTTGCGGGGAAGAAAAAAATGGTAGAGGCGCAATCCGGTATGGCGGTGGGCGCCGAGGCGCCGAACCGGCTCGCACCAGGGATGGGGAACGCGCGGCCCAAGGTCGAGGTGCGCAACCTCGCCATCAGCTACGACGGCACGCCGGCGCTCGTGGGCGTCAATCTCGAGATTTACGAGAACGAGATTTTCGGCATTATCGGTCCGGCGAACAGCGGTAAGACGTCGTTCCTGAAGGCGTTGAACCGCATGGACATGTTCAATACGGCGATGCAGGTCTCGGGCGAGATCAACTTCGACGGCCGCGACGTCCGGCAGTGGCGCAACGTCTATGCGCTGCGTGGGCGTATCGGCGTGGTCTTTCCTCTGCCGGTCGGCCTGCCCATGACTGTCTATGACAACGTCGCCTTGTCGCCGCGCCTGTCTGGGCAGACAAACAAGGCGGAACTGAACGACATCGTGGAGCGCTGTCTGCGCCGGGCTGCATTGTGGGACGAGGTCAAGGACCGCCTCGATTCGCTCGGCAGCCTTCTCTCGGGTGGTCAGCAACAACGCCTGACGATCGCCCGCGCCCTGTCGCAGGATCCCGATCTCCTGATGCTCGACGAGTTCTCCATTGCCGTCGACCCGGTCACCACCATGCGGATCGAGGATGTCCTGAAGGAATTGCGCAACGAGATGACGATCATTCTCGTGACCAACCTCACCCAGCAGGCGCGACGCCTGGCCGACCGGACGGCTTTCTTTCTGACCGGAAGCTGTGTGGAGATCGGTGATACCGAGGCACTCTTCACCGGACAGGTGGAGGACACCCGGACGGCGGATTACATCGCCGGCCGGTTCGGCTAGGAACTCGGAGCAGCAGACATGGACCAGGCACAGGTGACCACGGAAATGGCGAACCGGACGGGTGCGGCGGCAGACAAGCCGACAGCCGAACTCGCCATTCGCACGCGCGACCTCGATCTCTGGTACGGGGACTTTCAGGCTCTCTTTCGCGTGAACCTCTCCATCAAGAAAGGCATGATCACCTCGCTGATCGGCCCCTCGGGCTGCGGCAAGACGACCTTCCTGCGCAGCATCAACCGCATCAACGAACGGCTCGGCTATGTCCGTGTCGAGGGGGCGATTGAAGTGTACGGCAACGACATCTTCGGCAAGGGGGTCGAGCTTGCCCAGGTGCGCAAACAGGTAGGGATGGTCTTCCAGCGCCCGAACCCACTGCCGATCTCGATCCGCGACAACGTGCTCTTCGGCACAGACATCCACGGCGAGAGCCGAAAGCGGATGCACCGCAGCGAGAAGGACGAGATCGTCGAGGGGGCGTTGCGCCAGGTCCTGTTATGGGACAAGGTCAAGGATCGCCTGGACCGCAAGGCCACCGAGTTGTCGCTTGAAGAACAGCAGAAGCTCTGCATCGCACGCCTGCTGCCGGTCAAGCCCACGGTCCTGCTCATGGACGAACCCTGCTCCGCACTCGACCCCAAGGGGACCGAGGCAGTCGAGGAGTTGATCTGGGGCCTAGCCGGCAAATTCACGATCGTGATCGTCACCCACAACATGGCGCAGGCTCGCCGGGCCAGCAACGAATGCATCTTCATGCTGATGGGCAAGGTCGTAGAGCATGCGGAGACCGGGGATATCTTCGTCACGCCGGCGAACAAGGAAACGGCCGACTATATCGAAGGCCGCTACGGCTGACCGAAGGGCCGTTGCAGGACGTCAATCCAGAATGAGGCGCATCTGCTGGGACATTTGCGTAAATGAGCCCTCGAGGTGCGCGCGAATGACCTCCGTCGCCTGCTCGACATCATTGCGTCTGAACGCCGCCAAGAGCCCTTCGTGCTCTTTCATGATTGTCTCATAGCGGGCCGGATTGATCCGCAGCTTGGCCCCTTGGACGTTCAGCGCCCGGCGCAGGTTCTTCCAGGTTTCCGCGGCAAGCTGATTGTAATGCCGCTTGCAGATCGCCCAGTGAAACTCCGCATCCAGCGTCCTGAACCTCTGAATATCCGAATTGGGTGTCTTGGCGATCTCCAACTGGATTTTTTCCATCTCATCGACCATCTCCGGGCGCGCGAAGTCAGCGAACCAGGCGACAAAATAGGGCTCCAGGAGCTGTAGAACCTCAAAGATATTCTGGATCGTGTTGGCATCCGCCGGTCGTACGGTGGCGCCGCGATTGGGGCTGATGTCGACATATCCCTCGCCCTGCATTCGCCGCAGGACTTCTCGCACCGGACTTGTGCTGACGCCGTATCGCTTGGCGAGTTCGGCCACCTTCAGCCTCTGGCCGCCCGCCAGGTAACCGCTGGAGATGTCGTCCAACACGCTCTCGTACAGTGAGGCGTCCTCATCGGCGGGGCTTTCAAAGGCCTGCATTATTGGGGCTCCCGGTCTTTGGACGTGTCGACGAGGGCGTGCTCGTTTTGCGGTCGCGATAGCGATCGGCGCCTACCATCGCCCCACCCGCCTTCGGTATTCTTCACCGCCAGCGTCACATGAGGTGCTGGGGACACTCAGCGCAAAGATGCCGAACCACACATGGCTGGCCTCTCCTATTGCACATTTTGTCGTTCACTATCCACATTCAACCATATCAAATTCGATATATAATCGGCAATCAAAGGAAAATCGTATACGATCTGTAGGGGACTTTGCTACGTTAAGTGAGGCGAGGTTTCGACAATGCGGGGATGGCAAAGTGCGGAATGGGTTTGAAACCCAGCAGGGATCTTGGGCGGGCAAGCCGCTGTCCAGCTGGCACTGCTCCGTGGAGACCGTGGCGTCTCTGCACCGCCGCGATCCTGCTGCCGCTTGCCATTTCCGCCCCCGCCACGTCGGGCGACAGGCATCAGCCGATGCACCTGCCGTTCGGGAATTCTAGCCCGATGCCAGGGAAGCCAAATGTCATCCTGATTTCCACCGATCAGCAACGCGGCGATTGCATCGGCGACGATGCCCGTGGCGTTCGAACGCCCAATATCGATCGGATCGGGAAGATGGGAACGCGATTCTCGAAATGCATCACCCCTCACCCGATGTGTCAGCCCGCGCGCGCCTCGATTCTGACCGGCAAGCTGCCCTACTCCCACGGTGTTCGCGACAACGGCCGGAATTTGGAAGAGCGCTACGGCGCAGACGGGTTGGGCGGCATCTTCTCCGCCGCAGGTTACGACACGCAGTTTATCGGCAAGGCCCATCTGGCGACCCATGAGACATTCGCCGCCACGGGCCGGGCGGAATGCTATATCAGCACCGCCGACTACCCGGCGGAATGGGGCGGCCCATATTTCGGGTTCGAGACTGTCGAGCTGATGCTGCGACCGCATCATCACTGTGTTTGGAAAGAGCCGCCCTACACGCTGCACTACGAAAACGCCCTGAACTTCGATGGGCAGGGCGGCGAACGCTGGACTCTGGCGAAGGAGCACACCGCGCCGGAAACCAGCCACTTTCAGGCCTGGCGTTCGGCGCTGGACGATGAGTGGCACTCCTCGCCCTGGATCGGCGGTCGGGCTGTCGAGATGATAAAGGCGAGTCGGGGCAATCCGCTTTTCGCCTGGGTCTCGTTCCCGGATCCGCACCCCCCCTTCCTGGCGGCCAAGCCATGGTCAGACATGTACGACCCCGCCGAGGTCGATATCCCGGAACACTACGAGTTGGACCTGGACCGCCGTCCCTGGTGGCATCGGGAGTTCCTGGAAAGCCCGATCCGAAAGAATATCAAGAGAACGCACGCCCAGGACGGGGTGGATTGGGGACAGCGCGGCACCCTGACCCGGCAGCAGCTTCGCGACATCACCGCGCTCTACTACGGAATGATCTCATCCATCGATCATCAGGTCGGGCGGATGCTGGATGCACTCCAGGTGACCGGCGAACTGGAGAATACGGTCGTCCTGTTCATCAGCGACCACGGTGAATGGCTGGGCGATCACGGGCTGCTGCTGAAGGGCCCGATGTTGTACGACGGGCTTCTTCGCGTTCCGTGCCTGATCTGCGGCCCGGGGGTGCCCAAAGGCAATGTGGTCGGCGACCCTGTATCTACCGTGGATCTGCGTTCGACACTGGCGGACCTCTGCGGTCTGGAAGTCTCTCCTGACAGCGGCTCGTCCCTGCTTCCCGCGATGACCGGTGCGGAGACCCGCGACTTTGCGTTGAACGAATGGGAAGTCGACAAGGCGCGTAGCGGCGTGTCGATGGATCTGACCACGGTGCGCAGCGACCGCTACCGCATGTCGGTCGACCTCAAGACCGACACCGGCGAGCTCTATGACATGCAGGAAGACCCTGACGAGATGGTCAACCTGTTCGATGACGGCGCGCGCTCAAAAGTGCGCGCCGACCTGTTGGACATGATCAAGTCACGCCCGGACGACATGGTGCCGGTGGCGCCCCGTGTCGGCTGGCACTGATCGATTGGCGGAAGAATGACGAAAATCGCATCCATAGAGCCCATTCTCGCCCGCGTCGGCATCCGCAATCAGCTCCTGGTCAAGGTCACGACCGAAGACGGGATTGTCGGCTGGGGAGAATCCGGCCTGTCCGCGCGGGAGAATTCCGTAGCCGCAACATTGGAGCATTTCGCCGAATTCCTGGTCGGACAGGACTCACGCAGGATCGGGCGGATCTGGCAGGAGAGCTATCGCAGTCAGTATTTCGAGGGCGGCCGTGTCCTGACGGCCGCGATGTCGGCCATAGACATTGCGCTGCATGACATTCTCGGCAAAAGGCTGGGCGTGCCGGTCTATCAATTGCTGGGCGGGCGCCAACGCGACACGATCCCGACATTTGCCAGCAGCACCGCGCAAGAACGCGCCGAGGCCATATCGCAGACCCGAACCCTGGTTGATGCCGGTTGGGATTGCGTTCGCGTCGTCCCCAGCTATTTCCAGGGCGGCCCGATTTACGAGCCTCGCAAATCCCTTGCCCAGACCGCCCTGGACCTGATCGCGCTACGCAGGGAATTCGGGCCCGAATTGGCATTGGGGATCGACTTTCACCACCGCCTGTCCTTGGCGGAGGCGGCCAGTTTCTGCAACATGCTGCCGGCCGGCACGCTGGATTTCCTTGAAGAACCCATCCGGCACGAAACGCCCGAGGCCTATGCGACACTGCGCGGCATGACCGATATCCCCTTTGCGGTGGGCGAAGAGTTTGCGTCGAAATGGGCGGCGGGCCCCTATATCGAACGGGGCCTGACGCAATATATGCGGCTCGATATCTGCAATATCGGCGGCTTCACCGAGGCCATGAAGGTCGCCGGTTGGAGCGAACGGCACTACATCGACCTGATGCCGCACAACCCGCTTGGCCCGGTCTGCACCGCCGCGACCGTGCACATGGCCGCGGCGGTGCCAAACTTCAGCTGGCTCGAGACCCGCCAATCCCCGGTCGAGAACCTCGGATTCCACGACCCGGAACTGTTCCCCGTTCAGGTGAAAATGGAAGGCCCTGTTTATGTCGTGCCCGACACGCCAGGATTGGGTGTGGAAGTGAACGAAGATGCGATCCGGGCGGGATCGCCGACCCATGTGGAGCCGCCGCATCTGCGGCGGCCCGATGGATCGGTAACCAACTGGTAGAACGATAATCAACAGAAACCGAAGCAGAGGAGGATGAAATGACAATGCCAACCACCAGCAGGAGGTGTCTTGCCTCCGGCGTAGCGGGGCTCTGTTTGGCGCTCGCTACCGCCCTGCCTGCATTTGCGTATGAGGAGGCGCCGATGCTGAAAGCGATGGTTGACAGCGGGCAACTGCCGCCGGTCGACGAACGCCTCCCCGCCGAGCCGCTGGTCATGGATGTGATCGAGCAGTCTGGCGAATACGGCGGCACTCTGCGCCGCGCCATCCTTGGCGGCGGCGACCAGCACAACATCGTGCGGACCATCGGCAGCGACAACATGGTCCGATGGGATCCGACCTGGTCCGAGGTCCGCCCCAACATCGCGACGAGTTGGGAAGTGTCGCCGGACGCATCGAAGTTCACCTTCTTCCTGCGCGAGGGCATGCGCTGGTCCGACGGTGCGCCCTTCAGCGCCGACGATGTCGTGTTCTGGTACCAGGACGTCTTCCTGAACCCGGACCTGACGCCCAACAAGGACTCGACCTTCGTGGGCCCCGCCGGCCCGGTGGAGGTCAGCAAGATCGACGATTACACTGTCGAGTTCGATTTCGGAACGCCGAACGGCCTGTTCATCCAGAACCTGGCCTACGGCTTCGGATACCACGCAACGGCGTATCCCAAGCACTACCTCAGCCAATTCCACGCCGAGTACAATCCGAATGTGCAGGAGTTGGTCGACGCGGAGCCTGCCGCGGCGGACTGGATCCAGCTCTTCAATCTCAAGGCCGGCCCGATGGATACGCCGCTGTTCTGGCAGAATCCGGACCGACCGACGTTGCACGCCTGGCATTTGACCAATGCCTATGGCTCGACCGATCGGATCGTGGCGGAGCGCAACCCTTACTATTACAAGGTCGACGAGGCAGGACAGCAGCTGCCCTATATCGACCGCATCACCTACGATCAGGTCGAGGATGTCGAGACGATCCTGCTCAAGGCGTTCAACGGCGAAATCGACTATATGCTGCGCCATCTCGGCCGCCCGTCCAACAAGGCGGCTCTGACCGACAACATGGAGCGAGGCCAGTACCGGTTCTTTGACGTCGGCGACCTGCCGGCGAACATCATGATCCTGATGCTGAACCTCAATCACACCGACCCGGTGAAGCGCGAGGTCATCAACAACCGGGATTTCCGCATCGGCCTCAGCCACGCGGTGAACCGCCAGGAGATCATTGATCTGCTGTATTTCGGCGCCGCAACGGCGGCCCAGACCGCGCCGCGAGAGGGCTCCGAACTCTACAAGGAGTGGTACCTCACGCAGTACACCGAGTACGACCAGGATCTGGCGAACGAATATCTCGACAAGGCCGGGCTCGATCAGCGCGACGCCGAAGGCTTCCGGCTTGGACCGGACGGGAATCGTTTCACGCTGATCTTCCTGGTGGCCGACGTGTTCGGCCTGCAATACCCGGACGCGATGGAACTGATCGCCGGCTATGCGAAGGATGTCGGTCTGGACATCCAGGTGCGCGCCACCGACCGTTCGCGTCTCATTGCATTGCACACCGCCAACGAGCAGGACGCCTATCTGTGGAACTGTTCCGGCGGTCAGGCAGACGCCTACACGACGCCGATCTGCTATGTACCGATCGTGAGCAACTCGGTCAGCTGGGCCCGACTCTGGGCCGAATGGGGCGTCGACAACACCCGCGGCGAGGAGCCTCCGCAGGCCGTGAAGGATATCTTCACCGCCTACAACGAGGTGAGAGGCGCCGCGACGCCGGAGGAAATGAAGGCCAACATGGAGCGGGTGCTGGACATGGCGATGGAACAGTTCTTCACCATTGGCATGGTCCAGAACGATCCGGTCTTCGGCATCGCGCGCAATAATGTGCGCAACGTGCCCGAGCCGCTGCCGATCGCCGGCCAGCTCTGGTTCCCTGCTCCCTATACGGCGCAGATCTACTTCGAAGGCGGGGTCAACCTGCCCTAACTTCAATGCCGGCCCGGGGCGCCTCGTCCCGGGCCTTTCTTCCATGACCGGTGAGCGCAAGAGCCCGCCACCAATGACCTCGGGCTGATCGAAGATATGGCCGCTGGAGAACCCATGCGAAGGTGTCCGTGCCGTCCGCGGCCATGGCTCGCCGTCCGCTTCAGGCGGCTGCGCCCATGATGGGTTTCTTCTTCCGGCGGCTTACGTACATCATCCCGACCGTATTCCTAGTGTCGATCGTCACCTTCGCGATCGTTCAACTTCCGCCTGGCGACTACCTCGATTCACTTGCCGCAGAGATGGGCGAGGCCGGTGTGGACAACACCGCGGTTCTCGAGGTTCTGCGCGAGCAATACGGGCTGGGGCAGCCGATCTACGTGCAATACTACAAGTGGATGACCGGCATCATCCTGCGCGGCGATTTCGGCATCTCGTTCGAGAAGAACGTGTTGGTGACCGACCTGATCTGGGATCGTCTCGGCTGGACCTTCGGCATCTCGATCCTGACGCTGTTGTTCATCTGGATCACCGCCCTGCCGATCGGCATCTACTCGGCGGTGCGCAAGTATTCATTCGGCGATTACGCCGCGACCTTCTTCGGTTTCATCGGGCTGGCCATCCCCAATTTCCTGCTGGCACTGGTGATGATGTATCTGGCCTTCAAGTATTTCGGTCAGAGCGTCGGCGGGCTCGTGAGTCCGGAATATCTGGGCGAACCCTGGAGCTGGGCGAAGTTCGTCGATCTCTTGAAACATATCTGGATGCCGATCGTTGTCGTCGGCACATCGGGAGCCGCGGCGCTGATCCGCATCATGCGGGCAAACCTGTTGGACGAGCTCTATCGCCCTTACGTCGTCACCGCACGGGCCAAGGGCATGTCCGAGTTCCAGCTCCTGATGAAGTACCCGGTCCGGGTCGCGCTGAACCCGTTCATCTCGACCATCGGCTGGATCCTTCCCACCTTGGTCTCGGGCGAGATTATCGTCGCCGTCGTGATGAATCTTCCGACCACGGGGCCGCTTCTGCTGCGCGCCCTGCTGGTTCAGGACATGTACCTTGCTGGCTCCCTGATCCTGATCGTCAGCCTTCTGACCGTGATCGGAACCCTGATTTCCGACCTGCTCTTGGCATGGATCGATCCGAGGATTCGCTATCAATGAGTGCGAGCCGGACAAGTACCTCGGTCGACACCATCGACGACGTGACGGCGCCGGTCCTTCTGGGTCCCTGGGCACTGATGTGGCGCAAGTTCAAGCGCCATCGGGTTGCCTATTACAGCCTCTTTGTCGTCGCGCTTATCTATCTCATGGCGTTCTTCGGCGAGTTCCTGGCGCCGGTCCAGATCCATGAGACCAATACGCGGCGCGCCTTCGCGCCGCCGCAGGCGATCCATCTCCTTGTCCGGAACGAGGACGGTTCCACCGATATTCTGCTTCATGCCAACGGGCTGAAGCTCGAGGTCGACCGCGTGGCTCTGCGCCGCATATTCGCGGTCGACGAGGAGAAAATCATACCGTTGGGCTTCTTCGTGCGCGGTTATGAGTACAGGCTTCTGGGCCTCGTTCCAACGGATCGACACCTGTTCGGACCGAAGGACCCGAACGAATCCGTCTACTTCATGGGCGCGGACCGGCTGGGCCGCGATATCCTGAGCCGGATCATCATCGGCACCCGCGTGTCGATGTCGATCGGGCTGGTCGGTGTGGCGGTGTCGCTGGTCATCGGAGTGGTGCTGGGCGGCCTCTCCGGCTATTACGGCGGCTGGACGGACAACCTGATCCAGCGGCTGATCGAGTTCATCCGTTCGATCCCCACGATACCCCTCTGGATGGGGCTGGCGGCGGCTATCCCGCTGGGCTGGCCTCCGCTGCGGACCTATTTCGTCGTCACGTTGATCGTTTCGATGATCGGCTGGACGAGCCTTGCCCGCGAGGTTCGCGGCAAGTTCCTGTCGTTGCGGAATGAAGACTTCATCATTGCCGCGCGGCTCGACGGCCTGAGCGACTGGGAAGTCATCCGAAAGCACATGGTTCCCTCGTTCTCCAGCCATATCATCGCCTCGCTGACGCTTGCGGTTCCGCTGATGATCCTGGCGGAAACCTCGCTTTCCTTCCTGGGGATCGGCCTCCAACCACCGGTGGTGTCCTGGGGGACGCTTCTGAAGGAGGCGCAGAACATCCGCACCATCATCGAGGCGCCATGGCTTCTGATAGCACCGGGCACGATGATCGTGATCGCGGTTCTGGCCCTCAATTTCCTGGGAGACGGGCTTCGTGATGCCGCAGACCCCCACGCCCACTAGGTCCGGGTCGGTCGGTTCCGGCGCTACTACAGACCTGCCTCTGCTGGAGATTTCCGGGCTGAAGACGCACTTCTTCACCGATGACGGTGTCGTCCAGGCCGTCGACGGCGTTGATCTTAACGCTCACGGCAATCGCACCCTGTGCATTCTTGGCGAAAGCGGATGCGGCAAGTCGATCATGGCCCGCTCGATCCTTCGCATCGTGGATGCACCCGGGCGCATCACCGATGGCCGGATCATCTATCGGGCAGCCGACGGCCGAACCGTGGATCTGGCGAAGGCAAAGCAAGGATCCAGGGAACTCCGCCAGATCCGCGGCCACGACATTGCAATGATTTTCCAGGAACCCATGACATCCCTGGGGCCGATCCAGAAGATCGGAAAGCAGATCGTCGAGACCCTCCTGCTCCATCGCAAGATGAGCAAGGCAGAGGCCAGGGAAGCGGCGATTGAAATGCTGGACCGGGTGGGCATTCCCAACCCGACCATGCGGTTTGAATCGTATCCGTTCGAGCTGTCCGGCGGGATGCGTCAGCGGGCGATGATCGCCATGGCGCTCAGCTGTCAACCGCGTCTCTTGATCGCCGATGAACCCACCACCGCACTCGATGTGACGACGCAGGCGCAGATCCTCGACCTGATCGCCGATCTCAAGGACGAGTTCAAGATGGCGGTGATGCTGATTACCCACGATCTGGGGGTCGTCGCCGAGGTCGCCGAGGATGTTGCCGTCATGTATATGGGCAAGGTCGTCGAGATGGGCGATGTCTATTCCATCTTCGAGAACCCGCAGCACCCCTATACCCGCGCTCTGCTGGCTTCGGTGCCGCGCATCGGCATGAATAAGCAGCACCGCCTGCCTGCGATCAAGGGAATGGTTCCACATCCGCTGGCCCGGCCGTCCGGCTGTTCGTTCCGGACACGATGCGACAGCTTCATTCCTGGAACCTGTGACCGGAAACAGCCGGCACTGGTTCGTCGGGGAGAATCTACCGTGGCGTGTTTCCTGCATTCGGAGGCCGCGCTGGATGACTGACAGCATTCTCAGGGTCCGTGATCTGGACATGCATTTCGGGATCGGCGGCGGTTTCTTTGGCAAATCGACAGATACTGTGCGGGCGGTCGACAGCGTTTCTTTTGACGTGCACCGCGGCGAAGCCTTCGGTGTTGTCGGCGAAAGCGGCAGCGGCAAGACCACGCTTGGGCGGTGCATCATGCGCATCCTCAATCCCAACGGAGGCACGATCGAATACGCCGGCAAGGATCGGGCGCCGGTTGAACTGGTAGGCGGCGACGCCGACCTGATGCGGAACATCTGGCGTGACATCAGGATGGTCTTTCAGGACCCGCAATCGTCCCTCAACCCGCGCCTGCCGGTGATCGAGATCGTTGGACAGTGCTTGCGGAAGGCCGAGAATCTGAAAGGGCGCGCCTTGGCCGATCGTGTTGCGGGACTGCTCCAACAGGTGGGCTTGCGCCCCGAGATCCTGCACCGCTACCCCGGTGCGTTCTCGGGCGGGCAGCGCCAAAGACTTGGCATCGCCCGCGCGCTTGCGACAAACCCGGAACTGGTGATCGCGGACGAGGCAGTCTCCGCTCTGGATGTCTCGATTCAGGCGCAGACGCTCAACCTCATGCAGGATCTGCAGGAAGAGTTCGACCTGACCTACGTCTTCATTGCCCACGATCTGGCGGTCGTAGAACACATCTGCAACCGGGTCGCGGTGATGTATCTGGGCCAGATCGTGGAACTGGCAACGACGGAGGAGTTGTTCGGCGATCCCAAGCACCCGTACACACGTGCATTGCTCAGCGCGGTTCCGGTACCCGATCCGCGTGTTCGCGCGAAACAGCGCGTGCCCGTGGGGCTGAGCGATGTGGTGAGTTCCGACATCGGTTGCCGATTTGCGTCCCGATGTCCGCATGCGACCGATCTGTGCCACGCCGAAACCCCACCGAAGAAACAGATCAACGGTGCGGACGTTCTTTGCCACTTTGCCGGCGAGCTGTGAGTCTTGCTATCCCGGGCAGAAGCCAAGGTCGGATTGCCCAGACACCTTGCTGTTCCGTTATCGCCGGTCATGTCGCCGCAAACCGAATCGCAGTTCAGGACCGATCAAATCCCTCGAAAACACATCGGGTTCGTCGAGACCGAACGGTCTTCTGCAGTCGCATTGCAGAGACTGCCGATGGGTTTGACAGAGGGCCCTGCTACTTCGACGTGTCTGTTCTGCTGCTCCAGGACTGACTGCAGCCGACCGCGATGATGGCGGCATAGGTGACTGCAATGGCGGGGATCTGAAGGCTGAAATCGACCAGCGCGTGGCAGCCTACCAGCACGGATGCGCAGAACCCCATCCAGCCATAGACGAACAGACTGCGCCGCCGCCGAAGACCAAGCAGTGCGCGATAGGCCAGAATTGCGATCGACGAGATCAGCATCGCGGCAGCCGGTATGCCGAGTTCGACGATGCACTCAAGATATGTGCTGTGTGCCTTGATGAACCGCGATGGCATGTCGGGGCTGCGTATTGTTCTGAAGAATTCCTCATATGTCCCATATCCGACCCCAAGCCATGGGAAATCGAGGATCCCAGATACCGTCGCGCGGTAGACGGTCAGCCGGGCGTTGTTCGCCAGATCCGATCCGATGAGTCGGTCCAGCCGTTCGACGAAGCCGGCGCCCGAGACGAGGAAATAATAGCCCACGCCGATCACCGTCAGCACCGCGAGGGATACGGCCATACGGCGCGCCTTGATCCTGACGCTGAGCCCGATGACAAACACGATCATTGCCAGGACGGAAAACACGATCCCGGCCCTTGACTGGGTAAGGAACAGGGCAGCCAGATTGAGCGGGATCGCCGCGATCGATCCCATGACAAACGGTGTCATACGGGCGAGCAGGTCGCCGATTGATCGCCGTATGCTGGTCTGGTCGATATCGACCCGGACAAGCGCCCGGTACAGATAGGCGACCGCGCACAGCAGCCCAAGCCCTGCATAGGTCGCAAAACTGTTGCGATTGACGAAGGTGCTGGTAACCGATTCCTGGTAGGCCCATTTCTCGAACCACAGGACTGTTTGACCGCCCGTCAGGAAGACGATAACGCCATAGGCGCTGTACAGCCCGCTGATGATCCCGATGACCCCGACGACCTCGTCAGCCCGGCGAGACTCCCGCGATCCCTGAAGGACGAGCCAGAATACGATGCCATAAGACAACAGCCTGAGCAGCGCTGTCAGCGTGTCTGCCGGCGACAGGCTGATGGGCCGCAATCCACCCGGTGGCCGGATCCCGGCATCAAGCGACCATAAGGGATGGGCCATCGCCTCGGGCAGGACCGGCAGGGTCTGCAGAAGGGCAAATAGGCAAGCCGACATGTAAAGCAAGGCCGGAACGGCAATGCGCCGGGGCGCGATCGCAAACCGTCTGGACGACCGCAGATAGCCTGCGGACCAGACGATCAGCAGGACGCCGGCAAGGGTTGCCAATAGGCTCCAAGACCATGGGCGATTGCTGCCGAACGGAAGCGGCGCCAACGCGACAAGTGTCAGCACAAGCCAATGGACCGGCGCGCCCGCGGGTCGCCAGCGGGCGGTTGAGAGTCCCAGGGCGCTCATGACCCGAATCCGAGCGGCACGGCGATCGTGCGCCATCGACCATGTCGCCATCCGATGGATTTCCGCGATGACATCACTGTCTACTGCCGGGATTGCAGGAGCTCATCACGCATCTCCCCAAGCGTCGCCGCGCTTTCGGGATCGTCGAGCATCGCCAGGGCAATCAGATGGGCCCGCGGGTCAAGTGCCAGCTGCGCCATCGAGTCGGGGTCGTCGAGCCAAAGATGCCGGAACTGCGGCTGAAAGAGTAGCCGGTCCGAACTGTCCAGATGCCACCAGAGTCGGAGAACCAACCGCACCCGGGCTTCGGTGCGGTACGGGTCGTATGGACCGGATACGATCGCCGATCTGAGCGCAGTCAGCGCCGCCTGGGGGTCGGCATCGGCATCCAGCCTGATGACGGCGAGCTGCAGCCAGGATGACGGATCGACCGGCGAAATCCGCAGGCCGCTCTCCGTTGCATCGGTGGCAAGCCGGAGGGCGGCGCTCGCCCTGTCACGGTCCTGCCCGGCGCGCCGGGCAACACGCCATGCGGCACGCGCCATATCGCGATAGAACTGCGGCGACCGTGACCAGGCCAGGGCCGCGCGCCGGGACTCGAGCAGGCGATCCAGCGCCGCGGCACTGACCGGCCGATCGTCATTCATCGCTGCGACGACTGGATCCCCGGGCGCTGCGATGAGGGCGGCAATCAATTTAGTGAGTCCGAGTCCGGAAACCGATATCCCAAGCACCACCAAGAATAGCGGGATCAACCGCATGACGATCTTCCCGGCCGGCATCCCGGCGCATTCAGACACGGCGTCTCCAGACTAACCATATTTCCGGCGGCGCTGAAAAAATTGCCTCGGCATCAAGGGCAAGGGACTGTCATCCAGATGAAAACAAGAGGTTCGCGGTACATTGGGAATTTCCATCAAGACTATATCTAAAACTCAATGTCCATTAACTAAAGGTTGCATGGCATTTATGACAATGTCATAATTTTCCAAAAGTTCCCCTGTCTCGCATGGATGGCAACAATGTCGACAAGAATGTCAAAATTCGGCCCAGTAATTCTATCTATTCCGATTGTTTTCTCAACAATTGGCCTTGGCGACAACGCATTGGCGCAAGGGTCCTGTGACCTCGGCCAGGATGAGCTCGTTTCTATTATTAAGAGAGAATTGTTCCCTGCCTCTAACTCACTGACAGCTTCTCCCGAACAACTTTCGCGCGCAAGCAACAATATTGTCGCCAACTCTCCAGAATGCGCATTGGATGTCGTCGTGGCAGTGGGTACGATCCGCCCCGATGCGGCAGCCACAGTGTCGCAGGGCGTGGCCGCGCGGGTCCCGGGACAGGAGCAGGAGATACTGGCCGCTGGCGCCCAGCTGGGCCAGAGCCCTCCGACCCCGGCGTCTGGATGGCAGGGTCCGACAGAGGACGCCGATGACAGATACCCGTGGGACGATGACGACGACGGCGGGTTCTTCGACGATGACGACGACGGCGCAAGCCCGACTTGATTGTCGCCGGCACTATGCCATCGACGGAATAGCTGATGCGGCGGGGCCGCCGTCCAAAGCTGTGGACGTGATCGCCTCGCCGCTCTGAGAGAATTGCTACACCCCCGAGCAACTCCAGACGGTGGTTATTGTGCAAGGCGAACTCGATCGTTTGCGCTTGACTCAAGGTTGAGAGTCAAACAAGAATACTGTCCCCCAAAAGACTAGTAATAACTGGGTACATGGACAACTAATCGCGGCAATAATAATAGTCGCTTACTGTGGGGCATCGATGACGATAGATTCATCTCTGGCGGTCGGACCGCCGGAAGGCAATGCTGGCCGGATACTTTCGCCCGAATTTCTGGTTGGGTTCGTATTTCTAATAGATATTCTGGCGATATTCCTATCTGGAAGGTTCGCGCCCGCACTGTTCCTGGCGCCTGGCGCAGAGATCTCAACCGTCCCTGCAAGCGTGATCTTGATCGCCTCGGTCTTTTCCGGAGCTGTCCTGCACGCGTTGGGATGTTATCGGCATGACTTGCTGTTTTCCTCGATCCCGCGAGTGCGCTCGGTTCTGGCGGCGTGGTTCGTCATGTCGCTGGCGCTGTCGGTGTTCGCGGCCTGGTTCGCCGGCCTGGATGCGCCGCCGCGCTCGATGCTGTGGTGGGCGGCTGGCGGCGCGGTACTGCTGGTGGTCGACCGCTGCATCCTGAGCCTTTGCCTGGGGGTGGGTCCGATCGGTCGGCTATTTGCCCAGCGCGCGGTGGTGATTGGCGCCGGTGAACTGGGCCAACGCCTCGCCGGCCATCTCGGCCGGCGGCCGGACCCCCTCGTCCGCCTGACCGGATTTGTCGACGATCGCAACGGCCGTGTGCCGGACAGAGTCGGGGGCCTGCCGGTGCTGGGCGGCGTCGACAAGCTGATCGACCTGGCCCGGGCCGGGGCCGTGGAGCAGGTGTTCATCGCCCTACCCTGGTCGGCCGAGACGCGCATCAAGGCGATCCTGGACCAGTTGGACACCCTGCCGCTGCAGATCCGCCTGGCCCCGGATCTGGTCGGATATGGCCTGCCCCACCGGCCCACCAGCAGCGTCGCCGGCCTGCCCGTACTGAACGCGGTCGACCGGCCGATCTCCGGCTGGGACTCGCTGGTCAAATCGGTCGAGGACAAGGTGCTGGGGCTGATCCTGCTGGGACTGTGCCTGCCCGTGATGGCGGCGATCGCACTCGCCATCCGGCTGGACACCCCGGGCCCGGTGCTGTTCCGCCAGACCCGTCTGGGCTTCAACGACCGGCCCTTCGGCATGTTCAAGTTCCGCTCGATGTACCACGACATGGCCGACCAGGATGCCAACAGGCTGACCGCGCCAGATGACGAGCGCGTGACCCAGGTCGGACGGTTCATCAGGCGCTTCAGCCTCGACGAACTTCCGCAGATTTTCAACGTGTTGAGCGGTGACATGTCGGTTGTTGGCCCCCGCCCGCACGCGCTCGGCGCAAAGGCCGCCGGGCGCCACTATGACAAGGCGGTGCGCAAATACGCCGCCCGCCACAAAGTGAAGCCCGGCATCACCGGCTGGGCCCAGGTGAGTGGCTGGCGCGGAGCGACGGACACGCTGGAGAAGATCGAGAAGCGGGTCGAATTCGACCTGTACTACATCGAGCACTGGTCGCTGTGGCTCGATTTCTGGATCCTGCTGAGAACGACGATTGCGGTCTTTCAGACGCGCAATGTGTATTAGGCGGGGACGGCGTGATCCCAGGGGCCGGCCGGGCGTGACTGCCGGCCACCGGCGATCACCGGCCGCGCACGCCCATTCGGCTTGCCTTGGCGGACTTCGACGCCGGCGCGCCGGCGTCCGGTCCGGCATCAGCGACCAGGACGAGATGCGTCCAGTGATGGGTCTGGTTGACGGAGTAATAGGGCCGGTATCGGGCGACGCCGTCCAGCGGCAGGATTTCCTCGAACTGGTTGTCCAGCACATAGGCCCGGCCGGCCAACTCGACCACCAGCACCGCATGGGGCAGGTCGCGTACCGTGTCCTGGACGACGACGATGCGCATCTGGTCGTTGCGGAAGCCAAGATCCAGCAGGCTGACGAATTTGAAGATGGCGTAGTCCTCACAATCCCCGGCCTGACGCAGCATCTGCAGTGGCGCCGCCCAATGATCGGTGCGGCGATAAACCCGCTCATCCTCGCGATAGGGCACGACATGGTTGGCGAAGCGGTTGATCTCGGCGAGTTGGACCAGCGGGTCGGCGCCTTGAAGATCGCGCACCTCCGCCCGCCACCGCCGCACTCTGGGCGACCGGCACATTTGGGGATCGGCGTCGCACGCCGCGACCGCCGGCGCATCGCGCGCCAGCCGGCGCGCAACACCTTCCCATTGCGGAACGATGGCCGGATTGCTGGAACGGAATTCCCGCGAGCCGAACAGCCCATTGAGTCGATTGCCGAGGGGCGCCGATTGCGCCGGCGCGGCGCCTCGCTCCACCGTTGCGGAGACATCGGGCGCGGCCCAAGCCGGCACTGCGAGCCCGAGCGCCGCCACGGCCAAAAAAGCCCCCACGAGGCGGGGGCAAGCGTCGCGGCCTACCGTGCCGGCAAAGCCAACCGGTCGGTTACTTCGGTCATACCTGACCATTCCTCGCTGGCCCCCATCCTGGTTGCGCGGCCGGCTTCGGACCTTGTGATCCCCAAGCCCGAGGGACCCAAGGCTATGGCAAGGCCATTAAGATTGTCTGAGATTCGGACGGTTTCGCGATCAAATGGGTCCATTGGGAAATCGCCGCGGGACCCTTCTGGCTGAGCAGCGCTGCCCGGCTGAGAGTTGTCGATTTCGGAGAAGTGTGTTATGTTGTTTGTTCCTGTTTTGTTCTTAAACCGCGAAGGCCATCTGCCGCGGATAATCTGCTTCGGAGATATTGATGCCGACGAAGACACTTGTAACGGCCGTTCTGACCGATCGACATGCGGAGCGGCTTCTGAAGTCCCTCCCAAAAGATGCTGTCTTTTGGACACAGAAGGTCGACATCGAACGACTGATGTCGCCAGAGCACGCGATGGCTGCTGGGCAGCGTGCCGGAGGGCGGATCTATCTGCAGTTGCGCGACGCGGCACGGGCGGGGGCACAGTCGAACCGACGCTAGAACTGCTCTTTACAGAGAACCGTTCTTCAAGAAGAGGGAAAAGCTATCACCGCGCTATCTGGAAATTGCTCCAGGTATTGCTACGACGTCGCCAAATTCAAGATCGTGATATGCTCGGTGCTGCAAAACCAGGGGGATAATGCTTTCGTCCGCCAAGACGTCATTCTGAGTGTTGGTAATGGCATGACCGTAGTGACGATTTGGGTCAGGAGAGCTTTCAGCCATCAGACAACCGGGCGGACATCTTCGTCATCCTGTGAAGAGTATAGGCTACGTGTTGACCGGGTCGTCATCTGTGCTCATCATTTCCACGATGCGCCTCACCTCCTGTGCCCTCTCCAACGGGCAAACGAGGACCGCGTCCTTCGTCGCCACAACGACCATGCCATCTATTCCGATGGTGGCGACCAGCGGGCCGTCGCTGCGAACATAGCTGTTCGACGTGTCGAGTGAAACGGTGGCTCCCGCAACCACATTGCCCCGGTCATCCCGGTCCTGGACCTGCCACAGCGACGCCCAGGAACCGACATCGCTCCAGCCCATATCGGCCGGAACGACCACCGCTTTCTTGGTGCGCTCCATGACGGCATGGTCGATCGAAATGGCCGGGCAGATCTCAAAGGCCGGTTTGCCCAGCGTGAGATAGTCCGCTTGTGACTTGCCAGTGTCCAAAGCTTGTCGGCAGGCAGCGACAACGGCCGGTTCGTATGCTTCCAGTTCCGCCAGAAGGCGATCCGCGCGGAACAGAAACATGCCGCTGTTCCATGCGTGGTTTCCGGTCGAGATTAGTCGCTTCGCCGTCAGTTCGTCCGGCTTCTCAATGAACCCGTTCACCTTAAAACAGCCGGGAAAGCCCTCCAAGGCGTCGCCCTGCTCGATATAGCCGAACCCGGTTTCCGGCCGTTCAGGCATGATGCCGAACGTCACCATCATACCGTCCGCCGCGGCCTCGGTACCTGCTTTGATGGCCAAACGCAGAGCGGACGGATCCCGGATGACGTGATCCGCTGGAAGCAGCAGCAACAGCGCCCGAGGGTCGTGCTCAACCTGCAGGATGGCGGCGATCGCCGCAGCCGGCGCGGTGTTACGCCCGAATGGTTCGAGCACGATACGCGACGGCGTGCAATCGATCTGGTGCAATTGCTCTGCTACGGCCGTTCGATGTTCGGCACTGCAGATCACCATTGGGTTGGACCGGTCCGTGTCATCCATGACCCGCAGCACGGTCTGTTGCAGCATGCTGAAGCCAGAAACCAACGACAAGAATTGTTTTGGATGATCCCTTCGCGATGCGGGCCAAAGCCGCGTTCCGCTGCCCCCTGACAACACAACCGGAAAAATGGTCGCTGCCATTCCCTACGTCCTCCTGCCATATCCATGAGAAATTGTTGGGCAACAAATGTTAGACGAGATGGTGTCCGACATTAGTAAAAATCGACAGGGCTAGAAGGATGAAATCGAAGATAGAACACTCGTTCAAGTCCGAATATGTTAGATTTCTTGGATTCCTTCACTAGAATTAGAAACGAGTTGACACGTTGTGATCATGAGGATGAATTGGCTCCAGATTGTTGCAATTTTTTTGTGACAGAGGATAACCGGGGCATGGCGCGATCATTGAAAGTGGGGGGCACGGCAGGTATTGGCCGCCGCGCTGAAGCGAGAGTTCGCATTCTGTGGCGCCTGGCAATCGAACTGGTTGTTATCCTCCTGAAGACGATTGAAGTCAGCCATCGTACATGGACATGCTCGAATAATGGGCGAGCGACAAGAAAGGTTGAGAAATGAAGGCAGCATTGGTTCTAGGGGCCGGGGGTTTTATCGGCGGGCATCTCGTCAAGCGCCTGGTAGCGGAGGGGTTCTGGGTCCGCGGCGTCGATCTCAAGTTCCACGAACACGTGGAGACCCAGGCGCACGATTTTGTCATAGGGGATCTGCGCGACCCTCAAATCGTGCGTGGCGTCATCGATCGACGGTTCGACGAAGTCTACCAACTGGCCGCTGATATGGGGGGCGCCGGGTACATATTTACCGGCGAGAACGACGCGCAAATCATGCACAACTCGGCCACCATAAATCTTAATGTGGTTGACGCCTGCCATAAGAGAAACATTGTCAACGTCTTCTACTCCTCTTCGGCCTGCATGTACCCCGCCCATAATCAGAAGGATCCGGATTACCCCAATTGCGCCGAGCAGTCGGCGTACCCGGCGGATCCGGATAGCGAGTATGGCTGGGAAAAGCTCTTCAGCGAGCGACTCTACCTTGCCTACAACAGAAATCACGGCATGCGCTGCCGCGTCGCCAGATACCACAACATCTTCGGTCCGGAAGGCACATGGGACGGCGGTAAGGAAAAGGCGCCGGCCGCGATCTGTCGGAAGGTTGCTCATGCAGAAGACGGCGGGCGGATCGAGATTTGGGGTGACGGTCTTCAGACGCGTTCCTTCCTTTATGTCGATGAATGCATCGAAGGCACGACACGGTTGATGCGCACCAATTCGTTCGTGGGCCCTGTCAATATTGGCTCCGAGGAGATGGTCTCGATCAACGAACTCGCCGAGATGATCATTAAGATTTCCGGAAAAAGCCTGGTCATTGACCATGTTCCAGGGCCGATGGGTGTCCGTGGCCGGAACTCCGATAACGCGCTGATCAATGAAATGCTGCGCTGGGCGCCAAGCGAACCGCTCGCGGCTGGGCTCGAGAGGACATATGACTGGATTGAGCGCAAAGTGATGTCCAACAGCGCCGGCACGCTGGCAGCGTAGGGATTGATCGATCCATTTTGACAATCGGTAGCGATGGATGGCTGCTGCCCCACTCCGCAGCGACTCCTCGCAATGCGATATCAATGAGAATTGGAGACACTCCCCAATGCACATCGTCGTGCATGACTATTGTGGCCATCCGTTCCAGCTGCAGCTGAGCCGCGAGCTGGCTAGGCGCGGTAATCAGGTGAGTCACCTGTATTTCGCCGGCGACGCCGGCCCGAAGGGCTCACTCGACCGCGCGCCCGGCGATCCCGATTTGCTCAGGATCGAAGGCATCGCGATCCGCTGCCCTTACCGGAAGGCGTCATTCGTCCGGCGCCGGTTCCAGGACGTCGAATACGGCAGGGCACTAGCGGACCGGATTCGGGCGCTTCGGCCGGACGTCATCCTCAGCGGCAACACCCCGGTCGAGTCGCAGCATCACCTCGTGAAGTGCGCCCAAGGCATTGATGCGGCCTTCGTTTTCTGGGCGCAGGATCTCATCGGCATCGCGGCGTCACTGCTGTTGCCGAAGCGGATACCGCTGCTGGGGCATCTGGTCGGGGCCTATTACTCCTGGCTTGAGCGGCGGCAGATGGCGGCAAGCAACGCCGTGATTGTGATCTCCGAGGATTTCGCACCGCTTGCCACCCAATGGTCCGGAAGTCGCGAGAAGGTCCACACGATCCGGAACTGGGGCCCGATCGAGAGCGTGCCGCTCGGGCCGAAGGCCAACGACTGGTCGGTCGCGCATGGCCTCGATGACAAGTTCGTCCTTCTCTACTCAGGCACCATGGCCCTGAAGCACAATCCCGATCTGCTGGCGGAATTGGCGCGGCACTTTCGCGACGAGCCGCGCGTGCGCATCGTCGCCGTGTCCCATGGCGTCGGGATGGACCGTCTGATAGCGATCAAGGACGATGAGAGGCTGGGGAACCTCCATCTATTGCCGCTGCAACCCTTTGCTGTGTTTCCCGATGTGCTGGCGAGTGCGGATGTTCTGGTCGCCGTGCTGGAGAGCGACGCCGCCGTCTTCTCCGTGCCCTCCAAGGTCTTGAGCTATCTGTGCGCCGGCCGGCCGGTCCTGTTGAGCGGGCCGGAGCAGAACCTGGCCTCCCGCATCGTCCGAGAAGCCGATGCCGGGCTTGTTACCGCCTCAGGCGACGCTAGCGGACTCGTCGTCGGCGCCGAAACCTTATTCATCGACCGGTCCCGGCGCGACCGCCTTGCTGCCAATGCGCGCGCCTATGCTGAGGCGACGTTCGATATCGGGGGCATCGCCGACCGGTTCGAGTCGGTATTGTTCGACGCATTGCGGGCAAAGAGATCGTCTATCGAGCGCGGGGACGTTCGGCGCCCCACGAACCGGGCACAGGACGCATGAGTCGTCGGTTGCCCTATGTGCTGGGTTTGGCGCTGAGTGCGCCCATCTTCATCCATATCGGACCTGATGGGCTATCGCTTGGGCAGAGCGTGATCTTCTCTGAGCGTACGCCGGGCGTCGACCTGCCGATATCGGTGTTCCTGATCGGACCCCTATTGCTCTATCTGCTGTCATTCCGCTGGGCTACGATATCGTTCAGCCGATACGATGCCTTCGTGGCGGCGTTTGTGTTTGTGAACCTGACCTCTTATCTCGTCGGTCTCGTCTTCTATACGTCTGCATCAGACCAGCTCAGCATTTCTTTCTTCTTCTTCGCCCAGACGTTAGTTCCACTACTGTCATACTTTGCGGGAAGGGTCGTGCCAAGAAACTACTGGGACGGTGGAAAGACCGCGGACCAGATAACCTTCCTGGAGCGAACAGTCATTGCCATCATGGCGACATTGGTTGTGTCGGCTTTCTTGCTTGTGGTTCAAACGACTCTGACGGGCGACACGTTCAAGTATGGCCGAATGGTTGACCATATCGGGCCGTTCACTATCACGAAGATCAAGAGATACTATCCAACTTTATTGTCAATATCGGTTATTCTGTTGTTTGGTTATGTGTACTTTAGTAAACCGCACGTAAATAGGGCAATTATTCTTCAGATAATTGGGCTCTCTGCTATGCTGATTGTTGCGAACATGTGGTCCAGAGCGGCAATCATGACGGTGATTGGCGGCCTTATTTTCTTGATACTAGCGCAGATTGCGTTTGGGCATGGTCGATCGAAGAGCCAGGGAGTTTGGCTTTTCGTCCTCGGTGCGACTTTTCTGACGGTCTTGATACCCATCCTGGTCGCGACCGAAGGTTCCGGCCTTGCCAGGCTGTTCACCTTCGCAGGTTTCGAAGGCGACGTACGGCGCGCCAGTGCGTTGATCGAGGCCGCCAAGGTTGGATTGCTCTACCCGCTTGGCGAAATGTACCAGCCAGTCATGAACTACTCGCTTGGCGGCGCTGAGTATGACTTCAGACGCATCCGCGTCTCGGAGAACGCTTATCTCGATCTTGCCATCCGCGCAGGTCCGCTTGCCGTGATCGCCGTCTCGAGTCTGGTTCTGTCCACGACATACGCCAGCCTTTGTGCCTATAGCCGAGCCACTAGGATGAAGGGGCCGGACACAGTCGGTGTTTCATGGCTGGTGCCGGCACTGTCGGTGGTTCTCATGGCGGTCTTTTTTGTGAGCAATCAGTTCCAGCAGAATTTCACCGAGCCATACGCCGCGATGTTTGTCTGGTATTTGATCGGGGTCCAGGTGAGCCTGTTGCAGCTCAATCAGCGGCTTGCACGAATCATGATCAGGAAATTGCCAAACGCGGGGTACGCTGCACAAATTGGAGGATGATTATCCATGTAGCGCGATACTAGGAAGGACTTCACCCGACCGCATTTCGCACGCCCCTTGGGCAGCCGGTGAATTTGTAAGGGCCTGCCGGTGCGGGCACCGGATGACTGGAGTGAGGTTTACCACCTCGGTCCAGCCCCAATTTGCATCGGCTATCAAGGCACCCCGATGATATGGGACAAATCAATCCGCCGCCTCCGAGGCCGCATTGGATGGCTAAAGAAATAACATGGCCTACACACTTGGAATCAGCACTGAGTCGTCAGTTCATCGCGCCATTCAGTTTCTCAAGCGGATCGCATATCGCTCGCGGTTCCTGAACGCGTTCTCTCGGCCCAGATACAGCTACAACATCGAGCCGGCACAATTGGCCTGGCTGGTTCAGATGATCAGTGAAACCGAGGGCGGGTCCATCGTCGAAATCGGCGTGGCGCGCGGCATGACGACGTGCTTTCTGCTCGAGCATATGAGATGTACCGGCGATCATCGCCCATATTACTGCATCGACACCTTCTCCGGTTTCACGGAGTCTGACATCGAATATGAACTGACACAGAGGCAGAAGCCTGCCGGAGCCTTCGGAGCTTTCTCATACGGCGACCGCGACGTGTTCGAGTTGAACTTGTCCAAGAACCAGTACGACAATGCCACCGTGATCAAAGCCGACGCGTCGCAATTCGATTACTCCGTCTGCAAGCCGATCGATGTGGTGTTGCTCGATATCGATCTGTATGCGCCCACGAAGGCCGTCCTCTCGGCGATTGCGCCGCACATGAACGAGCGGTCCTTCATCATGGTCGACGACTGCCGATCCGGGCTGTATGACGGCTCCGATCAGGCCTACTCGGAATACATCACGGAGACCGGTCGGGCCCGAATTATGGTTGGCACCAAGGCGGGGGTGATTGAGTTCTAGCGGACTTTCGGACCAATCGGCGGCCAGCGCCAGTCAATTCGCTTGTGCGGCGACGACGAAATGCCATTGAACGAACGCGCGGGAGAGGACGGCTCGAACGACAAATGCGATCGTATACGCTAGCGCAATTCCGTTCATCCCATCGGCCGGGGCCAGCAACAGTACCATAATGACGAAGGATAGGATGGCGCATCCCGCGGAGTAGAGCTCGAAACGCTCCTTTCCAACCATGCTCAGAAAGCACTCTGTCAGACCGGCCGCGGCGTTGATCACTCTCCCGCCGGCCATGATTGCGAGCGCATAGGCGCCGGCTGTGAAACTCTCCCCGAATAGAGAGAGAATCGGGTGCCCCAAGAACACAAAGAGCATTAGCACCGGTACCGACAAGAGGAACAGGAATGCCGACGACTGCCGGTAAATGGATCGGAGATTATCGGTATTCGAGCGTACACTCATCGCAGCGAATCTCGGACCGAAGAAGGCAGCAAGCGCGACAAGAATCGTGCCTGACAGTCCGACTAGGCGATGGGCGACGCCAAATTGTCCGATCTCATCGGGGGGCGCATAGAAGGGAAGCACGTAGTATGGAATGAACACCAACGCATTATTGATCATGCTGATCGCCCAGAGAGAGGAGAGCGAACTCAATTTAATCTTGACCCAGGATCGCGATCGCGGAAATCGAAAGTCCTGAAACGCGATGATCGTTGCCAGGAAGACAGCGATCAGAGAGCCCAAGGCGTGGAAAAGAATGATAGTCTGCGTGGTGACCTCGTGCTGAGAGTGGGCAAGAGCGACCGCGGCAGCGATGATGATCAATGGCACGGTGGAGAATTCTAATGTAAACGCGATGTTCGGCCGTCCTCTTCCCTTCAACGCTTCGGAAAGCACACGCAACAACGCCAGCAATATCCCGACGATAACCGAGGCCCTGAGAGCAAACAGGTATCCGCTTTGGGCAAGTCTAGAGGCAAAGAACACTTCGTTGGCGAGTTCAAACAGCAGGTAGCTGGTCGCCCCGATCGAGATCACCGTGATCAGGCATTGCTTGACGAAAAGGTCGGATCGATCAACTCGTCCCGCAGCCACGTGCGAGGCCGTGGCGCGGAGCACATAGATTGGCAGCCCGGCCGCGAACGCGGTTCCGAAGACATAAGTCCAGGACGCGAAGGTTGTATAGATGCCAACGCCGTCCGCTGATATCATCCGAGCGGCAATGATGAGCATAAGAAACTGAATCACGGACGCCAATGCTCGGCTCACGATAACCTTGGATATCGCAAACGTATTGGTCATTTTTCTTAGGAACTGGCGCAAAATATTTGGCATCAGCTCGCGGCACGACGAGCGCTTGAAGATTTTTCTACCAAGACAGGTCGTTCTCGTAGCCAAGTTCGATGAGCAATTGACCTGCAACTTCCTTTATTTGGTTCCTGTGCTTCTCGGTAAATTCCTTGCGCCAATTCCCCGATTTTCCTTCCCTGTAGGTGTGTGACCGACCCGGATCGATCTTCGCCTCAATGTCGGCAATCACCGGCGTCGTAACCTGGTCGCCGGCGACATGCGTCGAAAAGTATTTCACCATCCTTCGCAGGACGCTTTTGCGTTCGGCCGTAATCAGGTCCTCATACCGGACACAGAAGGTGTCGGGATCCTCAAGCCACGCTCGATATCTCCTGAACCGATCGCCGATATGGGGATAGGTGCACGGAGCTTTGGGATCATCGATGCCCAGAATGGCGGCGGAGATGCGTTGCTCGTCGGTCTTGAGATGGCCCGAGAAATATCGGTGCAGCCTGTGCCATTTGTTCATGTTGGTCAGATAGTGAGCCTCCGAGACGGCGACGTCCCTGAGGTCGCGGTAGATGAAGAAATGCGCACAGTTCATGTTAAGCAGCGCGCGCGCGACCTCCGGACCGTAGAACATGTGGGCCCCGACGACTTCCCCGGGAACCACGGAATGAACACGCCGCACGTGCTGGTGCCTAGTTCTCTCGCGCAGAGTCAGCGACGGCGTCGATGCGACGAAGCTGCCGAAACTCCGCGCACCCGGGAATCCCTCGAGAATCTGCACCAGCAGGTGAGTGCCGCTCTTGGGGAAGGAATTCCCGACCAGCGGCGGTCTGGCAAGATAGGTGTCGTGACTTGCGGTCGCACGTACGAGCGCGCGCGGTACCTGGGATGCAAAGGCGACGGACTTCCGAAGGACCTGGCTCTTCTTTCGAGCCGCATACCAAATTCGCATAACCTAGGTTGATCTCTCATTTAGAGTGGCGAGCCAGCGCCGCATCGGCGTCTGGCCGCCAGAGTAGGGTCGCGAACCACGGTCTAGTGCAACCAACGGAGACCGAGCATTCAGCTGATGTGCAACCGAGGTCTTGGACATGGCGAAGTCCCGCGCCCATGGCCTGGTCGGTTCATGGTGGTCAATTTCGACGACCATGCTGGCGCATGGTAGACTGCGAAATTCACTGTGCCCAGATCCCCGTGGCGGCGATGAACAAGTCAGGAGCCGGCCTGGACGGCACCTAGTCCCGTCCACCAAATCGGGCTGCCAGACTGTTCCAGTTCTGTCAGCAGATTTGAAGCCAAGGGGTTGCCTGCGGCATGGGCTTGCTCAAGCCAGAAGACAGCCATCGGTGAATCCTTGGTGACGAGAACGCCCTCGATATACATCCGGCCAAGTCGCAGCATCGCCCAGCCGTTTCCGGCGGCAGCCGCTTCCTGTAGCCTGGACATACCCAAGTCGATGTCTTGCGGAACGGCATTACCGCTGAGATAGAGACCACCCAGTTGCATCATTGCATTGCTGTTTCCGGCCTCTGCCGCCTGTTCCAGCCACGACACACCCAATGCTGCATTTCGACCTACGGTATCACCGGTGAGAAATTCTCTTCCAAGTCGTAGCATTGCCCAGTGAGCGCCAGCGGCGCTGGCACGCTCCAACCACGCTACGCCCGCAGCCATATCTTGCTGCAGGCCACGTCCTTCTAGCAGACTGGTGCCGAGCAATGACATCGCTACCGCGTCGCCGCTCGAGGCAGCCCGCTCTAGCCACATGGTGGCAGCGTCTGGATCCTGCGAAACTAATTCGCCCGCAAGGTAGACCTGACCCAAACTCAGCATCGCGCGGTTGTTACCTGCGTCGGCCGCGCGCACCAACAAAGCGATTCCGGCGTCGACATTCTGCTCTACCGGATCACCCTCGAGGTAGGCTCGTCCCAGCCGGGCCACGGCCCAATGGGCGCCGGTGTCGCCGGCGCGCTCCAGCCAGCCCACTCCGGAAGGGATATCCTGAACTAGATCGCCACCTTCGAGCAGCGCAATTCCAAGCACTCCCATTGCGCCTACATTTCCATTGGATGCGGCCTCTTCTAGCCAAACGGACGCGGCATTGGGGTTCTTCGGTACCAGTTCACCCTCGAGGTACAACTTGCCAAGGTCGAACATTGCGTTGGCATTCCCCAGTGCCGCGGCCTGCTCCAGCCGGTCGGTCCCCATATCCACATCGCGCGGCACGTTGCTGCCATCCAGAAAAGCGCGGCCCAGCCACAGCTGGGCAGCCGAATTCCCATTGTCGGCCGCTTGTTCCAGTAGGTTGATGCCGGCTGCGGCATTGGCCTCCACAGGAGTTCCGGTGACGTACGCCTGACCTAACGCGACCATCGCTCCAGTGTTGCCAGCATCTGCCGCCTTATGTAGCAGAACGACCCCTCCGGCCACGTCCTGTTCGGTGCCCTCGCCCCGCAGTTTCGCGCGGCCCAGCTGTGTCATCGCATTTGTATTGCCGCGCGACGCCGCCTGCTCAAACATTTCGACCGCCTTCTGCGGGTCACGTGGCACACCCTCACCCCGCTGATAAAGCCTGCCCAACTCATATTCCGCCCGACTACGCAACCGCGACGGCTTGCTTGCCGCCTGCTCGAGCAATTCCGCCGCACCCTCCGCGTCGCGCGGCACGCCGATGCCGCGAAGGTAAGCGCGGGCCAGCGGGACCATGCCGGCGGGATAGCCGGCGGCGGCAAGCTCTCGATACAGTGCCAGCGCCTCCTGGTGGTTGCCTTCCCGCCACAGCGCGTTGGCACGGCGCATTTGGATGGCGCGACCTTCTCGTGGGTTCCACTGGCCGCCGAGATCGATGCTGCCGACGCTGTCAGAGGGCCCGGACGATCCGCCGGCGCCGTCGCTGGCGCAGGCCGACAGGATCAGCGCCGCCGCCAGCAAGGCGGCCAGCGCCGGCGCGCCTCCAATGCGGATCCCGTTCACACCCGATCGTCCCGGCATCCTGACGTCCTCTCAGCGGTTCGGTCTAATCATCGCCGCCGCCATACCGATAGCCGTAGTTCCAGTGCCCGTAGCCGCCCTGGCGGGCGGTGTCGGCCTGGGTCAGGACAAGGCCGGCAATGCCCGCGCCGGCCTCGCGCAGTTGGTCGACGGCGCGGCGCACCGCCTTCTGCGACGTCTCCCGCCAGCGCGCCGCCACCAGGGTGCGGTCGACCAGACCGGCCAGGATCAGCGCGTCGGAGACCGGGATCACCGGCGGCGAGTCGATCACCACCAGGTCGAGGTCGTCGCGCAGGCGCGAGACCAGTTCGGCAAAGCGGGGCCCGCGCAGCCGGTCGGGAGGGTCATTCACCTGCGGGCCGGAGGTGATCACCACCGCGCCGGACGCGGTGTCGATCTGCAGCACCTCGTCCAGCTTTGCTTCGCCGTCCAGATAGGTTGTCAGGCCACGCTCGTTGGGCAGGCCGAAACCGGTGTGGATCCTGGGGTGGCGCAGATCCGCGTCCACCACCACCACGCGCTTGCCGGTCTTGGCCACCACCCGGGCCAGTGACATCGCCACAGACGACTTGCCGTCGCCGGGCAGGGCCGAGGCGACCAGCACCGCCGAACCGGCATCAGCCTTCAACCCGGACAACAGCAGCGCGGTGTGCAGCGAGCGATGCGCCTCAGCATAGGCAGAGAGCGGGTCGTCGGCGGCCACGTCCTGCGGCCCGCGGCCCTTGCCGGCATTGACCGCCGGGATCAGCCCGAGACCTGGGGTGCCCAACGCCTGCTCCACCTCCTCCGCGGTCCGGAAGCCGCCCTCCAACTGCTCGGCGACGAAGACCAGCATGGCACCGGCACAGCAGGCGCCGATCAGCGCGATCGACATCAGCAGGGCCTTCTTCGGATAGGCGGGTTCGACCGGCAGCTCGGCGCGCGATACGATCCAGGAATCCGCCTGCTCCAGCCCTGTCTGCTCGGTCTCCTTGAAGCGGTTCAGAAAGGTCTCGTACAGGCCGCGGCTGGCGGCCGCCTCGCCCTCCAGGCTGCGCAGCTCGATCAGCGCCTGGTTCACCTGGGCGGCATCGGCCAGCAAGAGCGACAGGGAGTTCTCCAGGGAGGCCAGCCGGGCCCGCTCGATCTCCACTCCGCTGCGCAGGCTGGTGATCAGGTTCTCCGCCGTCTGCAGCGACAGCGCGTCGATGCGGCCCTGCAGATCCTTCACCACCGGGTGGCTGGGGCCGTATTGCGCCATCAGCGTCGCCTCGGTCTGGCGCAGGCGCACGATGTTCTCGTTGTAGCGGACCGAGAGGTTCGGATCGATGATCTCCAGCACCACCTCGTAGCCGAACTGTTCCAACAGCCCCTCGGCATGGGCCAGCCGCACCCGCGCGATCTCGAAATCGGCCCGGGCGCGGATGATCTGGGCGCTGGTCTGGGAGATCTGCTGGGTGATCAATTCCCGATCACGGCCGTCGATGGTGGCGATGTCGGCACGGAAGGTCTCCGCGGCACGCTCGGCCTGCTCGACCTCGGTGCGCAGGACCGTCAGCCGGTCGCTCAGCCATTCGGTCGCCTGGAGCGTCGCCTCGGCCTTCAGCTCGATCTGCTGGGCGATGTACAGATCGGCGATGGTGTTGGCGACCCGGGCGGCCAGACGCGGGTCTTCGGAGGTGAAGCGTATGTTGATCACGCGGGAGCGGCCCACAGAGGATACCGCCAGCCGGTCCAGCATCGCCTCCACGATTTCCGCCTCGATTATCTGCTGCTGCAGATCGGCGTCCAGATCCTCCCGGGCCATCTCGCCTCGGGCCGCTGCCAGCAGGGGCGCGTCCCGCAGGCCGCTCAGCAGCCCGTCGCGATTGTCGGGATGGGACGGGTTCAGCTCCGGATACCGCTCCAGCCCGGCGCCCAGCAGCACCCGTTTCATCAACCCACGGGATCGCAGCACCTGGATCTCGCTCTCGACCGCCTGGCTGTCGCCCGACAGGCCGGATACGACCGCCTCGATGTCGACGATCTGCTGGGTGCGCGGGGAGACCATGATCGTGGTCTGCGCGTCATAGCGTGGCGTCAGTTGGAATACCGTCAGCGCCGCCATGATGACGATGAAGCCGACGGTGCCGAAGAACAGCCAACGGCGGCGCCAGAAAACCGCCAGCAGGTCACGCAGATCGACCTCCGGCGCCTCGAAGCCACGGAACAGCGGCTCGCTTTCCACGCTCGAATACCCGCCCTTCAGTTCGCGGTTCATAGGACCGATCCGGGATTCCGGGTGTCATTGACGGGCCCGGCTCCTGCCGATCGCCAGGCTGTCTTACTTGCGCGCGCTTCCTGCATCGTCTTATTGCTGCTGCCCATGTCTTGGCCAGGGTGCCCCTGGACTATAAGACTAGGCCACAATACTAGGGCGATGCAACTCTTGGCTGTCTTTTGCGCCGATTGGGTATGCCATACAAGGAGCAAAACAGTCTGCGGGGCCGGTCAACACGACTGAGCGTGTTCCCTGCGCATCCAAGATCCGAAAATCGCGGCCGCCCTGTACCGAGCGGGGCTCCGTTGCCCACGGATTTCCTGACGGCGTCTCAGGGCTTACCGGTGAACCGGTCTCACCTCACTACCAGAAGAACTCCGAATGCCCAACGGCACGCATCAGCGCTTCCATATAGTAATAGTCACCATAGGGCAGCATGTTATCTGAACGGCCCAGTTCGACGAACGCAGCGCCCTCCTTAAGCAACCCTTGAGCATCGTCGTCCGAAGTGATGTCGTAGTTTCGAACCAATCCGATCAACAACCTATCTGCAAGGTCGGTATATTTCTGGCCCTGTTCGTTTCGCCCGTAACACTGCGCCAATGTGTAGAGACCGGCCGCCGTCACGGAAGCGGCGGAGGTGTCGCGATAGGGGTGTTTGTCGTCGGGCAGATTATAGTCCCAAAGCGGTACGCCGTCCTCAGGCAGTTTGCCGGACATATAGTCGGCCATGCCGGCCGCCATATCGCGATACGCCGCGTTGCCGGTGTGCAGATAGCTTTGTGCAAAGCCGTGGATGCCCCAAGCGTGGCCGCGCGACCAGCAGGAGTCGTCGGCATACCCCTGATGGGTGTAGCCCTCGATCGGATCGCCCGTACGCGGGTCGAATTCATAACAATGGTAGGAACTGTGATCATCTCGGATCAGGTACTTGCCGCACGTATCGAGGTGTAGTTCGGCGATCTCTGCAAAAGACGATTGCCCCGTCTCTCTTGCTGCCCAAAACAGCAACGCCATGCCCTGCATGCTGTCGATATTGAGCGTTCCGGTCTTCCTGGCAGCAAATTCATCGTCGTCGCGGCGCATCGGGTTCCAGCACATGACGAAGGGCAGAGGATGGCGCCAACGCGCGGCGAGGAAATCCGCAGCGCGCAAGGCCATCGCACGGGCGTGCTCATCACCGGTCAGTTTGTAGTCGGCGACACAGGTGAGGGTGAATAGGAAACCCAAGTCATGGTCGTGCCACTCCGGGTGCTCGAGCACCCTTTGAAAGTAGGGGCGGCGCATCCGTGCGCTGTTCTTGTAGTGGTCTCGAGCAGTCACGGAGTGGGCAAGCCATAACTGCCCGGGCCAGAAACTTGCGACCCACTCATCCGGGATACAGAACTCGTATTGGTATGATCCCGTACGAGAAATCCGGGGATTGCGGAGTCCGAATTGAGGAATCAATGCGTCGACCTTATCGACGACGCGTCCCAACGCGGTGATGAATTCCTCTTTATGCGCCGTGGGCGGCCCGTACAGGTTCAAGTCGACATACGACGAACCGCTATCCGCATTCTGGATCACTTCCACAGTTCTATGCCTCCCATCACGAAAACAGCATGCCGCCGTTGATATCGACACAAGCGCCGGTCATGAAGGCCGATCGGTCGGAGGCGAGGAACACCGCCAGTTCGGCACAGTCCTCGGACGTCCCTTCCCGCTTCACCGGGCTTGCATTCGCGACATGGGTGCGGACTTCCGGCTTGGTGAAGATGTTGTGGAAATCCGTGTCGATCATGCCCGGGCATAGCGCGTTGACCCGGATCCTGGAGCCGAATTCCTTCGCCAGGCCGCGCGTCATGGTCATGACCGCGCCCTTGGATGTCGCATAGGCGACGGCGCCCGGCCCGCCGCCATCGCGCCCGGCCTGAGAGGCAAAGGTCACGATCGCGCTGCCCGCCGGCATATGCGGCTCGACGGCCTTCACGAGACGGAACAGCGACGTGGTGTTCAGATCCATGACGCGGTTCCAGTGATCCAGATCCATCTCGGAAATCGTCTTCCGCGCGACCAGACCGCCGGTCACATGGATCAACGCGCCGATGTCCTGGCCGAAGCGTTCCTGGGTCTCGTGGATCAGGCGGGCGACATCCTCATCCTTGGTCATGTCGCCCTTCAGGGCGAAGGCATTGCCGCCGGCCGCCGTGATCTCCGCCACCGCGGACTCCGCGCCCTCGGCGCTGGAATGATAGTTGATCGCCACATTCGCGCCGTCCGCCGCGAGGCGCATCGCGCAGGCCCGGCCGATATCCCGGCCGCCGCCGGTCACGATGGCGGTTTTTCCCTTCAAGCTCATGGTCTTCCCCTTGTCAGTCAGTAGTACCAGGCGGTCCCGTCCGGCAGACGGTTGAGGCCCAAATAGGATCGTTTGAATTCATGCATGCGCGCCGCCTCCTCGTTGAAGCGGATGCCGAGCCCCGGCGCGTCGGAGGGCGTCACATGCCCTCCCTCGATCACGTGGTCATGCTCGAAGACTTCGGTCATTTCCGGCGCCGGCATGACGGCCCATTCCTGTACGCCGAAATTCGGCGCCCAGGCGCCGAGATGGACGTGCGCCGCCATGCCGATCGGCGACACATCCGGCGGGCCATGCAGCCCGGTGCGCACATCGTGAAGCGCGGCGTAGTCGATGATCCGGCGCGCATGGGTGATGCCGCCGGTGTGGATCGCCGCGATCCGGATGAAATCGATCAGGTTCTCTTCGAAATAGGGCTGGCATTCCTGAATGCCGTGGAAAACCTCGCCCAACGCCAGCGGTGTCGTGCTGGCATCGCGGATCAGGCGGAACCGGTCCGCCCGTTCGGGTCGGCTCACATCCTCCAGCCAGAATAGATGAAACTGTTCGAGCTCTTTCGCGAGCCGCGCGGCCTCGATCGGGCGCAGGCGGTGATGAGTGTCGTGGACGAACTGGACGGACTCGCCGTAATGGGACAACAACTCGTCGAACAATTTCGGAATGGTGCGCAGATAGGCCTCGCCATCCCAGACATGCTCCATCGGCAGTTCGGCCTGCGACGGCACAAACCCCAGTGAAGGCCCGCCGGCCGGGTTCACGCCGTAGACCGTCTTGGTGCCGGGAACGCCGGTTTGCGCCCGGATCACCTTGTAGCCCTGCTCGACCCAGGCGCCCACCGCATCGACTGTCTGCGGAATATCGGCGCCCGCGGCGTGGCCGTAGAGCATCAGGCGATCCCGGCTCCTGCCTCCCAGCAGGTCGTAGACCGGCATACCGGCCATCTTGCCCTTGATGTCCCACAGCGCGATGTCCACGGCAGCAAGAGCCGACATGCCGACAGGGCCGCCCGTCCAGTAGGCGCCGCGATGGAGGGTCTGCCAGATGTCTTCGATGCGCCGCGGATCCATGCCGATCAGCATGGGCACGATACAGTCGCGCAGCGTGCTGGCGACCGGCAGTTCGCGCCCGTTCAGGGTGCCGTCGCCATATCCCACGACACCCTGATCCGTTTCGATCTTCAAGATGACGAAGTTCCGGCCGGGACAGGTCACGAAGACTTCCGCGTTGGATATCTTCATGGTTTCGCCATCCGGTGCCGGTCGCTCATGGTTGTCTGAATCGGCACGCGACCGCTAGGCCTTGAAGGATTTCGGAATGACGACCTTGAAGGACTGCTCGTCGGAATCCGTGAAGTAAAGATCCGTCTCGTAGCCCTGGTCGTCCAGGAAATGAAAGATCCGTCGCGGCTCCGCCCGGGGGTACGGCACGAGGAGCGTCGCGATCCGGTGGCATTTCGCCTTGGGGAAACGCGCCGTCATGTGCCAGTGGATCGGCAGGCCTTCGACCTCTTCGGGATCGACGCCGGGATAGCCGTCCTCCTGTTCCAGAACCGGCGCGCCGACCGCCGACCAGATGAACTGGCCGTAAAACGCCGCCTTGTCACCGGTGTACCGGAAGGTGTCCGCCCCAAGCTGCATCGACCCGTTCGTGTGCAGCAGCCAGTCGACGGTGACCGCCTCGTTCGCGTCGATGCTGTCGACGATCACGAAATAGCTGTCCCGCACGAAATAGACATCGCGCTGGCACAGGGTGACTTCCGGACTGGCAGACGCATAAGCCTGGGTCGCGTCGCCACTGATGAATATATGGTCGGCGCGCTCCTCCGCCTGAAGAATCTGTCCGGTCGCCTTCATGGCCAGCGCCTTGTCGCGATCGGCGTATTGCCCCTTCCCGTTGATCAGGATGGCGTTCTTCGATCGCGTCTGCCGTCGCCAGTCCTGATGCATCGAGGAGTTGAAGGCGACGTAGTGGCCGCTCTGGATCGCCAGATCCTCGCCGAAGCCCGCCAGGCAAAAGGCGTTCTGATCGCCATGGCTGTGGCTGATCGAGCCGAAGGGGCTGGATTTCATCACGAACTGGATGTGATTGTCGGGGTCGGCCATATGCGTCTGGATCGCGACCCACCCGATGCCCCTGAACCAGCGCATCCGATCCTCCGCCGACGGCGGAGCGGCCTCGATGAGCGGGAAATCGTGCCGGTAGGTCAACTCATCGAAATTCAGGTCCCACCAGCCGTAATTGTAGGACGCCATCTCGGTGCCGGGATCGTTGCGCCTGATCTCGTCGTAGTACCATTGATAGGCGCCATTCCCGGTGACGCCGGCGAACTGGCGCAAATTGTATCCGACCTTCAGGCAGGGCAGATCGCCCATCGTGCTGTCGTCGCCGAACGTGGCGCGGCGCGAGTCGGGCGCCTTGGTATAGAGCGGAAAATCGCCGGTCTTCCGGAAGAACGGGCGCCTATAGAGGTCGATGCCGGTGTAACTCCGCAGCAGGTTGGCCGCCTCGATCAGATAGGCCATGCCGGTCATCCAGTAATGCGGCCCTTCCGCCCAGCCGCCATCGCTGTCGCCCCAGGGCGAATAGACCGTGGCCAGAAACTCGATGGCATAGTGCAACCATCCTTCGGCTTCCGGCGCGTCGTCGAGGAGCGCGATCGAGGCGGGAACCAACACCGCCGACACGGCACGCACCGCATGGCTGTCAAATGGAAAGACGTGGATCTTGGCGTGCTTGATGATGTGGTCCGCAGTCTCGCGGGTGCGGGCCAGAAGCGCGGTGCGGACTTCGGTCCGCTCGTCTTCGGTCAGTTCGTCGTGCAGCCAGTCATAACCCCAGCTCAACGCGACGTTCACGCGAAAGGCCCATTCGTCGGTATAGCTGCGCGAGGTGGTGCCGGCGGGATCCCACGCGGCAGCGGCCATCAGCCATTCCTTGGCCCTTGCCAGCATGGCGGCATCGCCCGTCACCTGCCCCCCGATCGCCAGATGCCGGATCGCGTAGATCAGTTCCTGGCAGTCGATATAGGTCTGTCGCCAGATCGGGGCCGTGCGCTTGTGGCCGGGATAGCCCGCGGGCTCGGCCATGATCTCGCGGTCCATCCACGGGCCGACCGACTTTTCAAAGAAAACATCCCAGGCGCAATAGGCCGGGTCCTTGGCCAGGATCTTGCGGAACTGCGCGACGCCTTTGCGGTCGAGCCACAGGCGCGGATGGCTATACCCTGCCTTGCTGTAGCGCTCTGACCGCGCGGGCAGCGGCGTTTCGGGCAAGCCCCCGGCGATGGTGAAAGAGCGGCTGCGGCTCCAGGCGGTCGCCGGTGTCTTGGCCTCCGGCGACCAGACCGCATAGGACCAGAAATAGTCTCCCGCCGGCAACGCCGTGTCGGGGGTGAAGAAGTTGAGCGACAGACCCTCGAATACCAGCGTCTTGGTGGCGGAATAGCCCGGATCGCTCGATATCCGCAGCACATACTGTGCCTCGTCCTCGATCACCGGGATCCAGGAGAACCGCGGCGGGTTCTCAGTGATTTCAGCGTCGGCGCCGGGGGCATAGCTGATGGTCAGGCGACCGGCCTTCGGCTCTTCCAACGGGGGCATGGCGGCGATGGTCTTGGTGGCCGACGACATCGAGGGGAATTCCTACTTACTATTCAGGGAAAGTGCGCGGCGGTACCGGTCATTCCCCGGAGCCCGGGGGAATGCGCCTGGTCGGCAACAGCCGGGGCACCGGCTTTATTCCGATAAGTCGATCAAGATCGCTTCGGATCGACCGATCCGAAGCGATCTTGGTTCAAGTCCTACAATTCAGGCCTTAGCTTGCGTACTGACGCTCGTAGGCGGAGTTCATGGCCTCGAGAACGTCGGTGAGCCCAAGCCGGTCGAGCTGGGAAATATAGTCGTCCCAGTCGGCTTCCACGTCGCCGGTGCCGAGGATCCAAGCCTGCTGACGCTCCAGCATGTAGGTGCGGATCGAGGACCAATACCGGTCAAAAACCGCTTGCTCCTCCTGGTTGAACGCGACGCCCAGGAACTGGTCGATCAGGAGATCGGCTTTGTCGTACATCTCGATACCCGCCAGTGCTTCGGCGCTGGTCCACTGGATTTCGTAACGATAGTCCTGCCAGTAGCCGCGCTGGATCTGCGCGCCGACTTCGTACATCTGGCTGTTGATCGCCCGGCCGTTGTTCAGCAGTTCCGGCTTATAGATCGGTTCTCCGTCGATCATGTCCCAGTGCACGCCCTCGACGCCGAAGTTCGACAGGTTGCGGCCCTCGGGCGTGAACCAGAAGTCGAAATACTTGATCGTCTCGACAGGGTGCTCGTTCTCGAAACTGATCGCCCAGCCATCGGGCTTGATCGGAATGCGGCGATGCTCCTCCATCCGGACGCCCGAAACCGACGCCGGCGGCAGGAACGGCACGAAGGAGAAGCCCTCCACCTTGTCCCGCAACGCAGCGTTGTAGCCCGAGGTCGAGGCGAACCAGTCATGGGTCATGCCGCCAAGATTCTCCGACAGCAGATAGTCGCGCGAACTGGACCCACGCGTGAAGATTTCCGGGTCGATCAGGCCTTCTTCGTACCATTGCGCCAGGTTCTTGATCCCCTCGCGATAGCCTTCGGTCGCGTAGGGATGCAACACCTCGCCGTCCTGCACCATGAAGTCATGGTAGGTGTCGGACCCTGAGGACCGGCCATCCCACAGAGTGACAAAACGGATCACCTCTTCCCACTGGCGCTCGAACAGCGGTATCTCGTCTTTCAGCCCGTTGCCGTTGGGGTCCTGATCGCGAAACGCCACCAAGACGTCATAGAGCTCGTCGACGTTCTCAGGCGTTTCAAGACCGAGCGTGTCGAGCCAGTCCTGACGAATGAAATAGGCGCGGCCGAACTTGCCGTCCGGCAGGTAGGGGATGTAGTACATATTCCCGTCATAGGACGAAATCGCCTGGCGCAATTCCGGGCGCTCGTCGAAAAACGCCTTGATGTTCGGGGCATGCTCCTCAATCAGCTCGTTGAGCGGAACGAATGCGCCCTCGGGGCCATACTGGTTGACGAAGTCCTTGATCCGATGCCCGCCGACGATGTCAGGCAGATTGCCTCCCGCCAGCAGAAGGTTCAGCGCTTCGTTGTAGTCGGTGATGTTCCTGCCCGTGGTCTGATCCGTGAGATGGATGTTGGTCATCTCGCGCGCGGCCAGTTCGACGGGATACACCTCGTTGGTCTTCGGCACCATGTACCCCTGCGCACGGGGCCAGTGCATGTGGATGGTCAGTTCCAGCGGATCGTCGGTGACCATCAGATGACCGTCCGCCAGAGGCGGGCACAGACAGTGCCGTGGCCGTCGACCGTGGTCATCAGAAACGCCGATGTTAAGGCGAGATCTTCGCATTGAGTTTCCTCCCATTTGCCTATGGTTGACGTCATTCTTTCACTCCACCCAGAAGGATGCCCTTGTTGAAATACTTCTGGAGGAATGGGTAGATCAGCAGGATCGGTATGATCGAGCAGACGATGATTGAGGCGCTCACGGTCTCGAAGGAATAGGCCGACGTCAGAAGCGTGCTTGCAAATTCCTCGTCGTCGGTCAATTCGACGAGGGTCTTGCGCAGATATACCTGGAGCGGGATCTTGCTTTCGTCCTGCAAGAGCACCATCGCCCAGAAGAACCCGTTCCAGCGCGAGACGACGCAGAACAGTGCGACCGTCGCGATCGCCGGCTTCGACAGCGGCACATAGACCTTCCAAAGCACCTGGAATTCGTTGGCGCCGTCCATCCGGGCCGCTTCCTCGAAAGATTTCGGAATCCCTTCGAAGAAGTTGCGCAGCAAGATGATGTTGAAGCCGTTGACGGCGAATCCGATGATAATGCCGAAATAGCTGTCCAGCAGGCCCAGATCGCGCATGTTCAGGAAGAACGGGATCAGGCCGGCGTTGAACCACATGGTGAAGGCCACCATCAGGTTCCAGAACCGGCGCCCGAAGAGCTGCGGCCGCGACAGGGCATAGGCGCCGGGGATGATGAACGCCAAGCTCATCAGCGTGCCGCCGATCGTGTAGATGAAGGTGTTCCGGTAAGAGCTCCAGAACAGCGGCTCGGCCAGTACCCGTTCATAGGCCGCGATCGTAAAAGCGACCGGCGTCAGGAAGACATTGCCCGCCCGCACCTCGAAGCCGGTGCTCAGCGACACCGACGTGATGTAGATGAAGGGATAGAGCGTCGAGACCGTGAAGGCGGCGATCAGGATTACGTTGATCCAGACGAATAGTCGGTCGCCGCGGGAATAGAGGTTCATATTGTTCATGGCTGCTCCTCCCCTACCAAAGCGACGTGCGCGAATAGCGCTTGCTGATCGCGTTCGCCGCCATGACCAGCACGAAGGCGACGACCGCATTGAAGAGGCCGGCCGCGGCGGCGAAGTCGTACTGGCCGCCCTGCAGGCCTTGCCGGTAGATGAAGGTGTTGATCACGTCTGCCGTTTCGAATGTGGCAGGCTGATAGAGCAGGATGATCATCTCGAATGAGACTTCGAGCATGTTGCCGATGCGGATGATCAGCATGATGATGATCGTCGGCATGATCGAGGGAACGGTGATCTTCCACATCATCTGCCAGCGCGACGCGCCATCCACCACGGCGGATTCGTATAGGGTGGGGCTGACGCCGGCGATGGCCGCAAGAAAGACGATCGACTGGAACCCCGCTTCCTGCCAGATCGTCGTGCCGACGAAGATCGGGCGGAACCACTCCGCCTTGGTCAGGAAATAGATCGGCTCGATCCCCAACCAGCCGAGCACCGTGTTGACGATCCCTGCCGATGGTGAAAAGGCCGTGATCACGATACCGGCGATGATCACCGAGGAGATGAAATGCGGCAGGTAGACAATGGTCTGGGCCGTTTTCTTGAACGTCTGGTGCAGGATTTCATTGAACATCAGCGCCAGCAGGATCGGCATCGGAAAGCCGAACAGCAGACTCATGAAGCTGATTACGACTGTATTCCTCAGGGCGCGGACGAACTGATCGCTGCCAAACAGCTGCTGGAAATGGTCGAAGCCGATCCAGGGGCTGTCCGCGACACCGCGGAACACGCTGTAATCCTTGAACGCGATCTGCAACCCGTACATCGGCTTATAGAGGAACACCAACAGCCAGATGATGGTCGGCGCTAAAAGCACGTAAAGCTGCCATTCGCGCCGGAGGTGTTCGACGATCCGTTCGATCCGCACGTGATACCGGCCGCGTGTCGCCTCGCCAGCCAGAGCCACCAGCTCTTCGGTCGCGGGTGCGCCCTTGTCCGTCTCGGCTGTCATGCCTGGCGCTCCTGGCCGGCCAGCGCGGCGCCGGTCTGTCCGTCGAAGACCTTGATCAGTTCGGGCGCAACGGTAAATCCGGTGACGGAGTCAAGCACCCCGAGCTTGCCGAGCGTTTCGGTGCGGATCACGAACGGATCGCTGCCGAGGGTGGCGTGCAGCAGGGCTTCGGAACCCAGCGTTTCGACGAGGTCCAGATCGATCTTGATCTGATCGGGCACATCACTCGTTGCCGCGGCAGCGAATTCAGGCCGAATGCCGACGATCACTTCACGGCCGACGCCGTTCTGTAGGTCGGCCAGCGGGGCCAGCGGCAATGTCTGGCCGCCGAATTGCGCCACCGGGCCGGCCGAACCCTCGACGACGGTCGCGCGGATCTGGTTCATCGGGGGCGAGCCAAGGAAGCCCCCCACAAAGGCATTGGCCGGGTTCAGAAACAGTTCCATCGGCGTGCCGATCTGTTCGATCCTGCCGTCATGCATGACCACGATCCGGTCGGCCAGGGTCATCGCCTCGACCTGATCGTGGGTTACGTAGATGCTGGTCACTCCCAGCCTCTTATGCAGCCGCTTGATCTCGGCGCGCATCTGGGTGCGCAGTTTCGCATCGAGGTTCGAAAGCGGCTCGTCGAACAGAAAGACCTCCGGCCGGCGCACGATCGCGCGGCCCATCGCCACGCGCTGACGCTGCCCGCCTGAAAGATCGGCGGGGCGGCGTTCCAGGTACTCGGTCAGACCCAGAGTGGCGCCGACTTCCTTGACCGACGACTCGATCTTGGATTTCGGCTCTTTGCGTATACGCAGCCCGAAAGCGATGTTTTCGGCCACGTTCAGGTGCGGGTAAAGCGCGTAGTTCTGGAAGACCATCGCCACGTCACGATCCTTGGGCGCGATCTTGTTGACCACGCGGCCGCCGATCCTCACGGTCCCGCCGGAGATCTCCTCGAGTCCGGCGATCATCCGCAACGTGGTCGACTTGCCGCAGCCCGAGGGGCCGACAAGGACCACGAATTCCTTCGGCTCGATGGTCAGGTCGATGCCATGGACCACGTCAATCGGGCCATAGCTCTTGGTGACTTTTTCCAGCGTGACTGCCGACATGTCCCGACCTATCCCCCCTCGTTGCCTTGTTCAGCCGAAGCGGCGCGATGCCCGCGTTCGGGCATCTGTCCGGCCTTCAGGGCCGTTCAGATTGTCGATGAATTCCAGGATTTCCGGATGCGCGGCCAATTCGTCGATCTCACGGCCAAGCGAGCCGAGATGGTCGATCAGCGCCTCTTCGGCGGCATCCGGATTTCCGTTCCGAATGGCATCCAGAATGGCCTTGTGCTCGGTGACAACCTGCTCGCCCCTGCGGATCCTGTTGATCCGCTTCAAGTGGCGCAGGCGATAAAGCTCCGACTGCAGCTGCTTCATGATGGCCCAGACACCGGGGAGCCCGGCCATATCGAACAGAGATCGGTGGAACTTCTCATCGAGCTCGAAAAACCGAATGTAGTCCTCCGCCGCCCAGGCCGATTCCTGCTCACGTACAATGGATTCCAGGCGGATCAGGCTTTCGAAATCGCCGCTGCGTTCGGCCGCGCGCCGTACGATGCCGGTCTCCAGCCGCAGCCGCACGAAACATGCCTCTATGAATCGATTGATCTGGATGGGGGTGACATAGGTGCCGCTCTTCGGGACGATCCTGACGAGACCCTTGTCCTCGAGCCGGATGAACGCTTCCCGGACCGGTGTCTTGCTGGCGCCCAGCAGCTCGGCCACTTCTTTTTCCGACAGCAGCTGCCCCGGCTTCAGCCGGATGGTGACGATCAAATCCCAGATCAGCTCATGAATCTGCGACGCCATGCTTCCATTGGCGTCCACCTCGACACCGGCCAGAAGCTCGGCGACAGGCGTCTGAGTCAGGCTCGCGACTTGCATATCAGATTGCATAGATTCGAAATTATGTTACAACTTGCATACTAGATGGCCTATCTGATATCTCAGATCGTCGGTTCACGCAAGCGCCTTTCGGCACAATTACTCTCGGTCGGTAACCGGCAAAGGTATCGGACACGAGCCAGCGGCACAGGAAGTCAGGAAATCCATGATCATTCAGGACGTTAGAGTCACCCCAGTGGCCGTGCCGGACATTCCGCTCCTGAATTGCAAGGGTGTGCATCAGAGTGTTTTTCTGCGCAGCATCATCCAGCTCGTCACCGACACAGGCGTTGTCGGTCTCGGCGAGACCTATGGCGCGAGGAGGACGCTTGCGGGTCTCCGGGAATCAGCGGATGCGCTCATCGGGTTGGATCCGTTCCACCTGAACGACCTGCGGAGCCGGGTGGTGCAGGCGTTGCCCGCGGGCGGAGGCATAAACGCGCCGACCGCGGTCGCGGATCACCAACTCGTCGATGTGGTTTCCAGCGCCTTCGAAGTTGCCTGCATGGACATACAGGGAAAATCGCTGGATCGGTCGGTCTGCGACCTACTGGGCGGGGCGGTTCGTCGGCAGGTGCCGTTCAGCGCCTATCTGTTCTTCAAGTTCGGCCGGCTCGCCGGCCAGGCCGAGGACGACCGCTGGGGCGAAGTCCGTACACCGGATTCGCTGGTCGAAGAGGCCAGGACGCTGTACCGCGAGAACGGGTTCAAATCGCTCAAGCTCAAGGGCGGAGTGCTGGAGCCCGACCTCGAAATCGAGACGATGTTCAAGCTGCGCGAGGCGTTCCCGCATCACCCGCTGCGGATCGACCCGAACGGCGTCTGGACAGTCGAAACGGCGATCCGGATCGGCAAGGCGCTCGACGGTGTCCTGGAATACCTCGAGGACCCGGTTCTGGGGATCGATGGCATGGCCGCGGTGGCGCGCGAAGTCCCGATGCCGCTGGCGACCAATCTCGCCGTGATCGAGTTCGAACATCTGCCGGAGTCGATCGCCAAGAACGCGGTGCAGGTCGTACTGTCCGACCACCATTATTGGGGCGGCCTGCGCGCCTCCAAGCATCTGGCCCGACTATGCCAGGCCTTCGGCCTGGGACTGTCGATGCACTCCAACTCCCATCTCGGCATCAGCCTCGCCGCCATGACCCATCTCGCCGCGTCGACGCCGAACCTGAACTACGACTGCGACACCCACTATCCCTGGATGGATACGGATGTGGTCAAGGGTGGAAAGCGCGCGTTCAAGGATGGCGCCCTGACCGTCCCGGACGGCCCGGGCCTCGGTGTCGAACTCGACCATGACAAGCTCACTGAGCTCAACGCGCTCTATGAGGCGACCGGCGTCACCGACCGCGACGACACGAATGAGATCCAGAAATACATCCCGGACTACGTGCGCAAGGTTCCGCGCTGGTAACGGCGCATCCACGACACCGGCCCGATCCGACAGCAGAAGGACGTCACCATGACCCGGCATTCCCTGTCCGACCAGACGCGCGCCAAGCTGATGACGGTCAGCACGGCGACCCTGGCGACCGCGCTCTTACAAGCGCGGATTCCGCAACCAGATGATCCAGGATGTCCGACCGGTCGGACAGGCCGGCCGCAACATGGTCGGTCCCGCCTTTACGCTGCGCTACATCCCGGCCCGCGAGGATCTGAATGGCATCGAAGTCTTTCGCGACCCGGCCCATCCCCAGCGTGCCGGTGTCGAGGCCTGCCCCCCGGGCGCGGTGATGGTGATCGACAGCCGCAGGGACCCGCGCGCCGCCTCCGCCGGGTCGATCCTGCTCACCCGGCTGATGGTGCGCGGCTGCGCCGGTGTCGTCACCGATGGCGGCTTTCGCGACAGCCCGGAAATCGCGACGATGGACATGCCGGCCTATCACAACCGCCCGTCGGCGCCGACCAATCTCACCCTGCATCAGGCGATCGATGTGGACGTCCCGATCGGTTGCGGCGACGCGCCGGTCTGGCCCGGCGACATCATCGTCGGCGATGGCGATGGCGTGATCGTGCTTCCCGCCCAGCTTGCCTCCGAACTCGCCGACGAGGCCGTCGAAATGACCGCATTTGAGGACTTCGTGACGGAGGAAGTGCAGAACGGCAGATCGATTGTCGGCCTGTATCCGGCGACGAATGACCAAACCATTTCGGACTTCGCCGCCTGGCGCCAAGCACACAACCGTTGAGTTCACCCTACCGTTCTGCTTCTCAAGCGGGCATCCATATGCGTTCCGTCAGCTATCTGTCGATTGTCGGATTCCTGCACCGAACCCGTGAGGCAATGGAGCACGGCTAGACGACCATCAGAATTCGGCAATCTGCAACTCGGCAGATCCGAACCAGCAAAGTGGCTCCGAGGGGTTTACTCGCCGCTTCCCTGCGGGACTTGCCCCTGCAACGCCCGGATCATCCGGCGATAGGCCGCTCTGTGTCGCTGCCGCAGGTGAACCAAGGCGAAAACCGGTTGCCCGATCCGGGGCGCACCCGTCACCGGCTGCGCCTCTCCCGCTGCGGCCATCGCGGCAGCCATCTCTTCGGGCAAGTAGGTCGTGCCGCCGATCACGGTCAACAGGCCGCGGATCACCGCCGCCTGTCCGCTCGAGACGCTCCCCTCCGACAGGAACGGCATGAGGCTGGAATGAGTGACTGCGAAGGCGGGCGAGTATTTCGGCAGAATGTAGCGCTCTGGCCGCACCGCTGAAAGGCTGTCCGTGTCGGTAGAGACCATGCGGTAGCCCACCTCGCCCACGGTCTCGAAATGCAGATCTGGATGGGCGGTGGGTGTATAGATGATCCCGAGGTCGAGGGCGCCGTTCATCACGTCCTGGCACATCTGCTTGGAGTAGTCGGCCTCGACATAGAACGCGCTCCCGGGCATCGCTCGGCGCAGGGCGGCCAGCCAGTCCGCGATGTGGTTTTCCAGCAGATCGTGCTGGATGCCGATCCGAAGGGTCAGGGCCGCCGCCTCGGTTTGACTCACGGCCTGCTGCGCCTCGACCCAGTTGATGCGCAGGCTTCGGGCATGGGGCTCGAGACGCAGTCCCGCCGTGGTCAACTCGGTGCCCGAGCGGCTGCGCGCGAAGAGACGGCTGTCCAGGGCGCGTTCGAGGGCGCGAACGCGGCCCGAGACGGTCGACTGCGTGACTCCGAGCCGCTCGGCTGTCCGATTGAAATTGCGGGTCGCACAAAGGTCCAGAAAGGTCTCGATGAGTTCAATCTGCATGGCCGGCCCTTAATCGGTTTCTCCGATTAATACAGATGCGTCCGTTGAATTGAAATCGCAAAGCAAACGGGGATAATCGCAGCCGGGTAGAGTGGATAGGCCGGTTAGAGCGGATAGGGAGGTTGGCGATGGTAAATGTGCCGGCGACCGCAAGGGTCGTGATCATTGGCGGCGGTGCGATCGGGGCTTCCTGTCTCTATCACCTGGCCAAGGCGGGCTGGACGGACTGCGTTCTCCTGGAGAAGAACGAGCTGACCGCCGGTTCGACCTGGCACGCCGCGGGCAATGTGCCGACCTTCTCGACCTCCTGGTCGATCATGAACATGCAGCGCTACTCGACCGAACTCTATGGCGGGCTCGGGCAGGCGGTGGACTATCCGATGAACTATCACGTCACCGGATCGATCCGCCTGGCGCACTCGACGGAGCGGATGCAGGAATTCGCCCGTGCGCGGGGGATGGGCCAGTACCAGGGCATGGCGATCGATATCCTCTCGCCGGACGAGATAGAGGCCCGGCATCCCTTCATCGAGACCCATGACCTGAAGGGCGCGCTGTATGACCCTGCCGACGGCGACATCGACCCAGCGCAGTTGACGCAGGCTCTGGCCAAGGGCGCGCGAAACATGGGCTCGAAAATTCTGCGCTTTTGCCCGGCGACGGGGGTCAGCCGCCGAAACGGCGAATGGACCGTCCATACGGAGCATGGCGACATCCGCTGCGAGATCGTCGTGAATGCCGCGGGCTACTACGCGCAGCAGGTGGGCGAGTGGTTCAAGCCCTATGGCGGGCGCACCGTGCCGATGATGGTGATGAGTCACCAATACCTGATCTTCGAAGAGGTTGCCGCGGTACGCGACTGGTCGGCCGAGGTCGGCCACAAACTGCCGCTTCTGAGGGATGTGGACACGTCGTATTATCTGCGGCAGGAGAATACCGGGTTCAACCTTGGGCCCTATGAGCGGAATTGCCGCGCCCACTGGGCGACACCGGACGACCCGATGCCCGAGGATTTCAGCTTCCAGCTCTACCCCGACGACCTGGAAAGGCTCGAATTCCAGATCGAGGACGCGATGGCCCGCGTCCCGATCCTCGCCGAAGCCGGAGTCACCAAGGTCATCAACGGTCCGATCCCCTATGCCCCCGACGGCAACCCGCTGATCGGGCCGATGCCCGGCGTGCCGAACGCCTTCGAGGCCTGTGTCTTCACCTTCGGCATCGCGCAGGCGGGCGGCGCGGGCAAGGTGCTTGCCGAATGGGTGACCGAAGGCGCCACCGAGTGGGACATGTGGTCCTGCGACCCGCGCCGGTTTACCGATTACACCGATCAAGATCACTGCGTCGCCAAGGGGATGGAAGTCTACGGCCACGAATACGCCATGCACTTCCCCTGGTACGACTGGCCGGCGGGGCGCGACCGGAAGCTCTCGCCCGTGCATGACAGGGTGACGGCACTTGGCGGTCGGATGGGCGCCTACGCCGGCTGGGAGCGGGCAAACTGGTTCGCGCGGCCCGGCGACGACACCGACGAGGAGGCGACCCGCACCTGGAACCGCGCCGGCCCCTGGGAGCCCCGGATTCGCGAGGAATGCGAGGCGGTGCGCGACGGCGTGGGCGTTCTCGACCTGCCGGGCTTCTCGCGCTTCGCCCTATCGGGCGCGGGGGCGGCGGAATGGCTGCGGAGTCGGATCGCGGGGGCGCTGCCGAAAATCGGCCGGATGAACCTCGCCTATTTCGCGGATCATCGCGGACGCATCCTGACCGAGATGTCGGTGCTGCGCCATGGTGAGAACGACTTCACCCTTATCACCGCGGCGGCGGCACAGTGGCACGACTACGAACTGCTGAAGCGCGCCCTGCCGCAGGGGCTGAGCCTGAGCGACCACACGCGTGAGCGCTCCACGCTCATCGTAACCGGCCCACAATCCCGCGCGCTCTACGAGACGATCGGGACAGATGCCGATCTCACGCTGCCCTGGCTCAGCCACCAAATGGCCCGGGTGGCGGGTCACGAGGCCATGCTGGTCCGGGTCTCCTATGCCGGCGAGCTTGGATGGGAGATCCACGCCGCCAACGCCGACATGCCGGCGATTTACCAGGCGGTGCTCGATGCCGGGGCCAGGCCCTTCGGTATGTGGGCGCTGAATAGTCTTAGGCTGGAAAAGGGCTATCGCGCCTGGAAAGGTGATCTCTCCACGGATTACAGCCTGCTCGAGGGTGGGCTCGATCGCTTCGTTAAACTCGACAAGCCCGAGGATTTCCCCGGCAAGACGGCGCTGCTGATCGAACACCAGCAGGGCGTGAAGAAGCGCTTCGTCACCCTGATCGTCGACGCGGGCGGGGCCGATGCGCCCTATATGTCCACCCTCTGGCACGACGGAGACGTCGTGGGAGAGACCACTTCGGGTGGCTGGGGCTACCGGGTTGGGGCCTCGATCGCGCTCGGGATGCTGCGCTCCGATCTCGCGAACGAGGGCACCGAGATCGAGGTGGACATTTACGGCAAGCGTTTCCCGCCATCGTCCAGCCCGACCGTCCGCTCTGGGATCCGGACAACGCTCGCATCCGGGCCTGAGGAGGGCGGAATGGCTCAGATCCCCGACCGCGCCCGTGCCGTCATCATCGGCGGCGGTGTGTCCGGCTGTTCGGTCGCCTATCATCTGGCCGAGCGCGGCTGGACGGACATCGTGCTCCTGGAACGCAAGCGGCTGACCTGCGGCACCACCTGGCATGCGGCGGGCCTTGTCGGCCAGTTGCGGGCCACGCAGAACATGACGCGGCTCGCCAAGTATTCGGCCGATCTCTACACCAGCCTCGAGGCGGAAACCGAGGTTGCCACGGGCATGCGGCAGGTCGGCTCCATCACCGTCGCGCTGACCGAGGCCCGGCGCGAGGAGATCCTTCGACAGGCAACGCTGGCCCGCGCCTTCGACGTCGAGGTGCACGAGGTCTCGGCAACCGACGTCAAGGCGATGTATCCCCATCTCAACGTCTCGGATGTGGTGGGCGCCGTGCACCTGCCCCATGACGGGCAATGCGACCCCGCCAACATCGCAATGGCATTGGCGAAGGGCGCGCGGATGCGAGGGGCCCGGATCGTCGAAGGAGCGAAAGTCTCCGCCGTCACCGACGATGGCCGTCGCGTCACCGGCGTGGACTGGGAGGCCGACGGCGAGAGCGGCCACATCGCCACGGATGTCGTTGTCAACTGCGGTGGGATGTGGGCGCGCGACCTCGGTGCGCGGTCCGGCGTGACCCTGCCTCTCCATGCCTGCGAGCATTTCTACCTCGTCACCGAACCCATCGACGGGCTCGGCCATCTGCCGGTCCTGCGGGTGCCGGACGAGTGCGCCTATTACAAGTCGGATGCCGGCAAGATGATGCTCGGCGCCTTCGAGCCCAGGGCCAAGCCCTGGGGCATGGACGGCATTCCCGAAGATTTCGAGTTCGACACGCTGCCGGAGGATTTCGACCATTTCGAGCCGATCCTCGAGGCGGCCACGACCCGGATGCCGCTCTTTGCGACCGCCGGCATCCACACCTTCTTCAACGGCCCGGAGAGCTTCACCCCCGATGATCGCTACTATCTCGGCGAGGCGCCCGAGCTTGGCGGCTACTGGGTCGCGGCGGGCTACAATTCCATCGGCATCGTCTCCTCGGGCGGGGCGGGAATGGCGCTCGCGGCCTGGATCGACGAGGGTGCGCCGCCCTTCGACCTCTGGGAGGTGGACATCCGCCGCGCCCAGCCCTTCCAGCGCAACCGCCGATACCTGCGCGAGCGCGTGACCGAGACGCTCGGTCTGCTCTATGCCGACCATTTTCCGTACCGTCAGGTCGAAACCGCCCGCGGCCTCCGCCGCAGCCCGGTGCACACGCATCTGAAAGAGCGCGGCGCGGTGTTCGGCGAAGTGGCTGGGTGGGAGCGCGCCAACTGGTTCGCCCGGCCGGGACAGGAGCGGGAGTACCGCTACGACTGGCACCGCCAGAACTGGTTCGACAACCAGCGCGCCGAGCACATGGCCGTGCGCGAGGGCGTGGGCCTGTTCGACATGACCTCCTTCGGCAAGATCCGGGTGGAGGGGCCAAGCGCCTGCGCCTTCCTCCAGAGGGTCTGCGGCAACGATGTGGACGTAGCCCCGGGCCGGATCGTCTACACCCAGATGCTGAACCAACGCGGCGGGATCGAGAGCGACCTGACCGTCACGCGGCTTTCCGAGACGGCCTATCTTCTAGTCGTCCCCGGGGCCACCTTGCAGCGCGATCTGGCCTGGCTGCGACGGAACCTCGGCGAGAGCGTCGCCGTGATCACCGATGTGACTGCCGCCGAGGCGGTGTTCTGCGTAATGGGGCCGAAAGCACGCGATGTGCTCGCGGCCGCCTCGCCCGACGATCTTGGCAACACCGCCTTTCCCTTCGGCACCGCCCGCGAGATCGAGATCGGCTATGGTCTCGCCCGCGCCCACCGGGTGAGCTATGTGGGCGAACTCGGATGGGAGCTCTACGTCTCCGCCGACCAGGCCGCGCATGTCTTCGAGACGCTGTTGGAGGCGGGCGAGCACCATGGCCTTGCGCTTTGCGGCCTTCATGCGCTCGACAGCTGCCGGATCGAGAAGGCGTTCCGACATTTCGGCCACGACATCACCGACGAAGACCATGTGCTCGAAGCCGGGCTCGGTTTTGCCGTGCGCACCGAGAAGCCCGATTTCATCGGCCGCGAGGCGGTCCTGCGGATGCGCGAGTCCGGGCTGCCTCGCCGCCTGCTCCAGTTCCGGCTCGAGGATCCCGAACCGATGCTCTTCCACAACGAGGCGGTCGTGCGGGATGGCGAGATCGTCTCGATCGTGACCTCGGGCAATTACGGCCATGCGCTTGGCGGCGCGGTGGGCCTCGGTTACGTGCCCTGCGCCGGGGAAAGCGCCAAGGAGGTGCTGGCCTCGCGCTACGAGGTCGAGGTCGCAGGCGTCCGTCATGCCGCCGTCGCGAGCCTCAGACCGATGTATGATCCCAAGGCAGAAAGGGTGCGCTCATGAGCGATGCGAACCGGAGGACAAAGCCGGGCGGCAGCGAGCAGCCGCGCGCGCGCCGGGCAGGCGGCCGCGCTGCACGCGTTGCACAACGGTCGGCCCCCTTGCCGGAGGACGTTCGTCCGGTCCGCGCGGGCCTTGCCGGGGGCCAGTATTCACCCTTAACCGAGGCCGAGGTGGCGCGCATCCACGCCGCGGCGCTTGATGCGCTTGAGCAGATCGGCCTTTCACAGGCACCAGATTCAGGGGTCGAGGCGATGACCGCTGCCGGCGCCGTCCTTGGCGATGACGGACGGCTGCGCTTCCCGCGGGCGCTGGTCGAGGACATGCTCGCCAAGGCGGCGCGCGGTATCACACTCCACGGACGCGACCCCAAGTTCGATTTGCAGCTCGATCCGGGCCGGGTGCATTTCGGCACCGCCGGGGCGGCGGTGCACACCATCGACCCGGTGACGCGGACGTATCGGGAGTCTACGGCGCGGGATCTTCATGACGCGGCGCGGATCGCTCAACACCTCGACAATATCCATTTCTTCCAGCGCCCATTGGTCTGCCGGGACGTCCTCGACAATTTGGAGATGGACCTGAACACGGTCTATGCCTGCCTTTCGGGGACGACCAAGCATGTCGGCACGTCCTTCTCCGATCCCACCCACGTGGCGCCCTGCATGGACCTCATTCATATGGTGGCCGGCGGCGAGGAGCCCTGGCGGGCGCGCCCCTTCGTGTCGAATACCAACTGCTTCGTCGTCCCACCAATGAAATTCGCCGAGGAAAGCTGCACGACGATGGAGCATTGCATTGGCGCCGGCATGCCGGTGCTGCTCCTCTCGGCGGGCCAGGCCGGGGCGACGGCGCCCGCGCCCATCGCGCTGACCATCGTCCAGGCGGTCGCCGAATGCCTTGCCGGCGTCGTCTATGTGAACGCGATCAAGCCGGGCCATCCGGCGATCTTCGGGACCTGGCCATTCGTCTCCGACCTCAGGACCGGCGCCATGTCGGGCGGTTCGGCGGAACAGGCACTTCTGACCGCCGGCTGCGCCCAGATGCACCGCTTCTACGGCCTGCCAGGCGGGGCCGCCGGAGGGATTTCCGACAGCAAGCTGCCCGACATGCAGGCCGGGTGGGAGCAGGGCTTGACCAATGTGCTCGCCGGGCTCGCGGGCCTCAATCTCGTCTACGAGGCCGCGGGCATGCACGCCTCGCTCTTGGGATTCTGCCACGAGAGTCTGGTGCTCGGGGATGACATCCTCGGGCAGGCGCTGCGCTGCGTGCGCGGCATCGACGTGACCGAGGACAGCGTTTCGATCGAAGCGATGAAGGCCGTCTGCCTCGACGGACCGGGCCACTATCTCGGCAGCGACCAAACGCTCCGGTTGATGCAGAGCGAATACATCTACCCGGCCATCGGCAATCGGATGAGCCCGAAGGAATGGGAAGAGGCCCAGAAGCCCGACCTGCTCGAAGGCGCAATCGCGCGGAAAGACGCGATCCTCGGCAAGGCTCGTTGTCAGGTGCCGGCGGAGACGGATAAGGCCGTACGGGACGCATTCCAGATATATTTTTGATGTGGCCCGTGGTTTTCGAACACTACATAGCCCGCCATCTTATTGGAATGGCGGGATTATTGATTGGTTGCGGGGGCCCGCAACCATGGCGCTTCGCTGATTTGACCGCCATTATCGCGTAGGTTCAAAGCGGTCGACAAGGGCCCCGGACCGGGGAACCAGGGCAATCAACCGGTATGACCAGGGCTGGCGAGGAACGTCCGGACTCTAACGGCGATGAAGCTCCCTGCCCGCAACCGGGTCCGGCGGCCGTTCGCGTAACGCCGTTTCCTCGACCGGGCGATAGTCGACGTCATATCCGAAATACCGTGGCCCGACGAGTTCAAGACCTTGCGGCGAGCGCCATTGCGGATTGCAGGGGATCGCCAGCGCCGCGACCCGAAGCCCGAACCGCAGGGACTCGGTCGTGATGGGCTCACCGGTATCGATGTCGAGCAGGGTGATTAGATCCGGCGTCGTCACGACCGGCTCGTCGTCCAGATGCGCGATCAGGAACTCGTTCTGGAAACTGAGCCGCAGCGTGCGACCGCGGAACTGGTCGAGCCCTTCGATGCTGGTCTCGCCGCGGGCGAAGCCGCCGATGGTCCGTCGCTCGACATCCTGCACACGTCCGCGAAACAGTGCGAAGGCGCCCAGCCGATCCTGCATGGTGATGACCGGATCGGCGTGCTTGGCGCGGCTGCGCCGCAGCGTTCGGCCGAGGTCGGCGGCCAGGGTCAGCGTGCCCTTGACGATGGCCTTCTTCGCCTTGGCGCCACGCATCGGATAGAAGGCCAGCAGCGCCGAGCCGCCCATTTCGATCGTCGCCGCCCGGGCCAGCCGTTCGGTCCAGAGGTTGTCGACCGTATCGAGGATGATCGAATTGCCCTTGTCGTCGGCCAGGACCATCGGCGTGGCGGCAACCCCGTGCAGCGTGAAGGTGACCATCTGGAGTTCCGGAAAGGCCCGGCCCATGCCGTCCCCGTCGACCAGCGGCAGCCCGGTCTCCGCAGCCACGATGAACGGCGTGGTGGAGTTCAGGCCGCCCGCCTCGCCGCACAGCACCGCGGTGATCGGCTCGCCGAGCAATTCTTCCAACTTGCGGAACGCCAGCACGATCTCGTCGCCCTGGGGCAGCTTCTCGGTCATGACCGTGGGCGCGCCCATCATGCAGGCAGGCACGATCCAGCTATCATCGGGCACTTGGTCGATATCGACCAGCCGGACCGGGGCGTTGCGCCGGATGGCCTCCTTGGCCATCAGCTTGCCGATATAAGGATCGCCGCCGCCGCCGGTGCCCAGGATGGCCCCGCCGGTGGCGATGTCGTCCATGTCGTCGATGTCGATCAGCCGCATAGCGCGTTCCTCCCGGGTCAGGCCGCCAGGGGCCGGTAGGTCAATTCGGGGTAGCCGAAGGCGGCCGGCCCGACCACTTCGAGCGCGCGTCCGGTCCGCAGCAGGTCATGGGCCGGCAGCGCGATGGTCGCCATTTGCTGGCCGTAGCGCAGCATCTCGGTGGTGATCGGCTCGCCGGTATCCAGTTCAACATTGATGATCAGGTCGGGCACCGTCACCTCTGCGACACCGTCGCGCCAGAAAACCAGGTTCTCGTTCTGGATGGCGATGCGGGCGCTCTCGCCACGATGGTCGTCGACACCGTCCAGCAGCGTCTCGCCGACGGCGAATCCGCCCTTCAGGTCGCGCCGGACATCGACCACCTTGCCGGTGAAGACCAGCCTGGCGCCGGTGGCCGCCAGAACCGCACCCACCACGTCGCGTCGGTGGGCGCGGGCGTCGACGATCGCCCGGCCGATGTCCAGCGCCTGGGTGACGGTGCCGGGAATCGCATGGGTGGCCAGGAAGCCGGCCGGCATCGGCGCCGTCGCCAGCCCCGCCCCCGCACCCATATCGACCGCCATGGATCGTGCGAAGCGCTCCAACCAGTACATGTCGACCACGTCCCTGAAGACCACGGTGTTGCCCTTGTCGTCGGAGATCGCCGCCGGGGACGGCGACTGGCCATAGATGAAGAACGTCGTCATCTGGACCTCGGGGAATGCCCGGCCCATGCCGTCGGCGTCCAGCACCGGGATGCCCGCCTGGGCCGCCGTCAGCATCGGCTCCATGGAATTGGCGCCGCCGATCTCCGCCGCGATCAGCGCGGCCATCGGCCGGCCAACCGTGTCCTCCAGCGCGCGCAGGGCACGCAAGCATTCTTCGCCCTCTTCGAACTTCTCGACCCCGACGACGGGCGCGCCGATGCCGCCGACGCTGGCGACGGGCGCATCGTCCGGCAACGCACCCAATGGCAGGATCTCAACGACGGCGCCCCGGCGCATCAGTTCCCGGGTCCGTAGCATGCCGATATAGGGGCTGCCGCCCCCGCCGGTGCCCAGCAAGGCAGCACCGATCGCCAAAGGCTGGAGGTCCCCCTCCGTAAGACGCCAGGTCTCAGGCATGAAGCTCACCTACGGCCTTCACCCGGATGCGGGTGGCGTTGCCCGGCAGATAGGCCAGCGGCACGTCCTCCACATCGACAATCTTCACGGTCTCTGGCTGCGCACCGGCCGCCTCCGCCGCCTCTGTCGCCCGGCGCTTGGCATCATCCAGCGCCTCGGCTCGGCCCAACTCGGCCAGGGCGTAGACCCGGTCTATCTCCCCGCTGACCTGGGCGATGGCGGCGCCGACAGCGTTGGCGGTAGCGTAGTGCTCCGGCTTCACGACCTCGAGGACGCCGATCCGGTCGCCAACCAGGATGCTGCCACCCCCCACCACGATGACCGGAAGCGGCTCGGGCGAGAGCCGCGAGCGTTCGACCGCCAGCTCCACCATCCGGGCGATCTCAACGCGAGTCCGTTCGATCAGCCCGGCATCGAGATGGTCCACGCCGCGGCGCTCACCGATCTCGGCGGCACCAGCGGCGACGATCACGTCGGTCGTGGTCAGCGTATCGCCGCCAAAGCACAGCGCATCCTCGGTCAGCCGATAACCGACCGAACGGGGACCGACCGTGACCTTGCCATCCGTCGCCTCGACCACCAGCGAGCCACCGCCCAGTCCAATGGAGAACACGTCGGGCATACGGAAGTTGGTCCGCACCCCGCCGACCTCGACTGCCACAGAGGCCGGCCGGGGGAATCCCCTGTGTAGTGCACCGACATCGGTGGTCGTACCGCCGATATCGACCACGATCGCCTCCTCGACCCCGGAGAGGAAGGCGGCGCCGCGCATCGAATTGGTCGGGCCGCTGGCAAATGTCAGCACCGGGAAGCGCTCAGCGAAGCCGGCATCCATCAAAGTACCGTCGTTCTGGGTCAGGAAGAACCGGCCCTTGATGCCGCAGCGGTTCAGTGCGCCCCGAAACGCCGCGATGACCTGCGCCGATAGATCGCGCAGGCAGGCATTCATGATCGCCGCATTCTCTCGCTCCAGAAGGCCGATCCGGCCGATGTCCACGGATCGGGTGATATGGGCGTCCGGCACGACCTCGGCCAACACGCATTCGGCCCGTTCCTCCATTTCGGTGTTCACCGGGCTGAACACCGATGAGATGGCGATCGAGCGAATGCCCTTTGACGCGATATCGGCGCCAATACCGCGCAGTTCGTCCGGATCGAGCGCCGAGATCACCCGGCCGTCGAATTCGTTCCCGCCATGGGCCATGTACACATGGTTACCGATCGCCGTCCTGAGATCCTCCGGCCAATCGACCATCGGCGGCAGCGAGGCGGTGGCCGGAAGCCCGAGCCGCACCGCCGCCGTCAGCGCCAGGTCGCGGCGCTGCACCACCGCGTTGGTGAAGTGGGTCGTGCCGATCATGATGACATCGACATCGCCGGGGGCGACGCCCGATGCCTCCAGCACGCCCTCCAATGCCGCGACCACCCCACCCATGACGTCCTGGGTGGTCGCCGCCTTGATGCTGGCGACGACGGTCCGGCCATCCATCACCACTGCGTCGGTATTGGTCCCGCCGACGTCGATGCCGATGCGTAGCACGATGAGATCACTCCTCTTTCAGCGTATCCCGCCGCCCGGACTCCGGCGCGTCGAGAAGGTGGCAGCGCGCCTCATGGCCGGCGCCTGCCGCATGGAACACCGGGTCTTCGCGGCGACAGCGGTCGAAAACCCTTGGGCAACGGGTGTGAAAGCTGCATCCCGGCGGGATGCGCGCCGGGCTCGGAATCTCGCCTGAAAGCGGCGGGAGGTCCGGCCGCAGCGCCGCCTCGGCGTCTGAGATCACCGGCACGGCCGCGATCAGGCTGCGGGTGTATGGGTGGCTCGGCCGCTCGAACACCTCGCGGGTCGGGCCGCTCTCGACCATCCGTCCGAGATAGAGGATGCCGACTTGACCGGCGAAGTTGCGCATCAGGCTGAGGTCGTGGGAGATGAACAGGAAGGTCAGCCCGCGATCCGCCGCAAGCCCGGCCAGAAGGTCGATGATTTTGGCCTGGACCGAGACGTCGAGCGCCGACGTCGGCTCGTCCAGGATCACCAACTGCGGTTCGACCGCCAGCGCTCGTGCAATTGCGACGCGCTGCTTCTGCCCGCCGGACAACTCGTGCGGGAAGCGCCCGGCGAATCCGGCGGGCAGTTCAACCAGTTCCAATAATTCGGCGACCCGCGCCCCGATCCCGGCCCGGACACGCCGCTGCGCCTCCAGCGGCACCGCGACGTTGCTGCCGACGCTGCGCCGCGGATTGAGCGACGAGCCCGGGTTCTGGAACACCATCTGGACCAGCCTGCGATAGGCCCGGCCGCCGGTCTCGCCATCGACCTCCCGCCCGTCGAATCTAATCGACCCGGCGGTCGGCCGGTAGAGCCCGACGAGCATCCGGGCGATGGTCGATTTGCCGGACCCGCTCTCCCCGGCAAGGCCGAAGACCGCCCCGCGCGGGATTGAGAAATCGACACCATCGACCGCGCGCACCTGGCTACGGACCGTCTGCACCAGCCCGTGGCGGATTGGAAAGTGCTTGGTCAGCCCCTGGACCGACAGCAACGGTTCTGCGGCCGCCGCCGTCATGGCACGGCCTCCGCCGCCTGCGAGTCGGCCTCGGCGCCCTCGGCGTGCAGCCAGCAGGCAACCGTCCGCCCGTCCCCGATCGGGACGCATCGGGGCGTTTCGCGGCACGGCGCGAAACTGTGCGGACAACGCGGCGCGAAGCGGCAGCCCGGCGGCGGGTCGACATAGTCGGGGATGGTGCCGTCGATGCCGCGGAAGGTGGTGTCGCCCGACAGCTTGGGCACGCAATCGATCAGCGCCCGGGTATAGGGGTGCTTGGGTGAGTCGAACAGATCGCCGGTGGTCGCGTGCTCGACGATGGCGCCGGCATACATGACGTAGGCGTCGTCGGCCATCTCCCGCACCACGCCCAGATTATGGGTGATCATCAGCAGTGCCAGATCCCGCTCGGCCACCAGATCGTCGAGCAGGCGGAGGATCTCGTCCTGGGTGGTCACGTCCAGGGCCGTGCCCGGTTCGTCGGCGATCAGCAGCCGCGGTTCGTTGAGCAGCGCCATGGCGATCAGCACGCGCTGCCGCATGCCGCCCGACAGCATGATCGGATAGGCCTGGACGATCCGCTCCGGGTCGGGCATGCGGACCTGGTCCAGGATCTCCAGGACACGGGCCCGGCGATCCACCGCTCCGCGCGTCCGGCCGAGACGCCGGTCGGCATATTTCAGGATTGACAGCATCTGGTCGCCGATCGTGAAAACCGGATTCAGCGAAGTCATCGGGTCCTGGAAGACCATCGACATCGCCGTGCCTCTGAGCGCGTCGCGCCGGCGGGCCGGCATGGTCAGCAGGTCCTCACCCTCGAACCGGATCGCGCCGGAGACGATGCGCGCCGGCGGGCTCTTTAGGATGCCCATGATGGCGCGCAGGGTGACCGACTTGCCGCAGCCGGTCTCGCCGACAACGGCCGCGTGCTGGCCGGCGCAGATGGTCAGGTTGACGTCTTCCAGCACCTTCGCAGCTCGGCCATAAGTATCGAAATGCACTGTCAGGTTCTCGACCTCGAGGATCGGCGTGCTCATCGCACCTCCTCGACGTCGAACAGATCGCGCAAGCCATCGCCGAGCAGGTTGAAGCCGAGGATGGCGTAGAGGATTGCCGCGCCGGGCAGCACCGACTGCCACCACCGATCCGGCAGGTAGTCGGCGCCGGAGGAGACCATGGTGCCGAGATCGGGGGTCGGCGGCTGGATGCCGAGGCCGAGGAAGCTGAGCGAGGCGCCGATCAGGATGACGAACCCGGCATCCAGCGTCACCTTGACCGAGATCGCCGAGACGCAGTTCGGCAGCAGTTCGCGGAACAGGATGTGGAATTTGCTGGCGCCAACGATCTCGGCCGCCTCGATGAACTCCTGATGCTTCAGGGTCCGGGTGATCGAGTAGATCAGGCGGGTATGCCAGGTCCACCACAGGATCGAGATGGCGATCATGGCGTTGATCAGGTTGGGCGACAGGACCGCGGTGATCGCCAGCGCCATCACCAGAGGCGGGATCGCGAGAGCGATATCTGTCGCCCGCATCACCACGATTTCGACCCAGCCGCCGAAATAACCTGCGACCAGACCCAGCATGATCCCGAACGGAACCGAGACCCCCAGCACGACGACGACCAGGAGAAGCGATACGCGGTAGCCGTAGATGACGCGGGTGAACACATCCCGGCCCACATTGTCGGTCCCGAACAGATGCTCCAGGCTGGGCGGCAAGTGACGGGCGCGGAAATCGACGAAGGCGCCGATCTGCTCCGGATAGGGCGTGAGCAACGGCGCGAATATGGCGGCCACGAAGACGCTGACCACGATCAGCGCGCCGATCACGGCCGTGGGATTGCGCCGAAACCGGTACCAGGTCTTGTAGCGGCTCGAGACGGCGGCCGCGGCGACCGTCTCCCTGGCCTCGAAGGCCGTGGCGGGTTCGACCGTCATCGCGCCCCTCGAATCCGCACCCGGGGGTCGACATAGCCCACCAGGATGTCGATCAGCAGGTTGATGGCGACGAAGAACAGGCCGGAGATCATCACGACCCCCATCACGGCGTTCAGATCCTTCTGCAGGATGGTACGTACTCCGTAGCTCGCCATGCCGGGCCAGCCGAACACCAGCTCGACCACGAAAGCGTTGCCGATGAGCGAGGCGAATTCCAGCCCCAGGATCGTCAGCGGCGGCACGAAGCTGGGCCGCAGCATGTACTTCCAGGTCCGGACCCATGCCGGTATTCCGAAGGCGCGGGCCGCCTCGATATAGTCCTGCCGGGCGACATCGATCATGCTCGACCGGGTGATGCGGGTGATCTGGCCGATGGTCGCCGCCGACAGCGCCAGACTGGGCAGCAAAAGGTGGCGCAATGCCTCGCCGAACACGTCCGGGCGCCCCTTGACCAGGGTGTCGACCAGCAGCAGTCCGGTCACATCCGCCTGGAACGGCAGGCCGGCCGGCAGCCGCCCGGAAACCGGCAGGATATCGAGCACGTACCCGGCAAGCAGTTGCAGCAATATGGCCAGGAAGAAGCTGGGCGTCACCACGCCCAGAAGGGCCATCAGGCGGCTGGTGTTGTCGATCCAGCGATCCTTGTTGCGGGCAGCAAGTACTCCAGCCGGCACGCCGATCAGCATGCCCAGGAGTACGGTGGCGCAGACCAGCTCGAATGTGGCGCCGAAGGTCTGGGCAATGTCCAGGTTGACCGAGCGCTGGGTCAGTAGCGAGCGGCCGAGATCGCCCTGCACCAGCCCGCCGGCGAAGCGGCCATATTGCTCCCAGATCGGCAGGTCGAGACCCATCTCGGCCTGCAGCTGGGTGACCTGATCGGGCGTCGCCAGAGGCCCGAGCGCAATCCGTGCGGGGTCGCCCGGCACCACCCGGGCGATGGTGAAGATCACCACCGACAGGCCGAACAGGACCAGCAACGACCAGAGCAGCCGTCGGACAATGAAGTAAAGGAACTCCATGGGGGCCAGGATCCCTGGAAAGCGGGGGGCCGGGCGGCGCCACTGCGACGCCGCCCGGCCGGTCCAACGTTAGCCGTTGGGCTCGCAGCTCCAGCGGTACCGGTAGAAGTCGTACTCGAACGACTGCATGGGCACGGCGGCGAAGCCGTCCAGGCAATTGTCCATGGCGTGCCGGACCTTCTGCGTCAGCAGGAAGACGTCCGGCTGCAGATCGACCAGCTTCTGCTGCAGCTGCACATAGATCTCCGCCTGCGAGCCCGGATCGGCGGTCTGGCGGGCCGCCTCGATCAGGCCATCGACCTCATCGCTCAGCACCCACTCCATCGAGGCCCAGGTGCCGGCCGCGTCGGAATGGTATTGGGTGAAGAACATGGAGTCCGGCGACGGATAAGTCGGCCCGAAGAACACCTGGTTCACATTCGGTGTGGTCGCGACGTCCGACGCCAACTCGGTGAGGCGGTTCCACGGCTCGGGCTGCAGGGTCACGTCGAAGCCGAGCGACTCCATCGTCGCCTGGAACAACAGCGCGATCTCCTCCTCGAAGGCCGTACCGGCGACATAGGCATGCACGATCGGGATCGGACCCTGGCCGGCATAGCGGCTCTTGGCGATCTCCTCCCGGGCGCAATCCAGGTCGTAGACCGGTGTCGGCGCCTCGTCCCAATGGAAATCCGCAAACAGCGGCGCCAGCGGCGTCTTGAGCTCTCCGCCCGGCAGGATGACTTCGCGGATCGTCTCATAGTCGGTGGCGCAGGCGATCGCTCGTCGGATATGCACGTCGTCGGTGGGAGCGACCTGTGTGTTGATCTTGTAGTAGAAGGCGACCGCCGTATCCTCCGCCACGACGCGGAACCGGTCCATCTCCTCGAGCGCCTCATAGGTCTCGGACGCCTGGTACTGGCTGGTCATGGTCAGCTCGCCGGACGCTGCCAGCGATCGCACGGTGGCCTCGTCATTGGTCACCAGCATGCGCACCTCGTCGACCGCTTCCTCCGTCCAACCCTGGTAGTAGTTCTCGTTGGCCTTGATGACCATGCGGCTGCCGCGCTCCCAACTTTCCAGCACATAAGGGCCGGCGCCGGCCACATTGCTGGCCAGGAACGTCTGCCCGTCGTCGCCGCCTTCGTTGGCCTGAACGGTTTCCGCGTTGACGATCATGATCGACGGCACGGTCGCCAGGAACGGTGAAAATGTCTTGTTCAGCGTGAACCGCACCGTGCGGTCGTCGACCGCCGCAACCGCATCGTCGCCAAGCACATCGCCGAACAGGTAGGACGGCCCCTGGTTGAGGCGCAGCAGCCGCTCGACCGAAAAGACCACGTCATCCGCCGTGACCGGGCTGCCGTCCGAGAAGACCGCATCGTCGCGCAGGGTGAAGGTGAAGACCGTCGAATCCGCCGACACGTCCCAACTCTCGGCGAGCTGCGGGGCGATCTGGCCGGTGGCGTCTACGGTGACCAGGCCGTCATAAAGGTTCACCGCCGCCATGTACTCGGTGTAGTCGTTGATCTTCGCCGGATCGATGGTTCCGACGATCTGGACCATGTTCATGGTCACGACGTTGCGCTGCGCGATCGCCGGCGACGCGGCGATGGCCAGCGCCGCGCATCCGCATAGCAGCACCGATGCCTGTTTCACGAAGGTCATTTGAGCCCCTCCCCGTAATTTTCTGATAATTGCCAATCGTGCTGGACAGGAAAATGAGTGTCAAATTCCAACCGTTATGGATTATTGCGTTCTTCAATAATCCTACGGAATTAAGTTGCGACCGTTGCGGTGGCCATCCATGACCGTTGGAACGGGGCTCGATCCGCGACCCGGTACGGCACCCGCTCGCTCGAGCGGGACGTGAGTCCGGCCGACCTGCATCGCCAGGACGACGGGCCGGCGGCGGCGGGCGATTGCGTCGGTATGCGTGGCGACTTACCATCCGAAGGCTTGTGTGACGCGCGCCCAGGACCAACCGAGCGCGTGTCTTCCTTGGCGTCGTGCCATGTTCGGCCAATCGGGTCCGGGTGGCATGGTGGCCAGAGGCGTCGACACGGCCGCCGTAGGGCGGTCCAACGGGCAACGCGGCACGCTTGCGCGGCGTCCCGAATAACACTCCGACTGCGGCTTCATGCCAGCGGGCCGGAACCGAACTTGAAGGGAGATGCAGTCATGAGGTTGTCCGGGTTGGTACTGGCCCTCGGCGCGGCGACGGTACTGTCGCAGCTTGCCGGCATGAACGCCCTTGCGGCGGATTTCGACTGGAAGTTCAACAACGGGCTGCCCGAGACCCGCAATGAATCGCAGGAGCTGAACGCGTTCGCCGAGGCGGTCGCGACGGCAACCGATGGCCGGCTCGCGATCCAGGTCTATCACGGCGGGTCGCTCGGGCTTAAGAACGAGGACGTCCTGCGCTGGCTGCCGTCCGGCGTCAGCGAAATGGGCCTGGTTTGGGCCAACTATGTCGGCCGCGATGCGCCGGAATTGAACGCGATCTACATACAGGGGTCGGTCGGTTCGCCGGAGGAGCATCTGCGGGCCCTGCCGGTCATCCAGGATATCTACGAGCAGGAGTTCGGCGAATGGGGCATCGTAACAGCGGGCTTCATGGCGCTGCCGATGCTTGAGGCATCGATCTTCTGTGTCGACAAGCCGGTCCGGACGCTCGCCGACCTGCAGGGGATGAAGTTGCGCGTATGGAGCAAGGATCAGGTCGACACCTTCGCACGGCTGGGCGTGTCGGCGCAGATCATCGGGCAGACCGAGATGTACGTCGCCCTGCGGACCGGCGTCGTCGACTGTGCCGTCTATCCCGCCCTGTTCGCCCATACCGTGTCGCTGCAGGAGGTGGCGGGCTATGCCTCCTACCTCTATCCGATCGCCAGCCTGCCCTATGTGCTCGGGGTCTCGGAGGAGAAATGGAACCTGCTGCCCGACGACCTGAAGCAGGCCGTCGTGGACGCGGCAGCCGAAACCTGGTCGCGGACCAATGAGTACGCCGACGACCACGAGAACGAACTCGAATGCCCGCCGCACCCTGACAGAGCAGGGCGTGGAATGGCTGGACGATTTCCCGGCCGAGGACCAGCGGGCGTTTCTCGATGCCGCCGCCGAAACCTGGCTGGCCGCCGCCAACGAGGCCGGCGGCGAGGCGCCGGCCTATCGCGCTCGCGTGCTGGAGGCGATCGGACGCTAGACGGTCCGCCGATCGGCGGGGGCGGTCCTGCGGCCGTGAGAGCGTTGGATTTCTGCCTGCGCGCGACGGCCGCCGGCCTCGCCGTCATGGCGGCGGCGTGCGCCTTCGCCATGGTGGCGCTGGTGGTCCTGAGCGTGGCCATGCGGCACCTCGCCAATGCCCCCTTCCGGTTCACCGAAGAGCTGGTCGGCCTTCTGTTGTGCGCCACGCTGTTTCTGGCGCTGCCGCAGGTCACGCTGTCGGGAAGCCACGTCCGGGTCGGTCTGCTGGAGCGCTATCTGGGGCCGCGCGGCCGATGGATCCTGGGCGTTCTCGCCGCGGCGGTCATGGTGGCGTTCTGTCTGTGGTTCACGATCGAAGCCATGCCCTGGCTCGACTTCGCGTTTCGCCGCACGCTCAGATCCGAGGCCTCCCGGCTGCTGCTGTACCCGTGGATGGCAACGGCGCCGCTGTCGCTGGCGCTGACCGGGCTCATCGCGCTCTACCGTCTTGCTCGGCCCGCGGTGCGCCGGTCCCACGACCGGACTCACGATTAGGCCCGCGGCCGGAAGCGCCCCAGGGACATGTTCTGGCCCACCCTGCTTGCGTCCCTTGCGCTGACCGCGGTCACTGGCGCCGCGCTCGGTGCGGCGCTCGGCCTGACCGGACTGATCATTCTTCATTTCTTCGCCGGCGGCGCCACCTTCCTGGCGCTCGATGCGGTCTGGAACGCCTTCAACAGCTTCACCATGAGCGCCATTCCGCTGTTCATCATCCTCGGGGAGATCCTGCTTCAGAGCGGCATCAGCAAGCGGGTCTATACGGCGCTGACGCCCGTATTCCAGCGCGTGCCGGGCGGATTGCTGCACACCAACATCGCCGTGTGCACGGTTTTCGGAGCGGTCAGCGGATCGAGCATGTCGACCGCGGCCGCCGTCGGCTCCGTGGCCTACCCGGAAATGGCCCGCCGGGGCTATCACAGGCCGACGGTCGTCGGCAGCCTCGCCGGCGGCGGCACCCTCGGCCTGCTGATTCCGCCGAGCCTGTCGCTGCTGATCTACGGCGCCCTGACGGAAACCTCCATCGGCCGCCTGTTCATGGCCGGTATCCTGCCGGGGCTGATGATGAGCGCCTTGTTCATGGCCTACATCTATGTCCGGTGCGCCCGCGACCGGTCGCTTTATCCCGGCGGTGGATCCCGGGTTTCCCTGGTCTCGGTGCTCAAGGGGCTGGTGCCGATCTGGCCGGTCGTCCTGCTCATCCTGGCCGTGATGGGCAGCATCGTCCTCGGCATCGCGACACCGACCGAGGCGGCCGGCGTCGGCGTGGCCGCGGCGGCGCTGATCTCGGCCATCTGGGGCGAGCTGACCGTGAAGGGTCTGTTGGCAAGCCTGCATCGCTCGGTGCTGACCTATGCCGCGATCGGATTCGTCGTCATGGGAGCCGTCGTGCTGGCCCAATCGGTCGCCATTCTGGGCGTTCCCCAGGCTTTGCTGGAGACGGTCAGGCGCAGCGGGCTCGACGCCTATTCCGTGCTGATCATCGTGGTCGCCATCTACGTCCTGCTCGGCTGCCTGTTCGATGGGCTGTCGCTGATGATCATGACCTTGCCGATCGTCTTCCCGCTTCTGACGCAGCTCGGATTCGACGCCATCTGGCTGGGGGTGTTGATCACGATCATGATCGAGATCGGCCAGGTCACCCCGCCGGTCGGCCTCAATCTCTCGGTGCTCGTGGCGATCACCGAAGACGAGGTCGGCCTCGGCCGCGCCGCCATGGCGGCCATGCCCTACTGGCTTCTGATGCTGGTCGGGGTTGTTCTGCTGACGATCTTCCCGCAGATCGCGCTTGTTCTTCCGGATCTGGTGTTCTGACCCGCGGACGGCCACACCAGATCCGGCCCCGGCGGTGGCTATGCCAGGGAGCGCTGACGGATTCGCATATGAAGTCAGCCTGCCGGCTTTTGACAGTCCGGCGGTACTGTCCGCCTGGCCCCAACCACGCCAAAGCCCGCCATCCTATTGGATTGGCGGGCTTTCTTGTGGTTGCGGGGGCCCGCAACCGTCTTTGTTTGCTCCTCGTCGTCCGGCGACTCCCAAGGTCCGACGGTCATAGGACATGATCGGACCCCGTGTTCATCAAATAGTCCAGCATGTCCGCGAAAAAGTCTTCGCGCCGGGTGGCAAAGCCGCGTCTGTATCGTTTGCTCAGGGTTGGCTCTGAAAACTCGTCAGCAGTTCAGGCTCGAGCCTACTTTGTAGTGGACCTCAACTCATGCATTGGGCTAGAGCCCCAGTGATCACTTCTGTGACGATCACTTGAACGACGGAGGTCTTCGGCAGCTTGGCCGCTGCGCGAACCGTCACTGAGCGCCGGCGCCGCAATTACAGCCAGTCCGGCCGCTTTCGGAACACAATACCCTCACCTCTGAGGCCGTGCGCAGTAGATCCGAAGGCGACCGGCTGCGCATTCCCGACGAGCTCAGCCGACCGCCTGCCACCATCCAGGCGGCGTAGGCGGTTTGAACATCCAGGACTCTCGTCATCGATGAGGGACCAAAGGGAGCAGGTCACACAACAGGTGATCCCCGGCCTCACTTGAACAGCCAGCCGGCCACAGGAACTGAAGTCAGCCGCTGGGCAGGGAAACGCCCTTCAACCTACAAGGTTCAGATTGGCAACCCGTCGCGCGACGCCGTTTCCACACAGCCAAGACCCTCAGCTGACATGGGGTCGTTCGTCTTCGATGCCTGCACAACAGGGCCAAAATGGCATCAGTGAGTCCCCGTTTGCCCGTGACGGCGGGGAGGAATTGCACTATCGCTCTTGCGGCTTCGAGTCGTCCTCCGGCTGGTCTGGCGGTGGCGGTTCGGATAGCAGTTCGCTTTCCTGAGTCTCGCCCGCCTCAGGGCGATACTCCTGGACGGAACCCCGGGGCGGGTAGTCCAGTGTTCCGGCGAGATCGTCAACTCTGGCAGTTGCCGGATCCGGGAATGGCAACGCTCCCCTGCGACGCCAGTCAGCCACCTGTTGCTTCGCTGCATCGCTCAGTTCCCGGTCAAGTCCGTCGTCGCGACCGAAGTACAGAGTCTGAGAGGGGAAGGCGAAGCTCGTGCCCGATTCGGCGACGATCTGGTCCATTCTCAAGAAGATATCCTCGCGGATGGCGTAGAACTCGTTCCACTCCTGAGTCAACGCGTACACCCGGATCTGCACGTCTCCGTGACGACGGCCCATAACCCACGTAGCGCGCTCGCACCGAGCTTCGCTCAATCTTCGGATGCGCGTAGAGCATCTCGCGAAGTTTGGTGAGCACATAGCGAAGCTGGTCCGGCGTCGTTTCGTAGCGAAGTCCGATCTGAGTGAGAATGAGCATCCGGTCACACTGGGCCCAATTGACCAGTTCCATATCGGCGAAGGTTGCATTGGGAATCGAGATGAGGGTCCGGTCGAGAGCACGAATCTTGGTGGTGCGGATGCCGATGTTCTCCACGAAACCGTTGCGTTCACCGAAGGAGCAGAAGTCGCCGACCTGCACCGGCTTGTCGACGAACAGGATTAGACCAGCCATTAGATTCTCGAGGGTGGGGCGAATCGCCAGTGCAACCGCGAGGCCGCCGAAGCCGAGTCCGGCCAGCACGCCGATTACCGGAATCCCCAGGTCATGCGCTCCCAAGGCAAGGAGCAACAGGACACCGAGAAAGCCAATCAGTCGGGCGCTCAAACGCATCAGACTAGCGTTTAGGCTGTCGTCGGGGATCCTGGGTGAGAGAATCATCCACTCGAAGGCTGTGAGCACCGCGAGCCAGAACAGCCATGCGAATGCCAGGTACTTGACGACCGATAGCGTCGAGTAAACGAGCCAAGCGAACGAACCTGCTACGTTGACTTCCAGATGGAAGAAGAGGCCGAGCACCAAGGCGAGCACAATGGCCGCCAGAGGGGTCAGCATCTTGCCGATCAGGATCGCGACACGGGACTTCGACAGTCGCCGGCGTATTCAGGAGGTGACAGAGAACCAGGAGGATCGCGGCAAGTCCCAACGCCGCGACGCTGAGCAAGATCTTCCAGATCGGGGTATCTAGGATCCTCTTCTTGAGGGAGTCGGGGAGCGCTTCGACGAGCGTTACGGGAATCATGGGACCGTGCAACTGCGGGAGCGTCTCCGTCCAGTACTCGACGGGGGAGGGTCGCCGAAGGGGCAGATGCCGAATGCGTTCAAAGAAACTCGGCGCCGTGGCGACCGTTCTCGCGCTAAAGAGGAACTCCCCCGCCCTGGGTCCTTCGTCGACCCGCGCAATGGTGATGGGCGTATGGGGGAGACGCCATTTGCCCGGCGCCGATTCATCGAATGCGTCTGAGTCCGGCACGCTCTCCATAGGTGGGAGATCCACGCGTGCCAGTATGTCGAAGAGCGCAGAACTGGCCGCATCCGCGGCCCCACGCCGCGAAGCCGCCGCCACTTGCGAGAGGTCGAGGTGCGCAAACACGGGGTCCTCGAGGGCGATTATTCGATTGAGGTTCGCGCGCGTCTGGTCCTCTCTGTAATCCTGCAGTCGGGCCGCGAGCTCGCGCGTCAGGCTCAGAAATGACTGCAACGTCTGCCGTGGGCTCCCCGTTCGAGCGACCAGCACGGTGTCCGGCTGTTGCGCCGATGTGGCTGATGCATCCCACACCCTCCGCGCTGCCTTGTGCGAAGGCGGGGGACGCTCACTGCGCAGAGCAGGGCGGCGGTCATCCAGCCAAGCGTGGATTCTGCGAGACCAACGAGTCGTGAGCGGTTTGAGCAACTGTCGATCTCCTTCCTGGAGCACGATGAGATAAGGTCGCTTGACCTCGTCTCTGCATCGTCCTCTAGAACCTGGAATAGACCGGGATTCAGATTTGAAGTCGACTCGACTTCAGATCACCTCGATATGGGCATCGCGCCGGTCACGGTTTGGGCAGCCACCGGCAGCGCCAGCAACAGGAGGGCGACGCGCGCTAGTGGCGCGAGCCAAGGCAGATAGCGATCCATGGCGGCTCAGTTGACCTGCAGCATCGACGCTTGACCGGCCCGGAACTCACGCGGTGTCAGGGCTGTGATTCGCCGGAACGCTCGGGAGAAGTGAGATGGGTCGTCGTAGCCAACTGCCCAGGGCGATATCGATGATCTTATGATCGGGATCAGCCAGCATATCGGTGGCAAGCTCGAAGCGGGCAGCCTCGACAACGTCGGAATATGTGGTGTCGGCTCTCGCCAGATCGCGCTGTAACGTGCGCACGCTTTTTCCAACAATCCTCGACGCAAGGCTGATCTGCGGATAGCCGTCGCTCAAATAGGACTTCAGCACTTGTTGCAGCGAACTGGTCAAATCGTCCCCATTGGCCGGTTCCTCGTCATGTTGATTTGCGCAGGAATCGATCCCCCGGTCTTGTTCATCCGCCGACAACGGCGCCAGGGCCAGCATTGCGCGGGGCACGAGGATCCAAGCCGCCTTCTGACTGGTGAAGAAACGCGTGTTCGGAAACGCATCGCGGACCGCAGGGCTCAGCGGGACGTCGGTCCGGAACGCCATCTCCGGCGGACACCACCTGGGTCCCGCAAACGCGCGGACGATCGAGACCAAGATCATGTTCTGGGTCCAGTCGGAGCAGTGCGATCCCGCTTTGTTGTAATGCAGATCCTCGAGGCTGCATATCCGCACATTCGGGCCTTCGGACACCAGCCAAAAGCTCACAAGACTCGCCTCTGAACCTGGCATTTCGGCTAAAGGCCTCCAGCGCGAGCCGCAGCGTCGGTGTGTGATGAGTATTCAATTTGAGCCTAGGGGCAAGATCGTCCACCTTCACCAAATTGGTGGCGCGGAATCCCAAGTCATCGATGCCATCTTTGCGGCACACTCTGCCGACAAAGTCCAGAATCGGCACCGTCGGCAAGTACAGATCGGGATCGTCGGCAAGCATCGTCGGCAATCCCGCCTCCCGCAGTCGGCGTTCGACCGGTATGCCGGTCTTGTAGAGAACATCGACATAGGGTTTCAGATGCGCTGACCTGCAAACAGGTAGTTCTTGCGTACCCATCAAACTGCTCCGTCCTGCAAGTCGCGGATCCATGCCTCGGCGCTCACGCCGCTTGCCAAGCAATCTTCGATTTGTCGATCCAATCTTGATGGTTTGCCGCCAGAGTTCTGGCCATTTCGTGCCACGACGGCGCCCAATGGCCAGAAAACACCCCTCCCACGAGCCATGTTCGAGAACGCTCGATCCGAACAGACCACGACAATACACGGCGGCAACAATGATGTACCGCAATCGCCTTATCACCGTTTCAAGGGTCAAGACCGTAATCGCCAAACTGGCAGAACAGGGCCACCCCTCAATTCGATCTGTTGCAGATTACCTCGACCTCAGCACCCGGTCCTTTCAGCGCCAATTGAAAGTCCAGGGATGCACCTTCTCCGATCTGGTCGAGCAAACTCGTTATGAAACCGCGCTGAGCCTTCTGCGCGATACCTCTCTGAACGTCGCGGAAGTGGCCGCATTGCTCGGCTATCGCGACCCCAGCAGCTTCAGCCGGGCCTTCGCGCGCTGGGCCGGTTGCTCGCCGATGCAATTTCGGAAAGCATCTCGCCACTCTGGCCGAACTGGATCTGAAGTCGGCACCAAGTGGCCAGATCGCTTGAACGGCCGGGCGTAGTTGTCAATTCCGGCGACTAGAGAGAGGCAACTCCAGGATTTCCTGCTTTTGACGATGCTGATCCCGGGCAAATAGCCGAAATCCATGATTCGAAGACACTGACAATGCGCCTGCCCGGAAAAGCGATCAAGATCGGTGCCTGCAATTGCCGCGTGGGCGATCCCGGGCAGGATGCTCGTGGTCATCTTCATCCTGGGCGGTTGTGTCCCGGGTCGCTGGTGCCAGGATCAGCGCGACGCAGGCAGCACAGGTCAATGGGGCCAAGCGGCGCTCATCCGAAGATCGAATCCGCCGCATTGCAGGGAGTGCGGTAATCAGAAAGCCAGTCTGGCCCGCAGGCCCGCGACCCAGATCTGATCGTCGTCAGGGTTGAGCGCCGGGTCGATCAGCAATTGCACACTTGGTGTGATCGCGATTTCGTCGGCCACTTGCCAGCGGAAGTAAACCTCCGCTGCGTATTGGTCATCCAGATCAGCACCAAACAGAGCATCGTTCGGCTGGCCCCAATTGACGCCGAATCCAAGCTGGCTTCCCGATCCCAACGTCGCCATGCCGCCCGGCGTATAGCCGCCCCCGATGCTGATCGACCGCTCAAGCAGGCTGCCACCGTCCTCCGCCCACGCGGCCCGGGCGAACGCCAGCCATTTGTCGCCGATGGTGCGGTTGAAGGAAAAGACACCCCCCCAACCGTCTTCCACCCCAATTGTTTCGCGTTCATCCGATTGCCACAGGGTCAGGTGAACGTTGTCGAGGAAGTAGGCCTCCTGGGAAGCGCCGGTCCAGCCGATCTCGACATGCTTGAAATACTCGCGGTCGTTGAAGAATGTATCGAATCCGTCCAGGGGATCGGTGGCGTCCGAGTTCTGATCCACCAGGCCGGCAATGCCGTAAACGGAGGTCCGTCAGCCAGGCGCCGGCAGCGAAACCCAGCGAACCGTCGTTGGTCAGGTCGAGGGCCCCGCCCCCAATGCTGAAGGCGTAGTTGAAGAAGTCCGTCCAGGGGCTGGTGAGGGGGTAGACATCCACATAGTCGGAGATGTCGAGATAACCGGCGATCAGCTCGAATCTGCCGTCCTGGAACTTCTGGTCCCAGTAGAGGGTGTTTAGCCGCCAGCCTTCGTCGTTGTAGGGAATGTTGGAGATCCCGGCGTAGCCGAGGCTGTCGCTGAGGAACGAGTTCGGCAGCGTGTTGGTGTAGCCGTCCGTGTGCTCGACCAGGAACATCAGGGTCCCGGGATGATCGGTGCCCTGCCCGAAAGCCTCCCACAACCCGCTGAACCGAAAGATGCCGCCTGCCGCATTCCTGTCGGCGCCGGGCAGGCGGTCGCTGGCCGTCAGGTAGGCCGAGTTGTACTCCAACCCGAAGGCCAACCCGTGCTCCTCCTGCAGATCGTCTTTCCATTCGTACCAGGGCTTCAGGAAATCCAGTTCGAGGGGCGTGTCCGTAGGAACGCGATCGGATTCGAGACGGTTGCCTACGGCATCGGGCCCGCCAAACGCCCGTTGACTCTCCTCACTCGGCGGCTCGGAGGAGTCCGCGGAAACGGATGGAATCGGGCAGAGCAGGTACAGCATCACGGCGAGAAGAACCCAGAGTCCCCCCGTGCTCGATTGGATTCCCCTCTTGCTCATCATGTAGCCTCGGGTTACGGGCCTTGATCGAAAGCCCGCCGGGTTGGTTCTGGAGAAGGATAGCCGCCGCCTGACGGCACCCGACCGCCAGTGCACCTGCTGCAGCACCGGCGGCCGCGTCATCGCCGGCGCTTCACGCCTCTCTCACATCCGCGCGTGCGGTGCTTGGCTCCGACTCGAACCACTCGACCATCAGCTTGTTGACGTCGTCCGGATGATCGAGCATGGACCAGTGGCCGCCCTGGATGATCTCGATGCGGCACTCGGCGTCCATGCGGCTGGGCGTGTCGATGGCCTGCGTCTTCCACAGGAACATGTCGTCCTCGGGGAAAATCACCATGGTCGGCACCTTGCAGTTCGGCAAGACGTTCGGGTCCTTGGCTTGCGCCAGATAGTCCATGGGGACGTGGTTGGCCTTGTCGTAGTTGAGCCACTCGATGCGGCCGGTCTCCTTGATGGCCTCGATGACTTTTTCGGCCTCGGGATGCTGGCAGAAGAAACTGCGGAAGAACTTGAAATCGTTCGCCATATAGAGTTCCTCAACCCCATCGAGGCAGTGCATGTACATGTACCAGTTGGCCTTGAGGCACTCGTACATCCGCTCAGGCGTTTCGTGGGCCTGGCCGAAAACGCACCCCAGGTGGCCAACTGACATGGAGATGAACTTGCGGAACAACTCCGGCCGCTGCAGGACCATGGGCCAGGTGATGGCCGACCCCCAGTCATGGCCCATCAGGTTGATGTTCTTGAGCCCGAGGGTGTCGATGATCTCGAACATATGGCCGATGATCTTCTCGATCTTGTAGTGCTCGACCTCCACCGGCCGGTCGGTTCCGCCGTAGCCGAGGGTGTCCGGCACGATCACGCGGTAGCCGGCATTCAGCAATGCTGGGACTTGATACTTCCAGCAGCTGCCGTCGTCGGGCATGCCGTGGACCAGGAAGGCGACCTTGTCGCCCGTACCCTGGTCGCTGACATGGTAGTTGTAGCCGCCGATTCTCATCGTCTCGCCTGGTAGACTCATCTTCTCTTACCCCCTCTTGCGATGACCGGCACTTCGCCGATCGGTTGACGCTTGACTGACGCGGGCACTGCCTGCGTTTCGAAGCGTCGACCAATGGCATCGGCCGGTGCGCCTGCGTCTTCTTTCGTTTAGGAGTAACCATGCGGCGGTTCTGGCCATTTCATGCCAGTCCGCGGTTTGCTCAACTGCGCGTGTTGGCCCGTAGACGCAGTCGCTGCCGATAGGGCCGCGGCAACATGCGGGTGCAAGGCAAAGCGACAACGGTCGCTGGGAGTGGGGCCCTCGCCGGCCGTACATGGCATTTGGTGCAACTTCGGAGCTGCGCGAGGTGATCTCAAGTAGTCGTTGGACTGGGTGTTGCGGGTCAATCCGGCCGTCGGAGATGGTGACCCAATTGCGCGCGTTCGATCCCAGTGTATTCGTGCCGGTAGGTTGCGAGAAAGCTACGGATAACTGGCGCGCGCATGACAGGCTGGAAGGCTAGCTGGTTAGCCACCGGACGCTCGGATTCCTGAGCCGACCGTCTCCAACGGGTCGATTGCAGCCATTCTGTTCGAGCGGCAAGCGCCCGACTGAATGACCGCCTTTGGCTAGGAGCGCCTGTTCGGAGCGGCCGACGCGTTGGTCAGTAGAGTGGCTCAGAGCAGACAGCGCAGCTATTTCTTGCTGCCATCACCCGTAAAACGGACCTATAGGACGCAAAGTCTGATCGGCTGGTCCTGACCCAGAGCGGCCATTTATCGGCACCGCATCCACTGGTCGGTGCTTCGATATCCGCGCGGTCTAGGGATTTCTCGGCCATAGCGACGTAAAGACAACCATGATCTGTCAGCTGATTCTGAAGCAGTAATCGTCGTCGTATGTGCCGTTTGAGCGGCAGGTTATATGAACTCTTAACGGGTTTTCCGCATCTTTTATGGGTCCATCTAATCATTGTTAGGGCCAAAATGATTCCGGCCGGCTACATGGCGAAGCGCGTGGAGAAAAGCCCCGATTGGCTAGGCGCTCCATACGTGGATGACATCTATTCCGTCAGCTCTTGCGTATCGAGGGGCTTCGCTGATTACATAAATTATTGGGAACTCAACGGTTATTGGCTGTTTGATTCTCCCGATGTAATTAGCCAGCTAGCGGAACAGAACTCAATTCACCTAGAGGGCACCAAGCTTTTCTATTACGAAGTCTATGAAAATCAATTCGACGAGAAGGCAAGAAGCTGGGAATCTTTTGGTCCGGAGTCATCGTTCGCATTGGAAGTTAAGAAACCCGCGGCAGCTCGACTAGAAGGATACGATGTTGTTTCCTTCGTTGCCGGCACTAGTCCCGGAGTGCTCGCCGCTTTCCTGCAACGGCCTTGCGAAGGAAATAGAAACCAATCGTCATTGCCTGCTATCCACTTTTGAAGAAGCCAAGGGCCTCTTAGAGGAGGGGCAATTCATCAGATGTGAGCCCGGGCCATACAGAATATTTGCTGTGCACTCAGTGGAATGGCCCTAACCACCGGCTCGAGACGGACGCCAAAAAGCGACACTTCGATCTACTTTCTTTGCCGTTGGTGATTTGCGACGTTCAACTTGCAGGCCTTCGTGAACCGAGACTTGAAGAGTTCCCGGTTTCGCGGGGGAAGCAACAAACTGAAGGTTCGCCTCCGGATTCGAAATCTCGCGGCACTTCCGGTTATGGCTATCAGGACGCCTCAACGACCGCACGAGAGCGCGGCTGCTTTGCTGCAGCAAGCCAAACTTCGAGCTCAAACGTCAGCTTTCTTGGTCTGGCGGTCCGGTCTACCTCGGGCTGCCGATGCCGGTGGGCGAGGCCCACCAAGACCGGGTATGACCCGAATGCGACATTCTGGGGAAACGATTTGATGGATACTCGGCCTGGCCGAGCCCCTATCATTGCAAGCGCAGCAGCCAGCTAGAGCAGATTCCGATCATTCGCAGTCATAACCGGCAGCGGCGAAGTAGTTTTGACATTCAGTTAGCGTGAAGGCGTCGATTCCGCAGGCGATGGCGTCGTAGAGGTCGTCGACGGTTCGGGCCGCGGTCTTTTTGAGGAAGGCCTTGAGCTTTGAGAAGGCCAGTTCGATGGGATTGAAGTCGGGGCTGTAGGGCGGCAGGAAGCGCAGCTCGGCGCCGGCCGCGGCGATCGCTTGGCGGACGGCGACGGGCTTGTGAGCGGGCAGGTTGTCCATGACGACGACGTCGCCCGGCTTGAGCGTCGGCACCAGCACCTGCTCGATATAGGCGAGGAAAGCCGTGCCGTGCATGGCGCCGTCAAGCACCATGGGCGCGGTCATCCCGTCCAGCCGGAGCGCGCCGACGAAGGTGGTGGTCTTCCAATGGCCATGCGGCACCGGGGCGCGGCAGCGCTCGCCCCGAGGCGCCCGGCCATAGCGCCGGGCCATCTTGGTCGACGTGCCGGTCTCGTCGACGAACACCAGGCGCTCGGGATCCAGATCGGGCTGGGCCTCGAACCAGGCCTGCCGGCGCCGGAGAATGTCAGGCCGCTCTTGCTCGGCGGCGTGCGCGGTTTTTTTTGAGCGTCATGCCGTGCCGATCCAGCAACCGCCACACCGTGCTCTGGGCCACCGTCAGCCCATGTGCCGCCTCCAGATGGGCGGCGATCTCCGCCAGCGTGATGTCCGGCGTCTCCTCGATCAGCGCCAGGATCTCCCCGGCATGAGCCTCGATCCGGCGCGAGCGATGGTCACCGCCGCGCGACCGCGGCCGGACATCGCCCGTCCGACGCCACTGGGCGACCCATTTGATCGCCGTCGACGCCGCGACACCGAAGCGATGCGCCGCGGACCGTCGTGACATCCCGCCGTCTACCGCCGCGACCAGCCGTTCCCTCAGATCCGTGGAAAGAGATCTCGCCATGCAGGCTGGCCTCCTTCACCAGCCCGCATTTTGAATCAGAAATCCCCACCCAAGGGAATCCCCTACGATTCAGAAAGGTGAGAAACTGCTCTAGACTACAATCAACTCGACCGAGTAGCCTTTCAGCCAGTCCTTGACGTTCTCGTCCGGCTGACTGTCCGTCACGAGCATGGCCGGTTTGTCGTTGATCGCAATGGGGACCAGATGTTCCCGACCGAACTTGCTCGCATCTGCAACGAAGACTAGGCGCTTCGCGCTGTAGAGCATCTGCTGGATAACGGCCGCATCCTCGAAGAGGCTGACCGTGAAGCCGGACGCCGCGGAAACGCCGCCGATGCCGATAATGGCCGTGTCGGTCTTTACCGGGACAATTGTGTTGAAGCCGTCGGTTTTCGTCGTGACCTGCGATCCGGCGTGGTAGCGCCCGCCAAGCACATAGACGTCCCAATGACTGTCCTCGGGTATGACGGCCGGGACCAACAGGTTATTGGTAAGCATCGTCAGTCTGGCGCGTGGAGTCAGTGCCTTGGCCACGAACAGAGTGGTCGTTCCACCGTTGATGAACAAGCGTTCACCGTCCGCGATCCATGTGGCGACCTTCTTGGCGATGCGGGTTTTTGCGGGCACGTTGACGAGCCGGCGATCCATGACCGGCACGTTCATCAAGTTCTCATGCTCCAGCGACACGGCGCCGCCATGGGTACGCCGCAGGTGCCCCTGGGCCGCGAGCGCGTCGAGATCCCGCCTGATGGTGTCGTGGGACGCGTCGAAGAACGCGGACATCTCAGTCACGTTGACGTGCCCGTTCGTCCGCACGAGTTCAAGAATGTCGTTGCGCCGCTTGAGAGGAAGGCGCGGTATCGCCGCACTCGCTCGCTTCGGCTGCATGTGCTTCTGCGCCTGTGCCCGCCGTCTGAAGGATTGGTTAGCTAGCACTCTTGACCCTATCACACATCGTCCATAGACTCGCAGAAAAACGAGAAAAGACGAAAAAAGACGCAAGCCAATTCAGCTTTGTGAACCACTCGGGTCGCGAAACTGCGGTTTCGTTGGGTTGATGAGGGAAGCGGCCCCGATTTCGCACGGTCCTATACGGATGCAAGAAGAAAGAAAGTCTGGCGGGCAAGATATAGACCGTTTAACGCCGGTTACCCAGCGCGAATACATGGCCCTCGCCGAAGAAATACATGCAAGGGCGCCCCATCTACCCCCAATATTCTGTGGCTTTGCCGCCTGCATCGATCGCATCTGCGATCTCGATACAGTTCTATCGGCGTTAGAAGCCCACGGCGACAAGCCGCAATCAGGCCTTAGGGAGCGCCTGGTCGCCAATGCCAGTGCCGGTTCGGGCGGCGAATTCGATGCCGACTGGCCGGACGGGGCGCGCGTTTTTGCCAATATTCGGTCCGTCCGCACACTGCCGGGCGGCTCATCGACTCAAGTGGCACAGCAGCTGGCCATCGCCGGCGCCAAGCCGCTGCTTGCGCTGGAGCGGCGCGACCCAGTGCTACTGGATCTCCTCCATCCGAACATCCAGTTCGCACCTCTGGATGAGACGACGGCGGGTCGGCAGGCGCAGCTTCCAGTTGCAACCCATCAGATCATTGAGTTTTCACCCGCGCAGCAAGCGGTGCAGGCGCCGCGCGCGGATCGGATTATTCTTCGTTTCTCCAATGATCGTTTCGAGTTCGATGAGGCCTTTGCCGTGTTCAGTCGAACGGCGGCGGGTGGCGCCGGCGCCGCCATGCTGTCGGGCTTCAATGCGCTGGAACGGGACGAGTTCGACCGTGCCCTGACCTGGTCTCGGCGATTGGCGTCGGCGTGGAAGGATGCCGGCGTTCCACTAATTCATATGGAACTGGCGGATTTTGCGTCGCCTGACGACCGGCGGCAACTGTTGGAGGCCTTTGCCGGGATCTGCAATTCCGTCGGCATGAACATGGCTGAGCTTGCGGAACTGGCGCCGGATGCAGTGGCAGACGAGGCGTCGGTCCCCGCAGCCATGCTCGGTATCGCCGGCGACTTGCAGCTGGATCGGGTAAACGTCCACGCCGATCGCTGGGCGATATCGTTGACCCACGCCGATCCGGAAACGGAACTGAAAGCGATCAGCTACGGCTGCTATGCGGCATCGGCGCGCGCCCATGCGGGATACGCCGTCGATCCAGCCACCGCGAGTCTTACAGCGGCACTACGCCCCAGCCCCTGGCCGTCCGATCCGGCCTGCCGCACACGGCGGCCACTTCGTCAGTTGTCCAACACCGCATCTCGCCCAACCGACCACCACGATCGGCCTCGGCGACTCGTTTCTCGCGGGTACGCTCGCCTTTCTGGCAGGCGCGCCCGGCACCAACCCCGTTTTGAATTAGGAGGCACCATGACCGGCCGGCTTTGACATCCGTTCGATCGACCCCGGCAAGACTCGCGGCATGCAGCGGGGTCACAACGGCGGATGGATACTTTATCACCTGCGCCCTTGATCACGGCGACGATTACCGCGAGCTGATCGATCCCGACCTGTCTAATGTGCCGTATGCCCGCACGGTGAGCAGCAAGCTCGACCTCATTTCGGCGCTGCAGCCATATGTCAGCTCCTTTCTTCTCGATCCCGAATATGCCGCGGCCCATTCGATTCTGACGGGTGTGCTGCCTCGCGGAGTGGGCCTGATGGTCTGCGTGGAGGCGGAGGGCGGTTACGCCGGCACCGGCGAGCGTGGTCAATCCCGTTTCCGCGACGGTTGGAATGCGGCCAAGATCAAGAAGATGGGCGCCGATATGTGCAAGCTGCTGTGGTACTTCCGGCCCGACGGGCCGATCCAGGAGACACAGTGCCGGATTGTCAGCGACTTGGTCGCCGATTGCGCCGCGCAGTCCCTGCCACTGGTGGTCGAGCCCATCTGGAATGCGCTGCCCGGCGAAGACCCGTCGCAAGCCAGCTGGCAGAACCGCCGTGCGGATGGGATTGTGGAGTCGGCAATGATTGCCGGTGAGCTCGGCGCAGACGTGTTGAAGCTCGAGTTTCCCGGGCCCGTTTCCACGCCAGAAGAGCAGCATGCGGCAGCCGCGCGGTGCGAACAGATCAGCGCGGCGGTGCAGGTGCCATGGGTGATCCTGTCCGCGGGCGTCAGCTACGAGGTCTTCAAGAAGCAGCTCGAACTGGCGTGCCACGCCGGAGCATCGGGATTCGTCGCCGGTCGCTCCATCTGGCGTGACGCTGCTCCCCGATGGTTCAGCCGAGCCGGATGCTGAAGGCCTGCAACGCGCCAGATCACGGCTGACCGAGGCTCGCCGACATCACAGTCCGTTACGGCACGCCCCACATACCAGCGATTGCCAAGGGCGCGGTATCGGATGCCCTGGAGAAATACTGGTATCGAGACTGGCAATAGACCGCCAACCAAGCGCGTGGGGCTGGATTGACGCCTGACTGCGGGTTAATGCGAGATACGCGAGTTGACCGGACTTAAAGACACCGATAAATCTGCAACAGACATGCTTAACACGCGAGACGTGTTTGGCTTGGCCAATGGGGACGCCAATGGTCGGCTCTTGTATTGGCAGCGAGGTCGGATGCCGGCATGTGGAGCCCGCGCCGTGGAGTCCCGCAGATCCACATTGTGTGGGGAAACGAAATCTGAAAAAGGGGAGGAAGTGATGAACGTCAAGAAATCCGTACTATTCTGGAAATCAGCTGCAATCGCCTGTATGCTTGGCACGACCGGCGCCGTGGCTCAGACCAACCTCGAGTTCATCCAATGGTGGGAGCCTGAGCTGCCTGCCGGTGCATTGCGCTCAATCATGGATGATTTTGAAGCGCAGAACCCGGGCATTACGGTGACGCTCGTCAGCGGCCCCTACGCCACCACCCGCGACCAGATCGTTGTCGGTGCGGCGTCCGGGACCCTCAGCGACGTTGTCGGGCTCGATGGTGCCTGGGTGAACGATCTGGCAAAGCAGAATGCGATCGCCGCCATGGACGATCTCATGGCCGCATCACCGGATTTCAATGCGGACGAGGTAGCTGCGGTAATCAAGGTCGACGGCAACAGCCACATGTTCCCGGTTGCGTCTTTCGTCTATCCGGTGTTTGTCAACTTGGATCTGATGAAAGAAGCCGGCGTCGAGGCCATGCCGACGACCCGCAGCGAGTTCGTCGACGCGGCGAGCAAGCTGACGGACGAATCCAAGAACCAGTATGGCTGGGTTCTGCCACTCAATCTGCAGGCGCCCAACGGTATCCAGAACGACGTGATGTCATGGGTGTGGGCATCGGGCAACAGCATGATGAAGGACGGCATGCCCGACCTGACCAACGAAGACGTGGTCACCACCCTGGAATTCATCCAGTCGATGTATGACGAAGGCCTGATCTCGCCCGGTACGTTCGCCAAGAGGGAACAGGACAAGGTTGAGGAGTTCGTCAACGGCCGCGTCGGGATGATGGTCGACTCGCTGGCCCACATCAACCTGATCCGCGAACGCAACGCCGACCTGAATTCGGCATCACGGCGCTTCCCGCCGTCGACGGTTACGACGGTGCCCGCGGCCTGCCGTACGCCTCGTGGGGGATCGGCATTAGCGAGCACAGCGAGCACAAGGAAGAAGCCTTCAA
>CBDBVB010000009.1:0-33375 GCA_965212545.1 Inquilinaceae bacterium
CCAGCCGACCCGAACCAGCACCGGGAAATGCCGGACGGCGAAACCGTAGCTGCGGGCGACCGTGCGCCGAAGCGGCAGGATGTTCATGCCGCCAGTTTCGCAGCGCGAAATTTACAACCGTTTAACGAATGGTCCGAAAGCGGCCTTCAACTTGGCCGATGGTTCGATCGCGACCGGCGGACCAGCCGGCCGCCCCAGATGACCAGCCCGAGGCCCATCATCGCCGGGAACGCACCGAAGAACAGCATCACGAAGAACCAGCCGACGAACTTCGTGGCGGTGTCAGCGGTGACCATGAGGTAGAGGGTGACGGCAACGGTCAAGACGATCACCACGGCGCCGACCGCCGTCAAGATCCAGCCGGCAATGCGGCCGGCCGGGATCTGTCCGTCGTCGGCCACGCCCGGCCGATCGGGTTCGGATGGCGATTCAGTCATCCACCGGACTCGCCTGGCTGCGCCGCAGCAGCACGATGCCGAGACCCAGCACCGCCAAGCCGACCAGCGCCGGCGCGCCGCCCAGCATCACGTAGTAGAGCAGCCATCGCACATTTTCGACATCCGACATGTCGTTGCCGAGGAAGATCGCCATACCCAGGAACAGCGAGACGCCGCCGCACAAAGCCGCGACGACTGTGCCGATGACGATCAGAGTCATGGCGGTCACTCTCATGGCCGCGTCCGCGGTCCCGACATGGCGGTCATGGCTGCCGCAGGGTCACGACGACCGGCGTGTGGTCCGATGCCTTGTCCTTGGCGCGGGGCGCGCGGTCGATTGTGCAGGCCTCCAGCCGGTCGGCGGCCTGGGGCGACAGCAGGAAATGGTCGATGCGAATGCCGTTGTCCAGATCCCAGGCGCGGCGCTGGTAATCCCAGAAGCTGAAGGCGCCGCCGCCGGAGTGCAGGGCACGATAGGCCTCGACCACGCCCAGGTTGAGCATCGCCCGGAAGGCCCGGCGGGTCTCCAGCCGATACAGCGCGTCGTCGGCCCAGGCCGCCGGGTCGTAGCAATCCTCGGCGGCCGGAATGACGTTGTAGTCGCCGCCCAGCGCAAACGCCTGCTCGGTCTGCAGCAGCTCGGCGATGCGGTCGCGAAGCCGGCTCATCCAGGCCAGCTTGTAAGGGTATTTCGGGCTGTCGACCGGATTGCCGTTCGGCAGGTACAGGCACGCGACCCTGAGGTCGTCGACCTCCGCCTCCAGATAGCGCGCCTGGTCGTCCTCCTCGTCGCCGGGCAGGGCATCCAGGATCACGTCATGCGGCCGCTTCGACAGGAAGGCAACGCCGTTATAGCTCTTCTGCCCGGCGATCGAGACGTTGTAGCCGAGATCCTCCACCGCCTCGCGCGGAAAGCCCGACGCCTCGCATTTGATCTCCTGCAGCAGCGCTATGTCCGGGCTGGCCGATCCCAGCCAGTCCAGCACGTTCGGCAGCCGCGCCTTGATCGAATTGACGTTCCAGGTGGCGATGGTGGGCATGGAGTGCCGGTCCGGATGGTGACGCAATACGCCACGGCATCATGACGGGATTCGCAGCCGGCTTCCAGTTATGCTCAGACCGGGCAGGGCTCTCAGATCGCGAAGGAGGTGCCGCAGCCGCAGGAGGAGGTGGCGTTGGGGTTGCGGATCTGGAAGGACGAGCCGATCAACTCCTCGACGAAATCGATCTCCGAACCGGCCAGCAGGTCCAGCGAGACCTCGTCGACCACCACCGTCACGCCGTCACGCTGGAAGGTGCGGTCGTCGTCGCGCACCGTATCGTCGAAGCTGAAGCCGTACTGAAAGCCCGAGCAGCCGCCGCCGGACACGGCGACGCGCAGCATCAGCCCCTCGCCGGACTCGGCCTGGATCAGCTCCGATACCCGCCGGGCGGCGGATTCGGTGATGGCCAGTTGTCTCAGGCTGTCGTCGGGCATTGTCGTGCGATCCGTCGGTTTCCGTCAGTGCATGCTGCTCTGACATGTAGGAGCGGCATCGTGACTGTCAAATCATAACATCGCGTGCCCGCGTCGGCCAAATTCAACGCCGGCGGCCGATGCCGTGCGGTCGCTCCGCTGCGCCGCTAGTCTGGGCGGGGCCGGCGCGCCGAATAGGTTGAGCAATGGCGGTGTCGATAATCGGTTTGAGAGATTCCGGTGACGGAGGGCGTTTAACCCGACCTGCCGGTGGGCGCCGGCCAATCGGGAAACAAGATCAGGAGCAGACGAAATGATGCAGGAAAGAATAGACGTCGTGCGGGACGGTTGGGCCCGGGTCATGCCGATCGCCGATACCGCCGCAGGACTGTTCTACGATCGGCTGTTCGAGATCGATCCGTCCACCCGGCCGCTGTTCAAGTCCGAGGACCTGTCGGAACAACGGCGAAAGCTGATGCAGACGTTGGACCTGCTCGTGCAGGGGCTCGACCGCTTCGATGATCTGATCCCGGCAATCGAGGCGCTGGGTCGTCGGCATCTGCGATACGGCGTTCAGGATGCCCATTACGACAGCGTCGGTGAGGCGCTCTTGTGGACGCTCGAACGCGGATTGGGAGAGCATTGGACGCCGGAAGCCCGCGACGCCTGGACGGAGCTCTATGGGCTGGCCGCCGGCGTCATGCAGAAGGCGGCAAAGGATGCCGAGGCCGCTGCATGATGGGTACGCCGGGAACCCGGTGTCTTGCAGACCCTGGCGGGCCTGTTCATCGGGCGCTCCCGCGCTAGGATGCGGATGCGGAAAGGGCACCGGAAGGGGCAGTCATGAAATTCGCGATCTTCGGGACCGGCGGCATCGGCGGCATCTATGGCTCGCGGCTGCACGGCGCCGGGCATGAGGTGCATTTCATCGCCCGAGGCAAGCATTTGGCGGCTATGCGGGATCGTGGCCTCGTGGTCGAGACCTCGGTGGGACCCCGCGTCCATGAGGGTATTTCCGCCACCAATGATCCGGCCTCCATCGGTCCGGTCGACCTGGTCCTGTTCGGGGTCAAACTCTGGGATACCGAGACCGCCGCCGCCGCCTGCCGACCGTTGCTCGGACCGGACACCGCCGTCCTGTCACTGCAGAACGGCATCGACGCGCACCCGGTACTGACGCGGGTGCTCGGCGCGCAGCATGCCCTGGCCGGAGTGGCGGAAGTGTCGGCCTTCATCATCGGGCCGGGCACGATACGGCAGACCGGCAGCTTCACCCGGATCCGCGCCGGCGAAGAGGACGGCCAGGAGAGCGCACGGCTCCTGGCCTTCCGAACAGCGTGCTCCGAAGCCGATATCGAGTGCATTCTGAGCCCCGATATCGGCGCCGACCGGTGGCGAAAGTTCGCCATGATCGTGGCCGGGTCCGGCCTGACGGCGGTCACCCGGCAAAGCATCGGGTCGGTGCTTGCCGACCCGCATATGCGCGCGACCTTCGTCGCCAGCCTGGAAGAGGCGATCGCCGTTGGCCGGGCCGAAGGCGTGGATCTGGAGTCCCGATCGTGGCATCCGGTCTGCTCGGCTTCGCCGAGGCCCTTGCCGCCACACATGAAGGCGTCGATGGCAAGCGATCTGGAAGCCGGCCGCCGTCTGGAACTGCCCTGGCTGTCGGGTCGGGTGTCGGCCCTGGGACGGGAACTGGGCGTCCCGACTCCGGTCAACGACACCATCTATGCAGCGCTCAAGCCATATGTGATGGGAGCGTAGAGTCCAACGCGCGCCGGCGCGGTCCGCGCCATTGCCACCCGCGTCCGCTGCGCATAACGTGCCGCCATGCGCGCATCCTACGCCAGCGATCCCGGCAAGAGCCGGGGCCGGCTGTACCCGGAACCGGAAAGCCCGACCCGCTCGCCGTTCCAGCGCGACCGCGACCGCATCCTGCACTCCGGCGCCTTCCGCAAGCTGAAGCACAAGACCCAGGTCTTCGTCTATCACGAGGGCGACTACTACCGGACCCGGCTGACCCACAGCCTGGAGGTGGCGCAGATCGCCCGCTCGGTTGCCCGCTCACTGGGCCTCGACGAGGATCTGGCCGAGGCGCTGGCGCTGGCCCACGATCTCGGGCACACGCCCTTCGGGCATGCCGGGGAGGAGGCGCTGGACGCCGCCATGGCGCCCTATGGCGGCTTTCGCCACAACGATCAGACGCTGCGGGTGGTGACCTATCTTGAGCAGCGCTATGCCGAATTCGACGGGCTGAACCTGACTTGGGAGACCCTGGAGGGGCTGGCCAAGCACAACGGCCCCGTGCTGCCTTGCCCGCCGGGCGAGACACTGCCGCCGACGCTTTCGGCGTTGATCGCCAAGCTCGATCTGATGCCGGAGCGGCAGGCCGGGCCGGAGGCGCAGATCGCCGCGATCGCCGACGGCATCGCCTATAACAACCACGACATCGACGATGGTGTGCGGGCCGGACTGTTCGGCATCGACGATCTGGCGCCGCTGCCGGTGATCGGCGAGATCATCTCGTCCCTGCAAGACAGATATCCAGGTCTGGAGACGGCGGCGGCTGATCCATGAATCGATCCGCCGGCTGATCGACGCCATGGTCGGCGACCTGCTGGCGGAAAGCCGCGCCCGGTTGCAGGCGCTGGCGCCGGCATCGGCCGACGATATCCGGGAGGCCGGAGACCCGGTCATCGCCTTCGGCAACGCGATGGATCGGCACGACCGGGCGCTGCGCGCCTTCCTGTTCGCGCGCATGTACCGGCATGACGAGGTGAACCGTGAGACCGACAGGGCTCGTAAGGTTGTTGCCGAGCTGTTCGAAGCCTTCATGGAGCGTCCGGAGCGGCTGCCCGAAGAGTGGCGAACAGCGGCGGAAGCCAGCGAATCGGCCGCTTTCGCCCGGCTCGTTGCCGACTATATCGCCGGGATGACCGACCGCTATGCCCTGGTCGAGCATCGACGACTATTCGACGAACAAGTAAAAATATGTTAGAATTTCATGGTTCTATAAGGATTTATTAATAGTTTGGTAAAATAACCATTAATGGCCGATGGAACCGGGTGGACAGCAATGCCCGGAAAATCTTGGCCCGTGCGGGACCATCTGCTAGTCCCGGTCATAAGGTCACAGGTCGACCTTGGGAGTTTTGACCGGCGTTTTTTTACCGAGAAGCGGTGTCGCGACAGACGGAATAGAGGCCCCGAGACAAATGACCGATTGGGCAAAAGACGACCTGATGGATCCGCCATACGCCGAGGATGACGGCGCCTCGAAGCGCGGCGGCGGATCCCGGCTGATACGGCATGTGATCGCGCTGGTGCTGGTGCTGATCGCGATCGGCGGTTTGGCCTACGCGGCCTGGTTCGGATACCAGACCTGGCGTGCCCAGGGCAGCGAGGGTCTGGCGCCGGTGATCCAGGCCGATGCCGGGCCGACCCGGGTTCGTCCGGAGCAGCCGGGCGGCATTGTCATCCCGCATCAGGAACGCCTGGTGCTGCACGACCTGGAGGGTGGCGGCGCCAGCGTCTCCGCCGAGAGGTTGTTGCCGCCGCCGGAAGAGCCGATGCCGCGGCCGCAAGCCACGCCGGCCGTTGCAGCGACGCCGGCCTATGCCGCTGCCGAGGCAGCGCCGGTGCAGACCGCCGCGGTCGCCGTTGCGCCTCCGCAGCCGGCCCCGGCGCAACCCGCCGCCGTGGCCATTGCGACGCCTCCGGTTCCCCAGCCATCGCCTGTCGCCGCCCGTGACGCGGGCGACAAGCAGCCGGCCATCGCGGCGCCTGCGACCGGGCAGGTGGCCCAGGGGAGCGAGCCGCCGCCACAGCTGATCACCCGGCCGGCCGCCGAGGCGGCACCGGCCCAGGGCGCCGAGTTCGTCTCGGTCGGCAATCTGATGCGGTACCACCGGGTCCAGCTCGCTGCCGTCGACTCCGAGGAATCCGCCCGTCGCGCCTGGTTGCGCTATCAGGGCCTGTATCAGGATGTCCTGGGCGAACTGAGACTCGTGGTCCAGCAGGTCGAGGTGAACAACCGGACCTATTTCCGTGTCCAGGGCGGGCCGCTGGAGGCCGATAGTGCCGGACGCGCCTGCCAGGCCATCAAGTCGCGCGGCGCCGACTGCCTGGTGGTTCGTCCCTCGCGGTGACCGATAACCGGCCGCTCGCAGCGATATTCGGCTGCGAGGGTGTCCGCCTCAGCGAGCGCGAGCGCGCATTCTTCCGCGATGTGCGTCCCTGCGGTTTCGAGCTGTTCCAGAGAAACTGCGAGTCGCCGGACCAGATCCGGGCGTTGATCGGCGAGTTGCGCGAGGCGGCCGGCGGTGACGACGCGGTCATCCTGATCGACCAGGAAGGCGGCCGCGTGCGCCGACTCAAGCCGCCGCATTGGCCCGACCATCCGGCCGCCGGCCGCGTCGGCGCGGTGGCTCTGCAATCGCTGGAAAAGGCCGAGCGCGCCGCTGAGCTGCACGCCCGGGCGATTGCCGCGATGCTGGCCCCGCTGGGCTTCGACGCGAATGCGGCGCCGGTGCTCGACCTGGGCCTGCCCGCCAAGACCGACGTCATCGGCGACCGCGCCTATTCGGCCGATCCGGCCATCGTCGCCAGCCTTGGCAGCGCGGCGTGCCGTGGCTATCTGGCCGGTGGGGTGATCCCGATCATCAAGCACATGCCGGGTCATGGCCGGGCGCAGGTGGACAGCCACAAGGCCCTGCCGGTGGCGACCGCCGATCTGGAAACGCTGACGGAGACCGATTTCGCCCCGTTCCGGACACTCGCCGACATGCCATGGGGCATGACCTGCCATCTGGTCTTCACCGCCATCGACCCGGATCGTCCGGCAACCCAATCGCAGTTGGTGATCGAGCAGGCGATCCGCGACGCGATCGGCTTCGACGGCGTTCTGGTTAGCGACGACCTGTCGATGAATGCCCTGAGCGGCACCCTTGGGCAGCGTGCCGCCGCGTCAATCGCCGCCGGATGCGATATCGCCCTGCATTGCAACGGAGTGTTCGAGGAAATGCGCGACGTGGCGGACTCGGTTCCGCGCCTGTCAGATGCGGCGATCCGGCGGCTGGAACGGACTGCCGACTTCCGCACCCCGCCGCCGGACGCCGCCGATCCCGTGGCGCTCCTCGCCGAGCTCGATGCCCTGCTCGAGGGCTAGGAGCCTGTCCGAGCAATGCTTGTGGCCATCACCGCGTATTCAAGAGCTTGGGCTAGGACGGGGTCGCGCGGCGATGCTGGATGCATCGCGAGCGGCGCCGGACGACGGCCCAGGCTCTTGAATACGCGGCCCGGAGGGTCGACCAGGGCGGCGCGGGTGCGGCGTCTCGGACGCTTGACGATGCGCAAGGCGTCGCCCGCGCGCCCGCTCCTGGCACCCGCGCCGCCCTGGTCGATGCTGGCCACAAGCATTGCTCGGACAGGCTCCTAAACGCAACGCCCATTGCACCGGCGCGCCGGGTGCAGTCAAATCCGCGTCATGACCGAACCGATTCGCGGTGACGATTTCCAGGATCCGCCCCGCGCCGCTTTGGGCGATGCGGCCTTCGTCCTGCAGTTGGACGCCTATGAAGGGCCGATCGACGTCCTGCTGGACCAGGCCCGCGACCAGAAAGTCGATCTCAGCCAGATCTCGATCCTGGCCCTGGCGAACCAGTACCTGGAATTCGTCGAACGGGCACAACGGCTGCGATTGGAGTTGGCGGCCGATTATCTGGTGATGGCCGCCTGGCTGGCCTATCTCAAGTCGCGCCTGCTGCTGCCCGAGGAAACCGACGACGACGAGCCGAGCGCAGCTGAGATGGCCGAAGCGCTGGCCTTCCAGCTGCGCCGCCTGGAGGCGATGCGGTCGGCAGGCGGCCGGCTGATGGCGCGACCGCAGCTGGGCCGGGACTGGTTCGCCCGCGGCGCCCCGGAGCCGTCCCTGACAATCACCAATTCGGTATTCGACGTGTCGCTCTATGAACTGCTGAAAGCCTATGCCGGCAGCAAGCAGCGGGCGCAGACCGACGACACCCTGCACATCGAGGCCACCCGGCTCTATTCCATGGATGAGGCATTGTCGCGGCTGACCGAGATGCTCGGCGGCCTGCCGGGCTGGTCGACCCTGGCAAGTCTCCTGCCACAGAACATCGGCGATCCCCTGGTTGCGCGCTCGGCCCTGGCATCGACCTTCGCGGCGTCGCTGGAATTGGCGAAGAGCGGCAAGGCACGATTGCGGCAGGACGCGGCTTTCGGCGACATCTTCATCCGCGGCGCGGACCCCACGGAGCAGACCCAATGACCGACAATGTCGTCAGCCTGGCCGGGCGGTCCATCGATCCGGAACACGCGCAGCATGTCCGGCTGGTCGAAGCGTTGCTGTTTGCCGCAGCCGAACCGCTGGGCGACGCGGTGCTACGGGCGCGCCTGCCGGACGAGGCGGATTTGGCGGCGGTGCTGGACGACCTGGCACGTCTGTATGAAGGGCGCGGCGTCAATCTGGTTCGCATCGCCGAGGGCTGGGCGCTGCGCACCGCCCCTGATCTGACCTCGCGCATTAGGCTGTCCCGCGATGTGCCGCGCAAACCGTCCCGCGCGGCAGTCGAAACGCTCGCGATCATCGCCTATCACCAGCCGGTGACTCGCGCGGAGATCGAGAGCATCCGTGGCGTGACCACCAGCCGGGGAACCCTGGACATGCTGATGGAGGCAGGCTGGATCAGGCCGGGCCGTCGGCGCGCGACCCCGGGCCGGCCGCTGACCTGGATCACCACTCCGGAATTCCTGGATCATTTCGGCCTGGCCGCGCTGGACGACCTGCCCGGCGTCGAAGAGCTGAAATCGGCCGGCCTTTTGGATACCAGGCCGGCGATCGACGCTCTGGGAGACCGGGCGGCAGATTCCGGCGAGCCCGTTGACACCGAGCCGGACGACGAGCCGGAAGAGGATGAGGCAGAGAGCGACGATCTATTCGCGGGCCCCAGCTCCTGATATTAAGAACCAGTTGCAAAGAGCCGTCTCCGACCGTCTATATGGGCGGATGATCCGGAGATGTGTCCTTAATTCTTATGCCTGACCGGCCTGCCACGAAGGGAAGCGCGGCGCCCCAAATCACCGACGCATTGTCGCTGGACGGCGTCTCGCATGCCTATGAGACGGTGCAGGCGGTGGACGGCGTGGATTTGTCGGTGCGGCCGGGCGAGATCGTTTGCCTGGTCGGGCCGTCGGCCTGCGGCAAGTCGACCCTGCTCAGGATCGCCGCCGGGCTGGAAGATCTCCAGACTGGCACGGTGCGCATCGGTGGGCGCATCGTGGCTGATCCTCGACGCAGCATGCCGCCGGAAAGGCGCGGCGTCGGGCTGGTTTTCCAGGACTACGCCCTGTTCCCGCATCTCACCGTGCTGGAGAATGTCCGCTTCGGCCTGACCGCCTTGCGCGGTGCGAAGCGGCGGAATCAGGCAATGGAGTCGCTGCGCCAGGTCGGCATGGAAGATCAGGCCGAAGCCTATCCGCATATGCTGTCCGGCGGTCAACAACAGCGGGTGGCCTTGGCCCGCGCCCTGGCGCCGGTGCCCAGGGTGTTGCTGTTGGACGAGCCTTTCTCGGGCCTGGATACACGGCTTCGCGCCAAGGTCCGCGACGAGACCCTGCACGTCCTGAAACAGAATGCGGCGGCCACCCTGGTCGTGACCCATGATCCGGAGGAGGCGATGTTCCTCGCCGACCGTATCGTGCTGATGCGCGACGGACGCATCGTACAGACCGGCAGTCCGGTCGATCTCTATTGCCGCCCCGCCGACGGTTTCGCGGCGTCGTTCTTCGGCGAGGTCAATCAGCTTGCCGGCCAGGTCGGCCAGGGCAGGGTGGAGACGCCGTTCGGCCCGCTCCCGGCACCGGATCTGGCCGACGGCCAACCGGTCGAAGTCCTGATCCGGCCGGAGGCGCTGCACATCCACACCGACCCGGCGGATGGCGATGGCCGGTTGCGCGGCCGGGTCGAGGCGGCACGGCTTCTGGGCCGGACCAGCCTGGTTCATCTGTCGGCCGATGACGGCGCGGGCGACGAACTGCATCTGCACGCCCGCATGCCGGGCCAGTTCCTGCCGGACGAGCAGAGCGAGGTCGCAATTACGCTCGATCCGACACAGGCCTTTGTCTTTTCAAGTGAAGGCACCATCTAGGACAGGAAGGCGCGGGTCTTGCCCGGCATTGCGGGCGTGTGGCCGTTCTGCCATTATCCGGCGCGACCCTCCCGGCCGGAGGCAACGACCGGCGACGGGACAAATGGAGTAGTTAGATGAGTATCGGTGTCTGGCAGGTAGTGCTGATCCTGGTGATCGTTTTGATCATCTTTGGAGCCGGCAAGCTGCCCCGGGTGATGGGCGACGTCGCCAAGGGCGTGAAGAACTTCAAGTCCGGTATGAAGGATGATGACGAAGCATCTGCAGATCCGGCGAAACAGATCGACGAGAGCGACGCCCCGATTGCGAGCTCCCGGTCGAGCGAAGACGAGACCGCGAAGACCTGAATCCGGCCTCGCCGCATTCGGCTGCACGCCGATCGCGGCCATGATCGGTTGAGCGGAAGGGCAAGATGTTCGACATCGGCTGGCCGGAGATTGTCGTCGTCCTGATCGTGGCGCTGCTGGTGATCGGGCCGCGTGACCTTCCCAAGGCGTTCCACACAGTTGGCAAATGGGTGCGTGCGGCGCGGCGCGTCACCTCCGATTTCCAGCGCCATGTCGACGACATGATGCGAGAGACGGAGTTGGAGGACCTACGCAAGGTCGCCAACCAGGCTCGCAACCTCAACGTCAAGAAGCAGATCGAGAATGTCATCGACCCCTCCGGCGATCTGAAGGGGACGTTCGACGTCGACAGCCCGTCCCCGGCCAAGCCAGATGCGTCGAAACCCACGCCCGGCATTCCAGCATCGCCGGGTCCGGGGGTGCCGGTCGGCGCCAAGGCCGAAGCGGCGGCAAGCGGCGACGCCGCGACCAAATCGTCTTCGGCCAAGAAGCCGGCGAGCGCGCCGCGCAAGGCGCCTGCGAAGACTGCTGCCGAGAGCGCTGCGAAGAGGTCGCCCCGCATGGCGTCGCGGGTCCCGAAGAAGCGCACTTCGCGGGATAGCGGCGCAGACAAGGGCGCGTCCGATAAGGCGTCGGCCCCGGAAACCTCCACCTAGGATCCGCCGGTGCCCGAAGATCACCAGAAACAGGACGGCGGCAACCCGATCGAAGATAAGCAGATGCCGCTGCTGGAGCACCTGATCGAGCTGCGCAATCGGCTGGTCTATGCGGTCGCGGCTCTGTTTGTGGCATTCCTTGTCTGCTATTTCTTCGCCGAAGAGATCTATGCGTTCCTCGTCCAGCCCCTGGCCAACGAGTTGGAGGGCGAGGAGGGGCGTCGGCTGATCTATACCGGCCTGACCGAGGTGTTCTTCACGTACATCAAGGTGGCCTTCTTCGCCGGAGCCTTCATCTCCTTCCCGATCATCGCCAGCCAGCTCTGGCTGTTCATCGCACCCGGCCTATACAAGACCGAGAAGCGCGCCTTCCTGCCCTTCCTGGTGGCGACTCCGATACTGTTTTTCTTAGGTGGCGTAATGGTTTATTACGCGATCTTCCCACTTGCATTTAAGTTTTTCGTGTCCTTCGAAAGCTTGGCGTCGGAGACCAGCACACTGCCGATCGAGCTCGAGGCCCGGGTCGGCGAGTACCTCGGCCTGGTGATGAAGCTGATCTTCGCCTTCGGTATCGCCTTCCAGCTCCCGGTCGCTCTGACGCTGATGGCGCGGGTCGGACTGGTCAGCTCGCAAGGTCTGGCCAGCAAGCGCAAATACGCCGTCGTCATCGTCTTCATAGTCGCCGCCGTCCTGACCCCGCCGGACATCATCAGCCAGATCGGGCTCGGCATCCCGGTCCTGGTGCTCTACGAGATCTCCATCCTGCTGGCGCGGATGGTCGAGAAGAAGCGCGCCCAGCAGGAGGCCGAGCACGAAGCCGCGCAGGGCGCCGATGACGACTAGGGGCATTATCCACTCACGTAATTCCGGCACCGGCCCGCTCCTCCGCCCGGCCACCCATTAGGATACTGACGTTGGGTGGCCGGGCGCGGGGGAGCGGGCCGGTGCCGCTTCGACGACCAACGACCTATGTGCTTAATCGCGCACTGGATTTGCCCCCTTGCCGGCCCTATAACCACGGTCCCTGAATTCGCCGGGTTCGACCCGAATCGCCGTCGGTAGCCAAGTCATGCACGATATCCGCGCAATCCGCGATGCACCGGATGCCTTCGACCGGGCAATGGCGCGGCGCGATCTGGAGCCGCAGGCCGAAGCCGTTCTGAAACTCGACGCTACGCGCCGTGAGGCGCAGACCGAATTGCAGCAGTTGCAGAGCCGGCGCAACGAAGCGTCCAAGGAGATCGGCCGGATCAAGAAGCAGGGCGGCGACGCTCAGGCGCTGATCGACGAGGTCTCGGAGATCAAGGACCGCATGGCCACGCTGGAGGCCGAGGAGCGGATCGCGGGCGATGCGTTGCGCGTGCTGCTCGGCGGCCTGCCGAACGTGCCCGACAGCGACGTCCCGGACGGATCCGACGAGTCCGACAATGTCGAGCTGCGCCGCCAGGGCGAGCCGCGCCGTCTGAACAGCGCCAAGGAGCATCACGATCTGGGCGAGGCGCTTGGGCTGATGGATTTCGCCACTGCCGCGAAGATGTCAGGGTCGCGCTTCGTCTTGCTGCGCGGCGCCCTGGCCCGGCTGGAGCGGGCGATCGGCCAGTTCATGATCGACCTGCATGTCACCGAGCATGGCTACACCGAGGTCTCGCCGCCGCTGCTGGTCCGCGAAGCGGCGATGTACGGCACCGGTCAGTTGCCAAAAATGGCCGAAGAGGCCTTTCGCACAACGACCGATCACTGGCTGACTCCGACGTCGGAAGTGTCAATGGCAAACATCGTCGCCGACGAGATCGTGCCGGCGCAAGAACTGCCCTTTCGGTTCACGGCGTTGACCCCGTGCTTCCGCTCCGAGGCCGGCGCCGCCGGCAAAGACACGCACGGGATGATCCGGCAGCACCAGTTCAACAAGGTCGAACTGGTCAGCATCACGACGCCGGATCAATCCGCCGACGAGCACGAGCGCATGACCCGATGCGCCGAGACGGTGCTGGAGAGGCTCGGCCTGGCCTACCGGGTGGTGGCATTGTGTACCGGCGATCTCGGCTTTGCGGCGCACAAGACCTATGACATCGAAGTCTGGTTGCCGGGTCAGGCCGCCTATCGGGAGATCTCGTCCTGCTCGAACACCGGCGACTTCCAGGCTCGCCGGATGAACGCCCGCTGCCGTGTCCAGGGCGACAAGGATACCCGTTTCGTCCATGCCCTGAACGGCTCCGGCGTCGCAGTCGGGCGTGCCCTGATAGCGGTCATGGAGACCTACCAGCAGGACGACGGCAGCATTTCCATCCCGGAGGTGCTGCGCCCCTATATGGCCGGGCAGACCGTGATCACGGCGCCCTGATCTGAACGGCTAGGAGCCAAAATGTCGCTGCGTATACTGCTGACCAATGATGACGGTATTCACTCCTCCGGCTTCGCCGCGCTGGAGCGGATCGCGCAGGCGCTGTCGGACGATATATGGATCTGCGCGCCGGAACACGAGCAGAGCGCCGCCAGCCACTCGCTGACTATCCACCGCCCGCTGCGCCTCAGGCAGATTAGCGAAAGACGCTTCGCGGCCGACGGCACGCCGACCGACTGCGTCCTGCTGGCGGTCCATACTGTGCTCAAGGATCACCGGCCCGATCTGGTGCTCTCCGGGGTCAACCACGGCTACAACATCGCCGAGGACGTGACCTATTCCGGCACCATCGCCGCCGCCATGGAGGCGACCCTGCTCGGCATTCGCGCCGTGGCGCTGAGCCAGGAATTCGCCGATGACAGACCGCTGAGCTGGGAAACCGCCGAGGCATGGGGTCCCGAGGCGGTGCGCAAGGCGATCTCGGTCGACTGGCCGACCGGCGTCCTGGTCAATGTGAATTTCCCGGCGCTGCCGCCGGACGAGGTGAAGGGCTTCGCGGTCGTGCCGCACGGCAACCGGAAGATCGGCGACGAGTTGAGCGAGCGCATCGATCCGCGCGGCCGCACCTATTTCTGGGTCGGCACCACCCGCAGCAACGAGTCCGTGGCCCACAACACCGACGCCCATGCCTTGAGCGAGGGTATGATCCCGGTAACGCCGCTCTATCTCGACCTGACCCATCATCAGAGCATCGACACCCTGAAGCAGGCCTTCTCTTGATCGAGGAATCGCGCAAAATCCGGCTTCTGATGTCGCTGCGCCGCTCCGGTGTCACCGACACCAAGGTGCTGGCCGCGATCGAGCGGGTGCCGCGCGAGGTGTTCGTCCCGCCATCCTTCCTGGATCAGGCCTATGAGGACATGGCGCTGCCGATCGGCATGGGGCAGACCATCAGCCAGCCACTGGTGGTGGCGCTGATGACCCAGGCGCTGGACGTCGGCGATCGCCACAAGGTCCTGGAGATCGGCACCGGCTCGGGCTACCAGGGCGCGGTGCTGGCGAAACTGTGCCGCCGGCTGTACACGATCGAGCGGCACAAGGAGCTGCTCGACCTGGCAATGCGCCGTTTTGCCGATCTGCGGATCCACAATCTGACCGCCCTATGCGGCGACGGCACCAAGGGCTGGCCCGAACAGGCGCCGTTCGACCGCATCATCGTCACCGCGGCCCATACCGGCGAAACCGCACCGCCGGCGCTGATCGACCAGCTTGGAGTCGGCGGGGTGATGGTCATTCCGATGGGCGACGACAATCGCAGCCAGAGGGTGGTGCGCTTTCGGCGGCTGGAAACCGGTTTTGTGCGGGAGGATCTGTGGCCGGTGCGCTTCGTGCCGCTGTTGCCCGGCACGCCGGATAGCAGGGCCTCCGAGCCGGTGCTGTGAGCCGGGTCGGGCGTTTCACCCGTATCGCGGTGCTCGCCTGCGCCGGCGCAATCCTGGCAGCCTGCAATATTCCCAGCCTGGAGACCCTGAGCCGCCGGCAGGCGCAGGCCGATGCGCCGGGGGCCATGCCGGCAACGGTGACGGTCCGCTCCGGCGACACGGTCTACGGCATCGCCCGGCGTTATCGGCAATCGCCGCAGGCGGTGATCGACGCGAACGGGTTGAGGTCGCCCTTTACCCTCTGGCCCGGACAGGTGCTGCGCTTGCCCGGCGGGCCCGGGCATACGGTGCGCGACGGGGATTCGCTCTATGCCATCGCGCGACGGTATGACGTGCCGGCCGGCGATCTCGCCCGGATCAACGGATTGCGACCGCCCTACACGATCTATGTCGGCCAGCGGCTGGCCATACCGCGGCCATCACGGGTCGCTGCGCCGCCGGTAGTGGCGACCAACCGGACAATCGAATCCGCGCCGGCACGCGCAGATCGTGCGTCACCCGGCACGCCGGTGGCGCAGCTCGGCTCGGACCCGCCCCAGCCACCGCTGCCGCCGAGGCGGCCGGGTCGGGACGGGACGGGATCGCAATTCGCATCGCCGGTCCCGCCGCGCCCACCGCAACTGGTCGCCGCCCGCGACCGGCAGATCGCGCAACCGGCGATCCCGGCGCCGCAGGCACGCTCGGACTCCGGATTCCAGTGGCCTCTGACCGGCGCGGTGGTATCCCGTTTCGGACCGAAATCCGACGGCCGCCACAATGACGGCGTCAACATCGCCGCCGATGCGGGCACTGCCATCGTCGCCGCCGACAATGGCGTCGTCGCCTATGCCGGCAACGAGCTGCGCGGTTATGGCAATCTGGTACTGATCCGCCATGACGGCGATTGGGTCACGGCCTACGGCCATGCCGGGCGGCTGCTGGTCTCGCGTGGCGATCGTGTGCGGGCTGGCCAGCGCATCGCCACCGTAGGCAGCAGCGGCTCGGTCGACAGCCCGCAGCTGCATTTCGAGATCCGCCGCGGAGCGGTCGCCGTCGATCCGCTGAAACATCTGCCCGAGTCACGCCGACAAGTGGGATTACGGTAGGGGGCGTGCTGTCCCCTGATGGGAGAGGCGAGAGGACTGCCCGAGCTATCGCGTCAGCCTTGATCGTCCAGCTTTTGCCCCAGGCGCCCTGCCAGATCCTGGATGAATTGCCAGGCGACGCGGCCGGAGCGGGCGCCGCGGGTGATCGCCCATTCCTGGGCCTCCGCCTTGAGCCGGTCCGGGTCGATCTCCAGGCCGTAGGCCGCGACATAGCCGTCGATCATCGCCAGATAAGTGTCCTGGGCGCAGGCATGGAAACCGAGCCAGAGGCCGAAACGGTCCGACAGCGACACCTTCTCCTCGACCGCCTCGCCGGGGATGATGGCGCTGGAGCGCTCGTTCTCGATCATGTCCCGGGGCATCAGGTGGCGCCGGTTCGAGGTGGCGTAGAACAGAACATTGTCCGGCCGTCCCTCTATGCCGCCTTCCAGCACCGCCTTGAGCGACTTGTAGCTGGTGTCCGCCTGATCGAAGGACAGGTCGTCGCAGAACAGGATGCAGTGGCGGTCGGTCGCGCGCAGCAACGCCAGCAGCCGGGGCAGGGAGGCGATGTCCTCCCGATGGATCTCGACCAATGTCAGGGCGCCGGCCCGGTCGGCGTTGATCTCGGCATGCACCGCCTTGACCAGCGAGCTCTTGCCCATGCCGCGGGCGCCCCACAGCAGAGCGTTGTTGGCCGGCAGCCCATCGGCGAAGCGCCGCGTATTGCCCAGCAGGATCTCGATCTGAAGATCGACGCCGCGCAGCAGCGACAGCGGAACCCGGCTGACTTGCGCCACCGGCACCAGCCGGTCCTGCTCGGCCAGCCAGGTGAAGGCGCCGGCCGCTGCCAGGTCGGGAGCCTCGGGCAATGGCGGGGCCAGCCGTTCCAGCGCACCGGCAATTCGCGCCAGCAGGTCCTTCATGTCCTTGTCGGCACTGGCCACAAGCACCACCTACACATCTTCGGTTCAAGGCCCGGCCGGACCCCCGACCGTGCCGCCGAAAGGTAGCAGGCAGCCACCGGAAAGCCCAGAAACCCGCGATTTGATGGCGGTCGGGTTTCGATTGCAAAGGAAGCGCGGGCGACTATAGTCCGCGCGTCGAAAACGTTGCGGCGGCCGGCAATGCCGATCAACCGCCGCGCCAGGGAGCAAAGTCTTGGACCAGACCAGCCTGTTACCGCAGTTGATGCCGATCATCCTGATCTTCGTCGTTTTCTATTTCCTGTTGATACGACCGCAGCAAAAGAAGATGCGCGACCATCGTGAAATGCTGGGGGCGTTGCGCCGCGGCGACAAGGTGGTGACCGGCGGAGGGATCGTCGGACAGATCGTCAAGGTCGGCGAGGACGATCAGATCACGGTGGAAATCGCCGAGGAGGTGCGGGTCAAGGTCGTCCGGTCGACGATCACCGCCGTTCTGGCCAAGCCCCAGCCGGCGGGCGCGGAGGGCGCCCAGGCGGCCGCTGGTGGCGCCGTCCAGCGCAAAGGGTTGATGGACAAGCTGTTCTCCCGCAAGTAGCGGCTGCCCGTTCCGGACAGTGCAAGAAAACCGATAGGCACAGATGGTCTATTTCGCCAAGTGGAAGGTCGTCCTGGTCTTGGTGGTGTGCGCGTTGGGCGTGATCTACGCGTCGCCAAACCTGCTGGGCCGTCCATCCGTCGCGGTCGTCACCCAGTCTGATGTCGACGGCAATTTCGGCAGTTTCAGCATCACCTCCGATGGGCGCTGGACCTTCGACGTCGACAGGAGCAATTCCGAGGTGCAGGCGCTTCGGAGTGGCGAGATCCGGGTAGAGAGCTTCACCGTTGTCGCCACGGACAGTGCTGGCGGATCGATCACCGACGACGTGATGATTACCATCCGGGGATCAGACGAAGCAGACCAGATCACCGGTAGAGTGACGCCGACGCCACCGCATTGGACCGATGACGCACCGGGCTGGCTACCGGTCCGCCAGGTTAATCTGGGGCTCGATCTGCAGGGCGGGACACATCTTCTGGCACGGGTCGAATACGGCGACGTCATTTCCCGCCAGGTCAGGGCGTTGGAGGAGAACATCCGGCGCCCGCTGCGCGAAGCCGATATTGGCCGGCAGGGCGGCATCGACGTTCGAGGCGATGCGGTCGTCCTGACATTGCGGAATACGGCCGATGGCCGCCGCCTGCAGGACTTGGTGTCGGAGCTCGACCCGCGATTCGAAGTCTCCGTTGAACCGAATTCCGGCGCCACGGAGATCCGCTTCTCGCCGGAAGCCATCGACGAGGCGCGCAACAACGCGGTGGCGCAATCGATCGAGATCATCCGAAACCGCATCGACGAGTTGGGAACCACCGAGCCGAATATCCAGCGCCAGGGCGAAGACCGCGTGCTTGTCCAGGTTCCGGGCGAGGGCGACTCGCAGCGGGTGAAGGATCTGATCGGCACGACCGCCCGGATGTCGTTCCACCTGCTGCACGAGACCTGGACCCCGGGTCAGCCGGTGCCGGAGCGTGCCCCACGCAGGGCAATGGTCGCCGATTCCTATGACAAGATTCCAGGCAGCAATGACCAGCCGGTGCAGCGATATCTGGTCAGCTCGAGAGAGAATGTCAGCGGCGAGCATCTGGTCGACGCGCAGCCGACACTCTATGAGAACCGGCCCGTGGTCAGCTTTCGCTTCGATGCCGCCGGCGCGCGCGATTTCGCCGAGACCACGCGCGAGAACACCGGCCGGTTTCTCGCCATCCTGCTCGACGATGAAGTCATCAGCGCGCCGGTGATCGACGAGCCGATCCTGGCCGGAAGCGGCATCATCCGCGGCCAGTTCAGCATCCAGGAGGTCAATGATCTGGCCTTGCTGCTGCGCGCCGGTGCGTTGCCCGCGGAACTGACATTCCTGGAGGAACGTACGGTCGGCCCGAGCCTGGGCGCCGACAGTATCGAAGCCGGCAAGGTCGCTGCGCTGATCGGCATGGTTCTGGTGGTCGGCTTCATGATTGTCAGCTACGGGATGTTCGGCGCCATGGCGGTCGTCGCGCTGGGCTTCAATCTGGCGCTGATCCTGGCCGTGCTGTCAGGGATCCAGGCGACGCTGACCCTGCCGGGCATTGCCGGCATCGTGCTGACGGTCGGCATGGCGGTCGATGCCAATGTGCTGATCTTCGAGCGCATCCGGGAGGAGATCGCCAACAATCGATCGCCGATTTCCGCTGTCGATGCCGGATATAGCCGGGCGATGACGACGATCATCGACTCCAACCTGACGACCGGGATCGCCGCCCTGCTGCTGTTCGCGCTGGGCTCGGGGCCGATCAAGGGCTTCGCGGTCACGCTTGGCTTCGGCATCCTGGCGTCGATGTTCACCGCCATCATGGTCACCCGGCTGATGATCGTGACCTGGCTGCGCCGGGCCCGGCCAAAATCGATCCCGATCTGAGCATCCATCAAGGACGTTTGACCATGGTCCGCCCGCTTCGGTTCGTCCCCGCCAATACGACGATCGACTTCGTCGGCCGGCGGGTGATGGCCTACATCATCTCCGGCGTCATCGTCCTGGGCTCGCTGGCGCTGCTCGGCGTACAGGGGCTCAATTTCGGCATCGATTTTCGCGGCGGCACGCTGATCGAGGTGCGCACAGACGGCCCCGCCAATCTGGCCGAGATGCGCTCCGCGCTGGGCGGCTTGGGGCTTGGCGAGGTGGTGCTGCAGGAATTCGGCGAAGTGGACGAGGTGCTGATCCGCATCCAGCGCCAGGGAGGAGAGGAGGACGGCCAGATCCAGGCGATCGCGGCGGTTCAGGAGGCCCTGGGGGATGCCGTCGAGTATCGCCGCACCGAATTTGTCGGGCCGACCGTCGGGCAGGAGCTGATCGAGGCCGGAACATTGGCCGTGTTGCTCGCGATCGGCGCGATTCTGCTCTACATCTGGTTCCGCTTCGAGTGGCAGTTCGGCATCTGTGCCGTCGCCGCCCTGGTGCATGACGTGATCTCGACCATCGGCCTGTTCTCGCTGATCCAGCACGAGTTCAACCTGGCGACCGTGGCGGCACTGCTGACCATCGCCGGCTATTCGATCAACGACACGGTGGTGGTGTTCGACCGGGTGCGGGAGAACCTGCGCCGCTACAAGCGCGCCTCGATGATCGAGATCCTGAACCGCAGCCTGAACGAGACCCTGGCGCGCACCACCATGACCAGCCTGACGACCTTGCTGGCGCTGTTGGCGCTGTATTTCTTCGGCGGCGCGGTGATCCGGGATTTCTCCTTCGCGCTGATCTGGGGTGTGGTGATCGGCACCTATTCGTCGATCTTCATCGCCGTGCCGCTCCTGCTGTACCTGAAGCTGCGCCCGCCGCCGGTCAATGACGTCGACGGCCAGGAGGCGGCATCGGGCAGTCCGGCGGAGTAGGTCGGCCTTGGACGTCACGCCGATCGCCCCGGCCGGCCGCCAGCTGATCGAGGCCTATCGGACTGGCCATTTCCGCGTCAGCGGGACCGAATTCGCCGGGTCGGTGATCGTTATTCCGGAACGCACGATGATCTGGGATCGGGCCGAGATCACGGGTTTGCAAATCGACGATCTTGCCGCCGTGCTGAACGCCGTACCTCCCCTCGACGTGTTGTTGATCGGCTGCGGTCAACGGATGGCGCCGTTGCCCGGAAGAATCCGCGAGGACCTGCGCGAGGCCGGCATCGGGTCCGATGCCATGGATTCCGGTGCGGCGTGCCGGACCTATAATGTCCTGGTCTCGGAAAACCGCCGCGTGGCCGCGGCGCTGATCGCCCTCTAGGCGCCACCATGTCGGTGGACTCACGGCTGTCCGCCTGTGCCCGGCAGGTCCGCCGGTATGACAATGACCGCTACCTCACCGCCTTGTTCGCGCCGCCCGATCGTCGGGAAGCCTTGTTCGCGCTGGCTGCCTTCAACCTGGAGATCGCCAAGATCCCGGAAGTGGTCTCCGAGCCCATGCTCGGCGAGATACGCCTGCAATGGTGGCGCGAGGCGATCGACGAGATCGCAGAGGGCAATGTCCGTAAGCACGAGGTGGCGGAACCCCTGGCAGCGGCGGCCAGGCAGTTCGCCTTGCCGATCCGGGAACTGCATACCCTGATAGACGCTCGCGCGTTCGACCTGGAAGACAGGGCACCGGCGGATGTTACCGAATTGGAACGCTATGCGGAGTCCACGACGGCCCCTCTCAATCGCCTCGCATTCCAGGTGCTGGGCATATCGGGTGAGGCTGTCGAAACGATCGCTGGCGCACTCGGCAAGGTCACTGCGATCACCGGCCTGATACGTGCCATACCATTCCATGCCCGCCAGCGGCGGACCTACCTGCCGACGGCACTGGTCAAAGACGTGGCAGTGGAAATGGGGGAACTGTTCGAACTGCGCCCCCATGCGGGACTGGCTCGCGCTGTTGAGCGGCTTGCGGAGGTTGCCGGCAAACACCTTCAATTGGCGCGGACGCAGGGAGTGGGCCTGCCACGCATGTCCGCACCCGTGATGCTGCAGGCAATATTGGCGGCCGGATACCTTGACCGATTGCGCCGGTCGAACTTCGACGTCTTCTCTTCCGAAGTCCAGGCGGCCCATCCGCTTCGGGTGATCAAGCTGCTTTGGCCCACCCTGGTCGCGCGGTACTGATGAAGATTCGTTAACTCTATCAATACGCGACGGGCGTAGCGTAGCTCTGCAACTGAGTAGGGTCTGATGGAATGAAGCGAACTTACGGACTATTGGCTTTGGGACTCGTCATTGTCCTCATCGGAGCGTTGGGGCTCTTCGGCGGTTTCGGTGAGATTGGCATTTCGTTGAATGGTGATCAGCCGCCGCAATTGTCGGTTCTGTTGGCGTCCGATCGCGAAAGGCTGTCGCACCAACGCGAACTGGTTCGGCGCGAGGCGGAAGGCCGGTACGGCATCAAGGAGTTGCATCGCAGCGAGGAGGATATTCCGGTGCTCCAGGCCCTGCTGGACGACAATGTCTTCCGACCCCATCAAATATATGAACTGCAGAGTCTCGGAATCGTATTTGGCGACATCTTCGACGCCGGCCCCCGGTTCTCCTGGACCATGGTGACCGATGAATATGGCAGGGATGCCACGATCCGCTATGCCGAGACGACACTGCTGATCAATGCGCTGACGATGATCTCGAAACGCGTCGAGAGCGGGGAGATCGTCGACGTCAGGCTGCTCTATGAGCAGACATTGGAAACCGTTGAGAACAAAGACCCGGACTTTCGTTAGCCATGGCAGCTAAGGTGGGCCGTCGGCGACGGCCCACCTGAAGTGGCGACCAGGGCTGCATGGTCAGTACAGGTTCTGCGCCGAGACCATCGCGTAGAGCATCGGCACCGACAGCAGGGTGTTGGTGCGCGAGAACAGCATCGCGGTGCGTGCCGATTTGGCCTTGGTGTCGGCATCGACCTCCACCATGCCCAGCGCCTTCTTCTGGTTCGGCCAGATGACGAACCAGACGTTGAACCACATGATGGTGCCAAGCCACATGCCGATGCCGATCGCGGTGTGCTTGGGCACGCCGTCGGTCAGTCCGAGCAGGATGGCATCCATCAGATAGCCATTCATGCCGGCCAGGATCAGGCCGGTCACCAGGGTCGACATGGCGCCCCAACGGAACCACCAGAGGGCCGCCGGCGCGATCACCTTGCCGATCGCCGGTTTCTGCTCATCCGGAATCTTCGGCATGTTGGGGATCTGGACGAAGTTGAAGTACCACAGCAGGCCGATCCACATGACGCCGCTCAGCACGTGGAACCAGCGGAACAGGAAGGCCCACCAGGCGACGTCGAACCCGAGCCCCTCGCGGTGGACTCCGAACATCACGATGATCAACACGATCGTCAGGACGATCCCGGCCACGACCGTCTTTTGCAGGTCTTGCAGTATGTTTGCCATAGGGCCCCCCGAATGTTCGACGCTGAAGCCGCACGGACGTGCGAATCTGGAGATGAATCAATACCGCATATTGCCCAAGGGTGCGATACCAAGCCTCATGCCGCAGCCTTCGGAGCTGCCAGCCACGCCTGTAGGTCGGCCATGGCGCGGCTGGTGTAGAGCCGTTTGCGATCCCGACCCTTGACTTTCTTGCCGCCGGTTTCCGGCGGCGGGAACAGCCCGAAATTGACGTTCATCGGCTGAAACGTCGCCTCGTCTGCGCCGCCGGTGATGTGGCGCAGCAAGGCCCCGAGAGCGGTCGTCTCCGGCGGGCGCGACGGTTCTGCGCCAAGCCGGTCGGCCACCGCGAAGCGACCGGCCAGCAAGCCGATCGCCGCGCTCTCTACATAGCCTTCGACGCCGGTCACCTGGCCGGCGAAGCGCAATCGCGGCGCCGCTTTCAGGCGCAGCGACCCGTCCAGCAGCCGCGGACTGTTGAGGAAGGTGTTGCGGTGCACGCCGCCCAGCCGGGCGAATTCGGCACCCTCCAGACCCGGGATCATGCGGAACACCCGCGTCTGCTCGCCGTATTTCAGCTTCGTCTGGAAGCCGACCATGTTGTAAAGGGTGCCCAGCGCGTTGTCCTGGCGCAGTTGCACCACCGCATGGGGCTTCTCCGGACGATGCGGATTGGTCAGACCGACCGGCTTCATGGGCCCGAAGCGCAAGGTCTCGCGGCCACGCTCGGCCATGACCTCGATCGGCAGGCACCCTTCGAAATAGGGTGTCGAGGTCTCCCAATCCTTGAATTCGGCTTTCGGAGCCGTCAGGAGCGCATCCAGGAAGCCTTCGTATTCGCCCTGGGTCATCGGGCAGTTGATGTAGTCGGCGCCGGTGCCGCCCGGGCCCATCTTGTCGTACCGGGACTGGAACCACGCCTTGGAGAAGTCGATCGAGTCCTTGTAGACGATCGGGGCGATGGCATCGAAGAAGGCCAACTCGGCCTCGCCGGTCAGCGCCTGGATCGCCTCCGCCAGGGCCGGAGAGGTGAGGGGGCCGGTGGCGACGATGACGCTGTCCCAATCCTCCGGCGGAAGTCCGGCGACCTCCGCGCGGCTGATCTCGATCTTGGGGTGCGAGGCCAGCTCGGCGGTGACGCTGCGAGAGAAGCCGTCGCGGTCGACCGCCAGCGCGCCCCCGGCCGGCACCTTGTTGGCATCGCCGGATCGCATGATCAAGGATCCGCACTGCCGCATTTCCTCGTGCAGCAGACCGACCGCATTCTCGTCCTTGTCATCGGAGCGGAACGAGTTGGAGCAGACCAGCTCGGCGAACCCGTCGGTGTGATGCGCCTCGGTCATTCGGTTCGGACGCATCTCGTGGACAACGACGGGAAATCCGGCCTGTGCGATCTGCCAGGCGGCTTCGCTGCCGGCAAGTCCGCCGCCGACGATGTGGATCGGAGCGTGTTGTGGCTCGGTCATGGGGAGATCCCGGATTGCACGATGGAACGCCCATGACATAACGGCCGGCTGGCGATTGCGCAATTCACATCGGCCTGCCGGCCCGGTGTGCCGCCAGAGGAGGCTGATTCGCCGAAAAACTGGAAAAAATGGCGAAAATGTGGAATAACCCTGCGCACGCACCGTTGTCGTATCTCGATACCGGGGAAAGAAGACGCCGCGTGGCCCCAGGACGGGGAAAGCAGGTTCCCGACGGATAAGGTGTTCTCCGTTCGAAAGGACCGCGCGTTTCGTATCTAGGCATCAATCAGCTGAAGGTCGTTCCGTGCGACGATACCTGTATTTCGGTATGGCATCTCTGGCATTGCTGGCGGCAGCGGTCTGCCCGGCGACGACAGCCACGGCTGCAGAACCTCAGATACTCGGGCTGGTGGCCAGCAATGGGCCGATGCCGATGACCTGCGGCAACGGGCAATGCACCGTTGAGTTGTCCGCCTTCTGCATGCAGGAACGGGCACCGGTGCCACCGCCGCGGACTCCGTATCAGGTCTCCGAGGCCAGCACCGACGCGATCTCCGTTGTCGCCAGGACCTCGTCCGGCGAAACGGTTCGATTGCCGGCGGCGCCGATCGCCGACTTCGTCAGCGCCCGTGGAAATCGGGCGGTGCGCATGTCGGTTCCGCAGCAATCGCTGTCCGCGCTCGGGGTCACCGAGATTGCGGTGGAGGTCGGGGCGATGGCCTCGCTCGTACCGGACTCGCTGATGAGCAGCGAGGATCCGAACGTGGTGTCCGAGATCGCGCTGGTTACCGGCCCGCTGCGCCTGGTCGCCGACAAGCTGATCGATCGGGGCGGAGCCGGCACCGTGGCTGCGCATATCACCAACCGGCTGATCAACGCGATCCCGGAGAACAATGGCGGCGATGTCGACGACCGCGACGGGCTCTGGGCCAAGGTTATCGGTGAATCCACCACGGATCTGCCGGCTGACGCCGAAGGGCTGACGATGGCCGAAGACGCCTTTCGACGGTGCGCAGGTCTGCCCGGCGGCGGGTTCATCTCGTTCCGACAGTGCCTCGCGGCCCGTCACGATATATTTCTAAGCCCGCAGAACCGCGCCTATTGGGAGGCGGTCGGGTCCGGAAGCTAGCGGACAGAATAGCCCGGCGGGGGGTGGCGGTCGAAAAACCGATCTTGTAGGTTTGACTCTGGAACAGGGTCGGTCCGCGCTCAGCGTCTTTTCTTCCACTCCATTGGAACTCCGATCAGGGACCATCGCCGATGCCGGGCGATCATCCGGCAGGAGTCAGGTGGAGCGGGCCCATGAACTTTACCGTCAGATCCCTGTGGCTGGTCACGGCGTTCCTTGCCGGCTGGGCGGTTCTCGTCTCATCGCCGCATGATGCGCTGGCCCAGGCCAATTCCTGCGAGTTCGCCAATGACGGGGATTGCGACGAGCCGGGGCTCGGCACCGGGCTGTGCAAGCCGGGCACCGACACCAACGACTGCGCCAACACCAATCCCGGACCGAACAGCTGCCAGTTCGCCAATGACGGCGAATGCGATCATCCGAGCGTTGGCACCGGCGTCTGCCCGCCCAACACCGACCAGAACGACTGCCAAGCGGCTGCCGAACGCGCCGCGGCCAATCCCGGCAACAGCTGCCGCTTCGCCTTCGACGGCGATTGCGACGAGCCCGGCAATGGCACCGGCCAGTGCGACGCCGGCACCGACACCCAGGATTGTTCCAATCCCAATCCCGGTCCGGACAGCTGCCAATATGCATTCGATGGCGAATGCGATCATCCGGGGACCGGTACCGGCGCGTGTCCTCCGAACACCGACCAGACAGACTGCCAGATGGCCGGCCAGAGCCTCCCGGCCGCCGGCAATGATTCCTGCCAACATGCCAATGACGGCGAGTGCGATGAACCGGTGATCGGTACCGGCCTGTGCGTCGGTGGCACAGACGCCACGGATTGCGTCGGCATAGGAGAGAACACTTGCCAATACGCCAATGACGGCGAGTGCGACGAACCGGGCATCGGCACCGGTGTGTGCGCGATCGGTTCCGACACTGCGGATTGCCGGACCGCCACCGCCGTGACGCCGCCGGAAATCCCAGCCTGCCCCCACGCGTCGGATGGCGAGTGCGACGAGCCGGGGATCGGCACCGGGCTATGCCCGGCAGGAAGCGACACAGCAGACTGTCAGAACGGCGGGGCGGGAGGGCCGGATAGCTGCCAATGGGCCTTCGACGGAGAGTGCGACGAGCCCGGCGTCGGCACCGGCTTCTGCCAGGCCGGCACGGATACCAGCGACTGCAGTGGTCAGCCGCCGATCGCCGACACCAGCTGCGCCTACGCCAATGACGGCGAGTGCGACGAGCCAGGCATCGGCACCGGGCTGTGCCCGGCCGCCAGCGATACCGCCGACTGTTCCACGGCCCGGGGCGGCACTTGCGACTGGGTCAATGATGGCGAATGCGACGAACCTGGCATCGGCACCGGCCTGTGCCCGGCCGGCAGCGATACCGCGGACTGCGCCGGCATCCAGGGCGGTGGGACCTGCGAATGGGCCAATGATGGCGAATGCGACGAACCTGGCATCGGCACCGGCTTGTGCCCGGCCGGCAGCGATACCGCGGACTGCGCCGGCATCCAGGGCGGTGGCACCTGCCAATGGACAAATGACGGCGAATGCGACGAGCCCGGGATCGGCACCGGCCTGTGCCCGGCCGGCAGCGATACCGCGGACTGCGCCGGCATCCAGGGCGGCACCTGCCAATGGACCAATGACGGCGAATGCGACGAGCCTGGGATCGGCACCGGCCTGTGCCCGGCCGGCAGCGATACCGCGGACTGCGCCGGCATCCAGGGCGGCGGCACCTGCGAATGGGCCAATGATGGCGAATGCGACGAGCCGGGGATCGGCACCGGCGCTTGCGCGGCCGGGACCGACAGCGCCGATTGCGCCGGCTTGCAAGCCGATACCGGCCCCAACTCCTGCCAATGGTCCTTTGACGGCGAATGCGACGAGCCGGGCGGGACGGGCCTCTGCGCCGCCGGCACTGACACCGCCGACTGCGCCGGCAGCCTGTCGCCGGCCTCCGGTCCCGACAGCTGCATGTTCGCCAAGGATGGCGAGTGCGACGAGCCGGGCATCGGCACCGGCGCGTGCGTCGCCGGCACCGATACCACCGATTGCCAGGGCTGATCCGTGCGGCGCATCGACCTATGTGACGGACCCGAGAGACGATCCGGTCCAAATGCCGTGACTGTGTCGTTCATGCCCGATGAGGATAATCACCCTACCGGCGTCCGGCCGCGCCGCTAACAATTGCCCCGAGGGACTTATGTTGGTTCATTTCCGATCGCTCGCAATGCTCGCGGCCTTCGCCGCGGCGGCACTTACACTTGTCCTGCCAGCCGAACCGGCATGGGGACAGAACAACTCCTGCCAATACGCTTTTGACGGCGACTGCGACGAACCAGGCATCGGCACCGGGGTGTGCGCTGCAGGAACCGACACCCAGGACTGTTCGATCCGCGATCCCGGGCCGAATTCCTGCCAATACGCCAATGACGGGGAATGCGACCATCCGGGCGTCGGCACCGGCGCTTGCCCGCCGAACACCGATCAGAACGACTGCGGTGGGCCAATGGACGGCGGTCCGAATTCCTGCCAATACGCCTACGACGGCGACTGCGACGAGCCGGGCATCGGCACCGGGGTGTGCGCTGCAGGAACCGACACCCAGGATTGCTCGATCCGCGATCCCGGGCCGAATTCCTGCCAATACGCCAATGACGGGGAATGCGACCATCCGGGCGTCGGCACCGGCGCTTGCCCGCCGAACACCGATCAGAACGACTGCCGTGGCGTGTCGGCCGGGCCGGGCAACAATAATTGCCGGTACGCTCGGGACGGCGAATGCGACGAGCCCACCATCGGTACCGGGCTCTGCTCGGTCGGTTCCGATGCCACCGACTGCCGCGGACTGGGGCGCAACGTGTGCCAATACGCCTTTGACGGAGAATGCGACGAGCCCGGCATCGGCACCGGTATCTGCAAGATCGGCACCGACACCGCAGACTGTCGGCCTTAATCGACCTGTATCCGAGGGCTTCGATGGCGAAGCCCTCTTCCGGTCTGATGTGGCGGCCGATGCTCTCTCTGCGAGAGGCTGGTGAGCGATGCGAGCCGGGTGAGGGCGGCGCGACGGTCTAAGCTGCGGAGATCTGTGCCCGCTTGCGGCCGTCGCCACCGCGCAGATGGCTGCCGAGATATCGGCCGGTATGACTCTTCGCCGCTTCGGCGATCTTCTCGGGCGGCCCGGCCGCGACGATCTCGCCGCCGCCATCGCCGCCTTCCGGTCCTAGATCGACAACCCAGTCGGCAGTCTTGATGACCTCGAGATTGTGCTCGATTACCACCACCGTGTTGCCCTGGTCGACCAGCGCGTGCAGCACTTCCAGCAACTTGCGCACATCGTCGAAATGCAGGCCGGTCGTCGGCTCGTCCAGTATGTAGAGCGTGCGGCCGGTGGCCCGGCGCGACAACTCCTTTGCCAGCTTGACACGCTGCGCCTCTCCGCCGGACAGGGTGGTGGCCGGCTGCCCGACCTGGATATAGCCAAGGCCGACCCGGCGCAGGGTCTCCAGCTTGTCGCGGATCGACGGCACCGCCCGGAAGAATTCGGCGCCTTCCTCGACGGTCATGGACAACACGTCGGCGATCGAGCGGTCACGGTACAGCACCTCCAGCGTTTCGCGATTGTAGCGCTGACCGTGGCAAACGTCGCATTGCACGTAGACGTCGGGCAGGAAGTGCATCTCGATCTTGATGACGCCATCGCCCTGGCAGGCCTCGCACCGCCCGCCCTTGACGTTGAACGAGAAGCGGCCCGGCCCGTAGCCCCGCGCCTTGGCCTCGGGCAGCCCGGCGAACCAGTCGCGGATCGGTGTGAAGGCGCCGGTATAGGTCGCCGGGTTTGAGCGCGGCGTGCGGCCGATCGGCGACTGGTCGATGTCGATGATCTTGTCGATCAGTTCGGCGCCGACGATACGGTCGAACTCGCCGGGGTGGTCGCGGGATCCGTGCAATTGCCGCGCCAGGCCCTTGTAAAGGGTCTCGATGATCAGCGACGACTTGCCGCCGCCGGACACGCCGGTGACGCAGGTGAAGGTGCTGAGCGGAATCGACACCGAGACGTCCTTCAGATTGTTGGCCCGCGCGCCGTGCAGCGCCAGGACCTTGGACTTCTTGCCGCGCCGCCGCTCCGCCGGGCACCGGGATCTGCAGCATGCCGGTCAGGTACTGGCCGGTCAGGCTGTTCGGACTCTGCAGGACCGCCGGCGGCTTGCCCTGGGCCACCACCGTGCCGCCATGCACGCCGGCTCCCGGTCCCATATCCACCAGATAGTCGGCGGACAGGATCGCCTCCTCGTCGTGCTCGACCACGATCACCGTGTTGCCGAGATCACGCAGCCGCTTCAGGGTCGTCCAGCAGGCGGTCGTTGTCGCGCTGGTGCAGGCCGATCGACGGCTCGTCGAGCACGTACAGCACGCCGGTCAGGCCGGAGCCGATCTGCGAGGCGAGGCGGATGCGCTGGCTCTCGCCGCCGGACAGCGTGCCCGATGCCCGTCCCAGGGTCAGATAGCTCAGACCGACGCTGCTCAGGAAAGCCGAGCCGCTCGTTGATCTCCTTCAGGATGCGGTAGGCGATCTCCTGGTCCTTGGGGGACAGGTGGTCGTTCAGCGCTCCGAACCAGTCCTCGGCCTCGCCGATCGACATCCGGCCAACATCGGAGATGTGCAGCTTGCGGATCTTCACCGCCAGCGCTTCCGGCTTCAGCCGCTGCCCGTCGCAGGCCTCGCAGGCCATGGTGTTCTGGTATTTGCCCAGCTCCTCGCGGACCCAACTGCTGTCGGTCTCGCGATAGCGCCGCTCCATGTTCGGCACGATGCCCTCGAACGGCTTGGTGGTCTTGTAGGCCCGCAGGCCGTCATCGTAGTTGAAGGTGATCTTCTCCGCGCCGGAGCCGTTGAGGATCGTGTCGCGAACCTTGTCCGGCAGGTCGCGCCACGACTCGTGCATGCTGACCCCGAAGTGTTGGACGAGGCTGTCCAGGGTCTGGCCGTAGTACTGCGATGACGAATTGGCCCAGGGCGCCACGGCGCCGTCGTAAAGGCTCTTGGCTTCGTCGGGGATCACCAGCTCGGCATCGATCACCATGGTGGTGCCCAGCCCGTCGCAGGTCGGGCAGGCGCCGAACGGGCTGTTGAAGGAGAACAGGCGCGGCTCGATCTCGTCGATGGTGAAGCCGGAGACCGGGCAGGCGAACTTGGCCGAGAAGGTGACGCGGTCGCCGCTGTCGGCGTCCTCTGCCATGCACAGCCCGTCCGCCAGGTCGAGCGCGGTCTCCAGGCTGTCGGCCAGCCGCGTTCCCAGCCCCTCGCGCACCACGACGCGGTCGACCACCACCTCGATATCGTGCTTCAGCTTCTTGTTCAGGGCCGGCGCCTCGTCCAGATCTCGTAGACCGTGCCGTCGATCTTGACCCGCTGGAAGCCGCGCTTCTTGAGGTCCTGCAGCTCCTTCTTGTACTCGCCCTTGCGGCCGCGCACGATCGGCGCCATTAGGTAGAGCCGGGTGCCGTCCTCCATCGCCATGACCCGGTCGACCATCTGGCTGACGGTCTGGCTTTCGATCGGCAATCCGGTGGCGGGCGAATAGGGCACTCCGACCCGGGCCCAGAGCAGGCGCATGTAATCGTAGATCTCGGTCACCGTGCCGACGGTGGAGCGCGGATTTCGGCTGGTCGTCTTCTGCTCGATCGAGATCGCCGGCGACAGCCCCTCGATCGAATCGACGTCGGGCTTCTGCATCAGCTCCAGGAACTGCCGCGCATAGGCCGAGAGGCTTTCCACATAGCGGCGCTGGCCCTCGGCATAGACCGTGTCGAAGGCCAGCGACGACTTGCCAGAGCCGCTCAGGCCTGTGATCACGATCAGGCTGTCGCGTGGCAGATCGACGTCCACGCCCTTCAGATTATGCTCGCGCGCACCGCGCACGCTGATGGTCTTGTGCATCAGCTCCCACCAATGGATTGCGGTCGGGAAGGCGCCGCCTTCCCCCCGGGGGACCGGCCGGAGTGGCGGCTCACGGTCCGAGAACAAATATGGACCACCGGACCCCGAAAATCGACTCCCCGTCGGCAACGGGCGTCACACTGCTGACAGACTGGCGACTTGATCGACGGCCCGCAGAGGCGGATGCTCCCGGTTGGGGGAAGGCGGCATCGGCCTTGACCGACGGCGGAGAGCGCCGGCCGGCGGGCAGGGCGGATTCCATAGGCCAGATTGGGGAACACCATGAGCAAACCGGTTCTGTACGGCATTCCGCAAAGCACCTACACGCGCACCGCGCGTATCGCCTTCATCGAAAAGGGGGTGGATTTCGAGTTCTCGGTCATCCAACTCGGTTCGCCCGAGTTGCTGGCGCTGCATCCGTTCGGCAAGATTCCGGTGTTGCGACATGGTGACCTAACACTGTTCGAGACCTTCGCCATCGCCTGCTATGTCGATGAGGCGTTCGACGGGCCGGCATTGCAACCGTCCGACGCGGCCGGCCGGGCGGCGATGAGTCAGTGGGTCAGCGCGACGATCGACTATGTCTACCCGGCGCTGATCCGGGACTATCTGCTGCGAGGCTATATCCGCCCGCAGATGGCCGGCCAACAACCGGATCGCGAAGCGATCGAAAGCGCCCTGCCGGATGTCGAAAGGAGCCTCAGTGCGCTCGACTCGGCGCTTGCCGGCCGGAGCGTCCTGGTCGGCGATACGCCAACCCTTGCCGACCATCTGGTGCTGCCGATCGTCTTCTACATGACCCAGGCGCCGGAGAGCGCCGGTATGCTGGGCGGCCTTGCGAACCTGTCGGGCTGGCTGGAGACGATGTCGGCCCGGCCATCGGCGCAACAGACCGTGCCTCCTCCGCCGCCGAAAAACGATTAGGAATCCTAACTAAATAGCCGTTGGACGTCTGGTGCCGCATGGCATCGGCTGTGGACATGTCGAACTCATGGATCATATCGGGTAGCGATGCCCGGTGCGCGGCGCTAAGGTGCCCGCCTTCAACGAACACATAAAGCGGAACTAGACCGATGGCGGGCAGCGTCAACAAGGTGATCCTGGTAGGCAATCTGGGCCGAGACCCGGAGGTCCGCACTTTCCAGAACGGTGGCCGGGTGTGCAACATGTCGGTCGCGACGTCGGAATCCTGGAAGGACCGCAACAGCGGTGAGCGCCGCGAGAAGACCGAATGGCACCGGGTGGTGATCTTCAACGAGAATCTGGTAGGGGTCGCCGAACGGTTCCTGCGCAAGGGATCGAAGGTCTATCTGGAAGGCCAGATCGAGACCCGCAAGTTCACCGACAATTCGGGCGCCGAGCGCTACACGACCGAGGTCGTGCTGCGGCCCTATCGCGGCGAGCTGACCATGCTGGACGGCCGCCAGGATGGCGGTGAAGGCGGCGGCGGATATGGTGGCGGCTCCTACGGCGGTGGCGGCGGAGGTGGCGGGTCCAGCCCGGGACCGTCCGGCGGCGGCGGTGGCGGCGGAGATCTGGACGACGAGATCCCGTTTTAGCGGCCTCAGCGGCCTGATCGGAGAACGCCTTGCCGGTCGAAACCTATCTTGCCTATCTCGCGACCGTCGGCATCTTCTTCGCGACGCCGCCCGGGCCGAGCGAACTGCTGATGATTGCCAACAGCATGCGGCACGGGCTCAGGCCCAGCTTGGCGACGGCGGCTGGCGATCTGTCGGCGAACGCACTGCAGATGACGGCCGCGGCCTTCGGGCTGGCGGCGGTGCTGGCGACCTCGTCCGGGGCGCTGCTGTTCGTCAAATGGGCCGGCGTGGCCTATCTGCTTTATGTCGGATACAGGACATTCCGCAGCACCTCGCCGGTTCTACGAACGGCCGCCGGGGTCAACGGAGCGAAACTGTACCGCCAGGGCTTCTTCACCTCGGCGGCCAATCCGAAGGCTGTGTTCTTCTTCGCTGCCCTGTTCCCGCAGTTCATCGATTCCGACCTTGCGGTCTGGCCGC
>CBDBVB010000010.1:0-3910 GCA_965212545.1 Inquilinaceae bacterium
CCACGTCGGGGCCGAGCTTGTCCCGGAACGCCGCCAGATCGACCCGCCCGCGATCGTCGGCCGGGATCGCATCGACCTTGTAACCCAGTGCCGCGGCGGTCGCCGGGTTGGTGCCATGGGCGGATTCCGGCACCAGAACGCGAATGCGACCCTCGGCCTGACCATGGCCGCGATCCTCGAGCGCGGCGCGGATCGCCATCATGCCGCACAGCTCGCCATGGGCGCCGGCCCCCGGCGACATGGCGACGGCCGGCATGCCGGTCAGGGTCTTCAGCCAGCCTGCCAGGGTGTCGATCAGCTTCAGCGCGCCCTGGATCGTGCTCATCGGCTGCAGCGGGTGCACATCGGCGAAGCCCGGCAGCCGCGCCATCTTCTCGTTCAGGCGCGGATTATGCTTCATGGTGCAGGAGCCGAGGGGATACAGACCCGAGTCGATGGCGAAGTTCTTCTGGCTGAGCCGCGTGTAGTGGCGCATGACATCGGGCTCGGACAGGCCCGGCAGGCCGATCGCCGCGCGGCGGCCAGCATCCCCCAGGCGCGGGCTGCCAAGCTCCGCCGGCGGCAGGTCGACGCCGCTCTGGCCCGGCCGGTCCTGCTCGAAGATCAGCGGCTCCTCGATGTCGAGGCCGCGATTGCCGGTATGGGTCGGCGTCGTGCGGTCATAGGACATCACAGAACCTCCTTCAGGCTGTCGCACAACGCCTGCATGTCGTCATCGGTGGTCAGTTCGGTGGCGGTGACAAGCAGCAGGTCGGCCAGGTCGCCGGCGTCGGGATGCAGGCGACTGACCGGCACGCCGGCAAGCACGCCGCGCTCGGCGAGCTGATCGACCACCGCCGCGGCCGGTTTGGCAAGCCGCACGGTGAATTCGTTGAACAGGCTGTCGTTGAGAACCTCGACACCGGGCACCGCCGCCAGCCTGTCGGCAAGACGGATGGCATTGGCATGATTGGTCTCGGCAAGGCGGGTCAGCCCTTGCTCGCCCAGCAGGCTCAGATGGACGGTGAAGGCGAGCGCGCACAGGCCGCTGTTGGTGCAGATGTTGCTGGTCGCCTTCTCGCGGCGGATATGCTGCTCGCGGGTCGACAGGGTCAGCACATAGCCGCGTCGGCCCTCGGCATCATGGGCCTCGCCGCACAGCCGTCCCGGCATTTGCCGCACCAGCTTGTCCCGGGTCGCGAACAGGCCGACATGCGGTCCGCCGAAATTCACCGCATTGCCCAACGACTGCCCTCGGCGACGACGATATCCGCGCCCATCTCGCCGGGCGGGGTGATCAAGCCGAGCGAGACGACTTCCGTCACCGCGACGATCAGCAGGGCTCCTTTCGCCTGGCAGGCCTGGGCCAGCCCGCTCAGATCGCGCACCCGGCCGAACAGGTCGGGGTTCTGAACCACCACGCAGGAGGTCTGATCGTCGATCAGCGGCGTCAGATCCTCGCGCCGGAGGGGTCCGGCTCCGCCTGGATCAACTCGAAACCGGTGAAATGGGCGATGGTCGCGGTCGAATCACGGTAGTGCGGATGCAGGCCGCCGGACAGGATCGCCTTGCCGCGCCGGGTGACCCGGTTGGCCATCATCACCGCCTCGGCGCAGGACGTCGCGCCGTCATACATGGACGCGTTCGCCACATCCATTCCGGTCAGCAGCGCCACCTGGGTCTGGAACTCGAACAGGTACTGCAGAGTGCCCTGGGTGACCTCCGGCTGATACGGCGTATAGGAGGTGAGGAACTCGCCGCGCTGGATCAAATAGTCGACCGTGGCCGGCACGTGATGGCGATAGGCGCCGGCGCCAAGGAAGCTCGGCACCGACCCGGCCGGAACCGACTCCGCCGCCATCGCGTTCAGGAACCGTTCGACCTGCAGTTCGCCCTGATGGTCCGGCAGATCTGCGATCGGCCCGTCAAGCCGGGCAGCCGCCGGCACATCGTCGAACAGGGCATCGACCGAAGGCGCCCCGATGGTCGCCAGCATCGCCTGCCGGTCGGCATCGGTCAGGGGCAGATACCGCATCAGGCGAGGCCCTCGACATGGCTCTTATAGGCGGCCTCGTCCATCAGCCCGTCCAGCTCCGAGGTATCGGCGATCTTCAGCTTGAAGAACCAGCCCCCACCGGCCGGATCGCTGTTGACCAGCGCCGGATCATCGGCGATCGCCTGATTGGCCTCGGTGATCTCGCCGGAAATCGGCGCATAGATTTCGCTGGCCGCCTTGACCGATTCCACGACCGCCGCCTCGCCGCCCTTTTCCACCGTACGACCGACATCGGGCAATTCGACGAACACCACGTCGCCCAGCTGCTCCTGGGCATACTCGGTGATGCCGACGGTGGCGATATCGCCGTCGACGCGGATCCATTCGTGGTCTTCGGTGAATTTCTCGGTGCTCATACTCTTCCTCTCCCAGATGCCGCCGTTGGCAGCGGTTTCGATATCAGCCCTGTCCGTCAGCCCCGGTAATAGCTCTGCGGCACGAACGGCATCTTCGCGACCTTCGCCGGCAAAACCTTGCCGCGGACGATGAGGTTGACCGGCGTGTCCGGCTTGGCATGGCCGATCAGCACATAACCCATGGCCATCGGTCCGCCGAGGCTGGGTCCGAAGCCACCACTTGTGATACGGCCGATCTCGTTGCCGTCGGCATCCGTGATGGAGGTTCCTTCCCGCGCCGGCGCACGGCCTTCCGGCAGCAGGCCGACCCGCCGGCGGGTGACGCCGTCGGCCAACTGTTTCTGGATCACCGCGGCACCGGGAAAGCCGCCCTCCTCCCGCCGGCGCTTGCCGACCGACCAGGTGAGCGCCGCTTCGATCGGCGTGGTCGTTTCGTCGATATCATGACCGTAGAGGCAGAGTCCGGCCTCCAGGCGCAGGGAATCCCGGGCGCCAAGCCCGATCGGCGCGACCTCCGGCTGCTCCAGCAGCCGCCGTGCGAAGGCATCGGCGTCCGCATCGGGGACCGAGATCTCGTAGCCATCCTCGCCGGTATAGCCGCTGCGGCTGACCGTCATCTCGATGCCGTCAATCGCCACGACCGCCGAACTCATGAACGGCATGGTCGCAACGGCCGGAGCAAGGCGGGACAAGACATCCGCCGCCTTCGGCCCCTGCAGCGCCACCAACGAGCGGTCGTCCAGCCGCCGCAGCGTGGCGCGGCCCGCAAGCGCGCGCTCGATCAATGCGAAATCGGCCTCCTTGCAGGCCGCGTTGACGACCAGGTCCAGCATATTCTTGCGTTCCGGGTCCGCAGGGCGCGTGACCATCAGATCGTCGAGGATGCCGCCCCGATCGTTCAGCAACTGGGTGTATCGCATCTGCCCCGGCGTCAGCGCCTTGATATCGGCCGGCACCAGCGTTTCCAGCGCGGCGGCGACATCGCCATCGCCGTGCAGCACCGCCTGCCCCATATGCGAGACATCGAACAGGCCGGCCGACTCCCGCGTCTGCAGGTGTTCTTTCAGGATGCCGTCGCGATATTGCACGGGCATTTCGTAGCCCGCGAACGGCACCATGCGGCCGCCAAGGGCGACATGCAGCCCGTGCAGCGGGGTCTTGCTGAGCGTATCGGTTGTCGAGGTCACATTACGGTCCCTATGCAGATGTGGCGTCACACGGTTGCCCGCGCGAACAGCCCCCTCTGTCTGGGACCTGAGAGATTGGCCGGATGCCGGTCATCGACCGTCACGCGCCCGGTTTACCCCTTCGGTGAGATGGCGTCTGACGCCACCTGCTTTCCAGAGTGCCTCGCCTTGCGGTCCGTTTGCCTGAGAGTTTCCGGGGCGGTTGCTCCTTCGGCGCCGATCCCAGCCCGCCAACACGGCGGCCCGACCGAACTCTCCCGCAAGGCTCATCGGCTATGTTGCCTGACATAAGCCAGCGCAGCCAACCTACCCTTCCTTCGGCAAATGTCAAT
>CBDBVB010000011.1:0-47643 GCA_965212545.1 Inquilinaceae bacterium
TCTCCGACGATCTGATCGATGCGGCGAGGATCGAGGGGGCCGGCACCTGGGGGATGATCCGGCACGTGATCTGGCCGCTGGCGGCGCCCAGCACGACGATCATCTTCGTGCTGACCTTCATCGGCGCCTTCAACTGGTTTGAGTTGCCTTACATCATGGCCGGGCTGGACGGCTCGCCCTTCGGCTCCACCGATGTGCTCGGCCTGTATTTCTATCGAACGGCCTTTGGAAATCAGAGCGCCGGGCTGCAGGATTTCGGCAAGGGCAGCGCGCTGGCCGTGCTGATCTTCGGCTTCGTCCTGGTGGTGGCGACGGCCTGGGTCCTGTACCTGCGTCGCCGGGAGGTCGAGCTGTGAGCGTCGCCTATGCCGGGGCGGAGCGCCCGATCCGCCTGGCACCCAACCTGGCCGGGCAAAGGCTGCGGGCCGGGCTGGTGCAGATCCTACTGATCGGCAATTCGCTGCTGATGCTGTATCCGATCCTGGTGATGGTGTTCTCCGCCTTCAAGCCGACGGCCGAGATCTACAACAGCCCGTTCTCGATCCCCGATGTGCGCAACATCGACAATTTCGCGCGCATCCTGACCGAGACCAGCTTCCCGACCTATTTGGCCAATTCCGTTCTGGTGACCGGCTTCTCGATCCTGTCGATCCTGACCCTGGGCAGCATGGCCGCCTATGCGCTGGGCCGGTATCGCTTCCCGGGCGCGGCCTTCGTCTTCCTGTTCTTCCTGGCCGGGCTGATGGTGCCGCTGAAGCTGGCGATCATCCCGCTGTTCATCCAGTTCCGCGAGCTCGGCCTGCTTGACACACGGTTCAGCCTGGTCCTGCTCTACACCGCCATGGGCCTGCCCTCCACGGTGTTCATCATGACCGGCTTCATCCGCACCCTGCCGCAGGAGTTGGAGGATGCCGCCCGTATCGACGGGGCCAGCGAACCGCGTATCATGCTGTCGATCATGCTGCCGCTGACCCGCCCCGCGATGGTGATCGCCGCGATCCACAACGCGGTGCCGATCTGGAACGATTTCTTCTTCCCGCTGGTGTTCATCCATACCGACGGCCGCAAGACCCTGCCCCAGGGTCTGACCGTCTTCATGGGCGAGTTCAGCACCGATTGGGGGGCGCTGTTCGCCGGGCTGACCCTGTCGGCGCTGCCGATCATCGTGATCTATCTGGTGCTGTCGCGTCAGTTCATCGCCGGGCTGACCTCCGGGGCGGTCAAGTGACACTCGCCATTCCCAAGGGCACGCTGGTCGTGTCCTGCCAGGCGCGGGCCGACAACCCGCTGCATGGTCCCGATTTCATGGCCGCCATGGCAAGGGCCGCCGAACAGGGCGGGGCTGCCGCGATCCGCGCCAACGGAGCCGCCGACATCGCCGCGATCCGCCGGGTGACGGCGCTGCCGCTGATCGGCCTGGTGAAACGCTGGCGCGATGGCGAAAGCATCTACATCACGCCCGATCGGGAGGCCGCGCGCGAAGCCGTGGAGGCCGGCGCCGACATCGTCGCATTGGACGCGACCGATCGGCCACGTGCCGGACCGCCGTCGGGCGAGTTGATCGCCTTCGTCAGGGACACGCTTGGCCGGGCGGTGCTGGCCGACATCGCCACCGAGTCCGAGGCCGTCGGCGGCCGCGCAGGCCGGCGCCGACTACGTGGCAACGACCCTCTCGGGATACACCGACAATTCGCCGGCCGGACCCGACCCGGATATCGACCTGGTTCGGCGTCTTTCGCGGCAGCTGACGGTGCCGGTGGTGGCGGAGGGCCGCTACGCGACTCCGGAGCAGGTCGGCGCCGCGTTTGCCGCCGGCGCCCACGCCGTGGTGGTCGGCACCGCCATCACCAATCCCCGGGAGATCACCCGCGGCCTTCGCCGCCGCCTGCCCGGCGGGAGAGCCCGCATGACCGCTCTGGGCCTCGACTGCGGCGGCAGCGAGAGCCGCTGGGTGGTGCTGGACGATGCCGGGGAGCAGATGGCTCGCGGGACCGGCCCGCGCATGTCGGGGCATATATTCGATCCGGCCGAGCGCGATATCGCCATGACGGCCCTGCGTGCTCTCTGCACCGACATTCGCGCATCCGCCGCGCCGGTCCATGCGGTCGTCGCCGGCGTCACCGGCCTGTCCAACGATGGGCCTGAGAACCGGGTCCTGGCCGACACGCTTGCCGCGCTGCTGGAGATACCGTTCGAGCGGATCACGATCGGCGACGACATGTGGCTGGCCTACCATGCCGCCTTTCGGCCGGGCGAGGGCATCCTGGTCTATGCCGGCACCGGCAGCGCCGCCTGCCATGTGGATGCCGATGGCCTGGTGGAGCGCCGGCGGCCGAGGCTGCGTCATCGACGATGCAGGGTCGGGTTTCTGGATCGGACAACAGGCGCTGAGATGGATGATGCGCCAGGTCGACCGCACCGGTGACCTGCCCACCGGCACCCTTGCCGAGACCTTGTGCGACCGCATTGGCGGCCGCGAATGGGAAACGATCCGGGGCTACGTTTATGCCGAATCGCGCGGCCGGGTCGCGATGCTGGCACTGGCGGTCGCCGACGCAGCCAGGGCCGAGGACCCGATCGCGCTGTCGATCCTGCAGAAGGCGGGCGAGGCCCTTGCCGACCTCGCCCTGGCGCTGATCGGCCGGGTCGGCCTCAAATCGATCGCCCTGACCGGCCGCGCCGCCTCGCTGCATCCCGCGATCTTCGAGGCCTTCGATCGAACCCTTGCCACGCCGGATACGCGGCTGATCGCCATCGACCCGGCGGAAGCGGCGGCCCGGCTGGCATTCGAGCGCCATCCGCAAACTGGGAAATAATCTCCCGGTCGGGCCGTGAAAGACCCGGTCCAAGCCCGGCACCCGCCGAGGCATGCGGATCAGGTCCGCGCTTCGTCAGTCCGGGCCTGGGCGCCCTGCCCGGTCTCGGGGCGGGTACGTCCGATCGCTGACGTGTCAGGAAATCGAGCCATGGCGCCATGCCGGCCCCGGTCCGGGCCGAGAGGGTGAACAGCCTGGCATCCGGGTTTGCGGTCCGGATGTTCTCGACGCACAAGCGCCTGGTCGAATTCGACATGGGGCGCCAGATCGATCTTGTTGACGATCACGACCTCGGCGGCGCGGAACATGTGCGGGTATTTGAGCGGCTTGTCCTCGCCCTCGGTGGTGGAGATCACCGCGATCTTCATCCGCTCGCCCAGGTCGAACATGGCCGGGCAGACCAGATTGCCGACATTCTCGATCATCAGGATCGAGCCCGGCGGCGGGTCCAGCCTCTTCCGACCGCTTCCGCCACCATGTCGGCTTCCAGATGACAACCGGCCCCGGTATTGATCTGGATCGCCCGGGCGCCGGCCGCGCGGATCCGTTCGGCGTCGGTGGCGGTCATCTGGTCGCCCTCGATGACCGCGATCTCGATGCGCCCGGCCAGATCCCGGATGGTCCGCTCCAGCAGGCGTCGTCTTGCCGGCGCCCGGGCGAGCTGACCAGGTTGAGCGCCAGTACGCCGCGGCCCTCGAACCAGCCGCGGTTGCGCGCGGCGATCCGGTCGTTCTTGGCGAGCACCGCCTGTTCCAGCGAGATCACCTCACCGTTCGGGCCGTGGACATGGGGCGTCCGGTGATCGTGGTCGTTATCATGATCGTGGTGATGGTGGTGCGCCTTGCCGTCGTCGCCCATTGCGCCCGTGCGCAGTACGTCTGCTTGCCGTTCGCCGGATCTGTCAGGGTCACGGCGTTGGTCGGGTCCGAACATCCGCAGGTGCCGCACATCAGGCCGCCTCCTCCACTTCGAAATCCTTGATCATGAACGTATCGCCCTCGGCCTCGAGGAATTCGAGGCTGGCGCCCGCGAGCACCGTGCCCTCGGCAGCGATGTCGAAGCAGAAGCTGAGCGACCGGCGCTCGACGCAGGCCAGCGGTCCGATGGCGAGCCTGACCCGGCGGACCTTGCGCGCGCCGGCACGCTCGGTGACGATCGACACGATGTTTCGGGTCAGGCCAAGCTCGTGCATCAGAACCCGCCCCACGCATCTGCGGCCGTTGCGGCCATGACATCGATTCCAATCCACACGGCGAGCACCGCAGCGCCAAGCGACAGGCCGCCATGCAGCCATTTGGCCTGCCGCTCCGCCGCCCCCAGCGGCCAAGCCGCCACGAAGGACAGCGCAGCCATGCCCAGGATCGAGCCGAGGCCGAAGAGCGCCACATAGCCGACCGCGACCCAGGGCTCGCGCGTCGCAGCGACAGCGAGCGCGAGCAGGCCTGCCGAGCCGGCGGCGCCATGGGCCAGCCCGACCAGCAGGGCGCGCAGCGGAAAGCCCTCGGGATGGCGGTGCTCGTGAGGGTCAAGGCCGTGCGGTGTGGTGGCGCCATGGTGGCTGTGGGCGTGCAGATGAGGCCGGCCGCCGCCATGCCTATGGGCATGGAAATGGATCCGCCGGGCCCGCATCCGGCGCAGGACGTCGAGGCCGAGCAGAACCAGCATCGCTCCGACCCCGAATTCCAGCGCCGCCGCCATGCGCTCGGTCAGGGTCAGCCCCATCAGGATCACCGCCGTGCAGATCGCAAAGAGCGTGATGGTGTGGCCAAGCCCCCAGACCGCACCCCGCAACGCCAAGCCGCGTCTTGAGCCTTTCCGGCCGGCTGCCATGGTGCCGATGGCGGCCAGATGATCGGCCTCCAGCGCATGCTGCATGCCGATCAAGAAGCCAAGCGCCAGGAATCCTTCCACGACCCCAAGCCCCTCAACAGATCCGCGGCAACTGGTCGCCGACCAGCATGTCGACCACGCGGGCGCCGCCGAACAGCGTCTTCATCACCACAGTTCCTTCCGGGGCCGGCATGACGCGTCCGATCCTGGCCGCGTGCCGTCCGGCCGGATGCGATCGCATGGCGGACAGGGCCGCATCGGCCTGGGCCGCCGGCAACACGAGGACCAGCTTGCCCTCATTGGCCAGATAGAGCGGATCGAGTCCGAGGATCTCGCAGAAGCCCTTGACCTCTTCGCTGAACCGGCAGGGCGGTCTCATCGATCTCGATGCCGACGCCGGCGGATTGCGCGAACTCGTTCAGCACGGTTGCCACGCCGCCGCGGGTCGCATCGCGCAGGCAATGCACATCCGGGCAGGCTTTCAGGATCGTCTCGATCAGGCCGTTGAGCGGCGTGCAATCGCTCTCGATCGGCGAGTCCAGCGCCAGATCGCCGCGCGCCGCCAGGATCGCCGCCCCATGGTCGCCCAGCTGGCCGTTGACCAGGACCGCGTCTCCCGGCTCGGCCCGCCGGGCGGCGATCTCCAGGCCCTCCGTGATCACGCCCACCCCGGCGGTGTTGATGAACAGCTTGTCCGCCGCGCCCCTTGGCACGACCTTGGTGTCGCCGGTCACGATGGCGATGCCGGCCTCCCCGGCGGCGGCGCGCATCGAGGCGGCGACACGCTCTGAGATCGTCGACCGGCAGGCCCTCTTCGATGATGACACCGCAGCTGAGATAGAGCGGCCGGGCGCCGCTGACGGCCAGATCGTTGACCGTGCCGCAGACCGCCAGCCTGCCGATGTCGCCGCCGGGAAAGACCAGCGGGTCGACCACGTAACTGTCGGTGGTGAAGGCGAGGCGGTCGCCCTGGGCCTGCAACGCGGCCAGGTCGAAGCGCGCCTGGTCTTCCAGGAGCGCCAGAGCCGGGTTGTCGAAGGCGCCCACGAAGACGTCGTCGATCAGGTCGCGCATCGCCTTGCCGCCGCTGCCATGGGCCAGGGTGACCTTGGGCATATTCACCCTGGCGCGGCGGCTGCGGTTCAACAGGCCGCCCCTGGCCATCGCCTTTGGCGGGATGGCGGTCATCGCGACACGACCTCCTCGGCCGGAGACTCCTGCAGTGCCGCGAGTTCCTGTCCAGGTCCAGGCCACCGTAATTGTGATAGGCGGCGCAGGCGCCTTCGCTGGACACCATGAGGGCGCCCAACGGCGATTCCGGCGTGCAGGCGGTGCCGAAGACCTTGCACTGCCAGGGCTTGATCACGCCCTTCAGCACCTCGCCGCACTGGCACGATTTCGGATCGGCGATCTTGAGCTGCGGCACCGGAAACCGGCGTTCGGCGTCGAAGCGGGCATAGGCCTCGCGGATGCGCACGCCGGAATGGTCGATCGAACCGAGCCCGCGCCATTCGAAGAACTCACGCAACTCGAAGACCTTGCCGACCGCCTGCAGGGCCTTGTCGTTGCCCGCGCCGGGCACGATACGGTCGTACTGGTTCTCGACCTCGCAGCGGCCCTCGGCGAATTGCTTCAGCAGCATCCAGATGGATTGCAGGATGTCGAGCGGCTCGAAGCCGGCGATCACCACCGGTCGGCGATAGCGCTCGGCGATGAACTGGTAGGGCCGGTCGCCGATCACCATGGAGACATGGCCGGGGCCCAGGAACCCGTCGATGCGGAGATCCGGCGAGTCGAGGATCGCCTTGATCGTCGGGATGATGGTGATGTGATTGCAGAACAGGGAGAAGTTCTCGATGCCTTCGGCCTCGGCCTGCAGCACGGTCAGCGCCGTGCTCGGCATGGTGGTCTCGAAGCCGAGACCGAAGAAGATCACCTCGCGGTCCGGATTGTCGCGGGCCAGCTGCAGCGCATCCAACGGCGAATAGACCATGCGGATATCGGCGCCGTCGGCCTTGGCCTGCATCAGGCTCTTCTTCGAGCCCGGCACGCGCATGGCGTCGCCGAATGTGGTGAAGATCGCGCCGGGCTGCTCGGCCAGCGCCACGCAGTCGTCGACCCGTCCCATGGGCAGGACGCAGACCGGACAGCCTGGGCCGTGGACCAGCTCTATCCGCTTCGGCAGCATGGCCTCCAGGCCATAGCGGAAGATCGAATGGGTGTGGCCGCCGCAGACCTCCATGATCTGCAGCGGGTCTGTCCTGCCGGCGTCGATCTGCGCGCTCAGCGTCTCGATCTCGCGGAACAGCACCTTGGCCTTGGCCGGATCCCGGAACTCGTCGACGTATTTCATGGCGTCACGCCCTCCGACCGGCCGCCGGGGCCGGCGAGACCGCCGCGCTCGTCCGCCAGCAGGGTGTGCACCAGGTCCCAGAGGATGTGATAGATCGCCACATGGCATTCCTGGATGCGGTGAATGCTGTCCGTGTGCACCACCAGGCAGTGATCGAGGCTCGGGCTTTGCGCCATCTCGCCGCCCTCCATGCCGGCCAGCCCGATCGTCGTGAGGCCCATCTCGCTGGCCTTCTCGAAAGCCGCCATCAGATTCGCGGAATTGCCGCTGGTCGAGATCCCGATCAAGCCATCGCCGGGCCGGCCATGCGCCTCGATCTGGCGCAGATAGATGTGCTCGAAGCCGACATCGTTGCCGATCGCCGTCATCACCGCGACGTCCGCGGTCAGGTTCTCGGCCGGCAGCGCCGGGCGGCCGGCGGTGACCGGATGCTGGAACTCGACCGCCAAATGCGCGGCATCGCAGGACGAGCCGCCATTGCCCATCGTGAACAACCGCCCATCGCGCCGATAAACCTCGGCGATGGCCCGCGCGACCGCGACCACCGCCTCGGCGTTGTCCTCGAAGAATCGGCTTTTGGTCTCGACCGAATGTCCGGCTTTCTGACGTACCGATTCCATCAGGCCCGACTGAACGGCCCAGATCGTCCTGCTTGCGGCCGTGCAGAAACGGGTAGAGGGCTTCCAGAGGGCTGTCGTCGGTCATCGCCCGGTCTCCAGCTTCACGTCCATCAGGATTTGCCCGAAGCGCGCATGGCGGCCATTTCTTCCTGGACTTCGCCCAGCTGGGTCAGGATCTCGCAACGTCTCCGCAGCCTGCGCCTCGTCGATGCGGCTCATGGCGAAGCCGACATGCACAAGGACCCAGTCGCCGACGCAGTCCTCGACACGGTGATCCTCGTCGACGATGCAGGCAAGGTTGACCTCGCGCCTGATTCCAGCGATCTCGACCAGCGCCAGCTTGTTCTCCGCATTGCTGATCGCCACCACCTGGCCCGGTATGCCTAGGCACATGGCGCCCTCCCTGGTTTGCCCTGCCGCGTCGCGAGTGCGACGACCGCCTGGCCGAGTGCCAGGCCGCCATCGTTCGCCGGCACCCTTCGATGACTGAGCACGGTAAGGCCGCGCGCCGCAAGCGCTTCATGGACCAGCGTGAACAGCGTGCGGTTCTGGTAGCAGCCGCCGGTCAGCGCAACGGCCTGATATCGGCGCGCGCCCTCGGAGAGGCGCACCGCCATGGCAACGATCGCATTGGCCAAGCCGCGATGGAATCGCGCCGAGATGACACCGACCGGCCTCTTCAGTTGCAGGTCACCGAGCAGCGCGCGCCAGGCGCTCCCGGGCTGGATGTAGGGGAATTCCCCGTCCTCAATAGCGAAGGGATAGGCCAGGTCGTCCGGCTCGCCGAGCGCATCGCGATCCAGCGCCGACTCCAACAGCATCGCAGCCTGCCCCTCATAGTCCTGGCGCCCCCAGGCCAGTCCACAGAGCGCCGCCGCCGCGTCGAACAGACGCCCGCAGGACGACGATAGTGGCGTATTGATACCCTTGGCGATCATGGCGTCCAGAGTTGCGCGCGGAGCCGCCTCGAGCATTGAGAAGAGGTCGAGATGGCCGAATTTCGTCGCCAACTCCGGCCACCCCATCGCCGCCATCAGATGGGCATAGGCATTGCGCCAGGGCTCGCGGATGGCGGCAGCGCCACCCGGCAGCGCGACCGGTTTCAGGCAGCCGAGCCGTCGGAAACCGCGATAGTCGCAGGCCAGGAACTCCCCGCCCCAGACTGTCCCGTCGTCACCGGCTCCAAGTCCGTCCATGGCGATGCCGAGCACCGGCCCCGACGTCCAGAGGCACGCCGTTCTCAGCCATGCAGGCGGCCACATGGGCGTGATGGTGTTGAACCTCGACAATGGCCGTCCCGGCGCGTGCCGCCATGTTCCGCCCGCGCTTGGTCGATAGGTATTCCGGGTGTCGGTCGACCGCGATGAGTTCCGGCTCGTGCCGGTAGAGCTGGCGGTAGAGCGCGAGATTACGGGCGACGTCACCGGCCGTGGCCGCATCCTCCAGATCGCCCATATGCTGGCTCAACACTGCTTGGCCGTCCTTAACCAGGCAGAAGGTGTTTTTCAGTTCGCCGCCCAGGGCCAGGACCTGTGTATCGGCGTCGAACCCGTCCGGCAAGGCGATCGGCGCCGGCGCATAGCCCCTCGCCCGGCGCAGCGCGCGGGCCCGGCCGAGATCGATCCGGACTACGGAATCGTCGATGCGATTGGCGATATCGCGGTCGTGCATCAGTGCGAATTCGGCGACCTCCGCCAACTCCGCGCGGGCCTCTTCATTTTTCGTACATTGTGGCCGACCCGAGATGTTGCCGCTGGTCATGACAACCGGACGTGAAACGCGGTCCAGCATCAGATGGTGCATCGGCGTGTAGGGCAGCATGAAGCCCAAGCGGTCGAGGCCGGGTGCCACCGAGTCCGGCAGGGCTTGGCCCTTCGCCTCCAGAAGCACAATCGGCGCGGCCGGACTTCGCAACAGCGCCTCCTCCTCGGCGGAAACGGCGCAATGCCTGCGTATCACGTCGACATCCCGGGCCATCAGCGCAAAAGCCTTGCCGCGGCGGCGTTTGCGCGCGCGCAGCCGGTCGACGACATCCTGCTGGGTTGCGTCGCAGGCGAGGTGGAAGCCGCCAATTCCCTTGATCGCAACGATGTGGCCCGACATCAACAACTCGCCGACCGCATCGACGTCGTCGAGATTGGAAAGGCTCTCGCGAGCCGCAGTGCTGCCGCCAAGTGGTTCTATCCAGGCGCGCGGTCCGCAGCTGTGGCAAGCGATCGGCTGGGCATGAAAGCGCCGGTCGGCCGGTTCATCGTATTCGCCGAGGCAGGTCGGACAAAGCGTGAAGCCCCGCATCGTCGTCTTGTCGCGATCATAGGGCGCGCCCTGGACGATCGAGAAACGCGGCCCGCAATTGGTGCAGTTGGCGAAGGGATAGCGGTAGCGTTGCTCGGACGGATCGCGGATTTCGGCCAGGCAATCGGCGCAGGTGGCCGCATCGGGCGTCACCGATCCGCGTATGCGTCCTCCGGCCGAGGCGGCGATCTCGAAGCCCGGCGGTGCCGGATCGTCGATCGGTGCACGTTCCAAGCCGTCGATGCGCGCCAGCGCCGGCGCCTCGGCGCGCAGTCGCTCAGCGAAGCGGTCCCGGGCCGCGCCCCAGAGACGGATTTCGACCCCGTCGCCGGTGTTGCGCACATCGCCGGCAAGGCCGAGTTCGGTGGCGATGCGCCAGACGGTCGGGCGAAAGCCCACGCCCTGCACCTGCCCGCGCACGGTGATCGACTCGCCCCTCACGGCGCTGGCCCCCAATGCGGAACGCGGTCGCCGCCGGCGACCATCAGCCAACCATCGATGCAGACGTTTTCATGCATTGTCCCATTGCGGCAAACCGAACCGCCGTTACGGCGATGCTACGAGCCGCCATCTCCGGGCTCAAGCCGGTCGCTCTCGAGACCTGCCATACTGGCTTAGTCGATCTTGTTTGACCCGCAATTGATCTCGCTCATACTCGGGGAATGCCCCGCATGCGAAACGACTGAAACCATCGCATTGACCGCGGAAGAGGACAGGCTGCCTTGGACCAAGCCGTCGTCATACCACCCGAGGGTCTCGACGATCTGATCGGCATTCTGAAGACCCATGGCTATCAGGTCTGGGGCACGCGGGAACACGACGGCGCACTCGGGCTGGGGCCCATCTCATCGGCTTCCGATCTGCCGCGTGGACGTATCGAGGCCGCCGAGGCCGGCACGGTCCGCCTCGTTGACGGTCCGCGCGATGCGGTCTTCGACCACACCCTGCCCATGCAAGGTCTGAAGCGGGTCGTCTATCCGGCGCAGGAGCGGCTGTATTCGACCGGCCCGGACCTGTCCTTGGAGGAGGAGCCCGTCGAGGCGCCGCCCATGGCGGTCATCGGGGTCCGGTCCTGCGACCTGGCCGCGCTCGATACCCTGACGACGGTGTTCGAGGGCGGACCCTTCGTCGACAGGCGGTACAGCCAGAGGCGGAACGCACTGCTGCTGGTCGCGGTGAATTGCATGCGGCCGGCCGCCACCTGCTTCTGTGCGTCGATGGATACGGGCCCGCGGGCGAAGAGCGGCTTCGACCTGGCGCTCGACGAGGTGATGGATGATGACCGCCATGTCTTCATCGTCACGGCGGGAAGCGCGCGGGGCCGCGAGATACTGGACGCGCTGTCCGCACAGCCGGCAAGCGAAGCCGATCTGGCGGCTGCCCGTGAGGGCACGCGCGCCTGCGCCGAGGCCCAGCACCGTCAAATGCCCGCCGGTGCCGAAACCTTGCTGAAGCGCAACTACGAGCACCCGCATTGGGCAGCGGTCGCCGAACGCTGCCTGAGTTGCGCCAACTGCACCATGGTGTGCCCGACCTGCTTCTGCGGGACGGTCGAGGACCGGTCCTCCCTCGACGGCGCCACGGCGGAACGCTGGCGCCGCTGGGACAGCTGTTTCGGTCTGGAATTCAGCTACCTGCATGGCGGTTCCGTGCGCACCGAGACCGCGTCGCGCTATCGACAGTGGGCGACCCACAAACTGGCGCATTGGCACGATCAGTTCGGCACATCCGGCTGCGTCGGCTGCGGCCGATGCATCGGATGGTGTCCTGTGGGGATCGACATCACAGCCGAAGTGGCGGCCCTTGCCGCGCAAGAGACATCGGGGACGACAGCTGATGACTGACAGCAATATCAAGTCCATGGCGGGCATCCTGGCCGCCCATCCTCTTTTCGCAGGGCTGGATCCCGAGATCACGGATCTGCTGGGCGGCTGCGCCAAGAACGAACATTTCTCCGACGGCGACTACCTGTTCAAGGCTGACGGCCCGGCCGACACGTTCTATCTGGTGCGGTCCGGAGACGTGGCCCTTGAACTGCGCATGCCCGGCCGCGGCCGGCTCTGCGTTCAGACCGTGCCTGCAGGCCATGTGGCCGGAGCCTCCTGGATCCTGCCGCCCTATCGCTGGCGATTCGACGCGCGCGCCGTCGGCACGGTGCGCGCCACCGGCATCGACGCCACCTGCCTGCGCACGAAATGCGACGCCGATCCGGGCATGGGCTACCAGGTCATGCAGCGCTTTCTGCCGATCGTCGCCGAGCGGCTGCAATCCACCCGATTGCGGCTGATCGATCTCTACGCGCCGCCTGCCGAGGTGGGCCGCGCCCTATGACGTCGGCTGCCATCGACAATCGCGACGCCCCGGCCGTCGATGCCGGCATGCTGCCGCAACCATTCGAGGTCCGCGCCCGGCGGTCAGAACTTGCCGACACCGTCACGCTGGACATGACGGCGATCGACGGCCAGCCGCTCGAATTTGCGCCGGGACAGTTCACGATGCTCTATGTCCATGGCGTCGGGGAGATCGCGATCAGCATCTCGGGCGACCCCACGGAGCCCGGTCCGCTGGTGCAGACGATCCGTGGCGTGGGCGCCGTCTCCCAGGCGGTGTGCGGGCTGACGGACGGCCATCGGATCGGCGTGAGGGGGCCCCTGGGCAACGCCTGGCCGGTGGAGCGCGCTATCGGCAAGCATCTCATGGTCGTCGCCGGCGGGCTGGGCCTGGCGCCGACCCGGCCGATCATCTACTGGGCGCTGGCAAATCGGCACCAGTTGAAGAGCATTGACATCGTCTACGGCACACGATCGCCCGACCAGATCCTCTACCCGCAGCAATTGCTCGGCTGGTCGACCACTTCCAGCGTGCGCGTCGGCGTCACCGTCGACCGGGCCGGCCACGACTGGGCCGGGCGGGTCGGTCTGGTGACCGATCTGGTGCCCAGGATGCTGCGGGATCCGGCCGAAACCGTCGCCATGGTCTGCGGGCCGGAGATCATGATGCGGTTCACCGCCCAGGCACTGGCCGACGCGGGCGTGCCGCAGACCGACATCCACCTGTCCATGGAGCGCAACATGAAGTGCGGCATCGGCTGGTGCGGGCACTGCCAGATGGGACCGCACCTGATCTGCCGAGATGGGCCCGTCTTCCCCTATCCGGCGGTCCGCGACCTGATGACCGTGTGGGAGCTTTGACGATGAAGCCCAGACTGGCGGTATGGAAATTCTCCAGCTGCGACGGCTGCCAGCTGACCTTGCTGGATTGCGAGGACGAGTTGCTGGACATCGCCGAGGCGGTGGAGATCGCCTATTTCCTGGAAGCCACGCGGACGCAGCGGGAAGGTCCCTACGACGTCTCCCTGGTCGAAGGGCTCGATCTCGACCGCCCACGAGGTGGAGCGCATTCAGAAGATCCGCCGCGACAGCCGGATCCTGATCACCATCGGCGCCTGCGCCACGGCGGGCGGCATCCAGGCGCTGCGCAACACCCGCGACCATGACAGCCTGACGGGCGTCGGTCTATCCGAGCCCGCAATTCATCGACGCGCTGGATACCTCAACGCCGATCGCAGACCACGTCGCGGTCGATTACGAGCTGCGCGGCTGCCCGATCGACAAGCAACAGCTGATCGAGGTGATCACCGCCCTGCTGAAGGGCCGCAAGCCATCGATTCCGGATTACAGCCAGTGCACCGAGTGCAAGCTGGCCGGCACCGCCTGCGTCATGGTGACGAAGGGGATTCCCTGCCTGGGGCCGGTCACCCAGGGCGGCTGCGGCAATCTATGCCCGAAGATCGGTCGCGGCTGCTATGGCTGCTTCGGTCCCAAGGAGGGCGCCAACGCTACGGCGCTTGGGGATGAACTGGCCGCGCTCGGCGCCGACCGGCGCACCATCAGAGATCTGTTCGGCGGCTTCACAGCCGGCGCGCCCGCCTTTGCTTCCGAGAGACGCCGTCATGAGTAGCGATACGCGTGTCATCCAGGTCGAGGCCCTGGCCCGGGTCGAGGGCGAGGGACGGTTCAAGGTCCGGCTGGACGGCGACAAGGTCGTCAGTTCGGAGTTCAGCATCTTCGAGCCGCCGCGATATTTCGAGGGCCTGTTGCGGGGCCGGTCGTTCCGGGATGCCCCGGACGTTACTTCGCGGATCTGCGGCATCTGCCCGATCGCCTACATCATGGGCGCCAGCAAGGCGATGGAGGACGCACTGGGTTGGCAGATCCCTGAGCCGATCGCCGATCTGCGCCGGCTGATCTATTGCGGCGAATGGATCCAGAGCCATGTGCTGCACACCCATCTGCTACACGCGCCGGATTTCGTCGGACTGCCGGACTCGATCGAGCTCGCCCAATCGAATCGCGGACTGGTCGAGAACGGGCTGGCCGCCAAGAAGACCGGCAACCGCATCATGGAGGTGATCGGCGGTCGCAGCGTGCATCCCGTGAACACCCGGGTCGGCGGATTCTACAAGGCCCCGCCGGCCGATGAGGTGCATGCGCTGGTGCCCGAGTTGGAGCGCGGCGAAGCACTGTCAGCGGCCGCGCTGGACGCGTTCTCCGGCTTCGACTTTCACGGGCTCGACATCGACTACCTGTTCGTGGCCATGCTGCACGATACCGACTACCCGATCACCGAGGGCCGCATCGTGTCCTCCGACGGGCTCGACATCGACGTGCACGCGTTCCCCGAGCACTTCGAAGAGCGGCAGGTTCCGCATTCCAATGCGCTTCAGGGCGTGACCGTCGACGGCCGCCCCTATCTCGTCGGCCCGCTTGCGCGCTTCAACCTGAACGCCGATCGCCTACCGCCGGATATCGTCGCCATGGCCGAGCGGGCCGGTCTGGTGCCCGGCTGCCGCAATCCGTTCAAGAGTCTGCTCGCCCGCCAGGTCGAGGTGATCTACGCCTTCCGGGAAGCCGCCCGGCTCGCTCGCGCCTATACGCCACCCGAGCCCAGCTTCGTCGAGCAGCCACTGCGCGCCGGGACTGGCCACGGCATCACCGAGGCGCCGCGCGGCATCTGCTACCACCGCTACGAGGTGGCCGAGGACGGCGCTATCATTGCCGCCAACATCGTGCCACCGACGTCGCAGAACCAGCGGCAGATCGAGCTTGATCTGGTGAGCACGGTCGAGCGATTCCATGACCTGGACGACGACGCTCTGCAGTGGCGCTGCGAGCAGGCGATCCGCAACTACGACCCCTGCATCTCCTGCGCGACGCATTTCCTGAAGCTGGATGTCGAACGCACCTGACAGCGGCCTCGAAACTGCCCTGGATGCCGGCATCATTATCGGCGTCGGACACTCCGAACGGCAGGATGACAGCGTCGGCCCCTATGTCGCCCAGGCCCTGAACCGGCGTGGGCTGCCGGCGGTTGGGCATGAGGGCGACGGCACAGGCCTGCTGGATCTGTGGGAGTCCCAACCGGCCTGCATCGTTGTCGATGCAATGGCGGACGCCGCGGCGCCGGGAGCACTTCACGTTTTCACCGATTTCGACGGTCCGATCTTCGCGCGGGCGGCCTTCGTACACTCCACCCATCGGCTGGGGCTGCCGGAAGCCATCGCCCTCGGCCGTACGCTGGGCCGACTGCCGGCCCGCCTGGTCGTCATCGGCATCACTGGCAGCGCTTTCGACTTCGGCAGCAGGCTGTCGCCGCCGGTCGCCGCCGCCGCAGAGCAATTGATCGATCGCCTAGCGGCCGGAGACGCCTTCGGCGATGACGTCCTCGCCAGCCTGGCAACAGTCTGACGCGATCGGCGCGCGCAGGGTCAGATTGCCACTGTCAGGACGGACCGACGGCCTCGACCCGGCGGTGTGGATGTGCATGCGCCTCCACATCCATTGATACTTCATTGGCTGCAATAAGTGCCAGCGGGAACCAAAAATAGAACCAAATCAGGTTTGGTGACCGTAGAAATTCTCCGAAATCCACAAGACCCAACACAACAATATAAACTAGCAGTGCTGTGCATAGCACTTCTCCTGACTCCATGAACCTTCGGTATGCGACGCGACCGGCCACGGCAAGCGTCGACAAAAGCAATACGCTGGCCGGCACTCCGCCATAGAAATGATTCCCGAGGAACAGTTGGTGAGCGTGATTAATTGCATAACCACTCGACAGTACGATCGAGCCGTCGGCTGCTATGCCACTGCCAAACCAGAAGTGGTCGCCTATCCGGTCCAATACTATCGACCATAGCTCAAGCCGGTGCGAACTGCCGCGTGTCAGGAACTGATATGGCTCGAACCCGGACAAGCTGCCGGCGGCAACGATGGCCATCGACACGGCGGCGATCCCAACAGCCGCCCACCTTCTCCTGGTCATGATGCTGCCCACGGCGATAGCGCACGCTAGTCCCAGCAGGGCGCCGCGTGTGGCAGTCAAGAAGATGAAAAGGAGCATTATCGCCAGGGCACCATAGTTGAGCCATCGGCGATTGCGATCGGCCGACCCGTCTTTTTGCTTGAGTCCATAGAGAGTTATCAGCGCTACGACTCCATAGCAGAAGGCGGCTGATATGGGGTGATTAAGAACGCCAAAGTGAGCCAGACGATCAGAATTGGCTTCCGAATCCGAAAAGAATATCACCATCGAAATGGCGGCAGTCACAGCCGAGATGTACGAAAGCGATATGAATAGTCGACGGTAGAATCTGAAATCTTGTTGAGCCAGGTAGGCAGTCACGAGAAAGAACAGGATTACTAGAACGAACCCACGAACAGCATCGTCGATCGCACGCATTTCTACTTCGGAAGACCAAAAGAGGGACAAGGTAAGATAGGTGAGCCACACAGTGGTAAAACGAAACACCCACGATTTACCGATTTGAATCAGCTCAATCTTGTAGACAGATAGAATGAAAAAGATCGCCGAGAGATAGAATGCGTACTTGTAAAGTTTTTCAAAAGGCGCAAAGAAAAATGCGCATAAGAAGAATATAAATGCGAATTCGACGAAGTGTTTTACTTTGATGTAGTCTCTGATCCTTTGGCGCAGATCAAGCGGCCGGTTCTCGGGAGGTTGCGCATCCAGGGATGGGTTGTGGGACCCGGACTTGACCATAGTTACGGCAGTTTCCTTGAAATGCTGGCGATCGGGCTCGTGTACGACACCAACAACACATCCGCAAGGTGGCAGCACGCCCGAGCAAATGCGATGCGGGGCTGTCGCAAGGTACCCCCGCAATTACCGCGTTTCGAGCTATGCAGATAGTCGCGACATCGCCCCAGGCGACGCCATAGGCTCTGCGCCCACCGCCAATATGGTGCCGTAGAGTGTGGTCAATTGACGGGCGACAGCCCCATTGCTGTAGCGCGCCAGGCAATCCCGCCGAATGGTGTTGGAGTCGTAACGACCGGAATCATTTCTCATCTGCCGCAGTGCGGCGGCAAGCGAATTCACATCGCCGGGCGGAACGAGCAGACCGTTGGACTCGTCGAGGACGCTTTCGGGTCCGCCGCATCTGGTCGCGATCACCGGCAGGCCGCACGCCAGTGCTTCGATCACGACTACGCCGAACGTCTCATAATAGCTGGGCACTACGAGCGCATCGCTTGCCAGGAGTTCCCGCTTTACCGAACCGCGGTCGAGTGGCCCAAGAAAGTCGACCTGCGACGCCACGTCCAACGCGCTGGCAAGCGTACGGCAATCCGCCAGCGTAGCGCCTTCACCGGCCAAACCGAGCCGCACGGAGGGGTCCCCGCGAAAGGCCATTGCGAAGGCCGATATCAAGCGGTCCTGTGCCTTGAGCTTTCGAAAGGAGCCGATACATAGGAAACGGAATTGTCCCGGGTCGCGATGCGGCCTGACTTCCGGCGGACGTTCGAATCGGGAATCGAGCGTGTCCGGAATCACCTGCCAGGGGCAGAATGCCTCGCCGAATTGTGCGGTGAGTTGACTGCCCACGGCCGGACTCACAACCAACCTGGCGGCTGCGTCTGCAAATGCGAGGCCGGCACTTCGTTGTGCCCAACGACGCACCCGACCGCGAGCGAACGCGGAATGATGCTCGGTGACGACGTAAGGGATCCCGGTCTTTGCCGCCAGGCGATGCGCAAGCAACCCCCCGTAGAGCGCCGAATGCGCATGCACCAGGTCCGGCAACCCATGGTCACGGACGTAGGCTGCGAACAGCGCTTCACCGGCGCGCTGCCAGAACCATGCGTTACGTCCCGAAAAGCGCGGCAGCAAGGGCACGGCAATCTTGCGATAGGTCGGAATACCGCCCTCGTCATTGCGAACGATCGCAGTACCTGGTCGACGCGCCCGAATGTAGGCACGCAATCCAACGATCTCTGGCGCGATGACGCCGACCTGTACTCCAGCGTCGCGCAGTGCCAGGGCCTGCTCGCGGAAGAATGTGCCTCCAAGCGGCGAAATCCGCGAAGGATACCAGGACGGGAGCACAACTACGTGGCAATGGCCGTCCATCCCTTGGTCCTTCTTTCTGGCCCCGGGGGCGCCGACACTACAGCCATCCAGTTGTGCACGACGATGACTATGCACAATAGCACTTCAGCTTGACGCCGCGGAAACTCTGCGAGGATATGGTCGTCGCGACCGTGCGCGACGGGCTCCACCTCTTTGCATGAGGCCGATGGCAGTTCAAGGTTCCGTACGCCCGCGATCACGCCACCAAGCCGCAGTTCTCGCCAGTTCCTCTTCCATCGACACTGCCGGCAACCAATCGAGCACAAGTTGGGCATTCCTGGCATCCAGTTCCAGCGATTCGACAAGTCCGACGATTGCCACCCTCTGCCCAGCAAGCAGGCCAATCAGACGCAATAACCCCAATGGACACGGCCAGAGCCGGGGAGACCTGCCAAGGGCATGGGCGACGCGTCGGATCAACTCAGGAGTCGACAAGGTCTCATCCGCGACGGCGAGGGTCTGTCCTGCCGCCTCGGCCCGCTCCAGGCAAAGGCGCAACAGTTGACAGAGGTTGGAGAGGCCAATGTAGCTACGCCGGTTGCGAATGCTGGCAAGCGGCAGCGGAATTCCCCGGTCGACGACCTCCATCAGCCTCCGAAAGTTCCCTCTGGCGCCAGGACCATAGACGAGCGGCGGCCGCACGATGACGAGTTCGAGATCGGTTTCACCGGCAATTCGCGTCAAGGCACACTCGGCTTCAAGTTTGCTGACCTGATAGGGCGTCGCCGAAGTCCCGGTTGGCGAGTCATGCTCGGCGAGCTCAGCGCCGATCGAGCTGAGGAACACCATCCGCTTCACTCCCGCCTCCGCAGCCTGGTAGGCCAGGCGGGCGCTTCCCGCGACGTTGATACGCCTGAACTCAGCAATCGGATCGGCGGCGGTCTCATCGAAGACATGCACGCGGGCCGCCGCATGGACGACGAGATCCACATCGGCCAGCAGGCTCAACCAATCGGTCGTCTCACCGATCTCTCCAACCATGCGGGTATCGATGACGGCCGACGTGGAATTGCACCGCTGACGAAGTGCGCCGCGGACCCGGTATCCACTGGCGGACAGATGGTCGCACAGCGCCGACCCAACGAACCCGCTTGCCCCGGTCACAAGAACACGTCTACCTGTCATCGCGAGCCAAGACGAAGGTCCGCATCAAAGCGACCGGGCCGTTTGCGTCGCATAGGTATCGATGGATGGGCGTGCACTAGAATGGACACCGATTGACTGACCGACGACGAGGCTGCGTTATGAGGATTGCGTATCGATCGTCGCTTGGGAAGCCTCGTCACATGCGCCATGTTTGACGTTCCAGTGGTAACTCTGGCCGCTGTATTCACGGCAACCGGCCTCGCCACCTGGCTCGCCACCTGGTTGGTGCTTCGGGAATTGCGACGGCGGGCCATCCTGGACAAGCCTAACCGGCGCAGCAGTCACCGTGTGCCGACCCCCCGTGGCGCCGGGCTGGCCGTGGTGCCGGTGGTCCTGGTCGCTTGGGCGATCATAGCGTCGCGTGATGAGAGCCTGACGGGACTAGGTGCGGTTCTGCCGGCGGCGATGCTGCTTGCATTGGTATCCTGGCTGGATGATTTGCGCGGGCTGACCGCAGCAATCCGATTGCTTGTACAGATCGCTGCAGTCGCTGCCGGACTTGCCGTATTGCCGCCGGAATCACTTATCTTCAACGGTTTTCTGCCGGTGCTCATGGACCGGGTGCTGGCCGCGCTCATTTGGCTGTGGTTTGTCAATCTGTTCAACTTCATGGATGGAATCGACGGTATCACGGGAATCGAACTGGCATCGATCGGCACCGGATTGGCCGTTCTGGGGATGATGGCCGGTGTACCGGAGGCAAGGGGATTGCTGGCGGTTGTGCTGGTCGGCGCGTCGATCGGATTCCTTGCCTGGAATTGGTCGCCGGCGCGGATCTTCCTCGGCGATGTCGGTAGTGTGCCGCTTGGGTATCTGTCCGGGTGGCTCTTGCTGCAGACGGCCTTGGCAGGATATTGGTGGGCGGCAGCCATTCTTCCGCTCTACTACCTGACTGATGCGACCGCAACGCTCCTGCGCCGATTGGCCCGGGGGGAAAAGATCTGGGAAGCGCATCGCGAGCACTACTATCAGCGGGCGGTTCAGGGTGGACTGTCGCACCGCCAGGTTTCCCTGCGGATCATCGCAACCAATCTCGTGCTGATCACGGCCGCAGCCATGACACCCAAAATCGGTGCCTGGGCAACGCTCCCGGCAATGGGCGCTGTTGTCGTGTTGATCGCCGAATTGCGGCGTCATCGCCGAAGCGATCCCGTTTGACGGACCGACGCTCTCCAGTCCCCGAACCCCGGGAATGCCACCTTACGGGACGACCAGCAGGGGCGGGGTGCAGAACGAACTAGGCCCGTGTGGCACCGGCTTTCGACGCCTCGTGGAACGCAGACGGACGATGGCTGAATTTCGGCACGACCGTCTTGATGAGCCGGAATACCGTCTCGTCCTGACCCGCCCGGGCCGCGGCATCCATTTGATCGATCACCCGCTGCAGTAGGGCGAAATCGATGATGTGGGGCGCCGCGATCTGAATGCCGTCAACGCCACTCGCAAGCCGCTTCTCGTCTTCATCGAACAACATTTCGGACAGCTTTTCACCGGGTCGCAGACCCGTGAAGGAGATCTCTACATCAATGTCGGGCCGCAATCCGGACAGGGTGATGATCTGACGCGCAAGTTCGGCGATCTTAACCGGCTCGCCCATGTCGAGGACATGAATCTCGCCGCGTCGGTCGTCGCGCGTAACGCCAAGGGCCGACGCCCGCAGCACCAGTTCGACAGCCTCTCGGACGGTCATGAAAAAGCGCTCGATCTCGGGATGGGTCACCGTCAAAGGCCCGCCCGCTGCCAACTGGCGCTGGAAGAGCGGAACCACCGAACCAGTCGAGCCAAGCACATTGCCGAACCGCACAACCACGAAACGGGTCGCAAGTTGTCCACTCGCGGCCTTCGCGGCCATATCCAGGCCCTGACAATAGGCTTCCGCGATCCGCTTGCTCGCGCCCATGACATTGGCCGGCTGGACAGCCTTGTCGGTCGAGATCAGCACCATCGCCCGGGCACCCGCCGAAACGGCTGCGTCGGCCACGTTGCGCGTGCCGCAAACATTGGTCAGCACGCCCTCGTTCGGATTGTGTTCGACGATCGGCACATGCTTCAGGGCGGCGGCATGAAACACGAAATCGGGCCGCTCCTCGGCGAGCAACCTTTCAATCGTCTGCCTTTCCCGCACATCGGCCAACACCGCCCTGGCGTCCAAATCGGCGAACCGCGAGGCGAATTCGAGATCAAGCTCGTAGAGATTGTATTCGCTGTTGTCGAGAAGCAGCAGCCTAGCCGGGCCAAGTGCCGCAATCTGGCGTGCGATCTCCCGCCCGATTGTTCCGCCCGCCCCGGTGACGACAATGCGGGCCCCCGTGATCAGATCGCGGATCGGACCCCGATCGAGATTGGTCTTCGGCCGGCCGACCAGGTCTTCGATGGCGATGGGGCGTAGCTCCAGCGCCTCGGCTTGGACGCTGTCGGTCAGGCTGGTGATCTGCGGCAGACGGAAGACGGCGATACCGTAAGCATCTGCACTGTTGAGAACCCGGTTGACCAGCGCTGCATCCAGCCGTTCGTCGGTCTTGGTCAGCACGATTCGGGTGGGCCGCTGATTGCGACGCTCCATGCTATCCAGCACGCGGTCCAGATCCTCCAGAGTGCCAAGAATCGGAACCCCGTGAATGGTCCGCCCGACCCGCGTTCCCTTGTCGTCGATCGCGCCGTTTACAACATACGTCGATCTGCGGTCGTTGCGGACAGCACGCACAAACAGTTCCGCTCCATCTCCCGCCCCGACCAGAAGTACCCGTGTGCCTTGATCCGAATTGCTACTCAGTAGAATCGACAAGCGGCGGTCACGAACCAACCTGTAAAGGAATCGTGGCCCACCAATCAATGCCAGCAGAACGAACCAGGTAATAACCGGCACCGATCGAGGAATGTCTTCAAGCCTGTTCAACAGAAACATGAACAGGGTGAAGATAAGTATGGCCGCAATCGTCGACTTGGCGATAGCAACCAGATCGTTCAGAGATGCATAAGACCAGATTCCCCGGTACATCCCTGAAACCAGGAAACACAGGGCGGATATCGCCGCGAAGATCGGCCAGCCAATTGTCAACGCCGTCTCAAAGGCCGGATTGTCGATGCCCCCCAATCGCATCCACGTGGCCAGCAGCAAGGCAATGGCCGACATGACAACGTCATGGGTGAAGGCGACGGCTGACTTCCAATAGCGCGACGCTCTTACTTGCATCAAGACCATACCGCTGTTTCGAAATACCAAGCCGCGCCGATTAAGACGAAGGCTTGTGCAGGACAGGCAGTGTGCCACTCATGAGGTTTTCGCGAATGGAATGGATTTCCCTCTTCACCGAAAACCGATCCCTGGAAGCAATCATTAATTGAATTTCTAGGTGTTCTTCGTCTGGATGACAAGCGCCCTGCCTCACTGGAGCGCAGCGCCCGCGCACATTCGCGCCGGGCCGGGATTTGAACCGACGCGGCCTACGGTATCAGAGCCCCGTATAGCTTCGAAACCAATCGACAAAGGCCGGAATTCCGCGATCGATGGTGGTCGCCGGATCGAACCCCAGGTCACGTTGCGACGCGGCGATATCGGCATAGGTGGCGGCAACGTCCCCCGGCTGCATGGTTTCGAATTCTTTCTGCGCCTGGCGGCCGCAAGCGGTCTCGATGACCTCGATGAAGCGCATCAGTTCCTCAGTCCGGTGGTTGCCGAGATTGTAGACCCGATGCGGCCTTTGCCCATCCTCGCTCGTCGGAGGCCGATCGAGGGCGCCAAGCACGCCGGCGACGATGTCGTCGATATAGGTGAAGTCGCGGCGCATCTTGCCATGGTTGAAAACCCGGATCGGACGATCATTGAGGATCGCGTCGGCGAACAGCCAGGCCGACATGTCCGGCCGGCCCCATGGCCCGTACACCGTGAAGAACCGCAGGCCGGTCATCGGCAAGCCGTAGAGATGGGCGTAGCACTCGCTCATGAGTTCGCCGGAACGCTTCGTCGCGGCATAGAGCGAGACCGGGTGGTCGACCCGGTGCTCGACCGAAAACGGCAGCAGATCGTTGCCGCCATAGACCGACGACGAACTGGCATAAACCAGATGCCGGATTGACGGCAGCCGCCGGCAGGCCTCCATCACGACGAGATGGCCCATCACGTTGGATTGCACATAGACATAGGGATCGGTCAGGGAATGCCGGACCCCGGCCTGGGCTGCGAGATGCACGGCGCAATCGATGTCCTGTCTGGAGTCGACGACCGCAAACAGCTGCTCCCGGTCCGCCAGTTCCGCCTTCTGGAAGGAAAAACCCTCCCGGCTTTCCAAGCGCGCAAGCCGGGCCTGTTTCAAGGCCGGATCGTAATAGTCATTCAGGTTGTCGATGCCGACGACAGACTCCCCGCGGTCCAGGAGCGCGAGGGACACATGCATGCCGATGAATCCGGCGGTGCCGGTAACGAGGACGGTCATAAATGTGGATCCTGGTCAAACGCGGATGAGTTGCGCCCTTCAATATGGTCGATCGTACACGGACTCAAGCCAATTGCGTCGGCCCACCAACCGGTTGCCGCATCAGGCCAGGCAATTTACGCGCTTTCGTTCGAGCGGCGACGGGAATGGCAATTCATTTCACGAAGACACCATAGATGCAGTATTGCGACAGCTTTCGGTCCAGCAGTCGCGATTGGATGGGCATGTGGATGACCCGGCGTTTGGCGAACCCGGCGTTGCCCAGCGTTTCGACAAGTGCCACCTCGTCATAGAAAACCTTGTGGTCGTCGTCGCGCCGGTAACCGTTGATACCAGGAACGCCGACGACCAGCACCGATCCCGGCTTCAGGATTCGGGCCGCCTCGCGCAGCAGCGGTTCCGGACGCGCGATATGCTCAAGCACATTGTCCAGGACCGCGCCGTCGAAGACCTCCGCTTCAAACGGCAGTTCGTCGAAAGGCATCAGGCGAGCGTCCAGCCCGTGCTCCTGGCACCAGGCAACCGTCCGCGCGTTCACGTCGACCCCTATGGTGTTCGGACGATAGGCCAGGAAATCGCCGATGCCGCAGCCGATGTCCAATACCCGCCCATGCAGTTCCCGGCAAAGCCGGGGATAGAGCCGATAGCGGCGATAGAGCAGGCCCAAACGGCTGCGCCCCCTGAGATAGTCGAAATAGGCATCCTGATCGGTCATGCGGCGTCCTCGGCAAGGGCCAGGTATTTCTCCGCGCATTGCGCCTGGCGGAATGCGGCCGGAAGCAGGCTGGCGATAACGTTTGCAGAGCGTCTCAAACCGGCCGCCCGAATCATCGCGCCTGCCAGATCCCGGTCGTCGTCGAACAGGCATCCGTTCTGACCATTTCGCACCAGTTCTCGGTTTCCGTCGACATCCCGAAGCACAGCGGGAACGCCCAGATGCAGCGCCTCCAAAGCCGCACGGCTGAGGCCTTCCGACAGGGAGGGCAGTACGAAGGCGTCCGAACCGGCCAGGACCGAAAACGGCGATGCCATGTGGCCGTGCAGGGTGACGCTGCCGCCAAGGCCTCGCGACGCCACCGCGCCAGCCATCGAGTTGGAAAGCGGACCATCCCCGACAACGTCCAGAGCGACCGACTGCCCTTGCCCGGCCAGGCTGGCAATGGCGTCGAGAACGAGCAGCGGCTGCTTACGGCGACTGAGATTGCCGAGAAAGGCGAATCGCAGTGGCGTGCCGGCGGCCGAGGGCGGCTGTCGCAACGCAGTGAGCGGATTCTCGTCGACAAAATTCCCGATGATCGCCGGTCGCCGGCCAACATACCGCGCCACCTGTCTGGCCATGGGTTCCGACATCGCCACGGCGGCATCGGCCAGCCTCAAGGCCGTGAGGTGCGCGGCCGCCACCACCACGCCCAATGGTCCGTAATCGAACCGGTAATTGCGTGGCAGGTTGCCGCGAACGCTGCAGATGGTCCGCGCATGCCGCCGGCAGGTCAGCGCCAGTCCATCGGCGGACAGGCAAAACGAAATCACCGCCGCCCCCGGGCGGCCACCGCTCGCCGCAAGCTGGGCCTGAAGTGCGGCGCGACGCGACCGGAATCCTTCCCTGATGCCGGGGGCGAGGACAGTGACCTGGGGCGCAATCGGCGCGTCGGCCCCCGGCCCCGGTTTGACTGCGAACAGGGTGACCGATCGCTCACGCACGAGAGCGTTGGCGAGGGCGATCGCACCCTTGATGGGCCCGGCCGGATGAAGTGACGGCACGACAATGACTATCGATCTCATAGCGCGCGCGTCGCCTGGAGAATCTTTCGCGCCCTGGCCGACCAGGTGTGTTGGCGAACATACGACCGATGCGCAGCCGTCCCGATTGAACGGCCGAGGTCGCTGTCTTCGACGAGCCGGTCAAGGCAGTTCAACCATTCTTTCGGATCGTCCGGCCCGGCCAGGAGCGCGTTGACGCCGTCGTCCAGCACCTCTCGCAAGACCGGCAGGTCGGAAGAGATAATCGGTGTTCCCGATGCCAGATATTCAAACATCTTCATGGGCGACATCCAGCGCGCGGTATCATGCCCCTTCACGCCGATCGAAACGGACCGTTGGTACGGCATCAGCAACAGGTCGCACGCCGCCATCGCACGCTGGGCCGTCGGGTGCGGCACGAAACCGACAAAATGCAGGTTCGCCAGTCGATTGTCGCGGCGCCGGGGAACCAGTTCGGATTCGTTGCCGCCAAAAATCAGGAAGCCGATATCGGGCCGTGCCTGCGCCATGGTTTCGATCAATTCGATGCCGCGGCCAGCGTACAGTTGACCGAAATAGCCGCAGACGGCCCTGTAGGGCGTGAGGTCGATGCCGGCTACCAGGGACTGCAATCCGGCCTGTTTCTCTTCCGGATCGAGCGGGGAGATTCCGTCCGGTGCGGCATCGTGGAGTACCAGGACATGCCGCGGCGCCAGGCCGTGATGCGCGGTGAGAATCTTCCGCAGTTTCTCCGAAATAACGATCGTGAGGACATTCGGTCGGGTCATCACCGTCCGCTGCAGAAGCCCGCGCAGTCCGGTCTCGATCTGGTGGGTCTCGAAGACCATCGGCCTGCGGCCGCCCACGGCAAGGACATACGCCGCATATAGGTTGCGCGACAGAATCACGTCCGGAGGCGGCGCCGTGGACCGCAATCGCGACAGCGCGTGCGCCGCGATCCTCAGATTGTCGCCGCGCGATAGGCGACGGGAAACGGTATCGAACCGGATCAGCCCGGCCGGCACTCCATAGGCGGCTTCAACAGCCGCCGGCAGGGACTCGGCTTCCGCGACCGCGCGCTTGGCGATTAGCGTGACTTCGGCGCCGATGGCGGCAAAGCCGCTGCATTGGTGGACGACATGGGCTGAGTTCGCCGATCGCGACGGAAGTACCGAAGGGGATATATAGTAGACCGATGTCACCGGTCGGATGGCCGCCGCAGGGAAGGATGCCAACCGATCCCGGGGTAGTCGATAAAGCCCCATTCGGCTGCGCGCGCCGGATCGAAGGCGCATTCAATCCGCGCCAGGGTCAACATGCGAAACCAGGAATCCCAAAGGTTCGATTCGTCCCAGCGCCGTTGATACCGGCTCCAATGGGTATGGATACGGTCGTGTTTTGGGCGCTGCAGCGTGAGGGCGTACCGCAGGCGCTCTTTGAACAGGGCGAAATTCCGGGCCGATGCCAGGCGCTCAGCATAGCCAGGACCCGAGCGAAGGCGCGGCCGCACCCTCAGGCTTTCGCAGAAGCCGCCGTCGGCCTGTTGCTCTGCAATGATCGTGGCCGCCGTCGTTCGGAGCATCGCCACCGTCTTTTCGTCAGGCATGCGCCCTTCCGGCGTCAGAACGTGGACCGCGTCATAGTCGAAACACCCGCCGCCGCCTGGATGAGGCGCGAAATGGCCTTCTGCATCGGCCAGCTGCCTGACCGCCTCGATGGCACTGCTCCGCCCTGGATTGTCAGCCTGGAGATATTCCAGAATCTCGTACTGATGGTAGCCGTTCTGAAAATGCAAATGAGTAGGGCCGGATTGCGGTCCCCAGAAGCCGTGCCGGTTCATCGCAGATCGGTGCAATCGCATCCATGCTTCCAGAGCGGCGCCAGACTTATGCCCCAGATACCGTTGCGCATGTATCAAGAACACCGCCAAGAACATTGCCTGGTTTCCCGACTGCGCGCGGCCTTCAAGTGAGCCGAGTTCACGAAGCTCCTGCTCCAGATCGTCAGGCAATTGCTCCAGCACCAGGTCAGGGAGCGGATCCTCCTCCAACACCCCGAGAACTGCCAGGGCGCTCAGCGAGAAACACAGAAGTTGCCGGAAGGCCTTTGACCGGATCTCCGCGCCGGCCGCGGCGCGAGCCCCCCGAACATCCCGCCTTAGGGCCACGGCAAGCGCGTCGCGTGCAGCGTCCAGTTCCCGGTGTTCACCGATCAGCCAGAGACCGTAGACTGCAAAGCAGCGGGCGAACACCGTCGGTTCAGCCAGCGGCGTCAGCCGAAAATCGGTGACGTCCGCGCGGCAAACCCGCAGAAACGATCGATATCCGTCGATCGCTCGGTTGATCCGGCCGTCGTGCAATCCATCCATGCCTCAGCTATTGCCATACCTTGCGATCGATAGGTCGCGAGCTTGTGGCAAGGCACGCATCCGGTCCAGGTCCTTCCTCACCATTGATCGGACGAAATCCCTATCCGGCGAAGCCAGCAAGACCACTGAGATGTCGCCATGCCCGCAGCCGCTGGTCTCGCGTGAGGACAAGCGCCAGTGTCGAGGCAAGCCACACGATCCCGACCGTGGCACCTGCTACGAACGCAACGACCAAAGACTGCTCCGGATAAGCGAGAGAAAAGCACCCAGCTACCGTCGATGAAATCAACGTGACGGTGAATGGACCCGCGATTGCCTGTCTGATCAAGTCTTTCGGTGAACAATGCAAATACCTCACAATCAGACCTGGAAGGACGAACACTCCGGACACCAGTATCGTCAGGCAAACACCGATACCGATCCCCACAATGCCGTGTCCGCCGACGAAAAGCACAGCACCCAGAACCAGACCAAGTACGGCACTACAGATTTCAACCAGGCTGGCCTGCCAATGCCGGCCGCTCGCCATCAGGAAGATTCTTGCAACTATCCCCGGCGTGGCAAGAGCCATGACCAAGACGAAGACCTGAGCCAATACGACCATATCGCGCTCCTTCTCCGGCGGAACGGCATTCGTACCCAGCCAGACACTCAGAAGGAAGGGAGCAACGGCGACAAGCAAAGCGGCCGCGCCACCGGCAACGCTTGCTTAGGCGGCCGCTCGACGACATGCAAAGATGGCCCATGAGTCTACGGACGGCCCGCGGCTCTAGGAGACAAGGGCGGAGATCTTCGCAAACAGTGCCGTGCGATGGCGTTTTTCGACCACGCCAAAAAGACCGCAGCCCAAGAACGTCATCGACACGAGAGCGACTTCAAACGCTACGCCCAGCAGTCCTTCGAAAGCCAAGCCCACCCTGGTTACGACGAGCATCAGGATCGACAAGACAAGCGGTGCTGCAACGCTGATCGTGATTGACAGGATGGCGGTGCGAGGCAACCCCAGCACCCTGGCCAGAAGGCGAAGGAGCACCACTCCTTTTGCGACAGCGGCCGTTGCGAATGCCAAGGCGAACATTAGCGGTGCGTGGCCCAATACTGTGCCAAGGACCAGCCCGCCAACCAAGCCCGCGATGCCGACCCCGAGTTCGATCCGTGCAACAGTCCAGTGTTTCCCTAAGGCGACCAAAGCGCCGCGCCCGGTGATACCCGGTATTGACAGCGCACCGCCGATGACCGCGATCAGCAGTATCATATTCATGGTGCGCAGCGTGTGCCACGACAAGATTTCGTCACTCAGCCAGAGGCGGAGGATTGTCGGACCTGTTGTCCAGGTAATCAGGCAAATCAAGATGGCGAGGGCGAAGGTGTACCGGATTGCGGTGAGTAGCGTCGCTCGCAGGCGATTCTCGTCGCGGCCAGCCAATTGACTGGCAATCGGCGACAGGAAACCGGCGAGTCCCGAGGACATTGCTATCAGATTGAATGCGAGAACCGCGGGCAACGCGTATTCCATCACCTCTGCTGGCGGCACGATCATAGCGAGGACGATCGAGCCGCCGGGTAGGATGATCGCCGTCGCCAGAGTTCCGATCATCACCGCACCGCTGAGCGAGAACATCTCCCTCAGCGAGTCACGTGACAAGTGCCGCAACGAGAACTTCCAAAACGCTACTGACCTTCGCGCAATGAAGTATACCGTAGCAGAAGCTACAAATGTTGGCGAAAGAAAGATTAGAATACAAACCCACAACGGCGGACTAAATAGTGTAAAAATTATGAAAACAGCGATCAGTTTTACAATAGCGGAAACTGAATCTATAACAAAAAAATACCAGAATTTATGAACGCTTGAGAGAATGCCACTGCCCATCCGCAACGGCAACTGAACCGCCGAAAATCCGATCGCCAGTCCGAATAAAACTCCAGCGATTTCTTTTTGCTCATCGGTAAAGTCGAACGCCTCTGGCAAGAAGACGACGACGAACGGAATACAAAAAACGAGAATCAATGCACCGATCATTAGTATTGCAAGGCACGAACTGCAAAATGCGTTGACACGGATTTCATCGCCACTTGCAAGATATGCCGGAAGCCGGCGTGAGAGGCTGCTCGGTATTCCGAGTTCGACGAGCCCTGCATAGGACGCCACCTGCGTCGCCAGAATGATCAGTCCCAAGCCGTCCAGACCATATTCCCGGACAGCCAGTGCTGTTATGAACAAGGAGGCCAGCATGGATACGAATTTGTGGGTCCACCCCGAGCCGACGTTGAACGCCGACTCGCGAAGGCCCGGAATTTGCGGTGCGTGGTTTTGACGACTGTTCATGCTGCTATCTTGCACGGACGATAACCGGAGGTGCCACCGGCAGGTTTTACGGAGCTTCATCGACGCACTACTAAATAGACTAGATCCTGAATACGCCGATTCCAAGAACTGATTAAGAATAGCGGCAAATATTTCGAGGACCTGCGAATATTGTCGCGCAGTCTTCATTCTGACCTAATGGAATGCGCCTCTCCTCTCTCGAGACGTCGGCTATCGCGAGCGCCGGTTTGGCCAACCGGCTCGAAGCACAGGCTAATGCCCCAACAGCGTTGACAGTAGGAATGGGTGTCCGTCAGTGTCGACATCGGGTCGCCGATTCTCCTGGCCGACAGTTTGCAATCCATCGACTGCGATCGTATTGCGTTCGCCCCGAGACGACATGCACAGCCAGGCCGTGATGTCATTCAGTCTGTTCCCGCAGCATGAAGAATTTGATTGCCACATGTCGATCGGGTATGAGGGCGGCCAGATAATATTAAGATCGCGATGATAATCACGAGATTTGCAAATCGCTTGCTGAGGCGCTCCCGCCGACGCATTGGACCGTCGACGCTTCGTCCTGGCCTTGAACGCTTCGAGCACGACGGCAGCGAGCGTGAATGGGCGCAGATCATGATGTATTGCCACGTCATGAACGAAACTCGAGAGGTACCTGGCGACATTGCTGAGTTCGGTGTCGCCAGCGGCGCCTCGTTCAAAGCCTTTGTGCGCATAAATGGCCTGCTGAACAAACTTCGGCCCCATCCAAACGCAAAAAAGAAGGTGTTCGGTTTCGACGTATTTTCCGGTCTGCCCGAAATTGACCTCCAGAAGGATCTTCCCGCCAATACGGAGATTCGACCACGCGATATGACCAAGGGCGGCTTTGCCAGCCGGTCGACGTTGCCGGCGCTCAAGCAGTTCGTCGACGACAACGAGAATTGTCGGCTGTATGAAGGCCTGTTCGAAGACAGCCTGCCGCTGTTTCTTGATGAGAACCGGCATGCGTCATTCTCGTTGATCCACATAGACTGCGACATCTATTCGTCGACCAAGCAGGTCTTGGAATTGCTGATCGATCGCTTGAATGTTGGCGGAATCATACTGTTCGACGAAGTCTTTCACGAAAACTATCCCGGTGAGACCGCAGCGTTCTGGGATGTATACAACGGCCTTTCCGGAGATAATCGCAAGTTGACGCTCGAATTCCGCCGTGTGGAGTCGATGCCGTGGAAATGGTATGCGGTGAGAACGGGCTGATGTGGACGCACCAGATGGCCGTCCTGCCCGACGATCTCTGTCGGCGGATCACGAGCGCCGCCGTCGGTCGCGGGCTGGTCAGATTCGAAAACCGTCACTTCGTCGCGGACGGCAAGCGGTTCTTCACAAATCTGCAGGGCCTAGGCTTCTTGAGGGATATAATGGCCGCCGTCCAGCGCGCATCCACGATCCTGGATCGGTTCGGCGACCCGGTGGTAGAGCACGCCTTCATGCTGATCAAGTCTGAGAAAGCACCAGCCACGCCGCTCCATCAGGACCGCGCTTTCTGGGGCAAGAAGGAAAACGAACCGGCGTCGATGCTGACGCTATGGTTTGCGCTGGAGGATATCGACGACCGCCGAGGCGCACTATGCCTGACGACGGGCGGAGAAACCGACCGGATCGATACGTTCAATTCCAATAGATATGTCTATGACCATGTCCAGAAGCATTTCGACAATTCGGGGAATTTCGGTCGGGTCATCCAGGATGCGGCTCTACCCGAAATTACCGCCAGCCTGCGCACCGTCTGTCCACACGGCGGAGATATGATCATCTTCGACGCCTATGAACCGCACGCGTCAGCACCGCACGACGGCGACCGTGCCCGGATGGCGTTCAAAGTCGTGTTGGGCGAAAGGCATCGGCTCGCGGCGTATCTGGTCGGCGTGGACGAACTGCTGCGCCAACCGGCCATAGTTAATTTCGCAAAATCCAGATTAGCTCGGTTCCGACACTAAACGCTACGCGCGGCACCGCGAGCGGGGACTGCATCCCTTCCTCAGGCCGGATGAGTATGTGCCTGTCTGCTTCATCCGCAAGACATGGTCGCAAAGAGCAGCGTCTGGTCGTAGCTTGGCAATAGCCAACGCAGCCCGATACGCACAGCATGGACAGGATCGATTGGCAGCACGCGGTACATCGCAACGGGGCTGAATCCGGAACGGGCAGCTATCCGACGCAGCGAGTTCGGCGTGAAACCGTGCAGATGCTGGAACGGCGCAAGGGTATGGGCCCGGGCGCCGTCATACGGCCAATCTGCCCACAACCGTCCGCCCTCATAGCTGCGAAGGATATTGGGCACTGTTATCCTCAGCACTGTCTCTGCGCGGCAATGGGACAGCAGACCGGTCAATGCCGCGCCCGGGTCGGGAATGTGCTCCAGCACCTGTTCCAGATTGACCGCATCGAATGAGCATCCTTCTAGCACCGAGAGGTCGTGAATCACCTCAATGCCCGCGGCAGTCGCCTCCGGGTCACGGCCCCGCGACACGCTTGGCTCAAATGCGACAACTCGAAATCCGACCTCAGCGGCTGCTCGCGCCCAGCGTCCATATCCGGATCCGTAATCCAACAGCGCTGGTAGATCAGCCGGATTTCGCCCCGGCCGAATTCGACTGACCAACGTTCGTAGGCGGCGCATCTGATGTACCATTCCCGCAGTCGGACTGCGCGGCGGCGGGCCCGGAGAGCGAGGAATTATGGCCTCGTACATCGTCGATAACTGCGCTTCGTTCGGCTGCTGTTCGTACCAGCAGTGACCGCAGTCCCTACACTGCCGGATGCGCAGTGCGATCTCCGACAACCAGTTGTCGATGACGCCGCCGTAGGTTATTGCACTAAAAGCCAGATAGCGCTCGCGAGCCTGCGGACAATCGTCAACTCGAATGACGATCCGTGCACCTTCGCAGGCTGGGCATTCGGTTATCTGCCGCATCAACCGCTATTGGTGCAGATATAGAAGATTTTGTGGCGCAAGGCGGGGCGCGGCAGCCTGGTGTACAGGAACCCGTTCTTGTAGGTGCGCTCTTCGATCGATCCGAAGTGCCGTGTCAGCAGCCGAGACAGCCGGCTGTGATTGTAAAATGTGACGTGAGTCGGATCATCTTTCAACCGATCCCATTTTCCATGCAAGAGCGCATCGACATGGTCGTAGAACCGCTTCGCCGGATAGTTGGGGGTGGAGACCAGCAATAGTCCCTCGGGGGCCAGCACGCGACTCATCTCAGTCAACAGCGCATCGATCATGTTCGACGGCACGTGCTCGATGACCTCCATGAAATTGATCAGATTCATGCTGTCGTCAGAATGAGGAAGTGTCACCCCGTCTTCGACGTATCGCGCATTGACCCAGCCGATTGCATGGCAGCGCTCGACGCGCTTCTTGGAGACTTCGACACCGTGGATGTTCTCCGGCACCAGCCCTTGCCGAACCAAATGGCGGAAATACTTGCCGTCGCCGCAACCGACATCGAGGAAGCGGAGTTCACTCGCCAGCCGGCCGATTCGTTGCGCCGCCTCTTCGAACGCCGCCTGCCAGCCCGGTGCGATTGTCTCGTTGAACGTTTTTTGATCGGCATAGATCTCGAAGTCAGGCGCCGTAGTCATTGTCCGCCTCTTCGCACCTCTTCATTTCCGCTCTGAAGACCTCAAGGTAATCCTCAGTCGCCCGTTCGATTCGGTAGCGGGCGCGCGACGAACGCACCGCCTGCTGAAGCTCTTCCAAGCAATTGCGGGCCGTGCTCAGACTGGCGGCAAGATCGTTGATGTCGAGCGCCATTCCGTTGTTGGAGACTATCTCCCGGCTAGAACCGGGCCCTGGATTGTAGAGCACCGGCAGACCCGAACAAATCGCTTCGACAACCGCGTTTGGACACGGGTCCTTGACAGCGGGATGTACGAAGAAATGCATGCCGGCATATAGCCTTGCCAATTCCCCCCGTTCACGACTGCCGAGCAGATTAACGTTGCCGGGGTCCAGACCCTTGGGCCATGCACCGCAGTGCGTCGCTTCGACGCCCGGCAACCGAGAGATGGCAGCAATCAGATCGTGGCGTTTGCTAGCCCGGTCCGAATTCGTGGCGGAGACAACCCGCAAGGGACCCGAGCCAAGCCGAGCCGGCGGCGCGTCGTTCCAGTATACAGGATCGGCGCCGTTGTGAATCACGGCATGCCTCTTCCCGACATAGCCCGCGCCACGGAAGACATTGCGCTGGTAGTCGCTTTGAAAGATCGCCGTATCGGCCATCTCCAGTAGCTTGATCGTGGACCGGTCGCTCAAAGTGCCTTTGACCAGATTGCATGGCCCCCGGCGAAAGGCGTGACGGTAAAGGTTTACCGCTCGCACCACGAGCCTGCACCCATCCCGTCGACGCGCTGCATCGACTGCCGATAGCGACAATTTCCGGCCACTCGCGCCCGGCCCCGGCGCCAGTTGATTCATGAACAGCAGATCGCAAGGCTCCTCCAGGCTATCGGTCAATTCGACATCGCCGGTCGCGACCAACCGCTCCTTCAGTGTGCGGATAAAATTGTTCGCCCCGCCCCAGGGTTTGTCGACCGTGCTGTATGTGAAATGAACGCGCATCGGGACGTCTACCATTCCGCCGCCGCAGCATGAGGCAGAGTCGACGCGTCGTCGAGCCGCCGCAGAAGATATTCCGAGAGTTTCTCGATCTCCTTACCATAGTCGGTGTCACGCTCGGAATGGACGCTCTTCTTGCCGAGCAGCGTCGAATAGAGCGCAATGCCCTCGCTTGTCTCGTATATCGCTGAGACATAGGCCTCCAGGGCATGGTCGCCTGGGTCGCGATCGCCGACGGCCAACAGATCCTTGAGTTGTTGCGGCAATTGGCGCGGATCGGCGCATCGCTGTACCAGGGCATCCGGTAGCAGGTTATAGGGGCAGTCGCCGAATGTGATGACCGGCTTGCCCAGCATAGCCGCCTCCAGGGCGACCGATCCGGTCACGACTGCGATCAGGTCCGCGCTGCGAATCAACTCCCGCGCATCCAGTTCCGGCGGCGCCATCCGCACGCGGGGGATCTCCAGCATCTTTGCATAGGCCGCCCCGGACCGCTTTCCGACCATCCAAGGGTGCTCCTTGAGGACGACCAGCATGTCCGCCGGCAGGCTTATGGCGAGCGCCCGAATAACCTCTATCTGGTTCAGGTATGGCCGACCATAGACCAGCAGGGACACTTCTGGCTCCGTGTGCAGGGGATAGAAGAGATGACGGCGCCCCTCCAACTCCTTCGGCACAACATAGGCCGGACTCAGCCTACGGCGGGCGCGACGGGCGCGCAGCGGGTTCAATACCGCGGCAAAGAAGATCGCGCGGAGCGGATTGGGCACATGGTTGTCGTGCCGCGACGGCCCTCTCTGGTAGGTCCGCCAACTCCGAAATATGCGCCCGGCCGCCTGGATCGGGTTGCGGCCCTCGCGATTGACCTTCATTGCCGGCATGTCCGAAGGGCGCACCACCCCCTCGTAGCGGCCGTGCCTCTCACGGACACGTCGAATATAGGCCCTGGCCTCCTCCAGCCGTGGCGAAGGCGTTTCGCATGCGCGTTGGAAGGCCTCGACGAAGCCCGGGTCAGGGTCGTTGAGTGTCGATCCAAGGATGATGCGGTCTCCGACACGGGTCGGGCGGATATTGAAGACCCGAATGTGGCGCGCTCTGGCAACCAGATAGACAAGGTAATCCAGCATCGTCACGCAGACAAATCCAACTACCAAATCAGGCATCAACCGGTCGAACAGATCCTGCACCGCCTCAATTCCGGCCTCGAGAATGCACAACAGTTCGTCGTCGCTGAACCGGCGGCGGTAGTCCTGGCTATAGGCACAGTCCGGCCCCATGAAGAGACGACGGTCCGCGACGATCGCGCCGAACAGACCGGCGGAGCCGCCCAACGCGTCTTCCCATCGCGCGAGCTTTTCAGGATCCGGTTTGGCCCGGCGCGCCCCAGTCACCTCCCACTCCTTTACCAGCAGATGGCCTTGCTGCTCGAAATCGGGGCTCTCATTCAGCCATTGCTGATAGCTGAAGCTATCGGCCACTGTGAATCCTGCCGCCTCGACCCCAACGGTCGCATTCAGTTCGGCACGCAGCGCCTCGAACATACGCAGGCCATCGCTCTGGGTGGCGAATAGAACCCTCACGGATCGGGACTCACACAGCGTAGTTTTCTGGGTCGAAGTGGTGCAGATTTCGGCCGACCCACTCATAGGTCCGGGCCAACCCTTCGCGGAACGGTACCGTACTGCGCCAATCAGTCAGTTGCGCGATCTTGCGGTTGTCCGCAATCAGGCGGTTGACTTCGCTACGGTCCGGCCGTACGCGGTCTTCCTCTGTCACCACATCTACCTGCCGACCCGCGATATCGCAGAGCATATTGACCGCCTCGCCGATCGACCATTCTTCACCCGATCCGATATTCACCACCTCGCCCTCGGCGCCGGAGCACAACGCCAACGCGATCAGGCCACGGGCGGTATCCGTGGCAAAATTGAAGTCGCGGGTGGGATGCAGGGAACCCAGCTTCAAGGTCTTGGAACCCGCGGACAACTGGCTTGCGATCGTGGGGATGATGGCACGCGCGGTCTGGCGCGGACCGAAAGTGTTGAAAGGGCGCGCTGTCACAACAGGCAATCCGAACGAGAGATGGAAGCTTTCAGCCATCTTGTCGGCGGCTATCTTGCTGGCCGAATAGGGCGACTGGCCCACGAGTGGATGCGTCTCCGGGATCGGCACCATCTGTGCCGAGCCGTATACCTCGGATGTGGAGACGTGCACCAGGCGAACCAAAGCGTCACTTTCGCGGCATGCCTGCAACAAATTGAGCGTGCCCATGACGTTCGTTTGCACATAGGACCGCGGAGCCGCGTAGCTGTAGGGGATAGCAACCAGGCTGCAAAGATGAAGCACATAGCTGCAATTCGCGACCGCCTCACGGACCCGCTCGGCATCGCGGACATCGGCGCAAAACACTTCGATCTCGCTCAACACGTCGGGCGTCGTGTCACGCAACCAACCGATCTCGTTCCATGAATTGTACTGCACCATGGCGCGCACCTTCGCACCCTGCGCCACCAGCAGTTCCACCAGATGGCTGCCGATAAAACCATCGGCGCCGGTGACAAGCACCCGTTGTCCAGATAGCGTATCAGTCATCCTGCCCCACTGTCGCCGCTAGGCTCGCCCGGGCCCGCTGGAGTTCCTCATTCGTGCCTATGTCGCTCCAGTATTCGTGTACCGGAAATACGGCGACCGACCGCTGATCGTTCAGACAGTCCTGGATGAGATCGGTCAGATTGTAGAAGCGCGGCGCCGGGAGATAGCGCAACACGTCAGGTTGCAGCGCATAAACACCGGCATTGCAAAGAAACCGCTGGGTGGGCTTCTCCTCCAACGCGGTGACAAACGCACCTTCACAGTTCAGTGCTCCGTAGGGAATGACAACGCGATGCTCGATCGCCGCCACCGTCACATCGGCCGCACATTCCTGATGAAAATGCAGCAGGCTGACAAAATCGACAGTCGTCAGGATATCGCCGTTCATTACGATCAGCGGTCCGGCCGGCGGTTCGGGCAACAGTGCCAGCGCGCCACCGGTGCCCAGTTTCGTCTCCTCGTGCAGATAGACTATCTCCACGTCAAGTTGCGCGCCGTCCCCGAAATGCTCCTTGATCACATGGCTGAGATAGTTGACGGAAATGAAGATCCGCCGGAGCCCGGCACGGGCGAGCCGCCGCACCTGTCTCTCGATGAGCGGTAGCCCGCCGATATCAACCATCGGCTTGGGCAGTTCGTCGGTCAGCGGGCGCAGCCGCCGTCCCTCTCCGCCGGCCATGATCACGGCCGCCGCGAATCCCTCGGCGACGCTCGGCGTCCAATCGCCATCAGGGCGTGTTAGGTCGTCGACATGGATGCAGCGTACATAGCGCCCTGCATCGTCAACCAGCGGCATGGCCCGCACATTCGCGGCTTTCAATCGGTCACCGATCAGGCTTTCCGGGCTGGTCACGGCCGCCGTGACCGGATTCCCGTTCATCGCGTCCGCGGCCCTGCTCTCGAGCGAGTGACCGGTCAGCAGGCAGCGGCGAACGTCGCCGTCGGTCAGAGTGCCGAGCAGCGTGTGCGCTTCGTCCACGACGACCGCAATTCGCCGTTGGCTGGCCTCGATGGCGCGCACCACCTCGACCAGTTTGGCGTCAGGGCGAAGCGGCCTCTCGCTCACCGGAACCATCCATCGGCGGTTTCGCCGACCAGCGTCATACGCTTGCGGATCAGCGATCGGTCGAGCGGCACCCGCGCCAGAATATCGGCGATCTTGATGCCGGCGCCGCCCAAGTAATACGGGTTGTCCGCGATCCGGCAGGTATCGCGGAACCCTTCGTCCTCTAGACAATGGCGCATGACCGTGACAATGGCGTCGGCTTCGTATGCCACATCAATGACATTCTCGCCCCGCAACCGCCCATCCTGTCGCGAGCCGATATTGACTGTTGGACAGCCGAATGCCGGCGTCTCCTTGATGCCAGACGAGGAATTCCCGACACAGACCACTCGGCGTCGCGGATCGCGCGCCAGCGCCAGCACGCCGTGGTACAGACGCCGGCCCAACGAGCGGTGTACCTGGATGTTCGGCACCGCTGCCGTTTCGATTTCCTGCAGCTTTTCGATGATCTGCCTGCCGCCGGCGTCGTTGTTCGGATAAGTCAGGATTATCTGCACGCCCTCGGCAGCCAGGAGGCGCATCGCCTGCAAGGACGGCTCGATCTGGGCCGCAGCCTGGTCGAATTCAGTGGTGACTGAGTGTTGGGTGAACAGAATGACGGGGCGATCCGGCTCGAGACCGAGGCGATCATCGACATCTTTCGGCCCGGCATAACTGCCTTCGACAATCAGGTCGATCGCCGGAAATCCGACCGTGTACACACGCCAAGCTTCCTCCCCCATGCCGAGGATCCGGTTGGTCGCTTGTTGATTGGTTGTGAAGTGGAGATGAGACAGCTTGGTCATGGCATGCCGAACCGAATCGTCCAGCGCCCCGCCCTCGGTCAGATCGCCACCCTCGATATGCGCGGTCGGGACATTCATCTGTGTCGCCGCGATCACAGCCGCGAAGCCTTCGAAGCGGTCGGCATAGACCACCATCATGTCCGGCCTGAGTTCCGCCAGGACTTCGCTGACCGCAAGAACGCCGCTTCCGATGGCCTGGGATGTGGCGTAGAGCGAGGCGGCATCCATCTCGATCTTCACCTCGGCGTCGGCGCGAAACCCGTCGGCCTCGATCTCCGCCAGGGTACGGCCGAATTTGGCGTCCAGGTGCGCGCCGGAGACCAGCAGGTGGTAGTCCAGTTCTGGATGCGCATCGACCGCCTTCAGGATCGGGTACTGCAGCCCGTATTCCGCACGATTGCCAGTGAATATCGCGATCCTACGCCTGCTCATCCACCCGCACCCTGCTCGCTCGGTCCGCGACCCGCTACCAATCGCGCAATTCCATCTTCCAGCGTAACCTGGGGGCGCCAGCCTGTGGCCGACTCTGTCGCCGCAATGTCCAGGGCCAGATGCGAGATTTTCCCGCCTGGCCCCGTTTCCTCGAACGGGCGATCACCTTCACCCGCCGCCCTGAGCGCCATGACGGCCAGTTCGCGGATTGCCACTCCACGCCCGCTTCCGAGGTTATAGACACCCGCTTCCGCTCGATCCACCAAAGCGACCAGACCGGCCACGGCGTCGTCAATCCAGAGAAAGTCGCGCACCGGGGCGCCGTCGCGGACCTTAAGCGGCCCCGCGCCCGGAATCTGCGCCAGGATGGTCGAGACCACATTGGCAGTTCCCATTCCAGGCCCATAGAGATTTGCCAACCGCACGGATATGCCCTCCTCAACCCCGACCAACGACTCGCATGTGAGCTTGCCCCGGGCATAGGGATCGTCCGCCGATGTCGGATCGCCGACTCGCCGCGCCGAAGCGGTCGAATGTCCATAGACTGCGGCCGAGGAGGCATAGACGATCCGCTGGAAACCGGCCTGCACCAGCGCTTCGAGGTTCGCGGTAACCTGCCGGACATGCGCCTCGCCCGCGGCCATGGCTCCGGCCCTGTCAGCGGGTTCGGCCAGGTGAAACAGGATTTCGCCACCGGGTGCATGTCGATAATCGGCGACCTGCCGCGCCGGAAATCCGACCACCGGTTGTCTCGACACGCCCAGCACATCGCGCCCGGCCATCAGAAGGGCACGACAAAGGTGTCCGGCCAAGAAACCGGAGGCTCCGGTCACCACGATGCGCATGGCCAAGAATCGTTCAATCCGCGCAACCGTGACGGCGCTTCATCAGATATTCGATCATCTCGAAATCGAACTCGGTGTCGATGTCCATGTTCTTGCCTTCCGACACCTGATAACCCTCGGCATGGCCATCGAGCAAATGGTTCGCCCGACGCAGGAAGCCGGTGTCGAGGACATAGACCCCGGCGACATGCTCGAAGACCGGCGGGGCCGCCTGACGAGCCAGCACGGTCGCATCCCGGCTCTTGCACATGCGTAGCGCACCGCTTTCATCGGGCTCCACGAGATTGAAATACGGATTGTGGCGCGCCGGGCTGACGGTGAAGACCGCGTCGACGCCACGCACACGCGCTGCCAGAAATTGCTCGAGAGAATCGGTGATGTCGGAAACCTCGATGAGCGGATTCGTGCAGTCGATATCGACATAGATGTCGAAACTCTCGCGATAATGGGACTCGCAAGCCTCGAGCGCATGTTGCCAAACCTGGAATTTGCCGGAGCCGGGTCGGGAGAGGTCGGCGGGCCGCAGGAAGGGCACGTCGGCGCCGGCTGCGCGGGCAACGGCTGCAATGTCCTCGCTGTCCGTGCTGACCGCGACCCGCGCGAATCCTCCGACCAGCAGCGCTTTCTCGATCGCCCAAGCAAGCACGGGCTTACCCAGCAGCGGCCGAATGTTCTTTCCAGGCACACCCAGACTGCCGCCACGGGCCGCTATCACGCAAAGCACGCTCACCGCTTGCCCGCCCGTAGCCCCACTGCCGCCTCTTCCGTGAAGGCCAGCCGCGTAGAGCCGAACAGGGAGTATGCGTTGGAAAAGGACTGCGAGGGCGTATCGGTGCGCACGATGCGCAAATCCGCGCGCGTCGAGGGCGCGACGAAGCCGATGCCGACCGTAGGTGAGAATCGCACCTTCTTCGGCCCCAATACCTGCTGCAGCACGTAGCAAGTGCTCACCCGCTTGTCGACGATGGCACTAATCGGTCGCTCGGCCCGCTGTAGTTGGTGAATCAGATCCAGGTCGAACGTCATCGAACCGTCCGATGCGCGGTAGCTGGGGCCGTCGACAAAGACAAAGTCATATGGCCGCTCCGGCACGTCCCGATACCGGATGCCACGGAACAGCGAGAAGCTGTCCTCGATCGAAGGGCTGAGAACGAAATCGACCAGATGCCGCAATTCGTCCGGCAGCAGCCTCTGCGACATCTCCAGCCACTTCTCGTGATCCTCCATCGACGTGACCCGGCCGCCGGCTCGCCCGTCACGTTCCATCTCCAGCAGGGCGGCAGCCAGTACAAGCGTCGATGCGCCGGTGCCGCATTCCAGGACTTCACAGGACCCATGGCGCCTGATGTGGCGGTAGAGCGCCCAGTAGTCGTAGTAGTTGCACCCTGTAGAATCCGTCTCTGAAAGATAGTCCTGCAGCCAGGTCCAAAGCTGAGCACGCTGCTTCAACGCATGTTTCGCCCACGCTTCGGCCAGCCGACGGCGCTCGATAAACAGGCGCCGCTTCGGATTCAGCAGGGGACTGAATGCCATCAGAGTTAACCGAGGCGCGCCGATTCCGATATGGATAACCCGTCCACGTCGCCGGGCTGGACGTGCGTGTCCGTTGGCAGATCACGGGTCGCTATCTTGCCAATCACCTCAGGCAGGCGGTCGGCCGGAATTGGTCCGGTGCCAGGACGCTTCACCCAGGTGTTGGCGTCGCCGAATGCCTCACCCGCCTTGATCGGCGCCGTGGTCACGACGGTGGCGTAAGCGAAGTCGATTACCGGCTGCTCATCCGGCAACCGAGTCTTGCCGCCGCCGCGTGCCTGCCACACCGCATTTGAACCCTCGATGAGGTCGCGCAACTCGCCTGGCTCGATCGAGATCGGCGTATCCGGGCCCGGCCAACTTCGTGAGATAGTGAAGTGTTTTTCCAGGATAGACGCGCCAAGCGCCACTGCTCCAAGACAGGTCCAGATGTTGAGCGAATGATCGGACAGCCCAATCGGCAGATCGGGAAAGGCGTCACGCAACTCTGTGACGCCGCCCAGCCGCACCTTGTCGTACGGCGTCGGATACATGGAGGTGCAATGCAGCACGGCCAGCGGTACGCCAAACTCGCGAATCGTGTCCACGGACCGACGGACCGAGGCCAAATCGTTCATGCCGGTCGACAGGATGATCGGCTTGCCGAGCCCGGCAATATGGCCCAACAGCGGTCGATTGTTGCACTCGCCCGACCCGATCTTGAATGCCGGGACGCCCATGGAATCCAAACGGTCAGCTGCCTCGCGGGAGAACGGGGTCGACAGATAGATGATTCCTTTCTTCTGGCAGTAAGCCTGGACATGACGCTCTTCGTCCTCGGAGAGTTCGCAGCGCTTGATGATGTCCCACAGCCGCTCGCTGGCAATGTCCCCGGGCGTCATGTCCGTCGGCACCATCTCCTTCGCTGTGATGTGGCATTGGAACTTGATCACCTCGGCCTTGACGGCCACGGCCGCATCCACCAGCGCTAGGGCCTTCTCCACATCACCCTCATGGTTGATGCCAACCTCCGCAATGACGAGCGGTGGATCGTCCAGACCGACCCTGCGACCCGCGATTTCAAACGTCTGCATTGTCCTTTCTCCAGAATTCCAGCGTCACATTTCAGGTAGACGAGACGGATCGAACGACCGACCCAGCACAACAGCGAGCATTCGGTCACTGCACTTCGATCTGGCGGCTGCGACGACGCAGCTAAGGCAAGGCGACGATCGTCGGCAGCCGGTTCACATCAACGTCGTTCAGATAGGGCAGAGCGGCGTCCTCCTCCGACATGATTAGCCAGTCGATCGGCCAGTCGACAGCGATCTCCGGATCGTTCCATAGCGCTCCGGTTTCTGCCTCCGAGGCAACGAAAATCAGCGCATTTGTACAGGAACTTCGCGTCGTCGCCCAGCACGTAGAACCTGTGTGCAAATCCCGCCGGGACCCATGACTGATGCGCGTTCTCCGCCGACAGCGTGGTGCCGAACCAGCACGCGAAATTCGGCGATCCGAGTCGCAGGTCGATGGCCACATCGAACACCGCATCCGGCAGGTCGATCGGCGTCGTCGCATGGAAGATGCCGGGCAACATCCAGGTCATAGGGATTCCTTCGATCAGGAAAGCTGAGCGCCGGTGACAAGGTTACCTGGGCATTGCCTTCGATAGATGCTGTCCGCACAAACCGGCGAACCTGTCCAACGGGACGATCCGGTGCGGCTACCAGAACCGCCAGCCCCATTTGTTGAAGTATCGGATGCCGTTCTGGATCAGGACGAGGGCCATATACAGGCTCTTGTGAGCACTTCGCTGCCAGCCATGCATGACCGTCGCACCCGGGAAATACACAGTCCGCCATCCGGCATTCTGCAGGCTGCGCGAAAGGTCAGCATCCTCGAAGTATAGGAAATACCGCTCATCGAAGCCTCCCACGGCTCGGAGCGCGGCAGTTCGACAGACCATGAAACTGCCGGTCGCGAACGGTACGTCGAATAGCTCTTCATAGCCAATGTCGGCCATTTCGTAGTGGTCGATTCGGTCCGCGAAGAGCGGCCGGAGGCGGGCAGGCATCAGTCGCCGCAATGCAAGGTCGACAACCGTCGGATTGCGGCGGGTCGAGCGCTGAGGCGTGCCGTCCCGGTAGGTCATGCGCGGCGATACCAGTCCGACCTCGGACTCGCCCTCCAGAAGACCAACACATCGCTCGATCGCCAGCCGGGAAACCAGAATGTCCGGATTGCAGACGATGTGAAAATCGCTTTCGATCCGCGACAGGATCCGATTGTGCGCAATCCCGAACCCCGGATTGTCCCGGCCCTCGACGAGTTGCAGTTGGATGCCGCTATCTGCAAGAGACCGGACGATCGAGACCGTGTCATCGTAGGAAGAATTGTCCCAGACGACGACGGCAACGCCTGGGTCCCCGCCATGCGCATCGATGATGCTGCCGATGGCATCACCTATTTCGCCAGCATTATTGTGGGTCACGATGCCGATCGTGATCCGCGCCGTAATGGTGGCGGGGTCGTCGTTCACCTGCAAAGCACGGGCACCGACAACACGACTTCCAAAGATCGCCAGCGTTTGGCGCGATCTACGAGATGGATGCGCCCATCGCGCAATCTTGCGGGCCCCGAAATCCCGCGCGCAAATCGCACCGTGATCCGATCCGCTACAATGAAGGAGTGGATCAAGAAGCCCTTCCCAAATGCCAGCACGCACCAGGTGGAATCATCGCTCTAGAACAGGCGAGGCGAAACGCAATTCTCAGCGAATTCCACTTCACCGCGCCCGATGATTGTCTTTCGCTCTTCTGCCCTGCATCCAAATTAGGAATCTGGCGGAGGGAGCGGGATTCGAACCCGCGAGGGGCTTTCACCCCTACACGCTTTCCAAGCGTGCGCCTTCAGCCACTCGGCCACCCCTCCGCGGACCTGGCGCGATGGTTCCATTTCGACCGATGGATGGCAACCATCCGTTGGCAGTGGAACATGCGGTCCGGAAGCGGCCGCACGATACTGACGCTGTCGGCGTTCCGCAAGAATTGCTTGGCGGTATTCCACGGTCCGGTCCGAGGGCCCGCGCGCCGACGTTTTGCAATGCGACCGCCCCTCATGTCTAATGCGTGCCGAGTCGGATTTTCGGGGGCGGGGCCATGGCCTTCCTGCGCGGCATCGGCTGGATGCTGCTCTTCATTGCCGCGCTGATCGTCGCCTACGGAGTCTTCATCTGGATTGGCGGCGCGCCGGTCTTCGAGCAGACCGGCGGCGAATACTGGTTCCAGGCGCATTCCGAAAGCCTCAACCTGGCCCAGGCGATCATCCAGCGCTACCTGCACCCCTCGGTCTGGGACCCGTTCCTGGTGAATGTCCTCTTGTGGCCGATCGCCGGTGGCTTCGGGCTTGTCTTTGCCGTGTTCGCCGTACCTGGCATCCTGCTCGTCAGCCTGTTCCGCCGCCGCCGCCGCAGGTTGATGCGGTAACGGCGATGCCTGCGGAACCCTGCATTGCCAAGCTAACCTGCTGATCCGGTATCGCCTCGCCTGTCAGCAGCGACTCCGCTGGTCTTCGCTCGCTGAGTCTCGATCTGACGTTCGATTGTTGGGAATGCGAAAGGCCGTTGCAGCGTTGTTGGATTGCGGCGAAGGATATCCGCGTCCCCTGAAATGGCCTTTTACGGTGAGCCCCTATGGCCTTGGTCCGAGCGATCGGCTGGATAATGCTGTTTCCGGCCGTCCTGGTGCTGTCATACGGCCTTGTGCTGTGGCTTGACGGTGTGTCCGTGTTTCAACTCGCGGCCGTCGATTACCTCGCCGCGACAGGAGGGTCGGGACCGGATCCGATCCAGGCCGCGGCTCAGCGGCACCTGTCGGGCGCGCTCGCCGACCCGCAATCGGCCGAGTTCCTCTTATGGCCGGTCGCCACGGCGCTCGCATTCGTCGCCGGCCTGATTTCCGTGCCGGGGGCGATCATTCTTCTGCTGTTTCGCCGCGGCTGGAGCCGCGCGCTTGTCCGTCGGCAATACAGCCGCTGAGCCGGTCGATTTCAGAAGCGATCAGCGCCAGATCCTCCGGGCGGGACAAGCGGTGCCCGCCATCCTTGACCAGAACCACCCGGACATCCGGTCCGATGATTCGCTCCGCCAGCCGCAGGCTCTGCCGCCAGGGCACATCCTGGTCCGCCATGCCATGGATCAGCCGCACGGGGGCAGTGATCGCAACCGGACCACCCAGCAGCAGATGATCGCGCGCCTCCTCGATCAGCCTCCGCGAGATCGGATCGGGCTCCTCGACATAGGCGGACGGGCGCAGCAGTAGGCCGTCCTGCAGGATCTGCAGGCGCTGCGCGTCGGACAGCCGGTCCCAGATCAAGTCTTCGGTGAAATCCGGTGCGGCTGCGATCCCGACCAGCCCGGCGATCCGCTCCGGCCGGGCCAGCGCGGCGAGAGCGGCGATCCAGCCGCCCATGGACGAACCCACGAGAATCTGCGGGCCTTCCGCAAGCTGATCGAGTACCGCCAGCGCATCGCGCAGCCAGTCGCCGATCGTCCCATCCTGGAAACGACCGCTCGATTGGCCGTGCCCGGTGTAGTCGAAGCGGATGAAGGCCTGGCCCGCGCGCCGGCACCGCTCTTCCAGGGCGAGCGCCTTGCTGCCGGTCATGTCGGACCGGAAGCCGCCGCAGAACACCACGCCCGGCAGCCGAACCGTCCCGGCGGCGGCTCTTGCCGGGATCCGTCGAAAGGCAATGCTGGCACCGTCGGACAGAGTTAAGGTATAGACTTCGGCCGATTCGCCCATCCCGGGAGACCCCTGTCTTGCTGCTCCATTTCGCAGCGCCGCAACGTTAGCATCGTGACCGATACCGACAAGCCGAACGGCCCGGTGGTCCTGCAGGTTCTTCCGAGCCTGGAGACGGGCGGTGCCGAACGCGGTTGCATCGACGTTGCCCGCGCCATCACGGCCCATGGCGGACGGCGCTGGTGGCGTCCTCCGGCGGCGCGATGACGCGCGAACTGCCGCGGATCGATGCCCGCCATATCGAGTTGCCGCTCGATTCCAAGAACCCGTTCACGATGAGAGCCAATGTCGGCCGGCTGGTGCGGCTGATTCGCAAGGAGAAGGTCGACCTGATCCACGCCCGCAGCCGGGCGCCGGCGTGGAGCGCGCTGTCCGCCAGCCGCCGCTGCCGAATCCCCTTCGTGACCACCTTCCATGGCGTGTACGGCGCCACCAACCCGTTCAAGAAGCTGTACAACTCGGTCATGGTGCGCAGCGATCGGGTGATCGCGATCTCGCACTATATCGGGCAGCACATCCTCGACACCTACCATATCGATCCCGACAAGGTCCGGGTGGTGCAGCGTGGAGTCGATCTGGAGATCTTCACGCCGGAGGCGGTGAGCCCGGCGCGGGTGATCAAGCTGACGACCGACTGGCGGCT
>CBDBVB010000012.1:0-69972 GCA_965212545.1 Inquilinaceae bacterium
ACCGGCCGATGACCTTCGCCGACATGATCGGCCAGGAGGCGATGGTCCGCACCCTGACCAACGCGATGAAGTCGGGCCGACTGGCCCATGCCTTCATCCTCACCGGGGTGCGCGGCGTCGGCAAGACGACCACCGCGCGGATCATCGCCCGGGCGCTGAACTGCGTCGGCCCGGACGGAACCGGCGAGGCGACGATCGCGCCCTGCGGACACTGCGAGCCGTGCCGCACAATTGCCGCCGACCGAAATGTCGACGTGATGGAAATGGACGCCGCCTCGCGAACCGGCGTCGACGATATCCGCGAGATCATCGACGGGGTCCGCTACGCGCCGGTCGCCGCGCGGTACAAGGTCTACATCATCGACGAAGTGCACATGCTGTCGAAGAACGCCTTCAACGCATTGCTGAAGACCCTCGAGGAGCCACCGCCACACACGAAGTTCATCTTTGCCACCACGGAGATCCGCAAGGTGCCGGTGACGGTGCTGTCCCGTTGTCAGCGTTTCGACTTGCGCCGCATCGATGCCGAATTGCTCGCCGGGTACTTCGCCGATATCGCAAAGCAGGAATCGGTCGAGATCGAACCCGATGCGCTAGCGCTGATCTCCCGTGCCGCCGATGGATCCGCCCGCGACGGACTCAGCCTGCTCGACCAGGCCATCGCCCAGGACGCGGCGGCCGGTGGCGGGCCGATCACCGGGCATCAGGTCCGCGACATGCTGGGGCTTGCCGACCGGACCGCAATCATCGACCTGTTCGAGGCTCTGATGAAGGGCGATGCGCCGCGCGCCCTCGATCAGCTTGGTGACATGTATCGCGATGGCGCGGATCCGATGGTGGTGCTGCAGGACCTGCTGGATTTCACCCATTTTCTGACCAGGACGAAACTGGTACCCGGTGTCGCGAGCCAGTCCGCCACCGCCGAGGCCGAGCGAGTCCGCGGCGCGTCCCTGGCGGCGTCGCTGCGCATGCCGGTGCTGAGCCGGGCGTGGCAAATGCTCCTGAAAGGGATCGGCGAGGTGCAGGGCGCGCCGTCGCCGCAGTCTGCCCTGGAGATGGTGCTGATCCGGCTGATGCATACTTCGGGGCTGCCGACACCCGGTGAGGTGATCGCGAAGCTGGAGGCCGGGGAGTATCCGGGCGCAGAACCGTCGACGCCGGACAGTGCGGCCGGTTCACCGCCGCCACAGGGGCCGTCGACAGCCGCACCCGGCGTACCGGCACGGAATTCGGGTCGGCAGCCAAGCGATACCGAGCGGGCTGGTGCGGCCGTCGCGACGGCACCGGCGGTCCCGGACCCGGTCGCCGAACGCGCACCGGCGCCCGAGGCGCCGGATTTCGTTCCGGTGCCTGCCGATTTCCGCGGGCTGGTCGGGCTGTTCGAGGAGCGCGGCGATCCGCGACTGCATTCCGATCTCTATCTCAATGCGCATTTGGTGCGCTATGAACCGGGTCGGCTTGAATTCCGGCCTCGGCCGGAGGCGCCCAAGGCACTTGCCAGCCAGGTGGCCGCCGCGCTCGGCGACTGGACTGGCCGTCGCTGGGTGGTCAGCGTGTCGAGCGATGCCGGCGCGCCGACCCTGCGGGAGCAGGACCGCATCGCCGAGGACAAGGCGTTGGCGCGGGCCGCCGAACACCCAACCGTGCGCGCGGTCCTGGAGCAGTTCCCGGATGCCCGAATCGAGGCCGTGCACGATTTGCCCGAGACCCCGGCGGATGACGTTCCGCCAGACCCGATTGAGGATGAGTAAGCCATGAAGAACCTCAGCCAGATGATGAAGCAGGTCCAGGAGATGCAGGGCAAGGCGGCCGACATGCAGAACCGGCTTGCAGAGATAGAGGTCGACGGTCAGGCCGGCGCCGGCATGGTGACCGCGACCATGAACGGCAAGGGCGAGTTGCGCGCGTTGAAGATCGATCCCGGCATGGTCGACCCGAACGATGTCGAGGTGCTGGAAGATCTGGTGGTGGCCGCGGTCGGCGACGCCAAGACCAAGGTCGAGGCCCTGGTAAAGGAAGAGACATCCAAGCTGATGGGCGGGATACAATTGCCGCCGGGCATGACGCTGCCGTTTTGAGCGGGCAGTTGATCGCCGGTGCCGGCCGATCGGAACCGTCGTCACGAGTTGGAGGCGTGGCGATCCACATTCTCCGGTGGCATTGGGTCGCCGCGTCGCTGCCGCCCCCCTCGCAATGACGGCATCGTCTAGCCAGCCATGATCGGTCCTGAGATCGAGAAGCTGATCCAGCTTCTGGCGAAGCTGCCCGGCCTCGGCCCGCGATCCGCGCGCCGGGTCACGCTGCATCTGCTCGACCACCGCGATACCCTGATGGAGCCCTTGGCGAGCGCCCTGGCAGACGCCGCCGACGCCATCCGCGCATGCTCGTCCTGCGGCAATCTCGACACCTGCGATCCGTGTTCGATCTGTGCCGATGCCGGTCGAGACGCTACGACCCTCTGCGTGGTCGAGCAGGTCTCCGACCTCTGGGCGCTGGAGCGCACCAAAGCCTATCGCGGCCGCTATCATGTGCTTGGCGGCACCCTATCGGCGTTGGAGGGCGTCGGGCCCGAGGACCTCGATATACCGGGCCTGATCGAGCGGGCGCGGGCGCCGGAGGCAAGCGAGGTCATCCTGGCCCTAAACGCCACTGTCGACGGCCAGACGACCGCTCACTACATCACTGATCGGCTGGCCAATTGCGATGTGACGGTCACCCGCCTCGCCCACGGCGTCCCGGTCGGCGGCGAGCTCGATTATCTCGACGACGGCACCCTGATGGCGGCACTGAAATCGCGGCGGGAGCTCTGATCAGAACCAATCGCAATTCCGCTATTTCGAGCCGCAGGCGCGCGGAACTCCCGTTCTACTCTCCCACCACCTTCGGCCGCGGCGGTTCCAGGGCCTCGGACGGCTCGGGGCCATCGTCGAATTGCAGCCCGTCGATCCTCTCGCCGCGTCGCTTGACCTTGTCGGTGGAGATGCGGATGTCGCGGATGTCGCGGTCGGCCTGGGAGAAGTGGTTCTGCAGCTTCTCGACGCGCTGGTCCAGCCGCTCGACATCCTTCAGAAGATGCAGCAGCTCGGCCTGGATCACGCCAGCCTGCTCGCGCATGTGCACGTCCTTCAGCACGGCGCGCACGGTGTTGAGGGTCGCCATCAATGTCGTCGGCGAGACGATCCAGACCCGGCGGCGGTAGGATTCCTCGACCACGTTGGGGAAGCGGGCATGCAGCTCGGCATAGACCGCCTCCGACGGCAGGAACATCAGTGCGGATTCCGCCGTCTCGCCGGGCACGATATAGCGCTCGGCGATGTTGGCGACGTGCACACTGACATCCCTGGTGAATGTGCGCGCCGCCTGGACCCGTGCCGACTCATCCTTGGCCGCGTTCAGGGCGCGATAGCTCTCCAGCGGGAACTTGGCGTCGATCACGATCGATCCGGGCGGGTTGGGCAGTTTCAGCAGGCAGTCGGGCCGCCGCCCGCCGGCCAGCGTCGCCTGGAACTCGTATGCCGAGGGCGGCAGGATGCCGGTCACGATGTCCTGCAACTGGACCTCGCCGAACGCGCCTCGCGACTGCTTGTTGGACAGGATGTCCTGCAGTCCGACGACCTCTGTCGACAGCTCGGCAATGGTCTTGCGCGCCTCGTCGATCAGCGCCAGCCGCGTCTTCAGGTCGCTCATGGTATTGGCGGTCTGGGTGGCGCTCTTCTCCAGGGTTTCGTGAACCCGTGTGCTGACCGCCGCCAGCCGCTCGTCCAGCGACTTGGCGATCTGCCGTTCCTGCGTCTGCAGCCGCTCGGCAAGCTGGGTCTGGGCAGCGGCGCTCTGCTCGGCGATCTGGGCGAGCCTGCCAGTCAGCTCGGATTGGCCGGCCCCCATGCGAACGGCCGTCTCGGCAAGCTGTGAGATCTGGCCGCCCATATCCCCCATGGCCTGTTGGGAGCGCGATGTTCGCCGGATCAGCACGACGATCACCGTCAGCAGAGCAATCAGCACCGCCGCGCCCAAACCGATGCCAAGCGCCACCAGTACCGCCGGTTCGGCACGCTCGATGATCGACAGGTCCATTCCGTTCCGCATCCGTTCCGATTCGCGCGATCGCAACGGTACCATTTGGCGGCGGATGCCGCGATGCTTGACGGCAACCGGGTCAGGTCATATGTCCACTGCGGCATGGATGCCCCGGCCGGCCGGCTTTCGGTCCGGATGGCGGGAAACTGCGAAACGGCAAACGCGATACACATGGCTTTACGCGAAATCATAATCGCGCCGGATCCGGTGCTCCGGAAGGCGGCGACCAAGGTCGAGGCGGTCGATGACCAGGTCCGGTCGCTGATGGACGACATGCTCGAGACCATGTACGAAGCGCCGGGCATCGGCCTGGCGGCGCCCCAGATCGGCGTTCTGCAACGGGTCATCGTGGTCGATGTGTCGGCCAAGGAGGACGAGCGCCGGCCGCTGTGTATGGCCGATCCAGAAGTGGTCTGGACGTCGGAGGACACCTTCAGCTACGAGGAGGGATGCCTGTCCTTGCCCGAACACTACGCCGAGGTGACTCGTCCGGCAGAGGCGAAGATCCGTTATCTCGACAGGGAAAACAGGCAACGGGAACTGCACGCCAAGCAGCTGCTGTCGACCTGTATCCAGCACGAGATCGATCACCTCAACGGCATCCTGTTCGTCGACTATCTGTCGGCGCTGAAGCGCGGCATGATCCTGCGCAAGCTGACCAAGATGAAAAAGGCGAATGCCGCCTGACCCCAGTCCGGGGAATAGACCGGCGATGACCGATGCCCCCCACCGCTTTCGTCTGGCCTTCATGGGCACGCCGGAATTTGCGGTGCCGAGTCTATCGGCGCTGGTGGAGGCCGGCCACGACATCGCCGCCGTATACACCCAGCCGCCGCGCCCGGCCGGCCGGGGCCATCGCGAACGGCGTTCGCCGGTGCACGAATTCGCGGTTCAGCACGGCTTGGAGGTGCGCACGCCGGCGCGGCTCAGGGATCGTGCAGAGCAGGGCGCGTTCCGGTCCCTCGGGCTCGACGTGGCGGTGGTGGCCGCCTATGGGCTGATCCTGCCGGCTCTGGTGTTGGCGGCGCCCCGTCTCGGGTGTCTCAATGTGCATGCATCGCTGCTGCCGCGCTGGCGCGGTGCGGCGCCGATCCAGCGGGCGATCCTGGCCGGCGACCGGGAGTCCGGCGTGACCATCATGCAGATGGATGAGGGGCTGGATACCGGCGCGATGCTGCTCAGCGGCGCCGTCGCGATCGATTCCCGGACGACCGCGGGCATGCTGCATGATCGCCTGGCGGATCTGGGGGCCGAACTTGTGGTCGAGGCCCTGCGCCGGATCGCCGGTGGAGAGCTCCTCGCGGTGCCGCAGCCGGCGGACGGCGTCACATATGCCGCCAAGATCAGCCCGGCCGATGGCCGCATCGACTGGTCCGATGCCGGGCAGGTCGGCCGCCAGGTCAGGGCCTTGTCGCCGCGCCCCGGCGCCTGGTTCGAAGTCAGCGGCGTGCGGCTGAAGGTCCATGCAGTCGAGCCCGCTCCGGGCGACGGCGAGCCGGGTGCCGTGCTGGACGACCGGCTGACGGTCGCCTGTGGGTCGGGCGGCGCCGTGCGCCTGATTCGCCTGCAACGGCCTGGCAAGGCGCCGATGGAGAGCGACGCGCTGTTGCGCGGCTTTCCGATACCCAAAGGCACCCGGTTGTGACCCGCTACAAGCTGACCATCGAATATGACGGTCGCCCGTTTGTCGGCTGGCAGCGGCAGAACAACGGCCCGTCGGTGCAGCAGGCGATCGAGGAGGCAATCCACGCCTTCTGCGGCGAGACGGTGCGGGTGCAATGCGCCGGCCGCACGGATGCCGGAGTCCACGCCCTGGGCCAGGTGGCGCATGTCGATCTGGCCGCCGATCCACCGCCGGACACCGTGCGCGACGCGGTCAACTTCCATCTCAAGCCACAACCGGTGGCGGTCCTGGATGCGGTGGCGGTCAGTGCGGACTTCAATGCCCGCAGCTCTGCCGTCAGCCGGTCCTACCGCTACCGGATCGTCAATCGGCGCGCTCCGCTGGCACTGGACACCGGCCGCGCCTGGCACGTGATCCGGCCGCTGGACGCCGACGCGATGCATAAGGCGGCGCAGGAACTGATCGGGAACCATGACTTCACCAGCTTCCGCGCCAGCGAGTGCCAGGCGAAGTCTCCGGTCAAGACACTGGACCGGCTCGATGTCGAGCGCCACCGTGCGGAAATCCTGATTGCCGCCGAAGCGCGGTCTTTCCTGCACCACCAGGTGCGCAATATGGTCGGGACGCTCAAGCTGGTCGGCGACGGCAAATGGCGCGCCACGGACGTATCGCGCGCGCTGGAAGCCCGCGACCGGTCGGCGGCGGGGCCGACAGCGCCGGCTGACGGCCTGTACCTTATGACAGTCGGTTATTCGCCGTAGACGATGGACTCCGAGACCTGGAACATGAGCAGGCCGAGTACATAGTCGCTGGCAACCAATGCCGCCGCCATGCCCCCGGTAACGTCCAGCGACACCTTGAAGAAGAACCAGCGATAATAAAGGACGACGACCAGCAGTCCCAGGCCGAGCATATGGAAGACCGGCATCGGAATGAGCTCGGTCAGCCGCAGGAACTGGAGCGGCAACCATGCTGCCAGGATGATGATATGGCTCCAATTATAAGCCACAAGGAAGTCGGGGAAGCGATTCCAACGGTCGATCCAGCGCGTGATGGTGATCATCAGCACCGGAAACAAGGTCCAGCCGATGACATAGAAGACCAATTCGAGGGCGAACCAGGTCGGTATCTCAGCTTTCTGCAGGAACTCCCACTTGCTGGCCGTTGTCAGCAGCGCGTGGATCGGCAACACGATGACTGCGGCATAGAAGCTCTTCACCGCACCTTCGGAGGAGCGGTCGAAATAGGCCAACCCGCCTGGATCTCTCTTTGCAAGCCGGTAGGTGCCGTATACGGCGCTTGCTATCTCATTGATCGTCATAATGCCGGCCGGTTCGCTGCGAATTCTTGGCCAATGCGGTAATGGTTACTCCGCGACGGAAAAGAAGTCGTGAAGAACCGCGGCATAAATTTCCGCCAGACTGTTGATATCGGCGGTGGCAACGTGTTCGTCAACCTGGTGGATGGTCTTGCCGACCAGGCCGAATTCGACGACCGGGCAGTAGCTCTTGATGAACCGGGCATCCGAGGTACCGCCGCTGGTGCTGAGTTCCGGTTTCAGGCCGGTGATCCGTTCGACGGCACTGGAGACGATCTTGCTCAACGGGCCGGGCGTGGTGATGAAGCTCTCGCCGCTGCCGCGCAGGGTCAGTTCGTAATCGCCACCGGCGGCGTCGAAGGTCCGGCGTATCCAGCGCTCCAGGCCGGCGCTGTCATGCAGGTCGTTGAAGCGGATGTTGAAAGCCGCCGCAGCCCTCGCGGGGATCACGTTGTTGGCCGGATTGCCGATATCGATGGTGGTGATTTCCAGGTTGCTCGGCCCGAAATGATCGCTTCCATCGTCGAGCGGAGATGCCGTCAGCCCTGCCAGCATGGCGACCAGCCGGTTGGCCGGGTTGTCGGCGCGGTGGGGATAGGCGGTGTGGCCCTGGATCCCGTTCACGGTAACCCAGCCGGACAAGCTGCCGCGGCGGCCGATCTTGACCATCTCGCCGAGTCGATCCGGGCTGGTCGGCTCTCCGACCAAGGCCGCGTCAAGGGTCTCGCCGCGATCGGCCAGCCATTGCAGCAGTTTGGCCGTGCCGTTGACCGAATCGGCCTCTTCGTCGCCGGTGATCAGCAGGGTGATGGACGCGTCGAAACCGCCGGCGCGCTGCTCGAGGAAACGCTCGACCGCGGCAAGGAATGCGGCGACCGCGCTTTTCATGTCGGCGGCGCCGCGACCGTAGAGCAGACCGTCCTCGATGATCGCGCCAAACGGGTCGTGCCGCCAGGCGCCGGCATCGCCGACCGGCACCACATCGGTGTGGCCTGCAAAGCAGAAATTGGGTCCCGTGCTGCCCAGTCGGGCATAAAGGTTGTCGATATCGGCGTGGCCAGGCTCGCTGAAAGTCACCCGTTCACAGGTGAATCCAAGGCGCTCCGCGGCAATCTGCACCTCGGACAGGGCGCCCGCATCGGCCGGGGTCACGCTGGGGCAGCGCACCAGGGCCTGGGTCAGCGCGACGGGGTCGATCACCGTCATCCGACCGGCGCCTAGTCCCGAAGGAGTTCGTTGATCGACGTCTTGGAGCGGGTGCGTTCGTCGACCTGCTTGACGATCACAGCGCAGTAGAGGCTCGGCCCGGGCGAGCCATCGGGAAACGGCTTGCCGGGAAGCGAGCCGGCGACCACCACCGAGTATGGCGGAACGCGGCCGTAGTGGATCTCGCCGGTGGCCCGGTCGACGATCTTGGTGGAGGCGCCGATGAACACGCCCATCGACAGCACCGAACCGCGCTCGACCACCACGCCTTCCACGACTTCGGAGCGGGCGCCGATGAAGCAGTCATCCTCGATGATGACCGGTCCGGCCTGCAGCGGCTCCAGGACGCCGCCGATGCCGACGCCGCCCGACAGGTGCACGTTGCTCCCGATCTGGGCGCAGGAGCCGACGGTCGCCCAGGTATCGACCATGGTGCCGCTGCCGACCCGGGCGCCGATATTGACGAAGCTGGGCATCAGGACGACACCCGGCGCGATATGCGCGGAATGGCGCACGACCGCGTTCGGCACGACGCGGAAGCCGGCCTCGCGGAACCGGTTTTCGCCCCAGCCTTCGAACTTGGACGGCACCTTGTCCCACCAGGTGGCGCCGCCGGCACCGCCGGGAACCACCGACATGTCGTTCAGGCGGAAGCTCAACAGCACCGCCTTCTTCAGCCATTGATGCACGACCCAGCCATCGTCGGTCTTCTCGGCGACCCGGAGTTCGCCCCCATCCAGGCCGTTGAGCGCGGTTTCGACCGCCTCGCGGACAGGGCCGGAGGTGGACGTCGATATGGCGTCGCGGTCGTCCCAGGCCTGTTCGATGGTCTGCTGCAGTGACGTGTCGCTCATGGTCTGCCGTCTTGTCTGGATGTGGCGTAGAGCGGCGCACCTTGGGTTGCGTCCGGCGCCATGTCAACCTGAGGCGAGGCGGCCGAAGAGCGATGCGTCGGCTATCCCTCTAGCCGCGCGCCGCCACGATGGACGTCAGCCATTCGGCGAGGTCGTCGATCTCCTGATCGACATGGGTCTCGCCGGGCTTGGGCCCGGTCCAGTCATGCTCGGTCCGGACCCAGACCGTGGTCATGCCCATGGCGTGCGCCGGCACCAGATTGACGGCCATATCCTCGACCATGACGGCGGCGGCCGGATCGATGCCATGGGCCGCGACCATCTTGTCGTAGGCGCGCCGATCGGGCTTTGGCTGGAAGTCCGAAGCGACGATGTCGATGATCGCTTCGAAATGCCGGGCGACGCCGAGCCGCTCCATGACACGCTCGGCGTGGGCGGTGGACGCGTTGGTGAAGATCAGCTTGCGGCCGTCCAGTGCATCCAGGGTCTCGTCGAGTGTCGGGCTCGGCGGCACAGGCGTTACGTCGATATCGTGCACGTAGTCGAGGAACTCGCGGGGCGCTACGCCGTCCACGGTCATCAGGCCGCGCAGAGTGGTTCCGTGCTCCAGGAAGTATTTGCGCTGCAGAGCCCGGGCCGCCTCCTGATCGATGCCGAACCGCTCTGCGATGAAACCGCCGATCCGCAGGCGAACCTGCTCGAAGAGATCGCAGGATGCCGGGTAGAGCGTGTTGTCCAGATCGAATATCCAGACATCGATATGGTCCAGATCCCGGGCGTTGCTGGTTGAGTCTGCTTGGGACATGGCCTTGGAAGCTAGGGCCTGATGTCGGGGCATGCGCAAGCCGGCCGGTCGCGTGTTTTAAGCTGCGCTTAAGCGCGTCAGGGGTAGCGTTTAACCCTGAGACGAATTTCCGAAGGTTGTCCCATTGCGCCTCTTCCACCGGCAGGAGAAGGCTGCTCCCGCCCGGCGCACCAAGCCGACGGCGGGTGCTGTCGACGTGGTCGAACGGCATCCGGGCCTGGCTATGGTCGTGGCCGCGGACGGCACGGTGATCTCGGCCAGCGAAGGTCTGCGGACGTTTATCGGAGACCGCCCGTCGGGTGAGTGGTGGGACCGGCTTTTTAGCTGGCTGAGCCGTCCCAATGACGATGACGGTCCCGTGCAGGTGTTTGCCATGGATACCGGGGACGGCCCGGCGGTGGTGGAGTGGACCGCCGTCGCGCTGCCGGACAACACCGTCGCCCTGTTCGGCCGGGATGTGACCCTGGACATCAATCTGCGCGATGCGCTGGCGGAGTCTCGGCAGCGGTTCCGCGATCTGGTCGATATCTCCAGCGATTTCGCCTGGGAAACCGGCACCGAAGGGCGGTTCGTCTATGTCTCGCCGGAGGGCGCCCTTGGCTATGCCGCGGAGGCGCTGGTCGGACAGGACCCGGACGACCTGCTGAAAGACGAGAGATGCGGTGACGCGCTCGCCCTTCCAGGCGCGGCGCGCCGTCAACCGCGCCGAACTCTGGCTGCGCCGGTCCGATGGCGAGGATGCCTGCGTGGTAGCCTGGGCCCGGCCGCTGTTCGACGACGAGGGCGAATGGCGCGGCACCCGTGGCCTGTGCCGCGAGGTCACCGAGATCCGCCAGCGCGAGGCGGCTCTGGCCCGGGCCAGGACCCGCGAGCAGCTCTTGGAACACATCATGCGCACCATGCGCGACGAGGTGGAGCCGGATCGCATGCTGGCAAGCGCCGCCGCCGCCATTGCCAAGGCGATCGGCGCCGATGGGTGTCGTCTCTACCGGCAGGACATCGAGGGCCGGCTGGTCAAGGCGGCCGAGCACGGAACCATGGGGTCGGAATTCGATGCCGCGGAATTCCTGGCGCGGCGCGGCAGTTCGGTGAAGGCCCGCACGGTCTGCCAGGACCAACGCGGGCTGGCGATCGCCGCCCGTTCACGCGACGGGGCCGATGGGGCGGTCGTGGTCTGGCGTGTCCGACGGCCGCGATGCCTGGTCCGACGAGGACCGGCACCTTGATCGAGGCGGTCGGCGACCAGATTGGTGTCGCCTATCTCCATACCGCCTATCTGGAACGCCTCAAGAGCCAGGCGGAACGCGACGGCATGACCAAACTGCTGAACCGGCGCGCCATGATCGAACGGCTGGGCGCTCGGCTTGGCCGCGCCGGGTGGCGGCGGCGGCGCGCTGCTCTATATCGACATCGACAATTTCAAGGCCGTCAACGATGTGCACGGCCACCAGCGTGGCGACGCGGTCCTGTCGGAAGTGACGGCGCTGCTGCGCGAAACCACCGGTCCGGACGATCTGCGCGGACGTATCGGCGGCGACGAATTCGTGGTCTGGCTCGACGCCGCCGGCGCCGATCGGGCCGAGGCGGTCGCCTGTGCCATGGCAGAGCGCGGCCGCGACCTGGTTGCCCATTCCTCGGCGCCGAACCGGCCCGTGGGCCTGTCGGTCGGGGTGGCGGTCCGCCCGGCGGGCAGCGCGGAAGACATCGAAACGGTCATCGAGCGCGCCGACAAGGCGATGTATCGAGCCAAGGCTGCCGGCCGCGAAACGGCCGCCGGCGGCGGCTGGGCACGTTGCCGCCGAAAGGACGCGAAGACTTGAGCGGCGGACCCCGTACTCAACCGGCACCAGGCGACGATCGGGCCGCCAAGCAGCAAGCGCGGGATTCCGATCCCGAGATCCGCAAATCGGTCGCATCGCGCACCGATATCTCGCCGGAACTGCTGTTCTTCCTGGCGGCGGACACGGTCGAGGCGGTTCGACGGGAAATCGCCGCAAACCCGACGACCCCCGGACAGGCGGATGTCCTGCTGGCCGGCGACCCGGCCGACGGGGTCAGAACCACGGTGCTGCAGAAAGCCGTCGATCGCATTCCGGCCAACGGCTCCGAGCCGGACGGCCCGCTGGAGAAATTCACCCTGCAGGTTCTCAAGGTGCTGGCCCGGGATCCGTCGCCGGCCATCCGGCAGATGCTGTCCGAGGCGGTCGGATCTCTTGAGCATGTCCCGCACGAGGTGGTGAGCGGCTTGGCGCTCGATGACGAGTCTGGTGTCGCCGAGCCGGTCCTGCGTCATTCGCCGCAACTGACCGACGAGGATCTGGTCGCGGTCCTCGATATCGCGCCGACCCGTGGCCGCATGGCGGCCATCGCCCGGCGGCCGGACCTGTCCCATCAGGTCGCGGACGCCATCGTGCGCACCGATGACATCGACGCGGTGGCGCTGCTGTTGGGCAATGACAGCGCCCAGATCCGTGAGGAGACCCTCGACCACATCCTGGCCAAGGCACCGGGGCGGAAATCCTGGCACCGCCCGCTGGTCTACCGGCCCAACCTGTCCGGTGCCGCGGTCCGCAGGCTGGCCCGCTTCGTCGCCGTCTCGCTTGTCGAGGTGCTGCAGCAGCGCGACGAGATGGACGACGAGACCGCGTCCGCGGTGGTCGAGACCCTGCGCGGCCGCCTGAAGAAGGATGGCGCGGCGCTGGACGACGAGGCCGGATATTCCCAGGCGGCCAGCCCCGGACCCGCCGACCGAGGCCCGGCGGCGACAAGGCGCGGCGCATGTTCGCGGACGGCGCGCTGAACGAAGAGCAGATCGACGAGGCGATCTTCCAGGGCGACCGGGCATTCGTGCTCGGCGCGCTGGCATTGCTGGCCGGTGTCGACGAGGCGGATCGTCGAATCGATCCTGAACGCCCAGAGCGCGCGCGGCGTCGTTGCGATCGTGTGGAAGGCGGGACTTGGCATGCGGCTGGCGATGAAGGTGCAGATGCAGATCGCCAAGATCGCGCCGGCCACCGACCATCAAGGCGCGGGACGGTCTGGAATACCCGCTGACCGAAGACGAACTGACCTGGCAGCTGGAGTTCTTCGGCGCGGCGTGACGCGCGGACGGAAGACAATGCCCCCGGGCGGCGGATCGCTCCGCCGCCCGGGTTCGCAGGTCTTTGCCGTTCCTAGCCGCCCTTGACGGAGCCGGCCAGCAGCCCGCGCACGAAGTAGCGCTGCAGCGACAGGAAGAAGAGCAGCGGCACGATGATCGACACGAAGGCGCTGCTGGTCAGGATCTCCCAATTGTCGCCACGCGACCCCAGCAATTCCCTCAGCTTCGACGTCATGACGATCTGGTTCTCCTGCTTGCCCAGGAACACCAGGGCAACCAGCAGATCGTTCCACACCCACAGGAACTGGAAGATCGCGAATGACGCCAGCGCCGGCACCGACAGCGGCAGGATCAGCCGGGTGAAGATGTGGAAGTGCGAAGCGCCGTCCACCTTGGCCGACTCGATGATGTCCTTGGGCAGGCCGCCGACATAGTTGCGCAGCAGGTAGATCGCCAGCGGCAGTCCGAAGCCGGTATGGGCCAGCCAGATGCCGGGATAGGATTTCGCCGAGACAATCGAAAGTCCGCGCCGATCCCGTTGTACATCCGCAGCAGCGGGATCAGCGACATCTGCAGCGGCACCACCATGCAGGCCGACCACCACGGCAAACAGGAACTGCCGCGCCGGGAAGTCCATCCAGGCGAACGCATAGGCCGCGAAGGCCGCGATCAGGATCGGGATGATCGTGGCCGGAACGGTTACCGTCAGCGTATTGATGAACGACTGGCCGAAGCCCTTCCGAGGACAGGATCTCGCGGTAATTGTCCAGGCTGAAGATCGGCGGGATCTGCGCGATGATAGAAGAACCGCTTGCCGCGCGCATTGTCGAACGGCACCGGCCGACACCCACTCATAGGTGCCGTCGGCGTTCAGCGTGAAGGAGGTGCCGTCGTTGAGCGTCGCGGTCTCGCCGGCCTGGAAGGCCGTCAGGTCGTTCTGCCGGATGCCGAAAGCTGGCCACCCCCTTCGGGCTGCCCATCTTCGAAGAACGAGCCGGCGATCACAAATTGCCCGTCCCGCTGCACCTGATCGTCGGCGGTGCCGGTCCGGCCGCGCTCGGCGCCCTGGGAGGCGGACAGCGCAGTCCACCAGCCCGAGACGATCAACTGGTCCTTGTCGCGCAACGAGCTGATCAACAGCCCGGCGGTCGGGATGGTCCAGCCCAGCACCAGCAGGAACAGGCACAGCATGGGTGACCATCCGTAGCGGGTGCATCGTCTTGATGCCCATGATCCGGGTGGTCATCGCATGCCCTCCTCTTGCTGGAAGCGGCGTATGTTCCAGATCATGATCGGGATGACCGCGATCATGATGATCAGCGCGATAGTGCTGCCCTTACCGAAATCGCCGCCGCCGCGGAACATCCAGTCGAACATCAGGTTGGCCAGCACCTCGGTGTCCCATTGGCCGTTGGTCATCGCCAGGACGATGTCGAAGACCTTCAGGACGATGATGGTGATGGTGGTCCACACCACCAGCACCGTGCCCATGATCTGCGGCAGCATGATCTTGAAGAAGATCTGGAATTCATTGGCGCCGTCGATCCGGGCGGCCTCCAGGGTCTCGGTCGGCACGCCTCGAAGCGCCGCGCTCAGGATCACCATCGCGAAGGGGGTCTGGATCCAGATCAGGATGACCATCAGGAACAGGCTGTTCCAGAACGGGATGCGTGACCCAGGCCTGCGGCTCGAGGCCGAGCGACACCACCATGGCGTTCAGCAGGCCGATCTGGTCGGCGTCGGGACCGCGGAAATCATAGACGAACTTCCAGATCACGCTGGCGCCGATGAACGAGATCGCCATCGGCAGGAAGATGAACGTCTTCGCGACCGTGCCCCACGCGACCTTGTCGGCCAGCACGGCGACGATCATGCCCATGATCGTGCTCATCGCCGGCACGATCAGAAGCCAGAGGATGTTGTTCCAGATCGACTGCAGGAACTCGTCGTCGGTGAATGCCCAGACGAAGTTGCCGAGGCCGACGAATGTGTCGCCGCTATTGTCGAACAAGGCTGAGCTTGATGGTCTCGAACACCGGATAGACCAAATAGATGCCGAGCAGCAGCAGGGCCGGGCCGACGAACAGCCAGGGCCGGATCGCACCACGCGTGGTCTCGCGGCTGAGCAGTCTGCCGTCCGGCCTTCGACGGTCGCCCAGGAAGGTGTCGAGGGCCCAATTGGTACCGGAGAAATAGAGAATACTGACGCCCGACGCCGAGCACGATGGCGACAAGGGCACTGAATAGCTGTCCAGCCACGCTGTCGATCTCCGTATTTTCTGGGTGCCGGCGGGTGCGACGCTAGTCGAACCCGCCGGTAACCGTGACTACCGGGACCGCGTGGATCTACTTGATGGAGTCCCAGCCGCGTTGGATCGCGTCGGCGACGTCCTGCGCCGAACTGCCGCTGACATAATCGACCATGCCGGTCCAGAAGGACCCGGCGCCGACCGAGCCGGGCATCAGGTCGGATCCGTCGAACCGGAACGTCGTCGCGTTGAGCAGGATCTCGCCCTGTTTGCGCAGGGTCGCATTGGCATAGGTGTCGACATTGACGCCGGTGTGCGGCGTCAGGAACCCGCTCTGGGCCATCCAGATCTCGTTGGCCAACGGAGTCTGCAGGTATTCAAGCAGCGCCCGCGTCGCCTCGTTGTCCGCGGTGATCGCCCACAGGGTGCCGGCGCCGAGCACCGGATTGCCGAGATCCTCGGACTCGAAGGACGGGAAGTAGAAGAAATCGGCATCCAGCCCGAGCTCCGTGCCATCCGGGAAGAACGGTGGGATGAAGCTGGCCTGCTTGTGCATGTAGCAGCGCGGCGGAACCGCGAACAACCCGCTTGGGCTGTCGCGGAAATCGGTCGCGCCAACGGCCGCGCCACCGCCGTCGACCCAGTCGTCGTTCTTGGCGAAGGTGCCGAAGGTCTCGATGGCGTTGACGATGCGCGGGTCGTTGAACGGCGATTTCGTTGCTGACCCAGCCGTCATAGACCTCCGGCGGCCTGGGTCCGCAGCAGCATGATCCTCGACCCAGTCGGTCGCCGGCCAGCCGGTGGCGTCGCCGGAGCCGAGGCCGATGCACCACGGCGTGCCGCCATCCTCGACGATCTGCTCGCTCAGCGCGAGCAGCTCTTCCATGGTCTCCGGCACCTCGTAGCCGGCATCCTCGAAGTTCTCCGGCGAGTACCAGACCAGGCTCTTCAGATCGACCTTGTAGAAGAAGCCGTAGATAGTCCGGATTGCCGTCCGGTCCGGGATAGGTGCCCAGATCGACCCAGGACTGGCCGGCGGCATAGTTGTCGAGCACCCACTGCCGGGTCTCGTCGCCGAGCGGCACCAGGCCGCCCTTGGCCGCCTGGTTGGCGGCCAGTCCCGGGCTGCGGGAACACCGCCAGATTCGGCGGGCTGCCGGCCTGGATGTCGATGACGATCTGCTGCTCGAAGCTGTCGGACCCGGCGTAGTTCACGGTCGCCCCGGTCGCCGCGACGAAATAGTCGAGCACGCTGTTGACCAGATCGCGGTCAGGGCCGAGCCAGGGGCCGAGAACCGAGACCTCCTGCCCGCTCAGATCCATCGCCTGGAAACGATCCAGGTCGCTCCAGTGGAAGCGAGAATCGTCGCCGATCGGGTAAATGAGATCCTTGCCGTCCTGTGCCTGCGCGGCGGCGGCCGCGAGGACCGAAAGCGCAACAGCGCCGACGGGTATGACTTTGCGAAGGGTCATTCCTGGAGTACCTCCCAATACTTCGGTGTTGATCCCGGGAACTTGGGCGTCCCGATTAAACGCGCTCGTCAGGCCCTCGCAGTCGCATGCACCACGTATTGACATCCAATTATCATGCCTGGGCCGTCATCCCCGGATGCTTAAGGAACTGAGCGAAACCTAACACCGTGATCATTGAAGTTGAAGTCCGGAAGTCGACCACGACTGCGGTAGGCGGCGGAAAAGAAAGAAAAAACCGCCGAAGACTTTTGCATGCGCTTGCAAGCCGGCTCTCCTTCGAGCCGGGCTGGAAGAAGCTGGCATTGCGAAAGCATTGCAAGGCTTACGATAGTTTGGATTTGGCGGACTGTCGGATGTGGCCGTGACCAAATGCGCCCTATGCGCGCCGGATCAGCGTTCCGACACCACCATCGGTAAAGATCTCCAGCAGGACGGCGTGGGCGACCCGGCCGTCCAGGATGACCGACGCCTCAACTCCGCCCTCCACGGCACCGATACAGGTCTCGATCTTGGGGATCATGCCGCCATGGATGGTGCCGTCGTCGATCAGGGCTCGGGCCTGCTTCGTGTCGACATCCGGGATCAGTACACCGTCCTTGCCCAGCACGCCCACGACATCGGTCAGCAACAGCAGCCGGGTGGCGTCGATTTCGGCCGCTATGGCGCCGGCCACGGTGTCGGCGTTGATATTGTAGGTGTGTCCGTCATGGTCGAAGCCGATCGGCGCGATCACCGGAATGAACTCCGTCTTGCGGAGCGACTCCAGGATTTCCGGATTGACGCTCTTCGGCTCTCCGACGAAACCCAGGTCCAGCAGCTTTTCGATGTTGCTGTCCGGATCCCGCTTGCTGCGGCGAAGCTTGCGCGCGGTCACCAGCCCGCCATCCTTGCCGGACAGTCCGACCGCCCGGCCGCCGATCTCCTGGATGGCGTGCACGATGGATTTGTTGATCGATCCCGAGAGCACCATCTCGACGATGTCGACGGTCTCGCCGTCGGTCTTGCGCAGCCCGTCGACGAATTCCGACTGGATCTTCAAACGTTCCAGCATGCGGCCGATCTGCGGGCCGCCGCCATGCACGACCACGGGGTTGATGCCGACCTGCTTCAGCAGCACGATGTCGCGGGCGAAATCCCGCGCCAGCCGGGCGTCTCCCATGGCGTTGCCGCCATATTTGATGACGAAGGTGGCGCCGCTGTACCGGCGCATGAACGGCAGCGCCTCGGACAGCGTGTGCGCCTTGTCCAGCAGTTCGTCCAGCGTGGCTTTGCCCGCCCCCGATTTGCTCCGATCATCCATCGCCGCAGTCCGCCCCTCGTGTGCGGCGCACTCTAACGCATTATCCGCTGACGCGGAATCGGCGCCGGTGTCACGAGGAGGCCGGCTCGGCCTGTTCGGCGAGAACCGCCCGAAGCTCCGCGATGCCGCTTCCGTCGCGGGCGCTGGTCGCCAGGATCTCCGGGAAGGCGGCGGGATGTGTCTTCAACGCCGACGCGATCTCGGCCCGACCCCGGTCGCGATCGCCGCGGCCGGCCTTGTCGATCTTGGTCAGGACGATCTGATACGGCACGGCGGCTTGGTCAAGCATCGCCATGATGTCCAGATCTCCGGGTTTCAGGCCGTGTCGGGCATCGACCAGCACGCAGGCGCGCCGGAGGGTGACGCGACCTTTCAGATAGGCCTTCAGCAGACGGGTCCAGGACGCCACCAGCGATTTCGAGACCTTGGCGAAGCCGTAGCCCGGCAGGTCGACCAGCGTCAGCCGCGCGCCGAGTTCGAAGAAGATGAGCTGCTGCGTGCGACCCGGCGTGTTGCTGGTCCTGGCCAGGGTATTGCGCCCGGTCAGCGCATTGACCAGGCTCGATTTGCCGACGTTCGAGCGGCCGCAGAATGCCACCTCGGGCAGGCCGAGAGGCGGCAGTTGCTCAAGCTTCGCGACGGCCATCGTGAACCGGCATTCCTGGGCGAACAGCAGTCGGCCGGCCTCGATCTGCTCAGCTGTCGCGTCGTCGGTCATCGGCGCTGCGGATCTGCCGCGAGGCGGGCCGGATCAGTTGCGCCGGCGCGAGGCCGGCCGCGACCGGCCCTTTGCGCCACGGCGCTTGGCCGACGGGCGCCGCCGCGGCGTGGCCGGTGCGGCCTTGGGCGCTTCGTCGTCCGCCGCCGCCTCGCCCCGGGAGGGATCGCTGTCCTCGCCATCGCCCAATGCACGGATCTCGGCGTCCTCGGCCTTGGCATCGGCGCCGTCCGCCTCTTCGGTACCGGCGGCGGCCGTGGGGGCCGGCGGCGGCTTGACCACACCACCGCCGATCTTCACGCCGGCGGACCGCATGATGACGTATTGCTGGACGATCGACAGCGAGTTGTTCCACGCCCAATAGATCACCAGCCCGGCCGGGAAGCGCGCCAGCATGAAGGTGAAGAGCAGCGGCAGGAAGGCGAAGATCTTCTGCTGGATCGGGTCGGTCGGGGCCGGGTTCAGCTTTTGCTGCAGCCACATGGTCAGGCCCATGACCAGCGGCCAGGCGCCGATCATCAGGAACTCGGGCGGGGTGAACGGTATCAGGCCGAAAAGGTTGAACAGGGAGGTCGGATCCGGGGCCGACAGATCCCGGATCCAGCCGAAGAACGGCGCGTGCCGCATTTCGATGGTGACGAACAGCACCTTGTAGAGGGCGAAGAACACCGGGATCTGCACCAGGATCGGCAGGCAGCCGGAGGCCGGATTGACCTTCTCGCGCTTGTAGAGATCCATCAGCTCCTTGTTCATGGCCTGACGATCGTCGCCGAACCGTTCCTTCAGCTTCTGCATCTCCGGCTGCAGCGCCTTCATCTTCGACATCGAGCGATAGGATTTGTTGGCCAGCGGGAACAGAATCAGCTTGATCCCCACGGTCAGCACCAGAATGGCGAGGCCGAAATTGCCGATCAGCCCGTTGATATAGGCCAGGGCATAGAAGAACGGCCGCGTCAGGAAATGGAACCAGCCCCAGTCGATCGTCAGATCGAAGCGCTGGATGTCGAGCTCGACGTTGTATCTCTCGATCACCTGTACGACCTTGGCGCCGGCGAACAGATGGCTGGTTCGCTCGTACTGTGATCCGGGGCCCACGGTCTGGGGATCGATCGCCTGCGTGGTCGCCAGGAACCGGTCGCGACCGGCGGAGTCCCGGTGGGCGAACACGCCGGTCGACGGCGTCGCCTGGTCGGGGACAAGCGCGACCAGCCAGTATTTGTCGGTGAAGCCCAGCCAGCCGCCCTTGGATTCCTCGCGAATATCGCCCTCGTCCTTCAGATCGTCGTAGTCAAACTCCTTCAGGGTCTCCTCGAAAACCCCATAGGGGCCTTCATGCAGGATGTAGAATCCGAGGGTGTCGGGAATATCGTAGCGCTGCACCCGGCTATAGGGCGACAGCGATGCGGCGCCTGCTCCCCGGTTCGTCACACGCTGGGTGATGGTGAACATGTAGTCGTCATCGACCGCGATGACGCGCTCGAACTCGAGGCCCTGACCATTGTCCCAGCTCAGCGTGATTGGCTGTCCGGGCGAGAGGGTCTCGCCGTCCGCAACCCATTCGGTGTCCGGACCCGGCACAGGCACGCCAGGGCTGCCCGCCCAGCCGAAATCGGCATAGTAGGGCTGTGGCGCGTTGCGCGGCGACAGCAGGATGATCTCCGGGCTGTCCTCCTCGACCGTCTCGCGATAGTTGGCCAGGGTCAGGTCGTCAATGCGTCCGCCGATCAAGGACAGCGAGCCGTGCAGACTCGGAGTGTCGATCCGAACTCGGGCTTCGGATGTCAGCGCGTCGTCGCGGTCCACGGCTTCCAACACCGGTTCGCCTGGTATGGCGATCCCATCGAGCGGGTCACCGGTTGCGCCGGCGGTCTCACCGGTCGTCTCGCCTGCGGTCTGGGTCTGTTGCGAGGGCTGTTCAGGCCCATACAGGTAGCTGAATCCGAAGATGATCAGAAACGACAGGACGATCGCCAGAACAAGGTTCTTCTGGTCGGGCATGGAAGTTCTGGCTCCTGGCTTGGTATGCGATCGAGACTATTGGGAACCGGAAGCCGGCCGGCCCTCAGCGTCGGACTCTGGTGCGTCGCCGGCATTCGGGACCGGGTCCCAGCCGCTGCCGCCCCAGGGATGACAGCGCGCCATGCGCCGGGCGGCCATCCACCCGCCCTTGATCGCGCCGTGCGCGGTTATAGCGTCCATTGCGTATTCCGAACAGGTCGGTCTGAACCGGCACTCTGCGCCGATCAGCGAGGACAGGCTGTACCGGTATGCCAGCACCACGCCCTTCAGAACATGGGCAAGCGGACTCATGATTCCAATTCCTTGGGCTTTGCCGCGCGCCGCGGTTGCGTCAGCTTGGCAATGCCCTTCGCCAGATCGGCCTTCAACTCGGAATAGGGCCGCCCGATCGTCGCGGCCCGGGCGATCAGCACCAGATCATATCCGGCCGCGCCGGATGCCGGCAGGATCTCTCGCGCCGCCGCGCGAAGGCGTCTCTTGGCACGATTGCGCGCCACCGCATTGCCGACCCTGCGGCTGGCGGTAATGCCATAGCGGATCGGCGACGGGTCGGTGGCGGGTAATGTCGAGGCGTCTTGCGGGCGTGCCTGCAGCACCAGCCCGGGCGCAACCCATTTGCAACGGGCCGCGGCAACCGCTAGGAATTCGGGACGGCGTTTCAGGCGGGACAGGCTGATCGTGTCGCTTGCCGCGCGCGCGTCCCGGTCATGGCCGGATCGGCGCGTCATCGGCGGTCACGCCGACAGCCGTTTCCGCCCCTTGGCGCGGCGGTTGGCCAGCACCCTGCGGCCGCCGACCGTCGACAGACGGGCGCGAAAGCCGTGCCGGCGTTTGCGCACGATCTTGCTCGGCTGATAGGTGCGTTTCACGACACTCTCCGTACAATAACGATGCTGCTGCTAAGCGAGCCGCGCTTATAGGCGCTCGCAGGACCCAAGTCAATCGCAGTTCGGCCCCATTCTCCGTGCATTTCCACCGTGTTCACGACTCCTCTCACACCATGGTGACTGGTGGGTGATCGGTGCGATTGTTAGATACCCGCAATCGGGCTCGGCGACGAGCCGTGTTATAGACGTTTCGGGCAGGCAGGGCGCGTTTGGGGGCGCAATCAACGGATGAACCAACAGATTGCAGCGGCGGCAGCGAAGGAGCCGGCATCGATGGTCAAGCGTTTCCTGCCGATCGGCATCCTGGTGGCCGGGTTTTTCGCATTCTTTGCGTTCGGCCTGAACGAATACGTCAGCCTGGATGTGCTGAAGGAAAACCGGATCGCGCTGCTGGACTACGTTGCGCGGAACGCGATCCTGGCATCCGCCGTATTCCTTCTCATCTACTCGGTTGCGATCGCGTTCTCGGTGCCGGGCGGTGCGATCCTGACGCTCGTCGGCGGCTTCATGTTCGGCACCATATGGGGTGCCAGCCTCGTCGTCGTGGGCGCTACGCTGGGCGCCACCTGCGTCTTCCTCGCCGCCAAGACTGCGCTTGGCGACATTCTGCGGCGCAAGGCCGGCCCCTGGATGGCCAAGCTCGAGGCGGGATTTCAGGAAGATGCGACGAGTTACCTGATCACACTGAGGCTGGTGCCCTTGGCGCCATTCTGGCTCGTGAACCTGGTTCCAGCCTTCTTCGGCGTTCGTCTGAGGACCTTCGTCCTGACCACATTCTTCGGAATCATCCCAGGCACAGTGGTCTACGCCAGTGTCGGCGCTGGCGTCGGCGTTATTTTCGACGCCGGGGGCGAGCCGGATCTCGGCATCATCTTCGAACCGGGAATCCTGTTGCCCCTGATCGGCATCGCATTGTTGTCGTTGGTACCTGTCGTCTACAAGAGGCTGAAGGCCCGCAAAGCCTGACTCCGGTCCACTCATTCGGAAAGACAAAGCGATGGCACAGCGCATCGATACCGATATCTGCGTGATCGGCGCCGGGTCCGGCGGGCTCAGCGTAGCCGCCGGCGCGGCCCAGATGGGGGCCGACACCGTACTTGTCGAACGCGGCAAGATGGGCGGCGACTGCCTCAATTACGGTTGCGTTCCGTCGAAGGCGCTGATTGCGGCATCGCGTACGGCGCAGGCGGTGCGCACCGGCGCCCGGTTCGGGGTCAACGGTCATGAGCCGGCGGTCGACTTTGCCGCCGTGCACGACCATGTGCATGGCGTGATCGGAGCCATCGCACCGCATGATTCCGTCGAGCGTTTCGAAGGGCTGGGGGTCAAGGTCATCCAGGCCTCCGCGGAATTCTCCGGCCGAAACAGCGTGATCGCCGGCGACCATGAAATCCGCGCCCGCCGCTTCGTCATTGCCACCGGTTCGCGGGCAGCGGTCCCTCCGATCCCGGGGCTCGACGATGTGTCCTTCCTGACCAACGAGACGATCTTCGACAACCGGGTCCAGCCCGAGCACCTGATCGTCGTCGGGGGCGGCCCGATCGGGCTGGAGATGGCCCAGGCGCATCGCCGGCTGGGCAGCCGGGTCACGGTGCTCGAGAAGTTCTCGATCATGCCCAAGGACGATCCGGAGCTGGTCGAACTGGTCCGCAAATCGCTGATCGCCGATGGCATCGACCTGCGCGAAGGCGCCGACATCGCTCGGGTGGAGAAGAGCGGCAACGGCATCGTCGCGGTGCTCAACGACGCCGGCGGCGAGACCCGGGTAGACGCCAGTGATCTGCTGATCGCTGCCGGCCGGCGGGTCAATATCGAAGGGTTGGAGCTGGAGAAGGCCGGCATCGACTATGCCCCGAACGGCATCACGGTCGACCGCCGCCTGCGTAGCAGCAACAAGCGGGTCTTCGCCATCGGCGATGTCGCCGGCGGCTTCCAGTTCACCCACATGGCCGGCTATCACGCCGGCATCGTGATCCGCAATGCGCTGTTCCGCCTGCCGGCGAAGACCGCGGTGTCGGCCTTTCCCTGGGTCACCTTCACCGATCCCGAACTGGCGCAGGTCGGGCTCAACGAGGCTCAGGCACAGGCCGAGCACCGCGATATCCGGGTGCTGCGCTGGAAGTTCGACGAGAACGACCGGGCCCAGGCGGAACGCGAGACCGAGGGTATGGTGAAGGTCGTCGTCACGCCAAAGGGACGGATCCTCGGCGCCGGCATCGCCGGCCCCCATGCGGGAGAGTTGATCCAGACCTGGGTGCTGGCGATGAGTCAGGGGCTGAAGATCGGCGCCGTGGCCAACATGATTGCGCCCTACCCGACGCTGGGCGAGGTCAACAAGCGCGCCGCCGGCAGCTTCTACACCCCCAGCCTGTTCAGCGACCGAACCCGCAAGGTGGTGCGATTCCTGTCGAAGTTCGGGTAGCGCATTTTCCAGTCTTACGGCACCGGCCCGCTCCTCCGCCCGACCACCCATGAGGATACTGGCGTCGGGTGGCCGGGCGGGGGGCGGGCCGGTGCCGATTCCGCGTCAGCGAATGATGCGCTAGCCGAAATCCTCGCCGCGGCGTCACCAATCCAAGATTTGGCGATCTTCGATACCGTCCGGGACGTCGTAACCGAAATCACCAGGTTGAGATCGCCGCCCGTATTGGGTGGTTGGCTGAATGGCTTCGCGAGCGCCGTAGCCTGCCCTGTTCCGGCGCTTGATCTGTATTTGCGCCGGGCCACTCCTAGCTGACCCTCGCCGATTGGACCTTTGCGCGCCGGGCGTGCTATGAGGATTCCGGCTATCCGCGAACAAAGGGCCCCGTCGTCCCATGTCGATGCCTGCCTTTACGCGCAGCCTTTCGGCCCGCCTTCTGGTCATGACGGTGTTGTTCGTCATGGTCGCGGAAGTGCTGATCTACACACCGTCGATCGCGCGGTTCCGGCTGACCTGGCTCGACGAGAAGCTGGCTGCTGGCCATCTGGCGACGCTGGCATTGGTCGCGACGCCGCAAGGCATGGTGACGGAGGAGTTGCAGCGCGAGCTGCTCGACCATGTGGACGCCTACATGGTCGATCTCCGCCGTCCCGCCACGGACAGCTATGTCTACATGCTCGGAAGCACGATGCCGCCGATCGACCGCGCGGTCGATCTGCGCGATCGCGGCTGGGCGCGTCTGGTGATGGATGCCTATGAGAGTCTGTTCCAGACCGAGAACCGGGTCCTGCAGGTCTCAGGCTATTCGCCCCGCGACACCGACGCATTCGTCGAGATCATCCTGGACGAGGCGCCGCTGACCCAGGCGTTGGTCGGGTTCTCCAACCGCATCCTCGGGCTGTCGATCGTGATCTCGCTGATCACCGCCGGGCTGGTCTTCCTGTCGCTGCGCTGGCTGATGGTGCGGCCGCTGGCCCGCTTCACCGAGAAGATGGTCGCCTTTCGCGGCGATCCGGCCGACGCCGACAACGTCATCGTGCCGACCCGGCGCAGCGATGAGTTCGGTGTGGCCCAGCGCGAACTGCACGACATGCAGATCGCCGTCCGAAACGCGATCACCCAACGCAGCCGGCTTGCCGCGCTGGGCACCGCCGTCACCAAGATCAACCACGATCTTCGCAATATCCTGTCGACTGCGGCTCTGCTGTCGGAACGGCTGACCATGGTCCAGGACCCTGAGGCCAAGCAGACCGGGCCGAGGCTGCTGGACGCCATCGACCGGGCCGCCGATCTGTGCCAGCACACCCTGGACTACACCCGCGAAGGCGGTCCGCCCCTGCATCGCTCATCCTTCGATCTGCGACAGCTTGTCGACGAAGTGGAGACCGATATGGCGCCGGTCGAGAACGGCCGGTCGCAATGGGTCAACAAGGTGCCGGATCACTTCGACGTGGTCGCCGACCGCGATCAGCTCAGGCGGGTGCTGGTCAATCTGGGGCGCAACGCCTTCGAGGCCGGCGCCGAGACGGTGACCATCCAGGCCGAGAACGGTGCCGGCGGCATCGCCATCAGCCTGCACGATGACGGCCCCGGCATGCCGATGCGTGCGCGGGAGCATCTGTTCAAGCCGTTCGCCGGAACCGTCCGGGCGGGCGGCACCGGGCTTGGCCTCGCCATTGCCCGTGAGATCGTGGTCGCACATCGCGGCGACCTGCGGCTGGCCGTAAGCGGCGACAAGGGCACCGTGTTCGAGATCGACCTTCCGGCCGCCTAGGCTGGGACCGAGGCCCTTTCGGCTACAGGGTGATCGCGCTGGTGGCGTGCCGACATGCCGGTCAAGTGGATCTGCTCGCATACCGCTCAGCGAGGGCTGGCGCGCGGCAAGACTTCGTTCCGATTTCGTCGTCCGAATCTGACTGCTCTACGGACGCATGCGCCGCCTTGCCAACTCAGTGATGAAGCACCTTGCACAAGACCACTTCGCTCAGGCGATGACCCTGCGCCTGCATATGGCCGTGCAGCGGTGTCGGGCGATGATCCGGCAGCAATGTGTGGATCGCGCGGCATTTGAACCGCTCGGCCATCGCCTCCATCGCCTCGATCAGCGTGAACGCTGCGCCCTTGGGATAGAAGAGGTCCATCACGGTGAAGTTCTCGATGACCAGCAGTTCTCCGTGGCGGAGGCTGCATTCCGGCCAGTGGCAGAACAGCCCTCGTATGTATCCGCCATGCTGGGCGGTCATGACCCCCCGGATCGGACCGTCGGACTCGATCAGGCGATGGGCGTAGCGTCGCCAATCCGCAATGGCAAGGTCCGGGTACTGTGCGTGGACGATCGGGTAGGCCTGATCGATTCCCTCGGCCCCCAAGGGGATAGCTGACGGTGTCTCCGGCATGGCTTGTTCGTAGTGGTTGCTATCCGGATGCTGGACCCACCGCATTTGTGGTGCGATGATGTAGATCAAAGGATATATCGCCGAATAGTGGCAACGCGGTAATTGCGGTTTCGCTAATGTTCGGGCAGGTTAGGTGTTCAACTAGAGGCCCAAGGACCCTCGACCATGGCGCCGATCAGTATCGCCCCCAAGCCGTCCAATGATGTCGGCGTGAATCCGTGCAGCGCGTGTCCGATACGCGAGCTGACCGTATGCGCAGCGCTCGAGGAGACGGAACTGTCGCGCATGGCCGATATCGTGCGCGCCAAGCATCTGGATCCGCAGAAGACCTTGTTCGGCGAGGGCGACGAGGCGAACTGCGTCTACAACGTGACCTCGGGAACGGTGAAGCTGTACAAGCTTCTGCCGGACGGGCGACGGCAGATTACCGGTTTCCTGTTCACAGGAGATTTCCTCGGTCTGTCGATGCACGACCGTTACGCCTATTCCGCCGAGACGGTGACCCCGGTTTCGCTTTGCCAGTTCCCGCGCCGCCAGATCGAGCTTTTGCTGCAGGAGTTTCCCAAGCTGCAACAAAGGCTGTTCACGATGGCCTCGAACGAGCTCGAGGCTTCGCAAGACCAGATGCTTCTGCTCGGTCGCAAGACCGCGAAGGAAAAAGTGGCGTCCTTCCTGCTCGGCCTGTCTCGGCGTCTGGCCCGGCGCGGCCAGAGCGACAATCCGGTGCCCATCCCGATGAGCCGGTCCGACATCGCCGACTATCTCGGCCTCACGACGGAAACCGTCAGCCGGACCTTCACGGCCCTGAAATCCAAGCAGGTGATCCGGCTGCTGGAAGGCAACAAGGTCGATTTGGTCGACCGCGACGTCTTGCTGGACCTGGCGGAAGGTGGCTGACCACCGCGGGCGAAATACGTGATTCGTCCGGGGCCCCGCAACCTCATCACCGATATCGACGGCATCCGCGTCGGCAATAGCCATGCCGAGGCGGCGCGCAGCGGCGTCTCCGTCGTGCTGCCGGATCGGCGGGTCGTCGCCGCAGTCGATGTTCGCGGCGGCGGGCCGGGCACGCGGGAGACCGATGCCCTGGACCCGTCAGGATTGGTCGACGCAATCGACGCGGTGGTGTTGAGCGGCGGGTCGGCGTTCGGGCTCGACGCGGCATCCGGTGTCGTCGGCTGGCTTGCCGCCGAAGGTCGCGGATATGCGGTGCGCCACACACGCGTCCCTATCGTGCCCGCAGCGATCCTGTTCGACCTGGAGAATGGCGGAGACAAGGGCTGGGGCGACACGCCCCCGTATCGCGGGCTGGCCGCCATGGCCTGCGCGGCGGCGGCGGCCGATTTCACGCTCGGCAATCACGGCGCGGGATACGGCGCGAAGGCCGGCGACCTGAAAGGTGGCCTTGGCAGCGTATCTGCCATGGATGAGGAAACCGATCTTGCCGTCGGTGCCCTGGTGGCGGCCAACCCGGTCGGCGCGACGGTCATGCCCGGCCAGGACAGCCTGTGGGCATGGCCGCTGGAACTGGCCGGCGAGCTTGGCGGCCAGCCGGTCCCGACCGGCCCGGTTCCGCCGACAATCGACCTGCCGGCGGCGGGCGGAGCGGGCGCCCAACCCGGAGCGAATACGGTGATCGGCGTGGTGGCGACCACGGCCGATCTCACCAAGGCCGAGGCGCGTCGCGTCGCCATCGCCGCCCAGGATGGCATCGCCCGCGCCGTGCGCCCCGCCCATACGCCGTTCGACGGCGACACCTTGTTCGTCCTGGCGACCGGGGCAATTGCGCTGCCCGAGCCCAGGCCCGCCGCGCTTGCGCGGCTTGGCGCGATGGCCGCGGACGCGGTCGCCCGCGCCCTGGCCCGCGGCGTGTTCGCCGCCGAGACGCTGGGGGACATGCCGGGCTATCGCAGCGTTCATGGTCACGCCCTGAAGTGTCCGGCCTGACCGCGGGGGTTGGACAGCCGGGCGGCAACGGCGCAATATTCCAGCAATGGGCAAAAACGCGCCCAATATAAGGGGGAGGATCAGGAAGATGAACTATCTGCGCCTGCTGGCGGCCGCATTTGTCGCGGCGCTCGCTGCCGGACCGGCCGTCGCCGCCAAGGATTCCGTCGTCATCGGTATGGCGCTGGAACCGCCGCATCTCGATCCGACCGCCGGCGCCGCGGCGGCGATCGACGAAGTGGTCTACGCCAATGTCTTCGAGAGCCTGACCCGCATCAACGAGCGTGGAGAGATCCTGCCGGGCCTGGCCGAGAACTGGACCGTGTCCGATGACGGGCTGGTTTACACCTTCACCCTGCGTGACGGTGTCAGCTTCCATGACGGCACCGCATTTGACAGCGGTGATGTGAAGTTCTCCCTAGACCGTGCCCGTTCCGAGGAATCGGTGAATGCGCAGAAGGGCTATTTCGCCGCCATCGCCGAGGTGGAAACGCCATCGGCGGACGCGGTGGTCGTGCGGCTGTCGCGGTCGGACGGGCTGTTCCTGTTCAACATGGGATCCGGCGACGCCTCGATCGTCGCGCCGGAGAGCGCCGACGGCAACAAGACCAGTCCGGTCGGCACCGGCCCGTTCAAGTTCGATCGCTGGGTCGAGGGCGACCGCGTGGAACTGTCCGGCAACGCCGATTTCCGCGATGCGGACGCGATCCGACTGAGCAGAGTGACGTTCCGCTTCATCTCCGATTCCGCTGCCCAGGTGGCGGCACTGTTGTCCGGAGACGTCGACGCGATCCCCAACATGAGCGCTCCGGAGACCCTGGCACGGTTCGATAACGATGAGCGCTTCGAAGTCGTCGTCGGAACCACCGAAGGCGAGACGGTCATGGGTGTCAACCTGCGCCGCGAACCGTTCAGCGACGTCCGGGTGCGCCAGGCGATCGCCCACGCCGTCGACCGTCAGGAGATCGTCGATGGCGCGATGTTCGGGTTCGGCACGCCGATCGGCAGCCATTTCGCGCCGCACAACCCGGCCTATATCGATCTCAGTGACCGCTATCCGCACGATCCGGATCGGGCGCGGGCGTTGCTGGCCGAGGCCGGCTATCCGGACGGTTTCGACATGAACTTCAAGCTGCCGCCGCCGGCCTATGCAAGGCGCGGTGGCGAAATCATCCAGGCGCAGTTGGCGGCGGTCGGCATCCGTGCCGAACTGGAGCCGGTGGAATGGGCCCAGTGGCTGGAGCAGGTGTTCCGCGGCTACGACTATGACATGACCATCGTGTCGCATACCGAGCCGCTCGATATCGGCATCTACGCCCGCGGCGGCGAGTATTATTTCGGCTATGAGAACGCCGATTTCGAGGATGTGATCGCCAAGCTGGACGCCGCCACGGATCCGGCCGAACGGGCCCGGCTATACGGTCAGGCGCAGCGCATCCTGGCCGATGACGAGGCCAGCATATTCGTTTTCCAGTTGGCCAAGATCGGCGTCCGTGCCGCCAAGCTGCAGGGCATGTGGTCCAACAGCCCGATTCAGGCGAACGACGTCACCGGCGCCTATTGGGTCGACTGACGCCGGGGTGCAAGAAAAAGGCGGACCATCCTGGCTAATGGTCCGCCTCTTCATCCCCTTCTCGCGGCCGGCGAAAGACGACCGGAGCCGCGGGCAGGCACCTACGGGGTCGACCGCCTAAAGGTTCTCGTAGAGTAGCGTCGCCGCATTCAGCGGCTCGATCATCCGGCTGGTAACGGTGTACACTGTCGCGATGGAGCGCTCATCGACCGGCTCGCCGGATGCGATGCGCAGCAGGGTCGGTCGAACCTGGCTCCAAAGCTGTTCGATCGCACCAAGCTCCGCCCGGATCGCCTCGTTCGGGGCCGGCAGCAGCCGCAACTCGGCATCGCCGTCGATCAGCCCGGCCAAGGTCCTGTCGAATGCCCGGGTGTTCTCGCCGAGCAGGCGCCGGTTCTGCGCATCGTTGTTGCGGAAGGCGATCGCAAGCAGTTCTCCCAGAACCAGTTGGGAATTGCTTCGCAATTGCCCGGAACCCTGCAGCGTGCTCGACAGGATCGAATGGGTGCCCCCGCCATGGGAGTACTGCTCGAACGCCGCGACGGTCCGGTCAACGGCCTCGATCATCAGCATATGAATATCGGTCAACTCCCGAATTCTCGGAGCGTCGACCTCCGAGGACGCCATCAGCGAGACCAGGATGGACTGCAGGGTCTGGTCGTAGCGCGGCCAAAAAGTCTCGATAAGGGTGATCTCGGCGATCACCTCTGGCCGAGTTGCCGGAATCAGCCCCAACTCCTCGTCGCCGTCGCGCAGGCCACGAAGGGTCTGGCTGAACAGGTCGCGCGCCGAGCGGACGTTGCCGATATTCTCCTCGGTATCAATTCCGAGAGCGGCCAGCATCGTGCCGTTGGTCATCTGCTCGACCAGCAGCAATTGCCGGCCAGCCAGATTGATCGACCGGTTGAATTCCGATCGCGACTCGGCCGGCGGCGCGACAAGGATAAAGGCCAGGCAGGCGAGAATGCCAGCGAGCGTGTATGTCGGTTTGGCGGTGTGCGTGCGCATTTTTGTCCCCTAACTCTCGGTCGAACGCCGTTGCCTGGCGTTTTCAAATGGTTCCTGCCTCATTTGATGCTTTGGTTTCGGGGCTGTGCTCGGCGGCTGTTCAGGGCCGTCGTATTGGCGGGTCGAAACTAAGCGCCCATGGGCTGGTAATCGGGCAAAATTTATCTTGGATTTGTGTAAAGACAATTAATAGTTATGCCTAAACGAAATTAATATTTGCAATGGCGATGTGAAATTATGAAATTCCGGTAATCCATTGGTAAAGAGCCATTAATGAATCTGAATACCATGTAAAGAGAATCAACTCCAAGCAGTTTTCATTAGAATCGTTCATGCAGTTACTATCGTCTTATGCTCGTATTTGTTCCGGCGTTTCGACCGAGCTAGGAGTGCGCACATTCGCGGCCGCGCGATCGTAGATGGCCTCGTCGGTCAGCCGAGAGTCCGAATTCCATGGACACCGGTTCGGGAATCGACACACTCAAAGACCGGACCATGCTCAGCTTTTTGATCCGTCGGTCGCTGACCCTGCTCTTCACGCTGCTGGCGGCATCGCTTGTGGTGTTCCTGGTGCTGGAGGTGCTGCCCGGCGACCCGGCTCTCCTGATGCTGGGGACCGAGGCCCGCGACGATACTTTGGCGGCGCTCAGGGCCCAGATGGGTCTCGACCGGCCGGCGGCCGAGCGCTATGTGCTTTGGATTTTCGGACTGCTGACCGGGGATCTGGGGACCAGCTACACCTATTCGGTGCCGGTGGCCAAGCTGGTCGCCGACCGGCTGGCGATCACCCTGCCGCTGGCGGTCATGGCGCTGGCGATGTCGACCGCGTTCGCCCTGCCGCTCGGCATGCTGGCGGCGGCACAGCACAACCGGTTGGGCGATTATGCGGTCATGGGCTTCAGCCAGCTTGGCATTGCCGTACCGAATTTCTGGCTCGGGATCATGCTCACCCTGATCTTCTCGGTCGGGCTCGGCTGGTTCGCATCCGGGGGCTTTCCCGGATGGGAGGGCGGCGCCGGCCCGGCCTTGCAGGCGCTGCTGCTGCCGGCCGTCGCCCTGGCGCTGCCGGAGGCGGCGATCCTGGCCCGGGTGACCCGGTCGGCGATGTTGGAAACCATGCGCGAAGATTACGTGCGAACCGCCCGGGCCAAGGGGCTCAGCCGGGCCGCGGTGCTGTGGCGCCATGTGCTGCGCAACGCGATGATCCCCGTGATGACCATCATCGGCCTGCAATTCGCCTTCCTGATGGCCGGCGTGGTCGTCGTTGAGAACGTCTTCTACCTGCCCGGACTCGGGCGCCTCACCTTTCAGGCGGTGACCCAGCGCGACCTGATCGTGGTCAAGGATGTGGTGGTGCTGCTGACGGCGCTGGTGGTGGCGGTCAACCTGCTGGTCGACGTGCTGTACGCCATCGTCGATCCGCGACCGAGATCGATCTAGTGCATTTTCCGTTCATGCGGCACCGGCCCGCTCCCCCGCCCGTCCACCCAACGCCAGTATCCTCATGGGTGGCCGGGCGGGGAAGCGGGCCGGTGCCGATCCCGCGTCAGCGGATGATGAACTAGCCGATGGGTATCCGGTCGCTCTTTCGCCATCGCAGCCTCGGGCTCGGCGTCGTTCTGACCGGCCTGCTGATCGCAATGGCGCTGATCAGCCTGGTCTGGACGCCCTATTCGGTGATCGACATCTCGGTGCGGGAGCGCCTGCAGGGCCCAAGCCTAGCGCACTGGCTCGGCACCGACCATCTTGGCCGCGACACCCTGTCACTGGTGATGGCCGGGGCGCAGAACTCGATCGCGGTCGGCGTGGTCGCCGTCGGCATCGGTCTGCTGCTCGGCGTACCGCTGGGCCTGCTGGCGGCGGCGAGGGGCGGCCTGATCGACCAGGCGATCGGCCGGGTGGTCGATCTGACCTTCGCCTTCCCGGCGATCCTGACGGCGATCCTGATCACCGCCCTGACGTCTCCGGGTGCGGTCAATGCGATCGCCGCCATCGGCATTTTCAACATCGCCGTGTTCGCCCGGGTGGCCCGCGGCGCGGCGGTTCAGCTCTACGGCAGAGAGTTCGTGCGCGCCGCCCTGGCGCTCGGGCGCAGCCGGTTCGACGTGGCCGTCCGCCATGTGCTGCCCAACATGCTCAGCCCGCTGATCGTCCAGGCCACGATCCAGTTCGCGGTGGCGATCCTGGCCGAGGCGGCGCTCAGCTATCTCGGCCTGGGCACTCGCCCGCCGCAGCCAAGCTGGGGCCGCATGCTGCTGGACGCCCAGACCCATATCTATGTGGACCCCGGCCAGGCGATCTTCCCTGGCCTCGCCATCGCGCTTGCGGTGCTCGGCCTCAACCTGCTCGGCGACGGCCTGCGCGACATGCTCGACCCGCGGCTCAGGATTTTCCGGGCAGGATAGGTCAGTCGGCAGATGCGCCGACATTCCGATCAGAACGGCGACGTATCGCCAAACATCCTGCGCAGGATGTTGTACTGCTGCTGCGGTGCCATTCTGTGGAACTGGTCCCACTGACGTTTGATATCTCCCAGCGGATCGGCTTTTTTGGGCTTGGCGTAGCTGGGATTACTGAGGAACTTGCTGAGAACCGCCTTGTAGGCCGGCAACTGCTTGGATTGCGGGATCTTGTTCTTCAGGCGCGAACTCGTTCGGCCGGTCTTGGCGATTTGAAGACGGTAGTAGTCCTCCACGATCTGTGCCTGTTGCTCTAGCCCGTAGTCCAACAGATCCTTGCTGCTTGCCAATGTGTAATTGTAGGCCTCGTCGTAGTCGCCGAGGTTTTCGATCATCTCGCCGACGGCCATGCTGCGTACGCTCATGCCCATCTGGTATTGCCATACATGGGTCATTTCATGGATGAAATACGCATGGTAATTCTTTGATTCGGCGGAAAAATCAGCGGTATACACCTTCTTTCCACAATAGATCTCGCCGTTCGGCGTCATCCAAACGGTTTCGGGCTGAAAGAATATGTAGGTGTCGTTGTGAACCTTGACCTTGGCGTAGTCCAAAGACCCTTTGAAGACCTGCTTCGCCAGGGCGATTTCGCCAGCTGTCAATGGTCGACTGGTTGCCATCGGTTTCCCTCCCGCCGGTCTGATGTCAGATGATCACAATGTCTGGCGCTATCCCATTCGCCGCTATGACCGGCGTCACAGCGATCTCGATACGGGCCGGTCTGCTGGGAACAAGTCGCTACTTCACGACCAATTGCAATGGCGCCAGGGTAAGCGGCGCGCACCCCTCGGCCGTCACCTCGACCGTCTGTCCCGATGTCATCGCCAGCCCGGCATCGCTGTCGAAGACGATGATGTGGATGAAGAACACCATGCCTTCGGCGGCCGGCTCGGGATTGCCGTGAAAGAACATCGGCCAGTCCATCCAGTTCGGCGCATAGGTGGCGCCCAGGCTGTAGCCGCAGGCGTTCATCCGGTGCGGGCCGAAGCCGGCTTCATCCAGCACTGCGGCATGGGCGTCGAAGACCTCGCCGATCGGCCGGCCGGGTTTCAGCGCACACTTGGCTGCGGCCAGCGACTCCACGGCGGCGGCATGCATGGCGCGCTGCCGCGGCGGCGGCTCGCCGATGCGGATCGTGCGCATCAGACAGGCATGGTAGTGGCGGTAGACTCCGGCAAATTCCAGGGTGAGCTGGTCGTCGGACTCCAAATGCCTGCGGCCGGTGAAGTAACGGCACATCAGGGCGCCGGGGCCGGAGCCGATGATGGTCTCGTTGGCCGGGTCGTCGCCGCCGCCGGAGAACACCGCTGCCTGCATCGCCGCCAGGATGTCGCCCTCGAAGGCGCCGGGCGCGGCCAGCCGCACCGCCTCGGCATAGGAGGCGTCGGCCAGTTCCGCCGCGCGGCGGACATGGGCCAGTTCTGACGGGCTCTTTACGAGGCGCAATCTCGAGACCAGATCGGATGCATCTTCAACTGTGCAGACGTCGTCCAGTGCCTCCCGCAGGCGGAAGCCCAGCGCCGCGGTCAGCCCATAGGCATTCCATTCGACGCCGAGCCTGGCCCCGCGGGCGCCATGCCCGTCCAGGATTTCGATCAGCGCCTGCTCCGGCGTCGCTCCGGCCTCGTCGACCCAGACCCTGACGTCCTCGATTACCGAGGTGAAGTGCGCCTGGCGCAGATCCGGCGCCCGGGTCAGCAGGGTCATCGCTCCATCGGCGCCGAGATACAGGCACTGGAAATAGACATAGCCGAATGTGTCGTAGCCGGTCAGGTAGTACAGGCTCTCCTGGCGGAACAGCAGCAGGCCGTCCAGCCCGCGCTTGGCCATGGCGGCGCAGACCCTGCTGCGCCGTCCGGCCAGCTCCGCCTCGGTGAAATGGATCGGCATCAGAGAAAGCCCGCGATATCGTCCAAGGACTTCTTGGTGATTGCCGGCACCGTTGCGTCGGGCGCCGGATGGCCAGCGACCAGGATCATCACCGCTCGCTCGTTGACCGGTCGCCCCAGGATATCCCGCAGGAATTTCATCGGGCTCGGCGTATGGGTCAGGGTTGCCAACCCGCAATGGTGCAGGGCGGCGATCAGGAATCCCGTCGCGATGCCGACGCTCTCCTGGACGTAGTAGTGCTTCACCCGGTCGCCATCCGGCCCCAACCCGTAACTCTGCTGAAACACCACGATCAGCCAGGGCGCGACCTCCAGGAACGGCTTGTCGGCATCGGTCCCCAGCGGCGCCAGGGCCTCAAGCCAGTCATCGCCGGCCTTGCCGCCATAGAATGCGCGCTCCTCCGCCTCGGCGGCTTCGCGGATGCGGCACTTGATGTCGGGGTCGCCGACCGCGGCGAAATGCCAGGGCTGCATGTTGGCGCCCGACGGCGCGGTGCCGGCGGCGGCGATGCAGCGTTCGATGACCTCGCGTGGCACCGGACGGTCGGAGAAGTCACGCACGGTCCGACGGCGGCGGATCTCGTTCAGGAACGAGTCGGCTCGGCGCAGCGTTTCCTCGGGCGTCAGCGCCGGCAACGGCTCGAGGGGGATTTGCGGTAACGCGGTCACGGGCGGTCCCTGTGCATCGGTGCGGGGATATGTCGCACGGCCACACTATCCCGCGAGGCCATCGAATTTGAAGCCCGCCGCGTCAGGATGCTGGCCTCGGCGTGGCGAACTCCGGCAAGGTGAACAGCTCGAGCGGATCGTCGATACCGCGCAATGCGTGGCGGCCAACACTCGTCATCGGATTGCCGCCAGCCTCTGCGGCGGACGCGAATGCGGCCGACGTCAGCACAGGGCAGTCCAGCGCCTTGCACAGCGGCTCAATGCGGCTGGCGGCGTTGACGGTCGGGCCGATCACCGTGAAATCGAGCCGGTCCGGCGCGCCGATATTGCCATAGACGACGTCGCCGATGGTCAGCGCCACACCGAAATCCGGTGCCGCCCGCCCGGCCGCCTTGCGCTCCGCGGCCAGGCCCGCCATCCCGGCCCGGGCCGCCCGGACCGCATTCATGGCCGCGTTGGCGGCGCTCGCCGAATTCCCGTCCTCGATCGGAAAGATCGCCAGCAGTCCGTCACCGATGAATTTCAGCACTTCGCCGCGAAACGCCTTGATCGGCCCGACAAGCCGTTCGAAATGCGCGTTCAACACATCGATCGTGTCAGCGCTGGGCAGTTGTTCGGAGAGTGCGGTGAACCCCCTCAGATCGGACAGCCACAGAACCGCGTTGATGGTCTCTCCGCTGCCGCGGTGGATTTCGCCGGCCAGCACCCGTGCGCCGGACCGTTTGCCCAGATAGGTCTCCAGCAGGACTCCGGCGGTCTGCCGCGTCACCAAGGTTTCCAAGGGACCGGCCAACGCATCTGCGACAGTCGTCAGGGCGGCGACCTCGAGATCAGAGAGGCCGGCCGGCCTGTCGCTCGTCCAAGCAATGCGGTGCCGCTGCCCATCGCCGCAGACGACCGGGCAGGCCAGATAGTCCGTCGCGCCGGCCTCCGCCAGGGCTGTGATGGCCGGGTCGCCGGGTGGCCCGGCATTGTCGGCGAGCCGGATGCGCCGCGGTGTTTCCCCAGGTGCCGCCGAAGGAGATGCCGATGGTCCGTCGGCGAAAGGCAGTCCCATATGAAATCGCGGAATTTCGACGACGCGGCCAGTATCCCGCCGCCATTCGAACGATGATTCCGCGACCAGCGGATGCACGGCATGCACGTCCAGCCGGCCGTATTGGATCGGCGCGACATCGGTGTCGAGCCGCCGACACAGCCCGTCCAACAGGGCGGCGATCGTTCCGCCCCGGGTGCTGTCGCGCATCAGCCAGGTCAGTACCGGATCGGCCGCAGGCTGTCGGGCGTTGCCGGTCGGTGTGTCAGTCATGGCCGTCGACGGTACCGCGCATAGTGGCTTCGGAACCATAGCGGTTTCCACGGCGCTATGCCGATCATCCTAATGTAAGTTGACACTTACGTAAGTGTTTGCTTACACTATGTCGATGGACGAGGCATTGCGGGCACTGGCGGATGGGACGCGGCGTCGCATCCTGTCGCTGGTCAGCGATGCGGAGCGCACGGCGGGCGAGATTTCCGCGCATTTCGACATCAGCCGTCCCGCGGTCTCGCAGCACCTGAAGGTGTTGTTGGAGTCGGGCCTGGTGCTGGTTCGGGCCGAGGGTACTCGGCGGCACTATCGGCTCAACTGGCAGTCCATGCGGGCGGTGAGGGCCGGGCTGGAGGCATTCTGGGACGAACGGCTGGCGCGGCTGAAGGCGGCGGCCGAGGAGGCCGAACGGAACAACGGAGGGACAGGGACATGACGGCAGGAAATGGTGGCGCCGAAGATACGGTCAGGCGTGAGATCTTCATCGAGGCATCCCAGGCGACGGTATTCGCGTTCTTCACCGATCCGGACAAGATGAGCCGGTGGATGGGTGTTTCGCACGAGCTGGATCCGCGCCAGGGCGGCATCTTTCTGGTGGATGTCAGGAACGGCAATGTGGCCAAGGGCGAGTATCGCGAGGTCACCCCCAACTCTCGGCTGGTCTACACCTGGGGCTGGGATTCTGAGGATTCTGGCGTTCCACCCGGCTCATCGCTGATCGAGGTCGATCTGGCGCCGAAGGACCACGGCACGTTGCTGGTCTTCACCCATTCCGGATTGCCCGAACCGGCGGTGGCGCCGCACGGCCAGGGCTGGGACCATTATCTTGGCCGCCTCGCCATCGCCGCCAGCGGTGTCGATGCGGGGCCAGATCCGATGATTCAGGGCTAGGAACGTCGATACCGTGCCGCCAGTGCGGAACGCACGGCTGTGCTACCCGCAAAGGTAGAAGTGCGGGTCGAAAAATCTGTTAACGGCTAGGTCTGCGGTGAATCTGCTCTTGCTGGCCGTCGCACCTCGGAGTCTACGCCAAATCCGAGCTAACACATTCTAATTGGCAACCTTCCCGCGAGCGGCGCCTGATGCCGGCGCAATCCCAGGCACAGCAAGGCTTGCCGGCACATTCTGCTGTGGCTCTGTGTAATGGTTGTGAAAATCTCGGTTTGTTAGTAATTCGCTAAAATTTTGCCTATAGGAATTTGTCAACGAACATGGACCAACAATTGCCCAATGGCGCCGACGAGAGTACACATGCCCAGCAGCCCAGCCCACGCCACCGTCGAGAACCGCGAAGGCCTGATCCGTCTGATGGACGCGGCCGACCGGGAACATATATTCGCCCCCTATCGCCTGGACACGGCGCTGCCAAAGGCTCCCGGCCTGATCGCCTTTGTCCGGCCGGCACGCGGCGGCTTGTCGAAGCTCCGCGGGGTTATCAGTCCTCCCTGCTGGGAGGTGCTCTATATCGAGCAGTCCAGCGACGTCTCGGATCGCGCCGGCGGCTATTTGCGCCAGACTGAGGCGCGCAATCTTGGGGCCACGCTGGTGATGGTGCGCTGGATGCCGGGATCATCCGAGGAAGAACGCCTGGACATCGCAGGCATGCTGATCAAGGCCCACGACCCAGCCTTGAACAAGCGTCCGGAGAAGGATCCGATGGCGGCGGTATTGGGATTGCCCTGGTAGTTCGACGCCTTGGGCGTTTTCCGTCTGAACGAAGAAGCGCTAGCTTCCGCGCAATTCGGCAATCGGCTGCCGGTATTGCGGTTCGATATCCCAGGGAAAGAAGATCCAGGTGTCCTGACTGACTTCGGTCACGAAGGTATCGACCAGGGGCCGGCCGGCCGGCTTTGCGTAGATCGTCGCAAAATGCGCCTTGGGCATCATCTCACGGACCAGCTTTGCGGTTTGGCCGGTGTCGACCAGATCATCGACGATCAGCCAGCCTTCGCTTTCCCCTTCATGCGGTTTCAGCACCTTCGGTTCGCGCAGGTCCTGGTGGTCATAGCTGGACACGCAGACCGTATCGATCAGCCGCACGTCCAGTTCGCGGGCCAGGATCGCCGCCGGCACCAGCCCGCCACGCGTGATTGCCACGATTCCCTTCCACGGCCCGGCATCGGCCAGACGCCAAGCCAATGCCTTGGCATGGCGATGCAACTCTTCCCACGAAACCGGAAAGCTCTTGTTGAATTCCGCACCCTCGGTCACGACCCATCCCCCTGAACCCGTCCGCCTCCGAACGGCGGTCGTCGGTCTTATAGACGAGCGGCTTGCGGCCGGCAACGCGGCCGCACCGCCCTAACGCTGGCCCCAAGCGCATATTTCGCGTCGGCGGATACTGCACCAGCGTTTTTCCGTTCATACGGCACCGGCCCGCTCCCCCGCCCGGCCACCCAACGCCAGTATGCTCATGGGTGGTCGGGCGGGGGAGCGGGCCGGTGCCGATTCCGCGTGAGCGGAAAACGCACTACGTCGTGCGATCGTCGCTGCGGCGCAGGGAAACCCCGCTGATCCGCCAGCTGCCGTCCGGCTGTCTTTCCATGAAGTAATAGGCGATCACAGGCACCCCGTCGGGGCCGACGAACAGGACCCTTTGCGCCAGTTGGCCCCGTTCGATCACCAGATCGAGGAATTTCACCTCTTGCGGCCGGTAGACCGCCGAGTAGCCGGTGCGGACCATCTGCATGAAGCGGTCCGGCGTCTGGAACATCGACTGGATCCCTGGCGATGCATAGCTGAACGCCTTGGCGGCCTGGTCGGACTGGAACGCATTGAGCTGGCCTTGAATGACCGCAACGATGGCATCGCCGTCAACGTCCGGCGACTCCGAACCCTGGCCCCAGACGGGCGCGGAAAACAGAGCGGTGATCAGGAGAAGGATGGCGGGAAACGGGTGGGATGGGCGCATGGCAAACCTTTCAACCCGGGCATGGCCGGCACCAAGTTGGTCGCGGCCTCGTGAGGGAGATGGCGCGAACTGCCGCCGCGTCCAGCCCGGCAAATCCAGTCGGTTGAAACAGCGCGCCCCGGGGGTGCCGCGCTGCCCGCGGCTCACCGGACGTAGAGATGCACCTCGGCGCCGCTGGCGGCCGGATCGATCCAGTCCGCCTCGGCGATCTGCTCGTCGGGCAATCCCATCTCCGACAGGGTCTGCCGGACCGCGCCGGCATGGTCCCGGGCTTCGGCCATGACATCATCCGGGGCCACGGCGACCAGGGTGAACAGCGCGTCGGCGCGGCGTTCCAGAGCCAGGGTTGCCGCCCGGTACAAGGGCTGTGCATAGCGCACCGACTCGTTGTCGAAACGGATGACCACCAGCGGGCTGTCGCCCGGCGCCGGCGTCCCGGCCTCGTCGATGCGCTCCAACGCGCCGGCTGCCGAAAGAATGGCCAGGCTGATGCCGTAAGGCTCGCCATTGGAGATCGCCAGCCGCAGAATCTGCAGGTTGGCACGCTCGGCGGCGATATAGGCGCGCTTCGCGGCCAGGTCTTCTGCGGCCTCGTCCCGCATGGCACCCAAGGTGCTCTCCGCCGTGTCGGCGTCGCCCAGGAGCCTGTCGCGCGCCGAGCGCTCTGCCGCGCTGGCTTCGGACAGGTCGATGTCTTCACGCAGGGTCTCGGCGATCTCCGCGGCAATTTCGACATCCGCCGATATCCGGTCGACCAGCCGCGCCAGATTGGGGTCGTCGCGAGCCAACCGGTCCAGCGCCGCCAGCGCCTGACGCCAGCGTCGCTGCAACAGAGGATCGGCCGGCTGGGGCGCTGCGTGCAGTGCCTCGTCGATCCGCGCGACGATATCGACATAGGCCGTCGAACCGTCCGTGGCGGCGGCACGCAACTGCTGCAGGCGCCGATCGCTGCTGGCAATGGAGTCCGCCACATCGGACAAATCGGCGCGCAGCTCGCGCAGCCGTTCCGCCAGGCGGCTGTAGCCGGCGCCGAGTGCTGACAGTGCCGTCGGCTCAAATTCCCCGTCATTGAGGCGCAGCGCCGAGGGCCAGTCCGAAACGATCGCCGCCGCCGGCACATAGGGCACGGCAGCGGGCCCGGCAGACGATTCGCCGGTCAGCGCCGGCCACAAGGGTTGGGTGTTCGGCACACACGACACGACCAACAGCATCGCCAGGATTGGCGCACCGGTCGATGGAGACAGCAGGCCGAAAGCCCGCGCGCGGTTCCCGAGGCAGCGACGCATCGCATACCCACCATACCAGAGGGCAAGCGGCACCAAACAGCCTTTGCCACACCCCGTGGCCAACGCGCAACACCTGTGTCGTGATCCAGACCCCAAGGCGCGCGATTCCGCTCTTGCCACCGGCAAACCGGTCGCGTAGTTTCCCGCATCCCGACGGGCCGGCATGCGTCACGCTGCCCATCCGCCCGCCCGCGACAGCGCCCGTAGCTCAATTGGATAGAGCGTCTGACTACGGATCAGGAGGTTGGGAGTTCGAGTCTTCCCGGGCGCGCCATCTTGCTCATGACTGCACATCTGATCGGCGGCCTTTGAGCCGCCGTGGTCATTTTCGTCCGCCGACTGCCGGCACGGTTACCAGGCGGGCAACGGAATCAGCCCCCTTCCAGACCAACTTCCGCGTGCTCACACCTTGCTCGCGGCACGGCCCCGTAGGCTTGCCACCCTATTGCAGCGGCACGGATGTCGGCGTGCCGTGCGGGATCACCATGACGCTGACGTCGCCATCCTCCACCGCGCGGACCAGGGCGTCGGCGATTTCTTGTCGTCTTGTTGGCCATGGCGCGCAGCAGGCCGGCGATCTGCTCCGGGGTCGGCGCGCAGGCCAGGCCCGGGCGATGAGGCTTGCGCGACAGATCGGCTCCGTGTGGCTCGAACGATGGCTTGGGAGCACCAAATCTGACTCTTCGATTGGTCCATCTATAGGGCGCCAATCAGTCCGCTATCTGCGTTCACGCCCAATAAAATGCCGGGAACATAAGTCACGATAATCAACACAACCAGCAGAGCCAGCAAGAACGGCAGCGTGCTGCGGTAGACCTCGACCAAGGGTTTCTCGAGACGGAAGGAAGCCAGGAAAAGGTTCAGACCAACTGGCGGCGTCATGAATCCGAGTTCGAGGTTGACCAGGAAGATGACGGCGAGATGAAGTGGATGTATGCCGAACGCCGCCCCCATCGGGATCAGCAATGGCACAACGACGACGATGGCCGAGAAAACGTCCAACAGACATCCGACGACAAGAAGGAAGAGATTCAGCGCGAGCAGAAATACCAGTGGCGAGTCGATGTGGTGTTTGACCCATGCCGCTGCTTTCACCGGTATTTGAGCATCGACCATGTAGTTGGTCAGCCCGAGAGCGACGCCGAGCACGATGAAGACGGCGCCGACCAGCATCGCGCACTTCACAAAGACGCGGGGCAGGTCGGCATACAGATCCAGATCACGGTAGATAACCGTTACCACGAACATCGTGTAGATCGCCGAGAGGGCCGCAGCCTCGACCAGGGTCATGAACCCGCCGAAGATTCCCACGAGCACGAGAAGCGGCAGCATCATTTCCCACTTTGCACCCCATATCGCCGCACATGCTTCCATTGCATCGAATCTGACACGGGACCGCTCGGCACGCAGGCCTTCGCGTAGCGCCAGCAGTGAAACGGCAACCACCATCAGAACACCGGGGACAACACCCGCGAGGAAAAGATCGGGGATCGGCAAATGGGCGACAACGCCGTAAAGAACGATGGCCAGGCTCGGAGGAAAGAGCAGGCCGATTGAGCCGGTTGAGGTCAGCAGGCCGAGCGAGAACCGCTTTCGATAGCCGCTTTCAAGGAGCACCGGATACAGGAATCCACCAAGGGCCAGGATGGTCACACCAGAGGTCCCGGTAAAGGTGGCGAAGAACGCGCAGATAAGCGTCGTGACGATCGCCATGCCTCCCGGCAGCCATCCAAAGAGGGCCCGGAAGAGCCGGACAAGTCGCGTGCTGGCGCGGCTCTCGGCGAGCAGATATCCAGTCAGCGTGAAGATCGGAATGGCCGGAATCGTGGGCGACGTCACGATCCGGTAGGTCTCGACCGGAATGGCCGCAACCGGCACGCCCTCTGCCATGAACAGGACCAGCGCCGCGCCGCCAAGAACAACAAATATCGGCGCTCCGATGAATACCGAGGCGATCAGAACGGCAATCGCCGGCCAGGTCAGTAGCGCGGCAAGCTGGTCGGGCAGAGAAGCAATTGCCAGGCAAATCGGCAAGCCCAGGAAGGCAGCAAGCCATGAGCGCCACTCCTTGCCGCACGTCAAAGTGCGGACGAGTACGACGCCATATGACAGTGGAAGAACGAGTATGACGACCCAGATCGGCAGAATTCCACCGATCTTTTCGGGAGAGCTGATTTCGCTGCTAACGAATTGGACTGATGCCCAGAACAGACCGGCGGTGACTGCGACAGTGATCGCGGCAGAAGACCCCACCAAAGCTTTCCGGATTGGCGGCCTAAGTCCAGCCAAGCCGATCGATAGTCCGAGGTGCCGGCCGTGACGTGTTGCAATCATGGCACCAACGAACCCGACACAAAGGGCGAGATTCTGAACATAGGCGATGACGCCGGGGATCCCGAACCCGAAGGCCATACGTAGCGCGACCTCCAGGATCGGGAGCGCAGCCATGGTGAGCAGCAGCGCGATCGCAAGTGCGTTTTCGGCCTTGGCGGAGTATTCCGCCACAGTTGCCTGCACGGTTCCGTGATGAAACATGGCGACTACCTCGTTCAGCGGGCCCGGTGTTCACTCAAGATCTGCTCGATTCTGGCGAGGAACTCCGGTGACACGACTGCGCCCCGGTAGGATTCGTATCCGGCGCGGGCGTCGGCCTCCCAAAGCGTGACCGCATCTTCAGAGACCTCGTGAACCTCCAGCCCGTATTGCTGCATGACCTCGATCGCCTCCTGATCCAGGGCTCGGACGCGTTCCTGGAGGCGCCTTCCATGATCCTGTGCGATCAAAACCATGGATGCTCTCAGCGGCTCGGAGATGCTTCGCCAGGTTCGCTCGGAAATGACCGTGGCGCCCATAAACGGGGCCAATCTGAGTTCGGTCATATGCCGGGCCAGCCCAAACCACTGAAAGGACAGAGCTGCGACCGGAACCGTCGGCACGCAATCGATCATGCCGGATTGCAGGGCGCCGAGGATATCGGTCGCCGCCAGCGGGACTGGCTGGTATCCACTGTCCCGCCAGGCCTGTGCGCTCGCCGTATCGCCTGCCCAGACGAAGATCTTCAGAGGCCTGAGGTCATTTGGATGGCTGACCGGCACGTTGCAGAAGAACCGGATCCAGCCGGCATCGGTCCAGTTCAATACCTTCAGACCGACAGCTGCGAATTGTGCCTCGAGATCTCCCAGCACCTGCGATTTGAGGTAGTCGAATTCCTCATCGGAACGGACAAGCATAGGCAAATGCAGGGCCATGATGTCCGGTACGACCCGCGACAACCCGTCCGTTGTAACGGCCGCAGCTTGGAGTTGCCCGATCCGGACTTTTCGGATCAAGCTGGCATCGTCACCGGCGACGCCGCCCGGATAAATCCTGACCTCGATCGACCCGTCGCTTGCGACATGCCATGCCTCGGCAACGTCGCGAAGCGTGTCGTACCAGGGCGACCCCTCGGGCGCGAGCGTTCCCAATTTGATGATCTCCGCGCGGCCATCCCATGTCGTAGCCAGTGTCAGGCAAAGGGCGATGAGCCCAATCTTGATGCGATTCATCGGATTTGCTCCTCTTGGGTTACGCTGAGAAAGAGATCGGGGATTCTGGAACGGAGCCATGCCGCTCGGCGCTGCGCGATCGTGTTGACGAGGCGAAGCTCCGATTCGACGTCTGGATCGACGTCCATCGCCTGATCGAGCAGATCCATGAACTCGGGAGCGTTCTGTTCTTGGACCACCACGGATTCGGCCAGTGCGAGATGCACCGAGGCACGGTTGCCGCCGGACAGTTCCAAGGCGCGACGATAATGCCACCGGGCCTCTTCGCCGCTGCCACCTGGACGACTTCCTTCGTATTGGACGAAGTACTCGTGCGCCGCTCCCAACTCAAAGGTCGGGTCGAGTTCCAGGCAACGACCGACCAGAGCAGCAGCAAGCGGAACCTCTGCGAGCAGGCTCAAGTCGCCCTTGCCGGCGCTAAGGGCTCCGGACCACGACACGCCAGCCCAATAAAGGTAAGGCACGTCCTCTTGTGAGGTCGACGAAAGGGCGGCGCCCGCATCGTCGCGAATCCGCGCGGTGAAGCCCTCATGCGAGACTTCGAGCCCCCGCAAAGCATAGTCGCGACCGCGCAGATACAGCTTCTGCGCCCTGTTCCTCAATGCGCGCGCGCCCGCCAGGTCGAGCGCGTCGGTCCGGTCGGCTTCGTCCTGCAGTAGATAGGCGTAAGCCGTGAAGCCTCTTGCCGATGAAAGCAGCAGACCGCGATGCTCGGGCAAGACTTCCAGCAGGCCTTCATAAGTCTTGAGGCCAAATGGGAGGGCCTCGCGGACGAGTTCCGGATCATCGTCAGCTGAATAAGCTCCGCCACCCTCGGATAGCGCATCACCAACGAGCCCCACCGCCGTTTCTCTGATGGAACATGCCGAGGCCGCCAGGCACAGGCACAGCGTTGCCATCAAACCGCGTGCGGCGGCGAAGAGACCAAATCGATGCTCGCGGCTACTGGATTGCGCCGCTCTGGGCCACCGGGGCGCGGCAATCGGGTAGATCGTTGGCTGGCGGCCGCACTTCAAGATCTCGAATACTGATGAGTATGTTGGTCTGAAAATTTTTTTCGCTGGCTCGCGTTGCTGTTCGTCACTGCGGTGTTGCCCAGCGCCGGATAGCGCAGCGTCATCACCGGTGAATCGCAGCGGGAAGAACGGAGGCAGGCGGGGCGCCGCTGTCGGTTTGCGCCATTCGATCAAGGTCGGATGCAAGTACATGGCTTTGCGTCCCCATGGCTGCTAAGGGCCACCGTCGGTCGGCATGATCGTCCGGTGACGGTTCCGCATTCATTACGGTCAGCCAATCAATGCGCATGGCGTTTGAAAACCAAACGGAAGTGGAGTTCCCGACGCGAAGCCAGCCGGATGGCGCGGCGTAGACGGAGGCTGGGCAATCGACTAGATGCTGCGTCCAGAGCTCATGAGCCGGAGGACCGGTCTAACCGCAAACGATCCAACGCGGCGCTCAATGCGCGTCGGCACCGGTCGAATCGGACCCATCAACCTATTGCAGAGGCACGGTTGTCGGCGTGCCGTGTGGGATCACCATGACGCTGACGTCGCCATCCTCCACCGCGCGGACCAGGGCGTCGGCGGTCGTTTTGTTGGCCATGGCGCGCAGCAGGCCGGCGATCTGCTCCGGGGTGGGCGCGCGGGCCAGACCCAGGCTGTCGATCAGGTTGCGCACGCCTTGGCCTTCGTTGCCCCGGCGCACCGCCTCTTCCTGGGCGATCAGGGTGATGGTGCGCTGGCGTTCGAGATCGATCTCGGCGGCGCGTTTTTCGGCATTGGCCTGCAGGATGCGGGCCGGCAGCTCGACCCGGCGGAGTTGGGTCGGCGACACCACGAAGGCGCCGGCCGACTCTTCCGTCGAGAACCCGCTTTCCGCCAACTCGCCCACCAGCTTGGACGAGAACAGCTCGGTCGCGCGAGCGGCCACCGCATCGCGATTGGTGGTGGCGACGCTCTCGGCCGGGAATTGCGAGATCGCGTCGCGCAGGGCCGATCGCGCCACCGGCGCCACCATCAGGTAGAGATAGCCCGGCCCCATGCGCTGGTGAACCCGCCCGGCGAAGTCCGGCGACAGGCGGAACGGCATGGTGGCGTCGACCCGGTCGAGCCGCACCCCGTCGGCGCCGACCGCCGGCGATCCGCTCTCCGAGCCCTGGGCGGCGGTGACGTCGACCCGCTGGCGGCGGACGTCATAGGCGACCAGGTTGACCAGCGGGTTGATGACGTGGAAGCCTTCGCTCAGCGTTACGTCCAGGACGCTGCCGAACAGAACCTGCACCTTCACCGTGCCCGGCGCGACCACGGTCACGCTCCAAATGCCGGCAAGCGCCAGGGTGGACGCCAGTACGGATCCGCCGGCATAGCGCAGGACGTTGATCCGCTTGCGCCGCCAGAAGACCAGCAGTGTCAGGCCGGTCGCGGCCAGCAGCACCAGAACGATGAGATTCGTCATGCAGGGTCTCTCCTCATGCGGGGAGCGGCCTGCTGCGCGTATTTCCGGCGTCCTGCCGAGCTCCATCCCGAGCGATCGCCGACCCTGCCCGGACAACGGCAAAGAATTCATTAACCCTGATCGACCCGCGGCGTCCGGGGAGCGGTGCTTATCGGGGCAGAAGAAGTCGGCGAGGATGCCGCCGCATAACTCGAGCGCCAGCGGCGCCCGTCAGCACGGTCCACCGGTCAGGTCGAGCGCGGACTGGGTTGCGACCGGTTCGATCAGCTCGGGATCGTCGTTCTTCACATTGCCGACCCGGGTGCTGACCGGGAATGCCTCCATTGCCGCCGCCGGGAACGGTTTCAGCAGTGTCGTCCCATCGGATGAAGACGGATCGAGCCACAGATCGTAGCTCTCCGGCGGCAGGATCACCGGCATGCGGTCGTGGATCGGAGCGACCAGCGCGTTGGCCTCGGTGACGATGATCGTGCAGCTTTCGATGCGCTCGCCTGATCCCTTGTCGGTCCAATTCTCCCACAGGCCGGCAAAGGCGAAAGGCGTGCCGCCCGTGACCCGGATCAGGTACGGCTGCTTGCCGTCATCTGTCTTCTGCCACTCGTAGAAGCCGTCGGCCAACACCAGGCATCGGTGGCGGCGAAAGGCGGTCCGAAAGGCCGGCTTGGCGGCAATGGTCTCGGCTCGGGCGTTGATCAGCCTGGCGCCGATCTTCAGATCCTTGGCCCAGAACGGCACCAGCCCCCAGCGGGCGGTGACCAGCTCGCGGCCGCCATCGCCGCGCCGGATGATCGGCACCGCCTGGGTCGGCGCGACATTGTAGCGCGGCGCCAGATTGGGCCGCTGGTCGACTTTGAAGATCTGGCGGATCGCCTCGACCGGGGTGGTGATCAGATATCGACCGCACATCCAAGGACGGTATCACGGCCGATTCCCGGCCGCCAAGGCAGGCGCCGTTGTGCCCGGCGTTTGCTCAGCCCTCGTTGGCCCAGTGCCAGGCGTCGTCGGATTGGTCGTACGGAAAGTGTCGCGACACGAAACCGGCCTCGGTCATGATTTCAACCATCGGCAGCCAGTTGTCGGTGGCGATGAGCGCCATTCGCCCCAATTGCCCGGCGCGTGCCCGCACGAAGTTCATGTCGTCCCACAGCACCGCCGGCGTGATTTCGACACCCTCATCGCATTGGAAGACCACATTCAGCGGTGCGGACTTGTCCAGGATCGTCGCCATCTCGCCTCTGAGCGCGATGAAATCCGATTCCTGGATTCCACCGGCGATGCGGATACCGATCGTCTTCGGCAGGTCACGATTGATGATCTCGTACATTCCCCCTCCTTGCCGCATCTCGATGCCGGACAATCATGCCGTTGATCGTAACGTGCTCTGGTCCGTTTGTATTTCAATGCCGGCCGGGTTATCGCTATCCCATGACACAGTCAATCCGCGCGACCATCTGGAACGAATTCCGCCACGAGAAGAGCAAGCCGGTGGTGGCCGAGCTCTACCCGGAGGGCATTCACGGCGCTATCGCCGACGGGCTTGCGGCCCGGATCCCCGAAGGCGGCCTCGCCATCCGCACCGCGACGCTGGACGAGCCCGAGCATGGGCTGACCCAGACCGTGCTGGACCAGACCGACGTTCTGTTGTGGTGGGGCCACATGTCGCATCGCGAGGTGTCCGACGAGGTCGTCGACCGGGTGCAGCGCCGGGTGCTCGACGGTATGGGGCTGGTTGTGCTGCATTCCGGCCACCTCGCCAAGGTTTTCCGCCGACTGATGGGGACATCCTGCGAGCTGGTCTGGCGCGAGGCCGACGCGGGCGAGCGCGAGCGGCTCTGGGTGGTCGATCCGGGCCATCCGATCGCCGAGGGCATCGGCCCCTATATCGAGCTGCCAGCGACGGAAATGTATGGCGAGCCGTTCGATATCCCGGAGCCGGACGCGCTGGTCTTCATCAGCTGGTTCGAGGGCGGCGAGGTGTTCCGCTCCGGTTGCTGCTATCGCCGCGGCCGCGGCCGCATCTTCTATTTCCGCCCTGGCCACGAGACCTTCCCGATCTATCGCGACGATCAGGTGCTGCGGGTTCTTGCCAATGCGGTGCGCTGGGCCGCCCCGGCCCACGCCGACGGCGCCAAGCCTTCAGTGATCAACCGCCGGACCCCGCTCGAGGCCGGCGCCCCGGCGCAGACCAGGGATCAGTGATCATCGGTCGTCGGGTCCTTTCGGCCTCGCTCAATACACCGCCCGGCCGCCCGACAGGTCGAACACCGCGCCGGTGCTGAAGGAGCACTCCTCCGAAGCCAGCCAAGCGATCAGCGCGGCGGCCTCCTCCGGCTGTCCCAGCCGGTTGATCGGCATGCGGGCCAGCACACCGGCCAGATACTCCTTGCTGACGTCCTGCAGCATCCCGGTCTCGATGCCCGATGGCGTGACGCAGTTGACGATGATGCCGCTGGTGGCGAGTTCCTTGCCCAGCGCCTTGGTGAAGCCGATCGCGCCTGCCTTGGCGGCGGAATAGGCGGCGTTGTTGGCAGCACCCTCCATGCCGGCGATCGACGAGACGATGACGATGCGGCCATAGCCGTGACCAAGCATGTGCGGCACCGCCGCGCGGCAGGCCAGGAAGACGCTGGTCAGGTCGAGGCGGATCAGCCGGTCCCAATCCTCCAAAGTGTGGTCCCAGGCGCTCTTGATAGTGCCGGCGATGCCGGCATTGGCGATCAGGACGTCGACATCGGGAAATCGATCGAAGGTCGCCTTCGCCGCCTTGTCGACAGAGCCCGGGTCACCGGCATCCATCACGACAGAGTGAACCGTGCCCTTGGCCGACAACGTGTCGGTCGCCCGCTCCAGCCCGGCCGCGTCGATGTCCCAGAGGCTGACGGCCGCGCCGGACCCCAGCATCCGATCCGCCGTCGCAAATCCGATTCCCTTGGCCCCGCCGGTAATGATGGCGGTGCGGCCGGTGAAGTCGAGTGCATTCATGAAGGGCCCCGTGGTCCGTGGTATCGCATAGAGCCACCCCTACGGCATCATTGTCATTTCCCGCCTGCGCGGGAATCAAGAACGGATGTATGACCGGACCTAAGCCACCCGGTCGCCCGGTTCGCGGCCGGCGAAGACGGCGTCGATATTGTCCAGGGCGCGGAAGCCCATGGCGTCGCGGGTCTCCTTCGTGGCCGAGCCGATATGCGGGAGCAGGAATACGTTCTCGAGCGCGGAGAGGGCGGGGTTGCCCCCCGGTTCGGTGACGAAGACGTCGAGGCCGGCGGCGAACAGCTTGCCGGACTTCAGCGCCCGGATCATGGCCGACTCGTCGACCAGGGCGCCGCGCGCCGTGTTCACCAGCACCGCCCTGTCCGGCAGCAGCGCCAGGGTGCGATCGTCGATCAGACCGGTGGTCTCCGGCGTCGCCGGGCAGTGCAGCGACAGCACGTCGCAATGGGGCAGGAGGTCGTCCACGCTTTCGTGGAAAGCAGCGCCCTGTTCCAGCTCCGGCGGCAGGCGGCGGCGGTTGTGGTAGTGGACCTTCATGCCAAAGCCGCGGGCGCGCATCGCCGTCACCTGGCCGACCCGGCCCATGCCGATCACCCCGAAGCGCTTGCTGCTCACCTGGGTGCCGACCATGAAGGCCGGGCTCCAGAAATCCCAACGGCCCTCGCGCACCATGCGGTCGCCCTCGCTGCCCCGGCGGGCGGCGCCCAGCATGCACAAGATGGCAATCTCGGCAGTGGCGTCGGACAGCACGTCGGGCGTATTCGTGACGATCAGGCCTTTCGCCTTCGCCGCCGCCAGGTCGACATGGTCGACGCCGACCGAATGGTTGGCGATGACGCGCAGGCGCTCCGGCAGTTCGGCGATCACCTCGGCGGAGAAGATCTCGGAATGGCAGGGCAGTACGGCGTCCGCCGCTTGGCAGCGCTCGACCAGCTCGTCCCTGGTGAAGACCCGGTCATCCGGGTTCAGCACCGCCTCATAATCGCGTTCCAGGCGGGCATGGACCGCGTCGGTCAGGCGGCGGGTTACCAATACGACGGGTTTGTCGGGCATGGCTTGCTGTCCTGTCTGGCCTCCGGCGCTTCTGGTGCCGGCGGATTGGCGGTCAATCTTCGGCTCGGTCGGATCGGATCAGCGTCTTGAAGAAATCATAGCCGGCCAGCGTGACCCCGATGATGACGACGAGAATCAGGTCGACCTCCCGGACGAACCACACCAGAACGCCGACAAAGACGACAAAGCCGATCAGCGCGGCAATCGCGACGATCCTATCGGTCTGGGTGTTCATGACTGGCCTCCTTCGACCGCCGTCGCCAGATGCCGCACCAGCCAGTTCGCGGTCCGCAACAGTCGGGCATCATCGCCCTTTGGGCCGACAAGCTGGGCACCGATGGGGAGTCCGGCCTCGCCGGTCATCAGCGGCAGCGCAATCGCCGGCGTGCCACAGAACGTCCACAGGGTGCAGAAACATGGATCGCCCGTCGCCTTCAGCCCCTTTGGCGCCTCGCCGGGGGCCGCCGGCGTCAGGATGGCGTCGTAGCGCTCGAAGATCGCGTCAAGTCCGCTGCCCAGGACCCGCTGCCATTTGCGGGCCGCAAGGTAGTCCGTGGCGGAAACCGCCCGCCCGTCGGCCACCAGGGACTTGAACTCCTCGCTCACCAACTCCGGCGATTTGTCGACATAGCCGCCGAGGCTCGCAGCCATCTCGGCCGCCATGATCGCCTTGTGCCAGTCAAAGATGCCGTCGAACGGGTCCGGCAGCGGCACCTCGTCGACATCGCCGATCGCCGTGCACAGCTCCTCGAAGGCGGCCCGGGTCGCCGGCTCCGCCCTGTCCCAGGCCGGCGTCCTGACGAAGCCGATGGCCGGGCGCACCGGCGGCTCGGCGCTGGCGGTGGCCAGCAGTCCGCCGGCCGGCCGGTCGATCGCACCCGCGTCAACGCCATCGGCGCCGATCACCGCTTCCGCCGCCAGCGCCGCATCTGTGACGGACCGCGCGAAGATCCCGATCGTGTCCAGGCTGGACGCCGCCTCCATCACGCCGGTGCGCGGAATGGCCCCGAAGCTGGGCTTGAACCCGACCACACCGCAGAACGAGGCCGGCCGGATCATCGAGCCGTTGGTCTGTGAGCCGATCGCCAGCGGCACCACGCCCGCCGCCACGGCGGCGGCGGAGCCGCTGGACGATCCGCCTGGCGTATGCTCCGGATTATGCGGGTTGCGGGTCTTGCCGGGATGGAAATAGGCCAGTTCCGTGGTCACGGTCTTGCCGAGGATGACGGCCCCCGCTCGCTTCAACCGGCGCACCACGGCTGCGTCCTCGCGCGGCCGGCGGCCGGCATCGATCGGCGTGCCGTTCTCGGTCGGCATGCCGACCATGTCCACAATGTCCTTGATGCCTACCGGAACGCCGTGAAGGGGGCCGAGCGTAAGGCCCCGCTGCTTATGCGCATCCAGAGTCTTGGCCGCGTTCAGCGCGTGATCCCGGTCCTGATAGGCCCAGGCCTGTATGTCCGGCTCGACCTCCTCGGCGCGGTTCAGACAGCCCTCCGCCATCTGCTCGGCGGTGATCGCACCGTCTGCGATCGTGGCCGCTGCGTCCAATGCGCCAAGGCCTGAGGTCGAGATCATCCTATTCGTCCCCATGCTCTGTTAGCGGGCGCCATAGAAGTAGTCCGGCAGGAAGAACGCGATCTGCGGGAAGACATAAAGCAGCACCATGCTGAACACGATCAGCGCCAGGAACGGCATCACGCCACGGAAAATATCGGTCAGGGCCACCTGTGGTGGGGCCACCCCCTTCAGGTAGTAGGCTGCCATCGCCATCGGCGGGGTCAGGAACGAAGTCTGCAGGTTGAGCGCGATAAGGATGCCGAAGAAAAGCGGATCGATGCCGAATATCGGCAGCAGCGGCAGGAAGATCGGCACGAAGATGATGATGATCTCCGACCATTCCAGCGGCCAGCCCAGCAGGAAGATGATGAACTGCGCCATGATCAGGAACATGATCGGTGACATGTTCAGCCCGACGACGAATTCGTGGATCAGGCTCTCGCCACCCATATAGGAGAACACCGAAGAAAACACCCAGGAGCCGACGAACATCCAGCAGACCATCGCCGATGTGCGCACGGTCAGATAGACGGATTCCCGCAGGCCCTGCTTCTCGATCACCTTCCAGCCGGTCCAGCCGATCAAGCCAAGCAGCAGGCCGGCGTCGTAGGCCCACGGGTTGTATTCCTGGTACCGGAACACGGTCTGCCGGTCGATCAGGATGATCACCGACAGGATCACGGCGCCCAGAAGGCCCATGAGAGCACCGCGCCCGGCATACTCGAACACTGGGATCATGGCCTGCGATCTCGGCTGGATCCAGCGCAGCACCTCGATCCGGTCGCCGAAGTAGTGAACCAGCAGGCCGATGCCGACGGCCAGTGCTATGGAAATGCCAGGTCCGACCGGCAACATCGCCTCGGCCGCCGGCGCACCGAAGAGCTTGCTTGCGAGGATCCGAAGCGTGAAGTAGATGAGGAACAGCCCGGTCGTCGCGATCCCGCCGACGCCGAGGGCGTAGATCCATGGATTGACCACGGGGGCGCCGTCGCGCATCCATTCCGGCGTGACCCGGCCATTGCGGATCGCCGCGATCCGATAGGCGATGGCGAGAACCAGCCCGCCGATCGCGCCCACCGCCGCCGCTTCCGACGGCGTCGCCAGACCCAGCAGGATCGCGCCCAGCACCGACAGGATCAGGAAGGCCAACGGAAAGAAGGATGTCACCAGCATGAAGAGCACCCGCCCCAGCGGCAGGCGCTCGAATTCATCCTCCGGCGGCTTTGGCGCCAGGCTCGGATTGAGCCATGCCCGGCCGACCACATAGAGGATGTAGAGCCCGGCCAGCAGGAAACCCGGGAAGATCGCACCGGCATACAGCCGCACGATCGACACGTTGGATGTCGCCGCGTAGACGATCAGCATGATCGAAGGCGGGATCAGGATGCCGAGGCAACCGCCGGCGCAGATCACGCCGGACGCAAAGGAGGTGTTGTACTTGGCGCGCATCATGGCCGGCAGGGCCAGCAGTCCCATCAGCGTCACCACCGCGCCGATGATGCCGGTCGCGGTCGCGAACAGGGCGCAGGTGGCCAGCGCCGCAACCGCCATGGCGCCGGGCAGATTCCGGGCCGTGACGTACAGCGTGTCGAACAGCCGGTTTACGATGTTGGCCCGTTCGACGATGTAGCCCATGAACAGGAACAGCGGGATCGCCGTCAGCACGTCGTTGGCCATGACCGAGTAGGTCTGATTGACGAACAGGTCGAAGATCCGGTTGTCGAAGATCGTCTGCATGCGCTCGGCGTCGTAATAGGCGTAGTAGCCGAACGCCACGCCCATCGCCATCAGCGTGAAGCAGACCGGGAATCCGAGGAAGATGGTGAGGATGAAGATCCCCAGCATCATGATCGCGACTTGCGGGTCGGTCATGTGTCTTTGCGCTCGTCCATGGCGGTGCCGATGACACCCGGGCCTTTCTCGGCCGCTTGCTTGAGCAGGATGTCTTCCAACTCCTCGACGTCTTCCTCATGCTTCGGCCATTGGCCGGAGCGGATACAGAGAATGCAGCGGCACACTTGGGCCATCCCCTGCAGCAGCAGCAGGATGCCGGCCGCCACGATGATCGCCTTGAACTGGAAGATCGGCACGTTCGCCGGGCTCATCACGCTGACTTCGGTATAGCGGAACGAGCGCGCGGCATATTTCCAGCCGGCCAGGATCAGGGCCAGGATGCCGGGAAAGAAAAACAGGAAATAGAGCACCAGTTCGACCTTCGCCTGGGTGCTTGGTTTCCACAGCCGGTAGATGAAATCGCCGCGGACATGGCCGTCGCGGGACAGGGTGTAGGCGCCGGCCATCATGAACAGCGAGCCGTACATCATGTAGCTGAGATCGAAGGCCCAGGCGGTCGGGTCCCGCAACACGTAACGTACGAACACCTCGTACCCGACGCCGAAAGTCATAATGACGATACACCAGGCGAACGCCTTGCCGAACCATGCGGTCAGCCGGTCGATAAAGGTGACAAAGGACTGCATCGTCTTCCCGGCCGGTCAGATTGAACAGACGAACGGAGGAGGAGATTATCCCCCTCCGTCGACTGCATCCAGGGTCGCGAGCCGATCGCGAACGTTGGGACCTGCCTAGTAGGGCAGTTTGCCCGGGAAGTAGTGGTCGTAGGCGAGCTTGTAGTCCGCCGAGTTCAACAGGTCGTAGAACGCAACCCGCTCGGTCCAGGCCTTCTGGCTGGCGACCACCTTGGCGAAGAACTCGTCCTGCACCAGGTCCTGCATGACGGTGTCCCAGGATTCGAGCTGCGCCTCCATGATCGATCTGTCGGTGCGATAGACATTGACCCCGTCATCGTTGATCAGCGTTTGCAGGTCGGCCGAATACTTGTCCATGGCGAGACCGTAATTGGCGGTATTGGCCGCCTCGGCCGCATGTTCCAGGATCGCTTGATGCTCGGCCGGCAGGGAGTCGTGGACGCCCTTGTTGAGGATGATCTCGAAGAACTCGGCCGCCTGGTGGTAGGAGCCCATATGGTAGTGCTTGGAGACATCCTGCGCGCCGAACTGGCGGTCGGCGGTCGGGTTGTTGAACTCGAACGCCTCGATGACGCCGCGCTCCAGCGCCGGGACGATCTCGCCGCCGGGAAGCTGGGTCACACGCAGGCCCATGCCCTGCATGATGTCGGTTGCAAGGCCGACGGTGCGGTATTTCAGGCCCTGCATATCGGCGGCCGACTGGACGTGCTCCTTGAACCAGCCGAGCGGCTGGGTCGGCATCGGCATGGCGAAGTAGCCCACCAGATCGAGCCCGAGGATGTCCTGAATCAGCTCCTGATACAGCTCCTTGCCGCCACCAAAATGGATCCAGGCCAGGATCTGCGAGGCATTGGCGCCGAACACCGGACCGGTGCCGAACAGCGACGCGGCCTTGTTCTTGCCGTACCAGTAGGCCGTCACGGTGTGCGCCGCGTCGAGGATGCCGTCGGCGCAGGCGTCCTGGACCTGGAACGCCTTCACCACCGCCCCGGCCGGAAGGTATTCGATCGTCAGGCTACCGCCGGACATCGCACCGACACGGTCGGCATACTGCTTGGCCATGTCGGAGAAGATTGAGGTGGCGCCCCAGGAGCCCTGCATCTTCAGGACGCGGGTCTGCGCCCGCGCGATATTCGGCGCGGCGAGCATCGATGCGCCGCCGACACCTGCGGCGGCAGCCCCGGTCAGGAAGCTGCGGCGCGATGCGGCCGACTTCTTCTCTTCGTATTTCGGCGATTTTGTTTTTGGCATTGGAGCCTCCCAGATGTTTGTTGGTCCATCCCCTGATCGATCGATCGGGCATCCACATTTCGACCGGGATGGCGGTCGAACCCTCGGCGCCACTTGGAACTCGTAGACGTCATTCGCACTATATGCGCGATCAACGACGCGCCGCAAACCCGGCCAGGTTACAGGGCGTAAAAGCGCGCCGTCTCAACGTATTCCCCCATATTTGCCGGACGGGATCTCGTCGACTTCGCCGACCCTTGCGGAAAGACAGACCGAACTTTTTCCCGAATCCAGTCACCAGCCGCATCCTAGCAGGGCGAAATGGCAATCGTCCAAATTACTTGAATGCAATTCCGCATCGTGGAAACTGTTAATTTTCTAAAGGATTTTCAAAGGGTTATTGAGTGATTTGTGACCCATGATCGCGGAGCGGCCATCGACGGAAGGCCGTTGGCGGATCCCTGACGGCCCGGGCGCGCGAAGTCCGCCCGGCTTGAGCCAAGTCAATCCAGTATCGCTGTTTCACCGCTAGGCTATGATTGGACACTGGGAGGAACAGACCATGCCAGCCGTCATCGACTCTCTGCGGCAGGAGCATGTGAACATGGCGAAGCTCCTCAATGTTCTCGACCGGCAGATCGGGATTTTCGAATCCGGCGGCTCGCCGGACTACGAGATCATCTTCGGCGTCGTGGAATATCTGAAGGAGTGGTCCGATCGGTGGCACCACCCCAAGGAGGACCTCGTCCTCGACAAGCTGCGCCTGCGCGATCCGGCGGCGGCGGACGCCGTTGGCGAACTCGAGAAGCACCACGAGGCCCTGGCGGCGCTGACCGATCACTTCCTCGACGTCATCCGCGAAGTGCTGAACGAGGAAGAGTTGCCGCGCGACCGGGTGAGCCAGGTAGCGGCAGAATTCCTGCTTTCGCAGCGCCGCCATATGGCCGGTGAGGAGGAGGTCTTCCTGCCCGCCGCGGAGCGTTCCCTGACCAGTCAGGATTGGGCCGACATCGCCATGCGCATGAGCAATCCCGAGGACCCGCTGTTCGGGCGCACGGTCGAGAAGCGCTTCGAGGGCCTGCGCCGCGACATCCTGGCGCTGGAGAAGGAAGCGACCGCCGGGTGACGCCACAGATGACCGCAGCGGCTCGCTAGCGCACCAACAGCACGGGGCCAGCGGAACCGATCAGGCGTTCCAGGGCGCCGGGGCTCTTGAGCACCGGGTCGTCGGCGCCGATCACCAACAGGCGCTTGCGTGCCCGTGCCGCCGCATCGGACAGGACATCCGTCTTGGCCAGCCGTGTGATCCGGTAGCGGATCCGCGCCGCGGGCCTGCCGGATCCGCTGACGCTCTCCGCCGCTTGCGTCGCGGCATCCAGCAGTTCGGGGTCGGGCACCAGGATTTCCAGGACGTCATGCCCGGCCACGGCTAGCCGGACGGCAAATGCGAGCGCCCGCCGGCCCTGCTCACCGGGACGGAACACAAGCGCCGGCGAACGCGGCGCTTCCGCGCCATGTTCCAGCAGCAGGACCGATGGCCGAGCCAGCCGGGCGACTGCAGCCGGATCGGCGTCGGCCGATCGCTGGCGAGGCCAACTTCTTCGATGCCGCAGCACCAGAAGATCGGCGGCCTCGGATGCGAGCAGGACTTCGTTCGCCGCCTCTCCGCGAACGGTCCGGAACGACCAGCGGATATGCCGTCGATCGGCGGCGTCGGCAAGCCGCCGCATGAGGCGCGCGCCGGTGGCGCGCATGTCGGCCTCGAGTTCGCCGGGTGCCAACGGGCCGGCGGCGCCGGTGCGGATATTGATCTGACGGGCGAGTGGCAGGCCGGCGACCCTCACCAGATCGATATCCTCGACGAACAGCAACTCCAATTCGGCCTGGAGCCGCGCCACCATCTCAGCCAAATCCGTCAGCGATGCCTCGTCCGAGGTGACGGCGTCGTAGGCCGCAAGCACCCGCCGGATGCCGGGATGCGCGGTCGTGTCGGTCACGACGTCTCGTCCCGGCCTTGGGCGGCAAAGGACTTGGCTGCCCGGGCGAACCCGGTCAGCCGGTCCTCGACCAGCCGGTTGATGGTTCCGTCGGCGAATTGGCCGTCGGCGTCGCGGTCGCCGGCCGGGTGGCCGGTCAGGACCTCGATGCCCTGATCGATCGAAGCGATCGGGTAGACCTGGAAGCGACCGTCTGCGACGGCATCGACGACCTCCTGGCGCAGCATCAGGTGACGAACGTTGGACTCCGGAATCAGCACGCCCTGGTCGCCGGTCAGCCCGATCTGACGGCAGACGTCGAAATACCCCTCGATCTTCTCGTTGACGCCGCCGATCGCCTGGACCTGGCCCAGCTGATTGACCGAACCCGTGACCGCCAGCGATTGGCGAATCGGGATTTCCGCCAGTGAGGACAGCAAGGCATACAGCTCCGCGGATGAGGCGCTGTCGCCGTCGATGCCGCCATAGGACTGCTCGAATACCAGGCTTGCCGCCAGCGACAATGGAGAGTCCGGCGCATAGCGGGCGGCCAGGAATCCCTGCAGGATCAGCATGCCCTTCGAATGCAGCGGACCGCCCAACTCGACCTCGCGTTCGATATCCACGACCCGGCCGCGGCCAAGCCGTGTCCGCGCCGTGATCCGGCTGGGCCGCGCGAAGCTGAATCCGCCTAGCTGCGAGACCGCAAGTCCGTTCACCTGGCCGACCCGCTCGCCGGCGACATCCATCAGGATGGTGCCGTGGCGAATCTGCTCATAGGCCCGCTCGCGGACCCAGTCGGCGCGATAGATCCGTGCATCGAGAGCCTGCTGCACGTGCTCGACGCCGATCGCCTTGGCATGCCCCTGGCCCGCCCAGTAGTCCGCCTCGCGCAGCAGATCCGTCAGGACACGGCGGTGGATCGACAGTTTCTCGCAGTCTTCGGCCAGCCGGGCGGCATGCTCGATCACCCGGGCGACCGCGACTGCGTCGAGCGGCCGAAGGTCGTCGCGCCGTGCCATCGTGGCGATCAGCCGGGCGTAGCTCTGCACATTGGTGTCGGTGCGGTCGATGTCCTCGCCGAAATCCGCCGGCACCTTGAAGAGGTCGCCGAAATCGGGATCGAGGGCGCTCAGCAAGTAGTAGAGTTGGCGATCGCCAATCAGAACGACCTTGACCTCCAGCTTGATCGGCTCGGGCTCCAGCGACACCGTGCTGACAAGGCTCAGCATCTGGCCGATCGACTCGATGCGGATTTCGCCGGACCGCAGGATCCGCTTCAACCCGTCCCAGGCATAGGGCTGCATCAACAGCCTGCGGGCGTCGAGAATCAGGTAACCGCCATTGGCCCGGTGCAGCGCACCTGCCTTGATCAAAGTGAAATCGGTGATCAGTGCACCGAATCGCGAGATGTGCTCGACCCGGCCGAGCAGGTTGTCGAGTGTTGGGTGGTCCTCGTAGACGACCGGCGCGCCCGGCAGGCCGCTATTGTCGACCAGCAGGTTCACTTTGTACCTCTGGAACGGAGTCGGCGGGCCGGCCTCGTCCGTTGGCGCCCCCTGCGGCTGGCTCTCCTGGCCATGGGGCCGGATGAACTCGGCCGCGCCCGCAATGACGTCGCGTTCCACCCGATCCAGATAGGCGATGATCTCGGGAAGGTCGTCGAAGTCCGTTCTCAATGCCGATATCAGGTGCTGGGCGGCATGGGTTGTCGCTTCGCGGATCAGGTCCCGCACTTTGATCCGGGTCTCCTGTTCCCATTTCGGGAGCTGTTTGATGATGTCCTGAAGCTTGACCTGCAGGTTTTCGATGGCGTCCTGATAGCTCTTCTGCTCCGCCGGCCCCAGTTTTTCGAAGTCCTCGGGTGCCATGGCGTGGCCGCCGCGCGCCGGGGCCAGGGCGACGCCGACCGGGGTGCGAACCAGTACCACGCCCTGCGATTCCGCCTCCTCGGCCAGATGGGTGAATGCGTCGTCCTGGCGCTGCTTGGCTTGGTCCTCCAGCGCCTCCTTGCGGGTGCGGAAATCCTCACTCTCGAAGGCGGCGGGTATGGCGGCGCCCAGATCCTCGACCAGCTGGTCCATCGCCCGACGCAGTTCAGCGCCCCGGCCGGCCGGCAGGAGCAGCGCGCGCGGTCTGTGTGGCTCGTCGAAGTTGTACAGGTAACAGGCATCCGGTGGCACCGGCCGGCTGGCCGCATGCTGGTCGAGCAGGGCGCGCACGACGGTATGCTTGCCCAGCCCGGCCGATCCCAGCGCATAGACGTTGTAGGTATCCCGCTCGATGCCGATGCCGAAACTCAGCGCGGACAGGGCGCGATCCTGGCCGATGATGGCGTCCAGATCGGCCAGATCGTCGGTGGTCGCGAAACCGAGCCGGTCGGGATCGCAGGTCCGACGGAGGTCTTCTGGAGTCAGCGGTTCGACCACGGCCACGGCACCTATCGGCAGTGAAAATCGTCGGGCCAGCCTGCCCGTCCGTGCACCGATCCGGCTATGACGTGGATCAACGGACCCGGCGGGCCGCCGGCGTTCGGGTGTCAGCCGACCTGCTTGTTCACCCCGTCGGCAAATGCCCTGAGAAACACCGCGCTGGAGGCGGCGCCCGGATCGATATGGCCGACCGAGCGTTCGCCCAGCCGGGCGGCGCGGCCCTTCTTTGCCTGCATCGCCTCGGTCGCCTTCATGCCCTGCTCGGCGGCCTCTGCACAGGCGGCAAGGCAACCGGCGAGATCGCGGTCGGCGTCGCGCGCCTCGGTCAGGGCGGCGATGCCGGGCAGCCAGGCGTCCAGCATGGTCTTGTCGCCGGCCACCGCCTTGCCGCGGTCGCGGATGCCGCCGCCGGCCGCTTCCAGGAAGGCGACCAGCGCGTCGCGATCAGCCTCGTCCTTGTCCTTCAACGCCATGCCGCCGCGCATGAATGCGGTACCGTAGAGCGGCCCGCACGACGCGCCGACCGCGTTCAGGAACGACCGAGCCGAGGCCATGCAGATTTCGGCGAACCCTGTCTCCGCCGGCAACTCGTCCAGCGCGACCAGCACCGCGCCCCAGCCGAGCGACAGGCTGACGCCGTGGTCGCCGTCGCCGATCGCCCGGTCGAGTTCGGAAAACCTGTCCTTCTCGGATTCGATGGTCTGGCCGACATGCCTCAGCACGTCGATGAACTGCGGTGGCGTGATGGCCATGACGTCCTCTCCCCCGCGGGTGGTTCGGCCCTGAAGTGTAGGCGCATTGTGTCGCGCGGCGAAGTGGCCGGGTGCCGATTTCCCGGCGACCGATATTGCTCTACGCTGGCCTCGAACCGGACGGCAGGGTCAATCGGAGGAGACACGCCCGCGATGAAGAAGCTGATCAATGACCCCGACGCGGCGGTCGACGAAATGGTGGATGGAATCATCGCTGCCCACTCGGGCCATCTGCGGCGATTGGACAGCCATAAGCGGGCGGTGGTGCGCGCCGACGCGCCGGTCGCCGACAAGGTTGGTATCCTGATCGGCGGCGGCTCCGGGCACGAGCCGACCTTCATCGGCTATGTCGGCAAGGGGCTGGCCGACGCGGTGGCAATCGGAAACATCTTCGCCTCGCCGCCGCCGGACCCGATCTACGAGGCGTCCAAGGCGATCGATGCCGGCGCGGGCGTGGTCTACATGTACGGCAACTATGCCGGTGACGTGATGAATTTCGACATGGCGGCCGAGATGTGCCTGATGGACGACATCCGGGTCGAGACGATACTGGTCACCGACGATGTCGCCTCCGCGCCGCCCGACCAGCGCGCCGACCGGCGCGGCGTGGCCGGTGACGTGTTCGTCTTCAAGGTGGCGGGCGCAGCGGCCGATCAGGGCCGCGATCTCGATGCCGTGGTCGCGGTCGCCAACAAGGCCAATGATGCCTGCCTGACCATGGGCGTCGCGCTGGCGCCCTGTTCACTGCCGCAGACCGGCCAGCCGAGTTTCGAACTCGGGCCGGGCGAGATGGAGATCGGCCTCGGCATCCATGGCGAGCCCGGGGTGCGGCGCGGTCCGCTGCAACCGGCCGACGCCGTCATCGACGACATGCTCGACATGATCCTGGCCGAGATGCCGCTCGGAGCCAGCCATCGCGTCGCGGTGCTGGTCAACGGCCTCGGCTCGACCACATTGATGGAGCAGTACATCGCCTTCCGCCGGGTCCGGCAGCGGCTGGATGAGTTGGGCACTAAAATCCACCGCTCGATGGTCGGCAGTTACGTCACGTCGCTGGAAATGGGCGGGCTGTCGCTGACCCTGCTCGACCTCGACGACGAACTGGCCGCGCTGATCGATCATCCCGCCGACTGCGCCATGTTCGCGCAGTCCTAGTCGGCGCGCCGGCGCACATACGCAGGGCCGGTCATTGGACACTAGAGCGCATTGACTCGCCCCTTTGCGATATTGTCATAATGTTATGATGAATTCGCGTCGGAACGGTCCATAGAGGCACCCGGCGTCATGCGGGGGCAGGGTGCATGGATGAAGGCGGCACGGTGCGGCCGGCGAATGGCGAGGGCCGACGGGGCCTTGTCGATGAGCGCCTGCGCACGCCGCTCTACCACCAGGTCTATCTCGTGCTGCGCGACAAGATCCGGAGCGGTGCCTGGGCCGATGGCGCCCGGGTTCCCAGCGAACCCGAACTGGCCGAGCAGTTCGGCGTCTCGCGGATCACCATACGCCGGGCCCTGGACGAACTGGTCGGCGACGGCGTTATCGTGCGCCGCCGCGGCAGCGGTACCACCGTCCGCTTTGCCATGCCGAGCCGCCCGGTCTTGGCCGATGTCACCAACCTGCTGGAGCATCTGCATCAGATGGGCCGTCGCACCGATGTGCGCCTGCTGGAATTCGACTATGTCCTGCCGCCAGCTGATGTGGGGACCGCCCTGGCCTGCGTGACCGGCGGCCTGGCGCAACGCTCGGTCCGGGTGCGGTCGGCGGAAGGCCGGCCGTTCTCACACCTCACCACCTTCGTACCGGAGGCCATCGGCCGCGGCTTCGATGCCGGCGATCTGGCGTCCATGCCGCTGCTGTCGTTGCTGGAACGGCAGGGCGTCACCATCGGCGCCGCCGAACAGACCATGACTGCCACACTGGCCGACCCCTCGGTGGCCCGGGCACTCGAGGTCGATGTCGGTGCGGCGCTGCTGACCATCACCCGGGTTGTGCGCGACCGCGGTGGCGCCGGGATCGAGCACATCACCGCCCATTACCGGCCGGATCGCTACCAGTTCCGAATGGATCTGGCCCGTGTCCGGGACAATGGCGCCGACGCCTGGCGTCCCGCCGGCGAACATGCCAAGACCACTCAAAACAGGGAGAATCAACAATGACCAAGAAAACAAGCCTGGCCAACGGGCCGATGACCCGGCGCAGCGCAATGGTGGGCGCGGCGGTAGGGACGGCGACGCTGGCGGCCGGGATCTCGGGCTTTCCGACCGTGCTGAAGGCGCAGCCGGCGGCGGTCAAGATCGGCGTGCTGCATCCGGTCACCGGAGCGATCGCTTATTCCGGCCAGCAATGCCGGGCCGGCGCATTGATGGCGATCGACGAGATCAATACGGCGGGAGGTATACAATCGCTCGGAGGCGCCAGGCTGGAGCCGGTGTTGGCCGATGCCCAGTCGAAGCCGGATGTCGGCGCGGCCGAGGTCGAGAAGCTGAACGAAGAGGGTGTCGCCGCGATCATCGGCGCCTATGCCTCCAGCATCTCCCTGGCCACCAGCCAGGCTGCCGCCCGTTATGGCCTGCCGCAGATCGTCGATGTCGGCGTGTCCGACCAGATCGTGTCCCGCGGCCTCAGCAACGTTTTCCGGTTCGGGCCCGGCTTCGGCGTCATCTCCCAGACCGCCCTGGAAAATCTGGTCAGGATCAACGAGGCGGCCGGCAGCCCCGCGAAGACCGTGATGATCGTCCACGAGGACAGCCTGTTCGGCAGCGGCCTTGCGGGCCTCCTGAACAGCAAGCTGCCGGAGGTCGGCTTCGAGGTGCTTGAGACCATCAGCCACCCGACGCCGACCCGCGACTTCAACAATGTGGCGCTGAAGCTCAAGGCGCGGCAGCCGGACCTCATCATCCCGGCCAACTATTACAACGAGTATGTGCTGCTGGCCCGGACCATGCTGCAACAGCGCATCCAGCCCAAGGCGATCTATTCCGTGCTTGGCGGCGGCGCCTCCAGCTTCCGGTTCCTCGAGGAGTTCCCCGAGGCAGCCCAGCACATTATGGACTGCAACCACTGGTACGATCCGACCAACCCGGCGGCGCTGGCGCTCAGGTCCAAGACCGAGGCCGACGGGCTGTACTACACATATGAGGTCTTCCTGGCGTACACGGCGGTCAAGTTCCTGGCAGACGCCATGGAGCGTGCCGGCAGCGCGGATCGCGAGGCGATCACCGAGGCGCTGGCGACCAGCACCTGGGACGGCAGCATCATGCCCTACGGTCCGACCCGGATGGTTGACGGCCAGAACCAGGGCGCCCGGCCGGTCAACACCCAGATCCTGGGCGACAACATCGAGGTGATCTTCCCCGAAGACTTCGCCTCGGCCGAACCGGTCTTCCCGATGCCCGCGCGGGGCTGACGGAGTGTCCAAATCGGCTTTGTGTGAGCCCTCACCCGACCCGGCGTCGCTTTCGCGACGCCGGTCCACCCTCTCCCAGCGGGAGAGGGAAACAACCCGCGAGCTCGAACGACCCTCTCCCTCTGGGAGTGGGTGGCCTGCCTTAGGCAGGCCGGGCGAGGGCAGCGCCGGCATTTCGGTCCAGAAGCGCTGAACGGCCCGGGTCCATGCTCGAAATCTCGATCCTGGTCCCGGCGGTGATCAACGGTCTTCTGACCGGCGGGATCTATGCTCTGATCGCGCTCGGGCTGACGCTGATATACGGCGTGCTGCACATCATCAATTTCGCCCATGGGGCGCTGCTGATGCTGGCCCTGTTCGGGGTCTATTTCCTTGTCCGTCTGGCCGGGCTGGACCCCTATGTGGCGATGATCGTGCTGGTGCCGGCGATGTTCGCGCTCGGATACGGCCTGCAGCGCTTCGTGATCTTCAAGGCGAGCCACGGCAAGGACCACAATGTCCTGCTGGTCACGCTGGGAATCGCCCTGGTGATCGAGAACATGGCGCTGTTCCTGTGGCGCTCGGACACGCGAACCATCGATGTGCCATACGCCTTCGATGTGGTCGATCTGGGCGTCGCGCTGGTCTCGCTGCCTCGGCTGGTGGCGTTCCTGGCGGCGCTGGCGGTGGCCGCGGCCTTGTGGGCGGTCATGTCCCGTACCGATCTCGGACGCGCCATCCGAGCCGTCGCCAAGGAGCGGCAGGGCGCCAAACTGGTCGGGATCGACGTCGAGCATGTCTTCGCCGTCAGCTTCGGCATCGGCACCGCCTGCCTCGCGGCCGCGGCCTGCCTGCTGTTGCCCAGCTTCTATGTGACGCCGCAAGTCGGCAACGCCTTCGTGCTGATCGCCTTCACCGTCGTCGTGCTGGGCGGCATGGGCAGCTTCGTGGGAGCCCTGGTCGGCGGTCTGATCATCGGCGTGGTCGAGTCCCTGGGCGGTCTATTCCTCGGCGAGAGCCTCGGGCAGATCGGCATATTCCTGATTTTCATCGCGGTCCTGCTGTTCCGGCCGACCGGCCTGTTCGGCGAGCGGCCGACATGATCCGGCGCTACCGCTCGATCGCCGCGGTCATGGCGCTACTGGCCCTGCTGCCGTTGGCCGTGACCTCCAATTTCCTGATGAACGCGCTGACCATGGCGCTGTTGTTCGCCCTGCTGGGTCAGGCCTGGAATGTGCTGGGCGGCTATGCCGGCCAATTCTCGTTCGGCCATGCGGTGTTCTTCGGCACGGGCGCCTATGCCACCGCGATCCTGCAGGTGCGCTATGGCATCAATGCGTGGATCGCGCTGCCGCTGGCCGTCGCCGCCGGAGCGATGGTCGGGACCGCGATCGGCTATCTCAGCTTCCGCTACGGGCTGCGCGGCTCCTATTTCGCGCTCATCACCCTGGCCTTCGCCGAGGTCTTCCGCATCCTCGCCAACTCGGCCCCCATCACCGGAGCCGGGGCCGGCATCCTGATCCCGCTCGATGTGCGGCCGGCCAATCTGCAATTCGCCAGCCAGGAGGGTTTCTACTACGCCGCCCTGGCGCTGGTCGCGGTGTCGCTGGTCGTCGTGCGCATGCTGGAAGACAGCCGCTTCGGCGCCTGGCTGACCGCGATCCGCGAGAACGAGGACAGCGCCCGGGCGCTCGGCGTCGACACCTTCCGCTGCAAGCTGGGCGCCATCGCCCTGTCCGGCGCCATGACCGCCTCCGGCGGCGTCTTCTATGCCCAGCGCTTCCTGTTCCTCGATGCCGGCATCGCCTATGGACCCTGGGTCTCGGTCGAGGCGCTGCTGGTGCCGATCATCGGCGGCATGGGCACCTTGTTCGGACCGCTGCTCGGCGCCTTCGTCCTGCACGCGGTGGGCGAGGCGGCCAAGATGGCGACCGGCGACGCGCCGGGCCTGAATCTGGTGCTGTATGGCGTCCTGCTGGTCGTCATGGTGCGCTTCCTGCCCGACGGCCTTGCCGGGCTCGCTTCTCGATTGGCCCTGGGCATGCGGAACCCGGTCCATGCTGCAAGTCGATAGGATCAGCCGCCGCTTCGGTGGCCTGGTGGCGGTCGACGACGCCAGCCTGACGGTTCCTGCCGGCCGGATTGTTGCCTTGATCGGCCCAAACGGCGCCGGAAAGACCACATTGTTCGCGATCGTGTCCGGTTTCCTGGCCCCCGATGACGGCAGTGTCCGGTTCGAAGGCGCCGACATCACCGGGCTTCCGGCGCACCGCGTCTGCCGGCTCGGCATGACCCGGACCTTTCAGGTTGTCCAACCTTTCGGCGCCCTGACGGTGCGCGAGAACATCGCCGTCGGCGCACATCTGCACACCGCCGACCGCGCCGAGGCGCTGGAGCGGGCGGAGGCGGTCGCCGGACAGGTCGGCATGGCCGATCTGCTCGACCGCCCGGCCGCCGCGCTGACCGTGGCCGGACGCAAGCGCCTGGAACTGGCCCGGGCATTGGCGACGAGACCCAAGCTGCTGCTCCTGGACGAGGTGCTGGCCGGCCTAAACCCGGTGGAGATCGAGGCGATCCTGCCGGTGATCCGGGGCATCCGCGAATCCGGCGTCACCATCCTGCTGATCGAGCATGTCATGCAGGCGGTGATGAACCTCTGCGACCATGCCTATGTGCTCAACAACGGCCGGGTGATCGCCCAGGGCGAGCCGGCCGAGATCGCAGCCGATCCGGCGGTCGTCGAGGCCTATCTCGGCAAGGGGGCGGCAGCGCGCATGGCGGCCGGCGGGACGGCCCATGCTTGAGGTCGGGGGCCTGCATGCCGGCTATGGCGCCGTGGAGGTGCTGCGCGGGGTCGACATGACCGTGGCCGAGGGCGAAATCGTCGCCGTTCTGGGCAGCAACGGTGTCGGCAAGTCGACCCTCAACAACACCCTGTCCGGGATCTATCCGCCCTTCTCGGGCAGTGTCCGGTTCGCCGGCCGGGACATTGCCGGCGCGGCGCCGAAGACCATCGTCGAGCTTGGCCTGATCCAGGTGCCCGAGGGCCGCCGGATCTTCCCCAATCTGACGGTGCGGGAAAACCTGGAGTTGGGCGGTTATCGACGCGGACGGGCCAACCGCGCCGGAAACCTGGAGCGGGTCCGTGCCGTCTTCCCGCGCCTTGCCGAGCGCGACGGCCAGCGCGCCGGCACCCTGTCCGGCGGCGAGCAGCAGATGCTGGCGATCGGTCGAGGGCTGATGGCCGAGCCGCGCATCCTCATCCTGGACGAGCCGTCGCTCGGCCTGTCGCCGCTTCTGGTGGAGGAGATGTTCGCCCTGATCCGTCGCATCAACCAGGACGGTATCGCGGTGCTGCTGGTCGAGCAGAACGTGGTCCAGTCGCTGGCCCTGGCCGATCGCGGCTACATCATGGAGAACGGCCGCTTCACGCTCTCCGGCCCGTCGGCGGAGTTGCTTGAAAACCCCGACCTGAAACGCTCCTATCTCGGGATCTGAAGTAGAGATGGAACTGCAAGTGAGCCCCCTCACCCTCCCACGCTGGCGCGCGGGTCCCTCCCTCTCCCGCGAGGGGAGAGGGGTAGTAAGAGCGATCCTATTTGCCCCTCTCCCCTCGCGGGAGAGGGAGGGACCCGCGGCGAAGCCGTGGAAGGGTGAGGGGGCTCACGGAGATATCTCATTCCCATCCACTTCGCAGGGTCAGGCGGAGGCATCATGATCGACCCCGTCACGCTGGCCGTGCTCAAGGGCCGGCTGGAGCAGATCGCCGACGAGATGGATGCGACGCTGTTCCGCAGCGCCTTCAACCCGATCATCGCCGAAGCCCATGACGCCTGCCACGGGCTCTATCACGCCGAGACCGGCGAAACCCTGGTCCAGGGCAAATCCGGCCTGCCGATCTTCGTCGGCGCCATGGCCTTCGCAGTGAAGGCGGTGATCGACAAGGTGGCGGTCGATGGCGGGCTCAATGATGGCGACATATACATCTTCAACGACCCCTACGACGGCGGCACCCATCTCAACGATTTCCGCCTGGTGCGGCCGTATTTCCGGGATGGCGCGCTGTTCTGCTGGTTGGCCTCGGTCGGACACTGGCTGGATGTCGGCGGCAACGTGCCCGGCAATTTCAACGCCCGCGCCACCGAGTCCTTCCAGGAGGGCTTCCGGGTGCCGCCGGTCAAGCTGTTCGAGGCCGGCCGGCTGCGACAGGATGTGGTCGACATCCTGGCCGCCAACAGTCGGGTGCCCGACAGCAATTACGGCGACCTCAACGGCCAGATCAACGCCCTCGACCTCGGCATGCGACGGCTCGACGAACTGATGGAGAGCTACAGCGTCGCCACGATCGGCGAGGCGCTGGACGAGCTGAAATCCCGGGCGGCGCGGCTGATGCGCTCCAACATCGCCGACCTGCCGGACGGCGCCTATTCCTTCGACGACTACCTCGACAATGACGGCATCGAGGACCGGCCGCTGAAGATCGCGCTCGACATGACCATCGATGGCGACCGCATGGTGCTGGATTTCTCCCGCACCGATCCGCCCTGCGCCGGGCCTCTGAACATCGCCCGCTCCACCGCGATCGCCAGCTGCTATGTGG
>CBDBVB010000013.1:0-34596 GCA_965212545.1 Inquilinaceae bacterium
GCACCACCAGCTTCGCGACCCCCGGGAGCACGAACTCGCCGCACCGCAACAGCTCCTGCTCGGTCAACTGCTGCAGCTCGTCGAAGAACTCGCCGGCCTCCACACGCTTGATGCCGAAGCGCTCGGCGAAATGCGTGAACAGGTCGCTCTTGGTCATTCTGCGGGCCTCAGCCATCCGGTATCCCCTCTCCCCTGGTGTCCCTGGGTCAGCAGCCGGTCCCGGTCGTACTCCGAACCGGCCGGAGCACCTCAGCCTCTCCTTCATCGCGGGCGCTCTTCCAGTGGCCGGCGACAATCTACCTTACCGTTCGCAGGCCCGGCCGTCGTTGTCGCGGTCCATGCGCCGCTGATACGCGCAATGGCCACGCGGGACGCCGTTGGGATGATCGCGCCGCAGCGCCGTGCAGTTGCGGTACGGCCCGCACCCGGCTCCGGACGCGCGCGGCGACGCCGGCGGACTTGCCAGGGACGCGCGATGGCTGCCGGACTCACGCACCCCAGTCGGCGAAGTCGCTGGCTGGCTCGGTTTCGACGTCGGGCTGCCGCACGACGTCGGGCTGACCGGGAAACTCCGGATCATCCGTGGCGCGCTCGTACTCCCGCGCCGCCTGCTCGACGAGCTGGACGTCGACACGCTCAGCGTCGCAGCCAAGAAGCTCTTCTCCGACCAGTGGTTCAAGACCGACATCAACGACACCTACGGTTGGCTGTTCCAGCCGTCGTGCCTGCGCGACGACGGCTGGAAGCAGGTCGACCTGAAGAGCCAGGAGGGGAAGATCGTTCAAGAGTTGGGCTCGCCCGAGTGGTTGAGACGCCAGCTCGGCGGAAGCGCGCACGGCTGGTCGTCGTCTACAGTCTGGCCGCGAGCCGCGGTCGTGCGCCTAGCAGACGCTATCCCACCAGCGTTCCCACGCTCGGAGCATCGGGTCGACGATGCGCGAGCGTCGCCGGGGTGCGCGCTCACCAAGGCGCGCGCTGTACATCTTCTCCGGCAGAACGTAGCACTGTTGCGTCCGATCGTAGAAGAGCATGCCCCGGAGTTGCCATTCTTCCCGAGTGGCCTCCTCGTCGGCTGCGGAGATCACTACCGTGATCACGAGTTCTGCGATTACAGACTCGTTTCCCGTGGCTTGGTGGGCCGGGGCGCGTTTGGCGGCGGTCGACGGTTTTGGCTGACCGTCGCGATACCATTGCGGCACGTGGAAAACCAACGCGACGCCTTGCATGGCTACGTCGCCGCTCAGCAGCGCGCTACGGTCCTCCCTCTACACCAGGGGCGTGTCTGGATCGTAGAGAGGTGTCGCTCTGGCTTCATAGCTGTGGAGCGTGGTGGCGAAGCCGGCCACCTCTTTGACGGCGCCAAAGAGGAACAACGTGTCACCCACCACGTGAGGGTCGCGCCAAGTCACGGTCACCAAGGGTCGCCTCAGGAGCCTGAACTCCCGGGCGGCAGTCTCAGCGTTCTGCTTGGCCGCATTGGCAGCTCGCCAGGTGACGATGAACAGGAGAATCGTGGCGACCGCGTTGATCAGCGGGAGCGCCTCATGGGTCATCTTGGAATCTCAGCGTGGGCGAAAGGCGCGTGCGGCGAGGGGCTCGGGCGCGGCGGGCCGCGGCCGGGAGACGCCTTCGTCCGCGGCGGCGCGCGGCCAGCGCGACGCCGTGATGATCCGGCGTCACGGTGACTCCGGCGTCTCGACGCGCCGCCAGCGGGCGATGTCGCGCTCGTCGTCCGAATACACGCGGAACTGGTCGGGAGCTGCTCCGACGACTTGGTAGTCGACCGCGCGGACGGTCGCCTCGGTCTCGGGATTCACGGTCGTGAAGGCGTTGACGATCGCCACCCTGATGCCGTTGCCGGCGTGGAGCGTGTCGCCGATGCGGGCCTGTGTCAGGCGGAGCGGCCGTGGTCTCGCGGCGGTTTCCGTGCTCACGCTGCGGGACAGTAGCACGTTGGCCGTGTCGAGCCTGCCGTTGACGATGAGCCCGCCGGCCGCCACGACCGGACGAGCGCGCCGACCACGGCTACTACGGCAAGTCCAGCCGTAGCGTGGCGACGCTCCGGTTCCGGGCGCCTGCAGGCAAGCTCGAGGCGGGCGAGCTCCCACGCGGCAGCTCCCACGAGGCAGCCGGAAAGTCCGTCGTGCTCGGCCGCGGCGGCGCCGGCATCAAGCGTGCCGATGCCTGGAACAACGACCGCTCAGGGCCTCGAAGTCCGATCTGGTGCCGGTCGAGGCCGACGAAATGGCTCAGAACGGGGGGCTCAGGCCGAGTTCCTTTGGTGTCGGTACCCTGATCGCGACCGTGTATTTCTGCACGAAGCGAACGTGGACCCTCGAAGCCAGCCCGTCAGGCCGTGGGGTCGAGTAATGCGGAAGCCGACCCGCCGTTAAACGGGGAAGGCTGCCAACGGTCGGGAAAGCGAGCGACGCGAGCACCGACCGGTTCCGCCGGGGTATTGGCGGTGGCATGTATGGAAGAGGGGATTGGACGCAACACGGGAAGCCCTGCCGGTGGCGCGGCACGCGCCAACCGACAGCCCGCGAGGGTCAGGTCGGGCCGGTCAGGGTGGCGCATCAGGGGAAAGGTCAAAGCCGACCGAGATCACATCCTGGCTGGGCCGGATGGTTCCGGCGGCCATGGTAGCCGCCACGCGCAGGACGTCCGCCCAGTTCCTGTCGATCAGGTCCGTGTTGCCTGCACCCGCGCGGGAGCCTTTAGACTGTCAACCATGATTGAAGTCCACCACGACACGCTGCATTTCTCGTTCCACGACGTGCACGCAGACGCCCACTTCAGGCTCTCCTTCCAGCGGACGCTACGGATCCCCGACGACAACCGCTCGTACCCGCTTCCGCCGGGCCTCGGCGACTTCCCGCTGTACCGTGTCGACGACCACGCTGCCCGGCTACCGCCAGCCTGGCGCGAGCACGGCGGAGTGTTCCTGCCGATCGCGCAATCGGAGGCCATGTGGCTGTCGTTCTCGGGGTCGTACCCCATGGCGCTGCGCATCGCGAGCGGGAAGATTGACGCCGTTACAGGCGAACCCTGGTCGGATGGCCTAACAGAGGAACCGCAGAACTACGTCGTCGTCCCTGAGCAACCATGGCTGGACGGCTTCTGCGTCGCCAAGGGGTCCATCCGTCAGTTCGTCGCGATGCCGCTGGGAACCGGCTACACGGCCGAGGAGCAGCTCACGGGCGCGGCCGTGCACGGCGGGCTCCAGGTCGGCGTGCATCCGATGAAGCGGAACGCCTATCTGGAGTACCGCTCCAGTTCCGTGTTCGAGAACCCGGGAGTCTGCTACTCCCCACCGGCGGACAAGAGCAGTCGAGAGATGGGACTGGCGCCGGGAGGACTAATGAAACAGGAGCTCGCGACCGATCCCCACGACTTCGACGTGTGGGAGCCTCACGCGCTGGCGCGGTGCTTCGTCCACATCCTCAACGCCAAGCAGTTCTTCGAGGTGACCGGGGCCCGCCCGCCCGAGCCGCCGCCGACTGCGGCGAGCTACACCGAGGCAGGGTTGCCCTGGTTCGAGTACTACGGCGGAGACGTCGAAGCGCTGGCGGCTGCGCCGGCTCTCGCTGAGCTGGACAGCGTAGCGGCCATGACCATCAAGCAGGGCGATGGGGTGCTTCCGGACAACGATCCGGTGACGCCCAGGTTGGTGCGTCCGGTGGGACCCGCCGCGCATGCTGTGCGCGAGGGGAGGTTCTAGCTCGGAGAACCGTCGACACCAGGGGTACCGACCCGATCCCGCGGGGTGAACCAAGGCCCAGGGTCCGATAACGGCCAGTTCTGTAAACCAGCACCCAACAGCCGGCGATTCAGGACGCACCGGGGCGCGAACGGAGAAGCTGCGCATGGTCGCCGTCTAGTTGGCGTGGCCGTCGAGGTGGTCGACCAAGTATTCCGCGCAGCTTCTGCATCTGCGCCTCGGACCGCTCGATCATCTCCCTCATCTCTTCCCGGGAGACCCGCGCCGTCGGCTTCGGTCGCCATCATCGCTCGCTACCGGCGCAGGATGGGTGATCGGGTCATCCCACGCCGGACACAGGACACCGACACGCGCCTAGTCATTCGGCTCAGCAGCCACGAGACCGAGCGCATCCACGCGCGCTCGCCGACACCGAGGACCGGACCGCTGCGAGCTCGACGAGGCTTTGCTGCTGATGCTCGACGCCAGCGACGAAACCCCGGCCGCGCCTAGTGCGAACGCCGCAGCGATAAGCGAGGGGCTCTGGGAGGACGTTGGTTGAACTGGCCCCGGTCAACAAACGTGACCGGCACCGGCGGGAGCACGTGCTTGCGTCTGGCGGTGGACGTGGTTCCCGGCGTTTGTGTTCGTTGGCGTCACGCCCGCTGTTCCCCGTGTTGCCTCCGTGACGTAATTGCGATGCCTTTCGGGGTCAGCCGGACGGCGGGGTTGTTCGTGGTCCGCTCGTCGCCGACTGTGGCGAACAGGGTGAGCTGACTCGCGTTTTCAGCTCTGGTTGCGTACATGCTGGTTGCTCGTGGAACGTGGTGAGCAGCCCGACCTTGATCGCTTCGTTGCGCAGCGTCTCGGGATCGTAGAGGCCGAGGCCTCCGCGGATCGTCCACCAGAGCTTCTTGCGCCGCTGTAGTGGGGCGTTGTCGATCGCGCGGACAGCCGCGATGATGCCTTGGTGGCGGGGGATTCCCCGGATCCGCACGCGGTGATCGAGCACGGCTCTGATGAGGTGTGGAGCCTCGGACAGCCATTCGCCGGGCGCGACCAATGGACCATTCTGCACGATGATGTGAGCCACGAGAGTATTCTGCGCGAGATCCGGGCCTCCACCGACTGCGGGGAACGGGAATCGTCCGCGCGTCGTAGGGTGAGCAGCGTTGCTCCGGTGCGACGACCAATTGGGAGGGTCGCGTGGCACTGACCTTCCCCCGCCGGCAACCTCAGCCGAACAGCTTGCGCCAGGTACGGGTGGTCAGCCACTGCCCCAAGGGGAAGGGCACGCGGATCTTTTTCGTGGTCGGCGACCCAGAACTTCTCGCACCGGCATCTCAACCAGAGTCCGCCGTTGCATCGAAGATAGCTACTCCGCTTGGCTCGCGCCACGCCCTTCGCCAAGAGCCTGGCGTTGTCATGCCTCTCCAGCAACAAGCTTCCAAGGCGCGAGAGGTGGTATTGGTGCTCCTTCCGGTAGACGTATCCCATCCCGTGGAGCCGTTCAAGATCACACATGCACAATCGATAGCGGTCCTCACCGACCTCGAAGTAGACGGTCGCGTCGCTGTGTTCGAGCGAACCGACCCGGCTGGTGCTCTCGAATGCGGCATGCGCCTCATGTTCAGACTCGCCCAGCAAAGCAATGATGGCTGCACCGCTGCCTCGTAGGTCTTGCCGTAGGAGGTACCAGCGGACAACCAACCCACTCGCGAAGATTGCGCCGACCAGCGAGGCTCCTGCGCTCACCCACGCTGGCTCCGCTGCCCTGATCCACGTCCACGCTTCCGCGACGTACTGCATACCTGCGCTTCTCAATGCCGGCCGAGCCGTTTCACGCGCGTTCGTCGAGCACCGGCACGCGGACGATCCGTGGATCTCCTCCGCGGGGGGACTAACGTGTAATTCTGCACGAATCTGGTCGGTACCCCGAGTAGCGGGCGACCATCGCGGCGCTCTGCCAGCCGCCGGCGGCCTGGACGGCGGTCGTCGAGGCGCCGCGGCGGACGAGCTCCGACGCGGTACGGGCGGCGATATTCTCTTCGGCGATGCCGCTGCCTTCGCGGGGCTTGGCGTCGAAGGCGGCGACGACACGCTGTCGGGAAGGGATGGCGACGACACGCTATTCGGCGATGCCGAATTTGCCCACGATTTCAGCGAGGGTTGGTTCTTCGGCGGTGACGATGTGCTCTATGGCGGCCGGGGCAATGACCACATCTTCGGCGACTTCCGGGCCGAAACCAATGACGAGATCGACGCCGCCAGCGGTGAGGAGGTCCGGATCGAAGGCGGCGACGATGTCTTTCACGGCGGTGAGGGCCGGGACTTTCTTTATGGCGATATGTTCGAGTTTCACGGCCAGGGCGGCACGAGCGACAACCCGCTGTTCATCGGCGGCGCGGATGCGCTGAACGGCGGACGCGGCGTCGACGAGCTCTTCGGCGACGCCTACAGTCTCAGCGTGCTCGAGCCCGGCGGTACGGGTACGGCCATCATCGCCGGCGATGACAACCTGCGTGGCGGTACCGGCGATGACGAGCTCTTCGGCGATGCCTGGATCGGCACGGTCGAGGAGAATACCGAACCCGGCATCCATCTGTCCTTCGGCGATGACATGGTCATGGGCGGCGGCGGCGCGGATGAGCTTTACGGCGACTCCCGGCTCATTGCCGCCAATGGCATTGCCGGTGCCGGGGTCATCTCATTCGGCGACGATCGGCTGTTCGGTGGTATCGGCGACGACGTGCTCTACGGTGATTTCCGGCTGGACGCGTCCGATGACTTCAATGCGCTCAGTACGTTCGTGCACGGCGGCGGCGATTTTCTCGATGGCGGCGACGGCGATGACGAACTCCATGGCGGCATCGGCACGAATGTCCTGACCGGCGGCGAAGGCGATGATCTCTTCGTCATGGACTATGCGACCGGCGTCAACCGCATCACCGATTTCCAGGTGGGCGGCACGATCGACGAGATCGCGGTCCACGGCTATGACGATCTCGACCACTTGCTCGACAACACCGTGCAATCCGGCGCGGACACCGTGATCGACCTGTCCCCGAGCGGCTTTTTGCCCTTCGCTATGCTGATCCTCGAAAATGTCGACATGAACACGCTGACCGCGAGTGACTTCGTCTTCTGATCTCGGGGCGCAGAACGCGGCGATCTTGTTGAAAGTGTCGGCTCCGGAGGGATGTCGTGCTATTCCGTCTCTCCAAATGGTTGGAAGATGTTCACAGATGGATTCTGTGCTATATTGGAACAAGGAGATTTGAAATTATGAGCGATATTGATCAAAAGCCGTTCACTGTTGACGAGCTGACCACAGCGCAACCGGAGTCCACGGACCCGAAATATTTGGCATGGAAAAAACAAAAGATCGAAGCGTCTCTAAAACACGCCGATGAGCACCCGGACGATGTTTTGACCGAACAAGAGATGTGGCAAAAGCATAGCCTTGATTATTAGATTCCACAGCACGGCCGACAGCGATCTAGATGCCATCAAAGCCCATATCGCAGACGACAACCCCGTTATTGCCGACCGAGTGATTGCACGCATCCTGCAAAGCATCCGGAATCTGGCGGATTTCCACGCTTCCGTGGTAGTGTCCGCGCCTGGACGACGCTGCGCCAGCGCAGCGCGCACACTACGAAATCATGCCGCTTGGAAACAAGGCACCCGGTGCATGCCGACAACCCGTTAGCCAGAGCCGGTTAATCCTCGATAGCAAGAAAGAGAATAAACCATTAGGCGAAACGCGATGAAGGCAACCCTAAGTGTGTTGTCAAAGATTATCGGGGTCGTAATAATGGCCATTGCTTTCTTGCAGTGGCTCACCTTTGATTATCCTGATGTAAATCCGTGGTGGCCTGGCGCTGTATTTTTCCCTGGTATGGTCTCTCAAGTCCTAAATTGGATAGTGGTGTGTATACTAGCAACTATTGGATGGGGGTTCTTTACACTTTGGCGGTTCAAGCTCGGGAAAGAGAGTGCAGAAAGCGGCAGAGGGAACTGAGCGCAACTCACGGTATGCGCGATAATACCCATTATGAAATCACGATTTTTTGCTTGTGCTATTATCACGTTCCTCTATCGCCTGCCGCTTTGAGGCTGGAAGTCTATTGTACACCGCTTGCACGTGGGCAGGCTCACTAATCATCTTCTCTGCGATTAAATTCACCAGCCGAAAAAGAGTCTCGGCGGTGTCCCGATCATCCTTCAGATCGATCTGGCCGGGATGGACAGCCTCATTGCCGATCACACGAACCGCGTCCAAAGACTGCTGGACGATTTGATGAAGGCCTTTCTTCACGAGACCGGCAATCCGATTATCGAGCGTGGACCCTTCAGCCTTTAAATGAATACAAAGTTGTTCAACACACAATCGAAGCAAGGCCGCTGCACCCCGTGGGGAAAGCTCTAATATCGAACGTGCTTCTTGATAATCAGCCTTGATATGTGGCGGCAGATCGCCATTTGGCTCGGGCCCGGTCCGATGTGGCGGCCATACAAGGCGCTCATGAATCCAAACTGATACTTTTTTGCACGTGAAGCATTTGCTCAAAGAGAGATTACCCGCCTCACGCATATGATATGACGAAGACTGCCCGCCTTCACTTTCACTAAATAAAAACACCTCTCGCGATAGATATCGATTAACAAAAACTAATAAGCTGCGGTTATCTACCTGGGGGTTTTGTGCATCTTTTTCAAGTTGTTCTGCGGAATCGGGGAGTGGAATAAATGGTGTTTTTTGGTCGTCATATAAAGCCGCAAAGGTATAATACCAGTCCTGATGCGTGTAGGCATCACAGTGTGGGCAAGCGAAGGCGGTTTTATGGATCGAAGGCGTTCCGTCCTTCCGCGTTTCTTGCGATTGCCCATTGTCATCAGGTTCGGCCATCGTTCACCCCCTATCGAAAGCCCAAGGCGTAACCAAATTAAGATCGCCGCTATAATGCGCATTATGGGAAATTTCTTGAAGTTGATTTTAGCAGCCTGAAACTATTCGCCGCCACCTATCGGAAAACGAAAGCAAAACCCCGCCGATCGGCCCCGGATTTTTACTGGTCCTACGTCTCCGAATTGTGCCGAGCTGAAACACTCATGTCCTCCCGATCACCCACCCCAGACGGCCGAAATCGCCGCAACGGTGTGGCCGCCACGAGATGTCGGCCGACGCGTCGTTTCTGTCCTCGTGACGCGCTGGGAGGCCGCCAGGTCGCGTTCCGGGGCCTCGCATCACGTCAGAAGGGTCAGCCTGCCCGGTGCTTCAGCCACTGCAATACGGCAACGAGAACGATCCCGTAGAGCACGTGTCCGACCAGTGCAACCCAGGTGATGCCCGTGAAGTTCAGGAAGAACGGCAAGCCGGCAACACTGGTGATGCCGCCGATCGCGAAGATCCACAGGCCAAACCCATAGATCGCGGACGGCAGTAACCAACCGCCCCGGCCGCCAAGAACACTGGCCCAGATGGGTCGGAAGATGAACAGCCAGCCAACTGGATAGGCGATCAAACCGACAAGGTAGAAGTGGATGAAATAACTCCCGAAGGCGCTCGATGGCAGGCCAAGTGATTCGAGCAGGCTCCTGGCCAGACCGTGCGGCGAGAGGCTTGCAAAGCCCAGGCCCGGACTGATGACTTGGCCCCAAAGGTCGAACGCGCTGGTGGCAAAGAACCCGGCGATGAACATGAGACCGAGCGTGTTCGCGTTGATTGGGGGGAACTGTTTCGCGGCCACAGCCGCGTTCTGATGGTTGGTCATGCCAGCATTTCCTTTTGGCAAGGATCCCCAATGTGACGACGCTGATTGAGATCCTGGCTCTGAAGCTTTCGGTAGGCTACCGCCAGCGCGACGGCGTGACGGGAGCTCCCGTGTCGGACCACGGCGTCACCGATCTTCACGAGCCTTTCGCGACGCGTGGGTGACCCATGGATTAAGGGCGGCGTCCGCAGTTGGCACGAGCCGGTCTGTCCGAAGGCTTGGGTTCCGGCAGCCCGGCACTCAGAAGCAGCCATCGCGGGCGACACCGCCATGGCGCGTCGGCGGCGTCATGGCAGTGCCTGGGAACGGATTGGTCAGAAGGGGTTGATGCGCGGCCAGTTCTCGTCGCCCTGGGTGATATGCGTCGGGATGTCGGCCTCCCACAGCTCCTGTGCTCGCGAATGCACCTGCAGGTAAAGCTGACCGTCGACCACCTCGTAGATCAGAGGGTCGCCCGGGGCGATGTAGCCCTGCGAGGCCGCCCAGGAGCAGTAGCCGTCATAGGCCGGGGCGAAGGCGGTGGGGTCTTCGCGGAAGGCGTCGCGGTTGGCTTCGCTGCTGAAGTACCACACCGCACCGTTCCAGAAATGGTTGAACCGGGCTTCGCCGCGCTGTGGTTCGTCGGCATGGTGGTACGACACGGCGTCGAAGCCGCCGATCGCATTGGCCAACTGGTTGCTGGCCGCCGCGGGCGTGAAGGCCATGCTCGCCAGCATCACGCCGCCGGCCAGTGAGGACAGGGCTTTCAGTGCCATGATGATCTCCTGTTGTCAGTGACGCCGGCGCCTGCGGGCGGACCCCGTGCCGGCCCCCGAGAGGTGGCGAGGGCGGCCATCGCCTCCAAATCAACACAAAATAACTCACCCGTGATGATGTTATTCGGCGGAAGGGGCGAGGCTAATGAACCCACGGTAGCTGTGATAAGATCCGTTATGGAGATGTCCGCTTTCGGGGAGGCTCGCCGCTACGCACCCGGCCAGGTAACGATCCCAAGGGAATGGAATGGCGGGTGGGCTCCTCCATCCGATAGATAGGGGGCACGACCTCGCACCTTCCGGCGGGCGGACGTCCCGTGAGGCGGTTGTCGTAGATTCCTCGAACGGAGCGGTGATGGAGAACGCTGAGCATGCACACCCATGACATGTCCCCGTGGACCCATGACCATGTGTTCGAACAGAATCGGGCCCGGCCCGGAGAACGGCGGACGCTCATCATCGTCGTCGTGACCGCCGTCTTCATGGTCGTGGAGATCGTCGCCGGTCTCTACTACGGCTCCATGGCACTCCTCGCCGACGGATTGCACATGGCAAGCCATGCGGCGGCACTCGGGATCACCGTGGCCGGCTACGTCTACGCCCGACGGCACGCGGGCGACCGACGCTTCACCTTCGGCACGGGCAAGGTCAACAGCTTGGCGGCATTCGCCAGCGCGATCCTGTTGGTCGGTTTCGCCGTGCTCATGGCGGTTGAAAGTGTCGAGCGACTCTTCAGTCCGGTGGCGATCAGTTTCGATCAAGCAATCCTGATCGCCGCTCTGGGGCTCCTCGTCAATGGCGCCAGCGCGTGGCTGCTGGCCTCCACCCCGCACCACCACGGCCACGGGCATGATCACGGTGACCACCATCACGCGCATGATCATGGAGCGACGCCAGCATCGGAGCTTCACCGGGATCACAATTTGCGCGCCGCCTATATTCATGTCCTTGCCGACGCGCTGACCTCGCTCCTGGCGATCGTTGCCCTCTTGGCTGCCAAGTATGCGGGCGCGGTCTGGCTCGATCCAGTTATGGGCATTGTCGGCGCCATTCTGGTGGCGCGCTGGTCGTGGGGTCTCCTGCGCGTTTCGGCGAAGGTGCTTTTAGACTGGCAAGCCGAAGACTCGGTGATCGACCGGTTGCACGAGTCACTTCTGGTTGACGGGAGTGACCGGATCGCTGACTTGCATGTCTGGACGATCGGCCAAGGGGAGCATGCGGCTGAAGTTACGATGGTGACGGATCATCTACGCGACCCGACTCATTACAAGGCTTTGATCCCGGATGACTTGGGCATCGTTCACGTGACGATCGAGGTACATCGCTGCGGCTCGTTGGATGTGGCCGCGTGAGCTGCCGAGTACGAGACGCGCTGCCGGCTGCAGGCGCCTAAGCCGGCGCAGTGAATGCTCGAGATGGTTGTTGCAACCATTCAGAATTGTCTCTGTCTGCGCAAAGCAAAAACGTCACTCATGGGCTCGGTGGCGCATGGCCTGACAGGGTGGAGACCTCAACGATCGCAGCCCTGTCTGGCCATGCGTGCCGTTCTGCTCCGTTTGTCGTTCAATCCCATTATTGACGACTGAAGGTTGTCCGCGTCGCCACCTAACCGGTTGATATCCCATTCTTTCGCTGTTTGTCCGAACCTTCGGTTTCGGTGGCGCCGTCACCTGTTGCTCCCTCACCTGGGCCAAGACCGGGCTGAGACGCTTGTTCTCGGTTACCGCCGCGTGGCTCACCCGCTGGTCCTGATCAAACACGGTATAGGGCAGGGGCATGCCGCGGTAGCGCGTCATGTTGGTGGCACGCATTTGCGCAGTGTCACCATATCGGCCATGTCGGCGCGGACATGGGGGTCGATGCGGACCGGGATGTACCCGGCGTTGAGCAACAGGCACAGCATGGCGGCGTTGTCGGCAAACGCGGCGACCTGGACGGCGTGGAAGCCGTCATCGGCCGCGGTCCGCTCGGCATTTTTAACTAGACGGCGGCCGATGCCACGGCGCTTGGCGGTTGGCGCCACGCTCAGCCCCACGATCTCGAACCCCACCGTCGGGTCCGCTTTCACGAGGGAGATCCCGAGAATGGCTTCGCTGCGATCGCTGGCGACGAGATAGCGTCCGCCCTGGTCGAGATGGACGGCGAACCAGGACCGGAGCTGGCCTTCGTCGAAGGGGCGCAGCGACAGGCTGAGAAAGCGCAGATTGTCGGGATGGTTCCAGATCGCAAGGAAGGCCGGCGACAGCCGTTCGGCGTCGGCCGCGGACGTTTGGGGTACGAACTCTCGGATGGCGATCTCGGTCATGGGGCGATGGCTTGTCGTCGGATCTTCGACATAATGCAGAAACGGAAGTGCGGTCAGAATCACCCTATGGTCGGTGCGAGGGCGAGGGCCGAGCCGCCGGAGATCCGCCTACCCGCTCACATCCACCACGACGGCGGTGATATTGTCCGATGCGCCGCGGTCCAGGGCGGCGCCGATCAGCGCCGCAACAGCGTCCGCCGGGCTGCGGCCGGTCAGCCGCTCAACGATGTCCTCGTCGGGGAGCATTTCCGTGAGCCCGTCGGAGCAGAGCAGGAACCGGTCGCCGGGCGCGACGTCGCCGGTGCGGCGTTCCAGGTCGAGCTCCTCGGTCGCGCCCAGACAGCGGGTGACGATGCTGCGCATCGGGTGAAAGGGGGCCAGGTCGGCCGAGATGCTGCCACTGTCGACCAGCTCCTGGACATAAGAGTGGTCGTGGGAGACCCGCGCGAGCGCGCCGTTGCGCACGCGGTAGACGCGGCTGTCGCCCGCCCACAGGCAGGCATAGGCGGCGCCGGCGACCAGCAGCACCGCCACCGTGCTGCCCAGCGATCCGACGGTTCCGGTGTCCATCATCGCGCGGACCGCCGCGTGGGCGTCGCGCAGCCGCCCCTCGATCTCCGCCGTCCGCCCCTCCAGGGCCAGGTCCAGATTGGAGCCCTCGGAAACCGCGCGCAGGGCCTCGATGACCTTGGCGCTGGCGACCTCGCCGGCATCCAGGCCGCCCATGCCGTCGGCTACGGCCCACAGGCCGGCTTGCGGTGCGTCGAGATAGGCGTCTTCGTTGTCGGTACGCACACAGCCGATATGGGTGGCTGCGGCGGAAATCGGCACCGGGATCGGCGCCGGTTGCGCCCCTGTCGCCATGGCCGGGGTCAGCCTCCTTGCTGGTCACCCGCACCGTCGCGGGCGAACATGTAGCCGGAGCCCCGGACGGTTTTGATCACCTGGGGCTTTGCCGGATCGTCCTCGATCTTGCGGCGCAGCCGGGCGATGCGGATGTCGATGCTGCGGTCGAACGGCTCCCACCCGCGATTGTGGGCCATGTCGAGAAGCTGGTCGCGGGTCAGCACCCGGTTCGGATGCTGGGCGAAGGCCTTGAGCAGGTCGTACTCCATGCTCGTGATCGGAATCTCCGCACCGTCGCTGTCATAGAGTTTGTGGGCGTCGAGATCGAGGCGGCAGACGCCGAAGGCCACCCGCGCGGTGGGTTCGCCGGCGGACCCTACGCCGGCATCGCCTATTCGGGCGCTTCCACCGCCCGCGGCCCCGGTGCTACCGGGCTGCGCCTGGGCCGGCCGGATGCGCCGCAGGACCGCCTTGACGCGGGCCAGCAATTCCCTGAGGTCGACCGGCTTCGGGATATAGTCGTCGGCGCCGAGCTCAAGCCCGACCACCCGGTCGACCATGTCGCCGACCGCCGTCAGAAAGACGATTCCGACATCGCCGCGTTCCCGCAGAAACCGGGCCAGGGACAACCCGTCCTCCCCCGGCATGCGCACGTCGAGGATGACGAGGTCGATCGTCTCCCGGGCAGCGATTTCGCGCAGCTCGACCCCGTCCTGGGCCAGAAGGACGTTGAGGCCCTGCATCGTCAGGTATTCGTGGATCGTCTCTCGCAAATCCGTCTCGTCGTCGGCGACCACGATCAGGTGTTGCCTGTCCTCCTCCATCGCCACAGTCTCCCGCCCCCCAGAGGCTTTCGCCTTTGGCATCGGATATGCGGCATCGCCATTGGGCGAGCCCGGTTTCGGATCCGATGTCTTGAACAGATTAGCGCCTGCGTCGAAACTGCCAACACGGCAATCGCATCGCGGTGCTGATCGGCAATCAAATATCGGGCGTCAAGACTAGCCCAAACCGCTCTTGCGGCGATATCGGTCTCTAAGATCGACCGGCGACGGTCGGGTGGACGAGTGTGAAGGACTTTTCGAGGATGGTTGGTCGTAAGACGGACGCGGGGGAGGGCGCGGGCAAACGCCGATCCATGACGCCGGAGGAGAGAGCCGAAGCGCAGGCTGAAGCGCAAGCCGAGGCGCGGCAGGCGGAGATCCGCTCCGCCGAGGCGATCATTGCGGCGCTCGAGGACCCCGGAGGGCGGTCGCCGGCACGGGAGAGCGAGCAATCCCTGGCCGAAAGCCCGGCGGCACGGTCTCATGTGCCTTTTGCCGCCGCGCTGCAAAAGATGTCGGGCGAGGCCCGGCAGAACCCAGGCTTCACCGACCCGCTCGATCAATCAAGCGAGAAGCGGCACCCGTTGCGCGGCGTAATGATCGTCGCAGGCGCCGTATTGGCGCTCACGGTGGTGATCGTGCTGGCGTACACGGCGGTGATGCTGGGATCGATGGCCGATCGGTGATCCGGTCCAACCGGTCGGACACGAGTGCCGGCCGGGCACGAGTCTCGTGTCCCGGCTATCTTGAGAACTAAGGCCTCAGCTTTGAGGGCGGTCAGCCGCCAACCTGGCGGCTGGCTCGGCCGCGGCGTTGCCCGAGAGGTCGCGCCGTAAACGCCTCGCGGAATCCCGATCTGGGTCCGCTATTCTAAGTCACTGCCGAAGTTCAACCTGCCTGGCACACGATCCGGCGTCTACAAGATCCGGCGATCGCGTGCGGTCAGTCGGGTGCAGTCAGTGATCTCACACGCCCTTGGCGACGACCGCCAAGAAGAACAAGACCGTCAGGGCCGCGCACAGCACGACCGACATCGAAAGACCAGATACCGTGAATTTTTCAGCCGTTGTCATCTTCTGTCTCCCGGAACATGCCCCGACCGATGAACCTCCCCGGTCGATTTGAGTATCAGGCTTGTTCCAGATTGCACTGCCAAGGATGGCAGAGAACCTTTAAAAATCAGTTAGTCATTCTTGTAAGATGTTGCAGCGCAAAAATGTGATATCCGAATTGCTCAAATCGCATACCGATTCGCAACGATATTATGAAGAGCGCGACTCGTGCGCTTTCTATACTCGGCAATTGTCGAGAGTAGCCGGCCTTGTGTCGTTTTCCATATCGTTGACGCTTATCTCTATTGTCCAGAAATTGCCAGTTGACTCATTGCCGTGCAATAAGGTTACCGAGAGGGCGGCGTTGCCGTTTGGAAATGTCCATCGGCGTTGGCGGCTGATCTCGCCGGAGTCCTGGCGCAACCGTTTTGGGGAGGTGCAGGTCCATGCCGCCGCGTCGTCTGCACAGCGTATTCGCGGCCCGTTGGGCTGCTGCCGCGGTGATCCTCGTCGGTGCCGTGACCCTGGCGCTTTGGCTACTGGGCGGTTCGTTACAGCGTAATGAGGGCCGCGCCAGCGACCCAATGGTGCAAGCCGGCGCGGCCGTCGCCCAATCCTGCCGCGTGTGCCACACCTTCGATCGTGGCGGCCCCTATCGCGTCGGTCCCAACCTGTGGGGCGTCGTCGGTGCGCCAAAGGCGCGATGGCAGGGCTTCGCCTATTCCCGAAGCCTGCGCGACGCCGGCGGCGTATGGGACGAGGCCGAGCTCACCCGCTATCTGGCCGACCCGGGTCGCGCGCTTCCCGGCACAACCATGGATTTCTCGGGCATATCCGACGAGCAGGACCTAGCCGCCCTGATCGCCTATCTGCGCTCGCTGAAGGATTGAACGGCCAGGGGGTATCCCTGAACCCGCAGGGACGCGAAAGCATTATGCAAAATCCAAATTGAGATGGATCAATGGCGAGGCCAAAAAGCAATAGTATAAAGTGCAACGATCAGCCTCGTGCATGATAATAAAATTACTAAGAAAACAAAAATCCAAGGGAAACGCATTCAGGAGGGCGCCATGCAGGGTGAACGGCATGCGTTGGCCGATGGACTCACCGATGACCTTTCCGCCCATCGGACTAGTGATTTTACCGACTTGGACGGTCATAGCGGCGCTCTTGGCGGGCTCAACCGCCGAGACTTCCTGAAATTCTGCACCGGCGTGGCGTCAACCCTGGGGTTGGCCCCGGCTCTTGGCGTTCGCATCGCCGAGGCAGCGACGTCGGCGGTCCGCCCGCCGGTTATCTGGCTCTCTGGTCAGGCCTGCACCGGGTGCACGGAAACACTGCTGCGGGCCTATCACCCGACGCTGGAAACCCTGATCCTCGATCAGATCTCGCTCGATTATCACGAGACCCTGAATGTCGGGGCAGGGCACCAGGCGGAAGCCTTCAAACGACAGTCGATGGAGAGCAATCACGGCAATTATCTGCTGGTCGTCGATGGCTCCGTGCCGACCAAGGATGACGGGATCTACTGTATGGTGGGTGGTGAGACCTTCCAGGATACGATCCTCCACGCCGCTGAAGGGGCGGCGGCCATCATTGCCATCGGCTCGTGCGCGGCATGGGGCGGGATCCCGTCGAGCGGTCCGAACCCGACCGGCGCAAAGCCGGCCCATGAGATCCTCACCGACAAAACGGTCGTGAACATCCCGGGCTGTCCGCCCAATCCGTACAATTTCCTATCGACGGTTCTGCATTTCCTGACCTTCGGCGAGTTACCGGAACTGGATGAGAAGAACCGTCCGAAATTCGCCTATGGGCGTCTGATTCACGAAAACTGCGAGCGGCGGCCGCATTTCGATGCCGGACGTTTCGCATTGGAATTCGGCGACGAGGGGCATCGTCTAGGCTGGTGCCTGTACAAGCTGGGGTGCAAGGGGCCGGAGACCTACGCCAACTGCCCAGCGATCGGGTTCAACGATATCGGTGAGAGCTCGTGGCCGGTCGGCATCGGCCACCCGTGCTTCGGCTGCACCGAAGAGGGCATCGGCTTCACGAAGCCCATCCACGCCGTGGCAGACGTGCTGACCCACGCGCCGCCGACGGCCTTCCCCGAAGTCGACCAACTGAAGGGGGAAGGTATAACGCCGGGTGCGGCGGCCCTAGCGGCCGGTATCGGTGGCGCTGCGCTCGGCGCCGGGGCCGTCTTGGCGAGCCGCCTGGGCAAGAACTACCAAGAGGAGGCTTCCCCCGGTTCCGATGGCGAACGGCAGGAGGGCTGAATCGTGGATCGGCGTACATTCCTGAAGAGTGCGGTGCCCGCGGCGGCTGCGACGGCGGTTGCCGGGACGTCAGGTGAGGCTGAAGCCCTGCAGCGCGAAGGCAAGACGATGCCGCCCGATGCTGTCGGCCTGCTCTACGATGCTACGCTGTGCGTGGGATGCAAGGCGTGTGTGTCGGCCTGCAAGCAGGCCAACAGCATGCCGCCGGAGATCCTCCCGGAGCAGCAGGACTGGAACCCCGGCATCTGGGACAGCGCGGTCGACCTGTCCGGCGACACCTTGACCGTCATCCAAGTCTACCGCCATGGCTCAATGGCGGAAAAGGACCGCGAGGAGGACGGGTTCGCCTTTGTCAAGCGACAGTGCATGCATTGCACCGACGCGTCCTGCATCTCCGTGTGTCCCGTCACGGCGATGGAGAAGGACGAGGTGACCGGCGTCGTCACCCATGATCCGGATCGCTGCATCGGCTGCCGGTACTGTGTCTATAGCTGCCCCTTCGGGGTGCCGCGCTATCAGTACAACAACCCCTTTGGCGAGATCACTAAATGCCAGCTCTGCACCGACGTGCCGGACCGCGACATTCCGGCATGCGCGGATGTCTGCCCGACCGGCGCGACCTTGTATGGGCGTACCGAGGATCTGCAAGCGGAAGCCCAGGCGCGTTTGGCGAAACAGCCGGGCGAACCTTACCTCTTCCCGCGCGGCGACATTTCGAGCGACCGATTGCCCCATGAAGCGGTAATCCCGGCCTACCAGCCCGCGGTGTACGGGGAGAATCTGCTGGGCGGGACGCAGTGCCGGATGCTGTCCGGGGTATCCTTCGAACATCTCGGCCTGCCGGAGGACGTGCCGGATCAGTCGTATGCGACGATCACCGAAGGGATCCAGCACACCTTGTACCGGTACGCGGTCCTGCCGGCCGCGCTGCTCGGCGGGCTCGTCTTTGCCGCCCATCGCAGCTCGAAATCGCACAAGCCTGAAGATTGGGACTAGCCGGTCGCTCGGGAGGCGTCGCAATGACAAAGCATGAACCCCTCGGCGGGCGGATCCTTACCCTTCCCTTCCTCGTAATGCTCGTCTTCGCCGGGATGGCGGCGATCGTTCTCTACCAGCGCTTCGTCTACGGGCTCGGCTCCGTGACCCATCTCAGCGACGGATACCCCTGGGGGATCTGGATCGCGATCGATTTGGTGGCCGGGACGGCCTTGGGGTGCGCCGGCTATGCCATCGCCCTGCTGGTCTACATTCTCAATCGCGGGGAATACCATCCTCTGGTCCGGCCGGCGCTTCTGGCCAGCCTGTTCGGGTACACCCTGGGCGGCTTTGCGGTGATCGTCGACCTCGGTCGGTATTGGCAGGGGCACAACATCTTTCTGCCGTGGCTGTCTCAGTACAATTCCGTGATGCTTGAAACCGCGCTGTGTATCGCGGCGTACATCACCGTCCTCCTCATCGAATTCTCGCCCGTCGTGCTCGAACGACTGGGCATGAAGAATGTCCGCAAGCGGCTGTCCAAGGTGCTGTTCGTGTTTATCGGCTTGGGTGTGCTGCTGCCGACCATGCATCAGTCGTCGATGGGCACGATCCTGGTGATCCTGGGCCACCAGCTCTCGCCGCTATGGCAGACCCAATTGCTGCCGCTGATGTTCCTGGTTTCGGCCCTCTATATGGGCTTCGCCATCGTGGTCTTCGAAGCGGTGCTGTCATCGGTCGGCTTCAAGCGGCCGATGGAGTCCTTCATCCTGGGCAAGCTGTGCACGATCCTGGCGTGGTTGCTTCTCGGCTATCTGGTGCTGAGGTTCGCCGACCTCGTGTGGCGGGACGCTATCGGCTACGCCTTCGACGGCAGCACGGCCGCGATCATGTTCTGGATCGAGAACATCGTGCAGATCATAGCCCTGCCGCTGCTGTTCAGCGCGGGACGGCGGCCGCGGCCCCAGCCGATGTTCATCGCCGGGTCGCTGTTGCTGGTCGGCGGTACCCTGTACCGGGTCAATGCGTATCTCATCGGCTACGACCCCGGAAATGGCTGGGTCTATTTCCCGTCGGTCGGTGAGATCCTGCTGACCCTCGGCATCTTCTCGATCGAGATCATGCTGTACATCATCTTCGTCAAGCATCTGCCGATCCTCAACGCTCCTGAACCGTCTTCCGGTAGCGGGCAAGGCTCGGAACAGCCCGCCAGGGGGGCGTCAATGGAACCGGCCACCTAGGGGCCCAATGAACCTCAAGCCGAATGGCCGTTAGGCCCAACGGCGACAATGGTCATACGAGAAGCAAGGGACGGCAAAGATGCGGATCACGATCGACCCCATAACACGAATCGAGGGGCATCTGCGGATCGATTGCGAGGTCGAAGAGGGCCGGGTCAGCAACGCCTGGGCATCCGGACAGATGTGGCGGGGTATCGAGCTGATCCTGCAGGACCGCGATCCCCGGGATGCCTGGGTCTTTGCCCAGCGGATCTGCGGGGTCTGCACGACGGTCCATGCCATCGTCTCGGTCAGGGCGGTCGAAAACGCGCTGGGACTGGAGGTGCCGCTTAACGCCCAGTACATCCGAAACCTGATTATCGGCGCCCACGGCATCCACGACCACATTGTCCATTTCTATCACTTGTCGGCCTTGGACTGGGTCGACATCGTCTCGGCGCTGTCGGCGGATCCGGAGGCAGCCTCCCGGCTGGCGCAGAGCCTGTCCGACTGGCCGATGAACAGCGCCCAGCATTTCCGCGCGGTTCAGGCCAAGCTCCAGACCTTCGTCGATTCCGGCCAACTCGGCGTCTTCGGCAGCGGCTATTGGGGGCATCCGGCCATGGTTCTGCCGCCGGAGGTGAACCTGATGGCCGCCGCACATTATCTCCAGGCGCTCGACTATCAGCGCAAGGCCAACCAGATCGTCGCTATCCTGGGCGGCAAGACACCGCATATCCAGAATCTGGCGGTCGGCGGCGTCGCAAACGCGATCAACCTCGACAGCCAGTCGACCCTGACCGTTGAACGGCTGATGCGCATCAAGACCGTGATCGACGAGCTCGGCGACTTCGTCAACCAGGTCTTTCTGGTCGATGTTGCGGCGGTCGGCGCCCTGTACGCCGATTGGACGGGCTATGGCGCGGGCGTGACCAACTATCTCTCGGTTCCCGATATGCCGCTGGACACCAAGGGGACGGCGTTCGCGTTGCCGGGAGGCTTTGTTCCCTCCGGCGATCTGGCGGGCTATCGCGCCATCGAAACCCACCAGGATGCGTATTTCGAACAGGGCGTGAAGGAGAGTTCGAAGCACGCCTGGTACGCCGACAGCGGCGCTGCCCTGCATCCCTATGATGGCGAAACGGTGCCGAACTATTCCGACTTTCAGGATGACGGGAAGTATTCCTGGGTCAAGTCGCCGACCTTTTACGACCAGCGCGCGCAGGTCGGACCCCTGGCCAATGTTCTGGCGATGTATCTCGCCGGGCATGAGCCGACCCAACGGCATCTGACTCGCGCGCTGGACATCGTCAAAACGGTCGCCGGCACGGACGTCCCGCTTGAGGCCCTGCATTCCACGATCGGTCGGCATGCGGCCCGTGCCGTGCGCTGTGCCGTCCTCTACGAGACGCTGCAGGATCAGTGGACCCTGCTGATGGAAAATCTCGCCAGCGGTGACTTCGATACCTTCAACCGGCCCGTGTTCCCGTCCGGTGAGATCCGCGGCTTTGGCATCCACGAGGCGCCGCGCGGTGTTCTGTCCCACTGGGCGGTGATCGACAACGGCAAGATCAAGAACTACCAGTGCGTCGTGCCGACAACCTGGAATGCCGGCCCGCGCGACGAGAACGATGCCATGGGTCCCTACGAAGCATCCCTGGTCGACAATCCCGTGGCCGATCCCGAAAATCCGCTGGAGGTTCTGAGGACCGTGCACTCGTTCGATCCGTGCCTGGCGTGCGCCATTCACATGGTCGATGAGGAGCACCGAGAGATTGTTCAGGTCAAAGCGCTCTAGCGCGCAACCGGAGGCCGGGAGGTGACGACGGCAAGCGTCCTGGTGCTCGGCCTCGGCAATCTCTTGCTGCGCGACGAAGGCGTGGGCGTGCACGCGGTTCAACGCTTGGCCGACGGCTGGCGGTTTCCCAGCGGTGTGGACGTCGTAGATGGCGGAACGGCGGGGTTCGACCTGCTCGACATCCTTGCGGGCCGGGAACGGCTGATCGTCATCGATGCCGTCGCCGGCGGGCGCGATCCGGGAAGCCTGGTTCGCCTGGAAGGCGATACGCTCCCGGTCCGGTTTCGACAGCGCACATCGCCGCATCAGCTTGGGTTGCCGGAGCTGCTGGCCACCCTCTCGCTGACCGACGAAACGCCAAGCCACATGGTCCTTTTCGGGGTCGAGCCGCTGACCATCGAGCCGGGGACGGACCTATCGCCGGTCGTCGCCGACCGGCTGGAAGAGCTATGCGAGGGGGTCGTCGTCGAGTTGAGGCGCCACGGCATCGATCCTCAGGAGAAGGAAGCCGGGTCGGCAGAATGAGATCGGGCGCATGAAGGTCATCACGTCGACGGGCTTACCGGCCTTCCGCACCGCCCCCCCCCCCCCGGAACGGCGGAAACGCCATGCCATTTGGGCATCTTTCGAGTTCTTGAAGCCGAGAGCATAACATTCCCATGCACGAGATGGCCCATGCACGAAATGGCCCTGTCCGAAAGCATCGTCAGTATTATCGAGGATGAGGCCAGGAACCGGGGATTTGGCAGAGTGCTCGGGGTTCGCCTGGAACTCGGCGTTCTGTCGTGCGTGGAGCCGGAGGCATTGCGCTTCTGCTTTGCCGCCGTGAGCCGAGATACCGTGGCCGACGGCGCGAGATTGGACATCCTGCTGCGGGCCGCGCAGGCATGGTGCTGGGATTGCGAAAGCGCCGTCGAGGTCGGCGATCTGGTTGCTGCGTGCCCTTCCTGCGGCGGCCAAAGGCTGAAGGTCGAAAGCGGCGACCAGCTCCGGGTCAAGGATCTCGAAGTCGCCTAGACTATCGGGGCAGAGCGCCTGCGCAGCTCTGCAAACCGGTCCAATCTGTCCTGAAATGCCGGAAACCGGCTGTCATATCGGTCCGATTGCGGCATAGTCCGGTCCGATTCGGGGCATCGCACGGCGATCCCTTGCCCGTTTCCACAAACCAGCCCAGGACGTCATGGTAGAAAAGGTCGCGGTTATCGGTCTCGGCTATGTTGGGCTGCCGGTCGCCATCGCATTCTCTCGCGTGTTTCCGGGAGCCATCGGTTTCGACATCAATCCGCGGCGGGTCGCGGCCCTGAGGGAGGGGCGCGACGACACGCTGGAGGTGGAGCCGGAGGTCCTGGCGTCCTCCGATCTGCGGTTCACGTGTGACCCGCAGGATATGGCGGGCGCCACATTCTTTGTGGTGACGGTTCCCACGCCGATCGATGCCAATCGTCAGCCGGATCTGCGGCCGGTGATTTCCGCCTGCGAAACGCTTGGTCAATCGCTGACACCGGGCAGCATCGTCGTTTTGGAATCCACGGTGTATCCCGGCGTGACGGAGGACGTCTGCGGTCCGCTTATTGAACGGGTTTCGGGTCTCAGGCGCGGGGTCGATTTCAAGGTCGGCTACTCGCCCGAGCGGATCAATCCCGGCGACCGCACTCATACGCTGGAGCGGATCACCAAGGTGGTATCGGGGGAAGACGGTGAAACCCTGGATCGGGTCGCCGCCGCCTATGGCGCCATTATCGAGGCGGGGATCCACCGGGCGCCCAGCATCAAGGTGGCCGAGGCGGCCAAGGTGATCGAGAACACCCAGCGCGACCTGAACATCGCGCTGATGAACGAGCTGGCCTTGATCTTCGACCGGCTCGGCATCCGCACCCAGGACGTTCTCGCGGCCGCTGGCACGAAATGGAACTTTTTGCGGTTCACGCCCGGCCTGGTGGGCGGGCACTGCATCGGTGTCGATCCCTACTATCTGACGGCCAAGGCCGAGGCCGTAGGGTACCACCCCCGGATCATCTTGGCGGGCCGGCGGATCAATGACGGCATGGGCGAATACATTGCTCAACGGGTCGTCAAGCTCCTGATCGGGGCCGACCACCCCGTACGCAAGGCCCGCATCGGTATCCTTGGCTTGACGTTCAAGGAGAACGTCCCCGACCTGCGCAACAGCCGGGTCCCCGATATCATCGCGGAGCTGGGCCAGTACGATATCGTTCCGCTGATCCATGATCCGTTCGCCGATGCCCAAGAGGCAAAAGACGAGTATGGGGTCACGCTGACGCCCATGGAGTCGTTTCGCGACCTTCATGCAGTCATTCTGGCGGTCTCCCACGACTCTTACCTTGATGATGCCGCCGGTATGAAGATCACGGATATGGTGGTCGGTAACGGCATCATTGCCGACATAAAGTCCGCTCTCGATCCGGCCGATGTGCCTGACGACCTGGTCTATTGGAGTCTGTGATCGAGCATTCGATTGCTTCATCGTCGAATGCGCTACGATTGTGCTGGGCCAACGGCGCGCTAGACGCTTCGGAGCATGTGTATGCGTCATCGCCATCGAACAACCGGCTATCAAGCATACAGACCTAGAGCGGCTCGTGCGGACGAGGCCAACGTCCTCAGCGAATTGGTGCGTACGGCGTACGCAAAATACTTCCCCAGAACCGGCGTCGACCTTTTCACCGTGGGTCCGGTCACGGCCCCGCCGATCAGCAACGGTCATGTCCATGTTGTAAGCGGTGCGGTCGGCCTGATGGGTGTTGTCGTCGCCGTTCCGCACCCCGACGACGGGATCTTACGAATCGAATGCCTAGCGGTTCAACCGATGGCTCAGCGCCGGGGTGTCGGCAGGGCGCTCCTGTCCTTTGCAGAGTCTCTGTGTCGCCAACGGGGCCTGCGCCGCATCGAGATGCGCCTGAACGAGGCCATGTGGGAGGTCGCGGCGCTCTTGGCGCGCTTGGGCTACCAAGACGTGGACTACGCGGAGCGGGACGGGCTCCGGCACGTCGTGATGCGAAAGGACATCTCCGGCCGGCCCTGCTAACGCCTGTTTCTCCCCACGGCGCGACGACCGTGCGGCGCGGCAAGTATGAGGCCAGGCTCGCAGAAGCCGTGCGGTTGCGCGGCAAATTGATCGGCAAATCCAACGGTATGCGCTTCCGGTTCCCGGCCCGTTGGGCGGTTAGCTAAAATGCTTGTGAATTGTGGGCCGGCTCCTCTATACGTCGAACCCACCAATAACAGCGGCCGCCGGTCGGTTCGCAAAAAGGCTTCACACGGGAGTGTCTGGCTCTCGATCAAATGCAAGGGTACCGTCGGACCTTGCCGCGTAGAGGATGCATCGCAGGAGATGCTTGTCCTGAGCGGGCGGCGTGTTTGCGCGGCGTAATCATCGCCGTGCGGGGGCAAGAACGTAGGGCCGGGATAAAGATATGGAGTACTTCCTTCAGCAGCTCATCAATGGTCTGACGCTCGGCGCAATCTACGGCCTGATCGCGATTGGCTACACGATGGTGTACGGCATCATCGGCATGATCAATTTCGCCCATGGCGACATTTATATGATCGGTGCGTTCATAGCCCTCATGAGCTTCCTGCTCATGGGTTTTGGTGGAGAGCCGATCCTCGCTGTACCTCTGGCCATCGTTGTCGTCCTGCTGGTTTCGATGCTGTTCACCAGCGTCTATGGGTGGACGGTTGAACGTATCGCCTATCGGCCGCTGCGAGGGTCATTCCGCCTGGCGCCGCTGATCTCTGCGATCGGTATGTCGCTGTTCCTCCAGAACTATGTCCAGCTGCTGCAGGGTGCGCGGGTGAAGCCGCTTCCGCCGGTCATCCAGGGCGGCTTCGAGCTGACCTCGGGCGAAGGCTTCATCGTCACGCTCAGCTATCTGCAAATCATCATCATCCTTCTGACGATCGCGCTGATGACGGTGTTTACGCTGGTCATCCAGCGTACGCCCCTGGGCCGCCAGCAACGGGCCTGCGAGCAGGACAAGTTCATGGCGTCGCTGATCGGTGTCGATGTCGACAAGACGATCTCGATCACCTTTGTCGTCGGGGCGTCCCTGGCCGCCGTCGCTGGGCTCATGCACGTCATGTACTACGGAGTCATACACTTCTACATCGGCTTTCTGGCCGGCATCAAAGCCTTCACCGCGGCGGTTTTGGGCGGCATCGGGTCGCTTCCGGGGGCAATGCTGGGCGGCCTGCTGATCGGCCTGATCGAAGCCCTTTGGTCCGGCTATTTCTCCGTCGAATACAAGGACGTGGCGGCCTTCAGCATTCTGGTCCTGGTGCTTATCTTCCGGCCAAGCGGGCTGCTGGGCCGACCCGAGATCGAGAAGGTCTGAGGCGATGGCGACGACGACCGTGAGCACCGCGTCGCAGCGCCGGCTCGACATCCCGGCGATGGTCAAGGAAGCGGCGATCGCCGCCGCCATCGCCGCCACGCTGTTCGCTACTTTGGTCGGTCTGCGCACCGTCAACCGCGGCGGCGGCCTGGTTATCGAAACCCGATTCACCGATGTCGCGGTTGCCGTCATCCTGGTGTTTATCGGCCGCTGCGGTCTCGTCCTCATCCGCCAGGGCTTCCCGCTTCCGGTCATCATCGGCGGCGTCGCAATCGCGGCGGCCGGCCTCGTCGTGCCGTTGCCGAGCGTCTTTCTGACGGTCGTGACCGTCGTCGGTGGCATCGTTCTGACGATCTGGGCCCTTTGGGCGCTTTGGCGCCGTAGCGGCGCCGCTGCCGCTCGCGAAGATCGCGACCGCGCTATGGACAATTTCGCGGCCAGGGTCCAGGAGGCGACGAAGTATATCGGGCCGGTCGCTGTGGTTTTCGCCGCAGCGCTGCCGTTCCTGTTTTCAGACCGCAACTCCATCGACCTGGCCACTTTGGTGCTGACCTATGTGATGCTGGGCTGGGGGTTGAACATCATCGTCGGCCTCGCCGGGCTTCTCGATCTCGGCTATGTCGCCTTTTACGCCGTCGGTGCCTATTCCTATGCGTTGCTGGCGACTTACTTCGATTTGAGCTTCTGGGTCTGTCTGCCGTTGGCCGGTGTCTTCGCCGCTTTCGCCGGGCTGGTTCTGGGCTTCCCGGTGCTGCGTCTTCGCGGTGACTATTTCGCCATCGTCACGCTGGGCTTCGGCGAGATCATCCGCGTCATCTTGCTGAACTGGTACGAGTTCACCGGTGGACCGGACGGCGTGTCCGGGATTCCGCGACCGTCTTTCTTTGGGATTGCAGAGTTCACGCGAAGACCGTCGGAAGATGGCCTGCCGGCCTTTCATGAGATGTTCGGCATCGAATTCGACAGCCTGCATCGCCTGATCTTCCTCTACTACTTGATTCTCATCCTGGCTTTGTTCGTGAACTTCGTCTCGATCCGAATTCGCCGACTCCCCGTCGGCCGGGCTTGGGAAGCGCTGCGCGAGGATGACATCGCCTGCCAGTCCCTGGGCATCAACAGGCGCAACATCAAGCTTGCGGCCTTTACGATCAGCGCGACCTTCGGCGGTTTTGCCGGGTCCTTCTTCGCCACCCGGCAGGGCTTTATCAGCCCGGAGAGCTTCACCTTCCTGGAATCCGCGATCATCCTGTCGATAGTCGTTCTGGGTGGCATGGGCAGCCAGGCCGGCGTCGTTCTGGCGGCGATCCTGCTGATCGGATTGCCCGAGATTTTCCGCGAGCTGGAGCAATACCGAATGCTCGCCTTTGGTGCCGCGATGGTCGGGATCATGGTGTGGCGTCCCAGGGGGCTGCTGGCCCACCGCGAACCGACCGTTCGCTTGGGCCCGCCGCCGAAGCGAAAACCGAAAACGGCAACGGCGCCACCTGCATCGGCCAGAGAACGAGAGGCGCCGGCGCAATGAACGGTTCATCGCCCCCGCTGCTGGTCGTCGATCACCTGACAATGAGGTTCGGCGGTCTGGTCGCCATCGACGACGTCTCCTTCGTCGCGCGGAACAGCGAAATCACGGCCATCATCGGCCCCAATGGCGCCGGCAAGACCACTGTCTTCAATTGCCTGACCGGGTTCTACAAACCGACCGAGGGCATGCTGTCCCTGACGCGCGGCAAGGGCCGGACCTACCTGCTGGAACGCATGGAAGGGCACAAGATTTCCTACAAGGCGGGCATCGCTCGGACGTTCCAGAACATCCGCCTTTTTCAGCGGATGAGCGTCCTGGAGAACCTGCTGGTCGCCCAGCATAATCGCCTGATGATCGCCTCGGGCTTTTCGGTGGCGGGTCTGCTGGGCCTGCCGACGTATCGGCGCGCCGAGGCGGATGCCAAAGAGAAGGCCCGATACTGGCTCGAAAAGGTCAATCTGGTGGAACGCGCCGACGAGGATGCCGGCAACCTGCCCTACGGCGACCAGAGGCGGCTGGAGATTGCGCGCGCCATGTGCAGCGACCCGGTCCTGCTGTGTCTCGACGAGCCGGCGGCCGGTCTCAATCCTCGGGAGACCCAGGATCTCAACCAGTTGATCCTGTCGATCCGTGCGGACCACGGCACCGGAATCCTGTTGATCGAGCACGATATGAGCGTCGTGATGCAGATCTCCGATCATGTCGTGGTTCTGGATTATGGCCGAAAGATTTCCGACGGATCGGCGGAGGAAGTCCGGTCCGATCCGGCGGTCATCCGGGCCTATCTCGGTGAGGAAGAGGACGACGAGCTGCCCCCGGACGTGGCGGCCAGAATAGGCGCCCCGGCGCCGCAGCAGGGGAATTGACCGCGATGCTGTCGGTGTCTCAGGTTCATACCTTCTACGGGGCGATCGAAGCGCTGCGCGGTGTCAATGTCGAGGTCGAGGAAGGTGAGATCGTCACCATGATCGGCGCGAATGGTGCCGGCAAGTCGACCTTGCTGATGACCATCTGCGGCAGCCCTCGTGCGTCGCGAGGACAGATCGTCTTCAACGGCGAAGACATCACGTCCAAGAGCACCCATTCGATCATTCACATGGGCATCGCCCATTCGCCGGAGGGGCGGCGGATTTTCCCGCGGATGACGGTGCTGGAAAACCTGCAGATGGGCGCCATTACCGCGCCCGAGGAGTACTATCAGGAAGATCTGGACAAGGTCTTCGAGCTGTTCCCGCGGTTGCGCGAGCGCCAGGCACAGAGGGGCGGAACCCTGTCCGGCGGCGAACAGCAGATGCTGGCGATCGCCCGCGCGATGATGAGCCGCCCGCGTCTGCTTTTGCTGGACGAGCCGTCGCTGGGATTGGCGCCGATGATCGTCAAGCAGATCTTCGATGTGATCCGGGAGATCAACCGGACCGAGGGTGTGACCGTGTTCCTGGTCGAACAGAACGCATTTCACGCCCTGCGTCTTGCCCATCGCGGCTATGTCATGATCAACGGAGAGATCTCGTTGTCCGGTACCGGTCAAGAGCTCCTGGCCAATGAAGAGGTCCGCGCCGCTTACCTCGAAGGCGGTCACTAGTCGGCGGCGTCCTTGAAAGGCAGCGTTATGGTTCCCGATCGTATTCGAACTCTCAAGCAAATCGGATCTTCTATGCGCAGGCGCGGATTGGCGGCGATCGTGCTGTCGGCAGCCCTGCTGATTATCGGTCCGTTGACGGCACAGGCCGAGGAGCTGGTCGGCGAATGGTATACGCCCGACGGCACCGTCGTTCAGTTTTCTGCCGACGGAACGTACACCGTGCTGAGCCAGGGGGGCGGTGACCTGGGACTGTCCGGCGGTACCGTCTCGGACGTCGTGGACGGCCTGTGGACCCTAAGCGATGATGATCTGGGGGCGGAGGCCGCAACGGTTCGCTTGGATCACGACGGGAGCATCACGATTCGGGGACCGGCGGTGGCCGCGGCCGCGATCGTCCTGGCGCCTTACGGCATGGCCGAAGCCTGGCTGGGGGCAAGCCTTCCGGTCTTCATCGGTCTGACATTCGTGCTATTTGGCGGGGCTGCGTTCATGACCGGGCAGGCGCTGGCGAACGGTTGGAGCGCTCCTCATAAGGCTGTGCCCTACGCCCTGCTGTTGTCTGCGGGCGAACGGTTTATCAGCTATGCCTTGTTCGACGGCACGCTCCTCAGCCTCAGCGGGTTCGTGATCGCCTTCGTCATATTGCTGGCGATCGAGCTGATCGCCTTTCAGGCCACCAAGGCTAACAAGATGGTGTCTCAATATCCGTGGTTGTATCAGCGGGTCGGACCTTTCAGCTGGCGCGAGCGGTCTCCGCACACGTGATCCGTCCATACGATCGCCGCTTTTGGCCGGCAGATGTGGGTAAGAAGGTATGATCTGCGGTTGTCATCGGTGCACGCCATCGGTTCGGACGGCCCAGATATGTACGTGTGGCCGGTTCACAGGTTCGGCTTGTCGGTTGTGACAGGCATGCTACTGTGCGCCGTGCCAAGTGGCCGCGGCTTTGCCGCAGAAAGGCGTCGCGCCTGTCGACTCGCGGATGATTGGGGTCCAGCCGCTGCGCAAAACAGGGAGAATATCGAACGATGAAATTCATACGGACTCTGTTGCTTGCATCCACTGCGGTGGGCGTGAGTGTTTCGGCGGCGCAGGCCGAATTGGTGATCGCCACGGCCGGCCCGATGACCGGCCAGTACGCTTCGTTCGGCGAACAGATGAAGGCCGGTGCCGAGGCGGCGGTCGCCGATCTCAACGAAGCCGGCGGCATTCTTGGTGAGGAAGTGACACTTTTGGTCGGTGACGACGCCTGCGATCCTCGCCAGGCGGTTTCCGTCGCCAACCAGATGGTCAATGACGGCGTTTTGTTCATGGCCGGCCATTTCTGCTCAGGATCTTCGATCCCGGCCAGCCAGGTGTACACCGAAGAGGGGATCCTGCAGATCTCTCCGGCGTCCACCAATCCGGCGCTGACCGATGAAGGCGGCGACAACGTATTTCGCGTCTGCGGTCGAGACGACCAGCAGGGCATCATCGCTGCGGCCTATCTGACGGAGAATTACGGCGACGCCAATATCGCCATCGTCCACGACAAGACGGCCTACGGTAAGGGCCTGGCCGATGCGACCCGGGCAGAGCTGAATGCAGCCGGCATTCAGGAAACTGTGTATGAGGCGTATACGGCGGGTGAGAGCGACTATTCGGCCCTGGTATCGCTGCTGAAGCAAGAGAACATCGATGTTCTGTACGTCGGCGGCTATCACACCGAAGCCGGCCTGATGGTGCGCCAGATGCGTGAGCAGGGGATGGACACGCAGTTGATCTCCGGCGATGCGCTGGTCACCGACGAGTACTGGTCGATCACCGGCGATGCGGGTGAAGGCACTCTGATGACCTTCGGCCCCGACCCGCGTGAGTTTCCGGAAGCCGCCGACGTGGTTCAGGGCTTCCGCGATCAGGGCTATGAGCCGGAAGGCTACACCCTGTACACATATGCCGCCGTCCAGGTGTACGCCCAGGCTGCGGAAATCGCCGGGACGACTGATATCGACGCGATGATCGAAGCCCTGCATGGCAACACGTTCAGCACCGTGATCGGAGAGCTCTCATTCGACGAAAAGGGCGACATCCTGCAGCCGGCCTATGTCTGGTACGAATGGTCCGGCGGCAGCTATGCCCAGCAATAGGCTGAGCGGCGGCGACTGAGCCAGGTTCGGCGGTTTCGTTCCGAGGTACCGTGCCTCTGATCGTACGGTGAGGAGCGAACAAAAAAGAGGAGCCCGACATGTTCGGGCTCCTTCTTTTTTGGGCATCTCCGGATACCGGCCCCTGAGGTCACTCTTCTTGGTTTGACGACAGGATCACGCCGTAGGTCACCCCGATCAGGCCAGTGAAGGTTGCGGCGGGGATTTCCCTGTTTTCGATATTGAAATAGCCGCGGTCGGGCGGGGTGTAACGACCACGCTCGGAGTAAAGCGTATCGTAGAAGGCGGACAAGCGTTCGATGTAACGCTGCTGGACCGGGTTGGCGTCGGGCCGTTCGCTCTGATCAGCGACAAGGGTCTTCAGCGCCTGGTTAATCTCGCGCTGAACATACAGTTGGTCACTGGGATAGGTTTCGACTTTTCCCAGGACAAACCGGGCCGCTGCCTCGCTCTGCTCGTCGCCGCGGCGCTCCGCGGTTGCCGCTAGCGCCTCCCAGGCGAACGCGTTGTCCGGCCACGCAAACGCGGACTCTTCATAGACCTGCCTGCGCCGTCGCCAGGTCGCCGGGCGTCCTCCGCCGCTTGCGCTTGGGCCATCAAGCTGGCTGAGGTTCCGGCATCGAAGGGGCCGATGCGCAAGGCTGCGTCGGATCCCTGCGCGTCTCCATGCGCTTCGGCCGTTGCCGGCGGCACCGGCTCGCCACCGCCGCAGGCAGCGAGAACCGTCATCGCGATTGCGGCCGCCACAGTTGCCCGGTAGGGCGCCGTCACCGGGGCTGGCCCAGAAGCGTGTTCGCCGGCGACGTGGTGCGGTCGTCCAGCGGCGGCGGCGTGAGCTCGGGCACCAGATGTCCGACCAGCGCCAATACCCGGTCGTCGTCGCCGCCGCGCGCGGCGGATTCCAGCTCGTCGAGGGACCGGCTGAGGATCCCGTGGCTGGCCGGACGCGGGGCGGCGATCAGCACGCCGTCGACGGAACTCGGTGTCAGGGGCTCGCTGTGGCTGAACAGCTCCTCCGTCAGCTTCTCGCCGGGCCGCAAACCGGTGATATCGATACGGACATCCTTGTCGGGCCTCAGCCCAGCCAGGCGGATCATCTGCTGGGCCAGATCGTAGATCCGCACCGGCCGCCCCATGTCGAGCACCATGATCTTGCCACGCTGTGCATTGGGGGCGTCCGCCGAAGGCCGAAGCCTGCAAGACCAGCTCCACCGCTTCGTGCACCGTCATGAAGTACCGCTCGACATCGGGGTGCGTGATCGTGGATGGGACCGCCGCGCGCGATCTGTCGCTGGAACAGCGGCACCACGGAGCCGGTCGACCCAAGGACATTGCCGAACCGCACCGTCATGTAGCGCGTCCGGCGCGTGACCTCGTCGGCGTCGCCGGCCGGCGCGATCACGTCGAGAGCCTGGCAGTAGCTTTCCGCGATCCGCTTGGTTGCCCCCATCACGCTGCCCGGGTTGACCGCCTTGTCGGTGGAGATCAGGACCATGGCCTGGACGCCGTGGTCGCGACAGGCATCCGCGACGTTGCGGGAGCCGGAGACGTTGGTCAGCGCCCCCTCGCACGGGTTCAGCTCAACGATCGGGACATGCTTCAGCGCCGCGGCGTGATAGACCAGCTCAGGCTGGGTTTCCTCGAAGGTCCGGAAGAGGCCGTCGCGGTCCCGGACATCGCGAATAATCGCGCGCACCGTCACGTCCGGTGCCCGCTCGCGGATCGCAAGTTCGATCGAGTACAGATTGAATTCGCTATTCTCGACCAGGATGAGCTGCTCCGGCCGGTACTCCGCGATTTGCAGGCTCAACTCCGAGCCGATCGTGCCGCCGGCGCCTGTAACCAGGATCCGGCGGCCTTGTAGCCATTGGCCCAGGGCGCTGCGATCCAGTGCCGCCTGGGGTCTGCCGAGAAGGTCCTCGATCTCGATGGGCCGCAATTGCATCGGCGATCCGGTCCGGGCGCCGCCGCTATCCTCGGCCGGCAGCCGCGACAGCGCCAGGTGGAGCGCCTCGGCATCATCGAGAAGACGCCGGACAACCACGGCGTCGATCTTGTCCCGCCCCTTTGTGAGGATCAGTTGCTTCGGCTGCGGTCCCCTCTCCGATATCCGGGCGACCACCGACCGAAGATCGTTGATGCTGCCGAGGATCGGGATACCATGGATCACGCGGCCGACCCGGCGGCCCTTCTCGTCGAGCAGACCGAGGATTTGATAGTGAGGATCCGGGCTGCCGGTCACTGCCCGGATGAACTGTTCCGCGGCGTCGCCGGCACCGATCAGCAGCACCGGTTCGGGCTCCGGCGCGTCGATGCCCTTCTGTCCCAAGGCCCGCCGGTCCTTGAAATACCGATAGATGAAGCGCGGAGCGCCGAGAAAGACGATTAGAGTGAACCAGGCATTGACCAGGAAGGCGACCGGCAGTCCTTGCAAAGGCCCGATCAGCAGCATGATGGGGACAAAGATCGCGACGGCTACGGTGGCCGCCATGCCGACAGCCAGCAGGTCCAGCATCGATGCATAGCGCCAGACGCCGCGATAGAGACCGAAGGCCCGGAACGAGATCGCACAGCCGAATACGAACAGCGGCAGACCCGCCCACAGGTATGGGCTGCTGAGATCCCGCCACCCGACGCCCGCCGTCCACAGCGCGGAAAGAAACGCCGCCCCGGAAATCAGGATGTCGTGCAGAAGTGCCAGCTCTGAGCGGCGTATGCGAAATCGTAGTGACAAAGCTTAGTTCCCTGGACCGAACCAACATATAGCGGAACAACCGCCTGGGCTTCGAGACATTTTGTTCCCTACGCCACCTAATGTTTGCTCTCCGATGTCTGTTGCCGAGTGTCTGCGCCCTGGAGTTGATGGCTTCTGTCCGCGGCGGCGCTAAGAAGATGTGCTTCGGAGATGGGCTTCAGTCGGACGATGGCCGCGCTTTGGCAAAATGGACGAGCAGGGCGCAAACGGCGATACCCGCCACGGCGATCGCGGCCAGAGTCTCAAGCCGGTTGTTCATCCGGTAACCCATCGTCGCCCAGAACGCCAAGAAGATCAGCAGACAATTGAGCGCGGCGACGCGGAGCGAGACGCCGGCATGGGAGAGTCCCCCGCTCACGGCCTGTTGATAAAAGTGTTCTCGGTGCGCTTGCCAGATCCGCTCGCCCCGCGCCAGGCGCCGGATCAGGGTGACCGTCGCATCGGCCACATGATAGGCCGGCAAGATCAGGGCTGCCGCCCAGAGGCCGTGGAATGCCGCGCTTAGGAGCATCCATCCCAGAAGGTAGCCCAAGGAAACACTGCCGATATCGCCCAGAAACACCCTCGCCGGTGGCCAATTCCAGTACAGGAACCCGGCCGTCGTCCCGGCCAAGGTCAGTGGCAGTATGACAGATCGCAAGTCGCCCGCAGGATCCACCATGAGAATGGAGAGGCCGACGGCAATTGAGATCGCTTCAACGCCGCTC
>CBDBVB010000014.1:0-10213 GCA_965212545.1 Inquilinaceae bacterium
CGCGTAGGCCGCGGGGTCGGCGGCGAATGCATCCCGGTTGGCGGTGCTGGCGAAATGCCAGGTGGCGCCGTTCCAGTCATGGGAATAGCGCTCATCACCGCGGATTGCGTCATTGGCGTCGAAATAGGCGACGGCGTCATAGCCGCCGATGGCCAGCCCGCGGATCAGGTTCTGCGGGCCGGCGTAAGCGGTCTGCCAAACCAGCGTCATGGTCAGGGCCAAGGCCAGAAATGCGCCACCTTGCAGGAGGGCTCGGCGATTCAGTGTCGGCGTGTTCATGGTTGATGCTCTCGGAAACTGGATGGATAACGGTGAGATAAGGCGGCATCCACTCACCGGCCAATAACGGTATCGCCAGACCGGCGTGAACATCCTATTTGCCGGTCGGCCGTTTGCGCTTCAGAAGAACGTATAGCGCCCCGGTGCCGCCATCCTTCGGCTGCGCCGGGAAGAAGGCCAGCACCGCCTCGCGCACCGGATCCTGATTGAGCCAGTTCGGGACTTGCGCCCGCAGCACGCCGCCGCCCTGGCCGAACTTGCCCTTGCCGGTGATCACCAGGACGACCCGCCGGCCGATGCGTTGGGAGTGCAGGACAAATCCATTGAGAGCAGTATGGGCCGCGGCCTGGGTCATGCCGTGCAGATCGATACGCCCCTCGATCTCCATGCGGCCCCGGCGCAGACGCTCCGAAGTGCGGCGGTCGACGCCCGGCGACGCGCCCGCCTTGAGCGGCGGCAGCGGTGCCGGGGCGACCGGGAGCGGAGCCCGAATGGCGTTTCGGCGGACATCGGACGGGCTTGGACGCGGCGGGTCGGCGATGGCGGCGGATGGCGGTGGCTTCGACGCCGGCGCTATGCGGCCGGGCAGGGGCGTGACGTCCCGTGTCACGGCGCGCCACAGCGCCTCGTCGTCCTCGTCCGATTTGCGCGATTTGCTCATGTCGGAAATGAATTGGCGATCGACCGGCGGAACCGGCGACCGGGTCAGCCGCCGTTCTCGACCAGGATGATGTGCAGGCGGCGCGGGCCGTGCGCACCGAGTTGGATCTTCTGCTCGATATCGCCGGTGCGCGACGGTCCGGTGACGAAATTGACCGTGCGCGGGATGCCGCCATTGGCGCGCAGCAGGTCCCAGCCATCCTCATAGGCGCCGACGACCTGGTCGGATTTGAGCACGACGATGTGGTTGTCGGGCAGGAAGTTCAATGTGGTCGGCGACGCGCCGGACGAGGCCAGCATCACGGTCCCGGTCTCCGCGATGCCGGCCTGTGCCCCGGTCACGCTGGTCAGATCCGGATCTTCCGCCCGGCCGGTCGTCACCTCCAAAGTCGGGCGCTTGTCCCAGGCAATGGTTTCCAGCGCCGGGTCCGGCGCCAGCTTGACGGCGGAGGGCAGGTTGAGGCCGGCCAGAAATGACGCGACAGCGTCCGGGACAGCGTCCAGGCTATCGACCCGCTCCACGCTGGCGGCGACCGATTCCGCCATGGACACGAAGAGGTCGACCCGTTCCGACTGCGGCAATTGGGCGCGTTCCGGGATCAGATTGCGGGTCGGATTGGCGATGCGGGATTCAACCGCGGACAGGGCATCTCCGGCGACCGGGCCGCGCCCCAGCGCGGCGCGAATTCCGCCCAGAATGGTGTCGCGACCGGCACTCATTGCTGCGCCCCGTTGCGGTTCTGCTCCGCCCAAAGCTGTTGAAACGTGCGGCCTTCGGGTGCCGGAAGGTCGCGCCAATCGGTCCAGCCGCCGGCCAGCGGCACCCGTTTCAATCGACCCGATTTGCGTCCGATGCGACCCAGCAACCCGGCGGCGAGACCCGCGCCCATCCGGTACAGCGCCGGCCGCGTCGCGGCCCAGGCCCAGATCCCCAGGCCGAACCGTACCGTCGCCGGCGACAGGCCGCGTTCATGCTGCTGCTCACGCCAATACCGCATGATCGATGGCAGCGGGATGCGCATCGGGCAGACGCTCTCGCAGCGGCCACAGAAGGTCGAGGCGTTCGGCAGATGCCCGGCCTCCTCCAGCCCGATCAGGCCGGGGTCCAGCGCCGCACCGATCGGTCCCGGCACCACCCAGCCATAGGCGTGGCCGCCGACCGATGCGTAGATCGGGCAGTGATTCATGCAGGCGCCGCAGCGGATGCACCGCAGCGCCTCCTGCGCCGGCGTGCCCAGCAGGGCGGAGCGGCCATTGTCCAGCAGCACCACGTGGAACTCGTCCGGCCCGTCCAGATCGCCGGGCCGCTTCGGGCCTGTCGAGAAGGTGGTGTAGGCGCTGTATTCCTGGCCGGTCGCCGAACGGGCGAGCAGCCTGAGGATGGTCTGTGCGTCCTCCAGGGTCGGCACGACCTTTTCGATCGAGCAGACCACGATGTGGATGCGCGGCAGGTTCTGCGTCAGATCGCCATTGCCCTCATTGGTGACAATGACCGTCGATCCGGTCTCCGCGATCAGGAAATTGGCACCCGTGATCCCGACATCGGCGCCGAGGAATTTCTGACGCAGGACTGCCCGCGCCTCGTCGCACAAGGCGCGCGGCTCATCCAGGCTGCGGTCCGGGTCGAGATGCTGGTGATGCTCGTAGAAGCTTTCGGCGACCTGCTCCTTCACCAGATGGATCGCCGGGGCAATGATGTGGCTTGGGTATTCGCCACGCAGTTGGATGATGTATTCACCCAGATCGGTCTCGATCGGCTCGACGCCGTTGGCCTCCAGATGGTCGTTCAGGCCGATTTCCTCGGCGACCATGGATTTGCCCTTGGTGACCGTCTTTGCCCCGGCGGCGCGGCAGATCGACAACACCGCCTCGCGCGCATCCGATGCCGTCGGCGCCCAGTGCACCGTGCCGCCGGACTCGGTGACGGACTGCTCGAACCGTTCCAGGTAGTAATCGAGATGCGCCAGCACGTGGTTTTTGATATTCCGGCCCTGGTCGCGCAGATCGCTGAATTCCGGCAGCCGCGCGATGGTGGCGGCGCGCTTGTCCTGGAAACCGGCTTTCATATGGCCGAGCGCCTTACGGAGCTGTGTGTCGTTCAGCGCCTGGCGGGCATTCTCGACGAAGGCGTGGCTGGTCGGTTTCATGGTGCCTATCCTTCGGCCGGATCGCCGATCGCCGGCGCATCGGTCATACCGGCCAGCACCTCGGCGACGTGGCGAACGGTCACCCCGGCGCCTTCGCGCTTCAGTTTGCCGGCCATGTTGAGCAGGCATCCAAGGTCTCCGGCCAACAGCGTATCGGCGCCGGTCGACAGGATCTGTGTGGTCTTGTCAGAGACCATGTGGTTCGAGATGTCCGGATATTTGACGCAGAACGTGCCGCCAAAGCCACAGCAGACCTCCGCATCCGGCAATTCGATCCGCTCCAGGCCGGCGACGGAATCGAGCAGTTGGCGCGGCTGGCTCTTCACGTTGAGCTCCCGCAGCCCCGCACAGCTGTCGTGATAGGTCACCCGGCCGTCGAATGCCACGCCGTCGACCTCTTTCAGGCCGCGCACATCGACCAGAAACGCCATCAATTCGTGGGTTCGTCGCGCCAGTTCGCGGGCTCGCTCGGCCCAATCCGGGTCATCGCCCAGCAGTTTGGGGTAATGGTGCGACAGCATGCCCGCGCAGGAGCCGGACGGCGCGACCACATAGTCGAAACCTTCGAACGCCTCGATCACACCCTGGGCGATCTTCACGGCATCCCGGCGGTCGCCGGAATTGTAGGCAGGCTGTCCACAGCAGGTCTGCGCCGATGGTACGGAAACGTCGCAGCCGGACGCCCGCAGCAGTCGAACCGCGGCAAATCCGACGGTCGGACGGAACAAGTCGACGAGGCATGTGACGAACAGGCCGACACGGGGTCGCTTGTCGCTGGCGTTGGATTTGCTCATGTCACGCGACCGGGCGGCCGATGCGTCCGCCCATGGACTCCCCACAGTCTGAATCTGTCAGCGGACAGGCCCGCCGCACCTCCACAATGGCGGCGCGCGCCGGGCCATGCAAGGGCGTCAGGACGCTGCGTTCAGGGGCGAGACGGCCAGGGCAGGCCAATCAGGTCGGCGTGTCGGTCTCGACCAGGGTCCAGTTCGGATCGGTGGCCCGGGTATTGCGGGCAAAGGTCCAGAGATCCGTCACGTCAATGGCGGTTTCCGGGTCACCATCGGTCACCTCGCCGTCGACGTCGCGGGTGACGTTGATCTGGCTCGATTCGAACTTGATGGTGACGAACGCCGTACGGCCCTCCATGCGTGCATCCACGATCTTGGCCGATTTGATTGCCTCGATCCGGTTCTCCAAGGTCTCGCCGGCATTGAGCCGGGTGCGGATCGCCTCGCTGAACTCGTCGTACAAATCGTCGCTCAACAGCGGCCGCAACGTGGCCGTGTCGCCTTCGGCAAAGGCGGCAACGACCATCTGAAACGCGGTGCCTGCGCCTTTGGTGAAGCCGGCCGGCTCGAATGACGGATCAGCGATGCGGATCTGCGTCATGCCCTGCGCCACGCCCGGTTCTTCCTTCGCGGAAACCGTGTCGGGAACGAGTTCCGGACCTTGGCGACCCGGTAAGGTCACCACCTTGTCCTGATTGGACGAAGCGTCCGCGGGCCCGCGCCGTTTCTCCGATCCGACAAAGGTATCGTTGTGCGGGCGCTCATGACCGGTGCGTCGACCGAGCACACTGCCCAGCTTCCACACGAGGAACAATGCGATCATCGCCAGGATGACGATTTCGAAGATGGATCCGTTGGTCATCTAGTCCTTGCTGCCAATCAGCTCGACCGGTTTGAAGCGGTCCTGGAAGTCGAGGGTGACCCACACCACCTGAAAGATCGGCCTGTCACTCCTTAAAAGCAATTAAAAGACGGGCACATTGCATCAACAGGCCGTGCCGTGGTGACTCGGTAGATAGGCCGCTGACACCATTACGGCAAGGAAAACTCATGCTGTTCCTTCTTATTGCCCTGATTGCGACGCCGATATTGGAGCTCTATCTCCTGATCGAGATCGGCAGCATCATCGGCGCCCCATGGACGATCGTGGCGGTGGTCGCCACGGCGGTCATCGGCGCCGCCTTGATCCGTCGCCAGGGCATGGGCGTCGTCGCCGAGGCGCAGGCGTCGATGACGCGCAAAGAGCTTCCGCTGAAGCAGCTCTTCGACGGGTTCTTTCTGCTGGTCGCCGGCGCGATGCTGCTCACCCCCGGTTTCGTGACCGATACCATAGGTTTCGTCCTGCTGGTGCCGCCCTTGCGCGCGCTGATCGGATGGCGGATCTGGCAGTGGATGCAGGCGCGCGGTTCGGTGAATTTCAGCGTCAACGCGAGCACAGTCGAGGGCAGTTATCGGGACGTCAGCGATGATGGCGACGATAAACCTGCAGGTCCCGGAGGTGAACCGCCGGTATTGCCCCCGGCCTCGGACTCGCGGTGGGGTCGGGGCGGCAACCGGCAATAGTGGCGGGTCCGCCTGTTTCGGCACGGTTGTCCGATATTCGCTTCCGTGCTAGCCAGTGCGCCGATCTTCCAGATGTCGCCCGATCCCGAGCGGCGGCGCCCTGAGGGAAAATCCAACGTTGACACCACCGCCTTGACCGATCGAGCGATGCTTCCGGCGATCGCTTGAGAGAGCCCGGGTCAATTAGGAGAGTTATCATGGCCGACAAGAAGCCCAAGGCCGAGACCGCCGACCAGCAGGCGTCCGGCGAAGGGGCGAAACCCAAGGGCGCCGGCGGACCGCCGATCCAGATCGCCTCGCAATATGTGAAGGATCTGTCATTCGAGAACCCGAATGCGCCGACTTCGGTGCAGGGGGGCGCTCCTGCGCCTCAGGTAGCGGTGAATGTGGACGTTCGCACCCAGCAGCTGTCCGACAACGCTTACGAGGTCGTGCTGCACATCAAGGGCGACGCCAAGACCGGCGATACACAGGCATTCATCGTCGAGCTGTCCTATGGCGGCGTCGTCACGCTGTCGGGCAATGTGCCGAAGGAGCACATCGCGCCTTTGCTGTTGATCGAGGCGCCGCGGATGCTGTTCCCCTTTGCCCGGGCAGTGATCGCCGAGGCGACGCGCGATGGCGGTTTCCCGCCGATGCTGGTGCAGCCGATCGATTTCACTGACCTGTTCCGCCGTCAGGTGGAGGCCATGAAGGCGCAGCAGAAGACCGGCTGACTTCGAGTCAGGATCGCCAGATCGGATTGGTCAGGCCGTCCAGCATGGCGTCATGTGCCGCCGCTTCGGCCGGGCTTGCCGCGTGCGGGCGAGGCGGACGGGGGGTACGCCGAGCCACGGCCGCAGGCTCGCCCGGCCGCCCGGCATCTTCGGCAAGGGTGAGCCCGGGCTGTCGACCGCCAATCAGTTCCAGATAGACCTCGGCCAGCAAGGTCGAATCCAGCAACGCGCCATGCAATGTGCGGCCCGTATTGTCGACATCGTAGCGCCGGCACAGCGCGTCCAGGCTGGCCTGGGCGCCGGGAAACCGCTGTCGTGCCAGCGCCAGAGTGTCGATCGCGCGGGATTTCGGCAGCGCTGCGAGACCCAGTGTTCTCAGTTCCGCGTTGAGGAACTTCATGTCGAATTCGGCGTTGTGAATCACCAAAGGGGCATCGCCGATAAAGGTCAGAAAATCGTCGACGATCTCGGCGAAGACCGGCTTCTCCGACAGGAAATCATCCGATAGCCCGTGCACGGCGAACGCCTCGGCCGGCATCGACCGTTCGGGATTGATGTAGAACTGCCGCTTGCCATCCGCATGGTCACTGACGACGTGGTTGATCAGCTCGACACAGCCGATCTCGACGATGCGATGACCCTCGTCCGGGCTCAACCCCGTCGTTTCCGTATCCAGGACGATCTCACGCATGTCGCTTCGGCTTTCCATGTTTCCGATCGGCTCGATCCACGGGTCGCCAATCCCGCGGATTTGGCGGCCAGTGCCGGCCCTGCATTCCCTGGCCGTGTCTTACCACGGTCCGCAACCTGCGCAAGGTCACGCCGAGGCCAAGGCCGGTCGGCACAACGAAATCGGCCCGGTGGCGTTTTTCCGCGTCCGGCATTTGCCTCGCCAGAATTCCAGCCAGCTTCGCCACCGTCATGCCCGGCCTGGCCAGGGCTCGTTGGCGCTGAATCAAGGGCGGGGCCGATACGACGACCGTGGCGTCGCAGCGGGATTGCGCGCCGGTCTCGAACAGCAGTGGAATGTCCAGGACAACAAGTGCGCAGCGCGCGCGCGACGCTTGGCTCAAGAACCGCAATGCTTGGTCCGAGACCAATGGATGCAGAAGTTTCTCCAGGGTTTTCAGTGCGGCCGGATCGGAAAACACTTTGGTTCCAAGAGCGGTCCGATCGACCACCCCGTCCCGGACAGCATCCGGAAAAGCCTTGGCGACAAGAGGGACAGCTGCACCGCCTTTTGCCAGCAGAATATGCACCACAGCATCGGAATCATGCACCGGTACGCCAAGTCGACGCAGCATGGCCGCCGCGGTCGACTTGCCCATGGCGATCGAGCCGGTGAGGCCGAAGATCACCATTCCCGGGTCGGCTCAATCGGCAAGGACAGCCTGCCTGAGCGCCATGTCCACCACCGGTTCGGTACCAAACCACGCGGCGAAACCCGGCCGCGCCTGGTGCAACAACATGCCGAGCCCGTCAACGACCGGATTGCCGCGGGCAGCGGCGTCGGACAACAGGGCGGTCATCAGCGGCGCATAGACCAGATCGGTGACAACGGCCTCAGGCGGCAGGTCGGCAAGCGACAGGTCCAACGCCGGTTGGCCGGTCATGCCCAGACTGGTCGTATTCACGAGCAATGACGTTCCGGCGGTTGCGTCGTGACGATCCGTCCAGGGGACGGGTACGACACGCGCATCGCCGAGAGCCTTGGCCAACTCATCCGACTTCTCGGCGGTGCGATTGGTCAGTCGAATCCCAGGAATGCCATCATCCAGCAATGCGGCAAGGACCGCCCGGGCGGCCCCGCCGGCGCCGACAACCAATGCAGGTCCCGCCTCTGCCCGCCAATCATGGGCCGCATGCTTGAGGTTTTGCAGAAATCCATAGCCATCGGTGTTGTCCCCGGCCAGTTCGCCGTCGGGCGACACGACGACCGTGTTGACCGCGCCGATTCTGCGTGCGGATGACGACAGCGTATCGACCAGCGCCGCGGCAGCGGATTTGTGCGGAATGGTGAGGTTGCAGCCCCGGAATCCGAGACATGGCAATGCCCGCAAAGCCGTCTCGAGCCCGTCCGGAGCGACCGCGAGCGGCATATAGGCGCCATCGATGCCATAGCGCTCGAGCCAGTGTCCGTGCAGCTGCGGTGAGCGTGAATGAGAGACCGGCCATCCCATCACGCCGGCCAGCTTGGTCGCACCCGTCATGCTCATGTTTGCAGGACCCCCTGGGCCCGGAGCCAGTCGAGCAACGGCAAGAGCGGCAGGCCAAGGATCGTGAAGAAGTCTCCCTCGACCGTGTGGAACAGTTGCGCGCCCAGACCTTCGAGACGATAGGCACCAACCGAACCGCTCACGCCCGGCTCGGCTTCGAGATAGGTATCGAGAAAGCTCTCGCTGAAGTTTCGCATGGTCAGCTTGGCCTGATCGGTATGGTGCCACAGCCGGGCGCCATCGCGCACGCCGACAGCCGAAGAGATCAGGACATGGGTTTTGCCGCGCAACGCAAACAGCTGTGCGCGGGCATGATCGCTGTCAGGCGGTTTGTCGAACCAGACATCGCCGCATTGCAGCAGCTGATCTGCGCCGATGACCAAGGCTCCCGGATGACGGCGGCTCACCCGCGTGGCCTTCAATTCGGCAAGGGTTTCCGCCACATCGGCCGCGGTCGCCCCGTCAGCCTTGAGCGCCGACTTGACCTCTGTTTCGTCGATCGCCGGCGCATCGGCGACCAGATCGACCCCGGCACGACGCAGCATGTCCGCCCGCGTGGCGCTTCCGGAGGCAAGCACGATTCCTGGCATCGGGTCAGCCGGTCGTCTCGCGTTTGGAGAGCAGCAGCAGGATCTCGGCCGCCGTTTCCTCGATGGCCCGGCGGGTCACGTCGAGTATTGGCCATTGCATTCGGGCGAAGAAGCGCCTGGCCTCCGCCACTTCCGCCTGTACCACCTCCGGATCGACATAAGTCGTGGGTTCGCCTTGATTGAGTGCACGGAGCCGCTGTCGCCGGATCTGAACGAGACGGTCCGGGTGCTTTGTCAACGCGACGATGAGCGGGTTGCTGACCTGTCCGATCTCCGGCGGCAATGGGCAGTTCGGAACATAAGGCACATTGGCTGCCCTCAAGCCGCGATTGGCCAAATACAGGCACGTCGGCGTCTTCGACGTTCGGGACACGCCCACCAGAATGACATCCGCCTTGTGCAGATCCCAGGTCGATTGGCCATCATCATGGGACAAGGCGAATTCCATCGCCTCCATGCGGCTGAAATATTCAGCGTTCAGGGCATGTTGATGTCCCGGCCGCCGCTGGCTCTCCTTGCCGAGATGGTGGGCAAAGGCGGCAAGAACCGGATCGAGCACGGAAACGCAAGTCACACCGATAGTGGCGCAGGCTTCCTGCAGTCGGCGCCGAAGATCGTCGTCAACCAGGGTGAATACGACAATACCGGGCTTGCTTTCGATTTCCTCCAGGGCGTCGTCGAGCTGCCGGTCCGATCGCACCATATTCCAGAAATGCTCGATCGGCTCGACATCCTCGAACTGCGCCAAGCAGGCGCGAGTCACGCTATGGATGGTCTCACCTGTAGCATCGGACACAAGATGTAGATGAAATTCGTTCCGGTTTCCCATGACTTACACATAGCAGGCGGCGACGGGAATCGCACGGGAAAGCCTGTGCACAGGATGATCACGAACCGGGATAAGACGGACCGATCGCGAAATCCACCGATCGCACCACATACCGCCCCGATTTTTGCCAGCTGGGAGCGCTTTCATACAGGGGCAACGACAATTCCACCCTATGGGGCCGCATGGTCAAACCGTCCCGTGACTCATACAGCGCTTACATCGCCCGTCGTTGTCCGTGTCGCGGCGTTATCCCCATTCCGGTATCGTTCCTCACCGCGGAGCAACCGTTCTGTGGAAAAGATGTTGGCGATCGATAATCCCCGTCTTTCCTGGGTATCACCACTACTACCTTTCTTAGATTCAAATCTATTTTAGTAGATGAGCTATGGCATAACCCTGCGCTGAGCTTCCATTCCAGCCGG
>CBDBVB010000015.1:0-206237 GCA_965212545.1 Inquilinaceae bacterium
TCAGTGGCCGGGGCAAGCTTGAAATGCGCAGAGGGCTGGAATCGAGCCATGTGCGCCAGAGCTTTTCCCATGGCCGGACGAAGACGGTTCAGGTCGAGGTCCGGCGCAGAAGCTGGCCCTCGACCACCCGCCGGGGGGCGACGCCGGCGACGGCCGGGCAGGCGCCGCAGAGGGCACGTCCGCCCGCGGCCGCACCCGCGCGACCCGGACCCTGACCCAGGCGGAACGGGAGGCACGGGAAAAGGCCCTGCGCTCCGCCCTGCGCGAGGAAGAGGCCCGCCGCGAGCAGGAGCCGGCGGTTGCCGCAGGCGTCGCCGAGATCGTCGATACGCCGCCGGAACCCGAGCCCGAGCCGAGCCCTTGGACGCCGATGCGCTGCGCCGACGCGAGCTGGACGAGCTGCGGAAGATCGAGGAAGACGAGCGCCGCAAGGCCGAGGACGAGCAGCAGCGGCTGGACGAAGACCGCAAGCGCCGCGAGACCGACACCAAACGTCGCGAGGCCGAGAAGGCGGACGAGGATGAGCGGCGCAAAGTCGCCGATCGCACAGTTCGCGCCAACGTCGCCAAGGTCGGCGCGACCACGGTCGAGCAAAAGGAAGAGCCGGACGCCCGCACCCGCAGGCCCAGCCGGCCCGACGCCCGCGCCCGGCCGGCGGCCGCGGCCGCGGCGACCAGCGCCGGCGGGGCGGCAAGCTGACCGTCAGCCAGGCGCTGACCGGCGCCAGCGAGCGCACACGCAGCCTGGCCGCGGTCCGCCGGGCCCGCGAAAAGGAACGCCGTGACGAAAACCAGACGGCACAGGAGAAGATCATCCGCGACGTTGTCATTCCCGAGGTGATCACTGTGCAGGAGCTGGCCAACCGTATGGCCGAGCGCGGCGCCGATGTGATCAAGTCCTTGATGAAGATGGGCGTCATGGCGACCATCAATCAGACGATCGACGCCGACACGGCCGAACTGGTGGTCGGTGAGTTCGGCCACCGCTTGAAGCGGGTTTCCGCGTCGGATGTGGAAATCGGGCTAAAGGGCACGGACGACGATCCAGGCAATCTGCAGCCCAGGCCGCCGGTGGTCACCGTGATGGGCCATGTCGACCACGGCAAGACCTCATTGCTGGACGCCCTGCGCGAAACCGATGTTGCCAGCCGCGAGGCCGGGGGCATCACCCAGCATATCGGCGCCTACCAGGTCCAGCTGCAATCCGGCGACCGCATCACCTTCATCGACACGCCGGGCCACGCGGCCTTCACCGAGATGCGTGCCCGCGGGGCCAACACTACCGATCTTGTGGTTCTGGTGGTCGCGGCCGACGACGCGGTGATGCCTCAGACCATCGAGGCGATCCGCCACGCCAAGGCGGCCGAAGTGCCGATCATCGTCGCAATCAACAAATGCGATCTGCCGGACGCCAACCCGCAGAAGGTGCGGGACGACCTGCTGCGGCACGAGATCGTCGTCGAGGAAGTCGGCGGCGACGTGCTGGCGATCGAGGTTTCGGCGAAAACCAAGACCGGCCTCGACAAGCTGGAAGAGGCGATCCTGCTGCAGGCCGAGCTGTTGGAGCTGACGGCCAACCCGAACCGCAGCGGCGAGGGTGTGGTGGTCGAGGCCAAGCTGGAGCGCGGCCGCGGTTCGGTCGCGACCGTGCTGGTCCAGCGTGGCACCCTGAATGTCGGCGATATCTTCGTCACCGGCAGCGAGTGGGGCCGGGTGCGCGCCCTGGTAAACGATCGCGGCGAACAGGTCGAGAGTGCCGGCCCGTCCTTGCCGCTCGAAGTCCTGGGCTGAACGGCACACCGCTTGCCGGCGACGATTTCGTCATCGTCGACAGCGAGGCACGGGCCCGAGAGATCGCCGACTTCCGCAGCCGGACCAAGCGCGAGGCGGCACAGGTCGCCGGCAGTCGCGGATCGCTGGAACAGATGTTCTCGCAGATCCAGGCCGGCGAGGTCAAAGAGCTGCCCGTGGTCATCAAGGGCGACGTGCAAGGCTCTGTCGAGGCGATCGCCTCGAACCTGGAGAGTTTGGCCGGCGACAATGAAGAGGTGAGGGTTCGGGTCCTTCATTCGGCGGTTGGCGGCATCAACGAAAGCGATGTCACCCTGGCGGCGGCGACCAACGCGATGATCATCGGCTTCAACGTGCGCGCCAACCCGCAGGCTCGCGAAATGTCGCGCCGCGACGGGATGGAGATCCGCTACTACAGCGTGATCTACGATGTCATCGACGATGTGAAGAGCGCCCTGACCGGCATGCTGTCGCCGACCCTGCGCGAGCAGTTCATCGGCAATGCCGAAATCCGCGAGGTGTTCAACATCACCAAGGTCGGCAAGGTCGCCGGCTGCATGGTCACCGAGGGGGTGGTCAAGCGTGGTGCCGGCGTGCGCCTCCTGCGCGACGACGTGGTGATCCACGAGGGCAGGCTGAAGACCCTCAAGCGCTTCAAGGATGAGGTCAAGGACGTCCGAGAAAGCTATGAATGCGGTATATGGCTTTCGAGAACTACGACGACATCAAGGTCGGCGATTTCATCGAGGCCTTCGAGACCGAAGAGGTGGCGCGGGGCGCTGTGACGCCCCCGTCCGCCGGCCCCGGCGCCAAGCCCGAACCCCGCGGCTTGGCATCGGCGGCCCGTTTGAAAGCGAGATCATAGGGATGACCGGTCGGGCTGAGAGAGCACCGTCGCAACGGCAATTGCGGGTGGGCGAGGAGCTTCGCCACGCCCTGTCGGCGATTCTGGCGCGCGGCGATCTGCGCGATCCGGACCTGCATGACGTGTCGGTGACCGTTGGCGAGGTCCGCATGAGCCACGATTTGCGCAATGCGACCGCCTTCGTGCTGCCATTGGGCGGTCGCGACGGCGACGTCGTACTGGCGGGCGCTGCGCCGCGCCGCACCCTATCTCCGCGGCCAGGTGGGGCGCGCCATGCGGCTGCGGTTCACCCCGAACCTCAGCTTCCAATACGACAGCAGCTTCGACTACGCCGAGCACATCGCCTCGCTTCTGGACGGGCCCGCCCGGCCACGGCCGGACGTCGACGAGGGGACCGATGGGGGCTAAACGCAAGGGACGCCCGGTCCATGGCTGGTTGGTGATCGACAAGCCGGTCGGAATGACCTCGACCCAGGTGGTCGGTCGGGCGCGGCGGTTGCTGAACGCCGCCAAGGCGGGCCATGGCGGAACCCTGGATCCGAACGCCACCGGCGTTCTGCCGATCGCCTTCGGCGAAGCGACCAAGACCGTCGCCTATGCCATGGACGGCCGCAAGACCTATCGTTTCACCGTCCGCTGGGGCGAGGCACGCGACACCGAAGACGTCGAGGGGGCGGTCACCGAGACCAGCCCGGTGCGTCCTGACCGGGTGGCGATCGAGGCGGTGCTGCCCGAATTCACGGGCGTGATCGAACAGGTTCCGCCGCGCTATTCGGCCATCAAGGTCGACGGCGCGCGGTCCTACGATCTGGCCCGGGCCGGCGAGGTCGTGGAACTGGCGGCACGGCCCGTGCGGATCGATGCCCTGCGGCTGATCGACACGCCGACCCCGGACCAGGCGGTGTTCGAGGCCGACTGCGGCAAGGGCGCCTATATCCGGGCGCTGGCCCGTGACATGGCGCTGGCGCTGGGAACGGTCGGACATTTGGCCGCGATTCGGCGGCTCTCGGTCGGACCTTTTTCGGCCGAGAACGCAATAACACTTGAACATTTGACCGCATTGGCGGAAAAGACCGCCGCGGAAAGCGCTCTGCTTCCTGTCGAGACCCCGCTGGACGACATCCCGGCCGTGGCCCTGACGGAAACGGAAGCGCAGCGGATGCGCTGTGGACACTGTGTCGCCCTGCTGCGTCGGTCCGATCGGGACCGGCTCGATCGGCTAGGTCGGCAGGCCATGTCGCCAGGCACAAGTTCCGGTGAACCCGTCGTTCTGGCGGTGCTCAGATCGCCCGATGGCGATCAACCGGTCGCTCTGGCTCGCCTCGATGGGGCGGAACTGCATCCGGTGCGCGTTCTCAACCTCTAGATTTGGAGTACACGATGTCGATTACCCAAGAACGCAAGCAGGAAGTGATGACCGAGCACGCCCGCAAAGAGGGCGACACCGGTTCCCCGGAGGTGCAGGTTGCGGTCCTGTCGGAACGCATCGGCAATCTGACCGAGCATCTGAAGACCCATAAGCACGATTTCCACTCCCGCCGCGGCTTGCTGATGATGGTCGGCCGGCGACGTCGGCTGCTGGACTATCTGAAGCGCAAGGACAACAGCCGTTACGAAGGCATCGTCAAGCAGCTCGGCTTGCGGCGCTGATCGCAAAGGTGACGCCCATGGGCTCGCCCGACCGATATCGAACCGGCGCCGCCCGGCGGCCGGCCGGTCCAGATGAGACACTGCGAAATGGCCTGTGCCGTCGGCCCCATGGGGTCGACGGTCGCTGGCGTTCGTAATTCGACGGATCCGACAGTCGGATCGCACACTATCCCTAGGAGCATACGGACGAAGCTCCAGCCCGACTGCCCAATCCGGGGCACGGGTGTCCGATGGAAGGAATGATTTGAATGTTTGACGTATACCGAAAAGAGATCGAGTGGGGCGGCCGGACGCTGGTCCTGGAGACCGGCAAGATCGCCCGCCAAGCCGACGGCGCCGTGTTGGCGACCTACGGCGACACCGTGGTGCTCTGCACCGCGGTTGCCCAGAGGACGCCGAGAGCCGGCATCGATTTCTTCCCCCTGACCGTGAACTATCAGGAAAAGACCTTCGCCGCCGGCAAGATCCCCGGCGGCTTTTTCAAGCGCGAAGGCCGGCCCAACGAGAAGGAAACCCTGACCTCGCGGCTGATCGACCGGCCCATCCGGCCGCTCTTCGCCAAGGGCTACAAGAACGAGACGCAGGTCATCTGCACCGTTCTCAGCCATGATCTGGAGAACGATCCCGACATCGTCTCGATGGTCGGCGCCTCCGCCGCGCTGACGATTTCCGGCATCCCCTTCCTGGGCCCGATCGGCGGCGCCCGGATCGGCTATATCGGCGGCGAGTATGTGCTGAACCCACAGCTCGACGAGATGAGCAATTCGACCCTGGACCTGATTCTGGCCGGCACCCAGGAAGGCGTGCTGATGGTCGAGTCGGAGGCTGGCGAACTCGCTGAGGACGTGATGCTGGGCGCCGTGTCGTTCGGCCACAAGGCGATGCAGCCGGTGATCGACGGGATCATCGATCTGGCCGAGATGTGCGCCAAGGAGCCCTGGGACGTGCCTGAACCCGCGCCCGAGGTCGAGGCGCTACGCGAGCGGATGGCTGCCGACATCAGCGACGAACTGCGCGAGGCATACAAGATCGTCGCCAAGCAGGACCGCGTCGAAGCCGTGTCGGCGGCCAAGACCAAGGCTGTCGAGGCTTTGGACGAGGACGAGCCGGCCGCAGCCGCCGCATCGGGCATCCTGAAGGGCCTGGAAAGCGAAATCGTGCGCGGCAACATCCTGGACACAGGGATGCGGATCGACGGACGCGACACCAAGACCGTTCGGCCGATCGTCTCCGAAGTGAAAGTGCTTGGCCGGGCGCATGGCTCCGCCCTGTTCACCCGCGGCGAGACCCAGGCGCTGGTCGTCGTCACCCTGGGCACCGGCTCCGACGAACAGATCGTGGACGCGCTCGAGGGCGAGTACCGCGAGCACTTCATGTTGCACTATAACTTTCCGCCATACTCCGTTGGAGAAGCAAGCTTTTTGCGCTCGCCCGGACGGCGGGAGATCGGCCATGGCAAGCTCGCCTGGCGGGCCGTCCACCCGCTGTTGCCGAGCAAGGAGGAGTTCCCGTACACGGTTCGTATCGTGTCCGAGATCACCGAGTCGAACGGCTCCTCCTCGATGGCCACGGTGTGCGGCACCAGCCTGGCGTTGATGGATGCCGGCGTTCCGCTGACCCGGCCGGTGGCGGGCATCGCCATGGGCCTGATCAAGGAAGACGAGCGGTTCGCCGTGCTGTCGGACATCCTCGGCGACGAGGACCATCTCGGCGACATGGACTTCAAGGTCGCCGGCACCGAGGAGGGAATCACCTCGCTGCAGATGGACATCAAGATCACCTCGATCACCGAGGAGATCATGAAGGTGGCCCTGGATCAGGCCCGCGACGGTCGGCTGCATATCCTGGGCGAAATGGCCAACGCCCTGGGCGCCGCCCGGACGGAGGTCAACCAGAACGCTCCGCGCATCACGGTGATCTCGATCCCGAAGGACAAGATCCGCGAAGTGATCGGCACCGGCGGCAAGGTGATCCGCGAAATCTGCGAGACCACCGGCGCCAAGGTCGACATCGAGGACGACGGCACCATCAAGGTGGCCGCGGTCGACGCCGAGGCCAGCCAGGCCGCGATCGACTGGATCAAGTCGATTGTCGCCGAGCCGGAGGTGGGCGTGATCTACACCGGCAAGGTCGTGAAGCTGATGGATTTCGGCGCCTTCGTGAACTTCCTCGGCAGCAAGGACGGTCTGGTCCACATCTCCGAGCTGAAGCCCGAGCGTGTCGGCAAGGTCAGCGACGTGGTCAAGCTGGGCGACTCGGTCAAGGTCAAGGTCCTCGGCTTCGACGACCGCGGTAAGGTCAAGCTGTCGATGAAGGTCGTCGATCAGGAGACCGGCGAGGAGTTGAAGCGGGCCGGGTAGGACTGCGCGACATCGAGAGGACAGAGAAGGGCGGCCCATCGGGCCGCCCTTCACATTTCGGCGATGTCCTCGCTTTGCGCCGGTTCGATACTATTGATTAAGGGAGTTCGCCAATGATGGCAGCCTCCGAAACCTATGTGTCGTAGCGATAGGCGAAATCCGTGACCTTGCGTTGGAGTCCATTGGCCGCATTGATGGTGCTTGCCGCCTGCCAGTCGGCGCCCTCGCCCGAGTCCATGCGGGCGACGGCGACGGTCGAGCGTCCGGCGACTTTCGAGGCCTGGAAGGCCTCGTTCCGGTCCAACGCCATCGATGCCGGCATCCTGCCGGGTGTGGTCGATCTCGCCTTCGCCGATGTGGCGCTCAACGAATCCGTGCTGCAAGCCGACCGCCGCCAGCCCGAATTGACCCAGACAGTCTGGGCCTATCTCAACGGTGCGGTTTCCGAGGCCAGGATTGCCCATGGCCGCCGCCGCCTGAGGTCGCAGCGGGCCCTGCTGGACCAAGTCGAGCGCCAGTTCGGCGTGCCGCGCGAGATATTGGTCGCGATCTGGGGCATGGAGACCGATTACGGCGCGACCTTCGGTGGATTCGACGTCATCGAGGCCCTTGCGACCCTGGCCTATGACAGCCGCCGCGAGGAATTCGCCAATCGCGAGCTTCTGGCCGCACTGGAGATTCTGCAGAATGGCGACATCGCGCTTGGCGGGCTGGAAGGATCCTGGGCCGGCGCGATGGGCCATACCCAGTTCATACCTTCCACATATCTGACCCGCGCCATCGATCAGGATGGCGATGGCCGTCGGGATATCTGGGGCAGTCTGCCGGACGTCTTCGCCTCGACGGCCAACTATCTGGTTGAGGCCGGCTGGCGGCCCGGCGAGCCCTGGGGCGAGGAGGTGGTCCTGCCTGCCGATTTCGACTGGCGGCTGGCCGATCTCGATGCCCGACGCGCCGACACGGCGCGGCCGATGGTGGTCTGGCGGGCGATGGGCATCCGCCGGCTGGACGGCAGCCTGCCGGGACCCGGCGACCGGCTGGCGGCGTTGCTGCTGCCCGCCGGACATGCCGGTCCCGCCTTTCTGGTGCAGGCCAATTTCCGGGCGATCCTGGACTACAACAACTCGACCAAATATGCGCTGGCCGTCGGTCACCTGTCCGACCGGCTGGCCGGCCGCGGTCCGATCCGCGGAGCCTGGCCGGTAGACGAGCCGGCTTTCAGCCGCGCCGAGAATTTCGAGCTGCAGCAATTGCTGGCTGATCTGGGATACCGGACCGGTCCGATCGACGGCATCGTCGGGCCGCTGACACGGACTGCCGTGCGCGGCTTTCAGCGCGATGTCGGGCGGCCGGCGGACGGATTCCCGACCCAGGCACTGATGGATCAGATCCGCCGCACCCATGCTGTCCTGCGCCGCCAGGCAAAGCCCGGAGCAGCCTAGCGGGACAAAACGCTGCGGCGGTCGCTTACTTACGCCAGCCGGAACACCTCAAGCCCCTCCTGCCGGCCGCGGACGGCATGCCGGCCGCAGGACACCGGGGTGAAGTCAGCCCCCAGGCGCTCGGCGGTGCTGCCGCTGATCAGAATCGACACCTCGGATCCGGACTCCCCAAGCTCCTTGCCAAGCTGCTCGAGGCGATTGCCGGTGTTCACCGCATCGCCGACGATGGTGTAATTCATCCGCCCCGGCGCGCCGATATTCCCGACCACCACGGGGCCGGAATGAATACCGATGCGCACTGTTGTCGGCGGCAGACCTTCGGACCGGCGACGGGCATTGTCCTCGCGGATCGCCTTTGCCATGGCCAACGCGGCCCGACAAGCACGGTCGGCGTGGTCGGGCTGGCGGTCCGGCGCGCCCCAGAACGCCATGACCGAGTCGCCGATGAACTTGTCGATGGTGCCGCCCTCGGCCTCCACACAGGCCGCGAGCAGCGCGAAATGCCGATTGAGGAAATCCGCAGTTGCCGCCGCCGGCATGTCTTCCGACGCGCTGGTAAACCCGCCGATATCGGTGAACAGCACCGTCAGCTCCCGTTCAACCGAGCGGACGTCCTCGTCAAGCTGCTTGGCCATCAGGCGCCGGACCAGTGTGCGCGGCACGTAGGTCTCGAACCACTTTAGCCCCGCCAGCATCCGGTTGAAGGCGCGCGCCTGATCGTCAAGCTCGGTGAAGACGCTGCCCGGCAGCGGCTCGGTCTTGGCGAACTCCAGCCCGGCCACCCGGGACGCCTGGGCTGCCAGGCGAATCACCGGCCGGGCGATGCGCTTGCCCATGAAGATTCCGATCGAGACCGCCACCACGAGCAGGATCAACCCAGCCATGGCGGAATTCGCCATGCGTTGGAGCTCTTCGTTGACGCTCTCCTCCGGAAACCGGATGCCGAGCACGAGAGGCTGGCTGCCATATCCCGCGATGCGTCGGTACACCAGAACATGAGCTTCGTCGGCGAGTTCGACATAGCTGGCCTCTATGTCGTTGCCGACGTCGACGTCGGTGTCCTCGCCGCGGGTCCACAAGGCCGCGAGAACCGGATCGCCGACCTCAAACAGAGTCGGGAGTCGCTTTTCGTCGGACAGCCCGGCCAGCCCGAAGGTCATGTTGGGATGGGCAAGAACCCGCTGATCGCCATACAGGATGAACGGGACCTCCCCGTCGACACCGCCCTCCATTTCGTTCAAGAATCGCGACAGCTCCGTAGTCGAGACAATCGCCGCGATCCCGCCGACCGGGCGCCCTTGCTGGTGCAGGGGAAATCGCAGATTCAGTGCCGAGCCCTGACGCTCGTCGAGATAGATCACCCGGCCCCAGAAGGCACCGGTTTGCCCTTCCAAGCTCGCGGCAAGTTCCGCCCGCTCGTCCGGATTCTGCATCGGATCGGATCGGATCCGCTCGATTTGCCCTCTGGGATAGCGGGCCACGCCGATCCTGTTGTCGCCGCCATCCCAGTACACCATGCCCAGAACCTGCGGAACGGCGCCCATCGACGCCATCATCGCGGTTACCAGCTGTTCGGAGTCCTGCGGGTCGACGGAGCCGTCGCGGATCATGCGCGCGAACTGGGTCACCTGATGCTCGGCCGGGTCGAGGTGGTTTCTCAGCTGGGAGTCCGCGAGTTCCAGCAGCAGTTCCGCCTTGTCACCGAGCAGCCCCAGCGTGTTCTTGCGGTTGGCGGAGATGCTGAGCACAAGGACCAGCAGAACCGCGATGAACAGCAGACTGCCGATGCCCGTGGCCAGGGTGACCGACAGAGAGATGCGGCGCGGGATCGGGATGACACCCAGCAGCCGGCGGCGGTTCGGAAGGGTCTCCGCCTGTTCGACCGCCATGTCGAGGCTCCTAGCCGGCCGGCCGCGACAGCATGCGGCCGAGTGGCCGGCCGCCGAACAGATGCACGTGCAGGTGCGGCACCTCCTGATGGCCATGCCCGCCGCAATTCGACAGGACGCGATAGCCGTCCTCGGCGACCCCCAGCTCCCGCGCCAGATCGCCGATCGCCCGGAACAGCGCGGCGATCTCCGCATCACCGGCATTGGCGGTGAAGTCGTCCATCGACACGTAGGGTCCCTTGGGGATCACCAGCACATGCACCGGCGCCAGGGGATTGATGTCCCGAAACGCAAGGACGTGGTCGTTTTCCAGAACCTTGTCGCAGGGAATCTCGCCACGCAGGATCTTGGCGAAGATGTTCTCCGGATCGTATGCCATGCCGCTCCCCATCTTGCCCCGGCAGGGGCTAATCCTTCAACCAGGCCTTCTTCTCGTCGACGCCGCCGCTCTCGGCGAAGCGCATTTCCAGCGTGTTCCACACATCGCTCGCCTTGACCTTGGAATCGGCCCACAGCACCAGCAGATGATAGAGCAGATCGGCGCTCTCCTCGGTGAGCGCCTTGCGGTCACCGCGAACCGCCTCGATCAGCGCCTCGACCGCCTCCTCGCCGACCTTCTGGGCGATCTTGTCGGTCCCGCGCGAGAAAAGTTTGGCAGTATAGCTCTTGTCTGGATCGGCATCCTTGCGCGAGGTGATCACCTCGTACAACCGGTCCAGGACCTTGGCGTTGCTCTTGCCGTTGCTCATTGCAGTCCCCGCATCGGAATTCCGGCATCGGCCATCCGGCGTTTCGCCTCGGCCACGGAATAGGTCCCGAAATGAAATATCGACGCCGCCAATACGGCGGTCGCATGGCCATCGCGGATGCCTTCGACCAGATGGTCCAGCGTGCCGACGCCGCCCGAAGCGATCACCGGCACCGGTACGGCATCGGCAACGGCACGGGTCAGGGCGATGTCGAAGCCATCGCCGGTGCCGTCGCGGTCCATGGATGTCAGCAGAATCTCGCCGGCGCCGAGGACCGCCATGCGGCGGCACCAACCGACCGCGTCGATGCCCGTGGCATTGCGCCCGCCATGGGTGAAGACCTCCCATTTGCCGTCGCCGGTCTGCTTGGCATCGACGGCGACGACGATGCATTGGGTGCCGAACTTCTCCGCTGCCTCTCGCACGAATTCCGGGCGATGCACGGCCGCCGTCATGATCGACACCTTGTCGGCGCCGGCCAGCAGCAATTGCCGGATGTCTTCGACCGTGCGCACGCCGCCGCCTACGGTGAGCGGCATGAACACCTGCTCGGCGGTACGCTGTACCACGTCGCACAGGATGTCGCGGTCCTCGTGGGACGCGGTGATGTCCAGGAAGCACAACTCGTCGGCGCCGGCCGCGTCATAGAGCCGCGCCTGCTCCACAGGATCGCCGGCATCGACCAGATCGACGAAGTTCACGCCCTTGACCACCCGGCCGTCCATCACGTCCAGGCAGGGGATGACCCGCATCTTCAGCATGGCGCGACCTCGCCCTGCAGGAGAGATAGTGCGGCCTTCGCATCGATGCGCCCGTCATAGAGAGCCCGCCCGGAGATTACTCCGGCGATCCCGGACCGTTCCTGCGCCTTCAAGGCCGCCAGATCGTCCAGCGAGGTGACGCCGCCCGACGCGATCACCGGCGTGGTGAGCGCGGCGGCCAGCGCAGCGGTCGATTCGACGTTCGGGCCTGTCATCGCACCGTCGCGGTCGATATCGGTGAAGACAATCGCGGCAACGCCGCAATCCTCGAATTTCAGCGCCAGGTCCGGGGCCGTCACCGTGCTGGTCTCGGCCCAACCCTCGACCGCCACGAATCCGTCTCGGGCATCGATGCCCACGGCGATTCGGCCGGGAAATGCGGCACAGGCCTCGCGCACCAGCGGCGGGTCTTTCAGGGCCGCGGTGCCCAGCACCACCCGGCTGACGCCGCGCTCGAGCCAATGCGCGATCGTCTCCATAGTCCGGATACCGCCGCCGAGCTGGACCGGCAGGTCGGTGGCCCCGAGAATCGCCTCGACCGCGTCGGAATTGGCCGGACGGCCGGCGAACGCCCCGTTCAGGTCGACCACGTGGATCCACTGGAATCCGTCGGCGGCGAAGCGCCGCGCCTGGTCCGCCGGATCGGTGTTGAACACGGTGGCGTCGTCCATCTCGCCGCGCAGCAGGCGAACGCAGGCGCCGTCCTTCAGATCAATGGCTGGATACAGGATCACGACGCGCCCGTGCCGCCATTGATCCGCTTGTGGAAATACAGCCCCGCCAGGGAGCGGCCGCCAACCCGCGCATAGGCCGGATTGGTGCCCCAATGGATGAAGCCCAGGGCCAGGTAGAGCTGGATCGCCGCTTCCTGGCTTTCGCGAACATCGAGCTGCAGGAATTCGAACCCGTCGGCGCGGGCGGTCTCCTCGACCGCTTCGATGATTTCCCGCGCCAGGCCGTGGCCGCGCGCCCAGGGCGCCACGAAGAAGGTCGTGAGCGCGGCCGAGAACGCCTGCGCCTCGTTATTGGGCGGCGGTCGGACGAGTTGGGACGAACCGGCGATCACCCCGTCCAGGCGGCCAACCAGCACCGTGCGTCCGGGGACCGTCATGACGCCGCGCCAATAGCGCTCCATGACCTCCCGTTCGGGCGGGTTCACCCAGCCGAAGCCGCCGCCATCCTCGATCGCCAGTTCCGCGGCATCGCACAGATCGTGCAGATCGGCGCCTCGGAAGCGGGTCAACGGCTCCACCGAGGTGACAGGGGGATGCTCTTTCCGCGTCATGGTCGCCATTTCAGGAAATTCGAGATCATGCGCAGGCCGGCGGCCTGGCTCTTTTCAGGATGGAACTGGGTTCCAACAATATTATCACGGCCAACTATGGCCGGGAGCGGGCCGCCATAGTCCGCGGTCGCGAGGATGTGCGTCGGATCCTCGGGGATCATACGGTAGGAGTGCACGAAGTAGGTCTCCGCGCCATCTGCGAGACCTGCCAGCACGGCATGGTCGGCTGCCAACACCATCAGATCGTTCCACCCCATATGCGGGATCTTCAGCCGAGGGTCGGCCGGCGCCAACGGCACCACCTCGCCGGGAATCCAGCCGAATCCGGCATGGTCGCCATGCTCCCGGCCGACACTTGCCATCAATTGCATGCCGACGCAGATGCCCAGGAATGGCCGCCCCGAGCCGATCGCGAACTCTTCCAGCGTGGCGCTCATGCCCGGCAGCGCCGCCAGCCCGGCCTTGCAGTCGGCGAAGGCGCCGACACCCGGCAGCACCACCCGGTCGGCGCTGCGCACCAGCTCCGGCTCGCAGGTCACCCGGATATCGAGCGACATGCCGGCTTCCCGCGCCGCCCGCTCGAAAGCCTTGGCGGCCGAGCGGAGATTGCCGGAGCCGTAGTCGATAATCGCGACGGACGAGGTCGAGGGCATGAAACGTCCAAAAAAGGCTCGAAACGGAGTCGGGAGCGGAACCCGCCGGTCGAACGCCGGAGGTCAACCGCCGCCCAGCGTCCCCTTGGTGGAGGGCACCGCGCCCGCCTGTCGCGGGTCGATCGCCACCGCGCGTCGGAGGGCCTGCGCCAATGCCTTGAAGCAGCTCTCTATCCGGTGGTGGTTGTTGGTTCCGTATAGGCATTCCGCGTGCAAGGTCAAGCCGGAAGCCTGCGCGAAGGCCTGAAACCACTCCCGGAACAGTTCGGTGTCCATATCGCCGAGCTTGTCGCGGGTGAAATCGACCCGCCAGACCAGATACGGGCGCCCGGATATGTCCAGCGCAACCCGGCTCAGGGTTTCGTCCATCGGCACCGTCGCCTCGCCGAATCGGGCGATCCCGGCACGGTCTCCCAGGGCCTTGGCGATGGCTTGGCCGAGCACGATGCCGCTGTCCTCGGTGGTGTGGTGATAATCCACATGCAGATCGCCCTCGGCGACCAGCTTGATGTCGATCAGGCTGTGCCGGGAGAGCTGTTCCAGCATATGGTCGAGGAAGCCGATGCCGGTCTTCACCTCGTATTTCCCAGTGCCGTCAAGCACCACGGAGGCGACGATCTTGGTCTCCTTGGTGGTGCGGTCGGCACGGCCCTTGCGCAGGACCGGAGGCGGGTTGGTATCCATGCGCGGGGTTGTATCAGGAAGACCCGCGCCCTGCCAGCGGCAAGGCTTGCCTCGGCGATCGCGGAAATACGGGGCATGCGGGCGGGGCGCGCGCTTCCGGCCGAATCTGTCGGACGTTCAGGCCTCAATCCGGATTGAAACCAAGTGATGCGACCTTTCATCGCTGCCATTTCAGCTCGTTGCCGCGTGCACCTCACCCTTCGGTTTAACATCGCCGGTAATTGTAAACGCCGTTTCGCTTGTTCAGATATGTGAACAGCCCGGAACGGAGTATCGATCCCGGCACCCAGCCGGAAATCGGAAACAACCATACCGCCAATGTCCCTTCCGGTTTCAGGATGCGATGCATTTCGGGCAGAAGACGGTTCAAGGGCAGGGATGGGAACGGGAGAACTCCGAACAACAGGACTCTGTCCATGGTTTCGGCATCCAGCTTGGTGTCCAGCGCGTCACGTCGTACGACGCGGGTGTTTCGCAGACCCGCTGCCTTCACCTTTTCGCCGACACGATCGGCGTAGGCCGACAGCGGATCCATCGCTATCAAGCAGCCTTGCTCGCCGATCAGTCGTGCGGCGGGAATGGTGAAGAATCCCGTGCCACTCCCGACCTCCAGTACCATCTGCCCGGGCTGAACGTCGGCGCCATGCAGCATCTTCACGGGATCCCAGAGCAGGTTTCGAAGTTTGCTCTCCATCAGCACTCCGGCCGGTTTGAAGAGCCAATTGAGGAATCTGGAATTCCCCAGATCTTCCGTATTCACACCAATCTCCCGAGTTGGGCAGGCTTGAACGCCTCGCAACAGGGATTCCGATCATCACGTGGATGCAGCCACATGATCACAACTGGAGCCGCCCTGGACCAGAGGACGATTTTCGTCGGCTCCGTATATTCGAATCAGAACCCGGGCAACGGCCATTGCGCTTCATCGCCACCATCCCGCATATGATGATGGAAGCCGGCAAAGGTTGTACTCTTGACCCATCGCCATGGACGCCCAAATACCGGTGGGCGCAAGCACTTCGTTCCTCAGAGCTTCAGGACACCCATGAGCAGCACTGACGCATCCCTCTGGCGCGGCACCACGGTCCTGGCGGTCCGCAAGGGCGGTCGCGTGGTCGTCGCCGGCGACGGCCAGGTGACGGCCGGCAATACCGTGGTCAAGGGTTCCGCCCGCAAGGTCCGGCAATTGGCCGGCGGCAAGGTGCTGGCCGGTTTCGCCGGGGCCACCGCCGACGCCTTCGCGTTGTTCGAGCGGCTGGAATCGAAGCTGGAGCAGCATCCGGGGCAGTTGACGCGGGCCTGCGTCGAACTGGCCAAGGATTGGCGCACGGACCGCTATCTGCGCCGCCTGGAGGCGATGATGGCGGTCTGCGACAAATCCGTCTCGTTGCTGCTGAGCGGCACCGGCGACGTGCTGGAGACCGATGACGGGCTGATCTCGATCGGGTCCGGCGGGCCGTTCGCACTGGCCGCGGCGCGGGCGCTGATCGACCGCGACGACCTCGACGCCGAGCAGGTGGCACGCCGCTCACTGGAGATCGCCGCCGATATCTGCATCTACACCAACAACAATCTTGTCGTCGAAAGCCTGGACACCGAATGACCTCCTTCAGCCCCCGCGAAATCGTCTCAGAGCTCGACCGCGACATTGTCGGCCAGGAAGACGCCAAGCGCGCCGTCGCCGTCGCCTTGCGCAACCGCTGGCGTCGCCAGCAATTGCCGGAAGAGATGCGCGAGGAGGTTCTGCCGAAGAACATCCTGATGATCGGCCCGACCGGCGTCGGCAAGACCGAGATCGCCCGCCGCCTGGCCAAGCTGGCCGAGGCGCCGTTCCTGAAGGTGGAGGCGACCAAGTTCACCGAGGTCGGATATGTGGGACGGGACGTCGAGCAGATCGTCCGCGATCTGGTGGAAATCGCCATCACCATGACCCGCGAGCGCCTGCGCAGGCAGGTCAAGGCCAAGGCCGAGCTGTCGGCCGAGGATCGGGTGATCGACGCCTTGGTCGGCGACCGGGCGACCGAGGAGACCCGGCAGAAGTTCCGCAAGCTGCTGCGCGAGGGAGCGCTGGACGACAAGGAGATCGAGGTTCAGGTCCAGGATACCGGCGCCGGCCAGATGCCGACATTCGATATCCCCGGCATGCCGGGCGGTCAGATGGGCATGATCAATCTCAACGAGATCCTAGGCAAAGCGCTGGGCGGCCGCACGAAACCGCGAAAAATGAACGTGTCGGAAAGCTACGACTACTTGATCGCGGAGGAATCCGACAAGCTGCTGGACCAGGAGAAGGTGGTGACCGACGCCATCGAAATGGTCGAGCAGAACGGCATCGTGTTCCTGGACGAGATCGACAAGATCACCGCCCGCTCGGAGCGGGTTGGCGCCGATGTCAGCCGCGAGGGCGTGCAGCGCGACCTGCTGCCGCTGATCGAGGGTACCCAGGTCACCACCAAGCACGGCATCGTGCGCACCGATTTCATCCTGTTCATCGCCTCGGGCGCCTTCCATCTGGCCAAACCGTCGGACCTGCTGCCCGAGTTGCAAGGCCGATTGCCGATCCGGGTCGAGCTCTCGGCGCTGAACCGCGACGATTTCCGCCGCATCCTGACTGAGCCGGAACACAGCCTGGTGAAGCAATACAAGGCGCTGCTGGGTACCGAGGAAATCACCCTCGATTTCACCGAGGACGCCATTGACGAGCTCGCCTCGCTGGCGGCGGAGATCAATTCCACGGTCGAGAATATCGGCGCCCGCCGTCTGCACACGGTGATGGAGAAGCTGCTGGACGAGATCAGCTTCACCGCCAGTGATCGCAGCGGCGAGTCCATAACCATCGACGCCGACTACGTCCGCGAACGGGTCACCGAACTGGCCAAGAACGCCGATCTGAGCCGGTTTATTCTGTAGCGCCCGGCGAATTGCCGGCAGGCTCCACTATTCTGACGTAAGGACCGGAATCAGTCGGTTTTGACACGGGCAAAGACCTGCTGGGGACCGCCCTTCGCGCCGCGACGGTCCAATTCGATTTCGCTGACGGCCTCCAACAGAGATGCAAGCGTCTTGTGGCCATAGCTCCGGCAATCGAATTCGGGGCGGCGGTTATTCAGTGTCTGCCCAACCTGACCGAGATGGGCCCAACCCGACTCGTCGGCGGACGAGTCCACGGCGTCCCTCAAGAGGCGCAGAGGGATCTTCTTAGGATGTGACCGTTTCTGCGACGTGCCCTTCCCACCATCCTTGGGCTCGGGCCTCAGGTTCTCCGTGTATATGAACTTGTCGCATGCACTAACCAGCGATTGGGGTGTCTTTTCCTCGCCAAAGCCGTAGACGAAGACGCCTTCTTCGCGGATTCGGCGCACGAGGCCGGTGAAATCGCTGTCGCTAGAGACGATGCAGAAGCCGTCGAAGCGTCTGGAATGCACAAGGTCCATGGCGTCGATAGCCAGCGCCATGTCGCTGGCGTTCTTTCGGGTGGTGTTGTTGAACTGCTGGTCGGCCTTGATCGAGTGCTGCAATAGTCCGTCCTGCCAATTGGACATTGCCGGGTTCGTGAAATCGCCATAGGCGCGCTTCACGCTGGCAGTTCCGAATTTGGCGATCTCCGCAAATAGCTCGTTGAGCAGTGCCGCCTGGGCGTTTTCAGCATCGATGAGGACGGCAAGACGGCTCGATTTGTCTCTCATTGCTACAGCGGTCCTTTCCGCGGGAAATGGCCGGATGTGGCCAGGATTCGATCGGCGGCCGCACCGATGTGCTCCGCATCGAATGACAGGACATACGGATTTGGGCCGTTAGGGGGATCGACCCTATACCGCTGATGGTAAAGAATGGTCGATGAACCTTCCGTTGCGGGGATAATGGGTGGACGAGTTCATCAATCCGGCGTTTGAGCGACTGACGCCCGCCCTGGAAGCGGTGTTTGCCGGGCAAGACGAGATCTGGCCCGCATTTCGGGCACGGCTTGCCGCGACCTATCCCAGGCTCAAGGCCGATCTTCACGCGCTATATGGCGACCGGGACGATTTCGACACCCAGCTCGAGGCCATCCTGCTGACCGCGGCCCGGGGCTGGCGCGACCGGCCGGCGGCCTCGAAGGCCGCCGAGGCCGAAGGGGAGCCGCACTGGTTCGAGTCCCATCGCGAGGTTGGCGCCGTTTGCTATGTCGACCTGTTCGCCGGAGACCTGGCCGGGCTGCGCGGCCGGATCGACTATCTGCGCGATCTCGGCGTCACCTATCTGCACCTGATGCCGCTTCTCAGGGCCCGGACCGGAGAGAATGACGGCGGTTATGCAGTGGCCGACTATCGCAGCGTCGAGCCACGGCTAGGCACCATGGAGGAGCTCGAGTCGCTGGCCGGGGCGCTGCGCGACGCCGGCATCCGCCTGTGTCTCGATTTCGTCATCAACCACACCTCGGACGACCATGCCTGGGCCAGGGCCGCCAAGGCTGGCGACGCTGAAAAGCAGGCCTTCTACCGCATGTTCGACAGCCGCGCCGAAACCGAACGATACCGGCCGATGCTGCGCGAGATCTTCCCGGACCGCGGCGGCGATCCGTTCCTGTGGGTGCCGGAGGTCAAGAAATGGGTCTGGAGCACCTTCTACGAATACCAATGGGACCTCAATTTCGACAATCCGGCGCTGTTCCGGCAGATGCTGGAAGAGATCCTTTTCCTGGCCAATCGCGGTGTCGGCGTGTTGCGGCTGGATGCGGTGCCGTTCATCGGCAAGCGCGCCGGCACCAGCTGCGAGAACCAGCCCGAGGCGCTTCGCCTGGTACGGGCCTACAACGCCCTGGCCGCGATCGCCGCGCCGGCGCTGGCCTTCAAGTCGGAAGCCATCGTCCACCCGGACGACGTCGCCCGCTATGTCGGTCCCGAGGAGGCGCAGCTGAGCTATCTGCCGGTGCTGATGGTGCTGCTGTGGGAGGCGCTGGCGACCCGCGACACCGGATTGCTGCGCCACACCCTGATCAAGCGGTTCGCCATCCCCGACGGCAGCGCCTGGGTCACCTATCTGCGCGGACATGACGACATCGGCTGGGGATTCGCCGATGAGGATGCAGCCGAGATGTATATCGACGGCTCGGACCACCGGCGGTTCCTGAATGCCTTCTATACCGGCCGCTTCGCCTACAGTTTCGCCCGCGGCCTGCCGTTCCAGGAGAATCCGCGCACCGGCGATTGCCGGATCAGCGGCACCACCGCCAGCCTGGCCGGGCTCGAGGCGGCGCTGGAGGCCAACGACCCGGCGGCGGTCGATATGGCGGTGCGTCGCATCCTGATGCTGCATGGGGTGATCATGACCATCGGCGGAATGCCGCTGATCTATCTCGGCGACGAGGTCGCGCAGCTGAATGACAACAGTTATCTGCAGGACCCCACCAAGCGGCACGACAATCGCTGGGTGCATAGGCCGGCGACCGATTGGCCGGCGCGGACGCTGGCCCTGGATGATCCGGACAGCCCGGCCAGCAACGTGTTTGCCGGGCTGCGGCGGCTGATCGCGCTCAGAAAATCCCATCCGGCCTTCGCCGGCGGCGAGATGGAGATCCTGCCGCTGGCCAACCGCCATGTGCTCGCCTATCGCCGCGATGGCATTGACGGCGATCACGGCACGGTTGCGGTCCTGGCGAATATGAGCGACCGGGTCGAGTGGATTGGCGATTGGGGTCTGGTGGCCCTGCTTGGACCGTCGCCCTGGGGCGACCTCGTGACCGGCGGTAAGGTTGTCTTCGACGATGAAGGCCTGCAGCTGGAGCCGTACCAGTTCCTCTGCCTGAGCGGCAAGGGCGAATAGCGCCCCTGCCAAATCCGTCATCGCGAGCGAAGCGCGGCGAGCCACTCTATGAGCTGATTATCGCCAGTGGCTTGCCGCGTCGCCTTCGGCTCCTCGCAATGACGGTCGTGGGTGAAACCGCCGCCGTGGGTTCAAGTTCTACGGGTTGACCGACGGCCAGGCGGCGTCGGCCTGGGCGATGAAGCCCGGAATGTCCTGTTCCCAGCGTCGCTGGACGCCTCTGCTGTAATTCAGATAGAGCCTGCCGTCCACGATGTCCCAGACCTCCGGATCGCCATTGGCCTTGTATGAACGGGCGGCCGCCCAGGCGCAGTAGCCGTCATATTGCGGTGCATAGGCGTGCGGATCGGCGGCGAATGCATCCCGGTTGGCGGCGTTGGCGAATTGCCAGGTGGCGCCGTTCCAGTCATGGTAATAGCGCTGATCGCCGCGGATTGCGTCATTGGCGTCGAAATAGGCGACGGCGTCATAGCCGCCGATGGCCAGGCCGCGGATCAGGTTCTGCGGGCCGGCGTAGGCCGTCTGCCAGACCAGCGTCATGGTCAGGGCCAGGGCCAGAAAGGCGCCACCATGCAGGATGGCGCGGCGGTTCAGTGTCGGTGTGTTCATGGTTGATGCTCTCGGAAACTGGATGGATAGCGGAGAGATAAGGCGGCATCCGCTCACCGGCCAATAACGGTATCGCCAGACCGGCGTGAGCAACCTATTTGCCGGTCGGGCGTTTGCGCTTCAGAAGAACGTAAAGCGCGCCGGTGCCGCCATCCTTCGGCTGCGCCGGGAAGAAGGCCAGCACCGCCTCGCGCACCGGATCCTGGTTGAGCCAGTTCGGGACCTGCGCCCGCAGCACGCCGCCGCCCTGGCCGAACTTGCCTTTGCCGGTGATCACCAGGACCACCCGCCGGCCGATGCGCTGGGAGTGCAGGACAAAGCCGTTGAGAGCCGTATGCGCCGCCGCCTGGGTCATGCCGTGCAGATCGATGCGCCCCTCGATCTCCATGCGGCCCCGGCGCAGACGCTCCGAGGTGCGGCGGTCGACGCCCGGCGACGCGCCTGCCTTGAGCGGCGGCAGCGGTGCCGGGGCGACCGGCAGCGGCGCCCGGATGGCGTTTCGGCGGACATCGGACGGGCTTGGAAGCGGCGGGTCGGCGATGGCGGCGGATGGCGGCGGCTTCGTCGCCAGGGGTCTGCGGCCGGGCAGGGGCGTGACGTCCCGCGTCACGGCGCGCCACAGCGTTTCGTCGTCCTCGTCCGATTTGCGCGATTTGTTCATGTCGGCGATGAATTGGCGATCGACCGGCGGAACCGGCGGCCGGGTCAGCCGCCGTTCTCGACCAGGATGATGTGCAGGCGGCGCGGGCCGTGCGCACCGAGTTGGATCCTCTGCTCGATATCGCCGGTGCGCGACGGTCCAGTGACGAAATTGACCGTGCGCGGAATGCCGCCATCGGCGCGCAGCAGGTCCCAGCCATCCTCATAGGCGCCGACGACCTGGTCGGATTTGAGCACGACGATGTGGTTGTCGGGCAGGAAGTTCAATGTGGTCGGCGACGCCCCGGACGACGCCAGCATCACGGTACCGGTCTCCGCAATGCCGGCCAGTGCCCCGGTCACGCTGGTCAAATCCGGATCTTCCGCCCGGCCGGTCGTCACCTCCAGGGTCGGACGTTTGTCCCAGGCAATGGCTTCCAGCGCCGGGTCCGGCGCCAGCTTGACGGCGGAGGGCAGGTTGAGGCCGGCCAGAAATGACGCGACAGCGTCCGGGACAGCGTCCAGGCTATCGACGCGCTCCACGCTGGCGGCGACCGATTCCGCCATGGATACGAAGAGGTCGACCCGTTCCGACTGCGGCAACTGGGCGCGTTCCGGGATCAGATTGCGGCTCGGATTGGCGATGCGGGATTCAACTGCGGACAGGGCATCCCCGGCGACCGGGCCACGCCCCAGCGCAGTGCGAATTCCGCCCAGAATGGCGCTGCGGCCGGCACTCATTGCCGCACCCCGTTGCGGTTCTGGTCCGCCCAAAGCTGTTGGAACGTGCGGCCTTCGGGTGCCGGAAGATCGCGCCAATCGGTCCAGCCGCCGGCCAGCGGCACCCGTTTCAACCGTCCCGATTTGCGGCCCATGCGACCAAGCAGCCCGGCGGCGAGACGGGCGCCCATCCGGTAGAGCGCCGGCCGCGTCGCGGCCCAGGCCCAGATCCCCAGGCCGAACCGTACCGTCGCCGGCGACAGGCCGCGTTCATGCTGCTGCTCACGCCAATACCGCATGATCGACGGCAGCGGGATGCGCATCGGGCAGACGCTCTCGCAGCGGCCACAGAAGGTCGAGGCATTCGGCAAATGGCCGGCCTCTTCCAACCCGATCAGTCCGGGGTCCAGCGCCGCACCGATCGGTCCGGGCACCACCCAGCCATAGGCGTGGCCGCCGACCGAAGCGTAGATCGGGCAGTGATTCATGCAGGCGCCGCAACGGATGCACCGCAGCGCCTCCTGCGCCGGCGTGCCCAGCAGGGCGGAGCGGCCGTTGTCCAGCAGCACCACGTGGAACTCGTCCGGCCCATCCAGATCGTCGGGCCGCTTGGGGCCTGTGGAGAAGGTGGTGTAGGCGCTGTATTCCTGGCCGGTCGCCGAACGGGCGAGCAGCCTGAGGATGGTCTGTGCGTCCTCCAGGGTCGGCACGACCTTCTCGATCGAGCAGACCACGATGTGGATGCGCGGCAGGTTCTGGGTCAGGTCGCCATTGCCCTCATTGGTGACGATGACCGTCGATCCGGTCTCCGCGATCAGGAAGTTTGCGCCGGTGATCCCGACATCGGCGCCGAGGAACTTCTGACGCAGGACCGACCGCGCCTCGTCGCACAAGGCGCGCGGCTCATCCAGGCTGCGGTCCGGATCGAGATGCTGGTGATGCTCGTAGAAGCTTTCGGCGACCTGCTCCTTCACCAGATGGATCGCCGGGGCGATGATGTGGCTCGGGTATTCGCCACGCAGTTGGATGATGTACTCGCCCAGATCGGTCTCGATCGGCTCGACGCCATTGGCCTCCAGATGATCGTTCAGGCCGATCTCCTCGGCGACCATGGACTTGCCCTTGGTGACCGTCTTGGCCCCGGCGGCGCGGCAGATCGACAGCACCGCGTCGCGCGCATCCGAGGCCGTCGGTGCCCAGTGCACCGTGCCGCCGGACTCGGTGACCGATTGCTCGAACCGTTCCAGGTAGTAATCGAGATGCGCCAGGACGTGATTCTTGATATCCCGGCCCTGATCGCGCAGATCGCTGAATTCCGGCAGCCGCGCGATGGTGGCCGCGCGTTTGTCCTGGAAACCGGCCTTCATATGGCCAAGCGCTTTATGAAGCTGTGTGTCGTTCAGCGCCTGGCGGGCATTCTCGACGAAGGCGTGGCTGGTCGGTTTCATGGCGCCTAACCTTCGGCCGGGTCGCCGATCGCTGGCGCATCGGTTATGCCGGCCAGCACCTCGGCGACGTGGCGAACGGTCACCCCGGCGCCTTCGCGCTTCAGCTTGCCGGCCATGTTGAGCAGGCATCCAAGGTCCCCGGCCAACAGCGTATCGGCGCCGGTCGACAGGATCTGCGTGGTCTTGTCCGAAACCATGCGGTTCGAAATGTCCGGGTATTTGACGCAGAACGTGCCGCCAAAGCCACAGCAGACCTCGGCATCCGGCAGTTCGATCCGCTCCAGGCCGGTGACGGAATCGAGCAGTTGGCGTGGCTGGCTCTTCACGTTGAGCTCCCGCAGGCCCGCACAGCTGTCGTGATAGGTCACCCGGCCGTCGAATGCCACGTCGTCGACCTCTTTCAGGCCCCGCACATCGACCAGAAACGCCATCAATTCGTGGGTTCGGCGCGCCAGTTCGCGGGCTCGCTCGGCCCAATCCGGGTCGTCGCCCAGCAGCTTGGGGTAATGGTGTGACAGCATGCCCGCGCAGGAGCCGGACGGCGCGACCACATAGTCAAACTCTTCGAAAGCGTCGATCACGCTCTTGGCGATCGTTTTGGCGTCCTGGCGGTCGCCGGAATTGTAGGCAGGCTGTCCACAGCAGGTCTGCGCCGACGGCACGGAAACGTCGCAGCCGGACGCCTGGATCAGCCGAACCGCTGCGAAGCCGATGGTCGGACGGAACAAGTCGACGAGGCATGTGACGAACAGGCCGACACGGGGTCGCTTGTCGCTGGCTTTGGATTTGCTCATGTCACGCGGCCGGGCGACCGATGCGTCCGCCCAGGGACTCCCCACAGTCTGATTCTGTCAGCGGACAGGCCCGCCGCAACTCCACAATGGCGGCGCGCGCCGGGCCATGCAAGGGCGTCAGGACGCTGTGTTCAGACGCGGGGCGGCCAGGGCAGCCCGATCAAGTCGGCGTGTCGGTTTCGACCAGGGTCCAGTTCGGATCGGCGGCCCGGGTGTTGCGGGCGAAGGTCCAGAGATCGGTCACGTCGATGGCGGTTTCCGGGTCACCATCGGTCACTTCGCCGTCGACGTCGCGGGTGACGTTGATCTGGCTCGATTCGAATTTGATGGTGACGAAAGCCGTACGGCCCTCCATGCGCGCATCCACGATCTCAGCCGATTTGATTGCCTCGATCCGGTTATCCAAGGACTCTCCGGCATTGAGCCGGGTGCGGATCGCCTCGCTGAACTCGTCGTACAGGTCGTCGCTCAACAGCGGCCGCAACGTTGCCGTATCGCCCTCGGCAAAGGCGGCTACGACCATCTGGAACGCCGTGCCGGCGCCCTTGGTGAAGCCGGTCGGCTCGAATGACGGATCGGCAATGCGGATCTGCGTCATCCCTTGCGCCACGCCCGGTTCTTCCTTCGCCGACACCGTGTCGGGAACGAGTTCCGGACCTTGGCGACCCGGCAGGGTCACAACCTTGTCCTGATTGGACGCGGCGTCGGAGGGTCCGCGCCGTTTCTCCGACCCGACAAACGAGTCGTTATGCGGGCGCTCGTGGCCGGTGCGTCGACCGAGCACACTGCCCAGCTTCCACACGAGGAACAAAGCGATCATCGCCAGGATGACGATTTCGAAGATGGATCCGTTGGTCATCTAGTCCTTGCTGCCAATCAGCTCGACCGGTTTGAAGCGGTCCTGGAAGTCGAGGGTGACCCACACCACCTGAAAGATCGGCCTGTCACTCCTTAAAAGCAATTAAAAGACGGCCACTTTGCATCAACAGGCCGTACCGTGGTGATCGGTAGATAGGCCGCTGACACCACCACGGCAAGGAAAACTCATGCTGTTCCTTCTTATTGCCTTGATTGCGACGCCGATATTGGAACTTTATCTCCTGATCGAGATTGGCAGCATCATCGGCGCGCCATGGACGATCGTGGCGGTGATCGCCACGGCGGTCATCGGCGCCACCTTGATCCGTCGCCAGGGCATGGGCGTCCTTGCCGAGGCACAGGCGTCGATGACACGCAAAGAGCTTCCTCTGAAACAGCTCTTCGACGGGTTCTTCCTGCTGGTCGCCGGCGCGATGCTGCTCACTCCCGGATTTGTGACCGATACCATCGGTTTCATGTTGCTGGTGCCGCCGCTGCGCGCACTTATCGGGTGGCGGATCTGGCAATGGATGCAGGCGCGCGGTTCGATACGGTTCAACGTCGACGCAAGCACCGTCGAGGGCAACTACCGGGACGTCAGCGATGACGACGACACATCAGCTGGCCCCGGTGGCGATCCGCAGAGCCTGCCTCCAGCCTCCGATTCCCGGTGGGGACGGGGCGGCAACCGCCAATAGCGGCGGTCATTACCTGTTCCAGCACGGTTGTCCGTTATCCGCTTCCGTGCTAGCCAGAGCGCCGATCCGCCAGATGCTGCCCAATCCCGACCGGCGGCGCCCTGAAGGAAAACCCAAAGTCGACACCACCGCCTCGAATGATCGAGCGATGATTCCGACGCCGGCTTTGAACAGTCCGGGTCAAATAGGAGATTTATCATGGCCGACAAGAAGGCCGAGACCGCCGACAAAAAGGAATCCGGCGACGGGGCGAAACCCAAGGCTGCAGGCGGACCGCCGATCCAGATCGCCTCGCAATATGTGAAGGATCTGTCGTTCGAGAACCCGAATGCACCGACCTCGGTGCAGGGGGGCGCTCCCGCGCCTCAGGTGGCTGTGAATGTGGACGTCCGCACCCAGCAGCTGTCCGACAACGCCTACGAGGTCGTGCTGCACATCAAGGGCGACGCCAAGACCGGCGATACACAGGCATTCATCGTCGAGCTGTCCTATGGCGGCGTCGTCACGTTGTCGGGCAATGTGCCGAAAGAGCACATCGCGCCGCTACTGTTGATCGAGGCGCCGCGGATGCTGTTCCCCTTTGCCCGGGCGGTGATCGCCGAGGCGACTCGCGACGGTGGATTCCCGCCGATGCTGGTGCAGCCGATCGATTTCACCGACCTGTTCCGCCGTCAGGTGGAGGCCATGAAGGCGCAGCAGAAGACCGGCTGACCACCAGTCAGGATCGCCAGATCGGATTGGTCAGTCCGTCCAGCATGGCGTCATGCGCCTCCATTTCGGCCGGGCTAGCCGCGTGCGGGCGAGGCGGACGGGGTGTGCGCCGAGCCACCGCCGCATGCTCGCCGGGCCGCCGGGCATCCTCGGCAAGAGTGAGCCCGGGCTGCCGACCGCCAATCAGTTCCAGATAGACCTCGGCCAGCAAGGTTGAATCCAGCAACGCGCCATGCAATGTGCGGCCCGTATTGTCGATATCGTATCGCCGGCACAGCGCGTCCAGGCTGGCCTGGGCACCGGGAAACCGCTGTCGTGCCAGCGCCAGAGTGTCGATCGCGCGGGATTTCGGCAGGGCTTCGAGACCGAGCGTCCTCAGTTCCGCATTGAGGAACTTCATGTCGAACTCGGCGTTGTGGATCACCAAAGGGTCATCGCCGATAAAGCCCAGAAAATCGTCGACGATCTCGGCGAAGACCGGCTTCTCCGACAGAAAATCATCCGATAGCCCGTGCACGGCGAACGCCTCGGCCGGCATCGACCGTTCGGGATTGATGTAGAACTGCCGTTTGCCATCCGCGTGGTCGCTGACGACGTGGTTGATCAGCTCGACACAGCCGATCTCGACAATGCGATGACCCTCGGCCGGGCTCAGCCCCGTCGTTTCCGTATCCAGGACGATCTCACGCATGTCGCTTTGGCTTTCCATGTTTCCGAACGGGACGCCAATCCCGTGGATTTGGCGGCCAGTGTCGGCCCTGCATTCCTTGGCCGTGTCTTACCACGGCCCGCAACCTACGCAAGGTCACGCCGAGGCCAAGGCCGGTCGGCACAACGAAGTCGGCCCGCTGGCGTTTTTCTGCGTCCGGCATTTGCCTCGCCAGAATTCCAGCCAGCTTCGCCCCCGTCATGCCCGGCCTGGCAAGAGCTCGTTGGCGCTGGATCAGGGGCGGGGCAGATACGACGATCGTGGCGTCGCAGCGGGATTGCGCGCCGGTCTCAAACAGCAGTGGAATGTCCAGGACAACAAGCGCGCAGCGGCCATGTGACGCTCGGCTCAAGAACCGTAATGCTCGTTCCGAAACCAAAGGATGGAGAACGTTTTCCAGGCTTTTCAGCGCCGCCGGATCGGAAAACACTTTGGTTCCGAGGGCGGCCCGATCGACCACCCCGTCCCGGACAATATCCGGAAAAGCCCTGGCGACAAGAGGGACGGCTGCACCGCCTTTTGCCAGCAGATCATGGACCGCGGCATCGGAATCATGCACCGGGACGCCAAGTCGGCGCAGCATGGCCGCCGCGGTCGACTTGCCCATGGCGATCGAGCCGGTGAGGCCGAAGATCACCATTCCCGTGTCGACTCATTCGGCAAGGACAGCCTGCCTGAGCGCCATGTCCACCACCGGTTCGACTCCAAACCACGCAGCGAAACCCGGGCGCGCCTGGTGCAACAACATGCCAAGCCCGTCGACGACCGGATTGCCGCGGGCAGCGGCGTCCGACAACAGGTCGGTCATCAGCGGCGTATAGACCAGATCGGTGACAACCGCGTCAGGCGGCAGGTCGGCAAGCGACAGGTCCAACACCGGTTGGCCGGTCATGCCCAGACTTGTCGTATTCACGAGCAGTGACGTTCCGGCGGTTGCGTCGTGACGATCAACCCAGGGAATGGGGACGACACGCGCATCGCCAAGAGCATTCGCCAACTCATCTGATTTCTCGGCGGTGCGATTGGCCAGTCGGATCTCCGGAACGGCTTCATCCAGCAGTGCGGCAAGGACGGCCCGGGCGGCTCCGCCGGCGCCGACAACCAATGCAGGCCCCGTCTTCGCCCGCCAATCATGGGCCGCATGCTTGAGGTTTTGCAGGAATCCATAGCCATCGGTGTTATCCCCGGCCAATTTACCGTCGGGCGACACGATGACCGTATTGACCGCGCCAATTCGGCGTGCGGATGACGACAGCGTGTCGACCAGCGCAGCAGCAGCGGATTTGTGCGGGATGGTGAGGTTGCAGCCCCGGAACCCCAGGCATGGCAATGCCCGCAAGGCCGTCTCGAGCCCGTCCGGAGCCACCGCGAGCGGCATATAGGCGCCATCAATGCCATAGCGTTCAAGCCAATGTCCGTGCAGCTGCGGTGAGCGTGAATGAGACACCGGCCACCCCATCACGCCGGCCAACCTGGTCGCGCCTGTCATGCTCATGCTTGCAGGACCCTCTGGGCTCGGAGCCAGTCGAGCAACGGCAGGAGCGGCAGGCCAAGGATCGTGAAGAAGTCTCCCTCGACGGTGTGGAACAGTTGCGCGCCGAGACCTTCCAGACGATAGGCACCAACCGAACCGCTTACGTCCGGCTCGGCTTCGAGATAGGAGTCGAGAAAGCTCTCGCTGAAATCTCGCATGGTCAGCTTGGCCTGATCGGTATGGTGCCAAAGCCGGGCACCGTCGCGCACACCGACAGCCGAAGAGATCAGGACATGGCTCTTGCCGCGCAACGCAAACAACTGGGCGCGGGCATGATCGCTATCAGGCGGCTTGTCGAACCAGACATCGCCGCATTGCAGCAGTTGATCGGCGCCGATGACCAAGGCTCCCGGATGACGGCGGCTCACCCGCGTGGCCTTCAATTCGGCAAGGGTCTCCGCCGCATCGGCCGCGGTGGCCCCGTCAGCCTTGAGCGCCGACTTGACCCCTGCTTCATCGATCGCCGGCGGATCGGCCACCAGATCGACCCCGGCATGTCGCAACATGTCCGCTCGCGTGGCGCTTCCGGAGGCAAGCACGATACCTGGCATTGGCTCAGCCGGTTGTCTCACGTTTGGACAACAGCAGCAGGATCTCAGCCGCGGTTTCCTCGATGGCCCGGCGGGTGACGTCGAGTATTGGCCATTGCATTCGGGCAAAGAAGCGCCGGGCCTCAGCCACTTCCGCCTGGACCACCTCCGGATCGACATAAGTCGTGGGTTCGCCCTGGTTGAGAGCACGGAGCCGCTGGCGCCGGATCTGAACAAGGCGGTCCGGATGCTTTGTCAACGCGACGATGAGCGGGTTGCTGACTTGTCCGATCTCCGGCGGCAATGGGCAGTTCGGGACATAGGGCACATTGGCTGCCCTCAAGCCACGGTTGGCCAAATACAGGCAAGTCGGCGTCTTGGACGTTCGGGACACGCCGACCAGGATGACATCCGCCTTGTGCAGATCCCAGGTCGATTGGCCATCATCATGGGACAAGGCGAACTCCATCGCCTCCATACGGCTGAAATATTCGGCGTTCAGGGCATGTTGGTGTCCCGGCCGCCGCTGGCTCTCCTTGCCGAGATGGTGGGCGAAGGCGGCCAGTACCGGATCGAGCACGGATACGCAGGTCACACCGATGGTGGCGCAGGCCTCCTGCAATCGGCGCCGAAGATCGTCGTCGACCAGGGTGAAGACGACAATACCGGGCTTGCTTTCGATTTCTTCCAGGGCGTCGTCGAGCTGCCTATCCGATCGCACCATGTTCCAGAAATGCTCGATCGGCTCGACATCCTCGAACTGTGCCAAGCAGGCCCGAGTCACACTATGGATGGTTTCACCTGTGGCATCAGACACAAGATGTAGATGGAATTCGTTCCGCGTTCCCATGCCTTACACATAGCAGGCGGCGACGGGAATCGCACGGGAAAGCCTGTGCACAGAATGATCACCAATCGGGATAAAACAGGCCCATCGTGAAATCCACCGATCGCACCACATACCGCCCCGGTTTTTGCCGACTGGGAGCGCTTTCATACAGGGGCAACGACAATTTCACCCTACGGAGCCGCATGGTCAAACCGTCCCATGACTCATACAGCGCCTACGTCGCGGAACGTTATCCGTGTCGTGGCGTTATCCCCATTCCGGTATCGTTCCCCAACGCGGAGCACCCGTTCTGTGGAAAAGATGTTGGCGATCGATAATCCCCGTCTTTCCTGGGTATCACCACTACTACCTTTCTTAGATTCAAATCTATTTTAGTGGATGAGCTATGGCATAACCCTGCGCTGAACCTCCATTCCAGCCGTCGGAAAACCCGTGAGCGACGATAACGAAATTGCAGGCAAGCCGCTGTTGCAGGCACTGAAGGGCGGACCAGCCGACCGGATTCCGGTGTGGCTGATGCGTCAGGCCGGGCGCTACCTTCCCGAATACCGGGAGATCCGCGCGCGTGTCGGCGACTTTCTGGAACTGTGCTTCACTCCGGAACTGGCGGCCGAGGTGACCTTGCAGCCTCTGCGGCGCTTCGGCATGGATGGGGCGATCCTGTTCTCCGATATTCTGGTCGTGCCCCATGCGCTTGGCCAGTCGCTGGCATATGTGGACGGGGAGGGACCCAAGCTGGAGCCGATACGGGCTTCGCAGGGTGTTGCCGGCCTGTCAGGGGATCGCATCGACCAGGTCCTGGCGCCGGTCTATGAAACGGTGCGGCGGGTCCGGGCCGATCTATCGCCATCGTCTGCGTTGATTGGCTTTGCCGGCGCTCCGTGGACTGTCGCCTGCTACATGGTGGAAGGCGGCGGCAGCAAGGACTTCGCCGAGGTCAAGCGCTTCGCCTACGGGGATCCGGACGGATTCGGTCAGTTAATCGAACTTCTGGTGCAGTCGTCGATCACCTATCTGCGGGGCCAGGTCGATGCCGGCGTGGAGGCCGTTCAACTCTTCGACAGCTGGGCCGGGATCCTGTCGGAACGCGCTTTCGATCGCTGGGTGATCGATCCGACCGCCAAGATCGTGGAGGCCTTGCGGCATCGCACCCGACGACGCCGATCATCGGCTTTCCCCGCGGCGCCGGACTGATGTATACGAGCGGTATGTGCAGGCTCGAACCGCGGTCGATGCGCTGGGTCTGGACACGACCGTGCCCCTGGAGAATGCCAGGAACCTGCAGAACTCGGTCCCCGTCCAGGGCAATCTGGACCCGGTGGCATTGATGGTCGGCGGCGACGCCTTGCGAGCGGCGGCCAGAGATATCCTTGTCGCCCTTGGTGATGGGCCGTTCGTTTTCAATCTGGGCCACGGCGTTCTGCAGCACACGCCGCCGGACCATGTCGCCACCTTGATCGGGATGGTCCGCGATTGGCCGGCCGACCGATGATGGAAGGCACGGCACAGGCCGTCTCCGCTGGCGACGCGAAGATCAGAAATCGCCGGATCGCCGTGGTACTGTTCAACCTCGGGCGGGCCAGATCGGCCGGAGGCGGTGCGGCCATTCTTGTTCAACCTGTTCAATGACAAATCGATCATCCGAATGCCGAACCCGTTCCGGATGATCCTGGCGAGCCTGATTTCCCGCAACGGGCGCCGGAGGCGACGCAGATCTACGAGGAGATCGGCGGCGGGTCGCCCTCTGCTGCCCAATACCGTGGCGCAGGCGGATGAGTTGCAGGCGCCGCTTGGCCGATCTGGGCGATGTGCGGGTCGAGATCGCAATGCGGTACTGGCATCCGATGAGCGTCGAGGCGGTGGAAAAGGTTCAGCGATTTCGATCCCGGACGAGGTCGTGCTGCTGCCGCTCTACCCGCAATTCTCGACCACGACGACCGGATCGTCGCTGCGGGTCTGGCGTGAGGCGGCGAAGGTGCTCGGGTTCGAACGCCCGACCCGGACCGTTTGCTGCTATCCGGTCGAAGCAGGGCCTGATTTCGGGCTATGCACAAAAGATCCGCGTCGAATACGAGGCCGCGGGCGAGCATGGGTTGCCGCGAATCCTGTTCTCATCCCATGGCCTGCCGGAATCCATCGTGCGCGACGGCGATCCGTATCAATGGCAATGCGAGCAGACGGCCGCAGCGATCGTCGACTGCCCTGGCCATTCGACGGCCTGGACTGGGTCAGCTGCTATCAGAGCCGGGTCGGTCCGCTGAAATGGATCGGCCCGTCGACGGATGACGAGATCCGGCGGGCCGGCCAAGACGGCGTTCCGATGGTCGTGGTGCCGATCGCCTTCGTGTCGGAGCATTCCGAGACGCTGGTCGAGCTCGACATCGAGTACCGGACCCTTGCCGATGAGGAGCAGGGTGTACCATTCTACGGGCGGGTGGCGACCGTCGGAACCACCGGAGATTTCATCGATGGCCTGGCGGGCCTGGTGCGTCAAGCTCTGGCAGGTGATCGCATGCGATGTGCTCGCAGCATGGCGGACGGCTATGCCCCTCGGGCTGGCGCGGCTGTCCGCAGGCCGGGGTCGGCATCGGCATGAGCGAAACGCTGGCGTCGGCCTATCCCTGGCTGAAGGCGGTTCATGTCATGGCGGTGATCTCCTGGATGGCCGGACTGCTCTACCTGCCGCGGCTGTACGTCTACCATTGCGGCGCCGAGCCCGGATCGCCGGCATCGGAGACCTTCAAGGTCATGGAACGCCGGCTGCTGCGCGGGATCATGACGCCGGCGATGATCGCGAGCTGGGTGTTGGGGCTGGCCCTGCTGGTGGCCGAACCAGGCTGGTTCAGCCAGGGCTGGCTGCATGTCAAGCTGCTGGCGGTGCTGGTGATGACCGGTCGGTCATATGGCCATGGCCAAATGGCGAACGGACTTCGCCGCCGACCGCAACCGCCACAGCGAGCGATTCTACCGGATCATGAACGAGGGACCGGCGGTCCCTGATGGTCATTATCGTGATCATGGTGATCGTGAAGCCGTTCTGATCCAGGAACCGGCAGTCAGCGGCCATTCACGGGCTTGAATGTCGAACGGCCGCGGCAATTTCGCCTCGAGATACCGGACGGCCTCGATCAACCGGGCTCATGCGCTCGGTGTCGCCGGTCGGCCGGTCCGGGTGGAAGACCCGCGAGAGCTGGCGGAAGCGGGATTTGATCAGATCGCGGTCGAGCCGGGTGCCGGGCGGCAGTCCGAGGATGTAGCTGGCCTGCTCGGTCGACGAGACCCCCTGACCGTCGGCGCTGAAGGCGATGACATTGACCATGCCTCGCATCTCCTCCAACGCCTGCTCGGCCCGGGCCAGGGCCTGCTGCTGAGCGGTCCGTTCGGCGTCCTGTTGGGCTATCGCTCGGCCGCTGGAACGATCGACAGGCTTTGCTGGCCGGCATCGATTTCGATCGCCAGCGCCAAGGCGCGGCGGACCCTGGCGTGGATCGAGACCTGCCTGGAAGGCGAACCTGCAGCCGCGGCTTGCGGGTCAGGGCGCGTCCTTTGCGCGGGCCGGATTTGATGCCGATGCTGTCGCGATCACCGGGCGGAGGCTCACCGGGATCTTCGCGTCCGATCGATCGTCTTCGGGATCGAGCAGACTCAATACGCCGAGCGCGATCTCCGTTGCCGTGAGTTTGCGCCGTTCGGCAAGCTCCAGGACCGCATGGCGAAAGGACGACGGGCAGGGGATGACGTATGATTTCATTGCCATTTCAGCGATCGACCGTCGGAGTGGAGGGGCAGCGGCGCCCCCTAATCTTCACATCACATGTTAGAGAAAATTTAAGGCCGCAATTCCCAACGAATACCGTGGATCGCACCGTCTGTTTTTGCGATTAACGCGACGGTAACGTCGCTGAATTAGTGTGAGGAACCGGTACTGGCCGTTCTTTCTGGAAAAGACGGGCTCCGAAGCCGCTCAATTGACTTGTTGCGCGGCTTTGAATAACCATCTATCCATCTAGGGCCGAGGCCACCGGTTCGCCGGACGACACTCGCAGGCCGCGTTCTCCGGCGGTCTTCAACGGCCCAAATCCCCACCTTTCTGCGTCCTGTTTCTTTTTTGGACGCTGTGTTGCTTCCCATAGTTGGGCATTTCCATGCACTTGCAAGAATTGAAGATCAAGACGCCCGCCGAGCTATTGGCGTACGCCGAGGATCTTGAGATCGAAAACGCGAGCAACCTGCGCAAGCAGGACATGCTGTTCGCGATCCTGAAACAGCTGGCCGAGAACGACATCCTGATCTTCGGGTCCGGGTGTCCTGGAGGTGCTGCCGGACGGCTTCGGCTTCCTGAGGTCGCCGGAGGCCAACTACCTGCCGGGCCCGGACGACATCTATGTGTCGCCGAACCAGATCCGGCGCTTTGCGCTTGCGCACCGGCGACACCGTCGAGGGCCAGATCCGCGCGCCGAAGGATGGCGAGCGGTACTTCGCCCTGACCAAGGTCGAATCGACCAATTTCGACAGCACCGACAGTGTCCGGCACCGGATCAATTTCGACAATCTGACGCCGCTCTATCCCGACGAGCGGCTGAAGATGGAGATGGACAAGCCGACCAACAAGGATCTCACGTCACGGGTCCTCGATCTGGTGGCGCCGCTGGGCAAGGGCCAGCGGGCGCTGATCGTGGCGCCGCCGCGCACCGGCAAGACGGTGATGCTGCAGAACATCGCGCATTCGATCGCCGACAACCACCCGGAAGCCTATCTGATCGTGCTGCTGATCGACGAGCGGCCGGAAGAGGTGACCGACATGGACCGGTCGGTGAAGGGCGAGGTGATCAGCTCGACCTTCGACGAGCCGGCCGACGCGGCATGTTCAGGTCGCCGAGATGGTGATCGAGAAGGCCAAGCGCCTGGTCGAGCACAAGAAGGACGTGGTGATCCTGCTGGACTCGCATTACCCGCCTGGCGCGGGCCTACAACACGGTGGTGCCGTCCTCGGGCAAGGTCTTGACCGGCGGTGTCGACGCCAATGCCCTGCAGCGGCCGAAGCGCTTCTTCGGCGCCGCCCGGAACATCGAGGAGGGCGGCAGCCTGACCATCATCGCGACCGCGCTGATCGACACCGGCAGCCGCATGGACGAGGTGATCTTCGAGGAGTTCAAGGGCACCGGCAACTCCGAGATCGTGCTGGACCGCAAGATCTCCGACCGGACAAGCACCTGGCCGTCGATCGACATCAGCAAGTCCGGCACCCGCAAGGAGGAGCTGCTGGTCGACAAGGGCACGCATGTCGAAGATGTGGGTGCTGCGCCGCATCCTGATGCCGATGGGCGTGACCGATGCGATGGAGTTCCTGATCGAGAAGTTGAAGGACGTCCAAGTCGAACGACGACTTCTTCCAGAGCATGAATCAGTAGGGGCACGCCCCGTGCAGTCCTGATGTCTCCGGATCTATGGCGGCCCGGTCGAAGCCGCGAGTCATGCCGACTCTACGCCAGATTTTCCGTGAAGAATGCCGCGGTACGGCTGTTCGCCAGATCGGCCGCTTCCTGATCGTAGTGGGCGCCGCCGATGCGCGCGAAGGCGTGGTCGACGCCGGAATAGGGATGCACCGTCGGGCGCTCGGGGCGGAGCCCATGGCGGCGATGATCTTGGACTGCGCCTCCGGCGGGCAGAACTGGTCCTTTTCGGCGATGTGAAGCATCAGCGGCTTGTCGATCTTCCCGGTTTCGTCCAGCGCGTCTTCTATGCCGACGCCGTAATAGCCGACCGAGCAATCGGCGTCGGATCGGGTCAGCCATCAGATAGGCGAGCTTGCCGCCAAGACAGAATCCGACGCTACCGACCCTGCCTGAGCAGCGCGGGTATTCCCTGACAGGAAGGCGAGCGAGGCGATCAGATCCTGCACGGCCGGCAGCCTCGTCGAACCCCTGATAGAGCGAGAAGGCCTGGTTCCATTCCTCCTCGCTCTGATCGGTGATATCGATGCCGGGCTCCTGACGCCAGAACAGGTCGGGGCAAAGCGCCACGTAGCCCTGGGCGGCGAAGCCATCGCAGAGATCCCGCATGACCTTATTGACGCCGAAGATCTCCTGGATCACCAGGATGCCCGGCGCGGTTTCCTGGTCCGGCAGAGCGCCAGATACGCGGAAAACGTACCGCCATCGGCGGCATTGATGGTCACGCTGGCGACATCGAAATTCTCCCCATTTACGCAAGTTCGACCGTCGATTCGGACGATAACCAAGCCGGCTATCCTTGTCACTCCGACTAGCCTTCTGGTGACAGGATTGGCCGCATCGGCGAGCCCTGGCTGCGTTCAGGAACCGATTGCGGCCTCGATCGCCGAGGAGGCAGTTCGCCTGGGTCGGTGACCGGGGCGCCGCAGGTCATGCCGTTGCAGACATAGGCCGTCGGCCTGGCCGTCGATCTGGCCCTTGCCGGCCGCCGGATGTCCCGGCGGCAGCTGGTGTGAGGGGTCGATGATGGTCAGGATCCGATTCGGCAGGGACATGTCCAGAACCTGCCTGCGCCAAGGCATCGGTCGGCTGTTCACCGCGACGCCCGGCGATCACCACCTGCACGGGCTGTTGGCAAGGAATTCGGCATTGCTCAGGAAGGTGGACATGGGGAAGAAATTGCGCCCGATCTCGCCGGAGAAGGCCGTCAGGAGCAATTCCGCGCGCCGCAGATAGGCTTCCTCGCCGGTCAGGTGAAACAGCCGCGCCAGGACCCCGAGCAGCGTGCCGTTGCCGGCGGGAACCGCATTGTCATGCACGGACTTGGTGCGCACGATCAGGGTGTCGGCGTCATCGGCGGTGTAGAAATAGCCGCCGTTCTCGGAATCCCAGAACCGGAGGTCGAGCTCCTCGACCCACCGCTTCGACTGTTCCAGACAGCGTGCATCGCCGGTCGCCTCGAACAGGGCCAGACCGGCCGCAGCCATGTTTGCATAGTCATCCAGCATGGCCAGATGCTGGATCTGGCCGGCGCGGGCGGAATGCAGCAGACGGCCATCGACGGTCATCCTGTCGCGCACGAAGGCGAATGCGGTCTCTGCCGCCGCGATCCAATCGGGTTCAGCGCGAATACCATGCCGGCTTCGGCCAGGGCGACGATCGCCAGCCCGTTCCAATCGGCGAGAACCTTGTCATCCCAGCCGGGGCGAATCGCGTTTATCCCGTTCTTCCAGCAAGATGGTCCGACATTCGGAAAGCATTGCCGCATCGTCGGCGGCGATCGGTCCGGCCTGCCGCTGGTTCAGGATGGTCTTGCCTTCCCAATTGCCGCCGGGGGTCACGTCATAGGCGCGGGCAAACAGCTCGGACCGATCGCTGAGCAGCCGCGTTATCTCCCCGGCCGACCAGACGTAGAACTTGCCTTCCTCACCCTCGCTGTCGGCATCGAGCGTGGCGGCGAATCCGCCACCTTCCGAGATCATCTCGCGCCGCAGCCATGCGATGGTCTCGCGCACTCGGGTCTCATAGAGCGGCTCGCGGGTGTGTTGCCACACCAGGGTCAGCAGGGAGATCAGCTGGGCATTGTCGTAGAGCATCTTCTCGAAATGCGGGACCAGCCATTCCCCATCGACCGAATAGCGGGCGAATCCACCGCCCAGATGATCGTAGATGCCGCCCTGGCACATGGCGGTGAGGGTGGTGGTGACGGCCTTGCGCAAGGCCTCGTCGCGGGTGCGCCGATAGCCGCGCCAAAGCAGGGTGAAGATCGAAGGCTGCGGGAATTTGGGCGCTCCGCCGAGGCCGCCATGGACCGGATCGACCTCCTGGGCCAGGCGGGCGGCAATGCTGTCATACGCGTCATTCGGAATGGCCTCTCCGCGCTGATTCACCGCCAGCTTGGCAAGGGCTTCGCGCAAGGCTGCGACGTTCTTGGTCACCTTGTCGGGTTCGCGGGTGTAGGTATCGGCAAGGGCCCTCAGGACATCCGGGAATCCAGGCCGGCCGAAGCGGGCGGTCGGCGGAAAATAGGTCCCGCCCCAGAACGGTTCACCGTCCGGGGTCAGGAACATGGTAAGCGGCCATCCGCCCTGTTGTCCCAGCAGCGCCAGGGAGGATTGGTAGATGGTATCAAGATCGGGCCGCTCCTCTCGGTCGACCTTTATGTTGATGTAGAGCTCGTTCATCACCGCGGCGATGGACGAGTCCTCGAAGCATTCATGGGCCATGACGTGGCACCAGTGACAGGCGGCGTATCCGACCGACAGCATGATCGGCTTGCGCTCCCGTCTCGCCTGTTCAAGGGCGTCCGGCCCCCAAGCCTGCCAATGGACCGGATTGTCTGCGTGCTGAAGCAGATAGGGGCTGGATTCGCGGGACAGGCGGTTTTCGGCCATGGGGATTCCTGGATTCCGGGCGCACCGCTATGGACCGCGGCCGTGAGGGGCTATAATGCGGACCGGGTCCGCCCGCGCTCAACCCCATTAAAACTGTGGTTATGGCCATGAAGATCAAGATCGATATCGATTGCACGCCGGATGAAGCCCGTACCTTTTTCGGCCTGCCGGACGTCAAGCCGATGCAGGAAACGTTGATGGCCGAGTTGCAGGAGCGCATCAGCGCCAATATGGCGGCCATGGACCCGGAATCCCTGATCAAGACCTGGATGCCGATGGGTTTGCACAGCATCGAACAGATGCAGAAGGCCTTCTGGTCGCAGATGTCCGGTGGATCCAAACCTCCGTCCGGCGGGGACAAGTCCTAAGCGGCGATCCATGCGTCGGACGATCTTTGCCGTCGCAACCCCGCCCGGGCGGGGTGCGATTGCCGTCCTGCGGCTGTCAGGCCCCTCAGCGGGGGCGGCGGTCGCGGCCCTGTCCGGCGACATTCCGCCGGCGCGGTCCGTAGCGCTGCGAACATTGCGCGCGGCCGATGGAACGATGCTCGACCAGGGCCTGGTTCTGTGGTTTCCGGGGCCGCAAAGCGCGACCGGCGAAGATGTCGCGGAGTTCCATCTCCATGGCGGCCTTGCGGTCTCCGCCAGCGTGGTCGAGGCGCTGGCGGCCATGCCGGATCTCAGGCCGGCGGACCCTGGAGAATTCACCCGTCGGGCGTTTGAGAACGGAAAGATGGACCTGACATCGGCCGAGGCGATTGCCGATCTGGTCGATGCCGAGACCCGCGGACAGCAGCGTCAGGCGCTGCGCCAGATGCAGGGTGAATTGGCCGGGCTGTACGACGGTTGGCGGGAGACATTGGTGCGGGCCTTGGCGCATCTGGAGGCGGAGCTCGATTTTCCGGAGGAAGACCTGCCCGGCGGAATCGCCGCCGAGATCGCGCCCGGGCTTTCGTCTTTGGCATCGGAGATCGGCAGGCATCTGGACGACGATCGGCGCGGGGAGCGTCTTCGCGCCGGAATCCAGGTCGCGATCCTTGGCTCGCCCAATGTCGGGAAATCCAGTCTTCTCAATGCGTTGGCGCGGAGGGAGGCGGCCATCGTCTCGGCCCGGGCCGGCACCACGCGGGATGTGATCGAAGTCCATCTGGATCTGACCGGCATGCCGGTCGTGCTGGTCGATACTGCCGGCCTGAGGGACTCGGGCGACGAGGTGGAGGAGGAGGGCGTCCGCCGGGCGCGGCAGCGCGCGGCAAACGCCGATTTCAAACTGTTGGTGTTCGATGCGTCGGCGGCAGTCGATCCGGATGTCCTTGCGATGGGGGATGTCGACAGCCTGATCGTCGCGAACAAGATCGACCTTTTGACCGATCCGCAGGCCGCGCCCTCATTCGATGGGGCCGAAGCGGTGCGCATCTCGGTGAAGACGGGGCAGGGGCTGGACCATCTCGAGCAGCGGCTGGTCGAGCTCGTCGCCCCCAGGTCCTCCGCCTCCGCGGCGCCGGCCTTGACTCGTGCCAGGCACAGGGTGGCGCTCGAGGAGTGTCGGGAATGCCTGGCGCGGGCGGTGGACGCGGAACAGCCCGAACTCCTGGCGGAGGATGTACGCCTGGCGGTCCGGGCGTTGGGCCGGATTACCGGTCGTGTCGATGTCGAGGAGCTGCTCGACATGATCTTCCGGGATTTCTGCATCGGCAAATAGGACGGATGCGGCCATCGGCGGGCTCCGTATCCGTCGGCCGCCCATGGCAAATGTCCCGACACGTGTTTCACGTGAAACATGGCGCGGCGATGTGGGGCTGCCTTTGATCTTTGACATCGCAAGCGGGCATTCCTAGGTTCCCGGCCATGGGTGGATCGGACAGTCGATACGATGTGGTGGTGGTCGGTGGCGGCCATGCCGGCTGTGAGGCTGCGGCGGCCTCGGCGCGGGCCGGGGCGGCGACGCTGCTGGTCACCCATGACCCGGCCAAGATCGGCGAGATGTCTTGCAATCCGGCGATCGGCGGCCTCGGCAAGGGGCATCTGGTGCGCGAGATCGATGCCCTCGACGGGCTCATGGCGCGGGCCATCGACCAGGCCGGGATCCAGTTTCGAATTCTCAATCGCAGCAAGGGCCCGGCGGTCCGCGGCCCGCGGGCCCAGGCCGACCGGGCGCTGTATCGAGCGGCCATGCAGTCGGTCTTGGCCGAGCAACAGGGGCTCGAGATTCTGGCGGGAGCGGTCGACGATCTGATGCGCGATGCCGACGACCGGATTTGCGGCGTGGCGCTGTCGGATGGCCGCAGGATCGGGTGCGGTGCGGTCGTGTTGACAACCGGCACGTTCCTGCGCGGCCTGATCCATATCGGAGAGACGCGGACGCCGGCCGGGCGGTCCGGGGAGGCGCCCGCTCTGGCGCTGGCCGACGCCTTGTATGGTGCCGGATTGAGCATGGGCCGGCTGAAGACCGGGACGCCGCCGCGTTTGGATGGCAGGACCATCGATTGGTCGGGGCTTGAGGTGCAGCGCGGCGACGACCCGCCGCCGCCATTCTCCTATTTGACCGAGCGCATCACCACGCCGCAGATCGACTGTCACATCACCTATACGAGCGCCGCCACCCATGCGGCGATCAGCGCCAATCTGCATCGGTCGCCCATGTATAGCGGGCAGATCGAAAGCACCGGTCCGCGCTATTGCCCGTCAATCGAGGACAAGGTGGTGCGGTTCGCCGACAAGGCCCGGCACCAGATCTTCCTGGAGCCCGAGGGTCTGGACGATCACACGGTCTACCCAAACGGGATCTCGACAGCCCTTCCCGAGGCTGTGCAACACGAGATGCTGGCGACGATCCCGGGGTTGGAACGGGCGGCGGTGATCCGGCCCGGCTATGCCATCGAGTATGACTATGTCGATCCTCGGGAGCTGACCCCGGCTTTGCAGGTCCGGCGCTTGCCCGGCCTGTTCCTGGCCGGACAGATCAATGGCACGACGGGCTATGAGGAGGCCGCCGCGCAAGGGCTGATGGCCGGGGCGAACGCCGCGTTCCTGGCCGGCAACGCGGAGGCCTTCGTGCTCGACCGCGCCGATGCGTATATCGGGGTGATGATCGACGATCTGATCGGCCGCGGCACCACGGAGCCGTACCGCATGTTCACCTCCCGGGCCGAATACCGATTGCTGCTGCGCGCCGACAATGCCGATCTGCGGTTGACCGGGAAGGGGCTGCAGGCCGGGATCGTCGGATCGGAGCGGGAAGGCGCCTATTTGGCGAAGTCCGGGGCGCTGTCCGAAGCGCGGCAACAGGTAACGGCGTTGTCCCTGACTCCGGCAGAGGCGCGACGGCACGGATTGCCGCCCAGCCGTGACGGTTCCCGGCGTACGGCGTGGGACCTGCTGCGTTACCCGGACGTGACCTGGGCCCGGCTGTCGGCAATCTGGCCGGAGTTCGCCGCCGTCCCGGCCGCGGTCGGCGAGCAGATCGAGATCGACGCGCTCTATTGCGGATATGTCGAGCGCCAGGAGGCCGACATCCGGGCCTTCCGCAAGGACGAGTCGCTGCTGCTACCGGCGGAGCTGGACTATTCGGCGGTCGGTGGGTTGTCCAACGAGGCGCGGCAGAAGCTGGATGCGGCCCGTCCGGCAACGCTCGGCGCGGCCGCCCGTCTGCCCGGCGTGACGCCGGCGGCTGTGGTTGCGCTCCTGCGGCACGTGCGGCGCGGCGAGGAGCGGATCAGCGCGTGAGCAAGGCTCCGGTCGGCGTGGATGCCGAGGCGTTCCGCCGCGCGACGGGGGTTTCACGTGAGACTCTGGAACGCCTCTCCGACTACGCGGCCCTTCTCCGCAAATGGCAGCGTCGGATCAACTTGGTTGGGCGCTCGACCCTCGATGATCTCTGGCACCGGCATATGTTTGATTCGGCACAGCTCTTTCCGTTGCTTCCCGATGGTGCCCGATGTCTGGTCGATCTCGGTAGCGGCGCCGGTTTTCCGGGCATGGTCCTGGCCATCCTTGGGGTTCCGGATGTCCATCTGATCGAAAGCGATGAGCGCAAGGCCGCGTTCCTGCGGGAGGTTTCACGTGAAACATCGACACCGGTCGAGATCCATGTCGGGCGCATCGAAAACACGCCGCCCTTTATCGCAGATGTCGTCACTGCCCGGGCCCTGGCGCCGCTCGCCAAGCTTGTGGAACTGGCACGGCCCTTTGTCGGCGACCGGACCGTCCTGTTGTTCCCGAAGGGACAAGATGTAGATAGGGAATTGACCGAATCTACTAAACATACGACTATGCACACCGAAATTGTGCCCAGCCGCGCGCACGCTTCCGGTGTAATTCTCAGACTGACAAGGATTGATCGTGTTTGATCCCTTAGCGATCTCAGACGGGACGGCGTCCAGGACACGTCCCGAGCGGCAGCCCCGGATCATTGCCATCGCCAACCAGAAAGGCGGCGTCGGAAAGACCACCACCGCGATCAACCTGGGCACCGCGCTGGCCGCCGTGAACAAGCGGGTCCTGGTGATCGACCTCGACCCGCAGGGCAATGCCAGCACCGGTCTGGCCATTCCCCGGGCGCAGCGGGTGAGCGGCTCGTACCAGGTGGTCTTCGGTGAGGCCACGGTTACGGAGGCGGCGGTCGCCTCGCAGATTCCGCGGCTGTCGGTGATACCTTCGACGGTGCATCTCTCGGGCGCCGAGATCGAATTGGTCGGCGCCCAACGCCGCGAGTTCCGGCTGCGTGAGGCCATCCACGGATTGCGCGACTATGACTACGTGCTGATCGACTGCCCGCCGGCACTCGGCCTGCTGACTCTCAATGCCCTGACCGCGGCGCATGCGGTGCTGGTGCCGCTGCAATGCGAATTCTATGCGCTGGAAGGGCTGAGCCACCTGATGTCGACCATCGAGCGGGTCCGGCGCGCCTTCAATCCGGGCCTGGAAATCCAGGGCGTGGTGCTGACCATGTTCGATCGCCGCAATAATCTGTCCGATATGGTCGCCGAGGATGTGCGCAGCCATCTCGGCGCCCGCGTCTACGACACGGTCATCCCACGCAATGTGCGGGTGTCCGAGGCTCCGTCCCACGGCAAGCCGGTGCTGCTCTACGACATGAACTGCGCCGGCTCGCAGGCCTATATGCATCTCGCCGGCGAGGTCTTGCGTCGCGAGAGCAGGCAGGCGGCATGATGATCGACCAGGGATCCGACGAAAACGTCTCGGGTCGTCGGCGCACCAACCTCGGACGCGGCCTCGACGCGCTGTTCGGCGAAGACGACACCTCCTACGAGCCGGGCGGGCGGGACCGCCAGACACGGGTCCTGCCGATCGAGCAGATCCGTCCGAACCCGAAACAGCCGCGCAAGCGATTCGCTGAAATAGACCTCGATGATCTGGTCGCCTCGATTCGCGAGCAGGGCGTCCTGCAGGCGATCCTGGTGCGACCCTCGCCGACAATGCCGGATCTGTTCGAGATCGTTGCCGGCGAGCGTCGCTGGCGGGCGGCACAACGGGCCCAGCTGCATGAAGTCCCCGTGGTGGTGCGGGATCTGGATGATTCCGCAGCGTTGCAGATCGCCATCATCGAGAACATCCAGCGGGAAAACCTGACGCCGATAGAGGAGGCCGGCGGCTACCGCCAACTTTCGGACCAGTTCGGTCATACCCAGGAGCAGATCGGCCAGGTCGTCGGCAAGAGCCGCAGTCACATTACCAACACCCTGCGGCTGCTGGAGCTGCCGGGGCCGGTGCGGACGCTGGTCGATGACGGCGCGTTGAGCGCCGGTCATGGGCGGGCCTTGCTTGCATGCCCGGACCCCGAAGCGGCAGCGCGGATTGTCGTCGAACAAGGCTTGAATGTCCGCCAGACCGAGCAGCTGGCGCGCGATGGCGGTGATCCTGGGCCGAAAAAAGGCGGCCGTCGAACCAAGAAGGCCGACAAGGACGCCAATCTCCAAGCGCTGGAACATGAAATGTCCAGCAGGCTCGGTCTGCGGGTCTCGATCGACGCGTCGGGCGACGGCCGGGCAGGGGCGCTTACCATCCGGTATCGGTCCCTGGAACAGTTCGATGGTCTGCTACAGCTTCTGGGCCTCAGCCAGGGCCGGCCGGGTTCCTGAATTCGACCGTACCGGCCATCGGGCCGCGTGATAGGTCGGCAATCCCACGCCGCAGCGTTTCAACGGCGCTGCCGGGCCAGGCTGGCGATCTGCAACAGGGTCCGTGAACACAGCGTTTCCGCAGGTATGCCGGTGCGCTTGCACTCCGCCTCGGTCGTGGCGAGCCTTTCGAGCGCATCGGCGAGCTGGTCCCGGCGCCAGCGGTCGAGCTGGCGTCGAAACCGGGGCTTGACCTTGAAGAAGACCGGCGGTCTGAGCGATGCCATGACATTGTCCGGCGAATCTCCGGCTGCGACCCGGCAATTCGCCAGGTGCAACCGACCAAAATGCCTCTGTGCGGCCCGCAACACGCCGACCGGCGACACTCCTTCCGCATAGAGTCTCTGCAAGGCGCCATCGACCGATGCCGGATCGCCGTCTCCGGCGGCCATGACCAGATCGTCCATGGTGCGCGCGGCGCTGTCGCCGATGCAGGCTTCCGCAGCCTCGAGGTCTATGGTCCCCGATTCGCCGGCATAAGCAGCCAACTTCTCCGCTTCGCGCCGCACCAAGGCGCGGTCAGGTGCGAGGCTGGCTGCCAGATACGCCTCGGCATCCCGGCTTATCGTGACCCCTGCCTCCGCCAACACGGATCGGACGAGACCGGCGATGGCCTCGGGCTCGGGCGGATAGCAGGCGATCGCCGCGGCGGATTTGGCGCCTTCGCAGAGCTTCCTCAGGCTGGATCGAGGAGCCAGTTCGCTAGCCTCGATGACCATCAGATTGCCGTCGGGGACCGGCTGCTCCAGGATCACCTTCAAGACGCTGGTGAGCGCATCGCCGGCCGCTCGCACACGTATGGCCCGCCGCCCGCCGATCAGCGATTGCGCGGCCATCTCATCCGCCAGGCGGGCTGCGTCCTTGGTCAAATCGCTTGCCGCAAGGGTCACAACGCGAAACGGATCGTCCAACGCTCCGATCAGCGCGGTCACCGCCCGGTCTGCCCGCTCGCGCACCAGACCGGCATCGGAACCGTAGATCAGCAGGACCAGTGTCTCCGCGTTGGGCTTCTCCAGGACAGCGTCGACCCGGCCTGCCGTGACTTTCACCATGGCCAGGGCCCGTTGCTAGCCCGACCGGTTGAAATACAGGGCGAGCTGGGTGCGGATATCGCTGCCAAGTTGGCGCAGGGCGCGGTCGCGGGCGGCATTCTGGGCGCTCAGCGTGGCGTATTCGTCCAGGACGATGTTGTAGCTGGTGATAATGCCAACCCGCCGACTCAACACCTCCTGATCGTCCGCCGCGGTCCGCAGGGTCAAACGGGCGGTGAGCACCAGATTGGCACGCTGCGCGGAGTCGGTCTTGTCGATACCGAGATCTTCCTGACGCTCGCGCAGGTCGACATTCAGCCGATAGACGGGAGCGTCCGGACGCCCGCCGGAATTCAGGCCCTGGATCAAGTAATTCCGCAGGACCTGGCCGGACCTGTTAGGGATGATACCCACTTCGACCTGGGACAGTTCTTCGGAGACGTCGGACACGCCTCCGGTGGCATAAAGCGGCTGAAATCCGCAGCCTGCCGCCAGCAATATGGCGGCGATCACCGTCAGAAGCCCGACTCGGCCAAGCCGGCTAGGCGACCACATTGACGATCCTGTTCGGGATGACAATGACCTTGCGCACCGTTTTGCCGTCCAAGGCCCGTTGTACGCCGTCCTGCGCCAACGCCACCTTCTCGGCCTCCGCGCGGTCCACGTCACGCGGCACAGCAATCGTGGCGCGCAGCTTCCCGTTCACCTGGACCGCGACCGTGACCGTCTCGTCGACCAGCAAGGCCGGGTCGGCTTCCGGCCAGGGCGCATCGATCAACAGATGGTCATGTCCCAGCGCATGCCAGAGCGCCTCGGCGAGGTGCGGCGTGACCGGGCCGATCAATTTCGCAACCGTTTCAAAGGCGGCGCGGCGCAGCCAGGCCGCCGTCGGGCCATCGGCGGTGAAATCCTCTACCGCGTTGGTGAATTCCCGAATCCGAGCGACCGCACGATTGAAGTGGAAGCGGTCGAAATCCTCCGAGACCCCGGCCACCGTCTTGTGCAGGAGGCGCCAGAGCCCGACCGTCGCGGCATCGGCCGTCAGCTGGCGAAGATCGTTGGGAACCGGCAGGTCAGGTTCGGCGACTGGGCCCTTCGGCACTGCGACCAGCCGCCAGAGACGGTTCAGGTAGCGCCAGGCGCCCTCGATGCCGGCGTCGCTCCATTCCAGGTCCCGATCCGGCGGGCTGTCGGACAGCAGAAGCAGTCGCGCGGTATCGGCACCGTAGGAGTCGACGACCTTCTCCAGGCCGACCACGTTCTTCTTGGACTTGCTCATCTTTTCGTGCCGGCCGGCGACAAGATTGGCGCCGTCGGAGACACGGACGGGCGTGCCGTCGCGATGCTCGACCTCTTCCGGGTAGACCCAGTTGTCGGAATCGTCCTGATAGGTCTCGTGGACCACCATGCCTTGGGTCATGAGGCCGGCAAACGGTTCCTCGACAGAGAGATATCCACATTTTCTCAGGGCGCGCATGAAGAAGCGTGAATACAGCAGGTGCAGCACGGCATGCTCGATCCCGCCGATGTACTGGTCGACAGGTAGCCAGTAATCGACGGCCTTGCGCTCGAAGGCCTTCTTGGAATTCGGCGAGCAGAACCGGGCGAAATACCAGGACGATTCGAAGAAGGTATCGAAGGTGTCGGTCTCCCGCTCCGCGGCGCCGCCGCATTTCGGACAATCGACCGTCTTCCAAGTCGGGTGCCTGACGAGCGGGTTGCCCGGTTCGTCGAAATCGATGTCGGTGGGCAGTTCGACCGGCAAATCGGCTTCCGGCACCGGCACGTCGCCGCATTGCGCGCAATGGATGATCGGTATCGGGCAACCCCAATAGCGCTGCCGCGAGACCCCCCAGTCCCGCAGCCGGTAGCGCACCGCGGCGGCTCCGTAGCCCTTGGCCTCAAGCGCGGCGATGACGATATGCTTGGCATCGGCCACGGACAGCGGCGCATCGTCCTTGGCAAGGGCCTCCAACCGGTAGCGGTAGGTCGGCAGGGTCGTATCGGTATAGGCGGTGGCGTTGACGTAGAACACCTCGCCCAGCCCGTCGACGGTCTGGTGAGGATCGACATCGAACCGAGATCTGACGGGTTTCGGAAGCGCCGCAAATTCGTCATCCGACAGCATGCGGGCGGTCGGCGGCCACAACACCGGAATGACATCGACATCGTATTTGCGGGCGAAATCCAGGTCGCGCTGATCATGACCGGCGGAGCCGAAAATCGCACCGGTGCCGTACTCCATCAGAACGAAATTCGCCACGAAAACCGGCAATTCGACGCCGTCGCGAAACGGATGGCGAACTCGCAGGCCGGTGTCGAAACCGACCTTCTCTGCGGTCTCTATGACCTCTTCGCTGGTGCCCAGCCGGCGGCATTCCGCCACGAATTCCGCCAAATCCGGGTTGCCCGACAACAACTCCTCGGTCAGCGGATGATCCGGCGACAGGGCGCAGAAACTGGCGCCGAAGATCGTATCCGGCCGGGTCGTAAAGACCTCCAGGCGATCGTCGCGGCCGACGATGTCGAACTGCATATGCGCCCCGACCGAACGGCCGATCCAATTCGCCTGCATCAGGCGCACACGCTCCGGCCAGCGGTCCAGCCCCTCGATCGCCGCCAGCAGATCGTCGGCGTAATCGGTGATCTTGAGAAACCACTGCGACAGCTTGCGTTTCTCGACCGGAGCGCCGGAGCGCCAGCCGCGGCCGTCGATCACCTGCTCATTGGCCAGGACGGTGTGCTCCACCGGATCCCAATTGACCCAGGCTTCCTTGCGGTAGGCCAGGCCGGCCTCCAAGAAATCCAGGAACATCTTCTGCTCGTGCCGGTAATAGTCCGGCGAACAGGTGGAAAGCTCGCGGTCCCAGTCGTAGGACAGGCCGATCAGCCGAAGCTGCTCGCCCATGACCCGGATGTTCTCCTCGGTCCATTCGGCCGGGTGCACCTTGGCGGCAATGGCGGCATTTTCCGCCGGCAGTCCGAACGCGTCCCAGCCCATGGGGTGCAGGACGTTGAAGCCCTTGGCGCGCTTGAACCGCGCCACCACATCGCCGATCGCGTAATTGCGCACATGCCCGACATGCAGCCGTCCGGAGGGGTAGGGGAACATCTCCAGGACGTAGTATTTCGGGCGATCTGCGTCTTCCCGGGCCGTGAAACAGCCGCGATCGGTCCAGATCGCCTGCCATTTGGCCTCGGTCTCCTTGAAGTTGTACCGGGACATCCGGGTTTCCTGTTCCTGGAAATCTGCCGCTGAGGCAATCCTGCCGGCTATTGCGCGGCCGCGGTGCTGATGACGCGCAATTCACGGGCGCGGGTCAGGATCGTGTCTTCCAGCGCAGTCCCGGTCTGCTCATTCACCGGAGAATCGATCCATTCGCCGGACGGGTCGCGGACCTGCCGGAAAACGGCGACGCGCAGCCCATCGGCACGCAGCTGGCGATCCAGGATATAGACGTTGAGCTTGAAGCGTTCCCCGGGCGATCCGGGGGGCGTGTACCAATCGGTCAGGATCACGCCGCCGAACGGATCGGCCGAACTGACGGGCATGAACACGATGGTGTCCAGGGTCGCCCGCCACAGGAAGCTGTTGACCCCAATACCGCCGCTGCCGGTACCCTGCCCTTCGCGGTCCGCCGGGTCGGTGCTGAAAGACAGGCCGTCCGGGCCAAACAGGCTCGACCTCTCGGCATACCGGCTCTGCTGGTCATTGACCGGTGTGTCCCGGTTTGGCTTCGCGCTGTTGTCGCCGCATCCGGTGACAGCTATCAGCGCGATGGCGGCGATCGTCAGGTTTATGCTGCGAATGGAATTCATGGCCGGCAATAAATCGAAAAACCCGGTCATGCGCAAGGACATCCGAACCGGCGACGGCTGTTTCCGGCGGCTCAGGCGGGGCCCGATCTTCAGTAGATCACGGCCTTGCCGTTACGAACAGCAATGCGACGCGGCTTATCGAAAGGCGACACCTTGTCCTTGCCGCCGATGCAGGGCAGCGGTTGACGCCCGCGGGGCTTCACGTCAAAGCCGCGATCGAGGAACAACGAGGTCACCTGGGCATCGAGGTGGCACGGCTTGAACCCGGCCATGTCGATCTGCAGGAAATCCCGGTCCCTCAGCAGGGCGCAGGTCGCGGGGTAATAGTCGGCGTTGTCCAGGACCACGAGGCCGCCATCGCTCAATAGGCCGCGTGCCGCGGCGGCGCAGTCGTGGTAATGCAACCCGTCCAGTGCGATCACGTCGTAGCGTTGTCCGCTTGGCAGCACGGCCAGATAGTCCGCGCCCGTTCCGATGTCCTCGCGCCGGGCGAAAACACAGGTGACATTGGGCAGGGCGGCCGCCTCCAGCCGTTTGACCCAATGGTCGTCGTGCTCGACCGCGGTGACCTGGGCCGCCTGGCGCGCCCACCAATGTGTCGACTGTCCGGATCCGAATTCCAGCACGCGACGTTCGGAGAAATCGAGCTGCGCCAGATACTCGATCGCCGGGTAGGTGTACATCGGCAGAGGATTGCCGCGCGCATCGATGGCCAGTCCGGCTGCCATCGAACGGTCATGGCCATGAGCGGCAAGGATTCTCAGCAGCGCCGCACCCGGCGCAGTGTCCGATCGCCCTGTACTGGTCCTGCTTTCGTCCATGCGCCGACTATGCCCGGTCCGGCATTCCAGTCAAACGCAAAGTCCGGTGCGCCGCGCAGGCCGCAAAAGAATTGGGGCGGCGCCGAAGCACCGCCCCAAAATCCGATTGCTCGGTCGTCCCGGTTAGAAGGATGCAGTCACACCCACCAGGAACACCGTGCCGTCGTTGTCGGTCGCCGAACCGGCGCCGTCGTCGAGGTCGAAATACACCAGATCGGCGTACGGCGTCAGGCCGTCCGCGAGCGAGTATTCGACACCGACACCAACAATGGTGTCTTCGTCGTCGCTCGTCTCGGTTTCCTCGGCGTACAGCATATTCGCGCCGAAGGCCCATGGCCCGGTCGAATACGTAGCACCAAAGCCATAACGGTCCAGCTCGATGTTATCGTTGCCGGCTGCGTTTTCCTGTTCCGAGTGGATGTAGAAACCACCGACGGTGAACGCTCCGAAGCCGACTTCGGTACCGACGCCGTACTCGGTGTGATCGCCACTGTCGGCCGAGCCATCCTGAACGGTGCCGAAGTTCGCGCCGAGCGAGACGCCGACCGAAACGCCGCTGAACTCGCCCTTGTAGTTACCGCCAAGGGAGAACACGTCGCGGATCTGCCCAGGGTCGCCAGCAGCGACAGGGGAGTTGTCATCGGACTGATCCTGGTCCGAATCGGCGGCAACCGCTTCACTCGACGGCATGAAGCTGCCGCCGACCTGGAAGTCACCGAACGAGCCAATATAGATGACCTTGTTGGCATCGCTGGAATGCACGAAGTCCGTGCCATAGATGTCAGTGTTGCTGCGGTCGATATAACGGCCGAAGTCACCATCTGCCTGGCCGTTGCCGACCGCCGGGACGGCGAAACGCAACGTGCTGGCCGCCGGGTCGTCCTGGCCGAGGCGGACCTCGCCGAACGTGCCGCGCAACAGGACGTAGGTCTCGTCGATCTGGAACTCGTCGCCGCTGTCATCGATATTGAGGCGAGTACCGTACTCGAGCCCGTTATCCGCAACGCCGTCGGCGTTGAAGTTCAGGGTCGTGTCGGTGGTGATACCGTACTCTTCCCGGCCGGAGTCGAGATCCTCGCTGGCGTAGCCAGCGTGCATATCGATACTACCGGAAATGCTGAGCTCCAACTGCGCGAACGCGGGTCCGGCCATCAGACCGGCCGCGACGAGCGCCGTGCTCCCCAAGAGAACCTTCTTCATCCTTACAACCTCCAAAAATTCTGGCCAAATGGCCCCTGACATGGAACCTCGTATCCAGCTCCAGGCGCACAGCATTGCCCCGAAACACCTTGGAACCCAATATCCTCTTACTGCCGGCCCAGACGGTGATCAACGGCTAATGCGGCTTTGTTGCAACAATCGCCAAAACCTGTGGCCGATGTGCAACAAATCAGCCGTTAAGAGCCTGATTTCTTACCAAATCGTTAGCGAAGGCACCGCCTCGTTCCTGCCTGGTACGATGGAATAGCGCCGAGTCGCCGCGACTCGGCTATGCCGGCGCAATCACCGCCATGCGTTGCATATCGGACAACAGCTTGCTGCGGGCACTGTCCGGAATTCCATCGAACGCCTCGGCGAATTCGCCCTCGGCGAAATGCGGGCGCTCCAGCATCCAGGCGATGGGTTCCCGCATGCCGTCGGGAATCGGTGCGCCCTGGCGCCCGTCGGTTATCAGCCAAGCCCCCTTGTACCGCTCCAGACGGATCTCGGAGGATGCCCGCTGGTAGCGCCGATCGATGGCATCACCCGGCAACGCCACATTGCCGCGCGGGTAGCGGTAGGCGTCGGCAAAGGCGGCGAACTGATCGATGACCGCCGGCTCTCGGGCGAACTCGGCGATGCGGTCGCCAAGTGCCGCGAGATGCGCAGCCAGCTCGACCTTGTCGACGGTTCCGGCAGATTGCGGGAGCACCGAGCGAAACAGCGGGTCAGCCACCGCCCGCTCGAACAGCATTCCGATCAGGTCGAGCCCGATCGGGCAGGTGAGCCCCATGGCGACATGGATCGTCGCCTCCGACTTCGCCAGGGCGTCGTGATACCAGCCGCGCGGTATGTACAGCAGGTCGCCCGGCTGCAGCGTGACTTCGTCGGTCAACTTGCCCTTCTGCCGCTCGTGGTAGGCGTCGTCGTCTATCAGGAAGCGGGCATGGCGGATCACCTCCGGCGTCGGGCACTCATACAGGCGCCAGGTCTTCTCCCCGGTGATGTGCGCGGCAAACACCTCATGGGTGTCGTAATGCGATCCGAAACCGGGATGTTCCTTCCAGGAACAGTACAGATTGCACTGCACCTTGCCGCCAAGTCCGCTCTCCAGTGTCGCCGCCGCCGATTTGATGCCCGGCGTGAGCTGGTCGATATCGTTCAGCAGCAGGGATGCGCCCTGTTGCAGCCATTTCCGCACCCGATCGGTATTCGGCATCATCAGCATGCCGCCGTCGCGTCCCATGGCCTGTGTGCAATAGTCGCCCGGCACCACGCGCTCGCCATCCATTACCAACTGCAGGGATGCGGACGACCAGATGCTGGTTTGGTTGATCAGGCCGGACAACGCCTCCCAGGACATGACATCGGCGAACTTGTCCGCTGCGCCCTTGATGTGCAGCGGCTTCTTGCCGCGATACTCCGACAGGAACTCGGCCACGCTGACCGGCGCCAGCAGCGCCTCCAGACTGTCGATCGGCTTTGCCATGATTGGACTCCTCCCCGGGTGTTTTCTGCGACCACAGGCCGGGCGGAGTCAATCAGAACGCTTGACGGCTTCGCCCTTGCGCACTGAGCGCCACGATGTGAGAACACGACCATGTCCACGTCGCAGAGCAATGACACCGATCAAATTGCCGCCGAACGGGTCGCCGGAAACTTCGCTGCCATCCAGGCTCGAATGGTCGCCGCGGCGAATGCCGCCGGCCGCGATGCCGGTTCGGTGCGGCTGGTGGCGGTCAGCAAGATGCAGCCGCCGGAGCGCGTCGCGGCGGCGCTGGCGGCCGGCCACAGGTTGTTCGGTGAGAACCGCGTCCAGGAGGCGCTCGGCCGATGGGCCGGGCTGCGGCAGGACCATTCCGATCTGACGCTGCACCTGGTCGGCCCGCTGCAGAGCAACAAGGTCAGGGACGCGGTCGCCCTGTTCGACGTCATCGAGACGGTTGACCGGCCGAAGTTGGCGCGTGCCCTGGCGGCGGAAACGGCGCGGACCGGACGCCGTCCGGAATTCCTGATCCAGGTGAACACCGGTGAGGAGCCGCAAAAGGCCGGCGTCGCGCCGGATGGTCTTGGCGGTTTGTTGGCGCTGTGCCGCGACGAATTGGACCTGCCGGTGCGCGGATTGATGTGCATTCCACCGATCGGCGAGCCGCCGGCCCTGCATTTCGCTCTGCTTTCCGAGCTCGCCGGGCAGTGCGGCCTGGCGGAACTGAGCATGGGAATGAGTGAGGATTTCGAGACTGCGATCCGACATGGCGCGACACTTGTGCGCGTCGGCACGGCGCTGTTCGGCGAACGACCGCCCCGGCGCTGACGGGACCGGATCTGGCTGAACCGCTAAGTTCGGACGGAAAGCACCGTGTCCGGACCGCAAGCCGCCAGCAGTTCCAGAAGCTCTTCCAGGGCGAGTGCGACACAGCCTTCGGTCGGCCCGTAGTCGGACCGGGCGATATGCAGGAAGATCGCGCTACCCAGGCCCGGCGTCGGCGGATCGTCATTGTGACCGAGAACGACCAGCACATCGTAAAGCCCGTCCTCGCGCCATAGCTGTTCGTGGCTGGCCGGATGGGGCAGCCTGACCGGCCGGTTGTAGGCCGGGTCGGCAGGGTCGTCGCACCAGCCGTCATCCCTGGCGATGGCCGCGCAAGTCAGGGCCGTCACCGGAGGTGCTGCAAGGCGGTCCCGCCGATAGCGGACTTCCCGCAACAAAAAGGTGCCCGCCGGCGTCGCGCCGTCGCCCTCGCGCTTGTCCCGTCGTATGCCGCCGCGCCCGAGCGCGCAACGCCGGCGCCGCCCTTCGGCCTCCAGCCAGCCATCCGGCCGCACCGTGATCTCGGAGATCTGATCGGCCATGGGATTATAGAAGATGGCCGCTGCGCTGCTTCTTGGTGCGCAGATAGAACTCGTTGTGGCCGTTGGCGGGGAATGAATGCGGCACCCGCTCGGCGATCTCGATGCCGCAGCGCCCAAGCTGCTCGACCTTGTCCGGGTTGTTGGTGAGCAGCCGAACCTTCGGCAGCCCGAGTTGGCGCAGCATCTCCGCCGCCGGCTGGTAAAGGCGCTCATCGGCGTCGTAGCCCAGCATGACATTGGCGTCGACCGTGTCGAACGCGTCATCCTGCAGCCGGTAGGCCCGCAGCTTGTTGACCAGCCCAATTCCGCGTCCTTCCTGGGCCAGGTAGAGCAACACCCCGGCGCCCTCGCGGGCGATCTCGGCGATCGCGCCGCGCAATTGCTGGCCGCAATCACATCTGAGCGACCCCAGCAGATCGCCGGTGAAACACTCAGAGTGCAGGCGCACCAGCGGTGGCCGAGCACCCTGCGGCTCGCCGATGACGATCGCCAGATGCTCCTGCCCGCCATCGGTCGGGCGAAAGGCGATGATCCGGGTGTTTTCCGTACCGTCGAGGGGGACGGCGGCGTCGACCACGCGATGCAGGCTGCGGGCCGCATGGCGCTCGTAATGGTCGATGTCGAAGGCGCTGACCGAGAGGATATCGTTGGCCGCCACCAGGCGATCGGTGGCCAGCGGACGTTCAACCGGCGCTGCGACGGCCGCAGGTAGCAGCCGTGCCAGCTTGGCCAGCCGTGTGACCGCGACGGCCCCATCCCTGCTGTTTGCGGCGATGGTCCGGCAGGGAAGCCCGTCCAGGGAATCGGAATCGACGTCGGATTCCGGGTCGCACAAACGGCGCACCAGTTCGGCGCTCAGGCGATCGCCCGGGTCGAGCTGCACGACACCGTCGACATCCTCGCACAATCCGATTGCCGCGGCGCGTTGGCGGGTCAGGATCACCGATGGCGTGACACCGGTCAGTGCGTGCATGCGGACCAGGCTCTCCGGCGTCGCGGACTCGCTGGCCTGTATCAGCAGAGCAGGGCCGGCATCCGGTCGCACCAGCACGAAATCGCCGCGCCGGAGATCGCCGGACGCCCGGTCGACCGCACGCAGAGAAGCCTGCCGCACAGAGGTTGGCGCCGGCTCCGGCCTGGCGGCGTTGTCGGATTTGCTCATGCCGCCAGAATAGCATCAATGCCACGCCTTCGGCCCGTTCAGTTTGCGCCGGCGCTGACGGGTTTGCGACCGGACGCGCCTTTATTCCGACCTCTTGCGGACCTATCTGTATCAGCGGGTATCCCGTCGCGGCTGCCGGCAGCCGCGTTCGATCGGCACAGAATCCCGGAGCGCCGCGACCTTTGGGCGATGATGTGCTGAACCGGTCGCCGTGCGGGGATGCCGCTGGCGTCGAATACCGGGTCGGCGCATGGTAATATGGAGTCCGGAATCGCGGGTGCGAAGCCGGCGGAGTGCGGGTGCGGATGAGAGTGATCGGATGACATCCAACAAGAAGATCCTACTGGTCGACGACGATGCGGCGCTGCGCAATTCCCTGGCGGAGCAGCTGCATCTGCATGAGGAATTCGCGACCACCGAGGCAGAGACGGCATCGGAAGCCCTGGAGGTCGTCAAAAACACCTATTTCGACTGCATCCTGCTGGATGTCGGCCTGCCGGACATGGACGGGCGGGATCTGTGCCGGCTGATGCGCCGCAACGGTGTGCGCAGTCCGATCATCATGTTGACCGGTGTCGACACGGATGCCGACGCGATCCTGGGGCTCGACAGCGGCGCCAACGACTATGTGACCAAGCCATTCCGGCTGGGCCTGCTACTGGCCCGTCTGCGTGCCCAACTGCGCCAGTTCGAGCAGAGCGAGGATGCCGTCTTCACCATTGGTCCCTATACCTTCCGGCCGAGCGCCAAGCTGATGGTCGACGAGGAGAAGGACCAGAAGGTGCGCCTGACGGAAAAGGAAACGGCGATCCTGAAGTACCTCTACCGGGTCGGCAGCAAGGTCGTTGGACGGGATGTCCTGCTGGGTGAGGTGTGGGGCTACAATGCCGGCGTCACCACCCATACCCTCGAAACCCACGTTTATCGGCTGCGCCAGAAGATCGAACGCGATCCCTCCAATGCCGAAATCCTGGTCACCGAGCCTGGCGGATACCGGCTGAATCCGTAGGACGTCGCAACGGAGTCGGGGGCTCTCAGCCGTCAGGTCCGGCGTGAGCGCGACGGCTCAGCGCCCGCGCCAGCAGAGCCGCCAGCAGGACCGCCGATGCGGTGCTCGCCGCGAAGACCGGGCCGGCACTGTTCCAATCCGCGGTGATGCTGAAGATCCAACCCAGCAGCAGCGGGCCGACCAGGACGCCGAGATTCCGGCCGGTCATCAGGGTCGCGAAGGCGCCGGGCCGTCCGGCGCCCTCGATGGCGTTGGGCAGAGCGAACAGGCAGGTCGGTGCGATCCCGGCGCTGATCCCATAGATGATCAGCGAGGCGACGCCGCTCCAGCCGCTGCCGGTAAACGGCAACAGCGCCCAGACAATTGCCTGTCCGGCCAGCGCCACGGTCAACAGCGGGCCAACCGCAATGCCACGGGTCATCGCCCAGCCAGTCAGCAGGTTGAACACCAGCAGCGTGACGATTGGCACGGCATAGCCCAAGACCGCATCGCCGGGATCAAGACCGTGGGCCGAAACCAGATAGCTTGGCAGCCACGTCATGAAGGCAATGAACTGCGTCGACCACAGGCAGAACAGGGCGGCCGCCATCCAGAGAAGGATTCGGCCGGTGGTATCGTGCGTGCCTCGATCCCATGTTGCTGCCGGGCGGTCGGGGCTGGCGCGGCCAAGCGGCCGGGATCCGGCGAAATGCGCCGTCCATCCGGCCATCGCCGCCGTCGCCACCAGCCCTCCCCACCACAGCATCTTCCAGTCGCCGGCCGCAAGGATCGGTCTGGCAGCGAATCCCGCGATCAATTGGCCGATGGGTATCCACGTGGCCGCCAGTCCGATCGCCAGGGCCAGGTAGCGGGTTCCGGCATTGCCGGTGACAAGGACCGGACCGACAATGGCCAGAACCGCGAAGCCGGCCCCCTCCAACGTTCGCGACAGCAGCATGACCGGCCCGGATTCCGGTCGCGCGAGGGCCAGCACGCCACCGAGGGCAAAAACGGCGAAAGCCGCATACAGGTAGCGAATAGCGCCTCGGCGTTCGATCAGCCGCCCCAGGACCGGCGACAGCAGCATTCCGGCGATCGCGTACACAGACATGAAGCCGCCGGCCATGCGGGGATCATGCCCATACTGACTGGTCAACAGCGGCAGAACCGGAGGCAGCTTGAACTGCTGGTACGCTGCCAGAACGGCCAGGCTGGCGCCGAACGCGATACCGGTCGGGTCGGCCGGCCGGGGCCCGGAGAGCGTCTCGGTCATTCTTGGTCGCGGGGAATGCCGCCGGAATCGAGATCCGCAATGCAGATGCCGGCCGCTGCCGTGGCGTTTTGTCTCGACTTGGGTTTCCCGGCCTGCCAGATTCGGGTGCTGTTCCGGGTCCGGCCCGGTGCCGCCAACCGACGCCGGGCAGGGCCGACCGGACATATCGAATGAGCGACAGGGCAGATTTCTTCGTCAAATTCTGGGGAGTTCGCGGCAGCATCGCGGTTCCCGGGCCCGATACCGTTCGCTATGGCGGCAATACGACCTGCCTTGAGATCCGCTGCGGCGGCGAGTTGATCGTCATTGACGCCGGTACCGGCGTTCGGGGGCTTGGCCTGGAATTGGCGAAAGAGCGGCCGGAACGCATCAACCTGTTCCTGACCCACACCCATTTCGATCATATCTGCGGCATACCGTTCTTCCAGCCGGCCTATGTGGAGGAATCGGCGGTCCATTTCTATGCAGGGCATCTTCCCAAGAGCACCAGTCTCAGAGACGTGCTCTGCCAGATGATGACTCCGCCGCTTTTTCCGATCCCGATCCACGTATTTTCCACCTGCCACTACCACGATTTCGAATGCACCAAGCCGATCTCGCTCGGCAATGTGACCTTGAACACCTGCCCCTTGAACCACCCGGACGGGGCTTGCGGTTATCGCATCGACCATAATGGGAAGAGTGTCTGCGTGATCACCGACACCGAGCAGAAGCCCGGCGAACCGGATCCCATCATCGTCGATTTCGTGCGTGATGCCGACATCATGATCTACGACGCGACCTATACCGAGGCCGAATACCCAAACCACAAGGATTGGGGGCATTCCACATGGCAGGAGGCCCTGCGGGTGGCAGACGCGGCCGGCGTCGGCACGGCGGTCCTGTTTCATCACGACCCCTCGCACACGGATTCCTTCATGGATCAGGTCGCCGCCGATGCCGACAAGGCCCGGCCTGGAACGCTGGTCGCCAAAGAAGGCATGGTGCTCACGCCGTGAGGCGCTGCCATCCGCCGACAGCCTGAGATGACGTTGCGCAAGCGCATGCGGATGCTCGGCATGGGCCTCCTCACCCTGTTCGGCCGTACACCGCAGGGATTCTTCATTCCATATCGATATTCCGGACAAATTGATCGCCGGGCACCGGCTTACCGGCCGGTCGAGGCCCTGTTCGAGAGCTGCGAGTCAGATTTCCAGGACGTCCTGGACAGCATGGACCGGCATGAGGCCGCGCTGCTTGGGCTCGGTGGCGAACCGCCGGCGCCGCGCTGGACCCAGCAGTGGTTCGCGCGACTCGATGCGGCGGCGGCCTATGTGCTGGTGCGCGACCGGCGTCCGGCGCGGATCGTCGAAGTTGGTTCGGGCCATTCGACGCGCTTCATGGCGCGGGCGATCGCCGATGGCGCAATCGATGCCGATCTGACAGCGATCGATCCGGCGCCGCGGGCCGATCTCTCGGGGTTGTCCGTCAATTTCCTGGCGAAGACGGTGCAGTCGGCTGGACTGTCGCCGTTCGCGGCGCTTGAGCCGGGCGATGTCCTGTTCATCGATTCCAGCCATATCGCCATGCCGGGAACCGATGTCGATCTGCTGTTCTCCCGGATTCTGCCGGCATTGCCGGCCGGCGTATTGGTGCATATCCACGATATCTGCCTGCCGGATGATTATCCGTCCTCCTGGCATTGGCGCGGCTACAATGAACAGCAGATGGTGGCGGCAATCCTGGCGGGGGGCGGGTTTCGGCCGCTCTTCGCAAGCCACTACATTGCCAGCCGCATGGCGGACCAAGTCGCGGCCTCGGTCGCCGGTCGGCTGCCGCTGGCGGATGGTACGCCGGAGACCAGCCTGTGGCTGGAAAAGACCGCCGCACCGATCGGCCCGCTGGTTTAGAGGCTGATCGACTCACATCGGATCGGTGTGAAGCGTGAATCTGCCTCTGGCGTGTTTGGATGGAAAATGATCTGAGCGCTCGCGGCGGGATCACGCAGGCTTGACGGAGCGTGGTGGTCGGGCGCGGGTAGACTGGCGACCACGCGGAACGAAGGCGGAACCTGGATCATGACGGTTGGCCAAGCAATGGACAGGGCAAGAGGGAGCAAGGTCGGTCGCCAATCCGGCAAGGATCTGCCGGTCGACCAGCTGCCGGAACGGGTCCAGGACGCTATTCATGTCCAGGAGGAAGCCAGCGAGAAGATCATCGGCTGGGCTCAGTTGGCCATCGTCCTGACGCTGGGGACGCTCTATCTCGTAGCGCCGCGTCCGGCCGACATTCCCCCGGATGCGGTGCAGCCGGTTCCCTGGGTCCTGGGCATCTATCTGGTATTCGCGGTGCTGCGGCTCTGGCTCGCATTTCGGCGCTTCACACCGAGCTGGTTTCTGAATCTGTCGATCGTCGTCGATATGGGGCTCCTGATCGGCCTGATCTGGAGCATTCACATCCAGTATCAGCAGCCGCCATCGTTCTATCTGAAGGCACCGACGCTGTTGTATGTCTTCATCTTCATCGCCTTGCGGGCGCTGCGCTTTGATCCGCGATTCGTGATGACTGCCGGGCTGATGGCGATGCTTGGGTGGCTGGCGCTTGTCGGCTATGCGATTGCGGAGGATTTCGCGATGGACATGGTCACACGCGATTATGTGGGCTACCTGACCGGCAACAAGATCCTGATCGGCGCTGAAGTCGACAAAGTCATCTCGATCTTCCTGGTGACGGTGATACTGACCTACGCCCTGAAACGCGCCAGGGATCTGCTGGTCACCGCCGTGCGCGAGGGGGCCGCGGCGGACGATCTGAAACGGTTCTTCGCTCCGGAGACTGCGCGGCAGATTACCAGTGCCGAGCAGGCGATCGCCGCCGGCCAGGGCGAAACCCGGCAGGCGGCGATCCTGATGATCGATATCCGTGGCTTCACCAGTTTCGCCGCGACCATCCCGGCCGATGACGTGATCCGGCTATTGGCCGGTTATCAGGCGCATATGGTGCCGGTCATCCAGGCCAATGGCGGCACCATCGACAAGTTCCTCGGCGATGGCATCATGGCCACGTTCGGCGCCACCGAGGTGTCGGATACCCCTGCGGCCGACGCGTTGAGGGCGGCGGAGGCCGTGTTCGAGGCGGCCCGAGCCTGGAACGCTTTTCGGGCGTCGGCCGGATATGCCAAGACCCTGGCGGTCAACGCTGCCGTGGCCCATGGGGCGGTAGTCTACGGTGCCGTCGGCGACGAGTCCCGGCTGGAATATACGGTCATCGGTGACGCGGTGAACCTGGCCGCCAAACTGGAAAAGCACAACAAGGACCTGGGCGTGGCCGGATTGTCGACCGCCGAAACGCTGGACCTGGCCCGCAGCCAGGGATACCAGCCGCCCGGAGAACCGGAAATCGCCCCTGGCTGCAACGTTGCCGGAATTGTCGAGCCGATCGACCTCGCGGTCCTGGCGCGTTAGAGCCTGCAGCGCATGGGAATACGGATCTGACGTCGACTCGACGTCCGCTCCATACGAACCAGCGGATGCCGTCTATTTGTATGGATCGGCGGCGTCGCGCAGGCCATCGCCCAGGAATTGGAAGGCCAGCACGATCAGTATCACGGGGATCACCGGGCCCATCAGCCAGGGGTAGAGCGCCACCACGTTGATGTTCTGCGCCTCGTTCAACAGCACGCCGAGACTGGTGATGGGCGGCCTGAGGCCGAGATTGAGGAAGCTGAGCGCCGTCTCGCCGAGGATCATGCCGGGTATCGACAAGGTCGCCGAGGCGATCAGATGGCTCATGAAGCTTGGCATCAGATGGCGGCCGATGATGCGCGAGGGGTTGGCGCCCATCAACTGGGCCGCAACGCAGAAATCCTCCTCACGAAGCGACAGCAGCTTGGACCGGACGGCCCGGGCAAGGCCGGTCCAGTCGACCAGCCCGAGAATGATGGTGATCCCGAAATAGATCAGGATCGGACTCCAGTTTGCCGGCAGCGCCGCGGACAGGGCCATCCACAGCGGCAGCTGCGGAAAGCTCTGGAAGATCTCGATGATCCGGTTGATCACGTTGTCGACCCAGCCGCCGTAATAGCCGGCCAGGCCACCGATGGAGATGCCGAGAATGAAGCTGACGAAGATGCCGAACAGGCCGACCGTCAGCGATATTCGGCCGCCATGGATCATCCGGCTGAGCATGTCGCGGCCCAACCGGTCCGTACCGAGCAGGAACAGCGTACCGTCCTCGGCCGGACAGAGGATGTGAAACCGTCCGGGGACAACTCCCCAGAAATCATAGCGCTCACCGAGGCAAAGAAACCGGATCCTCTGCACATCGTTGATATCCGGGACATATTCCCGCTTCATCGTCGCCATGTTGAGTTGCGACTTGTAGCCGTACACGAAGGGGCCGACGAACGAGCCCTCGTGGAACAGATGCACCCGCTGCGGCGGCGCATAGATGAACGACGTATGGCGCGCGCTCATCTGGTAGGGCGCCAATACCTCGACGAACAAGATCGAGACGTAGAAGAACGCCAATATCGATCCGGAAACCAGCGCCAGGCGGTGGCGCTTCAGCTTCCACCACATGATCCGCCATTGCGACGCCAGATAGTACTGCTCTTGCTCCTTGGTCAGCGTCTCGACGACATTCGGGTCCCAATCCGCCGTATTGACGAAGTGGTCCAGGCTTTTGCCCGGGCGCTCGCCGCCGATCGTGGCCGTCACCGCGTCGCCCCCCCGCCCATCCTGATCCGTGGATCCAGCACCGCCAGCAGCAGATCCGACACCAGGACGCCGATGACGGTCATCACCGCCAGCAGCAGCACGAATGACCCGGCGAGATACATGTCCTGGCTCTGCAGCGCCGACAGCAGGATCGGCCCGGTGGTCTGAAGGCTCAGCACCACCGAGACGATGGTGGCGCCGGAGAGGAGATCCGGGAGGATGCTCCCGATATCCGCGATGAACGGGTTCAGTGCCATGCGCAGCGGGTATTTAACCAGCGCCCGCCTTGGCGGCAGCCCCTTGGAAAGAGCTGTCACGAAATACTGCTTCTGCAATTCATCCAGCAGATTGGCGCGCAGCCGGCGGATCATCGAGGCCGTGCCCGACGTGCCGATCACGATGACTGGAATCCACAAATGCTCGAACACTGATTTCAGCTTGGCCCAGCTCATCGGCGCGTCGATGAATTCCGGGTCCATGAGGCCGCCGATCGAGGTGCCGAACTGGACATTGGCGAAGTAGAGCAGCACCAGCGCGAGCAGGAAGTTCGGCGTCGCCAGACCGATGAATCCCAGGAACGTCAGGGTATAATCGCCGACGCTGTATTGATGGGTTGCGGAGTAGATGCCGATCGGGAACGCCACGACCCAGATGAACAGGGTCGTTGCCGCCGTCACCAGGATGGTCAGAAGAACCCGGTCGCCGACGATGTCGGTGACCGGCAGCTCATATTCGAACGACCAGCCGAAATCACCATGCAGAATGCCGCCGATCCAGGTGAAGTACTGCTGCCATATCGGCTGGTCCAGCCCGTAGGTCTCGCGCAGGAAATTGATATGCTTCATGTCCGCGCGTTCGCCGCGGGTCAGCATCTCGTTGATCATGGTTGTCAGGAAGTCGCCTGGCGGCAGCTGTATGATCACGAAGCTGATGGCGCTGACCGCCAACAGCGTCGGGATCATGATCAGTATTCGCTTGGTGACGTAGCCCAGCATGTCCGGACTCCTGGAATTGCCGGTTCCGGAATCGGACTCAGTCGGAAAGCCAGAACGTGTCGGGACGGTACATCCCGAAATGGGCGCCCGGATCCCAGCTGTAGATCCCTTCTCCCGGCACGTTCTGGAGGCGGTTGCTCACCACCACCGGCTGCAGGACGCCCTGCACGACGCCGATCGACGTGATCTGATCGACCTGGATGTCCAGCATCTCCTCGATGATTTCCGACTTCTCATAGCGATCGACAGTGTTGCGCCAGGCGTCGTACAGCTCGATCAGACGGACTCCGAAATCCAGGTCAGGGGGCTCGCCAGCCTCGCCGCCGGTCTGCACGTATTGCCCCCATTTGGGGTATTGCAGCCAGTTCTGGTCGACCGGCGCCAGCTCGTCCGGAACCGAATCCGGGCTGAACAGCGCGTTGTCCATGCCGAACCAGACCGACATCACGACCTCGCCGCTGAAGACCCGGGACCGAAAGACGTCGCGCTGGGAGGTGTTCGTGAAAAGGCCGACACCGATCTGTTTCCAGGTATCGCGGATCAGCTCCAGGATATCGACCTCGACCGTCCGCTCACCGGCGGTTTCGACGACGATCTCCAGAGGGCGACCGTCGGGCAACAGGCGAATGCCGTCGCTGCTGCGTTCGGTCAGGCCGATTTCATCAAGCAGGGCGTTGGCCCGGTCGATATCGAAGGTCGCCCAGTCGGTCAGGCGCTTCTCGCTGAAGAAGGGCGAGGCGGCCAATGCGGTGTTGTTGCCGGCCGTGGCAAGGCCGAAATAGATCACCGAGTTGATCTCCTCGCGGTCGATCCCCAGCGAAAGCGCCCGCCGGTACCGGACATCGCGATTCAGCCGTCGCCAGACATCGTCATTTGCGTTCAGGTTGGGATAGAGCGCGATCTCCGAGCCCAGCGCCGTCGGCCACAGCCGGACGCTGTAGTCATTCCGGGTTTCGCCTTCTTTCAGGAAGGTGATGTTGTCGAAACGCAGGCTGCGCGCCTGCAGGTCGCTCTCTCCGGCGCCGGTTTTCGCCGGGATCAAGGCGCTATCGGAAACATTCACGATCACCCGGTCGAGATAGGGAAGCTGAGTGCCTTCCGGGTCGACCCTGTGGAAGAAGGGGTTGCGCTCGAAGACGAAGCGCTCGGACGGCGGCTGGGTCGTGTTCACCCAGGGCTGCAGGACCGGCAGGTCGATATTCGATGCCTCATACAGATTGCCGCGCCGGATGTGCAGCGACGTCCAGCTGCGGGCGCCGGCCTCCTCGACCTTGCGGGCCAGCTCTTCAGGTGCCGCATAGCCGGCATGAAACTGGCGAAGATAATGGGCCGGCGCGTACAGGTAGAGCGGCCGGGCGCCGGCCAATGCCGGCAGAAACTCCGGATTCGGCGCGGACCAGCTGTAGCGGATGGTGGTCTGATCCAGGATATCCACCGTCGGCAACTCGCCGTTGACCAATAGGCGCGAATCCGGTCCGTAGGGCTTCAGATCGGCGTTCAGATAGATGTCGTACCAGGCATATCGGAAATCCTCCGCGGTGAACGGCGCACCGTCCGACCAGCGGTGACCGGGCCGCAGGTGCAGGGTGAATATGCGTCCGCTATCGACCTCGATCCCCTCCAGGATGTCTTCAACCAGCTCGAAATCCGGATTGAAGCCGACAAGCCTGGCATATCCGTAGACGTTCATGATCCGGATATCGCGCGCGCGGCGGGCCAACCACGTGATCTCGCCGCCGGATTGGCCGGGCTGGGCGCCCATCGCCGCCAGGTCGACGACCAGGGGCTGCTCCGGCACTCGCTCGGCGACCGGCGGCATGCTGCCGTCCGCGATCGCCGCTTCCAGTATCGGTGTTTCCACCAACTCCAAGGCTCCGGCGCCGACTGCGAAACAGCCAACAAATAGTGCCGCGATGCCCATGCGGACGAGGCGGGAAACAATGCGGATCATGACGCGACCTCCAGCTGATCTGCCTGATCGTGGGCTCGGACAAAATGCCCGTCCCCGACTTTTATCATAGTGAGCGACGAACCGGCTCCTGCGCAGTACGGCGTCGGCCAGGCCTCAGGTTTCGAGGCGCGACCATCCATCAACGCCTGCAGGTCGAGCGGTTCGTCGGGATTCGGATGTGGGACCGCGCTCAGCAGCGCGCGGGTGTAGGGGTGCATCGGATTGCGGAACAGAGCCTCCCGAGGCGCGACCTCAACCAGTCGCCCTTGGCACATGACCATGATGCGATCGGCGATGTAGTCGACCACCGCCAGATTATGGCTGATGAACAGATAAGTCAGGCCGAGCTCGTCGCGGAGGTCCTTGAGAAGGTTCAGAACCTGTGCCTGGATCGACACGTCGAGTGCCGATACCGGCTCATCGCAAATCAGCAGGTCCGGCCGCAGCGCAAGAGCGCGCGCGATGCCGATGCGTTGGCGCTGGCCGCCGGAGAAGCTATGCGGATAGCGCTGCAGCGCGCGCACATCCAGGCCGACGACGGACATGAGCTCCTTGGCGACCTCATGCCGGAATGCCCTGTCGCCGATCTTATGGATCACCAGCGGCTCGGTGACGATGTCGAGCACCGTCATGCGCGGATTGAGAGAGCTGAAGGGGTCCTGGAAGATAAACTGCATGCGCTGGCGGAACGCTTTGAGCTCGTTGTTCTTCAGCGCCAGAACATCGACCGGCTTGCCGTGGTCGTTGAAGGTCACGCTGCCGCAATCCGGCGTCAGGGCGCGCATCAGGATCTTGCTCAGAGTGGTCTTGCCGCATCCACTTTCCCCGACCAATCCCAGGCACTCGCCGCGGCGCACCTCGAAACTGACATCCTCGACCGCCAGCACCACGGAATCCGGGGCCTTTCCGGTCAGGCCGCTCTTGCGGATCGTGAACGATTTGCTGACGCCCTCGACGCGGAGCAGCGGACCGGCATCATCGGCACCATCGGGCCACGGCGCTTTCTCCCGCAGCAGCTTCCCCGGCGTATGCGGAATGTCGCGGATTGGCACCAGCCGCTCGCCGCGATCCATATTGAAGCGTGGTACGGCTTTCAGCAGCGCCTGCAAATAGGGATGCTGCGGGTCGCGGAAGATATGGTCCAGCGACCCGGATTCCATCACCTCGCCCTTGTACATGACCACGATCTCTTCGGCGATATTGGCGACGACCCCGAGATCATGGGTGATCATCAGCACTGCCATGCCCAGTTCGCGCTGCAAATCGTTGAGAAGCATCAGGATTTGCGCCTGGATCGTGACGTCGAGCGCGGTGGTGGGCTCGTCCGCGATCAGCAGCGCCGGGCGGCAGGCCAGCGCCATGGCGATCATCGCGCGCTGGCGCAGCCCGCCCGACAGCTCGAACGGGTAGGTGCGGACCGCTTTGGCTGGATTGGGAAAGCCGACCAGCCCCAGCATCTGTTCGGCGATCTCGGTCGCCTGGACTTCCGAGACAGGGCGATGCAGGCGAATGGCCTCATTGATCTGATTGCCGACCGTGTGCAGCGGTGACAAGGAGGTCATCGGCTCCTGGAAGATGATCGAGATGCGTCCACCACGGATGCGGCGGTATTCGGCGCCGCTGGGATCCAGCGCCGCAAGATTGCGGGGACCGGATGACGATTCGGGGTCGTTGAACAGGATCTCGCCGCCGGTAATCTCGCCGGCCCGCGGCAGGATACCCATGATGCACTGCGAGAGCACCGATTTGCCCGAACCGCTCTCACCCACGATGGCCACCGTCGATCCCGGCCGGACCCGGAACGACACGTCGCGGACGGCCTTGATGGTACCGCCGGGCACGGTGAAGTCGACCTTCAGGTTCTTGACCTGCAGCAGGTCGCTCATGCCTTGTCCTCCCCGCCGGTCGGCCTCAGGTCGGCCGATGACGCGGCATCGGAGAGCAAGGGCGCGGCCGGGGGATCATCGGCCACCGGCGCCCCCATGGCCAGCAGGTTGTTGGTCGTCGATTGCGAGAGCGGCAGCCGTTTCGCCTTCGCCGTCTCGGCGGCGCGGTCGACGATCTCGTCGAAACCGGTCAGGGTCGATTCCAGCTTCAAGGTCCGGGCACCGCACTTCAGAACCAGCAGCATCCATCCGTTTCCCCGGTCCCGCCGGGTGGAGAAGAAATGCAGCTTCAGCGCCGTCAGCTCGTCCCACGCGATGGCGGTTCCCAGCGGTCCATGGGCGACGATGCCGCGCTCGCCGGACTCATACCGTGTGAGGGCGCGCAGTATGATGCGCGCGGTGAACACGGCGAACAGGATCGCCGCCGAGGCGAACAGCAATCCGACGACCCAATGCATCGGCAGCACCGCCAGCGGCACCGCCGTCAGCAAGAGTCCGAGGCCGCCGCGGATCAGATCCGAGCGCTGCACCTGGGTCGGATAATGGTGAAAGCTCACGCCCCGGCCTCGGCGAAAGCCGCGCTCGCCGCCAATGCCGGCGGCACGGAATATCGCTCCGAAAGGGGCGGCAAACGTTCCAGGGTCGGGCCGGTGGTCACCGCATCGTCATCGCGCAACCGGAACGAGGCGATGCGACCGGAAGCCGCCCAATGGTCGAGCTCTGTCGTCAAATCGACCCATACACACGCCCGGGGACGTTCGCGGGCGGCGGTCCGCGCCGACAGGGGAGAAACGAGATAACTCATGAGCGCCCATTGGGTTTCAGAACCATTATAAATCCGGCAGGCCCACTGCCGACAAGCCCGCAGTGACGGAAAGGGAGCATTTAAGCGCAATTTGCGAACGCGGCGCCGTCAATGCCCGCGTGGGGATGTTGATCGCCGAGCAACCGCCTCGAAGATCAAACGCACGCTGGTGTCGCGACCATCCATGTCGATGTCCGGCAGTCGGACCGGTGTCCGGGACACGGCATGGCCGATGGCTTTGACAAGTGACTCGGCGGTGAGCGTGGAGCCTTCAGCCAACTGAATTACGCCGCGCTCGGCCAGCAGACGGGCCCGAATGTCCTGTTCGGACTCGCCGCCAGTGGTGGAGGGCACCAGGACTGATCGGCACTGGGCCCGCAGCACATCCATGACCGTATTGTACCCGGCCAGGCTGATCGACAGATGGCAGCGATGCAGCAGCGCCGGAAAATCCGCCCGGGCAGGCTCGACGATCACGCTGTTTCCGGCGGCATTGCGAAGAAACGCGACCGTCTCCGGCGGGCTTTCGGGCCCGAGCAGGAATCGCCAGGGCAGGTCGGCCAAAGGGCTCCTCGGCCTTGCGGCCAAGGCCGACCTCAGAAGCGGATCGCCGAGCGCCCCGCCTCCGGCCGAAACGATCACCTCGCCGACGCCGTCGCCAGACGACTCCACCACCGGCTGGTCCGGCACGATATAGCCGGTGTAGCGCACCAGATCGGCCACGCGGTCGGCAAATGGGAAGGTGGCGTCGAGCGGGATCAGCTTCGCATCGCCATGCACCAGCACCAGGTCGAACCAGCGCCGGGCGCGATCCGCCATCTCCGATTCCCGGCGCGGTTTGTTCTTTGCCACCAGGATGTCGCGGACCGAACTGGCGATCAGCGGCCCGCCATCCGCGCGCGCCGTCTCCAGCAGCGGTTCCAGTTCGAAATGGAACTTGCCGCGACCGAATGGATAGGTCTCGACGATCAGGGCGTCCGGCCGGGTTTCGCGGTAGATGGCAAGCAACTGGCGGACCCGGGCGTCCCGCCAGGCGTCGGTGATCGGTTGTCCCCTGTCGTCCAGGACGGTCTTGAAGGCGAGATCGCCGGCCCGTGCCGGCGGCAGCTGGATGACCTCCGCGCCTGAAAAGGCCATGAACGAGACCGGGAAACCGCCGAACGCGACGGTAACCTCCGCCCCCGCGGCCGCCAGCGACTCTGCCAACAACGACGCCCGCCGGACATGGCCGATCCCCTGCAGGTACTGGACATAGTACAGCACCTTCATGGCAACAGCGTCATGTTGAGGCGGCCGGGACTCGCGGCGCCGGCGCTGTCCAGATGGAATTCATGGCAGCAATCGTCGCGCAGCTTTTCCGGTGGGGGGCCGGTCATCACCCAGCCTGTGGCAAGCGCATATAGGGCGGTGATGACGCCCTTGTGACAGACGATGACGGCAAGCTCGCCGTCGGCGCGCCGGTCGCGCAGGAACGGCGTCAGGCGTCGTTGCACCATGCGATAGGACTCTCCGCCGGGCGGTTGGAAATCCAACCCCTCGGCCTCCCGGTCGGCCATATCCGATTGCGGGTCGGCGCGCAAATCGGCAAGTGACCTGCCTTGCCATTCGCCCCAGTCCAGCTCCAGCAGCCGCGGGTCCGGCACCGGGTCTCCCCCCATCAGCCGGGCCGTCTCCATGGCCCGACGCAGCGGGCTTGCAATCCAGCGCTCGGTCGAGAGTTCGTCCGGAAGCCGCCAACGGCTGACGCGGTCGCGACCGGCCGATGAAAGCGGCGGGTCGGCACGGCCCTGGATGGCGCCCCGCTCATTCCATGCGGTCGGCCCGTGGCGCAGAACCAGCAACCGGCTCATCCCGAGACCTGTGTGATGATCCGAGCCAGGGACCGAGAGGCGCTGATCAGATCGAGCTCTTTCGAGGTTCGCTCGGCCGCCGCCTTGGCCATCGCGCGACGTCGTCCAGGGTTGCCCAGCAGCGCCCGCACGGCGCCGGCGAAGGCCGATGCATCCTGTGGCGGTGTCAACAGCCCGGTGATCCCATCCGCCACCACGTCCGGCACGCCGCCGGTCCGTCCCGCCACCACCGGCAGTCCGGCCGCCTGAGCTTCCAGCAGCGCCAGCCCGTAGGCTTCGTTGACCGCCGGCCAGACGAACAGGTCCGCCGCGGCGCACAGTGCGGCCACGTCGGCTTGGTCGCGCTCGCCGAGATAGTGCAGCCGGTCACCGTCCAAGCCCGACAGGCAGGCGGCGCGGGCGGCCCCGTCGCCGACCACCGCAAGACGCCAGTCAAGATCGTCCAGCGTCGTCAAGGCTTCCGCCAGAACGCGATAGGATCGCTGCTTGTCGCCGGGCCGCATCATCGCGACCGTCAACAACCACGGGCCGGGATCGCCGCGCCACCACCAATCGCGATGGTCCTGGCGTCGCGCCGCGGCGGCGGCCAGTGGCGCGGTATCGACGAACGGCCGCAGCTGGTGCAGACGGTCGGGATCGACGATGCCCGTCAGCCCTTCACGATCGATCGTCGATATGGCCAGGACGGCGTCGGCGCGGCGCATCGCCTCGACACTGGCCGCCAGCCCTTCCGCCCATGGCCCATGGGCCCGCTTCGCGGCATACGAGGCCTCGGCCACGACATACGGAATTCCGAGAGCATCGGCAACCGGCGGACCCAGCCAGTCCGGCGCCTTGTGATAGAGGTGGTAGCTGAACCAAAGCTGCGGCCGGTCGTCGGCGCCGCGCCAGCGAGCGATCAGGCGCTCTGCCAGGCGCTCCGCGGTTCTCTGAATGCGGGACTGCCGCTGCCGGTCGCCTCGGCCTTCCCAGCTGCGCAGCCGTGACGCCAGAACGACCTCGTGCCCGGCGCTGCGCAGGGCTTGGATCAGCAAGCGCGCCATGCGGCGATCGCCGGACGGCACCGGATGATCGGGCGGTTTCATCGGTGCGTAGAATGCGATCCTCATGCCGGAAGGCGTTGCGCCACGGCCGGCAAGCCGAATTTGTCCGACAGTCGATCCAGCCCCGGCGTGAAGGCGAAGTCCCGGCGGACCCGCACTGCGCCGGCCGCCCCGAGCCGTTCCCTTTGTTGCGGATCGGCGATCAGCTCGCTCAGTACCGCGGTCAGGGCCGGCACATCGTCCGGTGCGATCAGCCGTCCGGTCAGGCCATCGTCGATCAGTTCCGGGATTGCGGAAACCGCGGTCGACAGGCAGGCCAAACCGGTCGCCTGCGCCTCCATCAGCACATTCGGCAGCCCATCGCGATCGCCGCCGCGGGCGATGCGCGACGGCAGCACGAACAGGTCGGACTGCAGATAGGCTTCTATGACCGCAGATTGATCCTGGGGGCCGCGCCAGGCGATGCGGTCGCTCAACCCGGCCTTGTCCGCCTTCGATTTGAGGGATTTCAGCATGGCGCCGCCGCCGATATGCATCAGCTTCCAATGCAGCTCCGGCGGCAGGCCGGCCAGCGCGGCCAGCAACAGGTCGTAGCCTTTCTTGGGCACCGCTCGGCCGACGCTCAGCAGCCGCACCGGTTTGGCGGGGTCGCGTCCGTTCCGGTCCGGCCGCGCGCCCGGCTTGGGGAAACGCGCGAAATCGAGCCCGTGATAGACCAGCTCGACTCGGTCCGGATCCGGCGCCATTTCCGCAAGATGGCAGGCATTGACGGCGGTGCAGGTCACGCCCCAGCGGGCCGTGGCGAGCTTGGCCTCAAGCTCCCAGGCCGGTGTCGTCCAGATGTCCTTGGCATGGGCCGAGAAGCTCCAGGGCAGGCCGCGAATCATCGACGCGTAGCGTGTCACCGAGGCGGGCGTGTGCAGATAGTGGCAATGCAGCCAGTCGACATCGTCCGGCAATTCCCGCGCCAGAACCAGCGCCTGGCCGAACCGCCGCAGCCGATTGCGGCTGCGGTCGCGTTTCAGATCCTGCAGGAAGACGGCGAATACCCGTCCATATTCCGGCTGTGTTCGCGCCCAGCGCCATGCCCGGAAAACTCGAGCGGGTTCGTCATGCAGGTATTCCGGCAAGTACAGCACGTCGGCCGTGATGTGGCGGTTGATAGCATGCACCTTGCGGTCGGTCGGATGCCGCAGCGAGACGATCAGCTGACGCTGGCCGCGCTGCTGCAGGCCCAGGATTTCCTGGGCGATGAAGGTTTCGGACAGGCGTGGATAGCCCTTCACGACGATCGCCGTTCGGCCACCGCCGGTCGGCCCGTTTCGGGTCGCAGTCATCGCGGCAGGCCTGGGATCAGGCGGTCTGGAGCTTCGGATACGGAAAGGACCTGGGAGCATTCACGATATTGCCGACCAGGGCATCGACCGAATCCAGTCCGCTCAGCAGCCCGGGAACGCTCACCTCGGATGGCGCACGCTGAAACGGCAGCCGACGCAGCGCCTCGACCATCGGCGCTGGATCGGGCGCGTCGGCGGCTTCGATCATCCGGACCAGCCCGATTTCTTGGGCCCGCGATGTCCGGATGTATTGCTCCAGCCTGGGCTCGGTTCGCGGCAACAGCAACGCCCGCTTGTCGAAGGAGAGGATCTCGCAAAACGTGTTGTATCCGCCCATGGCCACCACGCCGACGGCGTCGACCATCAGGTTCTCCAGATGGGAATCGAAGGTCAGGACCTCGACGTCCTCCAGGTCGGCCGCGCGTTCCATGAAACTGTCCTGCAGTTCGCGCTGCATGAACGGCCCCAGGACGATCAGCGCCGGATGCGGGATCTCGGCACCGGTTTCATAGGCGCGAATCACCCAGTCGACCATCGTTTCGCCGTCGCCGCCGCCGCCGGGGGTGACCAGGAAATAAGGCCGGTCGAAGATGTCGATGGCCGGTCGGGCCTTGGGCGTCGCCTCGCGCCGGAGATAGCCGGTGTAGACCATCTTGTCGCGCACGCTCTGCGGCAGGTCGATGCCCTCCATCGGGTCGCAGATCTGCGGCAGGCCGTAGACCCAGATGGAATCGTACAGATCCTCCAGCGCCGGCAATACGTTCTTGCGCTCCCATTCCGGCGCCAGCAGGGCGGGCTCATCCATCACGTCGCGCAGGCCGAGCGCCAATGGGGTGCCGCGGCGCTTCAGGATTTCCAGGGTGCCGCGAACCTCGCCGCGCAAGCCGAGCGGCTCCTTGTCGACCAGGAAGAGATCGGGGTCGAAGATCGCAGCAGTGTGCTCAATGATCGAGGCCCGGATGGCCATGATCTCGTCGGTGTCGATGTTGAGGTTCATCGACGTGTATTCGCCGTTGTGCAGCTTGATCACGCCGGGAATGCGCACGAAATCGACCCTGTTGCGGAAATCGAAGCTGCCGATGATCGGCGACCCCGACAGGATCATGATCGACATGTCGCTGTTCTGCTTCGCCAGCTCGTGGGCGATCGCGCGACAGCGACGAAGGTGACCGAGCCCGAAGGAATCGTGGCTGTAGATCAGCACGCGTGTATGACCGGCGCGTTTCGCCATGACGCTCCGCCAAGCAGCCAAAGGGAAGACAGCCCTTCAAGAATGAAGGGCTGTCAGAATTCGGGAGTCATATCACGAAGACGCCGGGCGGAACCATCCATTTACGGCGTTCCTGAAAAAGCGATATGGTCCTGCACAGTCACGAAGCCGAATCCAACCGGTTCTCGGCGTTCCAGCGAGCTCCCCAAAGTATGGAAAAAAGCATCTTCCAGTTTGTCTACCGGTACAGCAAGAGGGAGCAGCTGTACATAATACTGCTGACGGCCGTATCGTTTCCGTTTCTCTATCTTTCGCTGGATCTGCCGAAGACGATTATCAACGAGGCGATCGGCGGCAGTATCGTTTTCCCAGTCGAAATTCTTGGCCAGCAACTGGAACAGATTCCCTATCTGTTTTCGCTATGCGGCATATTCCTCGCGCTCGTCTTCGTGAACGGCAGCTTCAAGTATTACATCAACGTCTATCGCGGCCAGCTCGGCGAGCGGATGCTGCGGCGCCTGCGCTACGAGCTGTACAGCCGCGTTCTGCGGTTCCGCCTGCCGCGCTTCAAGCGCATGTCCCAGGGCGAGATCATTCCGATGATCACGGCGGAGGTCGATCCACTCGGCGGTTTCGTCGGCGACGCGTTCGGGCTGCCGGCGTTCCAGGGCGGCACGCTGCTTGTCTATGTCGCCTTCATCTTCGTCCAGGACCCGATCCTGGGGGCCGCGGCGATCTCGCTCTACCCGCTGCAGGCCTATCTGATCCCGAAGCTTCAGAAGCGGGTCAATGCGCTCGGCAAGCAGCGGGTCCAGACCGTTCGCCGCCTCGCCGACCGGATCGGCGAGACCGTGGCGGGGGCGGCGGAGATCCATGCCCATGATGCGACCGGTTACCACCGGGCCGATATCTCCCAGCGCATGGGTCGGATCTATGCGATCCGCTTCGAGATATTTCGCCGCAAGTTCTTCATCAAGTTCCTCAACAACTTCCTCAACCAGCTGACGCCGTTCTTCTTCTATTCGATCGGCGGATACCTGGTGTTGAAGGGGGATCTCACCTTCGGTTCGCTGGTTGCGGTGCTGGCGGCCTACAAGGATCTTTCGGGCCCCTGGCGGGAACTGCTGAACTACTACCAGCGCGTCGAGGATACCCGCATCAAATACGATCAGATCGTCGAGCAGTTCCAGCCCGAGGACATCGTGCCGCTCGAGCAGCTCGACGCCGACGAGACGCTGGACGGCCCGCTTCCGGACCGACTCGTCCTGAACAACGTGCAATATGCCGAGGAAGACTCGCTTCCGGTCCTGCAAAGCGTATCGGTCAGCCTGCCCACCCAGGGCGAGACCGCGGTGGTGGTATCGGCGGGGAGCGGCGGCGACGAATTCATGCAGTTGCTGGCGCGCCTTTTGCTTCCGAGCGGCGGAAGCATCCGGTTGGGCGACAAGCACTATGAGGATCTGCCGGAATCGGTGGTCGGCCGGGTGGTGTCCTATGTCGGACCGCACCCCCACATGTTCACAGACACCCTGCGCGGCAATCTGTACTACGGATTGAAGCACCGGCCCCTGGTGCCGGTCGACTACACCGGCGCGGACCGCTTGGCGCATGATCGCTGGGTCGCCGATGCCCGTGCTTCCGGCAACACCGATTTCGACTTCAACGCGGACTGGATCGACTACGCCGCTGCCGGCGTCGCCGATGCCAAGGAATTGGAACTGCGCGCCCTGGAGGTGCTGCGTGCTGTCGATATGGCGGAAGACATCTATCGCATGGGCCTCAACGGGACGATCGACCCGACCGCCCAGCCGGAGATGGCGGAGACCATTCTCAAGGCGCGCCAGGATGTCCGTCAGCGGCTTCGGGATTCCAAGCTGGCGGGGGTGGTCGAACTGTTCGACGGCGACAGCTACAATCAAAGCGCGACCGTCGCCGAGAACCTTCTGTTCGGCACGCCGGTCGGCAAGATCTTCTCGCTGGAAGGGTTGGCGGAACAGCCCTATGTGCTCGAGGTGCTCGAAAAGGTCGGGTTGACCGAGACATTCCTGGAGATCGGCACCAAGGTCGCGGAGACCATGATCGAGCTGTTCGCCGATCTGCCGCCCGGTCACGAGTTCTTCGAGCAGTTCAGCTTCATCAGCTCCGACGAACTGCCCGAATTCCTGCCGCTGGTAACCCGCATCTCAAAGGAAGGTTTTGGCAGCCTGAAGGATGAGGACCGGGCTCGGCTGCTCGCATTGCCGTTCAAGCTGGTCCCGTCGCGGCACCGCCTGGGGCTGATCGAGGATGACCTGCAGAACCATGTCCTCGAGGCACGCCGCGTCTTTGCCGCCGAACTGCCGGCCGATCTTCGGCCATCGGTCGAGTTCTTCGACGCCGACAGTTACAACGCCGCCTCAACGATCCAAGATAACATTTTGTTCGGAAAGGTCAGATACGGTCAGGCGGGGAGTGCGGAAACGGTCAGGGAGTTGATCGGTGAGACCGTGAAGCAGTTCGACCTGTGGGATCGGATCAGCGCGGTCGGACTCGATCATTCGGTCGGTGTCGCCGGCGCGCGTCTGACCACGGTACAGCGGCAGAAACTGGCCTTGGGGAGGGCACTATTGAAGCGGCCCAGGCTATTGATCCTCAACCAGGCGACGGCCGCCCTTGATGGGGGAAGTCAGAGCCGGGTGCACGCCAATATTCGCCGGATGATGGCCGATGGCGGGCTGATCTGGGCGCTGCACCGCCCCAGCATCTCCGCCGAGTTCGATCGGATTGTCGTGCTGAGTGGGGGCCGGGTCGCGGCCCAGGGAGATTTTGAGACGCTCAACCAGGATGGCAGCATCCTGAGCAAGATGATTGCAGCGGAATAATGCCGCTGCCAATGGGAGGAAAATGCGGTGAGCCTTGCCGAAGAAGTTGACCTGCTGAAAAGAATACCGCTGTTCGCCAACATCGAGGTCTCGAAGCTGAAGCTGCTTGCCTTCACCAGCGAGCGCATCCGCTACAAGGCCGGCGAGACGCTGTTCGAGCAGGATGAGATGGGTGATTCCGCACATATCATCATGGATGGCGATGCGGACATCGTGGTCAACACGCCGTCCGGGCCGCTCACCGTTGCGACCATGCACAAGAACGATTTCGTGGGCGAGATCGCCATACTCTGCGATGTGCCCCGTACGGCGACGGTCAAGGCCAAGTCCGACATGACCACGCTGTGCATCAACAAGGATTTGTTCTTCCGCCTGGTGACCGAGTTTCCGGAAATGGCGGTGGAAATCATGCGGGTCCTGGCGCAGCGCCTGGAAGCGACGACCAAGGAGCTGGCGCAATACAAACAGGGCGGTGCATAAGCTCCCATCCCGCTGACTTTTCCCGGTTCCCATCGCAAATGTGCCGGCCCCACAGCGCCATCGGACCCCTGTGGGTCGGGCGTACATGACGATTCCAACGCCGACAGCCGGTCACGCGCCGGTCCGCGGAGCCCTGTGGATGATCGGGGCCGGCGTCTGCTTCGCGTTCGGCAACAGTCTGCTGCGTTACCTGACAGGGGTGATGCACCCCTATGAGGTCGCGTTCTTCCAATATGGCCTGGCCCTGTTGATCCTGCTGCCCTGGGTGCTGGTACGCGGGATGGCCAGCGTCCGCACCGGCCGGCCATGGCTGCAGGCACTGCGGGTCGCCGCGGCGGCGGTCGGGGTTCTGTTCCTGACCCTGGGTTTCCAGAAGCTGCCGGTCGTCGAGGTGGTGGCGCTGACCTTCGCGGCGCCGCTGTTCGCCGTGGTGGGCGCGGCGCTGGTGCTGAAGGAGCGGGTCGGCTGGCAGCGCTGGATGGCGACGGCGCTCGGCTTCGTCGGCGTGCTGATTGTCCTGCGGCCGGGTCTGGAGGCGTTCCGGCCCGCCGGCGGCCTTCCCCTGGTCGCCGCCTTCTTCTTTGCCGCCTCCTCGCTGATGGTCAAGCGCCTGGCGGTGACCGAGACGCCGGGCTCGATCGTCTTCTACCTGCTGGTGCTGATGACGCCGATGCTGCTGGTGCCGGCAATCCCGGTGTGGCAGGCGCCCGCGATCGGCAGCCTCCCGTTTTTGCTGGCTCTTGGGCTGACGGCGGCGGCGGCGCAATTCGCGCTGACCCATGCATTTGCCGCCGCCGACGCCAGTTTTCTGGGTCCCTTCGACTTCGCACGCCTGCCGTTTTCAGCATTGGTGGCGTTCTTCGCCTTCGGCGAGACGCCGGATCTCTACGTCTGGGTCGGCGCCGGACTGATCCTGGCGGCGGCCCTGTATCTGGCGCAGCACGAGAGCCGCGCGGAAGAGCGGTCCGCCGCCGTTTGACGGGGTTCGTTAGGTCGGGCCGATATCCACCCAGACCGGGGCGTGGTCGGAGGGTTTCGGGTCCCAGCCGCGGACATCCCGCTCGACCTTGGCGCGGCTGAGACTGTCGGCGAGTGGCGGCGTCACCCAAATGTGATCGAGCCGGCGACCGCGGTTCGACGCCTCCCAGTCGCGGGCGCGATAGCTCCACCATGTAAACAGCGATTCCTCCGCCGGCACGAAATGGCGCACCGCGTCGACCCAGCCCAGCGACCGCTGCATCGCGGTCAGCTTCTCGACCTCGATCGGCGTATGGCTGACCACGTCCAGCAACTGCTTGTGCGACCAGACATCGTTTTCCAGAGGCGCGATATTCAGATCGCCGACCACGACCATCGGCGCTTGCCGCTCCCGGGCCGCCAGCCACCAGGCGGTCATTTCGTCAAGGAACTGGAGCTTGTGGGCGAATTTCTCGTTCTTGTCCGGGTCGGGAATGTCGCCGCCGGCCGGGACGTACAGATTGTGGATCTCGATCCCGTCGGGCAGCCGCGCCATGATGTGCCGGCAATCCTCGCGGCCGCACCAATGCTGCACCTGCTGCGCCTCAAGAGGCAGCCGCGACAGAATGGCGACGCCGTTGTAGCCCTTCATCCCGGCCAGGGCCATGTGCGGATAGCCCTTGTCTATGAAGGGTTGGCGGGGAAATAGCTCGTCCGGACATTTGGTTTCCTGAAGGCACAGGACATCCGGGGCGATTCTGTCGATCAGCCGGAGAACCAGGCCCTGTCGCAGGCGAACCGAGTTGATGTTCCAGGTGACGATGCGCAATGGGGGAATCCGATTCGGATTGAAGCGGCCGGCAGTCTAACCGATCGGCACGCCCGGCTCGAACTCATGATTGCGATCTGCGGTTCTCCGCCGACAGGTCCAGTTCGCGCCATGCGACGGTGCAATCGCCGAGCGGCGTGGCGCGGCAGGCAAGTATCAATCCGTCGGCCCGCTCCGCGGCGGTCAGCGCATGTTCGGAATGCGGCGCCAACGCCACCTGCCCGGCGATCAGGCGGGATTTGCAGGCGCCGCAATTGCCGGACCTGCAGCCATGGGGATAGGGGGCGCCGGATGCCGTCGCGGCGGCCAGGATGGTCTGGCCGGTACTCACCCGGATCGGGTCGGGCCATTGTTCGATGGTGACGATCGAGGTCATCGGGAGTCCGTTGATCGACGTTCCGGCGCCATTTTCCGACCGATCGCCACGGTTGCGCCGGGGCCGGGCGGGATGGCTATATAGCTCAGGCTCGACGGTGCCGGAAGCAACGCAGCGCGCATGTGGAACAGGGCAGGGGAGGACATGGCGGTGAATTTCGGGATCGGGACAAGCCGTTGGCGTGCGGCGATTGCGGTCGGCGGCGGCAGCTGAAGCGATTGACACAGGGTTCGGCACGGCAGCCGCGGCGCGAGGGTTCCTATGCGACATGGATGAGATCGACGCCGACAGCGTCCGGCCGACCGACCCGGTCGGCCGGGTCTTGTACCGGATCGCCGAGACCGTGGCGGTGTTCGGCGGCCTCGTGCTCGTGGTCCTTACGGTGATCACGGTTTGGAGCATCATCGGGCGGCAGATCGCCAGCATCGATTGGCTGCGCGACATCCCGCCGTTCAGCTTGGTCGGCCCGGTAACCGGCGATTTCGAGTTGGTCGAGATCGGCTGTGCGGTGGCGGTCTTTGCATTCCTGCCCTATTGCCAGATCGTCGGCGGCAACGTCCTGGTGGATTTCTTCACCGCCAGGGCAGGCCCGCGTACCAAGGCGTTCCTGGCGATGGTCGCCGACGCCGTGTTCACGCTGATCGCGGCGACTTTGACCTGGCGGCTGGTGCTGGGCGCGCAGGATTTGTACCGCTACAACGAGACCACCATGGTGTTGCGGGTGCCGGTCTGGTGGGGATATGTGCCGGCCTTCTTTGCGCTGGTGCTGCTGACCGTGGTCTGCGCCTACACCACCTGGCACCGCAGCCTGGAAACCCTCGGCAGAGCGAAATATCGCCCGTGACCGGGATCGAGATCGGCGCCATTGCATTCGTCATCCTGCTGGCGCTTCTGGCCCTCAGGGTGCCGATCGGCGTCGCCATGCTGACCGTCGGCATCGGCGGCTATGTCAGCCTGCGCGGCTGGACACCCCTGCTGGCCTTCCTGAAGACCGCCTCGTTCGGTCAGTTCTCCAACTATTCCCTGTCGGTGATTCCGCTGTTCCTGCTGATGGGGCAGTTCGCCACCAAGGCGGGGATGAGCCGGGCCCTGTTCAACGCCGCCAATTCCTGGCTCGGCCACTACCGCGGCGGCATCGCCATGGCCGGTGTCGGCGCCTGCGCCGGTTTCGGGGCGATCTGCGGCTCATCCCTGGCGACCGCCGCCACCATGGCCCAGGTCGCCCTGCCGGAGATGCGCCGTTACAACTACTCGGGCGCACTGGCGACCGGGTCGCTGGCGGCCGGCGGCACGCTGGGGATTCTCATCCCGCCCTCGGTGATCCTGGTGATCTACGCGATCCTCACCGAGCAGAACATCGCCAAGATGTTCATCGCCGCATTCATCCCCGGAATTCTCGCGGCGCTCGGCTACATCCTGGCAATCGCGGTGTATGTCTGGATGTATCCGGAGGACGGCCCGGCCCGGCCGCGCGTGCATTTGCTTGAGAGACTGGAGAGTCTGCCCGAGGTGCTGCCGGTGCTGGGGATCTTCCTGGTGGTAATCGGCGGCATCTATCTGGGCTGGTTCACCCCGACCGAAGGAGCCGCCGTCGGCGCGTTCTGCACCGGGCTTCTGGCGGTTTTCCATGGCGGTATGCGGTTTTCCGGCCTGGTGGAGTGTCTGAAGGGCACCGCGACCGCCACCGGCATGATCTTCCTGATCCTGCTCGGCGCCTCGATCTTCAACGTCTTCCTGGCCCTGACGCAGTTGCCGCAGGCGGCGTCGGCGGCGATCGGCGGCAGCGGCCTGCCGCCGATGCTGGTGCTCGCGGTGATGCTGCTGGCCTATCTGGCGCTGGGGTGCGTGATGGACAGCCTCAGCATGATCCTGCTGACCGTGCCGATCTTTTTCCCGATCATCACCGCCATGGATTTCGGCATGACGCCGGAGGAAACCGCGATCTGGTTCGGCATCATCGCCGTCATCGTCGTCGAGGTCGGGTTGATCACCCCGCCGGTGGGCATGAACGTCTTCATTATCAACGCGATCGCCCGCGATGTGCCGATGCTGGAGAGCTTTCGCGGCGTGCTGCCATTCCTGATCTCCGACATCGTGCGGGTAATCGTATTGCTGGCCTTTCCGTCGATCACGCTTGGATTGGTCTGGCTTCTCGCCTGACGACCCTTGGTATCCGTCGCCGGTTCGCTATAGTCGTGGGGATATAGGTCCCATGCGCTTGATTCAATTAAAGGTATCGCCGTGAGCAATTCCGATGCCCGCGTCTCCCGTGGCCCGCGACGCGGCCGGGGCGCCCAGATCGACTATGGCGTTCTGCCGAAGCTGATCGGCTACAATCTGAGACGGGCTCAGCTCAAGGTCTTTCAGAATTTCCAGTCGACCATGTCGCCGTTCGACGTCACCCCCGGCCAGTTCGGCGTGTTGACGTTGATCCACGAGAATGAGGGGCTGAGCCAGAGCGATCTGGGCGCCGCGCTGGGCATCGACCGGTCGACCATGGTTGCGGTGATCGACCGGCTGGAGGGCCGCGAACTGGTGGTCCGCGCGCCATCGCCCAATGATCGCCGCTCCTATGCCCTGCAACTCAGCGACCACGGCAAGAAGATGATGGCCGACATCATGCCGCGCCTGCGGGATCACGAGGCCGCAATCGCCAGCGCGTTGAGCGAATCGGAGCAATCGGCGCTGATCTCGCTGCTGCGCAGGGTGGGCGCGTAGCGCGAGCGGCCGGATGGCCGGGCGGCACGGTTCCCCGTCTGCCGGATCATCAGTACGTGACTTGGCGCGATCTCCCGGCGTGGCCATATTGCAACGATGGAAGATGCCGTCGAAGACCTTCTGCGATACAAGACCCTGGCCGTCGCCACCTGGCTGTTGCTCCTGTTCGCCCTCGAGCGTGCGATCCCGGCCGCGACGGCGCCGGCCGGCGATGGACGCTGGGGCTGGCGCCGGCTCGTACGCAATGCCGGGCTTTGGCTGGTCAACCTCGGGGTGTCGCTGCTGGTCGTGATCCCGGTTTCCGCATGGGCGACCGCTCAGTCTTTCGGCTGGCGGCCGGACGGATGGGATGGGTGGCCGGTGCTGCTGGTCGACCTGCTGGTGCTGGATTTCCTCATCTACTGGTGGCACCGGGCCAATCATGTCGTCCCTCTATTGTGGCGATTCCACGAGATCCACCATCTCGATCATTTCCTCGACACCACCAGCGCTGTCCGTTTCCACTTCGGCGAGGTACTGCTGAGTGCGTTCGCCCGCGCCTGTATCATCGTTGTCCTGGACATCCCGTTGGCGTCGGTGCTGGTGTTCGAGGCGATGGTGCTGTTGGCAGCCCTGTTCCACCATTCCAATCTGCGCCTGCCGGCCCGATTCGAGCGGGCGCTGTCGCGGGTGATCATCACGCCGTCGATCCATTGGGTGCACCACCACGCGGTGCGGGCCGACACCGACAGCAATTACGGTACATTCTTCAGCTTCTGGGATCCGCTGTTCGGCTCGCGCAGTCGCACCCGGCGAACGCCGGACATGCCAATCGGCGTCGAACGCACCGTCGAGCGGCCGCTTCTCAGCTTAGTCGTCCGGCCATTTCGGTTCGGACGCAGCGTCTGATCGCATGCCCGGCGGCCCTTGCAGGCGGATACACAGGCCGGAATAGAGCGTCGGACCCGGACCGTCCGCCCCGGCGCCGTCCAGGCTGACGATCAGCGATTCGGCATTCTGCACCATCGACCACATCGCATCCGACATGGCGAGTTGAATTGGCGCGCGGTCTGCCAGTCGCGCCAACGGCCGGGTGGTCCCGGTCTGGCGCTCCACGGCCCAGATCCGCAACGGCGTCCCCTCGGGCACCGACAGGCTGTCCAACGGCTCGACCGCCAGCCGCCAGGGCTTGTCGAATGCGGAGACCACCAGCCCCGGCTGGGCCGAAGCGTTGCTCAGAACCGCCACATAGCTTGGCGCGATCTGCCGCTCGGTCATTGTCGGTTGTTCACCGACGGTGGCGAGATCGACCGCCACATAGGCGAACAGCGCGGCGGCCGTGGCGAATGCCGCACCGGCTGTCCAGCGCCACAGGCCGATCCGGTCCCACCAGGACGCTCTTGAACGGGCCGCCTTGGCGCCGTGGGTGTGGAACAGCCGTCGATGCAGCGCTGTCAGGACATGAGCCGACGGAACCGTGGATGGCGCGGCATCGGCCAGCGGCGACAGCCGCTCCTGCCAGGCGGCGACCCGGGCCCGCAGGGCCGGCCGCTCATGCATCAGCGTCTCCAGGCGGCGCCGGGCCGGGCCGCTCAGGGCGCCGAGCGCATATTGCGCCGCCAGCAGGTCCTGAAGTTCGGGATCGTCGTATCTCATCGCGCCAGGCAATCCCGGATCGCTATCAGGCCGCGCCGGACCCAGGTCTTTACCGTCCCGACCGGCAGCGTCAGTCTGGCGGCGGTCTCCGCGGCAGTGTGGCCACGGTGATACATCAACAGGATGCAGCGGCGCTGCGGCTCGGTCAGGTCGGACATGCAGCGCATCACCCGCGCCAGTTCCTGATTCGTTTCCGTGCGCGCAAGCGGGTCGTCGCCACTCAGCCGCAGGTCGGCGTCGGCCGACCACTCGACCTCATCGAACCGGTAGGTGGCGCTGCGGCGCAGATCCAGTGCCCGGTTGCGCACGATGTTGATCATCCAGGTCATCGGCCGGCCGAGCGCCGGATCATAGCGTCCGGCGTGGCGCCAGATATTCACGAAGGCATCCTGCAGCGCTTCCTCAGCCCAACTGTCCCGTCCCAATATACGCAGAGCGACGCCGTAGAGTTTCGGCGCCACGGAGTGGTAGAGGCTGTCGAAGGCGCGCCGGTCCTCCGCGGCGCACCGCCGCAGAAGCGTGACCAGGCGATCAGACGGTGTATCCTGCGCCATGCCATTTGCTGAATTTCGGGCCCGCTGGTGAGCTTCGGACCATATTGCCGCGACGATGCCACAACATACGGGAAAAATCCGAAACCGGATGCAGGGTAAGGCTCGTAGATACCATTAGCCGGTCCGGACACATCCGGGCCGGACCTATCGACCGCCAGACATTGACGAGGATCCCATGTCCATCAGACGCTCCGCACTTGCCGCCACGATGGTCGCCGTCTTGGCCGCCGGCCCCGCATACGCCGCCGGCGGGGATCGTGACGAAGACACCCGCTCGAGCTGGGTCAACCCGGATTACACCGCCGCGGTGGCGAAGATCGAGGCCGGCGATTACGAGGCCGCCATTCCGCTGCTGGAATCCGTGGCCGGCAGCGATCCGGACAATGCCGACGCCTTCAACTATCTCGGCTACGCGAACCGCAAGCTGAAGCGTTACGCGGTGGCCCTGGATCATTATCAGCGGGCGCTGGCGCTCGATGGGAGCCATCGCGGCGCCCATGAATACATCGGTGAGCTGTATCTGGAGACCGGCGATCTGGAAATGGCCGAGGAACATCTCGCCGCGCTCGACCGCATCTGCTTCTTCGGTTGCGAGGAGTATGACGAGTTGAAGGAACTGGTCGAGGCTTACAAATCCGGCCGTTCCGTCGAGCAGTCGATGAATACGGACTGGCAGGGGTAGCGGCCGAGACAGCCCCGCGAGTATCAGTCTTCGCGCGTGCGGCGCGGAGGCCGCGGGGCTCGGAACAGGTCGTTGTCCAGTTCCATGCCGTAGGCCGGCTCGTTCAGTGTGACCTCGGTGAACAGGCCCTGGGCGTCGAGCACGGTCCACCGCTTGAACGCCATCGGTTCTGCGTCGAACACCAGGGTCAGCATGCCGGCGCCGGGATCGTCGGTCTGGATCAGATCGACCTCCACCTCGTCATAGGCCGCGATCTGGCGCACGCCGCGTACGGTGATGTCGCCGGACAGGGTGACATCGTCGCGGATCAGGAAATCCGCCAAGGTCGAGCCCAGCGGCACGTCGGTGCGCTGTTTCAGCTCCTCGTCCCAGAAGGTCAGCCAGAAACCGTCGGCGACGTAGAGAAAGGGAATCGGCGGGTCGTATTCGATGCGCATGCGCCCGGGACGGGACAGATAGAAGGTTCCTTGGGCGAAGCCGCCCATCTCGCTCTGCTGGACGAATCGAGCCTGTACCGTGGTCAGATCTTCCAGATAGGCTTCCACCCGCCGAATGATCTCGGCGTCCTGGGGCGCGATCGCGGATTGCGCGTTTGCCGGCCCGGCGAGCAGCAGCGCTGCCAGCACGGTGCCGAGGAGTGTCCCAACCGTCTTCATGGCTCTATGCATGCCGCTGGTCTTTGGCGGAAGTGCGGCGATGGGATTGGACGAGTGCCGGATGTTCCAGGTCACGCATTGCCGCATGGGTGGGTGCGGCGTTTCGCACCGGCCGACAATCGTCATCGCGAGCCGAAGACGTGGTGATCCACTGCCAGCGGCCAGCGTGGATTGCCCGTCGTCGCCTGACGAAGGACGCTCCTCGCAGTGACAAGGCAGAGTCGGGGAGGGGAGTCGATCAGCTGTTGCCGACCAGGACCTCGCGCTTGCCGACATGGTTGGCGCTGCTGACCACGCCCTGCTGTTCCATCTGCTCGATGATCCGCGCGGCACGGTTATAGCCGATCTGCAGATGGCGCTGGATGAAGCTGGTGGAGGCCTTGCCCTCGCGGGCCACCAGGGCGACCGCCTGGTCATAGAGCTCGTCGCTGCCATTGCCGCGGCCGGTCAGGTCGTCGACCGACGTGCCCTCATCCTCTTCCAGGATGGACTCGTCATAGGTCGGCTCGCCCTGGGCCTTCAGATGCGTCACCACCTTCTCGACCTCCTCGTCGCTGACGAAGGGTCCATGCACCCGGGTGATGCGGCCGCCGCCGGCCATGTACAGCATGTCGCCCTGGCCCAGCAGCTGCTCGGCGCCCATCTCGCCGAGAATGGTCCGGCTGTCGATCTTGCTGGTGACCTGGAAGCTGATCCGGGTCGGGAAATTGGCCTTGATCGTGCCGGTGATGACGTCGACAGAGGGGCGCTGGGTGGCCATGATCAGGTGCAGGCCGGCGGCCCGGGCCATCTGCGCCAGTCGCTGGATCGCCGCCTCGATATCCTTGCCGGCGACCAGCATCAGATCGGCCATCTCGTCGACCAGGATGACGATATAGGGCAATTCGGTCAGGTCCAGCGGCTGGTCCTCGAAGATCGGCTTGCCGGTATCCGGGTCGAACCCGGTCTGGACCCGCCGCATCAGGACCTCTTTCTTGGCCCGGGCGTCGCGCAGGCGCTGGTTGTAGCCCTCGATGTTGCGGACCCCCAGCTTCGACATGGCGCGGTAGCGGTCCTCCATCTCGCGGACCGCCCATTTCAGCGCCACCACCGCCTTCTTCGGATCGGTGACCACCGGCGACAGCAGATGCGGGATGCCGTCATAGATGCTGAGCTCCAGCATCTTCGGGTCGATCATGATCATCCGCACCTTCTGCGGCGGCAGCCGGTACAACAGAGACAGGATCATGGTGTTGATGGCGACCGACTTGCCCGAGCCGGTGGTGCCGGCGACCAGCAGATGCGGCATGCGGGCCAGATCGGCGGTGATCGGCGTGCCGGCGATGTCCTTGCCCAGCAGCAGCGACAGAATGCCGCTGTCGCGCTCATAGGCCCGTGAGGACAAGAGCTCGCGCAGCAACACCATCTCGCGCTCGGCGTTCGGCAGCTCGATGCCGATCACATTGCGGCCGGGCACGACCGCGACACGGACCGACACCGCGCTCATCGACCGGGCGATGTCGTCCGACAGGTTGATCACCCGGCTCGATTTGGTGCCCGGCGCCGGCTCCAGTTCGTACAGGGTGACCACCGGACCGGGATTGACCCGGACGATCTCGCCCTTGACGCCGAAATCGCCCAGCACGCCTTCCAGGATCTCGGCGTTCTTGCGCAGCGCCTCCTTGCCGATCGCCTATGGGGCGCGCATTGGTATCGATCGGCTGCAGCAGATCCAGCGGCGGCAGTTTGAAATCGCCTTCGGCAAAGCCGAGCTTCGCCTGCTTTTCCGTCGTGGCGCGGCGGCCCTGGGCCGGCGGTTTCGATTTCGCGGTCACCACCGGCTCCGCCTTGGCCGCGCGGCGGTGCAGCGGCGGCGGCCGGCTTGGCGATGCCGATCGGTCCGTCGAGGATGTCCTCCGGCGCCAAGGGCGGCGGCGGGCCCAGATCGGGCGCCTCGGAGATCTTGCGCTCGTCGGACTGCCGTTGCGCGGCGGCGCCGGGGCTGGTGTTCCACGACCGGGGCCGTGCCTTGCCGGCGGCCCTGACACCTCGGCCGAGCAATCCGCCGACGCTGGTCACGGCGATGAGCCCGGCACCCCATTCCGCGCGGCGCAGGCCAAGTGCTATGAGGAATGCGCCAAACGACAGCAGCCCGGCAGCGGCGGCGATCCAGATTTGCTGGCCCGGCGCCAGGCGGGGGCCGACCATGGCGATGATCCAGTCCATCGAAAGGGTGCCGGTTGTGCCGCCCATGCCGGCGGGCACGGGCAGGGCCAGAAGGGGCGCGACCGGGGCAAGCGCGATCGCCGCCAGGCCGACGGCCGCCACCCAGCCCAGGGCGCGAACCCACAGCCTGCCCAGACCACGATGACGCAGCACCCGCCAGCCCCAGACGATCAGCGGCAGGGCGATCAGGATCGCCGCCGCGCCGACGCTCTGCAGCATCAGATCCGCGACAACGGCGCCCGGCGGCCCAAGTAGATTTCCTGTCAGGCCAGCCGTGACCGCGGTGTTCCAGGACGGATCGGAGGGGTCGTAGCTGAACATCGCGACCAGCGCCGCAACGCCCAGGGCCGAAAGCGCCAGCCCCAGGAGCTCGACCATGCGGCGCCGGATGAACGTGCTTGCGCCGGCCGGCAGGAACGAGGTCTGGCGTGCGCCGCTACGGCGTCGGGATGTCGTGGATGCCATATCCGGTTCCTACGGACTCGTCGTCAGCGACAGTTCGGCGGCCGGCCGGCTGTCGCGCGACGCCTGATCGAGGCATTCGGCCAAGCGTGGCAGGGCGGTCGCCAGCAGTGGCTCGTCATGCACCAGGGCGATTCGGATGAAGCGGTTGCCGCGATTGATACCGTCGGCGCTGGGTCGGGTCAAATAGGCGCCGGGCAGAACCCGGATGCCGGCCTCGCTCCACAAGCGCCGCGCCGCGTCCTCGCCATCGCCCTCGGGACCGAGATCGAGCCAGAGGAAGAACCCGCCGGCCGGTCGGATATAGCCCGATCGTTCGCCGAGTGCCGCATCGGCCAGATCGAACTTGGCACGATAGCGGACCCGGTTCTCGTCCACATGGGCGTCGTCGCGCCACAAGGCGGCGGAGGCCGCCTGCACCGGCAGCGGCATGCCGGCGGCTGAGAATGCACGCAACCGGAGAAAATCGGCGATCAGGGCCGGATGGCCTGCGACGAAGCCGGATCGCAGACCAGCGGCGCTGGAGCGCTTCGACAGCGAATGGAAGACCAGCAGGTTGTCGAGCGCGCCGCCATCCAACCCGGCCGCTGCCTCCAGACCACCGGCTGGCGGCGCTGCGCCGTAGATTTCCGCATAGCACTCGTCGATCGCCAGAACGAAGCCGTGCTGACGCGCCAGGCCGATCAAACGGCGCAGATAGGCGAGATCGGCGACCGCGCCCTGCGGATTGGACGGGCTGCAGAAATAGAACAACGCTGTGCGATCCAGCAGCGCCGGCGAAAGTGCATCGAGATCGGGCAGGAAGCCGGTCTCTGCCGTGGCATCGAGAAACACCGGCTCCGCGCCGGCCATGATCGCGGCGCCCTCATAGGCGGCGTAGAACGGGTTGGGCAGGCAGACTGCCGGTCTCACACCGTCGCTGCGCGGCGAGACCGCGAGTTGCGCCGCCAGGAACAGCGCCTCGCGCGTTCCCGAGACCGGCATCAGCCCGGTGGCGCGATCGATCATGCCGGCCGGCAGGCCGTAGCGACGGTCCAGCCAGCCGGCGGCGGCGGCGCGGAAATCCTCGGTGCCGTTGTTTGGTGGATACCGGTTCCACAGATGGGCCGACTCGGCCAGCGCTTCGACGATGAGATGCGGCGCGACATGCTGCGGCTCGCCGACGGACATGGCGATCGGCTCGGCGCCCGCCGGCGGCGCGATGCCGTCCAGCAGTGTTCTCAGCCGGGCGAACGGATAGTTCGTCAGGCCGTCCAGCCGGAAGTTGATCTGCGGCGATGCCACCATGTTTGGCCGAGCTGCAATCCCTGATGGTCGACTTATCCGAGGCCGCGACTTTAGGTCTGGGCGATGGCGGAAACAAGGCCGCCATCGGTGGCCGCTTTCGTTCGATTTCCGCGAGTTTGCGCAAGATTCTCTAAACTTCGTTTAACGACTTGAGAGGCGCATTCCATTCAATGGCGCCGGCCGGATAAAAAATGGGCGGACCGGTGAGGTCCGCCCGAGGCACAGGAGGAAGCGGGAGTGGCCGGTTCGGATCCGCCCGCCGCCAGTCTTCAGGGGTGCCGGGTCAGACCCGCTGCGACCCCTGCCCGAATTCCGGATAGGCCTCCATTCCGAGTTCGGCCTTGTCGAGGCCAAGCTCCTCTTCCTCGTCGGAGACGCGGATGCCCACCGTGTGTTTCAGGATCAGCCACATGGCGGTGCTGGTGACCACCATGAAGGCGCCGATCGCGACGATGCCGATGGCCTGGGTCACCAGGCTGCCGGCGCCGAAGATGCCGACCGCCAGGGTGCCCCAGATGCCGGCCACCAGATGGGCCGGGATGGCGCCCACCACATCGTCGATCTTCAGCTTGTCGATCAGGGGTACGGCGACCACGACCAGCACGCCGCCGATGCCGCCGATGATGATCGACAGCAAGTGGTTGGTCAGGTCGGGACCGGCGGTGATCGAGACCAGGCCCGCGATCGCGCCGTTCAGGGCGAAGGTCAGGTCCATCTTCTTGAACACCAGCTGGCTCATCGCCATCGCCGCCACGACCCCGCCGGCTGCGGCCAGGTTCGTGTTCACGTAGACGACGGCCATCGCGGAGATGTCGAACGCCGAGCCCGCCGCCAGTTGCGAGCCGCCGTTGAAGCCGAACCAGCCGAGCCACAGGATGAACGTGCCCAGGGTCGCCAGGGGCAGGTTGGAGCCGGGCAGGGGATAGACCCCGCCGGTGGCTGTGTACTTGCCCTTGCGGGCGCCGAGGATGATGGCGCCGGTCACGGCGCACCAGCCGCCGACCGAATGCACGATGGTCGAACCGGCGAAATCGCTGAAGCCCATCTCCGAAAGCCAGCCGGCACCCCAGGTCCAGGAGCCCTGGATCGGGTACAGGATGCCGGTCAGCACCACTACGAAGGCCATGAACGGCCAGACCTTGATGCGTTCGGCCAGAGTGCCCGACACGATCGACGCGGCGGTCGCGACGAAGACCATCTGGAAGAACCAGTCGGACATCTGCGAATAGCCGTTGCCCACGACCTCCGCCAGCACCTCGGGATCTTCGCTGCCGCCCAGCAGCGCCGCCTCGGCGCCGGCCGGGTTGTACAGCAGCGAGAAGGTGCCGATGTAGCCGCCGTCGACGCCGGTGTACATCAGATCATAGCCGATCAGGTAGTAGAGGATGCCGGCGACCGAATAGAGCGCGATGTTCTTCAGGCAGATTGCCGCGGTGTTCTTGGTCCGCACCAGGCCGGATTCCAGCATTGCGAAGCCGGCCGCCATCCACATCACCAGGACGCCGCTCACCAGGAACGAGAAAGTGTTGAATACGAAGGCGGTTTCCGGCGACACGCCGGGCGCCGCGTCTTGGGCCAGCGCCGGCCCCGCCAATGCCGACAACGCCAGCGCCCCTCCGGCCAGGCCCAGCGTCTTGATTGAAAGATACTGCCTCATCTCTACAAAGCCTCCACGTTGGTCTCTCCCGTCCGGATCCGCACCGCGGTCGGGACGTCCAGAACGAAAATCTTGCCGTCGCCGATGCGACCGGTATTTGCCGATTTCTCGATCGCCTCGACGACGCCCTCGACCATCTCGTCGGTCACCACGACCTCGATCTTCACTTTGGGCAGAAAGCTCACCGAGTACTCCGCTCCGCGGTAGATCTCGGTCTGTCCTTTCTGCCGTCCGAATCCCTTGACCTCGCCGACCGTCAGCCCCTGCAGGCCCAACGCGGTCAGCGACTCGCGCACCTCGTCCAGCTTGAATGGCTTGATGATGGCCATGACCAGCTTCATGTCTCGTCCCCTGCCTGTTGCCTGCCGTGCGGGAATTCGACACAGCGAACCCCTTCGCCCCCGGCGAACCACGCTCACAATTCAAGTTCCGTGCCGAAGTCTGGAATTGATCGAAAGGTGTGAGAAATCAACGCATTCGCGGAAACCCTATCCAGAACCTGCCGACTCGACAGCCACTAGATTGCCTAAAATTTAGGCGATGCCTAACGATTAGGCAGATAGAGTGCCGTTGCGCCCCTGGACAAGGTCCTCGCGGGATACGATGTTCGGTGCATGGCAAGCAGAACGCGCAAGGGCGGAGCGGGCGCGCCGCTGGAAACGGAAATCATCGTCGTCGGCGGCGGGGCAGCCGGGCTGACCCTTGCGGCGGCGCTGGGGACGGCCGGGCTCGAGGCCGTGGTGATCGACCGGGCGCCGCCGGCGATCCGCGCCGCACCGGGCGACGGCGACCGGACCACGGCGCTGACCTATGGCTCGATCCGGGTGCTCGAGGGCATCGGCGCCTGGCCCCGGGTGGCGCCCAGCGCGGCGGCGGTCACCGGCCTGCACATCGCCGATAACTGGTCGCCCCTGGTTCTGCAGGTCGACCCGGCCGATATCGGCGACCACCCCTATGGCTACAACGTCGACAATGGCGCGCTCAGGGCGGCGCTGCTGGATCGGCTGGAGGAACTGCCGTCGGTCACCCATCTGGCGCCGGCGCCGGTCGTGGGCTTCCGTCACGACGGCGGGCGGATCGGCGTGGCGCTCGAGGATGGCCGCACGGTGCGGGCCGCCCTGCTGGTCGGCGCCGATGGACGGCAATCGCCGACCCGCGCCTGGTCGGGCATTCCCACCCGGCATTGGCAATACGACCAGACCGCGATCGCCTGCGTCGTCGCCCACGACCGGCCGCATCAAGGCGTTGCGGTCGAACATGTCATGCCGTCCGGCCCTTTCGCCCTGGTGCCGATGCCGGATCTGGCCGACGGTCGTCATCGCTCGGCGATCATCTGGTGCGAGCGCCGCCGGGACGCGCCGCATTACCTGGATCTGCCGCAAGCGGCCTTCGATGCCGAGCTGCAGCGCCGTTGCGGCGACCGACTCGGCGCGGTGAACCAGGTCGGCAAGCGGTTCGCCTATCCGCTCTCGGGCCTGCATGCCCGGCGCTATGTCGGTGAGCGGCTGGCGCTGATGGGCGAGGCCGCGCACGCGGTGCATCCGATCGCCGCCCAGGGCCTCAATCTCAGTATGCGCGATGCCGCAGCCCTGGCCGAAGTCCTGGCCGACGCCCGTCGGTTGGGCCTGGATATCGGCGATGCCGGGTTGTTGCGCCGCTATGAGCGCTGGCGGCGGGTCGATGTGATGACGACGATCGCCAGCACCGACAGCTTCTACCGCCTGTTCGCCAATTCGGTGACGCCGCTGAAGCTGGCCCGCGATGTCGGCCTTGCCATGATCAACCGCCTACCTGGCCTGAAGCGCCGCATCTTCCACGACGCCATGGGCCTCTCCGGAACCCTGCCGCGCTTGGTCAAGGGTGAGGCGCTCTAAGCACCGTTCGGGGCCCCGCAGAGCGTCCGTCAGCGGGCGTTCTCGCTGATCTCCACGGTGTTGCCATTCGTCAGCTCCGTCGCCAACGGGTACTCCGCCAGGGGTTCGTAGCTCGCGCTCTCGCGGTTGAGGTGGCTGCGGAACAGCACGAAGCGGTCAACCGGAAACGGCGCCGTCGACAGGAAGGCGTTGTCGGACAGCCAGCGGTGGACACGATCCCGGCGGCCGTTCTTCAGCCGCGCCAGGGTGACATGCGGCTTGAACTTGCGGTCGTCGGCGGAAAGCCCGGCGGCCACCACGGCCCGGTCGACCTTGTCGCGCAGATGCTGCAGCCGGTCGCAGCGCGGAACCCCGGCCCACAACGCCGACGGGCTGCGGTCCGGGCCGAAACTGCCGACATCGGCGATCTTCAGCTCGAATCCGGACGCCGCGATGCGGCCGAGCTGCGCGTCGAGGTCGGCGGCGGCGTGCTCATCGACCTCGCCGATGAAGCGCAGGCTCAGGTGCAGATTGTCAGGCCGCACCCAGCGGGCGCCAGGGACCCCGCCCTGTACCAGGGCCAACCGCTCCCGGACCTCGCCGGGTATCTCCAGGGCAACGAACAGGCGTGGCATGGCGCACCGTCATGGACACGGGTTCGGGTTTTCGGCGTGGACCGCCTCGATCTCTTCCAGCACGGTCGGAGGCAGCGTCAAATCCATGCTGCCGATTGCGTTCCGCAACTGTGGCATGGTCGTGGCGCCGATGATCGCGGCGGTGGTGAACGGACGCGACAGAATGAACGCGATCGCCATCTGGCAAGGGTCGAGCCCGTGCTCTCCGGCAATCTTCACGTAGGCGGCGGTGGCGGCATGTCCGCGCGGCGTGTCGTATCGGCTGGGCTGATTGAACACGGCCATGCGGCTGCCCTCGGGCACGGCGCCGCCGAGATATTTGCCGGACAGGAAGCCGGCGGCCTGCGGCGCATAGGCCAGCAGCCCGCATTCCTCGCGGATCGCCGGTTCGGCGAGGCCGATCTCGAAGATCCGGTTCAGCAGGCTGTAAGGGTTCTGGATCGACGCCATGCGCGGCAGCCCACGCGACCCGGCCAGCTTCAGGAAGGTCATCACGCCCCAGGGCGTCTCGTTGGACAGCCCCACATGGCGGATTTTGCCCGATTTCACCAGCCCGTCCAGCACGTCCAGCGTCTCGGAGGGGTGGATCATGTCCTCGTCCGAGTCTGCAACGAAACCCAGCTTGCCGAAGAAATTCGTGCTCCGGTCGGGCCAGTGCAGCTGGTAGAGGTCGACATAGTCGGTTTGCAGCCGCCTCAGGCTGGCATCGATGGCGGCATTGATGTTCTTCGCGTCCAGGCGCGCATTTCCGTCGCGTACGAAGGGGCGGTTTGAGGGCCCGGTCACCTTGGTGGCCAGGACGACCTTGTCGCGGTTTTTCCGGGCGGCCAGCCAGGTGCCGATATGCTCCTCGGACTTGCCGTAGTGCTCCGCCGACACCGGCACCGCGTACATTTCCGCCGTGTCGATGAAATTGACGCCCTGGTCGAGCGCGTAGTCCATCTGCTCATGGGCTTCGGCTTCGCTGTTCTGGTTGCCCCAGGTCATCGAGCCGAGGCAGATGGCGCTGACATCGAGGCCGGTGCGGCCGAGCGGTCGGTATTGCATGGCGGGCTCCGCGTCTTGCGGTTCGGTGGAACAGGCCGATTATCCGGCCTGGATCGGAAAGGGCGCTTCGTATAGCCGCTATTTGCGAGGGGCGAAAGGGCGGGGCCGAAAGGCTCCCTGAAATCTGCCTGCTACCCCCGCGGGGCCAATCCGCTGGACTCGATCAGCGCGATCACCATCGGCAACATCCGGTCGACGATCACCGCCACGCCTTCGGCATTGGGATGTAGCCCGTCGTCCTGGTTCAGCGAGACCTCCGCCGCCACCCCGTCCAGGAAGAACGGGTAGAGCGGCACGCCGTAGGCCTCCGCCAGATCCGGATACAGACCGTCGAATATCGCGCCGTATTCGCGGCCGAGATTGGGTGGCGCCAGCATGCCGGCCAGCAGGGTCGGCATGCCGCGCGCGGTCAGCCGGTCGAGGATTGCCGCAAGGTTGGCACGGGTATCGTTCGGATCCAGCCCGCGCAGGCCGTCATTGGCGCCCAGTTCCAACAGCACCAGGTCCGGCGCATCGGCCAGGGCCCAGTCCAGCCGGGCCAGACCGCCCGCCGTGGTGTCGCCGCTGACGCCGGCATTGATGACCTCGATGTCGTATCCTTCTGCCCGCAGCGCCCGTTCCAGCTGAACAGTGAAGGACTCATCGACCGCAAGCCCGTATCCTGCGGTCAGGCTGTCGCCGAATGCCATCAGGCGGATGGTGTCCGACGCGACGGCCGGAAGCGCGGTCAGGATCAGCGCCAGAAACGCGGTGCCCAGGCGGCTGCAACAATTCGTAACACGGGATTTGTTGACATGCCGCGCCGCTGCGCCATCTAGGCTGGAGGTTCTCAGTCGTTGCCAGGGAAGCATATTGTGCCCGATATCGCCGGTGATCGTGATTCCATCATCGTCCTGCGGGACGTCCACCTAGAATTGGAGAGCGCGGCCGGTCCGGTCAATATCCTGCGCGGAATCGATCTCCAGGTCGGGCGCGGCGAACGGGTCAGCGTGGTCGGCCCGTCAGGGTCCGGCAAGTCGACGATGATGATGATCATTGGCGGTCTGGAGCGGCCCTCCTCGGGCGGAACCCTGGTTGCCGGCCACGATCTGGCGGCGCTGGATGAGGATGGCCTGGCGCTGTTTCGTCGCGACCATGTCGGCATCGTGTTCCAGAACTTCCACCTGGTTCCGACCATGACGGCGCTGGAGAACGTTGCCATCCCGCTGGAATTCGCCGGGCGCGGCGACGCTTTCAACCGGGCCGAGGAAGGGCTGGCGGCGGTCGGTCTCGGCCACCGGCTAACCCATTACCCGGGCCAGCTGTCCGGGGGTGAACAGCAGCGCGTGGCCATGGCCCGGGCATTCGCCGCCGAACCGTCGCTGATTCTGGCCGACGAGCCGACCGGCAACCTGGACGGCAATACCGGCGACCACGTCATCGAGCTGATGTTCGGACTGTCCCGCGACAAAGGCGCGACTCTGCTGCTGATCACCCATGACCCGGCCCTGGCCGAGCGCTGCGACCGGCAGGTCCGGCTGGTCGACGGGCTGATCGTCGACCAGGGACAGGCCGCCAACGCCGCAATGGCGGCCAGCTGATGCGCTGGGCGATCCCGATCAGGCTGGCCCGGCGGGAGCTGCGCGGCGGTCTCGGCGGATTTCGGATCTTCCTGGCCTGCCTGACCCTTGGCGTGGCTGCGATCGCCACCGTGCAGTCGGTGTCCAGCGGGGTGATGCAGGGGCTGCGCAACGACGGCCAGGCGATCCTGGGCGGCGATATCGCCATCCGTCGCATCTACCGGCCGGCCGAGGGGCCGGAACTGGCGCATCTGCTGGCGACGGCCGATCTGTCCGCCAGCGCCGAGATGCGGGTGATGGCCCGGTCGGGCGCCGCCGATGTGTCCGCGGCGGATTTCAAGAACGCCACGCTTGTGGAGCTCAAGGCCGTCGACGGCGCCTATCCGCTTTACGGCGAACTCAGGCTGGTCGGCGGCGGGGCCCTTGCCGATGCCCTGGCCGAGCGCGACGGCGTCTGGGGCACTGCCATCGAACAGAATCTGTTGGCCCGGCTGTCGGTGGGGATCGGCGACCGGATCGCGGTCGGCGATATTTCCCTGGAGGTCCGCGCGGTCATCGAGCACGAACCGGACCGGGTGGCCGGCGGCTTCAGCCTCGGGCCCAGGGTCATGGTGACGCCGGAGGCGCTGGCCGCCAGCGGTCTGGTTCGCGAGGGCAGCCAGATCCAGCACCACATGAAGCTACGACTTGCGCCGGGTGGCGACGTGGTCGCCTATGTCGCCGATCTGCGCGAACGCTTTCCGGATGCCGGCTGGCGCATCCGCGACTATACCGACGCCGCGCCGTCGCTCGAGCGCATGGTCCGCCGGCTGACGCAGTTCCTTACCCTGGTCGGGTTGACGGCCCTGCTGGTCGGCGGCGTCGGTGTGGGCAACGCCGTCAAATCCTATCTCGACAGCCGCATTGCGACGATCGCGACCCTGAAATGCCTCGGTGGGTCGGGGCGTCTTGTGTTCCAGACCTATCTGGCCCAGATCACGGTCCTGTCGGCGGTCGGCATCGTGCTGGGGCTGGCGATCGGGGCCGCGGCGCCGATGGTGGTGAACGGGATTGTCTCAGACCTGTTGTCGGTCAACGCCCGGGTCGGGCTGTACCCTATGGCGCTGGCCACGGCGACTGCCTTCGGTGTGCTGACCGCACTGACCTTCTCGCTGTGGCCACTGGCCCGCGCCCGCGAGATCTCCGCTGCCGACCTGTTTCGCGATGTGGTGGCGCCAAGTCATCGTTGGCCCCGGGCGCCGTTCGTCATCGCGACCGGGTTGTCGGCGGCGGCGCTTGGCGGCCTGGCGATCGCCACCGCCAGTGAGCGGCTGTTCGCCATCTGGTTCGTGATCGGGGCCGCGGTGACGATTCTGCTGTTCCGGCTGGCCGCAAGCCTGGTGATCGCCGGCGCCCGCCGGCTCGGCCGGCCAAGACAGCCGGGTCTGCGGCTGGCGCTGGCCAATCTCTGCCGGCCCGGCGCGCCGACCCCCAGTCTGGTCCTTTCACTCGGGATCGGCCTGACCGTGCTGGTCACCATCGCCCTGATCGAGGGCAACATGTCGCGCCAGATCACCGATGCCCTGCCCGAGGAGGCGCCGGCATTCTTCTTCGTCGACATCCAGCGCGAGCAGATGGAGCCGTTCGCCAACCTCGTCAAAGAAATGGAAGGCGCCGGCAATCTGGACAAGGTTCCGGCGCTGCGTGGGCGCATCGTCAAGATCAACGATCAGCCGGCCCGCGACGCTCTGGTGAACCGCGAGCATTCCTGGATCCTGCGCGGCGATCGCGGCATCACCTTTGCCGCCGCCCCGCGACCCGAGCACAACGTCGTCGAGGGCGAATGGTGGCCGGCGGACTACAGCGGACCGCCGCTGCTGTCGATCTACCGGGATGTGAGCGCCGCCTTCGGGATCGGCATCGGCGATCGCATGACTGTCAATGTCTTGGGACGTGACATTGAGGCGGAGGTTGCAAATATCCGTGAAATCGACTGGGGAACAATGGAGATCAACTTCGTTCTCGTGTTCTCGCCCAGCCCGCTGAATGCCGCACCGCATACGTTTCTCGCCACCATCCAGGCCAGCGACGCGGTGGAAGGCCAGGTTCAGCGCGTGGTGACCCAGCGTTTCCCGAACATCACCACGGTGCGGATCAAGGATGCGCTGGAGATGGTCAACGACATCCTGCGCAAGATCGGCACGGCGGTGCGGGCGACTGCGGGGATCACCCTGTTTGCCGGCACTCTGGTCCTGGCCGGCGCGGTTGCCGCCGGTCACCGCCGCCGGGTCTATGATTCCGTCGTGCTGAAGGTGCTGGGCGCGACCCGTGCCACGATCCTGCGCGCCTTTCTGATCGAGTATGGGCTGCTCGGGCTGATCACCGCCGGCATCGCCGCGATCATCGGCTCGGTCGCCGCCTGGGCGGTGCTGACCTGGGTGATGGAGGTCGACTGGATCTTCATTCCTGGCGCCGTGGCGACCACGACGATACTCTGTACGGCGGTGACCATCGCCTTCGGGTTCTTCGGCACCTGGCAGGCGCTGGGCCAGAAGGCGGCTCCGCTGTTGCGCAACGAATAGGCGAAATCGCTAACGGTTATTTAACCGACAAGGGCGCAACTGGCATTCGAATTGGCTTGACCTGTTCGGGGTAAACGCCAATATCACCGATGAATTCTACATCTGACGGGTGAGGACAAAGATGGCATTCGATCCGCAAGACCGCGCAGCCGCCTATACCGGGGGCCGTGCAGTAGACCGGGCTGAAATCGATGAGGGCCTGCGGCAATACATGCTGCGGGTCTACAACTACATGACTATGGGCCTTGTGGTCAGCGGACTCGTTGCCTGGTCCGTCGTCAACATCCCGGCGATTACCAACATCTTCTATGTCACCCAGGGCGCCCAAATCGTCGGACTGACGGGGCTCGGCTCGCTTGCGATGTGGGCACCTCTGGTGATGCTGATCGGCGCCATGTTCCTGATGCGCTCGCCGAGCGCGACCTCCGCGCAAGGCTTCTATTGGGCCTTTGTGGCGATCAATGGCATCGGCCTGTCGATCCTGATGGTGGTCTATACCGGTGAGAGCCTGGTGAAGACCTTCTTCATCACCGCCGGCGCCTTTGCGGGCCTCAGCCTGTGGGGATACACGACCAAGAAGAGCCTCTCCGGCTTCGGCAGCTTTCTGATCATGGGCTTGATCGGGCTGATCATCGCCAGCATCGTGAACATCTTCCTGGCCAGCCCGATGATGCAGTTCGTGATCGCGGCGGCGGGTGTGCTGATCTTCTCCGGTCTCACCTCGTACTACACGCAGCAGATCAAGCTGTCCTATTCCGACGCAATGAGCCGGGATGAGCAGACGGTGACCGCGGTGTTCGGGGCGCTCAGCCTTTACATCGCCTTCATCAACCTGATGCAGTTCCTGCTGATGTTCCTGGGCAACCGCGAATAGCGCGCCCGGACCGCCAGTTCGAAATGGAAAGACCGCCCGGCGGGGTTCCGTCGGGCGGTTTTCTTTTGTCCTTCAGGTGCAGCTGTCCGTCAGGCGCAACGGCCGCCATCGATCTCCAACGCAGCGCCGGTAATGAACGCCGCCTCTTCCGACGCCAGGAAAAGCGACGCGCCAGCGACGTCGGCGGGCGTGCTCATGCGGCCAAGCGGGATCGTGGCGACGAACTGGGCCCGTTTCTCCGGCGTGTCGCCGCCCATGAAGGTGCCGGCCAGGGGTGTGTCGCCCAGCACCGGGCACAGCGCGTTGACCCGTATGTTCTGTGGCGCCAGTTCGCCGGCCATGGATTTCGATGCGACCACCACCGCGCCCTTGGAGGAGTTGTACCAGGTCAGGCCGGGGCGGGGGCGAAGTGCCGCGGTCGAGGCGATGTTGATGATCGAGCCGCCGCCGCGCGCCGCCAGCAGCGGCACCGCGTGGCGCACGGCGTGGAAGATCGCCTTGACGTTGACCCGGAACACCCGGTCGAAATCCTGCTCGTCGATCTCCAGCAGCGGCTTGTTGTCGTGGCTGACACCGGCGTTGTTGACCAGGATGTCGAGGCCGCCGAAGGCCTGCGATGCGGTCGCTATCATGCGTTTGCAGGAATCGCCGTCGCCGACATCGGTCTCCACGAACACCGCCGCGCCGTCGTGCCGGGCATTGATCGCCTCGGTGACCCGCTGGCCGCCATCGGCGTCGATATCGGCAATAACGACTTTGGCGCCCTCCCGCGCATAGGTCTCGGCGATGCCCTCGCCGAAACCCGATCCGGCGCCGGTGACCACGGCGACCTTGCCTGCGATGCGCATGGCATTCTCCCTGTTGTGAGTGCGCCGGCTCATCCGTGGCGGATGGCGACGGTCTTGGTTGCGGTGAAATGATCCAGGGCCTCAAAGCCCTTCTCACGGCCGAAGCCGCTTCTCTTGACGCCGCCAAAGGGCAGTTCGACGCCGCCGCCGGCGCCATAGTTGTTGACGAAAACCTGCCCGACGCGAAGCCGGCGGGCGCAGCGCATCTGGCGGCCGCCGTCCTGGCTCCAGACCCCGGCGACGAGGCCGAACTCGCTGGCGTTGGCGAGGCGGACGGCGTCGTCCTCGCCGGCGAAGCGGAACACCGAGAGGACCGGGCCGAAGATCTCCTCGCAGGCCAACGGGTGGTCCGGCGGCACGTCGCCGATCAGGGTCGGCGCCACGTAGAATCCGCCGGCCGGCGCGTTGGCGGCGATACGGCCTTCCGCCAGCACCGGCAGCCCGTCTGCGGCGGCCTTGTCCAGGAAGTCCTGGACACGGTCGCGCTGGACCCGGCTGATCAACGGCCCGCATTCCAGATCGCGATCCGATGGGCCGGCCTCCAGCGCCCGGAACCGCTCGGCGACGGCCGCCGTGAACGCCTCGGCGATGCCGTCCTGCACCAGCAGCCGGCTGCCGGCGGAACAGGTCTGCCCGGCGTTCTGGATGATCGCGTTGGTGATGAAGGGCAGGGCGGCGTCCAGATCGGCGTCGTCGAACACCAACTGCGGCGACTTGCCGCCCAACTCCATGGTCACCGGCCGGTTGTGATGCGCGGCGGCGGCCTGCACCAGGGCGCCGGTGGCCGGCGAACCGGTGAAGGAGATGAGATCGATGCCGGGATGGGCCGCCAGCGCCGCGCCGGCCTCTTCGCCCAGCCCGGTGATGATGTTCAGGGCCCCTTCGGGCAACCCGGCCTCGAGCGCCAGCGCGGCCAGCCGCAGCGGCGTCTGGCAGGCCTCCTCGGCCGGCTTCAGGACGCAGGCATTGCCGGCCGCCAGCGCGCCGCCAATGGTGCGGCCGAAGACCTGGGCGGGATAGTTCCACGGGATAATGTTGCCGGTGACGCCGTACGGCTCCTTCACCGTGAAGACCGTGAAGCCTTCCTGATAGGGAATGCTGATGCCGTGATGCTTGTCGGCGGCGCCGCCGTAATATTCGAAATACCGGCCGCAGGCGGTGATGTCGGCTCGGGCCTGTTTCAGGGGCTTGCCGGTGTCGCGGGCCTCCAGCGCGACCAGGGTGTCGAAATCACCGGCGACCGCTTGGCCGAACCGGCACAGGATGCGGCCCCGCTCTGCCGCCGGCATCCGTCCCCAGGGGCCATCGTCGAAGGCGGCCCGGGCGGCGGCGACGGCCTCGGAGACGTCCTCGGCCCTGCCCCGCGCCAGGGTGGCGAAGCCCTCGCCGGTGGAGGGATCGATCACCGGCAGGGTCTCGCCTGTCGCGGCGGAGCGCCAGCGACCGTCGATCAGGATGGTTTGGCCAGGGTCGGTCACCGATGCCGCCGGGTCGTTGGACATGTTCGGACCTTAGCGCGAGCCGGCAGGCCTTGGGTAGCACCGTGCGGTCAGGCTGCGAGTTCGTCCCGCAGCGTCCTGAGATAGGTCGGCACATCGGTCGGCTGGATCACCGCTCCACGGATCAGCCCGTCGAAATGCTGCGTCAGAGTGCGGATATGCTCGGTCGAATTGAAGACGATATACATCTGCCCCACATAGATCGCCGCTCGCAGCGGGCCGAAGATGGTCACCGGGATCGAGAACCGCTGCAGCCCGTCGAACAGGAACCAGCGGAAGGTCGGATACAGCTCCTCTACCAGGTCGATCATGTGGTCGAGTTGACCGCGCCGGGCCTCCCGGTCCAGGCCGCGCCAGATGCCCTCGCCGCGCGCAAAGCCGGAGATCGACTGCAGCGGGCTGCAGGCCTCCATGTCGGTCTCCGGACGGCGCTGATAGGCCAGCCGGACCGCCGCCTTCTCGATCGCCTGCTCCGGCCGGGCGGTGGCGAAGTAGCCGAGCTCATAACGGGCCACATCCTCGGTGCGCAGCAGATCCGGCAGGCTGGAAGGGACATAGCGGATCTTGTAACCGATCGCCTCCGTCTGCCACTCCACCAGCATCGCGTCGGCCGCCGACAGGGCGTCGCGGCGGATGCTGATTTGCTCCTCCATGATGTCGGCGCCCAGATGGCCCTGCTGGCTCAGCCCCAGCAACCAGTCGATGCTGACCTGCCAGCGGGCGGCGATCGACGCCAGGGTCTCGACCCGCGGCAGTCGGTCGTTCGAGGCCGACAGCAACTGCGACAGGGTCGAGCGGTCCATCCCGGCTTCCGCCGCGAAAGCGCTGCGGCTCATGCCGGAGTCGGCGATCACCGTCTCCAGCCTTTCGCGGAACTGCTCCAGGAAATCGCGGCGGTCCATGGTGCGGCTCCATGCTGTGATGCGCGACGATCGTCGGCGTTGTTGCATTTACACCACATATGCTGCAGAAAGTCTACATTTGCGCATGATGGTGACTGATCGCCTCGGTTTGTGCGCGTTGGCGCGTTGTCGTAGCGGATGACTTGCGTTGAACTGTCAGCAATGACAAAGAGTTATCGACAACATGGACAATCGGCCGCCGCCCCCTCCCAGCACCGTTTCGAGGCGCTCACCTGGGCGGTGATCATTGCCGTTTACGGCGGCTGGGGCCTGCTGACATGGTTCCACGCTTCTATTCCGGTCTGGGCATTGCTGCCGGCCGGGGCGATGCTGATCGCGTGGCACGGGTCGCTGCAGCATGAGACCATCCACGGCCATCCGACCCGCCGGAGATGGCTGAACACGGCAATCGGCTGGCCGCCGCTGGGGCTCTGGATGCCCTATGCGATCTATCGGGAAAGCCATCTGCTGCACCACAACAACCGGCATCTGACCGAGCCCGGCGCCGATCCGGAGAGCTTCTACATCACGCCTGAGGATTGGCGCCGTCTGGGTCCGGTGCGAAGATCGCTCTTCCGCGCCAACCAGACGCTCCTCGGCCGCCTGACCATCGGCCCCGGCATCGTGATCGGTAGCTTCCTGGCCGGCGAGGCCCGGCGCCTGTGGTGGGGCGATGCCCGGCATCTGGCGATCTGGATCCGGCACGCGGTCGCTGCGATGGCAGTGCTGCTCTGGGTCGGGGTGGTGTGCGACCTGCCGATCTGGCTGTATCTCGCTGGATTCTGCTATCCGGGGCTGTCTCTGACGCTGCTCAGATCCTTTGCCGAGCACCGGGCGGCGCCGGATCCTTCGGACCGCACGGCAGTCGTCCATGCCGGGCCGCTCTTCGGATTGCTGTTCCTCAACAACAATCTGCACGTCGCCCATCACGCGCGGCCGGCCCTGGCCTGGTACCGGCTGCCGGCGTTCAACCGTCAGATCGACGGCGACCGGCAGGCGGCGCGCGGGGCCGGACTCTTTGCCGGCTATGGCGCGCTGGCCCGCCGCTATCTGCTGCGACCCGTTGACGACCCGGTCCGGAGCCCGTCTCCGGAACCGGCCGAGGCCGCGCAGTGGCGCTAGTCGCAAGCCTGCCGATGTACGATCTGCCGGAGCTGCGGCCGGCGGCCGAGGCGATCTGGCTATCGATGGCGCGGACCCTGCGCGACTCGGGGCTCGAGGGCACGCCGGCCCGCCTGTCCTGGGCACCTCCGCGCCAGTTGTGGCGCGACAGCGGTCTGCTGTTCAGCCAGACCTGCGGCTATCCTCTGGTGCACGGGTATTCCGGTCGGCTGCGCCCGATCGCAACACCCTGTTATGGCGCCGAGGGTTGTTCCGGGCCGAACTATCGCAGCGCGATCGTGGTTCGGCGATCGTCGGAATATCAAACAGTGGCGGATTGCCGCGACCGGACCTGCGCCGTCAATGGCTGGGACTCCCTGTCCGGTTGGCAGGCGCTGGCGGCACTGGTGGCGCCATTGGCCGATGTCGGGCGGTTCTTCGGGTCGGCCCGGTTGACCGGCAGCCATCTCGCCAGTGCAGAGGCGGTGGCGTCCGGTGCCGCCGATCTGGCCGCCATCGATGCGATCTGCTGGGCGCAGTTGTCGCGCCACCGGCCCTCGGTTACCGGCGCTCTGCGTGTGCTGGATTGGACACGGCCGGCGCCGGGCCTGCCCTTCGTGACCTCGGCCGACGCCGAGGACCATGTCGTGCGACGTCTGCGCAGCGCGGTCTTCGCCATGTTGGCGGATGACAGCGTAAGCCGGCACCGCGACACCCTGCTGCTGGCGGGTGCCGAGATCCTGGAGCTTGGAGATTATTCCTGCGTCAGGCGGCTTGCCGAACAGGCATCGGTCGTCGGACGGCCGGAGGCCGAGGCGGCGTGACCCTGGCGCCGGCTCGGCGCGCTATACTCCCGGCCCATGATCCAGTTTCTGACCGATTTCGGGCATGCAGGCCCCTATGTCGGACAAGTCCATGCGGTCTTGGCACGATTGGCGCCGGGCGTGCCGGTGATCGATCTGATGCACGACCTGCCGGCCTTCCGACCGGCCGCCGCCGGGTGCCTGATCCACGCGATCCTGCGATCGATTGCGCCGCCGGATCCCACGCCGGGCGGCGGCGGCGGGGACGTCGTGCTGGCGGTGGTTGACCCCGGCGTCGGCACGAAGCGCGATCCAATCATCGTCGAGATCGGCGGCACGCGCTATGTCGGACCGGACAATGGCCTGTTTGCCAGGGTTGCTGCGTCGGGACCCTCCAAGGCCTGGAGGATCGACTGGCGTCCGGAAAGGCTATCGGACAGTTTTCACGGCCGCGACCTGTTCGCCCCGGTCGCCGCCATGCTGGCCCTGGGTAGGCCGGTCGCGTCCTCGCCGGTCGCGGTCGCCGAGCTCGTCCGGCCGGACGACCCGGATCGAGTCGCCGAGATCATCTATTGCGACCACTACGGAAACGCCATGACCGGGATCGATGCGGCCGATCTGACGGACGATGCGGTGCTGCACGCGGGGGAGGGACGTTTTCGCCGGGCAAGGACCTTCGCCGAGGTGCCGGTCGGCGCCGGCCTCTGGTATTGCAACAGCCTGGGGTTGGCGGAGATCGCGGTCAATCAGGGCGACGCGGCGGCACTGTTCGGGCTGACCGTCGCTACGCCGGTCGCCACAGGTACCTAACGCAACTCAAGATGGATTGGTTAATGACTTTGCGCATGTTAATAATTGCGCGACGATTGCTATTGAGCTAAACTAAAAATTGAATATCGAGCGTATGGTTAATGAATAGTTTCGAATTCTGGTAAACAAAACATTGGGAGTAGCCACGAAGAACTGAAAACCCGATTCGCGCGTCTGCGATCTGCACAAGAATGACACGAGACGAAAAGTCTCCGAGGCAGGGCGCGATATCGACCGCCAACGGATGGGTACATGGACACCTTGAAGACGTCGCTCGGCGTCGCGACCCCCATTGCGGGCGCCGAGCAGCAAATGCGCGATGTCGCGGAGATCGTGACATGAAGCGCATGGCACGGGACGAACGTGGCGTGGCATTGCCGCCCGCGGCGATCGGTATCCTGATGGTTCTCGGCATCACCGGTATGGCAGTCGAGGCCGGCCAAATCTATCTGACCGATGCCAGTCTGCAGTCGGCCGCCGATGCCGCGGCGATTGCCGGTGCACGGGCATTGCCCGATACCGATGCGGTGCATGGCGCGGTATACCGGACCGCGGAACAATCGCTGCCCTCCGGCAGTCACGGAACCGCTCTGTCCGATAGCGATGTGGTGCTGGGACGCCTGGATCTGGAAACCCACCTCTTCACCCAGGCCGATGGCCCGGCCAACGCAGTAAGGGTGACGGTACGCCGGTCCATGGCCGGCGGGAATCCCGTACCGACAGTGTTCTCGCGCCTGTTCGGCGTGAGCAGTGTGGACCTGATGGCGGAATCGGTTGCCGCCAAGATCCGCGACCCGATCTGTCTGCTGGCACTGGACCCTGCGGGCCCGGCTGCCGTGACAGTGGGTCCGGATGCCGTTATTGCCGCGGCGAACTGCACGGTCCAGGCAAATTCCGGCGCCGCTCGCGCCATAGCGCTCGAACCCGGCGCAACGATTACCGCCGAGACCATCTGTACCCAGCGCGGCCAACCTGGCCCTGGCTTCCAGCCGACCCCCGACCGCTGCACACCGGTCGCAGACCCGCTCGCGGGCATGCTGTCACCACCGGTTGCCGGCGCGCCGTGCGATTACGCAGAAACGGTGATCGGCCCGGGCACGCACCAGTTGTCGCCCGGCGTCTACTGCGGACGGCTTGCGATCGGCGGTGGCGCGATGGTGACCTTCCTGCCCGGTATCTACGCGATCCGCGATGGCGCATTTGTCGTCGAGGGCGGCGCGGACGTGGCTGGCGCTGGCGTGGCGTTCCACCTCGCTGGCGGCGAGTCCGTATTGTCGTTCAAGCGCGACGCCACCGTTCGCTTCTCGGCGCCGACGGTCGGACCGCTTGCGGGGTTGCTGTTCTTCGAGGATCGTGCCGACACGGCCGGCGCGGAGCACCACATCGGCGGAACCAGCCAGAGCCATTTCGAAGGCGTGGTCTATCTTCCGAACGGCGTTGTGCGAATCGACAGCGAGGGCCCGATCAACGGGGGCGCCGATTTTTCGGTCTTCATCGCCCGGGCGTTCGAGATCGGTCCGGGCAGCAGGTTTCTCCTGAACAGCGACTATGCGGCCAGCAGCGTACCTCTGCCCGCCGGGCTCGGCCGGTTGATCGCGCTCGCCCGGTAGAGAGACCCTCAGGAAAATCCGCGCGCCGGCATCGCGGGCTCGCGCTGCAACCAATTGTCCCCCGGATAGCGGCAGGCGCCGTCGACGACATGCAGCGTGTAGGCGTGGCGCGAGCGATCCGACCGGTTCGGGCCGCTCAGATGCGGCAGAGCGCCATGCAGCACGATCAGCGTGCCTCGCGGCACCTCCAGCGGCACGATGCCGGTCTCAGGAAACGGGGTCGCGTCGTATTCGTCGAAGGTCACGCCGCCCTCGCCATCGCGCCGGAAACGCTTCTTCAGCCCCAGCTTGTGGCCGCCCGGCAGCGCCTGCAGACAGCCATTCTCCAGGGTTGCGTCCTGCAAGGCGAACCACAGCCCGATGACGCTGGGCGGGTCGGTATACAGGAAGGTGGAATCCTGGTGGCAGACCACTTCGCCGCCGATCCGCGGCTGCTTGAAGATGTACATGGACTGCAGCAGCAGCGGTTCTGCGATGCCCAGGTCCGCCGGCGAGTGCCGGCCAGCGCCGGCGCTGCGCGAGAAGCGGTCGAACACCGGATCCAGATCGTGCAGGGCATGGCCGATCTTGTTGATCGACAGCGCCTTGTCGCGCAGCAGCCGGCCATCGGAATCATGCGCCTCCTGCTCGAAGAAGAATCGGATCCTGTCGCCGGAGGTGAGGAAGTAATCGTCGGTGGTATGGGTCTGTTCGGTGGTCGAGAACACCGAGCGCACCGAGTCCGGATCGAAGGCCTCGACCAGTTCGCCGGCCCGGGCGATCAGCGCGTCGCACTGCGCCCCATCGGCGAAGCCCTCGATCACGAGATAACCGTCCCGCTCGAAATTCGACTTTCTGGTAACCGGTCAGGGTCATGGAAGGGCTCCGTCGTGTTTGCCGGAGCCTAACCGCGCCGCCGACCGGCGGGCAACAACCGTGCAGCATGTCCGAAAAAGAGTTCGGGAGCCGGTCTGGCGATGACGGCTCCCGCTTCTCGTAGTTCCCGACGATGCCCACCCGCGGTTGTGAGTGCCGTCGGAAGTCGCCGCAGGGCACTGCGGCGGCTGATTCGTCGCCGGTTTCCCGACCACGTGAGTACACCCTGCGCCTCTTGGATTCGACAGTCAACCCGGTAGCCGTGCGGTGCAGCATTGACCGTTTGGCGGCTCCGGCGACGCCTTGCCGATCGACCTCGCCGCTAGGCTGCCGCTTGCGCGGCCGATGTTCCGGGCCCTTGTCCGATTGGCCGGCGAACCCACCTCCCGGCGACGATCGCCCCGCTGACGCCGGCCAGGGCATTCGGGGCCAGCTCTGCGACCAAGAGTCGCTCCGGCGCCTCGCCGGGCATGGCGATGCCGCGCGGCTGGGCCGGGCGGAAGCCGAATTGGCCGTAATAGTCCATGGGTCCGACCAGCAGCACGATGCGGTGGCCGTTCGACTGCGCCAGGTCGAGGGATTGGCGCATCAGCGTCCGGCCGATGCCCTCGCCGCTGCGCCCGGGCGCCACCACCAGCGGCCCCAGCAGCAGGGCCGGCATGCCGGCGCCGATCGCAACCGGCCAATAGCGGATCGACCCGACCAGCGGCGCCCGGTCCGGCGCGCCCGGCTCGACGGCGACCAGGCCCAGCCCGGGAACCGGCGCGATCGCCGCGGCGATAGCGATAGGCGGTCTTGGCATGCCGGCCGGGCCCGAATGCCTGGTCGAGAAGCAGATCGATGGCGGGGCCGTCGCCCGGCCGCTCGGCGGAAATGACAAACATGGAATCCGGATCCTTGACGATGGTCTTGCGGAGGTATCGGGAAGGGGCCGTCCGGACCGCCGGCCCTTCCGGGGCGCGTGCGCGGTCGTCAGGCGGCGCGGCGCCAGGGCGCTCCATCGTCGTCGTCGTCGCATCAAGGGTTGCGTCATTGGCCGCATGACCGTCAGCACCGATAATCCCTCGTCAAGGTCTCGGATTCCATATCAGATTGCCCATGCAAGTCAATCGGAGCGTCCACGTCGGCGCCAATTCTCCTCGAACGCCGGCGGCCTGGCCGGCCTATGGTTATGCGACCTGCAAGGAGAAGCGGCTGATGGCGATGGATCGGGACGAAATCGAGGCGGCGGTGTCGCTGTTGCTGGACGACATGGAAGGCGAATGGGGCGATCGCCACGAGATCTACCTGCGCATCCGCCAGACCCTCGACCAGATGCGCGCCATGGGCATGCCCCTGCCCGGACGATCTGGTGCGGCTTGAGGACGGCTGAGTTGGCGGCGGAGTTGGCGACTACTGAGGTGCTCGAAAGCCCCGTCTCGGCCGCGACGCGGATGAGACGATGAAGCTCCGGCGCTGACACCCCGGGCACAATGCCGCCGCCTGATCGCGAGGAAAAAAGAAGACCAATCCCCGGATCCTGGCCGGGCGACGCCGGCTTGTCGTCGCCTGATGCCGCGGTCCCGCATCTCCTCGGTGAACCCAGCGCATCCGAGGCCGGCGGCAGCCGGGCGGCGGCGCTGCCGGGTGCGCTGAGCGGTTTCTGGGCTGGCTCTCATGGGGCGCCCAGCCCAGCAGGTGGATGACCCGGAAGGTCGCGGGGATGCAGACCGTCGGCATCGGCGATGCGATTCGCCATACCGGCCGTGCGGTCTCCGCCCAGAGTGCGCGCGGCGGCGGTGCGGGGTTGCGGGCGACGGCGTGGCGTTGGTCTCGCCCATGCCGCGCAGATCGGCGAACAGCTGGAAGGCATTCCCCGTAGGCTCACCGTGACCGGCTCCGACTCTCCACGACTGGCAGGGCGAAGCCGGCGCGCTGAAGCAACCCGGCGGCATCGCGCAGATCGGCGAAGGGCGGATAGGCGCGGACTGACGCCGCCGGCAATCTCGATTTCCGCGGCCATCAGCGCGTCGCGCAGTTCGGCCAGGGTGCCTTCGCCCAGCATCGCGCCCAGGAACAGCCCGTCCGGCTTCAGCGCGCGGCGGATCTGGATCAGCGCGCCGGGCAGGTCGTTGACCCAGTGCAGGCTGAGATTGCTGACCACCAGGTCGAACGCGCCCTCGGCGGAAGGGCAGGAACTCCTCATCCGCCGCCAGGGCCGGATGCCCCGATGCCCCGGCCCGCCGCGCCATCGCCGGCGACAGGTCGCATTGCACCAGGGAACCGGATGTCCGGACGGTCGCCGCAGGGCGTGCGCCATCTCGCCGCCATGGCAGCCGAGATCGAGCACCGCTGGAAAAATCCCGCGTCACATCCTCCAGACGCTCCGCCAGGGCGGCGGCGGAGTGGCGGAACAGGAAATCGTGCGCCTCCAGGCCGCCGGCCGCCCGGTCGCGGTGGCGGCGCACCAGGCGGCGGTCAAAGACGAGATGACTGTCGTCGGTCATGGCCGGACTATAGGTCGTCGGAGCTGGCGCCGCATCGGATGTCGCGATTGACAGGGGCAGGTCAAGCTGCCAGCATGAATGCGATGCCGACCGGTTCCCCCCTTTCGGCCAGCTGGCGCCCGGCTCCTGGCGCGCACCATGCTCGATGCGGTCTTGCCGCCGCGCTGTCTGGCCTGCGGGGTGGTCGTTGGCGGCGATGGCGCCGTGTGCCCGTCCTGCTGGAGCGGGTCCTGGCATTCATCGCCGCGCCGCACTGCGCCTGCTGCGGTCTGCCCTTCGCGTTCGAGGTGGCGCCGGACGCCCTGTGCGGCGACTGCGTGCGCAGCGAGCCGACCTTCGGTCGGGCCCGGGCGGCGCTGCACTACGACGATGCCAGCCGGCCCCTGGTCCTCGCCTTCAAGCATGGCGACGGCACCCATGCGGCGGCGCGCTCGGCCGCTGGATGACCCAGGCAGCCGGGGAGCTGTTGCGCGATGCCGACCTGTTGGTCGTCCCGGTCCCGCTGCACCGCTGGCGGCTGTTCCGGCGGCGATACAATCAGGCGGCCCTGCTGGCGCAGCCGTGGGGCGACTGTCGGGTCGCCGGGTGCTGACAAATGGCCTGGTGCGCCGCCGTCGGACACCCAGCCAGGGCGGGCTCAGCCGCCGGGCCGGATCGCCAACATCCGTGGCGCATTCGCCGTCGGTCGTCATCGTGCCGGCGACCTCCGCGGCCGAAGACTTCTGCTGGTCGACGATGTGATGACGACCGGCGCCACGGTCTCCGAATGTGCCCGGGTGCTGCGCCGGGCGGGGCCGCGTAGAGGTGGATGTGGTGACCCTGGCGCGGGTGGTGCGGCCGGCGGCAGCGTCCTGAGATCAGCAAAGACCTTGACGGCGATGCCGCCGGGCCGGCAAACACTCCTACCGTCGAAGCCTGTCGAACGGCGGACCGAGTTCGACAATCCCGCCCCCGAAGGGAAGCTTGACAGTCATGCCCAGATCGATCGGCATCCTGACCGCCGGCGGCGACAGCCCTGGCCTGAACGCGGCGATCCGTGGCGTCGGCAAGGCGGCGATCGGCCGCTACGACATGCATGTGGTGGGCTTTCAGCAGGGCTTTCGCGGACTGGCCGAAGACCGCACCCTGCCGCTCACCCGGTCCCAGCTTGTCCGGCATCCTGACCATCGGCGGCACCATCCTGGGCACCAGCCGCGACAAGCCGCACCGGGTCCAGGTCGGCAACAAGACCGTCGACATGACCGACGCGATCGTCGAGACCTACAAGCGGCACCACCTCGACGCCCTGGTCTGCCTGGGCGGCGGCGGCACCCAGCGCAACGCCTACCGCTGCTGGAGGCCGGGCTGAACATCATCACCCTGCCCAAGACCATCGACAACGACGTCGCCGAGACCGACGTCACCTTCGGGTTCGACACCGCGCTTGGCATCGCCACCGACGCCATCGACCGGCTGCACAGCACCGCCCACAGCCATCACCGCATCATCGTGGTCGAGGTGATGGGGCACAATGCCGGCTGGCTGGCGCTGGGCGCCGGCGTCGCCGGCGGCGCCGACGTCATCCTGATCCCGGAGATCCCCTACGATATCGAGGCCGTGGCCGAGTCGATCCGCCACCGCAGCCGGACCGGCAGCCGGTTCAGCATCGTCGCCATTTCCGAGGGCGCCATGTCGGCCGACCAGGCCCGGGAGCTGCAGGCGGCGGATGACGAGTGGCACTGGCGAAGCTGAAACAGCAGAAGAAGGACAGCGACAAGGCCGACGAGGACGACCGACGAGGAGCGCAGCAAGGCCAAGGTGCGGGTCGCCGAGGCCAAGGCCTCGCTGGCCAGCAACACCATGCATCTGTCGGAGCGCCTGGAGGAGACTGACCGGCCTGGAATCCCGGGTCACCATCCTCGGCCATCTGCAGCGCGGCGGCACGCCCTCGGCCGCCGACCGGCTGCTGGCGACCCGGCTGGGAACCGCCTGCGCGTCGCTGATCGACCAGGAGCGCTTTCGGGGTGATGGTCGCATCGCGCGGCGATGGGGCGGAACCGGTGCCGCTGGAGCAGGTCGTCGGCAAGAAGAAGCTGGTGCCGCCGGACCATGTCTGGGTCCAGGCCGCGCGGGATATCGGTGTGTGCATGGGCGACAGCTGACCCGCTGACACTGGCCCGACCGCTTCCTATATGTCACCCTTGCGCCGGAAGCACAGGAGCGCCTCGCCGATGCCGCCGATCACCGTCTATACGAGCCCGTTCTGCCCGTATTGCTACATGGCAAAGCGGCTGCTGAAGGACAAGGGCGCCGCGTTCGAGGAGGTCGACGTGATGATGCAGCCCAAGCGCAAGCGGGAGATGGTTGATCGCGCCGGCGGCCGGACCAGCGTGCCGCAGATCTTCATCGGTGAGGCCCATATCGGCGGCTGCGACGATCTGATGGCGTTGGACGGTGCCGGCAAGCTCGATCCCATGCTTGAGGCGGCGGCGTGACCAGTCATTTCACCGCCGCCTGCGTCCAGGTCAATTCCGGAACCGAGATCGAGCCCAACCTGGCCGCCGCCGGCGATCTGGTGCGCCGGGCGCGGGACCGGGGGGCGGATCTGATCGCGCTGCCGGAGACGGTCACGGCGATCGTCTTCGGCCGGCGGAAGACCCTGGAGCGGGCCAGGCCCGAGGACAGCCATCCCGGCATCCCGTTCTTCGCCGATCTGGCGCAGGAGACCGGCGCGACGCTGCTGGTCGGCTCCATGTCGGTCGGCCTGCCGGGCGGCGAGCAGGTCGCCAATCGCAGTTTCCTGTTCGACCCGACCGGCGCGATCGTGGCGCGCTACGACAAGATGCACATGTTCGATGTCGATCTGGCCGGCGGCGAGTCCTATCGCGAGAGTGCCACGTATCGTCCGGGCGAAAAGGCCGTGTTGGCGCCGACCCCGTGGGGCGGGCTCGGCATGACGATCTGCTACGATCTGCGCTTCGCCTATCTGTACCGCGCCCTGGCCCAGGCCGGCGCGGAGATCCTCAGCGTGCCGGCGGCGTTCACCCGCAAGACCGGCCGCGCCCATTGGCATGTGCTGCTGAGGGCGCGGGCGATCGAGACCGGCTGCTTCGTGATCGCCCCGGCGCAGACCGGCACCCACGACCAGGGTCGTGAGACCTTCGGCCATTCCCTGATCGTCGCCCCCTGGGGCGAAGTGCTGGCCGATGCCGGCGAAGACGTCGGTGTGGTCACGGCGGATATCGACATGGGCCGGGTGGCGGAAGCCCGCGCCGCGGTGCCCGCTCTCAGCCACGACCGTCCGGTCGCGCCGCCCGAGGCGGTGGCGCTGCAAATGGCCGGCGAATAGCCGGCCGGTCCCGCTTCAGTAGGAGGTCTGACCCGCGCGATTGGCGAAGGGTGCCGAGCCGTGGCGATCGGCGAAGGCCGTGTGCAGGGATTTGCGCTTGCCCCAGGGGTCGGCGCCGGGTGTCGCCAGCCAGCACATCACGAGCGCGCTGGAGCGCACGATCTGCCAGACCGCGCGGCCGTCCCGGTGTCGGACCTTCTGGCCACGGCCGAAATCCAGGTATTGCTCGATGCGGGTGCGCAGGGTCGCGGTCTTGCCCTTGCCGCCGGCCATGCCGGCATAGATCACGAAGGCGCCGTCCACCCAATCATCCTCCAATTCGCCGACCGGGATCGTCGCGTCCTCTCGGCCCAGCCTGGCGGCCGGGCTGACCGGCAGGAAGCGGGGCCGGTCTTCGGACGGGTAGAGCGCCAGGTAGACGCCCGGCTGGTGCGGGATGCCGGCGAATCCGGTCTCGCGCAGCGAGCCGATCGTGACGAAGCCGTCATAGCCGGCCTGGCGCAATCCCTCTTCTGTGGTCGGGTCGATCATCGGCTTTGCGGCAACGGTGGCTGAACGTGATGATGGATGCCGGTCTGGAGCACCCTCCGTCAAGGGGTCTGCTGAAAAGGCCATGTCCGGAGCTCTTCGGTCGATGGGGCAGGGGCAGACCGCAGATACTCCGAGATTACGGCGTTTCCCAGGCGCCGGTGTCCGCCGACCGGAACACCGCGTCGATCACCCGCATGTTGGCCATGGTGTTCTCCAGCGGTACCGGCTGCTCGGTATTGTCCAGGATCGCCTTCGAAAAAGCGTCGCCTGCGACGCCGTACTGGTCGCAGGCGGGGATCTCGATCGTCTCGATGCCGTCCCCTGACAGGCTCGATCCGTCGTCGACGAAGATCCGGCAGGGGCGGTCCGGCGGCGCGTTGAAGGGAATCTCGATCTCGATCCGGCCCTTGCTGCCCAGGAAATGCATGCGCTGATAGGCGACCAACTGGGTCGAATAGACGAAGCTTGCCTGCAACCCGCCAGGGTACTCGTAAATCGCGCTGCCCAGCCTGTCGGTTTCGAAATTCGGGTCGCGGTCGATCAGGGCAACGACCCGCAGCGGCTCGTCGTCCAGCATGAAGCGCGAGGTGGTGGTTGGGTAGCAGCCGATATCCAGCATGCCTCCGCCGCCGATATCCGCCATGTTTCGGATGTTGTCGGGGTCGTCGTTAAAATAGCTGAAGAAGCCCTGGATCGCACGGATCGCGCCGATCCGTCCGGAGTCCAAGATCTCCTTGGCCTTCAGCCATTGCGGATGGGTGCGCACCATGAAGGCCTCCTGGATGCGCATGCCGGTGCGGTCCCGCACCGCCAGCAGCAGTTCCGCCTCCGCCGCGGTGATCGCGATCGGCTTCTCGCACAATACATGCTTGCCGGCCTCCGCCGCCTTGACGGTCCAGGGCACGTGCAGATGGTTCGGCAATGGGTTGTAGATCGCATCGATCTCCGGATCGGCCAGCAGCTCCTCGTAGGACCCGTAGGCCTTGGCGATGCCCAACTTGCCCGCCCATTGGCGGGCGCGTTCCGCATCGCGCGATGCGATGGCGTCGATGCTGCAATGGGCGCCGGTCTGCATGCCCGGGATGACCTTCTCCCAGCCGATCTGCGCCGTGCTCAACACGCCCCATCTGATCTTGCTCATCATGCCCCCTCGGTTGGTCGATATTTTATCGGATCGGCAGCGGCATCGGTTCGGGATCGCCTTCCAGATCCGATGCCGGTGTCAGGTCGTTCACCGCCGCCAGCCGCTGCATGATCGCCGCCTTGGGCGACGAGACGATGCCGTGCTCATAGGCGATCACCTGCAGGCGGCCTCGCGCCAGCTCAAGCAGCTCGCCATTCCGCAACAGGAATGCCGGGCAGGATGGCCGGCCATACCGGCCATTGCCCACGGAAAAGGTCTCGTACAGCAGCATGCCCCCGGGCGCCAACGCTTCCAGCAGGGTCGGGAACAGCGGCCGATGCAGGTAGTTCGTCACGACGATGGCGGCAAACCGACGGCCGGGCAGGGGCCACGGGCCGCCTTCGATGTCGGCGGCGATGATCTCGACTTCCGGCGCCACGGCAAGGTCGGCGACACCCCGCGTGTCGATATCGATGCCGGCCACCGCATGGCCGCGGTCCCGGAAAAGCCGCAAGTGCCGGCCGCCGCCGCAGGCGACGTCCAATAGGACGCCCGAGCGTGGCACCAGCGGCGCGAAGCGGGCGATCCATGGGGACGGCTCACGCCCCGCATGCGGCCGCGTGTCGGTCGCCATGCTTGTTGTTTCTGATTCCGCAACCAAGATTGGGATAGTATGACATAACGCCGACGGATTTGACCGGCTCGCGATGATACTGTTCGATCTGAAATGCCCGCAAGACCACGGCTTCGAGGCGTGGTTCCGTGACGGTGCGACCTATGAGGCCCAGGTATCGGCCGGCGACATCGCCTGCCCGGTTTGCGGAGACACCCGGATCGCCAAGGCGCCGATGGCGCCACGCATCGCCAAAGGTCCGCTGGGCGAGCCCGCGGGCGCAGGGCCTTCGGACACCGGACCCGGCGCCGCCGAGTCCCGGGCTATGATGGTCGACGAGCCCTTGCGGGCGCAGCTCGACGCAATGCGTCGCCATGTGGAGGAGAATTGCGAGTCGGTGGGCGACAAGTTCGCCGAAGAGGCTCGCAAGATCCACTACGGCGAGGTTCCACACCGCGATATCTATGGTCAGGCGACGGATGCCGAGGCCGAGGAGCTGGTCGAGGAGGGCGTTCGGTTCGCCCAGGTTCCCTGGCCGACCAGAACCGATTCCTGATCGACACCGGCACCCGCGCCGGCGTCAGCAGCTCGACAAACCCTCCACGGTGCACTCATCAGTCGTATAGGCCTGCTTGAAGACGCAGCGCGGCGAGAGGTCGATCACCAGGTTGCCGGTGCAGTCGACCAGATCGACCCATGCAAGAATTCGGGTCGTCCGATTTCCGCCGTCGTCGCCGCCTGACTTTCTTTGCGCCCTGTAGGAGATCTCGCCGATTCTGGCGGGGTCGATTTGCAGTCTTGCGATCTCGGCTTCTGTGGCCTCGGAGCAGCGATCGCCGCGCCGCTGGGCGTCCGCCGCGGACGAGAGCAAGATTACGCCGACGATCGCGGCGAGTGAGATGGTTCGTGAGTTCTGCATTGCGATTGTTCTCCCATCATTGTCGTGCGCGGGATCGCCACTCGAGTCCTCGCCACCCGACGGGTGGCCTGACCGGCGCGATTGGGTCACCAATTCGACAGACCCTCGACGGAACATTCATCTGTCGTATAGGCCTGCTTGAAGCGGCAGCGCGACGACATGTCGATCACCAGCTTGCCATTGCAGCCTCGCAGCTCGACCCAGGCGAGGACGCCGGTGACCCTGTCCGTGTCGTTGCGACTGGTATATCGCTTGACCTGATAGGAAATATCGCCGACCTGATCCGGTCCCAGCTGCAGCTGGGCCAGCTGTTCCTGAACCACAGGTGCGCAACGTTCGCTGCGATTGGAGGCTTCGGCCGGAACCTGCGTAGCCACGGCGGCGGCGATCGCCGCAAGCGCGGTGGCCTGAAATCGGTGTTTCATCATGGTCTCCGATGGCGATGTCATCCCGGTGCCCAGATATCCTGAATTCCGGCCAAGTCATCATTGATTGCAGTCAATACGATAGCGTGTTTCCACATGCCGTGCTGTCGGGACCGAAAGCATCCGGAACGGCCTGCGATGCTTTCGCAGTGTTGTGATTTGTCCAAGACATGCCCGGAAAGCCAAAAAAGTCATTGACTTAAGGCGTCACACTCGCCACCTCTTAGGCATCTTCGAGCACGTCTCCAGGGACGTGCACGTCGCATCCTTGAACAGCCCGCCCCTCTGTCGAGGCAAGGGCGGCTGCCACCGCAAATTGGTCGCGGTACGGCATCGGGTGACGCGGTTGTGTCACGCCGACAGGCCGGATTGGACCCGGGCGGCACGGACGGTCTCTCCGTCCTGCAGTGCGGTGAATGTTGCTTCGGCTCCGGATGCGATACCGGCGCCGACCGGCTCGGCCGGACGGTGTCTGAGGACAAAGACATCAGGGATTCATTGACAATAGGAGAACCGCATTGACCGACAAACCGCTCGCACAGAAAACCATCGCCGTCCTCGCCGCCAACGGGTTCGAGGAAACCGAAATGACCGAACCACAGCGCGCCTTGCTGGCGGCCGGGGCCGTGGTCAAGCTGGTCTCGCCCGAGCAGGCACTTGTGAATGGCTGGCATGGCGGATCCTGGGGCCATTACTTCCCGGTTGACGTACCGCTGTCCAGTTCGCTCGCAGCGGATTTCGATGCTCTGATCATACCGGGCGGCGAACGCAGCGTTCAGAAGCTGTTGGGCACCCCGCACATGCAGCGGTTCCTGAGAGGCTTCGTCGACGGCGACAAGCCGATTGCGGTGATCGGCGGTTCGATCAACCTGCTTGCCGTGGCCGACCGGGCCAAGGGGCGCAAGCTGGCGGCCGACGAGAATACCGCCGAGGCGTTGGGCAACGCCGGCGCGGAGACCCTGGACCAGGCTCTGGTGGTCGACGGCGTGCTGATCAGCGCCCGCGACGACGTGGAAACCGGCGCGCTCAGGGACGAGGTCCTGCGGGTCTTCTCCGAGCGGCTCGGGGATATGGCGGAGGCAGCGTAACCACGCTTCACCGCAACCTGTTGACGATGGCGCCGGCCGGGACCCTCCCGAGCCGGCGTTTTCAGTTGCCGGGCCGCCGATCGGGCCGCCGAACCGCCGCAATCGCTGTTCATCGTCATGTCGAACACGCTAGTGTTGGTTCAAATCCCGAGCCCGACCATGGCGCGGCCGACCGCCGCCATTGGCCGGTTCCTCCCCGTCAGGCCCAGCAGGAGACTATGGATGCCGCGGCGCTGTCCCCCTTTCTTGACGCCATTCGCGGTTCTGGCCGTTCTGATGCTGTCCGGCGGAGGTGCGGACGCCCAGCAGAACACCTGCCGGTACGCATTCGATGGCGAGTGCGACGAACCCAAGATCTGCTCGACAGGTACGGATGCCTGGGATTGTCGCGGCGAGGGGGTACCCGGCCCCAACGACTGCTTCTGGGCCTATGACGGCGAGTGCGACGAGCCGAGCCTGTGTCCGGGGAACTCGGATTCCTGGGACTGCCGCCAGCAGGGCGCCGCCCCGGGGCCGGAAAGCTGCGCCTACAGCAATGATGCCGAATGCGACGAACCCGGTATCGGCACCGGCGTCTGTCTGGCCGGCACAGATACCATGGATTGCCGCGGCGGCGGCGGCGGCATGTCGTTTGCCAGCAACAATTGCGAATGGTCCTATGACGGCGAATGCGACGAGCCGGAGGGCACCGACCTGTGCACCGCCGGCTCCGATTCGGCCGATTGCCGCGGCGAATATGGCGGTGTCTTCTATGGCGAGGACGATCGCGGGTTCGTCGATACCTCGTCCTACCCCTGGAGCACCATCGGCAAGGTGATGTTCGAATCCGGCGGCCATTGCACAGCCACGGTCGTCGGCCGGCACACCCTGCTGACCGCCGCGCACTGCATGTTCCTGGGCGATGACAGCAATCAGATCGACCGGCCGACCGTGTTCTATGCCGGGCTCGACGGCGATTTCACCGCCGCCACGGCCCGCGTGATCGGCCATGTTCTGGCGTCGGGCTTCGACAACGTGACCCATTCCAGCGGCTCGGATATCGACGGCCAGGATTGGGCCTTTCTGACCGTGGACCGGGATCTCGCCGCGGAAGTCGGCATGATGGACGTCATGCCTTTGCGTGACGCCGATCTCGATGCGGCCCAGAACGGCAACTGGCATGCGGTCAACCAGGCTGGATACAGCTCGGACAGCGATACCCGGCTGACCGCAAATCGCGGCTGTCCGATCGTCGAGGTCTTCGACGACAACACCGTGTTCCACGAATGCGATACCCTGCAGGGCGACAGCGGGTCGCCGCTCTTCGTCGAGCGCGACGGGCGGTATTGGATCATCGGCGTGGAATCGGCCACCTATCCGAACAGCGAGGGGCCATATCCGCTGTACAACATGGCCGTCGACGCCCGCGCATTCTATCGCGAATACCTGCGCCAGGCACGCCCGAAGCAGTAGGCCCGGGGCGGCGGGCCGGTGCCGTAGAACCGAAAATGCACTAGCTGCCGGCGGCCTCTTCACCCTCGCCGGCCGCGGCAGGTCCGGTTTCGTCCCAGTAGTGACAGGCGGTGGTATGGCTGCCGGTCACATTGACCATTTCCGGTTCAACCAAGGCGCAATGCTCGGTCGCCCGCGGACAGCGGGTGCGGAAATAGCAGCCGCTGGGCGGATCCAGCGGCGACGGGAGGTCGCCGGTCAGGACGATGCGCTGCTTGCTGCGTTCGGCATCCGGGTCGGGCAGCGGCACGGCGGAGATCAGCGCCTGGGTATAGGGGTGGCGCGGGTTGCTGTAGAGCTCGTCGCGCTCGGCGAACTCCACCAGCTTGCCCAGATACAGCACCATGATCCGGTGGCTGATATGGCGCACGACGCTCAGATCGTGACTGATGAAGATCAGCGCCAGGCCGAATTCCTTCTGCAGATCCATCAGCAGATTGACGATCTGCGACTGGATCGAGACGTCCAGCGCCGAGACCGGCTCATCGCAGATGATCAGCTTGGGATTCAGGATCATCGCCCGGGCGACGCCGATGCGCTGGCACTGCCCGCCCGAGAACTCGTGCGGATAGCGGTTCAGCATCTGCGGCATCAGGCCGACCTTGACCATCATGTCGCGAACCTTCTGTCGGGCTTCTTCCTTCGGCATGTCGGGAAAGAAGGTCCGCAGCGGCTCGCCGATGATATCGCCGACCGACATGCGCGGATTGAGAGACGCCAGCGGGTCCTGAAAGATGATCTGCAGGTCGCGCCTACGGTCGCGCATGTGCCGGTGCGACAGATCCGCAAGATCCTCGCCCAGCCAGATGACCTGGCCCGCCGCCGGCGGGATCAGCTGAAGGATGCCGCGCCCCAGGGTCGACTTGCCGCAACCGGACTCGCCGACCACGCCGACCGTCTCGCCGGGGCGCAGATCGAAACTGATGCCGTCGACCGCCTTGAGTACGTCCCGATGGCGCGACAGCAGATGGCGGCGCGGCATCTGGAAGTGGACCTTGAGGTCGCGGACGGACAGCAGCGGCTGGTTTCCAATGGCGGTATCGGTCATAGGCTTTCCAGATGGCAGGCCTTGGCGCGGCCGTCGCCGGTCTTGTGCAAGGACGGGTTCTCCGATTCGCAGCGTTCGAAGGCGTAGGGGCAGCGGACCCGGAAGTTGCAGCCGGCCGGCAGATGCTGAAGGTTCGGCGGCTGTCCCGGGATCGAGGTCAGCGCCTCGTGCTTGTCCTGGTCAAGCCGCGGCATGCTCTTCAACAGCCCCTCGGTGTATGGGTGCTGCGGCGAATAGAAGATGTCGCGCACCGTGCCGGTCTCCACGATGTTGCCGGCATACATCACCATGACCCGGTCCGACAGCCCGGCGATCACCCCGAGATCATGGGTGATCAGAATGATCGCGGTGTTCAGCTCGCGTTTCAGGTCGCGCATCAGATCGAGGATCTGGGCCTGCACGGTCACGTCCAGGGCGGTGGTCGGCTCGTCGGCGATCAGCAGATCCGGCTGGCACAGCAGCGCCATGGCGATCATCACCCGCTGCCGCATGCCGCCGGAGAATTCATGCGGATACATGGAGATGCGCCGGCGAGCCTCGGGAATGCGCACCAGATCGAGCATCTCCACCGAGCGCTTCGTCGCGTCGGTCTCGTTCATCCCCCTGTGCAGCATCAGCACTTCGTTGAGCTGGCGGGAAATGCGCAGATACGGGTTCAGCGACGTCATCGGATCCTGGAAGATCATCGACATCTTCGCGCCGCGAATGCGGTTCAGCCGCTGCGGCGGCAGGCCCAGAATGTCCTGGCCGCGATAGCGCACTCGCCCAGCCGCCTTGCCGTTCGAGGCCAAGAGTCCCATCACCGACATGAACACCTGGCTCTTGCCCGAGCCGCTTTCCCCGACGATGCCGACGGTTTCGCCTTGGCCGACCTCGAAGTTGACGTTGTTGACGGCGCAGACCTCGCCATCGGGCACGTCGAACCGGGTGACCAGGTTCTCGACCGACAGGACCGACCCGTTGGTCTCGGCGGATCCATCCTTCTTGGGCACGGGTGATACATCCGGCATTGGAATCAGCGATCCTTCGGGTCGAGGGCGTCGCGCAAGCCGTCGCCAATGAAGTTGAGGCAGAACAGCGTGATCGCCAGGAACGTCGCCGGGAACACCAGCATCCAGGTCGACCCGACCATGTTGTTGGCGCCTTCTGAGATCAGCACGCCCCAACTTGTCTGCGGCTCTTGCACGCCTAGACCAAGGAAGCTGAGAAAGCTCTCCAGCAGGATCACCTTGGGGACCATAAGGGTCATGTAGACGACCACCGGTCCCAGTGTGTTGGGCACAACATGGCGGCGAATGATGGTCGCCGTGCCGACGCCGCAGGCATGTGCCGCCTCGATGAATTCCTTGCGCTTCACGCTCAGGGTCTGGCCGCGCACGATGCGAGCCATGTCGAGCCATTCGATGGCGCCGACGGCGATGAATATCAGGATGATATTGCGGCCGAAGAACACCATCAGGAGGATCACGAAGAACATGAACGGAATCGAATAGAGGATGTCCACGATCCGCATCATGACATTGTCGGTGCGGCCGCCGATATAGCCGGCGGTGGCGCCGTAGGTCACCCCGATCACCAGACTGACCAGGGTCGCCAGCAATCCGATCATCAACGAGATCTGTCCGCCGGACAGAGTTCGGGTCAGCAGGTCGCGGCCATTGCTGTCCGTGCCGAACAGGAAGTAGTTCTGTACGACGTTCATCTCGACGACCATGGTCCGGCCGCCATCCCGGGTCTCCGCCACGACGACGTCGGTCAAATCGGCGGCCCGGTTCAGCGGCCGCACGACCACGCGCTCGTCGATCGGATCGGGCCCGCTGAGCGTCAGCGTCAGGCGTTCGCCATCCAGGTCGAGCGTTGTCACTTCCGCGCCGGACCGGCGCAGCGCGCGCCGGATGATATCCGGCACGCTGTCGGCCTTCGGATAGGCCTCCAGGCTCGGGGGGACCTTGATGTAGGACTGATAGACGGTTTCCACCCCATGCGGCGATACCAGCGGCCCGAGCACCGCGAGGACGGCGATGAACCCCAGGATGATGGCACTCACCACGGCAGCGCGATTGCCCAGCAACCGGCGCCAGGCATCCGCCCACAGGCTGCGACCCTTGATCTCGGCTGTCGCGGCCTCGACGGTTTCGAAATCGGCGGTGGTCATCTTGTGTTCTCCCGCCTAGTCGTATCTGACTTTCGGGTCGAGCAACCCGTAAAGCAAGTCGACGACCAGATTGAACAGGACGATGAAGCTTGCGATGAGGACGACGGTGCCCATCACCAGAGTGTAGTCGCGATTGAGAGCGCCCTGCACGAAGTAGCGGCCGACGCCAGGCACCGCGAAGATCGTCTCGATCACCACCGAACCGGTCAGCAACGCCGCGGCCGCGGGTCCGAGATAGGACACCACCGGCAATAGCGCGGCCTTCATGGCGTGGCGGACAAGCACGATGCGTTCTGGCAGGCCCTTGGCACGGGCAGTGCGGATATGGTTGGAGCGTAACACCTCGATCATGCTGCCGCGGGTCAGCCGGGCGACGACCGCAACCTGCGGCAGCGCAAGGGCCACGATCGGCAGGATCTTGTTGGCGATCGCCCCGTCTCCCCAGCCGCCGGCTGGAAGCCAGCCCAGATAGACGCCCAGGATCAGCGACAGCACCGGCGCCATTACGAAGTTGGGGATGGTGATGCCGATCATCGCGCCGGCCATGATCGAATAATCGGCGCGGGTATTCTGCTTCAGGGCGGCGAGCGAGCCGAGCCAGGAACCGATCAGAACCGCGATCAACAGCGCCGAGCCGCCGAACTGGATCGAGACCGGCAGCCCGTTTCCGATCAACTCGATCACCGAGAAGTCCCGGTAGACGAAGGATGGCCCCATATTTCCCTGGAACAGGTTCTTCAGGTAGATCCAGAACTGCACGATCAGCGGCTCGTCCAGATGATAGATCTCCATCAGGTTGCGCATGATGTTCTCAGGCAAAGGCCGTTCCAGCGAGAACGGTCCGCCGGGCGCAATCCGGATCAGAAAGAATGCGGCGGTGATGATCAGAAACACTGTCGGAATGGCGCCGAATAGTCGGCGGATGGTGTAGGTCAGCACGGCCTGGTCGGCCTCCTCAACCCTGGTACCTAGGACGCCGCCATTGCTTGTCTGGGGCCGGGATGGGGCCAGATCGCAGCGGCGGTGCCATCGTCATCGGCACGGTGCGACTGCTCAGGATGCCGTTATCCGGGGCGCTGTCCGGCGGCCTATCGCAGAGCGGTCGCGGTTGTGCCCGGCGAAAACGGCACGGGCCCCGCCAATGGCGAGGCCCGCAGTTCAGAACCTAGTTCGAGATGCGCACGTACTGGGTCAGGTGCCGTCCCTGGATGTTGTCCTCCCACCCCTCAACCTTTTCTGAGACCAGCTCCAGGTTGACGTAGTGATAGATCGGGATGAACGGCAGGTCCCGCATGAACAGCTCTTCAGCCTGCTTCAGCACCTCGGCCCGGGTTTCCAGATCGATGGTCGCTGCCGCCTGGTCCATCAGCGCGTCGTACTCCGCATTGTCGTACTTCGCGTAGTTGAAGCCGGTGTTGTCGCTCTCGACCATGAACAGGAAGTTCTGTGGATCGTTGTAGTCGCCGATCCAGCCGGCCCGAGCGACCGCGAACTCGCCGCCGTCACGCAGATAGGCGTAGTGGGTGGCGACGTCGGTGTTCAGCAACTCGACATTCACGCCCAGCGGCGCCCACATATCGGCGATGGCCAGGGCCACCTTCTTGTGGTTCTCCGAAGTGTTGTACCGCAGTTCAAGGGTGATCGGATTGTCCGGGCCATAGCCGGCCTCGGTCAGCAGCTCGATCGCCCGGTCTTCGCGGTCGACCATCGACATGTCGGTGAAGTCGGCGAAGGCCGGGTCACCGTAGTTGCCGATGCCCGGGGGCACGAAGCTGTTGGCAGGGACCTCGCCGCCGCCGGTGATCTCCTCGACGATGAACTCGCGGTCGATCGCCATGGACAGGGCCTGGCGCACCCGCGGGTCCTTGATCGCCTCATGGCGATGGTCCAGCGCGTAATAGTAGGTGCCGAGCCGCGACGGGTTGCGGAACTCGTTCGGCATGTTCTCCATCAGCCAGCCGATCTGGTCGCTGGGAACGTCGTTGTTGGTGTGGATCTCGCCGGCCTGGAAGCGGCTGCAGCGCCGTCGACCGGTCCTCGATCGGATAATAGTAGACCTTGTCGACCTGGACGTTGTCGGCGTCGTGATAGAACTCGTTCTTCACCGACATGACATGCGCCTGCGGCGCGACCTCGGCCAGGACAAAGGCGCCGTTGGACACCATGTTGCCGGGACGGACGAATTCGTCGCCATGCTGCTCGACCGAAGCTTGATGAACCGGCAATCCGGTTTGACGGGTCAGCAATTCAAGGAAGTAAGGAGTCGGCTGGTCCAAAGTGATTTGAAAGGTGCGATCAACTACCGCAGCCACACCGACCATGTCGAGGGTCGGGCCGTCGGCGCTGGCCAGCGCATCGGCGGCCTGATTTGCCTCTACAGCCTCTGCCAACTGTGCGGCGATCTCGGCAATCGCGGAATAGCCACCCGCAGTGTCGCCCGCTCTTAGCTGCTCCGCCAACCCTGCTGCTATCGCGACGATATTGTCGGCGATCGAACCGACCGCTGCGTCGGCGGACGCCCCGGCGGAATTCACCAGCTCCGCATTCTCGATCGGATACAGGATGTTGGCGTATTTGGCGCCGGTTGCCGGATCCAGGATCCGCTGTAAGCGAGATAGACGAAATCGCTCGGCGGTGACCGGGTCGCCGTTCGACCACATTGGCGTCTTCGCGGATGGTGAAGGTCGTACACTACGGCCGTCATCGCTGATGGACCAGCTCTCCGCCGCGCCGGGGACGACATTGGCGAAGGCGTCGTGGATGCCACCAGCCCTTCATAGAGATCGTGCAGGATATGCGCCTCGTAGGTGGTCGAGGTGCGGTGCTGGTCAAGCGTCTCCGGCTCGCCGGTATTGCCGCGATGGAAGACGACCTCGGCCTGCGCCGCAAGCGCCGAGCCGGCAACGATCGTCGCGGCAAGAGCAGTGCGCGCAAGCACCGAAGTAAAGGTTCGCATGTTGGATTGCCTCCACTGCAAGTGTTTGTTTCGATAGGATTGCCGATGGGGCGAGCGTGGTCCTCAACCCATCATTGGCGAGCTACGTTAATCCCTCGCCTTAGAGGCGGCAACGGGAATCAGGTCTACACGCCCGCGATAGCAGGATGGGTCGGATGACCGACGATCCGACGGCCGGTTAGGACCCTTATGCGCCTCGGGTAACGTATACGCACCCAGAGCAACGCGGTGAGCAGCAGCAGTGCCCCCGCCTGATGGGCGGCGCCCCAGTGAGACCGGCACCTGCAGCCAGCAGGGTTGCGATCCCCAGCGAGGACCTGCAGCACGGCGATCGGCCGCCGCCATTGCGGCAGGCGCCGCGCAAGCGGCGGCGGCGACGGTGCGGGCCCGAAACCACAGCAGCCAGCACCACACACGGCGGTGCCGATCGCCAGCCAGCGGTGGATGAACTGGACCAGGGCCGTATTGTCCAGCGGGTTGAGCCCAGGCGGGGATCAGGTTCCATGCCTCCGGCGGCAGCAGGCGGCCATCCATCAGGGGAAATGTGTTGTAGGCCAGGCCGGCATCGAGACCGGCGACGAACGCGCCCCAGAGCATGGTGACCGCGACCAGTGCGGTCGCGGCCGCGATGCATGTGCCGTCGCAGAGCCGTGCCGGCCGTTGACGGCTGCCGCCGTGCCCAGCAGCGATCCAGGCCTGCCACATCAGCAGGGCGTAGATCAGCACCGCCAGGCCGAGATGGGCGGCGAGCCGGTAATGGCTGACCGACGGTCGGTCCACCAGGCCGCTCTTGACCATGAACCAGCCGAGCAGGCCCTGCAGCCCGCCCAGGACAGAAGCAATCCTGCCAGCCGTGGCAGCAGCGGCCGGGCGATGCGCCCTGTCATCCAGAACCAGGCGAAGGGCAGGGCGAAGACCAGGCCGATCGAGCGGCCCCACAAGCCGGTGGAACCACTCCCAGAAGAAGATCTGCTTGAACGCCTCAAGGCCCATGCCGGCGTTGACCTTCTGGTATTCCGGGGTCGCCCGGTACAGGTCGAAGACCCGCTGCCACTCCGCCTCGCTCAAGGGCGGCAGGGCGCCGATCAGACGGCCGCCACTCCACCATGGACAGTCCGGAACCGGTCAGCCGGGTGATCGCGCCGATCACCGCCATGGCGAACACCATCGCCGCGCAGGCCAGCAGCCAGATAGGCGATCGCCCGATCTGCTGTCGGCGCGCGGCAATGGCATGGGGAAAGGGTCTCGGTGGTCACGCGGGTCGCTCCGTTGAGGGGGGTAGGCTCCACGACATAGATGGCGCGATACCGCTGGGCCGTCAAACGGCATGAGGACGTTGCCGGCTGCGAACTCGATGATGCCAATGGTTCGGCTATTCCACAGACGTCGCCTGTCATTCCCGCGAAGGCGGGAATCTGGCTACGGCGTTCACGGCAGACGGCGACCGCACCTCCGGGCGCACTGGATTCCCGCCGTTCGCGGGAATGACGATCGTGGACTGAAAGCAAGCGGATACCGCCGGACCCACCGAACATGGGCGCCAGCTCGCCGCACCAGATCCAATTAACACTCTGAATAATTCTGTAATATAAGTATATTTCACACATGATTCTGTTTGTCGAATGACGAATTACGCACATTACATTTGTAGATTCGGGAGATATTAATCCACTTTTAACGTCATGTGGAAATGGGACCATGGCTTGGACAGTGATCACGGCGAACCGCTTGCGGGAAGGGGATGTGGTCTACCTGACCGAAGGCGCCGGCTGGACCGAACGCCTGCCCGAGGCCTATGCGGTGCAGACGCCGGAGGAAGAGCAGGCGCTGCTGGCCGCGGCGGAGCTGGAGGTGGCGAGGCAGCGGGTGGTTGGACCCTATGCCATGCCGGTCGAGTCGTCGGCCGAACCGGCCTGCGCCCGATCAGCCGGCGCGAGGCGATCCGCGCCCAAGGCGGCCCCAGTCTGCTGTCAGACACCGATTTCCGCATCCAGCCGGGGAGTGGATGCACATGTACCGGTATGACGAGTTCGACCATACCCTGGTCGCCGAACGGGTGGCGCAGTTCCGCGACCAGGTCGACCGGCGCCTGGCCGGCGAGCTGAGCGAGGAGGAGTTCAAGCCGCTCCGGCTGATGAACGGGCTCTACCTGCAGCTCCACGCCTACATGCTGCGGGTGGCGATCCCGTACGGGACCATCTCGTCGAACCAGCTGCGCATGCTGGGCCACATTGCCCGGCGCTACGACCGCGGCTTCGGCCATTTCACCACCCGGCAGAACATCCAGTACAACTGGCCGAAGCTGGAGGAGATGTCCCGGACATCCTGGACGATCTGGCCAAGGTCGAGATGCACGCCATCCAGACCAGCGGCAACTGCATCCGCAACGTCACCGCCGACCATTACGCCGGCGCCGCCGCCGACGAGATCGAGGACCCGCGCATCTATGCCGAGATCATCCGGCAATGGTCGACCCTGCATCCGGAATTCTCGTTCCTGCCGCGCAAGTTCAAGATCGCCGTGACCGGCGCGCCCAGCGGACCGCGCCGCCATCCGGGTGCACGACATCGGCCTGCAGGTCATGCGCCGCAACGCGCCGGCGAGGTGGGCTTCGAGGTGGTGGTCGGCGGCGGCCAGGGCCGCACGCCGATCATCGGCACGACGATCCGGGACTTCCTGCCCAAGCAGCATCTGCTGTCCTATCTGGAAGCGATCCTGCGCGTCTACAACCAGCTGGGCCGGCGCGACAACCTGTTCAAGGCCCGCATCAAGATCCTGGTGAAAGAGACGGGCGCGGATCGCTTCGCCCGAGATGGTCGAGCAGGAATGGGAGCAGATCCGCGACAGCGCCCTGGCGCTGCCGGCGGAGGAAATCGCGCGCATCGAGCGCTATTTCGCGCCGCCGGCCTTCGAGGCGCTGGACCCGGTGCGCCGCAGTTCGAGGCCCGGCAGCTCGAGGACCCGGCCTTCGCCGCCTGGGTCGGGACCAACCTGTCGCCGCCCACAACAGCCGGGCTACGCCATCGTCACCATCTCGCTGAAGCCGATCGGCGGCGTGCCGGGCGACGCCACCGCGGATCAGATCGATCTGGTCGCCGATCTGGCCGAGCGGTTCAGCGCCGACGAGGCCCGGGTCAGCCACGAACAGAACCTGGTCCTGCCGCACGTCCGCCAGCTGAGCGATGTCCACGCCGTCTGGCAGGCGCTGACGGCCGCCGGCCTCGCGACCGCCAATCTCGGGCTGGTCTCGGACATCATCGCCTGCCCCGGGCTGGACTACTGCAATCTGGCCAATGCCCGATCGATCCCGGTGGCGCAGCGGATCTCGCAGCGCTTCGCCGATCTCAAGCGGCAGCACGATATCGGCGAGCTGAAACTGAAGATCTCCGGCTGCATCAACGCCTGCGGCCATCATCATGTCGGCCATATCGGCATTCTGGGCGTCGACAAGAAGGGCACCGAATTCTACCAGATCACGCTGGGCGGCAGCGCCGACGAGAACGCCGCGATCGGCAAGATCGTCGGTCCGGCCTTCTCCTATGACGACGTGGTCGATGCGGTGGAGACGATCGTCGACACCTATGTGGCGATCCGCCGTGACGGCGAACGGTTCAACGACACCGTCGCCCGGGTCGGCCTCGCCCCGTTCAAGGAGACGCTCTATGCCGCTGCTTAAGCATGGCCGACCGGCCGAGGATGTCTGGGTGGCGATCGGCGACGACGAGGCCCTCTCCGACCGACTGCTCCGGCAATCCTTGTCCCTGGAGCGCTGGCAGCGCGACCGCGAGCGTTGCGCGGCCACAACGGCCGCTCGGCATCCGCCTCGAACAGCGACCAGTCGCCGGCGCTGGTCGCCGACGACCTGTCGCGCTTCGCCCTGGTCGTGCTGGACTTCCCGTGTTCCGCGACGGCCGGCCGTTCTCCTATGCAAGGCTGCTGCGCGAGCGCTATGGGTTCGCCGGCGAGATCCGGGCCACCGGGCCATGTGCTGCAGGATCAGTACCTGTTCCTGCACCGCTGCGGCGTCGACGCGCTTGGAGGTGGCCGATGCGAGGCGCGGCGGAGCGCTGGCGGCAGGCGCTGGCGGAGATCAGCGCCGCCTATCAGCCGGCGACCGACCGCCGTCCCTGGATCGGCCAGTTGCGTCGGCAGGCCACCGCCGCCGCCCAGGCCGCCGAATAGACAAGCCGCCGAATAGGACAACCGCCATGATCCCCATCATGCTCGACCCGGGCCGGCTGCGGCTGGCGCTGGTCGGCCGCGGCCCGGTCGCCGTCAACCGGCTGCGCGGCCTGCTGGAAGGCGGCGCGCAGCACCTGACGGTGTTCTCCGACGACCCCGGCGACTCGCTCGCCGCCATGGCCGGGGACCGTCTGGTGCTCGCCATTCCGGACGCGGAATGGCTGCGCAGCTTCGACGTGGTCTGGGTCGCCGACATGGACCGGGGGACTATCCGACGCCATCGCCCGCGCCGCCCGCGCCGTCGGAACCCTGGTCAATGTCGAGGACGACCGGCCGAACTGCGACTTCCACACCCCGTCGCTGGTGCGGCGCGGCGACCTGCTGCTGACGGTCTCGACCGGCGGCCGCAGCCCCGGTCTGGCGGCCCGCATCCGCCGCTATCTGGAGCGGGTGTTCGGGCCGGAATGGGCCGGCCGGCTGGACGATGTGGCGAAGAAGCGCACGACCTGGCGCCGCCGCGGCCTGCCGCTGTCGGAGATGGCGCGCAAGACCGACGAGCTGGTCGCCAGCCGGCGGTGGCTGTCGTGAAGTCCGACCGGCACATCCTGGCCGATCCGGACACGCTGGTGTCCCGTGTGGCGGCGCATCGGGCGCGCATCGGCGACCGCGCCGGACCGGAGCTGCTGGAGACGCTGATCGCCGGACCGCTGGCCGGGCGAATCGCGCTGGTGTCCTCCTTCGGGGCGGAGAGCGCGGTGCTGCTGCACATGGTGTCGCGGGTCGACCCGATGACGCCGGTGATCTTCCTGGATACCGGCAAGCTGTTCGCCGAGACCCTGGCCTATCGCGACGCGCTGGCCGGCCGGCTCGGGCTGGGCGACATCTGCGCAGCGTTGCCCCGGACCCGGCCGATCTGGCGCGCCACGATCCCGACGGCACCCTGTGGAGCCTGGAGCCGGATCTGTGCTGCCATCATCCGCAAGACCGAACCGCTGGACCGGGCGCTGGACGGCTTCGATGCCTGGATCACCGGCCGCAAGCGGTTCCACGGCGGCTCGCCGCGGCGCCCTGCCGACCCTGGAGGGCGATCCGGCCACCGGCCGCATCAAGGTCAATCCGCTGGCGCCCTGGTCCGAGGACCGGCTGTCCCGCTATCTGGCCGATCACGACCTGCCGGTGCATCCGCTGGTCCATGACGGCTATCGCTCGATCGGCTGCGTGCCCTGCACCCGGGCGGTCGCTCCGGGCGAGGACGCCCGCGCCGGCCGCTGGTCCTGGCTCGACAAGAGCGAATGCGGAATCCATGGCGATGGCATCTGAGTATCAGAGGCTCTTGATCGGCGCGAATTCCGCCTCTCCCCTTGCGGGAGGGTGGCGATCGCGCGAGCCGGGTGAGGGGTCGCGCGGCTCATGCCGCGCGCAGTTGGTATCGCAGCCCCCTCACCACTCCCACGGCTTCGCCGCGGGTCCCTCCCTCTCCCACGAGGGGAGAGGGGACGGTGCAACGCGACGACGGCTGCCGAAGCGCCGACGTCGCCATGGGACCTACCCGAATTCGAGCCCGGGACCGTGTGGCTGGTCGGGGCCGGGCCGGGGGATCCCGGGCTTCTGACCATGCTGGCGGTGCAGGCGCTGCGGCAGGCCGACGTGATCGTGCATGACGCGCTGATCGGCGACCGCATCCTGGCCGGGGCGCGGCCGGACGCGGTTCTGGAGTATGCCGGCAAGCGGGCCGGCCGGCCGTCGCATCGCCAGCCGGAGATCGCCGCGCGGCTGATCGCCCATGCCCGGCCGGCCGCCGGGTGCTGCGCCTGAAGGGCGGCGACCCGTTCGTGTTCGGCCGCGGCGGCGAGGAAGCCCTGGCCCTGGCCGATGCCGGCATCCCGTTCCGGGTGGTGCCGGGCATCACCGCCGGGGTCGGCGGCCTGGCCTATGCCGGCATTCCGGCGACCCATCGCGGCATGACCGGCGTCGTCTCGCTGGTGACCGGCCGCGGCAGCGCTGGAAAACTGCCGGAATCGATCGATTGGCAGGCCCTTGCCCTTGCGTCGCCGGTGATCGTCTTCTACATGGGCTTAGGGACGATCGGCACCATCGCCGAGCGCCTGATGGCTGCCGGCCGGCCGCCGATGACGCCGGTCGCGATCATTTCCGACGCCACCACCGGCCGGCAATCGGCGATCACCACGACCTTGGCCAGGGCGGCGCGCGACGTGGTGCGGCTCGCCGCCAAATCGCCGGCCATCATCGCAGTCGGCGAGGTGGTGCGGCTGCGGGAGACCCTTGCGGCGTGGCAGCAGATCGCGCCGGACGGAAGCACGATCGCCGAGAGCGAACAGCAGATGATCGTCGAGCGCCTGACCCGGGCCATTGGCTGAGATATAACGAGAAGATCAATGGATAATACGCTGAATAATATCGACATTCGAACCATTCAGACCGATGTCATTATCATTGGCGCCGGGCCGGTCGGTCTGTTCGCGGTGTTCGAGCTCGGCCTGCTGAACATGCGCGCGCACCTGGTCGACAATCTCGACAAGATCGGCGGCCAATGCGCCGAGCTGTATCCGGAGAAGCCGATCTACGACATCCCGGGCCGGCCGCGCATCACCGGCCAGCAACTGGTCGACGATCTGATGGAGCAGGCGAAACCGTTCGAGCCGGTCTTCCATCTCAGCCAGCAGGCCGACAGCATGGAGAAGACCGAAGATGGCCGTTGGCGCCTGACCACCTCGATCGGCACCGTGCTAGAGGCGCCGGTGGTGGTGATCGCCGCCGGGGCCGGCAGCTTCGTTCCGCGCCGCCCGCCACTGCCGGGGATCGAGGCGTTCGAAGGCACGTCGGTCCATTACGCCGTCCGCCGCATGGAGGATTTCCGCAACCGCCATGTGCTGATCGCCGGCGGCGGCGACAGCGCGCTCGACTGGACCTTGAACCTGCAACCCCTGGCGGCGACAACCGCTCTGGTGCACCGGCGCGATGATTTCCGCGCCGCCCCGGACAGCGTGTCGAAGATGCGGGCTCTTGTCGCCGATGGCGCGATGGACCTGCATATCGGACAGATCACCGCCCTGCACGGTTCGGATGGCTGGCTGGACGCGGTCACGGTCAAGGGTGCCGACGGCGAGGTGCAGGTGGCCTGCGACACCCTGCTGCCGTTCTATGGGCTGAAGATGGAACTCGGCCCGATCGCAGGCTGGGGCCTGAACCTGGACCGCAACTTGATCTCGGTCGACACCGAGAAGTTCCAGACCAGCGTGCCGGGCATCTTCTCCATCGGCGACATCAACACCTATCCAGGCAAGCTCAAGCTCATCCTGTCCGGCTTTCATGAGGCCGCATTGATGGCCCAGGAGGCCTTCCGGCTGGTCTATCCGGACGAAAAGCTGGTGTTCCGCTACACAACCTCGTCCAGCGACCTGCAGAAGAAGCTCGGCGTCAGCGCCTGAAGCGGAAAACCGAGGACATTCCAGAGTGAGCTATATCGTCGTGACCGACCGTGACGGTCGGGACCATCGCCTCGATGCGGTCGAAGGATGGCGGGTGATGGAGATCATCCGCGAGCATGGTCTGCCGGTCGAGGCCGCCTGTGGCGGCGCCTGCGAATGCGCCACCTGCCACGTCTACGTGGATGAGGGCTGGTCGGAGCACCTGTATGACAAGCGCGATGACGAGAACGACGCCTTGGACATGCTGTTTTCGGTGGCCGACAATTCGCGCCTGTCCTGCCAGCTGATCTACACGCCGGAACTTGAGGGCCTGAGGGTCGCCCTGGCCCCGGATTGACCCTGGCGGCGACTCCAGCCCCGCGATCGGCAATTCGGGGCCACGACCTCAGGCGCGACACCACGCGTTGATGCACCCTTAACCATATCTCAACCTGCTGGACGCAAGGTCATCGCAAGCCCCCGGGGCCGATGACCGTTGCGGCGGCACCATCGGAATTCCCGCCGGGTGGCGGGTGTCTCGCTTTCTATGAGGGTTGCTCATGCGGTTCCTGAAGCTCGCCTTTGCCGGGCTCTGCATCACCACCTTGGTTTCCGCCTGCCAGACCGACGGCGCGACGCCGAAATTCGGCAGTGGCAACGGACCGTTCGATGATTTCGCCGGTTGCTGGAGCAATGAAATCGAGGGCGTCGACGACACCTTCTGCTTCTCGCGCGGCTCCTCGACCGTCACCGTCTCGTTCCGCGATACCCAGGGCAACGTCAGTTGCACCGGCCAGGCGCGGGCGCGGATGGGCAGCAGCACGCTGGTCATCGAGCAGCCGATGTCGGTCGGCGGATGCGGCAATGGTGAGGATTTCGTGGCTCAGGATTTCGAATGCGACCTGACCTCGTCGAACAATCAGGCGATGCTGTGCATCAACCGATTCACCGCCGCCGACGGCGTCGACTACGAATATCCTCTCGTCTTCAGCCGTTCCTGATCCGCTCCGGGTGTGGCCCGGCACGGCGTGCCGGGCGGTGCGGGTGAACCCGATCGCGACCATGGATCCCTATCTGCCAACCTACCTTCGCCGGTGGCGGGCCCTGGCCCAGGCCGCCGGTTTTGCCGTTCTGCTGGCGCTCGGCGCCTGCGGCACGCCGAGCGATCCGTTCACACCGATCACCGAGCTTGACCAGATCGCCGCCTGCTGGACCGATTTCGACGATCCGTTGAAGCAGGTGCTGTGTTTCAACCAAGGATCCAATCTGGTCGATGTGGAACGCGGCGACGGTTATGGCAGCGTCATTTGCCAGGCCCAGGGCGAGGCCGCGATTCTCGGCAGCCGGCTCGTGGTCGTTCAGGAGACGCTGTCCGCCGGCTGCGTCGACGGCACCCGGTTCGACGGCCAATTCGTCGAATGCGATCTGGACGCTTCGACCCTGCTCGGAATGTTCTGCAAACGCCGGCTGGGTGACGCGGTCAATGACCCCAACGCCGGCGAGCAATATATCCTGACCCGGCTCTGATCCGTCCTCGATCCCGAGTTTGGGCACGGTCCGGCCTTGCCGCGCCCGGTCCGAGGGTTTATGGACCCCTGGTTTCGAGACCAAGGGGGTTCCATGGTGGATACGCAGTTCTCCGAAATTCTGTCGGCGCTGATCGAAGAGCGTTTCGAGGCCGAGACCGCATTCCTGGCGGCCCTGGTCAGGCAACCCTCGGACAATCCTCCCGGCGATTGCGATCCGCATGCGGACGTCACGGCCGGCCTGCTGGAGGGGCTGGGCTTCGAGGTCGAGCGCCATCCGGTGCCGGCGGCGCTGGTCGCCGAGAACGGCATGGCAAGCGCCACCAACCTGCTGGTGCGGCAGCGTTTCGGCTCGGGCGGTCCGGTGGTGGCGCTGAACGCCCATGGCGACGTGGTGCCGCCCGGCGACGGCTGGACCAAGGATCCCTACGGCGCCGAGATCGAGGATGGCTGGATGTACGGCCGCGGCGTCGCCGTGTCGAAATCGGACATCGCCACCTATGCCTTCGCCATGGCGGCACTGCGGCAGGCCCAGCCGCCGCTGAACGGCACGGTCGAGCTGCACGTCACCTATGACGAGGAGGCCGGCGGGGCGATCGGCCCGGAATTCCTGCTGGCGCAGGGCATCTCCAAGCCGGATTTCGTCATCTGCGCCGGGTTTCTCCCATAGCGTGGTCACCGCCCACAACGGCTGCCTGCATCTGGAAGTCGAAGTGCTGGGCAAATCGGCCCATGCGGCGCAGCCGGATAGCGGCCACGACGCGCTGGTGGCAACGACGGCGATCCTGAACGCGCTCTATGCCCATCGCGAGGATTACGGCGCCGTCACCTCGAATGTCGAGGGCATCGGCAGCCCGTCCCTGGTGGTCGGCCTGATCGAAGGCGGGGTGAATACCAATGTCGTGCCGGACCGGGTGCGCTTCCGCCTCGACCGCCGGATGATTCCCGAGGAAGACCCGCAACCCGTCGAGAGCGCTCTGCGCCAGGTCATCGCCGGCGCCGTCGCCTCCGGCGATCATGGTGCCGGCATCGAGGTCCAGGTGCGGCGCATCCTGCTGGCCCTGCCATTCGGGCCGGTGCCCGGCGCCGACCGGCTGGCCGAGATCGTCTGCGCCCGGGCCTCCGAGGTCCTGGGCGAGGCGGTGCCGGCCCTGGGCGTGCCGCTCTATGCCGATGCCCGGCACTATGCCGCGGCCGGCGTGCCGACGGTGATGTACGGCGCCGGGCCGCGCAGCCTTCTGGAGGCCAATGCCCACCGGGCCGACGAGCGGGTGCCGCTGGACCGGTTGCTGGCTGCGACCAAGGTGGTCGCGCTCAGCCTCGCCGATCTGCTCGGCTGAGCGGTCTTCGAGCAATCAAGGCGGAGTTCAGGGTGAGTTCACAGCAACTGGGATTTGGCCTCGCATTCGAGGACCTCTATCGGCGCGCCGGGCTCGCCGCCATCGATGGCCGGTTCGGTGACCATCTGAAGGCGTCCGATGCCGATCTGCACGACCGGCTGACGGCCGCCCGGGAAGCGCCCGATGCGCTGCCGCGCAAGGACGAGAGCGAGCTGCTGATCGCCCTCGGACCGCATCTGGAGGACTTCCTGGCCGAACTGTTCGGCATTCGCGAGCCACTGGGTACCCTGGCCGAGACCCATCACGCGCTGGCGCCGCTCTATACCTGCAAGCGGTTGTTCGTGCAGCGCAGGGCCGCCAAGCGGGTCAAGCCGGAGCAGGCGGCGATGCTGGACGGGCCGGCGCTGTCCGCCGCCCTGTCGTCCCGCATCGGCGCGCCCTTGACCGAGCTTGGATTTGCCGCCGCGGTAATGCGCTGGCTGGACGATGAGGACGGCAACGCCGACGCCCTGGCCGAGGCGCTGGACTATGCCGGCTGGGCCCTGCACACGCCGGCCGGCCGGGACAGGCACGGCGCCGGAATCCTGTTCCAGGTGCCGCACAAGACCGATCCGCTGCATCTGGTCGAGACCGAGACGGAGTCCGTGGACGGCGTCTCGCGGGTCACGGTTTCCGAGAGCCGCCGTCGCCGGCGCGAAGGCTTCGCGCTGACCGATGCCGGCACCGATCTGACCGGCGCGCTGGACGAGGCCAACTACTGCATCTGGTGCCACAACCAGGGCAAGGACAGCTGTGCACGGGCCTGCGCGACCGCAAGACCGGCGATTTCCAGAAGAGCCCGTTCGGCGTCACCCTGTCGGGCTGCCCGCTGGAAGAGAAGATCAGCGAGTTCCATACCCTGAAGACCCAGGGCCACCCGATCGGCGCCCTGGCGATGATCGCGGTCGACAACCCGCTCTGCGCCGCCACCGGGCACCGGATCTGCAACGACTGCATGAAGTCCTGCATCTATCAGCGCCAGGAGCCGGTCGACATTCCCCAGGCCGAAACCCGGACCCTGAAGGACGTCCTGTCGCTGCCCTGGGGGTTCGAGATCTACGGTCTGCTGACCCGCTGGAACCCGCTCGACATCCGCCGGCCGCTGCCCAGGCCCGCCAGCGGCTACAAGGTGCTGGTGGTCGGGCTGGGGCCGGCCGGCTTCAACCTGGCGCACCATCTGCTGAATGACGGCCACACGGTGGTCGCCATCGACGGGCTGAAGATCGAGCCGCTGCCCCAGGATCTGTCCGGCGTCTCGCCGACCGGCGAGCGGGTGGGATTCCGGCCGATCGTCGACGTGGCCGAGCTGTTCGAGGGGCTGGACGACCGGGTGATGGCCGGCTTCGGCGGCGTGGCCGAATACGGCATCACCGTGCGCTGGGACAAGAACTTCCTGAAGATCGTGCGGCTGATGCTGGAGCGGCGGGCGGAATTCGCCATGACCGGCGGGGTGCGGTTCGGCGGCACCGTCACCATCGACGACGCCTTCGCCGCCGGCTTCGACCACATCGCGCTGGCCGCCGGGGCCGGGCGGCCGACGGTCATCCCCATGAAGAACGGGCTGGCGCGCGGCGTGCGCATGGCCTCGGACTTCCTGATGGCGCTGCAGCTCACCGGAGCCGCCAAGGCCGACAGCGTCGCCAATCTGCAGGTGCGGCTGCCGATCGTGGTGATCGGCGGCGGCCTGACCGCCATCGACACCGCGACCGAGAGCCTGGCCTATTACCCGGTGCAGGTGGAGAAGTTCCTGAGCCGCCACGAGACCCTGGTGGCCGAGCGCGGCCGCGACGCGGTCGAGGCCGGCTGGACCGAGCAGGATCGGGAGATCGCCGACGAATTCATCTCCCATGCCGGGCGATCCGCACCGAACGGGCGGCTGCCGAGGCCGAGGGCCGGGAACCGGACATCGCCGGCCTGCTGCAGGGCTGGGGCGGGGTGACGATCGCCTATCGCCGGCGGCTGATCGACGCGCCGAGCTACACGCTGAACCACGAGGAGGTGGCGCTGGCGCTGCAGGAGGGGCCGCGCTTCGCCGAATTGCTGTCGCCCCGGGCGGTGGAGATCGACCGCTTCGGTCATGCCGCCGGGCTGACCCTGACCCGCCAGGTGTCGGCGAGGACGGCAGATTGGCCGATAGCGGCGAGGCGGTCACCCTGCCGGCGCGCACGGTCCTGGTCGCCGCCGGCACCCAGCCGAACACGGTGCTGGCCCGCGAGGAGCCGGACAAGGTGTCGGTCGACGGCCGCTATTTCCAGGCACTGGACGAGGACGGCCATCCGGTCTCGCCGGAACGGCTGGCCAAGCCGGAGACGCCGCAGGTGCTGGTCGCCAAAGAGCCGGATGGCCGCGCCGTCAGCTTCTGGGGCGACCTGCATCCCAGTTTCTACGGCAATGTGGTCAAGGCCATGGGCGGGGCCAAGCAGGGCTATCCGGTGGTCAGCCGCGTGCTCTCCAAACGGCCGCCGACGGCGGTTGCCGGCGCGGCGCTGATCGAGGCCGTCAACCACGACTGGCGCGCGGTGGTGCACCGGGTCGAGCGGCTGACGCCGACCATCGTCGAGGTGGTGGTGCGGGCGCCGGCCGCCGCCGGGCCTTCCGGCCGGGCCAGTTCTACCGGCTGCAGAATTTCGAGACCCTGTCGATGCAGGTCGAGGAGGCGGGCACGCGCACGACCCTGGCGATGGAAGGGCTGGCGATGACCGGCGCCTGGGTCGACCGGGAGCAGGGGCTGCTGTCGACCATCGCGCTGGAGATGGGCGGCTCGTCGGACATCTGCGCCATGCTGAAGCCGGGCGAACCGGTCATCCTGATGGGCCCGACCGGCGCGCCGACCGAGATCCCTTCCGGCGAGACGGTGATGCTGGTCGGCGGCGGCCTCGGCAATGCGGTGCTGTTCTCGATCGGCCAGGCGATGCGGGCGGCCGGCTGCAAGGTGCTGTATTTCGCCGGCTACAAACGAAGCGCGGACCGCTACAAGGTCGACCAGATCGAGGCGGCGGCCGACCAGGTCGTCTGGTGCTGCGATTCCGCGCCGGGCTTCGAACCGGGCCGGGCCGGCGATCATGCCTTCGTCGGCAACATCGTCGAGGCGATCCTGGACTATGGCACCGGGTCGCCGGAGATCCCGCTCGACACGCGTCGACCGCATCATCGCCATCGGCTCGGACGGCATGATGGCGGCGGTGGCGGCCGCCCGACATGGCGTGCTGAAGCCGTATCTGAAGCCCGGCCATGTGGCGATCGGCTCGATCAACTCGCCCATGCAATGCATGATGAAGGAGATCTGCGCCCAGTGCCTGCAGCCGCATGTCGATCCGGTGACCGGTGAGCGCAGCGTGGTGTTCTCCTGCTTCAACCAGGACCAGCCGCTCGATTGCGTCGACTTCCCCGCCCTGCGCGAGCGCCTGGGCCAGAACGCCCTGCAGGAGAAGCTGACGGCTCAGTGGATCGACCGCTGCCTGAGGCGCCTTGAACTGCGCCCGGCGGCGGAATAGAGACCCGGACCGGCCACCGGCGCGCAGTCCGCTACACCGTTCTCCGGCTGTACCCTCAGTCCCGCGAAAGCAGGGAATCCGCAAGTCCTGCACGCGATCCGTCGAGGATCCCGGCCTCGGGGGCGCCATGATGGTGACAGTCTTGTGAGACGCCGACCCTTAGCTACCGTATTTTTTCTTTGAATTCGCGCGAAAACGGAACAAAGCCTGATCATAAACAGATCGTTAATCGAACATCCGTCGTCGCGTCTTGCGATAGGCGATTGTGAAGGCGGCCACGGTCAGGACCAGGGTATAGCCGATATGGATCGCAGCCATGCCCGGATCCAGCGGCACGCCGGCGGTCAGCGGCCGGATCACCGCGACCAGATGGGTCAGCGGCAGGGCCCAGGCGATCCATTGCACGAAGGCCGGAAACCGGTCGATCTCGAAGAACACGCCTGAGAACACGAACATCGGCGTGACCCAGAAGCTGAAGAAATAGCTGAAGAATTCGTAGCCCTTGGCGAGCGATGTTGCCACCAGCCCGTAGCAGGCGAAGCCGACCGAGGCGATGAAGACGAGCGGCAGTGCGATCAGCGCGGTGCCGATCGACGGGATGCCGCCCCACATCCAGCCGACCGCGAAGACACAGACCGCCGACAGCATGCCCTTCATCGCCGCCCACAGCACCTCGCCGAACAGGAGTTCCGACAGGGTGACCGGCGTCGCCAGCACGGCGTTCCAGTTGCGCTGCATGTAATAGCGGGTGAACGAGCCGATGGTGGTCTCGAAGCTGGCCGCGAACATGGCCGAATAGGCGATCATGCCGGGCACCACGAAGGCCAGGTAGTCGATGCCGTTGATGGTGTCGATGAAGCGCCCCAGGCCGAAGCCGAAGGCGAACAGCATCAGCAGCGGGTTGGCGACATTGGTCGCCAGCGACGACCAGATCAGCTTGCGCCAGACCAGGTACTGCCGCCAGGTGACGGCGATGGAATAGCCGGTGGCGAGCGGGACGAAGGCCATCACGGTTCCCTCAATTGGCGGCCGGTCAGGCGCAGGAAGACGTCCTCCAGATTGGCCTGGCGGTGCAGGTAGACCGCCTCCTCCGGCAGATCGGCGATGATGTCGCGCGGCGTCTGCACGTAGTACAGGACCGCGTCGCCGACATCCTCCTTGTCCCAGCGGCCGTCGGTGAAGCCGTCCGGCAGCGGCTTCTGCACCTCGAAGACATGGCCGCCGACATGGCGGTCGATCAGCTCCTGCGGCGTGCCCTCATCCAGGATGACGCCATTGTCGATGACCGTGATGCGGTCGCACAGGCGCTGCGCCTCGTCCATGTAGTGGGTGGTCAGCAGCAGGGTCTTGCCGCTCTTCTTCAGCGCCATCAGCTGCTTCCAGATCAGCACCCTGGCCTGCGGGTCCAGCCCGGTGGTCGGCTCGTCCAGGATCACCAGCTCGGAATTGGCGATCAGGGCGCGGGCGATCACCAGCCGCCGCTGCATGCCGCCGGAAAGCTGCATGACCTTCGCCTCTGCCCTCTCTGACAGCTGCATGAAGCCGAGCAATTCCGGCACCCGGGCGCGCACGGTCTCGGTGGGGAGGCCGAAATAGCGACCGTAGACCTCCAGGTTCTCCCGCACCGTGATGTCCGGGTCGAGGTTGTTGTCCTGAGGCACCAGCCCGATGCGCGCCTTGTCGGCCCGGGACATCGATTGGACCGGGGCGCCGAACACGGTCAGCTCGCCGCCGGTCACCGTGGTCAGCCCCATGATCATGCGCATGGTGGTGGTCTTGCCGGCGCCGTTCGGACCCAGCAGTCCGATGCACCGGCCCGGCTCGACGGTGAAGTCGATGCCCTTGACCGCCTCGAAAGCTCCGAAGCGCTTGACCAGTTTGCGCGCGGCGATGATCGGTTGGTTGCTCATGATCCTTGGGGCTGGCGGGCGGACGGATGTCCCGGCGGACGCGCCGCCCGGGCGCGGCCTAAGGGCGGTTACACTGACGCGCCGGAGCGCCGAATTCAACCGTCGGGTTGGCGACGAATCAGGCGGCGTCGATCTGGCTGACGACGCCTTGCGAAAGCCGGAACACCGCGTCCTGCGGGAACGAGATCGCCTGGAAGTCCTCTTTCGGACGCCCTGCATAGAGACAGCGCAGCATTCGGCCGAATCCGCCATGCGAAATCAGCAGGACGGTCTGTAGCTCCGCGACCAGATCCAGCCATTGCCGGGCCCGGTGAGCAAGCTCGTCATGTGTCTCGCCACCAGGCCAACCATGCGACCAGCTATCGGCCTGGAACTTGCGCCAGCCATCCGGGTCCAGGGCGGCGATTTCATCGCTGCTGAGACCCTCCCAATCGCCACCACTCTGTTCCCGCACCATGGGATCGATGGCGAAGCGGGCAACGTCGATCTCCATCGATTCCGAGACGATCGCGGCGGTTCGCGCGGTGCGTCCGAGCGGGCTCACCACCATTGAACACGCATCGGGATCCGGGATCAGCTCTCGCAGCAATAAGCCGACCTGCCGCGCCTGCGCCTCGCCAAGCGCGGTCAACGGCGAATCCTTCCGGCCCTGCCAGCGGCCGGCCCGATTCCATTCGGTTTCGCCGTGGCGTACAACATAGATCGTCTGCATGGGAACTCGCGGGTGAATAACTCGGCCGCTAGGGTAGGCATTCCCGCCGCCGGCTCAAGCGCGCGGCGGTGGTGAGGCGAACTCCCATGGCAAAGCCGCCCCGGGCCGGCTATTCCGGCACACCTCTGATCAAGAAGCTCGGTTACAAGGCCGGGCAACGTGCGCTGCTGATCGGCGTTCCCGAGGGGTTGCGGCCGGTCCTGGATCAGCCGGATTTCGCCTGGAGCAGAAATGTGGACGACATGTCGGCCCTGCCGGGCGGTCCGCCGCCGCTGGATGTGGTGCACTTATTCACCAAACAGCGCGAAATGCTGGATGCGGGCCTGCCGCAGCTGAGGGCGCTGCTGAAGCCCGCCGGAATGATTTGGGTGTCGTGGCCGAAAAGGGCCTCGAAGGTGCCGACCGAGGTCACCGAGGACGTGATCCGCGATCTGGCGCTGTCCATCGATCTGGTCGATGTGAAGGTCTGCGCCGTCGATCACATCTGGTCCGGGCTGAAACTGGTCATCCCGGTTGCGAAGCGAACATAGCCCTCAATGCAGCCGGAACTCCGCGTCGCACAGGCGCAGGCCGGCCGGGGCGATCAATCCGGCGGCGCTGACCTTGACCGAGTGCAGCGGTCCGTCCAGTTCGCGGGTCCAGAAATCAAGAAACCGGCGCAGTTCGGGGAATTTCGGGGCCAGGTCCAGCTCCTGCCAGAGATAGGTCTGCAGCAGGCCGGGATGGTCCGGCATGTGGTACAGGATCTCGGCCGTGGTCAGCCGGTATCCGTCAAGCTGTCGTCCCAGGTCGCTCATGTCTGCAATCGTCTCCTCATCTGTCCTGATCGGAGTTTCGATTGATCCTTGTCGGGCCGCATGACCCTTCGATGCCTTATCCTGAGTCGTTCCAGTCTGCGGATCAAGGGTAAATGTTTCGTGAAGTCAAAGGGTTAGCAGCCTCCTTTTGACAGTGCTGCCAGACCGAAAATTTCTGGCGACCCTCTTGAACGTTGCCGGGAGAATCATTAGATGCTTGGCACTCACCGGTCGGGAGTGCTAACAACCCCGCGACGCCGGGATATCCGGCTGGTGTTTCAACGAGCTATGTCCAATTGGGAGAACAACAGATGGGTTTCCGACCCCTCCATGACCGCGTCCTGGTCCGCCGTATCGAGCAGGACGACACGACCACCGGGGGCATCATCATCCCCGATACCGCCAAGGAAAAGCCGCAGGAAGGCGAAGTCGTCTCCGTCGGTGCCGGCACCCGTGACGAAACCGGCAAGCTGGTTGCCCTCGACGTTCAGGCCGGCGACCGGATCCTGTTCGGCAAATGGTCCGGCACCGAGGTCAAGCTGGAAGGCGAAGACCTCCTGATCATGAAGGAATCCGACATCCTGGGCGTGATCGAAGCGGAGGCGAAGAAGGCCAAGGCGGCCTGACGCCAACTGCCCACAACCCATTCAAGCGGCGGCAGGCGCCTGCCAACGGGCGGAGACAATCCGTTCCGGCAGCATGGCCGCTGTTAATCTGAAATATCAACGAGGAAGCATAAATGGCTGCCAAAGAAGTGAAATTCAGTGGTGACGCCCGCGCGCGCATGCTGCGCGGCGTCGACATCCTGGCCGATGCGGTCAAGGTGACGCTGGGTCCGAAGGGCCGCAACGTGGTGCTCGACAAGTCGTTCGGCGCGCCGCGCATCTCCAAGGACGGCGTGACCGTCGCCAAGGAAATCGAGCTTTCCGACAAGTTCGAGAACATGGGCGCGCAGATGGTCCGCGAGGTCGCCTCGAAGACCGCCGATCTGGCGGGCGACGGCACCACCACCGCGACCGTGCTGGCCCAGTCGATCGTCAAGGAAGGCGTCAAGGCCGTCGCCGCCGGCATGAACCCGATGGACCTGAAGCGCGGCATCGAAATGGCCGTCGGGGCCGTCGTCGCCGACATCCAGAGCCGCTCGCGGGTCGTCAAGACCAACGAGGAGATCGCCCAGGTCGGCACCATCTCCGCCAATGGCGCGGTCGAGATCGGCGCCATGATCGCCCAGGCCATGGAGAAGGTCGGCAATGAGGGCGTGATCACCGTCGAGGAGGCCAAGTCGCTCGACACCGAGCTCGAGGTCGTCGAGGGCATGCAGTTCGATCGCGGCTATCTGTCGCCGTACTTCGTGACCAATGCGGAGAAGATGATCACCGAGCTGGAGAGCCCGTTCATTCTGCTCCACGAGAAGAAGCTGTCGAACCTGCAGTCGATGCTGCCGGTGCTCGAGGCGGTTGTGCAGTCGGGCAAGCCGCTGCTGATCGTCGCCGAGGACATCGAGGGCGAGGCTCTGGCCACCCTGGTGGTCAACAAGCTGCGTGGCGGCCTCAAGGTCGCGGCCGTCAAGGCCCCGGGCTTCGGCGATCGCCGCAAGGCGATGCTCGAGGACATGGCCATCCTGACCGGCGGCCAGGTCATCTCCGAGGATCTCGGCATCAAGCTCGAGAACGTCACCCTTGAGATGATGGGCAGCGCCAAGAAGGTGGACATCACCAAGGAAGAGACCACCATCATCGACGGCGCCGGTGCCAAGGCCGATATCGAAGGCCGTTGCAACCAGATCCGTCAGCAGATCGAGGAGACCTCCTCCGACTATGACCGTGAGAAGCTGCAGGAGCGGCTGGCCAAGCTGGCCGGCGGCGTTGCGGTGATCCGGGTCGGCGGCGCAACCGAGATCGAGGTGAAGGAGAAGAAGGACCGGGTCGACGATGCGATGCACGCCACCCGGGCCGCGGTCGAGGAGGGTATCGTCGCCGGTGGCGGTGTCGCGCTCCTCTATGCCGCCAATGCGCTCGACAAGTTGAAGCCGGCCGATGACGACCAGCGGGTCGGCATCGACATCGTGCGCCGCGCGCTGGAAGCGCCGGTGCGGCTGATCGCCATCAATGCCGGGGCCGACGGCTCGATCGTGGTCGGCAAGCTGACCGACCAGGACGACCCCGCCTTCGGGTTCAACGCTCAGACCGGCAAGTATGTCGATCTGATCAAGGACGGCGTCATCGACCCGACCAAGGTGGTGCGCACCGCCCTGCAGGACGCCGCTTCGGTGGCCGGCCTGCTGGTGACCACCGAGGCCATGGTTGCTGAGAAGCCCGAGAAGAAGGAAGCCGCCGGCGCCCCCGATATGGGCGGCATGGGTGGAATGGGCGGCATGGGTGGCATGGACTTCTAAGTCCGACCGCCATCGCCGGCCGCAAGGCCGGCAGCCTATCGGGGCCGCGGAGTATTCTCCGCGGCCCATTTTCTATCCGCTGCGATCGGGTTTTGGTCGGTTACGGGAGATTGGCGGTTCGACTCAAACGCGGTGCACAGATCATCAACGAGCGGCGAATACGGCTCCTCAGCCGAGCAGGGCGCGCACCGCGTCGCACAGGCCATCGCGCGCATGGGTCGTCTGCTCGCCGGTGCGCAGCGCTTTCAGCACCACCGTGCCGGCGTCGAACTCGCTCTCGCCGGCGATCAGCGCTACCGGGATGCCCTTGCGGTCGGCGTATTTGAGCTGGTCGCCCAGTTTGCGGTCCTGGGTGTAGAGCTCGGTGTTGATGCCGGCGGACCTGAGTTCGGCCGCGAGCGCCAGATAGCGGCTGCGGAAGGCGGCATCCATCACCGTGACCAGGACCCGGGACGGGGTCGTTGCACCGGGCTTCAACAATCCGGTGTCGAACAGCCGCGCCAGCAGCCGGGTCAGGCCGATCGAGATGCCGACGCCCGGCAGGGCCTGCTTGGTGAAGGTGCCGGCGAGGTCGTCGTAGCGTCCGCCGGAACAGATGCTGCCGATCTCCGGATTGTCGACCAGCACAGTCTCGAACACCGTGCCGGTGTAGTAGTCGAGGCCGCGGGCGATGGAGAGATCGACCGTCCAGGCTTCGTCCGGCAGGCCCAGATCGCGCATGCCTTGGGCCACCTCGGTCAGTTCCACGACGCCCTGCTGGAACATCGGGTCGTCGGTGAGGCCTGCCAGTTCGTCGAGCGTCGGGGCGGCGGTGACGAAATCGACCAGCCGGACGGCCTGGTCGGCGTTCAGCCCGGCCCGCGCCTCCAACTCGGCCAACACCTTCTCGCGGCCGATCTTGTCCAGCGCGTCGACCACCCTTAGCGCATCGCCGCCGCGCTCCGGCGGCAGGCCGAGATGGGCCAGGAATCCCTGCAGGATCTTGCGGTTGTTGACGCGGATCAGGAACCGGCCGATGCCGATGCGGCTGAAGATGCCGTGGATCACCAGCGGCAGTTCGGCGTCGTTCAGCAGGCTGAGTTTGCCGCTGCCGATGACGTCGATGTCGCATTGGTAGAACTCGCGGAAGCGCCCGGCCTGGGGCCGCTCGCCGCGCCACACCTTCTGCATCTGATAGCGCCGGAACGGGAATACCAGATCGTTGAAATGTTGCGCCACATAGCGCGCCAGCGGCACGGTCAGGTCGAAATGGAGCGCCATCTCGGTGGCGGGGTCCTCCCCCTCGCCGGCCGACAGCCGGGACAGGGCATAGATCTCCTTCTCGACCACGCCCTTCGCGGCCAGCACCTCCTTGCGCTCGATCGCCGGCGTCTCGATCGGGCCGAAGCCGAAGCGTTCGAACTCCTCGCGGATGATGTCCAGCATGCGCTGCTCGACCAGCTTCTGCTCGGGCAGCCATTCCGGAAAGCCGCTCACCGGCCTGGGCTTGACGATCTTGCGGTCGGACATGGGGCGGTTCGGCGCGTGGCGGATGACGGGGCCAGAGACTTAAGCGGGATGGCCCCGGCGCGCAACATCCACATGCCGCGCGGTTGCCGGCGCAGGGTCGAGCCGGCATTGTTCGCCCCTGACCCAGAAGAGGCGGGGCACGATGTTCGAAGGCTTCCGGCGCGAGTTCATCCAGACCAACGGCGTCGAGATCCATGCGGTGGTTGGCGGCGACGGGCCACCGCTGTTGCTGCTGCACGGCTATCCGCAAAGCCACGTCATGTGGCACAAGATCGCGCCGGCGCTGGCCGAGCGCTTCACCGTGGTGGCGGCCGATCTGCGCGGCTATGGCGACAGCTCCAAGCCGCCGGGCGGCGACGGCCATCGGGCCTATTGCAAGCGCGAGATGGCGGCCGACCAGGTCGGCGTGATGGAGACCCTGGGCTTCGAGCGCTTCGCCCTGGTCGGCCACGACCGCGGCGCCCGGGTGTCGCACCGGCTGGCGCTGGACCATCCGGAGCGGGTCGAGCGGGTGGCGCTGCTGGATATCGCCCCGACGCTGACCGTGTTCGACACCGTCGATCAGACCGTCGCCACGGTCTACTACCACTGGTTCTTCCTGATCCAGCCGAACGGGTTGCCGGAAAAGCTGATCGGCCATGACCCGGACGACTATCTGCGGCGCAAGCTGACCGCCTGGGGTGCCGCCGACGACGCGTTCACCGAACAGGCGATGGCGGAATACCAGCGCTGCTTCCGCGACCCGGCGACCATCCACGCCAGCTGCGAGGACTACCGCGCCGCCGCCAGCATCGACCTGGAGCACGACCGCGACGATGCAGACAACCGCATCGCCTGCCCGCTGCTGGTGCTGTGGGGCGCGAAGGGCCTAGTCGGCCGTCGTTACGACGTGCTGGCGACGTGGCGCGAAAAGGCCGACGACGTCACCGGCCAGGCCATCGATTGCGGCCATTTCCTGCCGGAGGAGAAGCCGGAGGAGACGCTGGCGGCGCTGCTTGCGTTTCTGATATAGGCCGTCGAAACGGCGGGTCCTGACCTTAGAGCGTCATATGCCGCGCCCTTGCGCCGCGTTCGATGGCGGCGCCGTGCAGGCGGTCGATATTCAGGGTATGACGCAGCATCTCCAGCAGGCGCAGCTCTTCCTGGCTGGCGCGGCCGTCGGCGGCGACCACGTCGCAGGCGATCGCGTAGGCGGTTTCGTGCAGCCGCTCGGGCAGTGCGCCCCGGATCACCTCGATGGCCTGGTCCAGACCGTCCTCGTCCTGCAGCATGGTGGCGCATTCGCGCGACAGTTCGGCGATGCGCGCGCGGTCGAAGCCGCGGAACACCGGTAGGAAACGAACGGTCTCGGACAGGGTCTCGAGTTCGTTGTCGGACATCGTGCCGTCCGAGGCGGAGGCGAGCACCATGGTGTAGATCAGCGCGCCGTGGGGATCGGTCATGTTGGCGTATTCCAGGGGATTGCGGGGGCGCCGCTGAACGCGGCAATCTCCGGCATATGGGCCCGAGGGGGTACCCGCGTCAAGGCGTGAGGCGCTCGACACATCGCGATCGCGTGTGGCATAGCTCGCCGCCATGTCTGCCGTCGTCAACGTCGCCCTGCCGGTGTTCGCAATCATACTGGCCGGGGTCCTGGTCCGGCGCGGCGGACTTCTGGGGCCGGCCTCGTCGGAAGCGCTGAACGGCTTCGTCTATTGGATCGCCCTGCCGCCTCTGCTGTTCCTGGCCATGGCGCGGTCCGATATCCGCGAAACCCTGCATTGGCCGTTCATCGGCGCGTTCTTCGGCAGCGCCCTGGCGGTCTGGCTGGTGGCCGCGGCGATCGGGTTGCTGTTCTATCGCGCCCGCCCGGCAATCGTGACCATGCAGGGCGCCAATGCAAGCTTCAGCAATTCCGGCTATCTGGGCATTCCGCTGCTGTTGGCGGCGTTCGGCGAGGCCGCGATCGCGCCGGCGACCCTGGCGACGGTGATCATGGCGCTGACGATCGGCGCCCAGGCCGCCGCACTGGAGCTGATCGCCCATAGCGGGCGCGGGCTGGGCGCGGCGCTGGCGACCGTCGGCCGAGTCATGCTGCGCAACCCGATCCTGGTATCGCCGGTCGCCGGTCTGGCCTGGTCGGCCATCGGCCTTTCGCTGCCGCAGCCGATGGTGACCCTGTTCGAGCTGACCGGAGCGGCCGCCGGGCCTTGCGCCCTGTTCGCGATCGGGCTGTTTCTGGGAGCCGGCGCCGGCCGGTTGGCCGGCGGCCTGGCAGAGGTCTCCTGGATCACTGCCCTGAAGCTGCTGGTCCAGCCGCTGGTTTGCTATTGGCTGGCCATGACGCTGTTCCCGATGGACCCGTTCTGGACCGCCTGCGCGGTGATCCTTGCGGCCTTGCCGACCGGCGCCCTGGCCTTCGTCGTGGCCCAGACATACGGCACCTATGAGGAGCGCACCTCCGCGGTGATCCTGGTGTCGACGGTTGTCTCGATCGTGCCGCTGGCGGTGCTTCTGGCGATCTATGGACCAATTTACGGGATCGGGTGAACCGGCCCTATCGGCGGTCCCGGCTGCTCCATATACTACCGGAAAATCCGGCCATTCCGGCCAGCGACACTGCGCGATGGTTTCGATGCCTGCTTTCCAGGCATCGAATGCTGAATCGCACGAGAATCAACAGTCACATGTTCCGATGGAATCGGAACATTTGGGGGAGGCCGCCGATGTCCGAAGATCAATCGCCACGGCAATTGCCGAGACGGTCCATCGCCCTGGTCCTGGCCGGGGGCCGCGGCAGCCGCCTGAAGCAGCTGACCGACCGGCGCGCCAAGCCGGCGGTGCCGTTCGGCGGCAAATTCCGCATCATCGACTTCGCCCTGTCGAACTGCATCAATTCCGGCATCCGTCGCATCTATGTGATGACCCAGTACAAGTCACACAGCCTGCTCAGGCATCTGCAGCGCGGCTGGGGGCATCTGCGCGCCGAGATGGGCGAGTTCGTCGACCTGCTGCCGGCGCAGCAACGGATCGACGAAAGCATGTGGTATCGCGGCACTGCCGACGCGGTTTGGCAGAATATCGACATCCTGGATGCCGAGGGGTCGGACCACATCATCATCCTGGCCGGCGACCACATCTACAAGCAGGACTATGCTGCGATGCTGGAAGACCATGTCGCCCGGGGCGCCGACGTCACCGTCGGCTGCCTGGAGGTGCCGCGCATGGAGGCGGTCGCCTTCGGCGTCATGGCGGTCGATGACGAGCAGCGCATCACCGGCTTCCTGGAAAAGCCCGCCGACCCGCCGGCGATGCCCGGCAAGCCGGACATCGCGCTGGCCAGCATGGGCATCTACATCTTTAACTCCGCCTTCCTGTTCGAGCAGTTGAACCGCGACGCCGGCGACCCGCTCTCGGCCCATGATTTCGGCCGCGACATCATTCCCTACCTGGTATCGCGGGCGAATGTCTTCGCCCATCGGCTGGGCCAGAGTGCGATCTTCAGTGAGGACCAGGACGAGGCCTATTGGCGCGATGTCGGCACCATCGACGCCTATTGGGAGGCCAATCTCGATCTCACCAGCGTGACCCCGGCGCTGGACCTCTACGACCAGCGCTGGCCGATCCACACCTATCAGGCCCAGCTTCCGCCGGCGAAGTTCGTCTTCGACGACGAGGATCGGCGCGGAGTTGGGATCAACAGCATGGTGTCCGGCGGCTGCGTGGTGTCCGGCGCCACGGTGCGGCGCTCCCTGCTGTTCTCCGAGGTCCGGGTGAACTCCTATGCCGAGCTCAACGAGGCCGTCGTGCTGCCGGCGTGCAATATCGGCCGCAAGGCACGACTGTCCAAGGTGGTGATCGACCGCGGCGTCGATATCCCGGAGGGCCTGGTGGTCGGCGAGGATGCCGAGTCCGATGCCGCCCGATTCCACCGCACCGACAAGGGCGTGGTGCTGATCACCCGGCCAATGATCGAGGCGCTCGAGCAGGCATCCGACTGACGGCCGCCGCCATGCGGGTCCTGCATGTCGCGTCCGAACTCTATCCGCTGATCAAGACCGGCGGTCTGGCCGACGTGCTGGGCGCGCTGCCGCCGGCCCTGGCCGCGCTTGGCGTGGATGTGCGGGTGCTGGTGCCGGGCTATCCGACGGTCACCGCCGCCGTGCGCGCGGGCAAGGCGGTCTGGTCGGACCGGTTCCTGTTCGGCGGCGGCGAGGCAAGGCTGCGGCTGGTCAAGGCCAAGGGCGTCGAAGTGCCGGTCTACGTCCTGGACTGTCCGGGACATTACGACCGCGCCGGAAATCCCTATCTCGACCTGGACGGCGCCGACTGGCCCGACAACGAGCAGCGATTCGGGGCGCTGAGCTGGATTGCGGCCCGGCTCGGCCAGGGCATCGATCCGGATTGGCGGCCGGACATCGTGCATGCCCATGATTGGCAGGCCGGCCTGGCGCCGGCCTATCTGGCCCTCGACGGTGGTCCGGGACCGCGCACCGTCCTGACCATCCATAACCTCGCCTATCAGGGCCTGTTTCCCTATGAGGCGGTCGAGCGGCTCGGCCTGCCGGCCGAAACCTTCCGCTACGACCGGCTGGAATTCCACGGACAGGTGGGGTTCCTCAAGGCCGGGCTGTCCTATGCCGACCGCATCACCACGGTCAGCCGGACCTATGCGAAGGAGATCCAGGACACCGAGCAGGGCTGCGGGCTGGACCCGCTGCTGCGCCACCGATCCGGCGACCTGATCGGTATCGTCAACGGGGTCGACTATGCGGTCTGGGATCCGGGAACCGATCCGCATTTGCCGCAGCCTTTCTCGGTGGACGATCTGGCCGGCAAGGCTGTCGCGAAGTCGGCGCTGCAGGCAGCGATGGGCTTGCCGGACAGGCCGGATGCGCCGCTGATCGGCGTGGTCAGCCGGCTCAACGTGCATAAGGGCCTGGATCTGATGCTGGCGGCGCTGCCATCGCTGATCCGGGCCGGCGGCCAGCTGGTCCTGCTCGGCAGCGGCGATGCCGATCTGGAAGATGGGTTCCGGGCAATGGCGGAATCGGCGCCGGAGTCGATTGCGGCCCGGATCGGATATGACGAGGCGCTGTCGCATCTGATCCAGGGCGGCAGCGATATCATCGCGGTGCCGTCGCGCTCGGAGCCCTGCGGCCTGACCCAGCTCTATGCCCTCAGATACGGGGCTCTGCCGCTGGTGCGGCGGGCCGGCGGCCTGGCCGATACGGTGGTCGATGCGACCGCCTCGGCGATCGACAGGGGCCGGGCGACCGGCTTCGTGTTCCGGGCCGCCAATGCCGCGGCGCTGTCGCGGGCGATCGGCCGTGCCTGCGACCTCTACGCCGACCGTGAGAGCTGGTCCGGGGTGCAGCGCACCGGCATGACCCGTGATTTCGGCTGGCCGGCGGCGGCGCGGAAGTACCGGGCGCTGTATCGCCAACTGATGAAGCAGCCCACCGGCTGACATTCCGGGCCAGGGCGTTCTTAGACAAAGAGCTGAAATTACCACCAGATGGTCATTCCCGCTTTCGCGGGAATAACGTTTTAAGTTATTAGATTAGAACAGTCGGCTTACCATTTGTTATTACGCTATTATCCTGCTCCAGCACCCGCCGTGCGGCGGATCCGGGCCAGCGCCAGCTTCGAGAGGATCACCGAGGCGGTGAACAGGTAGAGCCCGGCATGCACGAAGACGCCGCTGATCACCGTGACGTTCAGCGCCGCGACAATCAGGGCGATCACCAGCACGTCCAGCATCGACCATTTCGCCAATGCCTCGAGCCGGGAGATGGCTGTGCGGTTCGCGGAGTCGGCGAAGAACCAGACCCACAGGCCGAACACCAGTTTGACCGCCGGGAACAGCACCGAGAACACCAGCAGCACCAGGAACAGGAAATACTGATCGTCATCCCAAAGCACGATCAGCCCTGACAGGATCGAGACGCTGTTGCTGAGGATCGCCAGGGTGCTGACCGTCAGCGACGGCATGACGATCCCGGCGATCAGCAAGACCAGTGCCAGGATCAGCACGGGGCCGACCGCAAGGCGATCGAAGCGGCCGGCGCAACGGTGCAGGCCTCTTCGGGTGCCCGGGTTGTCACTCGGCATGCGGTTCCAATTCCAGTTCCGGTTCGGGCTGGCCCTCGACCTCGTCCACTGCCCATTCCTGTGCTGCCGCCACGGCGATCAGGTTGGGACGTGGGCCGAGCGGAACGGAGGGCCCCTGATCCTCCAGCGGCGTGGCGGGGCTGCGGACCATGCGATAGAGGGCGAAGGCGCCCAGCGCCGCATGGCCGATCAGCAGGAACCAGAAGAAGCCGGCGGATCCGGTGACCGCCATGGCGCCGGAGGCGCTGACCGGCCCCAGGATGGCGCCGATGCCACCCAGAAGCACCAGGGTGCCGCTGGCCGGGACGATCTGGTCCATCTCCAGCCGGTCGTTGGTGTGGGCGATGCTGAGCGAATACATCGGGAAGGATGCCGCGCCATAGGCGGCGGCGCAGCCCAGCAGCACCGGTGTCGACGCTCCGCCGAACAGGATCGCTACCAGCGCGCAGGCCGCCGCCGCGGTGGTTACGCCCGCCAGCACGATGCGCCGGTCAACGATATCGGACAGCCGGCCGATCGGCCATTGCAGGGCGATGCCGCCGACCACCGTGGCGGCCATGAACAGCGAGGTTTCGCCCACCGACAGGCCGACGGCGGCCGCATAGACGGCGCCCATGCCGAAGAAGCCGCCACTGGTGATGCCGGTGGCTACCGAACCCACGACGCCCAGCGGCGAAATCCGCCAAAGCTCGAGGACGCCGACCGGGGCCGGCGTGGTGATCTCCGGCGCCGCCCCGACCGTCACCAGCATCGGGATCAGGGCCAGCGAGACCATCACCGAGGACAGGATGAACAGCTCATAACCGCCCGGGTCGGCCAGGTTCAGCAGCAACTGGCCGCTCGCCATGCCGGCATACATCACCACCATGTAGATCGACAGCAGCTGGCCGCGGGTTTCGTTGGTCGCGCGGTCGTTCAGCCAGCTTTCCGCCACCACGTAGAGCCCGGCATAGCTGAACCCGGTCAGCAGCCGCATGGCCGCCCAGGAGGCGGGGTCGACGAACACCGAATGCAGCAGCACCGAGACCGAGGCCAGCGAGGCCAGCGCCGCGAAGGTCCGGATATGGCCGACTTTGCTGACAACCCGCGTCGACAGGCGCGACCCCAGCAGGAAGCCGACATAGTAGCTCGACATCACGAAGCCGGTGATCGCGGTCGGAAACTGCTCCAGCGACGCGCGCAGGCCCAGCAGCGTGCCCTGCAGCCCATTCGCCAGCATGATCAGCGCGATACCGAGGAACAACGGCCAGGTGGCCGAGACGATCACGTTCATGGGCTGAAAGTCGGTTGGGGGTGGGCCTCGTCCGCCATTCCGGCCGAACGCGATTGCGATCAATTGGGAGCGACGATTTCCTCTTTAAACCCCATGGAGCAGAAAAGCGACCGACCTGGCTATTTCTCTGCTGCCGTCCAGTTCTCGGCCTGGCGGGTCGCCTCGGCCACCTCGGCCGGGGTCATCCGGATGGCCAGGGCGTCGCGGCGTTGTGACGCAGCATTGCTGCCGTCCGGGCCGGTGGGGATGCCGCGGGCGGCCAGGTCCAGCCACATATGGGCGGCGACGTCATCCCGCGCGACGCCGCGGCCCGACTGATAGGCCAGGCCCAGATTGTATTGCGCGTGAGGATGCCCCTGTTCCGCGGCGCGACGGTACCAGTCGGCCGACACCGCATTGTCCGCCTGGATGCCGGGGGTGCCGCGATACATCAGGCCCAGCAAGGCCTGGGCGGTCGGATCGCCGTCCTCGGCAAGCGGCGTCCATTCCGCCAGTGCGGTGGCGTAGTCGCCCTGGTCATAGGCGAACATCCCGGCGGCCAGATCGGCCCGGGCCGGTGACGTTGCCGGCAGCATCATCAGAACCAGCACGGCCGCAATCGCGAGGGTCGGACGCAGAGCTGCAAGCATCGTCATACTCCAACAATCAGCGGTCCGCACGGACCCAGGATATCGCACACCGGCATCACTCATCGTCACTCGCACGCAATAATTCGTGATGTGTGACAGCCGTCATGTTCGCTTGTGACAGGCATGGCGATAGTGGGTCATCAACGCGGGATGTTCGGCCACCATCGAACATCGGGTCTTGAGACCCGCGGATCCGCCCGGAACGGTTCGGACGGCCGCCGCGACAAGCGTTGGAGGTAGCCATGAGATTTGACGACATGGATACAACAAGCCGGTTTTCATCGGCGAGGGCAGCGGCAGCCACCGGTCTGGCCCTGGCGGCATTCGCCGTCGCAACGGTCGGGTCGACCGGCCAAGCCGCGGCCCAGGGTGTGTGCATGCCGCGCGAGAAGATCGTCGAGATGCTGGACACCCGCTACACGGAGGCGCCGGTCGCACAGGGCCTGGCGTCCGGCGGGCGGCTGCTCGAGGTGTTCAGCAGCCCCGATGGCGCCACCTGGAGCCTGCTCTTGACCGCTCCGGACGGCACCAGTTGCCTGATGGCCGAGGGCCATGGCTGGTTCTCTCTGCCCGAGGCGTTGGTCGGACAGGTGTCGTGATGCGCCTTGCCCTCGCGAACTCCTGCCAGTCGGGCGCCGTGGTGTTTCCCGATGCGCCGGAATCCGACGACGCCTATCAGCGCCGGCTGGCGCTCAGCCTGATCGGATCGGTCGGCTATGACGGCGCGGTCCGCTATTGCCGCAACAATTCCTGGGACGGCGTGCTGCGAGCCGTCCTTGCGCTGCCGCGCGCGTCGACGGCACCGAGCCGCCTGTCGTAACGGGCGGTTCGGCGGCCCCTCGAGCGGGATGACATGAAGTCGAATCGACTTCATGTCTGAATCCCTCTCTAATTCAACAAGTTAGACCAAGATTCAGACGCGAGGTCGAGGCGACCTCACGTCATCTTGGTCTTGAGGCCTCAGGCCAGGAAGTCGCCGACGATCGCGACCGCCTCGGCCAGGCCGAGACGCTGCACCTCGACGCCATCGGGGAATGCGCCGGTCAGCCGGGTCGGCATCATCGGATCGAGCATGACGAACACGCCATGGTCGCCGGACTGGCGGATCAGCCGGCCATAGGCCTGCTTCAGCCGCAGCCGGGTGATCATGTCGTCGTACCGGCGTTTGCCGAAATGCTCCCGCCGCGCCCGGTGGAGAATGTTCGGCCGCGGCCACGGCACCCGGTCGAACACGATCAGCCTGAGGCTGCGGCCGGGCACGTCTATGCCGTCGCGCACCGCATCGGTGCCCAGCAGGCAGGAATCCGGCTCGCCGCGGAAGATATCGACCAGGGTCGCCACGTCCAGCCCGTCGACATGCTGGGCATGCAGGGCAATGCCCGCCTGCTCCATGGGCACCGCGATCCGCCGATGGACCTCGCGCAGCCGGCTGATCGCCGTGAACAGGCCCAGCCCGCCGCCGCCGGCCGCCTCGAACAGGGACCGGTAGGCGGCGGCCACCTGATCGAAATCATCCTTGCGAACGTCGCGCACCACCAGGACCCGGGTCTGGCCGCCATAGTCGAAGGGCGAGGGCACCGCCGCCCGGGTCGCCGGGCGGGGCAGGTGGACGGCGCCGGTCAGGGCCTCCGCCGCCTGCCAGTCGGCCTCGGGCTCGCCGGTGCCGTCGGTCAGGGTGGCCGAGGTCACCACCATGCCCTGGGCGTAATGGCCAATCGCCTCGGCAAAGGGCCGGGTCGGGTCGACCCAGTGCCGGTAATGGCCGACATCGACATCGCGGCTGGCGCCGTCCGACCCCATGCGTTCCACCCCGAACCAGTCGACGAAGGCGTCGGGTGTCTGGCCGCCCAGGGTCGCCAGCATGTCGCGCCATGCCTGGATCTGCACCCCGGCGCGCCGCTCCAGGGCGCGGGCCATGGCGTCCTGGCGCAGCCGGGTCTGGCTGTCCAGCCGGTCGGCCTCGTCGTCCAGCCGGGCGCGCAGCGCCTTGCCGATCACCCTGAGCGGCTTCTGTAGTCGTCGCAATGCGGCATCCAGGGTCGACGCGGCCTCGACCAGCCCGTCGATCGGTTCCGTCGCGTCGCATTCCAGATCGTAGGGGCCGTCGACGCCGCTGGCGCGGGCGTAGGTCTGAGCCCGGACCAGGGCCAGGAAGCGCTCGGTATCGCCGCCGGCATCCCCGGAGGCGATGCGCCCCGCCCAGCCTTCGCCGGGCAGGGCGCGGGCGGCGCGCTCGACCTCGTCGATGGCTGCCCTGGCCTCGTCATCCTCGCCCAGCAGATCGTCGACCCGGCGCTTCAGCCCGCGCGCCCGGCTGCGCCGCCGGCTCTCCACCCCGATCAGCCAGCGCCGCAGCTCGGCGGTCTCCTGGCCGGTCAGATGGCCGGCGAAGGCGCTATCGGCGGCGCCGAACAGATGATGACCCTCGTCGAAGACGTAGCGGGTCGGCAGGGTGGTGTCGTCCATCCCGCCCAGCGCCGCCTGGATCATGACCAGGGCGTGGTTGGCCACCACGATGTCGGCCTTGCGGGCGCGGCGCACGCTGCGCTCGATGAAGCAGCGGCCGTAATGGGGGCAGGCGGAATAGACGCATTCGCCGCGCCGGTCCGCCAAACCAAGGCTGCGCCCGCGGCCGACCAGATCGGCCAGCCATCCGGGGAAATCGCCGCCGCTCATATCGCCGTCGCGGGTCGCCGCCGTCCATCTCGCCATCAGGCCCAGCGCAATGCCGTATTGCGGCTGGGTCGGCAGGGCGCGGGCGGCTTCCTCCAGGTTCAATAGGCAGAGATAGTTCTCCCGCCCCTTGCGCAGCACCACCCTGGCGGCCTTGCGGTCGGGGCGCGGATGCAGCCGGTCGAGTTCCCGGTCGATCTGGTGCTGCAGATTGCGGGTGAAGGTCGAGATCCACACCGGCGCGCCGTTGCGCTCGGCCCACAGGCTGGCCGGCGCCAGATATCCCAGGGTCTTGCCGACCCCGGTCCCGGCCTCGGCCAGGACCGTGTTCGGAGCGTCCGGCTGCGCGCGCGGGGTGAACGCCTCGCTGACGGCGCTGGCATAGTCGGCCTGCTGCGGCCGCTCCTCGGCCTCGTCGCCGATCAGCTGCGCGAGGCGTCCGCGGGCGTCGGCCGGCTCCACCGGGATCTGGCCGGGCGGCACCGGCGGCGGGTCGGGCTCCCATTCCGGCAGCCGGTGCCAGACCTGCAGCGCCCGGCCGCCATTGCCGTCGGTGGCGCCATAGGGCTTGCCCAGGGCCGCCAGCACCAGCGGACCCCACAGCCAGCCGGCCCGCGCCATGGACCAGGCGATGCCGGCGGCATCCGACGCCTCCTCGCGTCCCGGTGCTGTCAGATCGGCCAGCAGTCGCGCCGTCGCTCGCTGCAAGGCAATCGCGCCATCCTCAAGCGAGTGCGGAATCGGCAAGGAGAGCGTTTCCGACAGCCCGCGCGGCGTCGGCACGCAGAATCGGGCCGGATGCACGAAGGCGAACAGTTCCAGCAGATCGTAGGCGCGGAACGCGTCCAGGGATTCCCGCCGGGCGATCGAGCGGGCGTGGCAGACCAGCAGCGGCGGGCCGTCCAGGCGCCGCCGCAGCCCCGGCCCGTCGAGTTCCTCGATCTCGCCATCGGCGCTCACCAGCACGCCGCCGCTCGCGCCCAGCACCAGCGCGTCGGCCTCGGGTATGCGCACGGTCGGAGCGGCTGAGGACATGGCGCCACTATATCCGCGCGGGGGAGCGGGCCGGTGCCGATTCCGCGTGAACGGATAAAGCGCTAGATTCCCTGATCGTATTCCGGGTTGTTCTGGCGGTCGGTGACTGTCCAGTCGCGCCGGTACAGGCCGCGATTGACAGTGGCGGTCAAGCCGAGTTCGCGGACCGCCCATTCGCCCACATTGACCCAGATATCCGGCCCCGGGCAGCTGTTCAGCTTGTTGTGCCGGCCCTCGCTGTCCGGCGCCTGGATCTGGCCGTGCGGGTGCACGTAGTCGAGCGCCGGCAGGTTGGAGTTCAGCGACCACAGCAGATTCCGGCCGGACCGGATCGCCTCGGGCGTCAGTCGGTCGCCGCTGGGTGAGCGGCTATTCGCGAATCGGCCGCAGAACTCGATATCGATGCCGTGGCGTCCGCCGGCATCGTTCAGGATGTAGCGGACATCATGGGTATAGATCACCGAGCCGGTCTGCAGGACCACGAAATGCGCGGTGATTCGGTCGATGCGATGCCGGCTGCGGCGCTGTTGGTCGCGCTCGGCCGCCGGCAGGGCCTGGCGTTCCGACATGAAGGTCGACCCGGCCGTCTGGTGCAGCACGACGGCGCGAATACTGGCGAATCCGCGATCGAAGCGGGCCGACTCCGTGCTGGGCGGCCCGGACCGCCGGGCGATGCTGCCGCGGCCATAGATCGGTATGCCGGCGACCGAAGTGACTTCATCCGCCGCCGCGACGCGGCGGTCGCGGATCCATCCGGGCAGTTTCAGCATGGCGGCCTCCAGTCGGTCCCGGCCGGTTCGACCCCGGCACGAATTGTCATTCGGAGGGGGATTCCGACATCCCGCCGCCAATGGGTCAAGGCCCGGCTGTGGGCCATTTCAAATCGGTCGGTGCCGCCCTATAGTGCGCCGCCGTTCCGCCTGCCGAATTGACCGCTATGACCGATCGCGCCGACCCGCCGTCCGAAACCGAGTCCGGCGACCTGCCCCTGCCGGAGGACAATCCTCTGCGCGCGCCCAGGCTGGAGAAGCTGGCCGCGCTGCGCGACGCCGGTGTCGACCCCTACCCGTACACCTTCGAGAAGGACAGCACCGCAGCGGCGCTGCACGAGGCCTATGCCGAGCTGCCGGACGACACCCAGACCGAGGATACGGTGCGGATCGCCGGACGCATCCGGGCCATGCGCAACAACGGCATGTTCATCGATCTGCATGACGTGACCGGCAAGATCCAGATCTTCAGCCACAAGGATTTCCTGTCCGAGGAAGAGCGCGCCAAGCTCAAGCTGCTGGATATCGGAGACATGCTGGGGGTCGAGGGCCAGGTGCGGCGGACCAGGCGCGGCGAGCTGTCGGTCAATTCCCGCAGCCTGACGGTGCTGGCCAAGGCGCTGCTGCCGCTGCCGGAGAAATACCACGGCCTGACCGATGTCGAGGCGCGCTACCGCCAGCGCTATCTCGACCTGATCATGAACGAGGATAGCCGCGACGTGCTGCGCGCCCGCAGCCGGGTGATCGCCGAGATCCGGACCTTCATGACCGGGCGCGGGTTCCTCGAGGTCGAGACGCCGATGCTGCACCCGATCCTCGGCGGCGCTTCGGCCAAGCCCTTCGTGACCCATCACAACGCGCTGCATGCCGATCTTTACCTGCGCATCGCGCCGGAGCTCTATTTGAAGCGGCTGATCGTTGGCGGTCTGTCGGAACGGGTGTTCGAGATCAACCGCTCGTTCCGCAACGAAGGCCTGTCGCCCCGGCACAATCCCGAATTCACCATGATGGAGCTGTATCAGGCCTATGCCGACTATCACGACATGATGGCGCTGGCCGAGGATCTGATGGCGCGGCTGGCGGAGGTGGCCGGCGGCTCGACCAAGTTGAGCTATGACGGCAACGAGATCGATTTCGCAGGTCCCTATCCGCGCCGGCGGATGGCCGATCTGGTGGAAGAGGTCACCGGCATCGACTTCATGGGCCTGGATGCGGACGCCGCGCGCAAGGCGGCGGAGTCCCAAGGCTGCGAGGTCACCGGCGCGGAGAAATGGGGCGAGTCGATGGAGAAGGTATATGGCCACAAGGTCGAGCACACGTTGATCCAGCCGGTGCATGTGACCGATTTCCCGCGCGACATCTCGCCGCTGGCCAAGGTGCATCGCCAGGACGAGCGCCTGACCGAGCGCTTCGAGACCCTGATCAATGGCTGGGAGGTCGCCAACGCGTTTTCCGAGCTGACCGATCCCGTGGATCAGTATGAGCGCTTCCAGGCCCAGGTCGCGGCGCGCGAGGCCGGCGACGACGAGGCGCAGATGATGGATCTCGACTACGTCACGGCGCTGGAACACGGCATGCCGCCGACCGGCGGCATGGGGGTCGGCATCGACCGCCTGGTCATGCTGCTGACCGGTTCGCCCTCGATCCGCGACGTCATCGCCTTCCCGACGCTCAGGCGGAAAGGGTGATCAGCATCTGCCATCGGGGCCGCACCGGGCGGCTATAGCACCTCCCGGTGGATGCTGCGTATTCGGTGGCCGAGCACGACATAGATCGCCATTACCTGCAACAGAACCGGACTGATTGTCAGCCATGCGGTCCCGGTGGGGATCGGCCAGAACATTGGTAACAGCGGATCGGCCAGGTAGAAGGCCGTGATCGGCAGGATTCCATGAAGGACCAAAAGACAGCCGAACGCCATGAGGCTGGTGGTGTCCGAGGGGCGCATGGAGTTCAGGAGCAGGATCAGGGCCATATCGCGGGCGGCGAACAGAAGCGCGGCGATCAACACGTCGTCGGTGATGCGTTGGCCGGCGAATTCCGGCCAATAGTAATCGTTGCCGCCAATGATCAAGCAACCACCGACGACCGCCAGAAGCGCCAGGGTGACGACGGATCGCGGCATCTGGTCGAAGACCTCTTTCCACGCACGTCCTGCAAATGAGCGGCCGATCCCACGAAACGTTTGCCAGGTCACGGGTTCCGCCAGGGCGATCGAGTAGAACAGGAGGACACCGACAAAGAGCGGCAGCATCCCGCCGGGCGTCCGAAGATCGTCGATCAAGAGGGGCAGGGGATCGCCATATCCCCGGTCGAAGCCCGCAACGTACACAATGGTGAAAACGGCAAAGCCCAGCCAAGACAGGGGGCTGTTGGTGTACTGAAACTCACGGCGCATCATGAAATACAGGCCGGTCAGCGCCCACGCAGCATAGGCTACGGCAGTGAGGATCAGCAGATCCAGGGCGCCGATCCATGCGCCGTACCAGGTAATGCCATAGCTCGGTGGGAGCAGTATCCATAGCACCGGTATGGCCAGGTAGCCGGACGAACTTGAGACGATCGTTGCTATCGACCACCCGTTCTCACGATTGGCCGTAGGCGCTTTCGACAGCCCGACCAGATAGGAAATCATGGAAGAGGATTGGGCAATGACGCCTGCGAGGATCCAGATGATGACGGTCTTGATGATGTGTGCGTCGGGCAGCGACTGCGAGTGCGCCATGAAGGCGTAGAGCACGATGCAGACGAAGCCGCCATACCAGGCCAAGGCGCTGCTTCCGAACAGCTTTCCCCAGGCCATCGACCAGGGTGGGATCGCCGACATCCGTTGCCCGTCCCAGGTATGCTCCTTCATTTCGGTCGCGATCGATAGCGTACCGCGACCGGACCCGAACAGGATGGTGACGAAGCCGAACACAGCGAACGCGTAAACTTCCCATTGCGGATGGGCGCCGATCGATTGTGGCCGGCCGATCGTATCCAGGACATGGATCCCCAGGAAGGCGCCGCCCAGAAGCAATGGCAGGAGGACCAGCCAGACCGGGTTGTGAACGAGCCACAGATTGCGAACGAATTCCGGATTACGTGTCATGTTCCGGTCTTCCGATCATGCTGCATGGCGGCGAAATAGGCGTCCTGGAGCTGGACCGTGTATTCGCCGAATCCGCGGACCGGGACATCGATCTCGATCAGGCTTCGGAGCAATTGCTGTTGGGCCCGGGCGTCGCCGGAGAATTCGAATGTTGCGGCCAAGTCTTCGACAACGACATCGGACACGCCATCGATCTCATCCAGTTTGGCGGCCAGCCCGTGGTCCGGTGTTGCCAGATCGACGCGAAAGCGGCGGCTGTCCGGACTCTGCCGGTCGTGAAGCGACGCTTGTTCGACGATCCGGCCGTCGCGCATGACCAGCATGGCGGTGCTGTAATCCTCGAGTTCGGCCAGGATATGCGACGACACCAGGATGGTCATTCCGCCATCCCTGAGCGCCAGCAGAAGCTGCGACAGCTCCTTGCGTGCCTCCGGATCGAGCCCGGAGGCGGGCTCGTCGAGCACCATGAAGGCAGGATCGTGGATGATGGTCTGGGCGATGGCCAAACGCTGGCGCAGGCCGCGCGAAAGGTCGCCGGCCTTGGTGTCCAGATAGGACGCGATGTCCAGCCGCTCGGCCGCGTGTTCGACAGCGTTGGCCACCGAGGACTCTTGCACACCGTGCGCGCTGGCGGCGAAAGTCAGGCACCGTTTGACGGTGAGCGTCTCATAGACACCGAAGAAATCGGTCAGGTAGCCCATGCGCCGGTGGGCGGAGTGGGAATTGCGGAAGACGTCCTGACCCTCGAACAGGACCGAGCCGTCCAGCGGCTCGTACAATCCGACGATGCAGCGGATCAGCGTCGTCTTGCCCGCGCCGTTCGGCCCCACGAGGGCGGTCACGCTGCCCTTGTCGATGGAACAGCTGACGCGATCCAGCGCCCGCTTGTCGTCGTAGTTGAAGATCAGATCCCGTATTTCGATCAACGGCCCGCTCCCAACGATCGTCCGGAGAATTGACCGGTCGGCGTTGAAAAATGCCTAACGTCAATCGCGAGGATTATTCGGCCGGCACCACTTGGCCGGGCGCGTGCGGACGTCGGCGGTCCGCTCCGAAGGGCGCGTGACCGGACCGCCGGTCCTCAGCCGGGCGGCCCCTCAGGGGTGATCAGCAGGAAATCAGCGCCGTCCGGATCGCCGATCACGGCCAGCGTTCCGACCCCGGCCGCAAAGGTTGGTTGCTGATACTGGACACCGCCGAGTTCGATCGCCCTGGCGACGGCGGCCCGGCAGTCATCGACCCAGAAGAAGGGTTGCCAATGGGGCCGGGCGTTGGCCCCGTCGGGGATCGGCACCGGGTAGATGCCGGCCACGGCGGCCTCGCCCTCCAGGAAGATGGTATAGGGGCCGGTCTCCGCGCTGGTCTGGTCGAGCGGCGTCCAGCCGATCGCGGCGGCATAGAAGTTCCGTGCCGCGGCCGGGTCGCGGGCGATCAGCTGGTTCCACCAGACCCGGCCGGGGGCCGGCGGCACGGTCGGTTCGGGCCGCGCGCGCCAAAGTCGGAAAGCCGCGCCCTCCGGGTCTTCCAGCTCGGCGAAGCGACCGACCCCCGGGATGTCGGTGCCCGGCACGGTGATCGTCGCGCCGGCCGCCGCGGCCTGCTCCGCCATGGCATCCGGGTTGTCGACCTCGAGATAGGGAATCCATCGCGAGGACTCGCCGGGGCGGGCCGCCTGGATCCGGGCGATGTGCGGCTCGCCGGCATGGACCAGGCCGCTCTCGTCGATGGTCCAGCCGAGCAGTGCCGTATAGAAGCGTCGCGCCGAATCGACATCGGTCGTCATCAAGTCGTGCCACATGATGGTGCCCAGGGGCCGCCCGGAGGAATTCGTCATGTCACGATCCGTCCTCTTCCTGTCATCGCGATCGCACCGTCCGGCCGTCGCCGCCAACATCCCGGTTGGTCATGCTCAACGTGAATCCTCGATCTCGGTGCGCAGTTCGTCGAGCGCGTCCCCTTTGATCGCAAGGCTTTCCTCGATCAGCCCGTAGGCGATATAGAACTTGTAGACGTTGCGGACATATTCGATGGTCTCGCGCCCGATCTGGTCGGCGGCGACCAGTTCCACATGGCCGAACCAGCGGTTCGGATCCAGATCCCGCCCCGTCGCGGCCTCGCGCAGGCCTGCGACCCGCGCCGGCCCGGCATTGTAGGCGGCGAATGTGAACAGCCAGCGGTCGAGCGGGGCGACGTCCTCCGATACGAAATAGCGGTCATGGACGAAGCGCAGGTATTTCACCCCGGCATGAACGTTGCCGTCCAGGGTATCGATCTCGGACACGCCGACATTCGGATCGCTGGCGGTGCTCTGCAGAACCTGCATGACGCCGATTGCGCCGGCATCGCTGCGCTGGCCCTGGTCGAGGCGGGATTCCTGGTAGCCGACCGCGGCGACCAGCGGCCAGTCGATATCGTAGGCGGCGGCGTGACGGTGAATGGCGGCGATCGTCTCGTCGTTCGACGCCAGATCGCCGAGTGCCACCGGGCCGTCCGTGAAGCGCGTATCGCCCAGATACCGGTTGAAGAGGATGTTGCCGAGCAGGCTGCCCTTGCGGTTGTCGCCGATGAAGGCATTCACCGCGGCCTCCAGTTGAGGGCTGTCGGGGCGCATGGCCCAGGCGATCTCGCCGCCGTTGTTGACCGCGATCTCGGGGTGCAGTCGGATGTTGGGAAAGAACTGGGCCCAGAATTCGGCCTTGTGATTGTCCATGACGATCATCGGCAGCAGGCCGGCATCGACCAGCTCCAGCAGATCTTCATCTTCCAGGTATTCGTCGGCGAGCACCAGTTCGACCTCCGGCCGACCGGCCGCGTCGAGGTCTTCGCCGAGCCTGAGCAGGCTGGTGTAATAGCTGGAGGATTGGCGCACATGGACCCGGGCGCCGGACAGATCGTCCAGGCTCTCGATCTGGGGTCCCGACGGCCCGGTGACGACGATCTCGCTGACACCGGTCAGCAATGGGCGCGAGAAGTCGACCAGCGCGGCGCGCTCGGGGGTGATCGTCAGGTTGCCGGCGGCGATGTCGCCCAGCCCTTCCAGCAGGCCGGGGATCAGCCGGTCGCGGCTGACCGGGATGACGACAACCTCGATATCGAGTTCGCCGAGGCCCAGATCATCGCTGACCCGCTCCTCGAACGCCTTCAGCAGCTCGTAGGTGAACCCCCGCTGGGTGCCGCGGTCGAGGAAGTAGAAGGTCCGGCTGTAGGGCACCAGCGCGCGGATCTGCCCGCGCGCCACCATGCCCTCCAGATCGCCGGTCCACCGGTCGACGAAGCTGTTGGCCGCCGCTCTGACGATGGGTCGCTCGGGGCCGGTTTCCGGCGCCGGGGCGCGGACCAGATTGTAGGCGGCGAACGCGGCAGTGAGCGCCAGCACGACGATGACGACCAGGCCGGCCCGGGTGGCTGCCGATACGGTCATGTCGTGCGCCTCACGAACACCCCGTCCATGGCGATCAGCCGGGCGGTGCGGCGGTTGAAGTATCCGGGGATGAACAGGGCAGGGGTGAAGCCGAGCCCGTCGAGATGGTCGATCATGTCCTGATAGGACGGCTCGCCGACATAGACCGGGACGATTGCCAGTTCGAACTGCATGGCCTGGATCCGGTCCAGCACGCCGGCCGCGCCATCCAGCACCTGGCGGTCATAGCCCTGGGTATCGGATTTCAGCAGCACCCTGTCGCCGTCGCCGACATAGTCGTCGAACACCGCGTCCAGGCGTGCCTGCGGCACGGTTTCGGTGCCGGTATAGGCGGCGCTCTGCAACAGTCCGGTCATCTCCTCGGTCATAGCGAGCGCCGAACTCATATCGGATTGTGCCGACAGGTTGAGCGTCAGCGGCGTATCGGTATCGCCGAGCGCCATGCGGGGCGCCACCGTCCAGGCGGGATCGTTCGCGGCGGCCTCGACCACTGTCGCATGGGCCGACGATTGCGGTTCGAAAGACACGATCCGGCCGTCATAGCCGACGCGACGCAGGCGATCGGCGTATTGGCCGGTATTGGCGCCGACATCCAGCACCAGGTCGATCCGGTGATGGGCCAGCAGCGCGGCGAGGTTGCGTGACGATTTGGATGGCGGCTTGGCGGTGATCATGTCCCGGTCAGATGCTTGATGTAGTGGTATTCGACGCTGTTCGACCGGTCGCACAGGTCACGAAGTTCCGGCAGTCGCCGAAAGCCCAGCCGCTCATAAAGGCGATGGGCATCTTCGAACCGGGTGTCGGTCCACAACTCGACGAATCCGGCTTGGCGCAGCGCCGCCTCCTCATCGACCAAGCGGACCAGCCGCCCTCCGAGGCCGCAGCCGCGGGCCTCGCGGTCGACATAGAGCTTGAGCAGCTCCATGCCGCCAGCCCGTCCGGGCCTGGCCGCGATCGGCGCGGCGCCGATGCACCCGACGACGCGGCCGGCGTTCTCGGCAACCCAGAACCGCCCGCCGCGGTCCCGATAGTGCGAGGCTACGGCGCGCAGCTCCGGGATTTCGCCATCCACGTCCAGCACGCAGCCCGGATACTCGGCGAAGCAGCCGCCGATCAGCGCGATGAGCCCGTCTTCATCCTCGTTGCGGGCATCACGGACGACCATTTGGCCGGCAGTCATGGCGATTGGCGCGGCATCAGCGCGAATGGGCGTAGTCCCAGTACAGTTCGCGGGCGCGGTTATAGACCGGCCCCGGTTGCAGGTCGCGGTTCTGGATCCGGGTGAAGGGCAGGACCTTGCCGTGATTGCCGCTTGAGAAGACCTCGTCGGCCGCCATCAGATCGGCGACGGTGACCCGCGTCTCCCGAACCTCATGGCCGTCCTCGCGCAGCAGGCCGATGATCCGGCGTCGGGTGATGCCGTCCAGGAAGCAGCCATTGGGCGCCGGGGTGAAGACCACGCCGTCTCGGGCAAAGAACAGGTTTGCAGTGGCGAACTCGGCGACATTGCCCATCTGGTCCAGCACGACAGCGTTCTGGTAGCCGCGATCCATCGCCTCGCGCAGGGCCAACCCGGATTGCGGATACAAGCAGGCGGCCTTGGCCTCGGTGGGCGCAGTCTCGGGTGTTGGCCGGCGCCGCGACGATATCAGGGCCGAGGCGCCGCTTGGCTCGGGCAACGCCGCCTCGTAGACCGAGATCGAGAACCGGGTGGTATCCGGATCGGGCGTCACGAACCCGCTCTCGGCCCAGAACATGGGCCGGATATAGAGCGCGGTTCCGGCGGGAAAGCGTGCGATGCCGTCGCGCGCCAGACCCTCGATCGCCTCACCGTCATGGGACGGGTTCAGGCCCATGACATGGGCCGAATTGACCACCCGCTGACAATGCATGTCGAGGTCCGGGCTCACCCCCTCGAACGCGCGGGCGCCGTCGAAGACGCAGGACCCCAGCCAGACGGCATGGCTCATCGGTCCCAGAATGCCGGGGTTGCCCTCGAGCCATTCACCGTTGAAGAACGTCTGCGGCGCCATCCCCTGCTCCCTGGTTCGAATCCTGCCGGAACAATAGCCTGAGCAGGAGGGCGGTGCCAGCGGCCACGAATGCCTTGCCGGCGGCTATTGGCTGGCCCAGATGATCCGCGCGATCCACATCACTTCGGCGCGTTTCAGCGTTCGCGTCGGATGTGCGGGGTTGAACGAGCCCAGTTCGATCTTGTTGGCGCTCTGCCGGGTGAGCTCCTTGGCCATCACCTCGCCGCCGGCGGTCCGCACCACGACCCGGTCGCCGCGACGGACGCTGGCCGATGGCGATATGATGATACGGTCGCCGTCGCGATAGACCGGCTCCATGCTGTCGCCGCTGATCTCAAGGGCATAGGCGTGGGGGTCGCCGACCTCCGGGAACAGGACTTCGTCCCAGCCGGTCCCGGCCGGATAGCCGGCATCGTCGAAGAAGCCCTCGGACCCGGCCTGGGCGTAGCCGATGATCGGGATGCGCGGCGCCGCCTCGCCCGGTTCCGCCAGCAGGCTGACGAACTCCGCCATGTTGCTGCCGGTCGCGGACAGGATCTTGGAGAGGCTTTCGGTTGACGGCCAGCGCAGCTTGCCCTGCGGCGTGGTTCGCTTGCTGGGATTGAATGTGGTCGGGTCGAGTCCGGAGCGACGCGCCAGTCCGGATGCGGACAGCCCATAGCGCTTCGCAAGCAGATCGATCGCGTGCCAAACGTCACCATGTCTCAACATAGGAACATGTTCACATAATTTGGCTACGTCCGTCGCTAGGAACGTATTCGCATCGGACATTCGGGGGGTAGGCAGCCAGTGTGCGGAACCGGCTGCGAATGCGGCGGTTAGTCTTTGTGCAGCACCATCGCACGATAGATCTGCCACGCGACCTCGACCGAAACTCCGGCCGCACGGGCGCCGGCGGCCAGCATGGTCGCCGTCGGCTTGACCGGCACCGACACGGATCCCGTCTCGGCATCGGCGGGACGGCCGTCCAGAGACAGAGTCATGGTGTCGGCGGATCCGGGACGAGGAGGTGCTGCAATATCCATTTTCTCGTCACTCACTATCCGTAACTCCTGGTCTGGGCGTTACAGAGGCAAAATCGATGCCAAACATGAATTGTGAGACGAAAGCCGATCAATTTACCTAAAAATTCAGGAAATATTTGTTGAAAATCAGCGGTTATATATTTGAGTTATACAGGTAACATTTTGTTAGGGTTAATGAAAATTTACCAATACTGGGCAAGTTTATTGGCAATTTGCGAATCTATCTTGCGACGGAATTGCAAAATGCGATTCGGGAGTCAGAACAAAGCTCCGGTCCCAGGATGAATTCCGCCTGTGACAGCGACATCACAGACTGCTAGCGTCGCCGCGCCATTCGGTCCGGCCGAAATACTCCGGGCAGGGCCGGGCGTTGGATTGCCGCAGGCTCGCGAGTCGCCCGTGTCAGTATTGACAAATCCATTCCCGATCGTTCGGCCGCTGCTGCACGCCCTGCCGCCAGAGGCCGCGCACCAGCTTACCTTGTTGGGGCTCAGGGCCGGGTTGGCGCCGCGACAGCATGGGGCGGACGAGCCGATCCTGCGCACCAGCCTGTGGGGTCGCGACTTCGCCAACCCGATCGGGCTGGCGGCCGGGTTTGACAAGGATGCGGTGGCGGTCGGACCTCTGCTGCGGCTTGGGTTCGGCTTCATCGAGATCGGCGGCGTGACCCCAAACCCGCAATCCGGCAATCCACGGCCGCGGGTGTTCCGCCTGCCGGGACAGGGCGCGCTGATCAACCGCCTTGGCCTCAACAGCGCTGGCATGTCCGTGGTGGCGGCCAATCTCGGCCGGCAACCGCGCCTGGGGCCGGTCGGCGTCAATCTCGGCCGCAACAAGGACAGCGTCGACGCCGAGGCCGACTATCGGGTGCTGGTCACGGGTTTTGCCGGATTGGCGGATTTCCTGGTGGTCAACATATCGTCGCCGAACACGCCTGGGCTCAGGGCGCTGCAAGGCCGTGACGCACTGGCGCAGCTCCTGGACGGCATCCTCATGGCGCGGGCCGCGACCGGTCACGCAACGCCGGTCCTGGTCAAGATCGCACCCGATCTGACCCCGGGCGAGTGTGACGACATCGCCGATGTCGCCCTGCGGAGCGGGATCGACGGGCTGGTGGTGTCGAACACGACGATCGCCCGTCCCGAGGGGCTGCCGCCGGCCCTCGCGGCCGAAGCCGGCGGCCTCAGCGGCGGGCCGCTGATGGCGCCATCGACCGCGCTGCTGCGCGGGATGGCGGAGCGGACCGGCCGTCGGCTGCCGATCATCGGCGTCGGCGGGGTGGCCGGCGCCGCCGATGCCTATGCCAAGATCCGCGCCGGCGCGTCGCTGGTGCAGCTCTACACGGCGCTGGTCTATCAGGGGCCGGGTCTGGTCGCGGCGATCAAGCGCGACCTGGCGGGATTGTTGCGGGCCGACGGATACGAATCGGTCGCCCAGGCGGTGGGCGCCGATCTCGCCTGACCTGATGGCAAGAAAGAATTAACCAAAAGACAAGGATTGCGAGCAACGATCCGGGGCATTGGCCCCTTGCCGGCCATTGCTCTTACCCCTGGCCGTGCCCATGTCGCTGTCGCGTCATTTGATCCTTGCCCTGACCTATGGGGTGATCGCGATCGCGGTCGCGCTGACCCTTCCCTACAGCATTCCGTCCATCGGCAAATGGAATGCGATCGGGATCGGCGCGCTCATTCTGATCTTCGGGGCGGTGCTGCACGAGGCCTATTCGCGGCAGGTGCTGGAGCGGGATCTGCGCATCGAACTGGGCCGGCTGGCCGATGTCCGCGACGAGGTGATGGGCGAGCTGTCGGCCGCGCGCGAGGAGATGCAGGCGATCCAGCGCCATCTGCAAAGCGGCCCGGCGAGCCCGGCGGCCATCGATCGGGTGCAGGACGAGGTCCGGGTGCTGCAGAACCTGGTGTCGCGGCTCACCGGACGTCGCGCCGGCCGGCCCCACGCGGACGGGCCGTTGGTGCTGGATCGGTCCATGGCCGGCGACGCGGCGGTCGATGCCCTGTCGGAGGACGAACTGGCGCTGCTGCTGGAAGATGCCGTCCGCCGCGACCGCGTCGACATGGCGCTGCAGCCGATCGTCAGCCTGCCGCAGCGCAAGACCCGGTACTACGAGGCGCTGTGCCGGATCCGCACCGATGACGGGGCGCATATCCCGGCGGGCCGCTTCATCGAATTGGCCGAACGGCTGGGCCTGGTCACGGCCATCGACAACGTGCTGCTGTTCCGCTGCGTGCAACTGGTCCGCGACGCGGTAAGGCGGCATCGGCTGGTCGGCTTCTTCGCCAATGTCTCGGTCGATACCCTGCGGGACGATGGTTTCATGACGCAGTTCGTCGAGTTCGTGGCCGGTGCGCCCGACCTCGGCTCACGGCTGGTGTTCGAGATCGGGGCGACGGATTTTCGCGAGGCCGGCGAGACGCTGTGGCCGCCGCTGGAACAGCTGGCGTCGCTTGGATTCCGCTTCTCGGTCGACAGGACGGGAAATCTCGCCTCACTGGACGTCGCCGAGTTGGAGCGGCGCTTTGTCCGGTTCGTGAAGATCGACGCCGCCACTCTGATCTCGGAGACCCGGGATACGGAGTCGGCGGCCGGGCTGCTGGCGATCAAGCAGCGCCTCGACGAAAGCGCCATCGACCTGATCGTCGACCGGATCGAGACGGAACCGCAACTGGTCGAACTCCTCGACCTGCCGGTCGATTTCGGCCAGGGCCTGCTGTTCGGCGAGCCGCGCACCAGCTAAGTCATTGACCGCCCACGCGGTCCGGTACCGTATCAACAGAATATGCGATGGCGCGTCCGGGCCGATCCGACTTGGTTCGACCGAGTCATGGTGGTAAAGACGCGGGCTCCGCATCAAGGGTCCCCCTGCATGTCCTCCGAAATCCCGATCCTGCCCGGAATCGGCGCCATCGCCGAGCGCTACGATGGCCTCATCCTCGATCTATGGGGCGTGGTCCATAACGGTCAGCGGCCACTGCCGGGGGTGATCGACTGTCTGGAAAAGCTGCGCGCCGAGGGCAAGACTACCTGCCTTCTGTCCAACGCGCCGTTTCGGATCGACGCCGTGATCGGCCGGCTGGAAGACATCGGCGTGCCCCGCGGCCTGTACGATCATCTGATGAGTTCCGGCGAGGTGACCCACGACGCGCTGGCGGTCCCGCACGACGAATTCCACCGATCGCTCGGGCGGTTCTGTCTGCATATCGGGCCGCCGCACCATGCCAGCGTCTATGAGGGGCTGGATTTCGAGATCGTCGGCCGGCCGCAGGACGCGGATTTCGTGCTCAACACGGGCATTCTCGACGCCGCGGATACGGTCGAGGACTATGCCGATCTGCTGGCGGAGTCACGGGCGCTCGACCTGCCGATGGTCTGCGCCAACCCGGATCTCATGGTCATGGTCGGCGACACGCCGTCGATCTGCGCCGGCGCGCTGGCCGGGCGCTACGAGGAACTGGGCGGCCTGGTGACCTATCACGGCAAGCCGTACCCGTCGGTCTACCAACGATGCTTCGCGCTGATGCCGGCGGTCGACCGGGCCCGCATCCTGGCGGTCGGCGACAGTCTCCGCACCGACATCGCCGGCGCCAACGCGGTCGGCATCGACAGCGTGCTGGTCGCCGGCGGCATCCATGCCGACGAGCTGACGGCCGGCCATGGCGGTCCGTTGGACCCTGGCAAGCTGGCCGGCGCCGTCGCCGAGAGTGGCCACCGGCCGACCTATGCCGGGCCCGGGCTGATCTGGGAACCGGCGGCGTAGCATGGAGGCGAGCCATTGGCCTTTCTACGCGGTCCTGCTGATCGGCTATGTGGTCTTCGTCTTCGTGCTGGCGCGCGAGGTGTGGTTCGGCTTATGGCACGGCCGCACCGGCATCTATTGGCGCGGCACCATCCTCAAGGCGCGCAAGGTCGTCTACGAGCGCAGCGAAACGCCCTGGAAGTTCGGCTTCGCGCTGGCAGCCAATCTCGGCCTGCTGATCGCCTCGCTGATCCTGCCTTTGCTGATGCTGCGGTCGCTCGGCGAATGACGGATGCGGCGGGTCACGTCACCGCCGCACGGGTCTTGAACTCGGGCCGGTCCCAGGCGGCGGTCTCCATGATCTCGCGCAGCACGGCCACCGCGTCCCAGATGTCGGCATAGCCATTGTAGAGCGGCGCGAACCCGAAGCGGATCAGGTCCGGGGCGCGAAAATCGCCGATCACGCCCCGGGCGATCAGCGCCTGCATGATGGCGTAGCTCTCCGGATGGGCGAAGGAGACCTGGCTGCCGCGCCGCGCCGGGTCGCGCGGTGCGGCCAGATCGAAGCCGTACGCACCGCATTGCTGCTCGACCAGGGCGATGAACACATCGCCCAGGGCGGCGGATTTGGCGTGCCGGTCTTCCGCCGACGCCTCCAGCAGCAGATCGACGCCGCATTCCAGCGCCGCCACGGCCAGCACCGAGCGGCGTGCTGCAGATCATCCGGCGGATATCGGGCGCCGGCCGGTAGTCGAGTTCGAAGGCGAAGGGTTCGGCATGCCCAAGCCAGCCCGACAGGACCGGGCGCACCTTGTCCTGCCAGCGTCTGGCGACATACAGGAAGGCCGGCGCACCGGGGCCGCCATTGAGATACTTGTAGCCGCAGCCGATCGCGAAGTCGGCTCCGTTCCCCGCTGCACGGCCGCCATCCAGGCCGAGCGGCCGGTCGAGATCGACCGGGATCGCGCCGGCGCTGTGCGCCAGATCCCAGATCACCAGCGCGCCCTTGTCATGGGCCAGATCGGTGATCCGCGCCATGTCGTGACGCCGCCCGGTGCGGTAGTCGACCTCGGTCAGCATGACGACCGCGGTGTCGTCGTCGATGGCACTCGCGATGTCTTCCTGGTCCTCCAAGCGCAGCCGGCAGCGCTCGCCGATCAGCCCGGACAGGCCCTGGGCCATGTACAGATCGGTCGGGAAATTCTGCCGGTCCGACAACACTGTCGTGCGGCCGGGGACGAGGTCCAGCGCCGCCGCCAGAAGCTTGAAGAGGTTGATCGCCGTGGTATCGGCGACCAGCACCTCGTCCGGCCTCGGCGCCGATCAGCCGGGCGATCTTGGCCCCGACCGCGTGCGGCGCCTCCATCCAGCCGCGCGACAGCCAGCCACGGATCAACTCGCCGCCCCATTCCTCGCGCATCACCTGTTCAACGCGGACCGGCGGTGGCCTTCGGGCAGGGCGCCCAGGGAATTGCCGTCCAGGTAGATCACTCCGTCGGGTAGGGCGAAGCGGTCGCGGAACCCGGCCACCGGGTCGGCGGCATCAAGGGCTTCCAGGTCGGTGCGGGAGATCATCGGGGCGGCCACGGGACATGCCCCTCACTTAGCCGGCACCGGCGGGACCGAAGCCGCAAAGGGCGCGGTCACTCCGCCGGCTGGTGGGCGTGCGCCGTGGTCAGTTCGCCGAGCGCCTGGCGGATGATCTGGGCCGCGGACCACAGGAACAGGCAGGACATGATGCCGGCGACGATCAGGTCGGGCCAGCCGGTCTGGGTCGCCCAGACTCCGCTGGCCGCCAGCACCACGGCCAGATTGCCGATCGCGTCATTGCGGCTGCACAGCCAGACCGAGCGCACATTGGCGTCGCCGTTGCGATACTTCAGGAGCAGAAGAACGCTGGCCACATTCGCGGCGAAGGCCAACACGCCGATGCCGCCCATCAGCCCGGCGGCCGGCAGGCCCAGCACGAAGACCTCATAGGCCGTGGCGCCGGCCACCCACAGCCCCATGGCCGCCAGGCTGAGACCCTTGAACAGGGCGGCGAGCGCCCGCCGGCGCAGCGGCATGCCGATCACCGCCAGGCTGATCGCATAGGTCGCGGTATCGCCCAGGAAGTCCAGGGAATCGGCCTTCAGCGCCATCGATCCGGCGGCGAATCCGGCGGACAGCTCGACCGCGAACATGGTGGCGTTGATCGCGATCACCGCCCACAGCACGCGGCGATAGGTCTTCGAGACCCCGTCGAACTGCACGTCGCTGCCGCAGCATCCGGCCATCGCCGATTTCTCCTTGTCGCGGCCCGTGGCCGCGCTCACTTAGTCTATATCTACAGTCTCTAGTAACTTTAGGTTCAAGGAGGTTTTTTCATCGTGTCCGAAGATCTGACCATCGGCCGGCTGGCCCGCGAGGGTGGCTGCAAGGTCCAGACGATCCGCTATTACGAGCAGATCGGGCTGATGCCGGAGCCGGCCCGCACCGAGGGCAACCAGCGGCGCTACACTCCCCGCCACGTCCAGCGCCTGGCCTTCATCCGCCATGCGCGCGAGCTGGGCTTTCCGCTTGAGGCGGTGCGCGAGCTGCTGAGCCTGTCCGACGATGCCGACCGGTCCTGCGCCGCCGCCGACGCCATCGCCCGCGACCATCTGGTGGCGGTGGAACGCCGCCTGGCCCGCCTGACCGCCTTGAAGGCCGAGTTGGAGCGGATGATCGAGCAGTGCCGCGGCGGCAGCATCGCGGAGTGTCATGTCATCGAGGTCCTGGCCGACCACAGCCACGCCCATTGCCTGACCGATCACGGCGCCAATTCTGAGGAGCGCCGGTGAACCGCAGGCCGGTTCGCCGGCAATTGGCCGGCCGGGCAGTATCGATTAACCGCGGCTGCACGGGTGCCGGTAGACTGGACCGTGAATGTCATTCGACGGAACAGCCCGGTTCGCAGGTCATGGTCCCTTTTCAGAGTCCCAGTTCATTCCTTTGCTCGCTTCCTGGCGGTCGCCGACGCCCGTCCCAGAAAGACTTGGAAAGGCCGGGTGCAGGCGGCCGCTGCAGCTCCTGGCTCTGCCCACGGTCATTGGAGCCGTGCTCTTTCCGATGGCCGCGGCCGCCGATGCGGCACTGGATCGCGCGCTGTTCGAGCGCCTCGAGATGGTGATCGCGAATGACGATATGCCGGGGCTGCGCAGTTTCGCGCGCCGACAATTCGGCGGGCTGTTGCCAGACGGTGCCGACTGGTGGCGGGAACACCTGTTGAGGCAGCTGCCGCCGGAGGCTGCGAGTCTGCCGCCCGATCAACCTGTCGGCGTTCTGGAACTGGAGGCGTGCGGCCCGCTGCTCAGCCGGTATGGAATCGCCGAGCGGGACGACCTTGGTTTCGACTATGGGGATATCGATCGCATTCGAGTAACGCTGGCCTTGGACGGCACCGGTCTCGGAGTGGACGTTTCGCTTGAGGCCATGAATGCGCTGCGCGATGGCGAAGACGGTCACGCGTTGAGAGCCCTGAATACGCGCCTATACCGGTATTTCGCCGATGGGCGGACGGATGCGATCCTTATGGTCCTCGATTTCTCGGAAGGGTGCGGATCAGAAATCCCATCGAGAGTGTCGATCGAATCCGCGCACAAACTTCATGCCATTAGCGTCATTCCGGACTTCTATTTCTCCGTTTGTGAAGATCTCTTTGCCGATCCGTGGGACCCGTCCCTGTGCCCGTGGTGGGATGCGGCGCCCGAGCAACTGATGGTGTCGGGCCTTTACCAGTGGCAGGGGCGGCTGCGCTCGGGCGAATTGCGCAGCGGGAGCATTCAGGTCGATCTGGACGAGTCCGATTGGAACACGCAGCGGATCGTATTGCCCTGAGGCAAACCGACCCTCGTGCGGCGGCGGGCCCCTGGATCTCGGGTATTCAGAGGTCTGTGGAGGCTCAGCTGTCGGGGGCGTGCAAGGTTTGCTGTTCACCCTTGATCGACGCCCGGGCGTCACGGAACGAGACCAGCCGACGCTGGGTCTCGTCCCACAGGGCCAGGCGCACGCAGGACAGGCTCTGAAACAGCGTGATCCGGCTTATGCCGCGCAGATCGGGATGGTCACGAAGCACTCGCGGCAGCCGGTAGAACGGGATGCGGCTGCACAGATGATGGACATGGTGGACACCGATATTCGCCGTGAACCAGCGCAGAACCGCCGGCAGCTCGTAGTGCGAGCTGCCGTGCAATGCCGCCTCGTGCAGGCTCCAGGAGCCGTCATGCGCCCAAAGCGTCCGTTCGAACTGGTGCTGCACATAGAACAGCCACACGCCGATCGAGCCGGCCAGCAGCGTGATCGGCAACTGCACCAGCAGGAAAGGACCCAGCCCGACCAGCCAGATCAGGGCCGCAACGACACCCGCCGTCGCCAGGTTCGTCACCATCGGGCTGATCCAGCCCCGCATGCGCCCACGGACCATGCCCATGGGCACCCGGTGGCGCAGGATGAACATGTAGGCCGGGCCGATCACGAACATGACGAACGGGTGCCGATAGAGACGATAGCGAAGCCGGCCCCAGAACGAGCGCTCTCGATACTCGCGCACCGTCAGGGTATCGATGTCGCCGATGCCGCGGCGCTCCAGATTGCCGGAGCTGGCGTGGTGGATTGCGTGGGCGCTGCGCCAGGCGTCGTATGGCGTCAGCGTCAGCACCCCGATCGCCCGGCCGACCCAGTCGTTCATGCGACGGTTGCGGAAGAAGGCGCCGTGGCCGCAATCGTGCTGGATCAAGAACAGCCGCACCAGAAACCCGGCGGCCAGCACCCAGATCAGGAGGGACAACTCCCAATAACCGAAATGCACGGCTGTCCAGGCAATGGCCCAGAGCCCGGCGAATGGCAGCAGCGTGACGATGATCTCGAAGATGCTGCGGGTGTGGCTGGGCTCGCGATAGCGGGAGAGAATCCGTCCCCAATGCAGTGCGCCGGTCGACGGGGAAGTGGCGGTCGGGGTGTTTTGCGGCATCACATATTTGGCTGGAATCGTATCGGCGGATCCATGACGGATGGCCGCAGAAATCCTCATCGAAGACGGCGATACGGGTCGTCTTCGATGGTCATGCCGAAGAGCCGCCGCCATCGGCATGCGGCGGCTCCAGAATCGGCGAGGCGGCCGTAAGGCCGCCCGGTGCTAGACGAGTTCGATCGTGCCGACGGCGGTCTTGCCGCTGCGCGGGTCGAGCTGCGTATCGAACTTCACCTGCTGACCTTCCGACAGGCCGCTGATGCCGGCGCGCTCAAGCGCCGTGGCGTGTACGAAGACGTCCTTTTCTCCGTCGGTCGGCTGAATGAAGCCGAAACCCTTCTGTGCGTTGTAGAACTTAACGGTGCCCGTATTCATGGGGTGACCTTTCACTAACGGTTTGCGTATGGGATCCGGCGCACGAGGATTCGTGGCCCTTTTCCCGGGTCGTTGATTTTGGAGAGAAAGTCTGAAACGTACGCACCCGTTGGCAACGAGGCGAAGCAGCCCAGTTATCCGGCCAATATCGACGAGTGGACCATAAGCGCGAAGTTGGGTAATTCCAAGGCATTGTGTCAGAGCGCCCGGTCCTGCCGAGTTCGAGGCCGGCCGCTGCCATGGACGCTGCCCGCGCAGGCCGAATATAATCGCCCGGCCGGCAGGGGCCGGCCCGGAGGGATACGACTATGAGCGGCAAGGGCAAATCGGGCCTGGATGCCTGGCACAAGGCGGCGGAAAAGGAACTTCGGGGCAGCACGGCCGATCATCTGATCTGGCGGACCCCCGAGGGCGTCGCGGTCAAGCCGCTCTACACGAAGGACGACCTGAAGGGCCTGTCGGCGGACAGCCTGCCCGGTTTCGCGCCGTTCCTGCGCGGGCCGCGCGCCACCATGTATGCCGGCCGGCCCTGGACGATCCGGCAATATGCCGGGTTTTCCACGGCCGAGGAGTCGAACGCCTTCTACCGCGCCAACCTCGCGGCCGGCCAGATGGGGCTTTCGGTCGCCTTCGACCTCGCCACCCATCGCGGCTATGACAGCGATCATCCGCGCGTTGTGGGCGATGTCGGCAAGGCCGGGGTGGCGATCGATTCGGTCGAGGACATGAAGATCCTGTTCGACGGCATCCCGCTCGACCGGATGTCGGTATCGATGACCATGAACGGCGCGGTGCTGCCGGTGCTGGCCGGCTTCATCGTCGCCGGCGAGGAGCAGGGGGTGCCGGTGGAGACGCTCTCCGGCACCATCCAGAACGATGTGCTCAAGGAGTTCATGGTCCGCAACACCTATATCTACCCGCCGGCCCCGTCGATGCGGATCGTCGCCGACATCATCGAATACACCGCGGCGCACATGCCGAAGTTCAACTCGATCTCGATCAGCGGCTATCACATGCAGGAGGCCGGGGCGACGGCGGTGCAGGAGCTCGCCTTCACCCTGGCCGACGGGCTGGAATATGTCCGCGCGGCATTGTCGAAGGGGCTGGACGTGGATGCCTTCGCGCCGCGCCTGTCCTTCTTCTTCGGCATCGGCATGAACTTCTTCATGGAGATCGCCAAGCTGCGTGCCGCACGGGTGCTGTGGGCCGAGCTGATGGAGAAGCGCTTCCAGCCCAAGGACCCGCGCTCGATGATGCTGCGCACCCATTGCCAGACGTCCGGCGTCTCTCTGACCGAGCAGGACCCGTACAACAACGTGGTGCGGACGACGGTGGAGGCGATGGCCGCCGTGCTCGGCGGCACCCAGAGCCTGCACACCAACGCCTTCGACGAGGCGCTCGGCCTGCCGACCAGGACCTCGGCCCGCATCGCCCGCAACACCCAGCTGATCCTGGCCGAGGAGAGCGGCATCCCGAACGTGATCGACCCGCTGGGCGGCAGCTACTACGTGGAGTCCCTGACCGCCGCGCTGGTCGATGCGGCGCGGACCCAGATCGACGAGGTCGAGGCGCTGGGCGGCATGACCAAGGCGGTGGAGTCCGGCCTGCCCAAGCTGCGCATCGAGGAAAGCGCGACCAAGCGCCAGGCCCGGATCGATCGTGGCGAGGAGACCATCGTCGGGGTCAACAAATACGTGCCGGAGGCGCCCGACCATGTCGAGGTGCTGGATATCGACAACACCGCCGTCCGCGAGGCACAGATCGCGCGGCTGAAGGCGGTCCGGGCCGGTCGCGACGAGGCCCAATGCCGGGCCGCGCTGGAGGCGCTGACCAAGGCGGCCGGCGACGGCACCGGGAACCTGCTGGAGCTGTCGGTCGAGGCGTCGCGCCGCCGCGCCACGGTCGGTGAGATCTCCGATGCGCTGGAGACGGTTTTCACCCGCCACCGGGCGGTGATCCGCTCAGTCTCCGGCGTCTACGGCGCTGCCTATGAGGGCGATGAGGGCTTCGAGCGCATCCGCGCCGAGGTCGAGGACTTCGCCGACGCGGAAGGCCGGCGGCCGCGCATGCTGGTGGTCAAGCTGGGCCAGGACGGTCACGACAGGGGCGCCAAGGTGATCGCCACCGCCTTCGCCGATATCGGCTTCGACGTCGATGTCGGTCCGCTGTTCCAGACCCCGGACGAGGCGGCCCGCCAGGCGATCGAGAACGACGTGCACGTGATCGGCGTGTCGTCCCAGGCGGCCGGCCACAAGACCCTGGTCCCGGCCCTGACCGAGGCCCTGAAATCCCAGGGCGCCGACGACATCATCGTGGTGTGCGGCGGCGTCATCCCGCCCCAGGATTACGACTATCTGCTGAAGGCCGGCGCCAGCGCCATCTACGGCCCCGGCAGCAACATCCCGATGGCGGCCAGCGAGATCATCGGCATCGTGAAGCAGCGTCGCAAGGCGGCGTGACGCCGATCCGCTCTCGCGAGCGTGCCGCTACCCTCGCGGCTCGCTGAGCAACGCGTCCAGATCCTGGCGGACTTCGTTGGCCAGGGCGCCCGCCAGGCTGGCGGGCGGGACGGCGCGTTGGGCCTGTTCCAGGGAGATGGTCGCCCAGTTCTCCGAGTCCGGGATTTCGGCGCTGCGGCGGGCGATGTCATAGTCGAGCGGCGTGTTGGTACCACTCCGTCGGTCCTGGATCAGCAATTGCGCCTGCATGAAAAGAACGCAGGTCTGGCGGTGGGCGAGGCCGCCTTCGCAGAGATAGGCGCCGTCCACATTCACCCGGATCAGCACATCGGCGGCTGCGCGCGCGGTCTCGGAATCCGGGTCGATCAGGTCGACCCGGGCGTTCGGCGCCTGCCTCCGAAGGACGTCGCGCACCGCCTGTCCGACCGCGCGGTAGGCGTCCGGCACATCGATGTTGGGGCGAATTGCCAGGCGACCCTCGATCGAGGTGTCCAGGACCTTGATGCTGTGACCTACATAGGCGATCCCGACCGTCGCGCTGTCTTCCAGGGTGCTCTTCACCTCTTTGAGATTTGGCGCGCAGGATCCGGCGAGCAATGCGACGGCCAGGAAAAGGCCGGCATGGTGGCGGCGACTTGGATGCACGATTGTCCTCCGGACTTCCTGTCGGGAATGGGACGGGCAGGGGCAGGACGCTTTTAGACCGCAGTCCGCTAATCTGCGGTTAAAGCTCACGCAAGAAATGTGCTCTGATTCGAATGAGTGTTGAGCCCATTGAACAAATAAATTTGATTAAAAACTTCGATTTCCAGCGGGAGCTTATGAATGGTTAAATAGAGAGGAGCTTTAGGAATATACATTCTCGTAATACTCATGTATCAGCGCATATATTTGCACTGTAGAGCTTTCGAGGAATTTCGGGCTATGAGGTGTTGCAATTCGGCGGCCCTTGCCGCGGTTCTCCTGTCGGCCATGGTCTTGAGCGCCACAGCGACAGCGCAGGATGGCCCGCCATCCGGCCGACCGTCGGAGCCGGACGGCGACTGGCAGTTCAGGCTTGGTGCACTGGGGACCTATGGCCCGGACTACGAGGGCTCGGACGGGTATGGATTCGACGTCTTCCCGCTGGTCGAGGTCGAATACAGGGACCGGTTCTTTCTAAGCCCGCGAGGCGGCGCCGGGTTCTATCTCCTCAATGACGATGCGATCGAGCTCAGCGCGGCTATCGGCTACGAGTTCGGCCGCGACGAGGGCGATTCCGACGATCTGAACGGGCTCGGAGATGTCGATGGCGGCGCTACTGCCATTGTGAGCGCCGAATACACCCTGTCCGACGAGACGTTCCTGCCGGGCCTCTCATTCGGCACCGAATTCCGGCACCAGTTCACCGGCGACGACACCGGCTTCACGCTCGACGCCGATATGGGGTACCGGTTTCCCATCACCCGACAGATCTTCCTGCGGCCGTCGATCGGAGCGGTCTATGCCAGCGGCGAATATATGGACGCCTATTTCGGCGTCTCATCGGTCCAGTCCGCCAGTTCGGGCCTCGCTGCGTTCGACCCGGGCTCAGGCTTCAAATCGGTCGGCGGAGGTCTCGGCCTGTTCTACCGGTTCAATCGCGACTGGGGCGCCCAGCTGTTCCTGACATACGACCGGCTGGTCGGCGATGCCGCCGACAGCCCGATCGTCAAGGACGAGAACCAATACAGGGCGGCGCTCGGTTTGGCATACAGCTTCTAGCCGTGACCGGGCTAGACTGCCGGGGTTGTCCGCCGACCACGAGGTCCCGATGCCCAATCTGCGCTCCCTGCCGGACGGTGCTCGTCTGCTGGACGTGTTCGCCCGCTATCCGGAAACGACCCGGCCGCTGATCGAATACCACGAGGTGCTGCTGCGCGGGCCGTCGCCGCTCAGCGTCGCCGAGCGGGAGTTGATCGCGGCCTATGTCTCCGGCCTCAACGCTTGCCGCTAATGTCACGGCACTCATGCCCGCACCGCGGAAGCCTTCGGTGTCGAGGAGGGCGCTCTGGAGGTGCTCGTCCAGGATGGCGACGCGGCGGCCGGGATCGACGCCAGAATGAAACCGCTGTTGCGCTACGCGAAGAAACTCACGGAAACGCCGGCCCGGATGACCGAGGCTGACGCCGAACCGGTCTATGCGGCCGACTGGGACGAGACCGCCCTGTTCCATGCGGTGTCGATCTGCGCCCTGTTCAATTTCATGAACCGGCTGGTGGAGGGCTGCGGCCTGAAGGGCGATCCCGGCTATGCGCTGGAGGCCGGGCCGCGGCTCATGAGCGAAGGCTATCTGCCGATTCTGGAGCGGATTGCGCAGGCCGGAAAACCGGCCGATGCCGCCGCGACACAGGCCGGTGAATGATCAGCGCCGGGCGCGGATGCGTAGGGCCATGGCTTCGGCGCGGTCGGTCTGCTGCTTGCCGGACCGGCGGCGGCCAACGCGATAGGCGATTCCGGCGAACAGGGCGGTCAGGCTGACGATCAGGCCAAACACCGCGAGCCCGGCCGAAACCATCGAGATCATCGGGATCGGTTCGCCCATCAGGACCGGCGTCCACAGCTTCAGCCCCTGCAGCGTCGCCTCCCAACCGGTGGCGCCCGCATAGAGCAGCGCGCCCAGAAGGCTGGCCCATTTCCAGATGGCGATTGCCAGCAGCACGCCGATCAGCGCAAATGCCAGCCCAACCGGGCCGTGGCTGACGGAAACCGGCATTGCCAGCCGGTCCTGCAGATCCAGCATCGACGTCGACCAGATCAGCGATTCGCCGCCCATTTCGAACAGGAAGACCAGATGCACCGCCACCAGCGCGGCCAGGATGAAGGCGCAGGCCCGGGTCGTCGCACGCGCGGCACCGTCGCCGGTATCGGTATGCGGCGCCGGACCCTTGGCAATTTCCCTGGCACTTCTCATGGACGATCCTGCGGCATCGAGTACCCGGCCCGGACTATACCGCCCTGTTCCTTGCTCGTTCGTTGAGGTGGAAGAATGGCGGCCGAGGCGGGTCAGTGATTCGGGGCAGAGCCCGGAATCGCCGGATTATTGGCGCTTCGTCGTCCCACGGCAAGCGGTCTGTCGCCTACGGTCCTGCGGGTTCCACGGCCCGGCCGGGGCGCAGGCGGCTGATATTGATGCCGACGAGAATCAGACCGAGCGCGATCCAGCCGCTGGTCGCCGGGACCTCCGATAGGAACAGCCAGCCCCACAGGACCGCGAATAGTGGCACCAGATAGCTGACCTGGCTCATGAATGTGGCGCCGACCGCGATGATGATCTGGAAGCGCAGCAGATAGGCGAGTCCGGTCGGCATCAGACCAAGGAAGACCAATGCCAGCACCGCTTCCCGATCCGGTGTCACCTGCCAAGGCCGGTCCACCAGCAGTGCCAGGGGAATCATGTAGATGGCGGAGGTGAACAGCACGGTCGCCGCATTGGCCAGCGGCGCTACATGCGCCACCCGGCGGGTCAAGACTCCCGACAGCGCATAGCAGGCGGCGGCCCCCATCACCGCGAGCTGGCCGTAGACGCCCGCCCTGGCGCCGGTCAATGCGTCGACGCCGACCAGCACCGCGACCCCGGCGAAGCCCAGCAGCATGCCGGCGAGCTTGGGCAGCGTCAGCCGGTCGTCGCCGGTGAACACATGCGACAGGATCAGCGCCACGAACGGCCCGGTGGCCATCAGGATCGCCGCCATTGCGCTGTCGATATGCTGTTGTCCCCAGCTGATCAGGACGAAGGGCAGGGCGGTGTTGAAGAAGCCGATCACCGTCAGGAGGCCCAGGGTTCGGGGGTCGGTCGGCAGCCGCAGGCCGGCCAGCCGCATGGCGAATGCCAGTGCGATCGCCGCCAGGGTGATGCGGCCGGCTGCCAGGGTCAGCGGCGCGAAGCCGGTCAAGGCGATCTCGATGCACAGGAACGCCGATCCCCAGATCGCACCCAGGGCGAACAGGCGGGTCGTATCGATGCTGGTCGGCTGGCGGATCGGCGACATGTCGGCTCGGCTGGTCTGATGGTGCGGGCCGGTCAGGTATCCGCCCGGCCTTTCCTACACGGCCCGGCCGGCGGTTGAAAGCACCGCCGGGGATCGGGTCCGATAGCGGCGGGCGCCGATTCGGCAGTGCGCCGTCGCGGGAATGACGGCCCACAGTGAAAGGGTGCTAACCCTCGAGCCGCCGTTGCACGTTGTCCGATGTCAACTCGCGCAGCGCGTCGCGGCCGATCCAGCGGGCCGCTGGTTCCGGCCGCTCCGCCAGCCTCTCGGCGCAGGCAATCGCCGTCATGTTCAATGCCGGATTGCGCTTGCCGATCTGGCGCAACGCCCAATTGACCGCCTTCTTCACGAAGTTGCGGTCGTCGGAGGCCGCCGCCTCGATCATCGGCAAGAGCTTGATGAACCGGGAGTCGGGCGCCGACTTGTCGTGCACCGCGAGGGACGCGATCAGCGCGAAACCGGCGCGGCGCACGAAGGTTTCTGGTCGCGGGCACCAGCGCTCGACCATGCGGAACGGGTCCGCCGTGCGGCAGACTAGTTTGTTGCAGTACTGATCCGTCAGATCCCAGGAATCCAGGTCCTCGACCCACCGCTCCAGCAGTTCCGGGCCGCAGGCGGCCGGGTCGGCGACGAAGGCCGCCAGGATGCGCGCCTCGTGGATGCAGGTTCGCCAAAGCTCCTCGGCGAGCGGTTGGTTTCGGCCGATCCTCTTGGCGGTGCGGCGCAGTTCCGGGATCGACAGGCCCAGGGCGGCATCGGTGTTGATACCGAAGCGGGCCATGCCCGCCCGCGCGTCGGGCCGGGCCAGGGATTTCAGGTGCGCAATCGCCTCGGCCGCGGTTTCAAACTCTTGGATCTGCGATGCCATGGCGTCATCCCGGCTCCTGGAAGGCCCTCGCGGGCGATGCGCCCCTGGACGGGCGACCATTAAGCCATTGGTAACCGAGCCTAAACTCTTTCCCGCTAAGGTAATTTTCATCAAGTTTACCAAAGAAGGGGCCCCATCGTGTTCATTGCGATCGGACTTGCCGGTGCCGTCCTGGTCATCGGCTATTTCTGGTATGTCTCCATCATCGGCCGCCGCAACAAGGCGCGGGAGGCATTCTCCGGCATAGACGTCCAGCTGAAGAAGCGGCACGACCTGATTCCGAACATCCTAACCATCGCCAAACGCTTCATGGAGCATGAGCGGTCGCTGCTGGAGGAGATCACCCGGCTGCGCGCGCAGGCGCTGGAAACGACGGCCGGCAAGTCCGATCCTGCGGCGGCGAAGGAGCTGTTCGAGATCGAGGCGGCGCTGCAGGGCCGCATGGGCAGTTTGATGGTGGCGGTGGAGAACTACCCCGACCTCAAATCCGACCAGACCATGATCCAGGCCCAGCGCAGCTACAACGAGGTCGAAGCCAACATCGCCGCCGCCCGGCGCTTCTACAACGCATCGGTGACGGCGCTGCGCAATGCGATCCAGGTCTTTCCCGGAACGATGATCGCCGGCATGGCGGGGGTCGGCGACATGCCGCTGTTCGAGGCGGCGGAAATCGACCGGCAACCGGTCGCCGCCGACAAATACCTGAGCTAACCGATCGGGAGCCGCGACATGACCGATATTGCTGACCTGTCGATCCCGCGGGACGACGCACCGCCACCCGCGGCGGCGGAGGCCGGCCCCGGCGAGTTGGAGGCGCGGCTGCGGCCGGCGCTGGAGACGCTGGATGCCGAGCGCCAGACACAGAAGAGCGAGTTCGTATTCCGCATCGCGGTGTCCGTCCTGGGCATGGTCGCGCTGTGCGTGCTGTCCGGGCTGGTGATGGTCGGCATGTTCGGCACCACCCTGCAAAGCATCGACTTCTGGGCCCATGTGGTGCCCTTGATGTTTGCCTTTGTGGGCTTCGCGTACTGGGCGAACAAGCCGCACCAACAGTATGTTTCCGCTTATAAATCACGTGTGTTGCCAGTCGTCGCCGAGTCGCTCGGCAAGTTCAGCTATGACGAATCCGGCCGCATCTCCGAAGATCGGCTCCTCGGCTCGACGCTGCTGCCAGGACACGACAAATACACATCCGAGGACCGCTTCAAGGGCAGTTACAAAGGCGTCGATGTCGATCTGGCCGAGGTCAAGATGACCAAGAAGAAGGGCAGCGGCAAGAACCGCAGGAACGTCACCGTCTTCAAGGGGCTGTTCGCGCTGCTGGAGACCCACAAGACGTTCTCTGGTAAGACCGTGGTGAAGCGCGACGCCGGCGCGGTGGCCAACTGGCTGGGCGAAAAGTTCGGCGGAATGGAGCGGGTCGCGCTGGAAGACCCGGTCTTCGAGGAGCATTTCGAGGTCTACGCCACCGACCAGGTCGAGGCGCGCTACCTGCTGACCCCCGCCTTCATGGAGCGGCTGACCGCGCTGGCCATGGATATGGGCGGCGGCCGGTTGCAGGCGGCGTTCTATGAAGACAAGCTGTTCGTCATGGTTCCGAACCGCGGAAACCTGTTCGAGCCGCCCTCGATCTTCAAGAGCGTCGTGCAACACACCGGCGTCACCCGCATCGCCCGGGAACTCGGCGACGTGCTGTCGATGATCGATACGCTGAAGCTGAACGAGCAGACCGGGCTCTAGACGGCGGACTGGACTGGCTGCGATGACAGTCGAATCCGGCGCTATCGTGCCTTCGGCCGGGATGTCGGGCCGATCGTCGGGGGGGCCGGCGGAGGCCGGGCTGCAGGCGACCGAACTCGACCGTGCCTGCGGCGAGCTTGAATTGATGCGCCGCCGCTGTCTTTTGCCGCTGATCAGCCGCATGGTGATCGGCGCCGCGGCGATCGCCGTGCTGGCCGGATCAATGGCGGTCTTTTCCATGCACCCGGACCCTCTTGTGATCGGAATCGTGAGCGGCATGGCAATGCTGATCGCGTGGGCCTACTGGGCCCGGCTGCCGCGCGAGGATTACCGGGAATTCCACCAGGCCCAGTTCATCCCGGCCGCGGTTCGGGCCCTGGGTCGCTACGACTACGATCCGAATGGGACCATGCCGCGCGTTTGGATGGGGCGGTCCGGGCTCCTTCCGGAACACCACGTCTATCTCTCGCAGGGGATGTATTCCGCCGAACGCTCAGGCATCTGCGTTCAGTTCGCACAGGTCCAACTGAAGCGGTTCGGCACCTACCCTACGACCTATGGCAACTCCCAAGGCGCGGCCCCGGGGCTGGCCTTCGGTGGCCTCGTCATCCTTCTGTCTCTGAGGACGGCGTTTTCCGGACGAACGGTGTTGTGCCGTGATCGCGGAGCGCTGCTCAATTTGTTCAAAGACTCGCCAAACGATCTGGATATCGTCAGGCCGGGATTGAAGACCGCGAGGGGCCGGTATGAGATCCTGTCAACGGATCCGGACGAGGCGCGAAGGTTGCTGGATTCCCAACTGGTTGAGCGACTGCATGGCTGTGTCCGGGCGCTCGGCGGCCGGCGGTTTCGGGTTTCCTTCTACGATGCCCAGGTACTCGTGATGGTTCCGCTGAAGACCAAATTGTTCCGGGCGCCGTCGATATTTCGCCGGCCGGCCAGGAATGCGACCGGCGCAAATCTCTTGCGGAGGTTCCAGGCGGTGGATGAGATCGTCGAAACGCTGCATCAACAGGTCGCCGCCGGGCGGTAACTAGGCCGCGAGCCTTTCCAAGCCGCCGGGCGCACCCTAGCTTAGCCCCATGGTCCGAACCCCGATTTCACCCGACAGCCCGACGCCGACCGGCGATCTGCGCGTTCTCTCGTCGCTCGGCCCGTATCTCTGGCCCAAGGGCGAGTGGGAGATGCGTATCCGGGTTGTGATCGCCATCGCCTTCCTGATCCTGGCCAAGCTCGCCAATGTCGTCGTGCCGATCTTCTACAAGCAGGCGATCGACGCGCTGAACCCGACCGACAATCTGGCGCTGGCGGTGCCGTTGGGCATCATCCTGGCCTATGGACTGGCCCGGGTGCTCAGCCTGGCCTTCGCCGAGCTGCGCGACGCGGTGTTCGCCAAGGTGGCGCAGCGGGCGATCCGCAAGGTGGCGCTGACCATCTTCCAGCACCTGCACCACCTGTCCCTGCGCTTCCACCTGGATCGCCAGACCGGCGGGCTGAACCGGGCCATCGAGCGCGGCACCAAGGGCATCGAGACCCTGCTGTCCTTCATGCTGTTCAACATCCTGCCGACATTGCTGGAGATCGCACTGGTCACGGTGATCCTGTGGCAGCTGTTCGATGTCTGGTTCGCGCTGGTGACCCTGGTGACGGTGGTTCTCTATGTGGCCTTCACCATGAAGGTGACCGAGTGGCGGCTGAAGTTCCGCCGGCAGATGAACCTGAACGACCAGGAAGCGAACACCAAGGCCATCGACAGCCTGCTCAATTTCGAGACGGTGAAGTATTTCGGCAATGAAGGCCACGAGGCGCGGCGCTTCGACTCGGCCCTGGTCCAGTACGAGACGGCGGCGGTGAAGAGCAAGTCGTCGCTGTCGCTGCTCAATATCGGCCAGGCGACGATCATCTCTGTCGGGCTGACATCGGTCATGTTCATGGCCGGGCGCGGCATCGTCGCCGGCACCATGACGATCGGCGATTTCGTGCTGGTGAACACCTATCTGATGCAGCTCTACCAGCCGCTGAACTTCTTCGGCTTCGTCTACCGCGAGATCAAGCAGAGCCTGGCGGACATGGAGCAGATGTTCGATCTGCTGGGGTCTCCGCCGAGGTCGAGGACGCGCCGGGCGCGCCGCCGCTGGCCGTAGATGGCGGCGCGGTGGCGTTCGACGACGTGCATTTCGGCTACGATTCCCGGCGGCCGATCCTCAAGGGGGTGTCGTTCCAGGTGCCGCCGGGCAAGACGGTGGCCATCGTCGGGCCGACCGGGGCCGGAAAGTCGACCATCAGCCGCCTGCTGTTCCGCTTCTACAATGCCAATGAAGGCCAGGTGACGATCGACGGCCAAGACGTGACCCAGGTCACCCAGGCCAGCCTGCGCGCCGCCATCGGCATCGTCCCGCAGGACACGGTGCTGTTCAACGACACCATCTACTACAACGTCGCCTATGGCCGGCCCGAAGCCTCGCCGGCGGAGATCGAGGAGGCGGCGCGGCTGGCTCGCATCCACGATTTCGTCATGGGACTTCCGGACGGCTACCAGACTCGGGTCGGCGAACGCGGGCTGAAGCTCTCGGGCGGCGAGAAGCAGCGCGTCGCCATCGCCCGCACCATCCTGAAGCAGCCGGCGATCCTGCTGTTCGACGAGGCGACTTCGGCGCTCGACACCCACACCGAACGCGAGATCCAGGCCAATCTGCGCGAGGTCAGCGCCGGCCGCACCACCCTGGTCATCGCCCACCGGCTGTCCACGGTGATCGATGCCGACGAGATCATCGTGCTGGACGATGGCCAGATCGCCGAGCGCGGCCGCCATGCCGCACTGCTGGCCCGCGACGGTGCCTACGCGGCGTTGTGGCGGCGCCAGCAGGAAGCGGCGGAGCGGGGTGATCTGGCGGTGGTCGAGGAGCCGCTGGCCGAGCCGACCTGATGGCGACGCCGGCACCTCCCGTCCCGCACCGCTTGCCCTGATCCGGTTCCCCTGTAGTCTGCCCCCATGGCGAAACCGGCCGAATCGAAAGATCAGCGCGCACTGGCGGATTCCGTCCTGGCCGGCGACCGGCGGGCGCTGGCGCGGGCGATCACGCTGATCGAATCGACCCGGACCGATCACCGGCGTGCCGCCGAGGCGCTGCTGGAGCATCTGGTGCCAAAGGCCGGCGGCTCGGTGCGGCTCGGCATCTCCGGCGTGCCCGGCGTCGGCAAATCCACCTTTATCGAGGTGTTCGGCCTCGACGCCATCGGCCGCGGCCACCGGGTCGCGGTGCTGGCGGTCGATCCGTCCTCGAAACGCTCCGGCGGCTCGATCCTCGGCGACAAGACCCGGATGGAGTTGCTGGCCCGCAACGAGGCGGCGTTCATCCGTCCATCGCCGACAGGCGGCACCCTGGGCGGGGTGGCGCGGCGCACCCGCGAGGCGATGCTGGCCTGCGAGGCCGCCGGCTTCGACGTGGTGATCGTGGAGACCGTGGGCGTCGGCCAATCCGAGGCCGCGGTCGCCGACATGGTCGACCTGTTCATGCTGCTGCTGCTGCCCGGCGCCGGCGACGAGTTGCAGGGTATCAAGCGCGGTATCGTCGAACTGGCCGACCTGGTGGTGGTCAACAAATCCGATGGCGATCTGGTGGCCGCCGCCAATCATGCGGCGGCCGAGTACCGCCACGCCCTGGCCCTGCTGCGGCCGCCGGTGGAGGGCTGGCAGGTCCCGGTCCTGCAGGTTTCCGCCGCTGAGACGCGCGGCATCGACGAGGTCTGGCAGGCGGTCGCCGACCACAAGGCGGCGATGGTCGGCTCCGGCGCCCGGGACGACCGCCGCTCCAGGCAGGCACGAAGCTGGATGTGGAGCGAGATCGAGGAGGGGCTGGCCGAGCGCTTCCGCGACCATCCGGCAGTCCGGGCTGCCCTGGCCGAACTGGAGGCGCAGGTGGCGGCCGGCGAGATCACGCCGACGACGGCGGCGCAGGCATTGCTGAGCCGGTTTCTCGACGGCGGCGAGGGCTGATACGACGATCCCGATGATCGTGTCGTGATCCCCGGCTTCGATCCGGGACCCGTTGCGCCATCGCCGCTACGGTTGGCGGAGATCGGGCCGGTGCCGTGTGAACGAAGACTGCGCTAGACCAGTTGGTGCGCCGCCAGCTCCTGATAGTAGGGCTGGCACAGATCGGCCAGCGCCTCCAGATCCGGCGGCAAATCGGCCTCGGCGCCGTCCGGCTGTTGAAAACCGGTCGAGCGTTCCACGGCGTGATACCAGTATTTCGCCCAGACGCCGTCGGTCGGGCGCGGGCCGGCCGGCCAGGACAGCATGCGGTCGTCGAACGCCACGCCCAGTGCGGTACAAAGCCGTCCCAGAACGCCCGACGGATCAGCCAGGAAGTGGGAGGCGTCGATGACGATCGGCATCGAACCGGTGCGCTCCCGCAGCGTCTCGAACAGCGCCTGTTGTCGCGGCAGGCCGGTATCTTCCAGGGTCACGGTGGTGCGCTTCTTCACATAGGAGGCGATGACCGCGCGCGGGTCGCGGATCAGGAAGACGTTGGCGAAATCGTCCAGCCAGCCCTCGTCCATCCCCGGCAGCATGTGGTGGGTCATGTGTTTCTGATAGAAGATCGGCTGTCCGCCCGGCACCGGCCCGGTGATCTGCTCGACGACCTTGCGCCAATCGGCCTCATGGGCGGCGATCACCTCCTCGCGTCCCGGATGGTCGAGACCGGTTGTCTTCAGGTAGTGGGCGTAGAAGGGTTCGTCGACCACCGCCGTGTCCGGCCGGTTCTCCCAGGACCGCATCATGGCGGTGGAGATGTTGCGCGGACCCGACCACATCGCTATCCGCCGGGGGGCGATGCGCAATACCCGATCGGTCATGCCGGCGGGCACTCTTCGTCCAGCAGGGCGCGATAATGCTCGGCCAGCCGTGCGACCATCGGGCCCGGCCCGCCATCGCCGATGGTCCGCCCGTCCACGTCCGTCACCGGCACGACCCCGGCGAACGTGCCGGTTACGAAGGCCTCGTCGGCGCCGTAGACCTGGGTCAGCGAGAAATCCTTCTCGAAGACCGGGATGCCGTGCCGTCGGCAGAGCGCGATGATGTTCTCGCGGGTGATGCCCAGCAGGCAGTAGTTCCCGCTCGAGGTCCAGACCTCGCCCTTGCGCACGATGAAGAAATGGGTCGAGTTGCAGGTGGCGACGAAGCCGTGCGGATCCAGCATCAGCGCTTCGTCGGCGCCGGCCTTGGCGGCCTGGATGCAGGCGGCGATGCAGTTCAGCTTGCTGTGGGAGTTCCACTTCGGATCCTGGACATCCGGCGGCCCGCGGCGGATATGGGTGGTGAACAGGCTGAGGCCGCGTTGGGCGATCGCCGGATCGGCGGTCTTGTGCTCGGCGATGATCACCACTGTCGGGTCGCCGATGGTGACGCGCGGATCCTGGTAGGGCGTCGCCTTGACGCCGCGGGTCACCATCAGCCGGACATGCACCCCGCCGGTCATGCCGTTTGCCTCGACACAGCGGTACAGTGCGGCCGTCATCTCTTGCGACGTCAGGCCGATATCGAGATCGATCGCCTTAGCGCCTTCGTACAACCGGTCGAGATGGGCGTCGAGGAAGGCGAATCTGCCATTGTGCAGGCGAATGCCTTCCCACACCCCGTCGCCCAGCACGAAGCCGCTGTCGAACACGGACACGCTGGCCTCGGACCGCGGCAGCAGCGCGCCATTCACCGAAACCAGGATATCCCGGTTGCGCGGGTCGTCGACATATTCATGGGTGCCGGTGCTCATGGGCGGGGCAGTCCTGCTTGCGGGCCTCGTTGCGGGCTGCGAATTCTGCCCGATCGCCTTCGGCGGCGTCCAGCACGAGGCGGCGGCCATAGGCAAACCGACGCTGCCCGCCTAATCTGTCGGCGACAATATCCGGGCAGGGAGGGGGCCATGCGGCTGAAGGACAAGGTGGCGATCGTGACCGGCGGCGGCCGTGGAATCGGACGGGCGATCTGCGAGCGGCTGGCCGGCGAGGGGGCGATCAGCGTCGTCACCGACATCGATGCCGGCCAGGCGGAACGCACAGCAGCGGAGATCGCCGGCGGCGGCAACGCGTTCGGCCTGCCGCTTGACGTCACCAGCCAGGACGATATCGACGACCTGATCACGGCAGTGGTCGAACGGGCGGGCCGCATCGATATTCTGGTCAACAATGCCGGGATCTTCGATCTGGCGCCCCTGCTGGAGCAGACCCGCGAGAGCTGGGATCGGATCCACGACGTGAACGTCAAGGGCCTGTTCTTCATGCAGCAGGCGGCGGCCCGGCAGATGGTGGCGCAAGGGACCGGTGGGCGGATCATCAACCTCGCCTCCCAGGCCGGCCGTCGCGGCGAGGCGCTGGTGGCGAATTACTGTGCCTCGAAGGCGGCGGTCATCAGCATCACCCAATCCGCCGCCCTGGCGCTGACCGAGCACGACATCACGGTCAACGCCATCGCGCCGGGCATCATCGAGACGCCGATGTGGTCCGTGGTCGACGGGCTGTTCGCCAAATACCAGGGCCTGCCGCCGGGCGAGCCCAAGCGGCTTGCCGTCGAGGCGATCCCGGCCGGGCGGATCGGCCAGCCGGACGATATCGCCGCTGCCGTGGCCTTCCTGGCCTCGGACGATGCGGCGTACATCACCGCCCAGACCCTGAATGTCGACGGCGGCAATGTGATGAGCTGACCGGGTTGCCGGTCGGCACTGCGGCGGGGCGGCATCCCGGTCGGCGGACACGGCGCCCGACCCCCACTTGCACTATTGTTCGAACATTATGACAATTGCCGCCCGAACCGACGGAAGAGACCGGATGGCTGCGCCCCCAACCCTTGCCGAACACATCGCCCGGGCCCGAGGCACGGAACAGCCCCTGGTGGCGCCGGGCGTCTATGACGGCCTGAGCGCGCTGCTGGCGACCCAGGCCGGATTTCGGGCCGCCTATCTGTCCGGCGCCAGCATCGCCTACAGCCGCTTCGGCCGACCCGATCTCGGGCTGGTCGGCATGGGCGAAGTCGGCGACTGCCTGTCGGCGATCCGCGAACGCACCGAATTGCCGCTGATCGTCGATGCCGATACCGGTTTCGGAAACGCGCTCAATGTCGGGCGCACGGTGGCGTTGTTCGAGCGCCTGGGTGCGTCGGCAATCCAGCTGGAGGACCAGGCGACGCCGAAGCGCTGCGGGCATCTGGCCGGCAAGTCCCTGGTGCCGGCTGCCGAGATGGTTGGCAAGGTGAAGGCCGCGCTGGATGCGCGACGGTCGTCGGACACCCTGATCATCGCCCGCACCGATGCGATCGCCGTGGAAGGGCTGGAGCCGGCGCTCGATCGCGCACAATCCTATGCCGAGGCGGGCGCCGACATCCTGTTTGTCGAGGCGCCGCGAGACCAGGCGCAGATGGAGGCGATCACCGGCAGGCTCGGCGGCCGCGCGCCGCTGCTGGCGAACATGGTCGAAGGCGGGCGGACTCCGCAATTCGGCGCCGCCGAACTCGCCCGGCTGGGCTTTTCGGTGGTGATCTTCCCGGGCGGGCTTGCGCGGGCCGCCGCCCATGCCATGCAGGCATTCCTGGCCAGCCTGGCGGAGCAGGGCACGACCATGCCGTTTCGCGACCGCATGCTTAGCTTCGACGCGCTGAACGCCGTTCTCGGCACGCCGGAACTGCTGGCGCTGGGCCGGCACTACGACGCGCCGGAAGATGCCGAACCGGGCGCCAAACGCCGCGCCGGCTGATGGCGACGCCGCCGCGGTCACTGTACGACAAGGTTTATGACAACCATGTCGTGCGCCGACACCAGAGCGGCCAGGACCTGCTCTATATCGACCGGCATTTCGCCCATGAGGGCTCGTTCCATGCCTTCGAGAAGCTGTCGGAGCGCCGACTTGCCGTACGCTGCCCCGATCGCACTTTCGCCGTGGCCGACCACTACGTGCCGACCGCGCGCGGCGGCGGGGCGTCGATGCCGGAGGCTGCGGATCGGGTCATCGGGCTGCTCGGCCGCAATGCGGCGCAGGCCGGAATCTCCCTGTTCGGGCCGGACGACCGCCGCCAGGGCATCGTGCATGTGATCGGGCCGGAGCAGGGCCTGACGCTGCCAGGGCTGACAATTGTCTGCGGCGACAGCCACACCGCCACCCATGGCGCCTTCGGGGCGCTGGCCTTCGGCATCGGCGCGTCGCAAGTGGCGCATGTGCTGGCGACCCAGACCTTGTGGCAGCATCGCTTGAAGACCTTCCGCGTGGCCGTCGATGGGACCCTGCCCGATGCGGTGGCCGCCAAGGATCTGATCCTGTCGCTGATCGCCCGGATCGGGACCAATGGCGCGGCAGGGCATGTGCTGCACTATGCCGGTTCGACCGTTTCCGCCTTCTCCATGGAGGCGCGGATGACCCTGTGCAACATGTCGATCGAAGCCGGCGCCCGAGCCGGCATGATCGCCCCGGACGATACGGCATTCGACTATCTGGCCGGGCGGCCCCATGCTCCGGCGGGCGCGGACTGGGACGCGGCGGTGACCGATTGGCGCGGCCTGGCCAGCGATCCCGATGCCGAGTTCGACCGGGTTCTGGAGATCGATGCGGCACGGATCGCGCCCATGGTGACCTGGGGCACCAGCCCGGAACAGGCGTTGCCGATCACCGATACCGTACCCGATCCGGACGCCATGGCCGATCCGTCGCGGCGGGCGGCGGCGGCGCGGGCGCTGGACTATATCGGCCTCGCGCCGGGCACGGCGCTGACCGACATCCCGGTCGACCGGGTATTCATCGGTTCGTGCACCAATGCCCGTATCGAGGACCTCCGCACGGCCGCCGCTGTGCTGCGTGGCCGCCGTGCCGCGGTGCCGGGGCTGGTTGTGCCGGGCTCGACCGCGGTGAAGCGCCAGGCCGAGGCGGAGGGTCTGGACGCGATCTTCCGCGATGCCGGGCTGGACTGGCGCGAGTCCGGCTGTTCCATGTGCGTCGGCATCAATGGCGACCGGGTGCCCTCCGGCCAGCGCTGCGCCTCGACCACCAACCGCAACTTCCCGGGCCGGCAGGGCGCCGGCGCGCGGACCCATCTGATGAGCCCGGCAATGGTCGCGGCGGCCGCGGTCACGGGCCGGCTGACCGATGTGCGCCGGTTGCTGGACTCCGGGGCCTGAGGCGCGTGATGGAACCGGTCAGCGAAATCGAGGCGGTCGCGGCCCCGTTGCGGCTCGACAATGTGGACACCGACCAGATCCTGCCGGCGCGGTTCCTGAGTACACCGAGATCAGAAGGGTACGGACGATTTCTATTTCATGACATAAGAAAAACATCACAACCCATTGAGAAAGAGCCGTTTGTTCTGAGCCATCCGCTATTCCGCAATGCCCGGATCCTGGTCGCCGGCCGCAATTTCGGTGGCGGGTCCTCGCGCGAGGGCGCGGTCTACGCATTGGTGGATGCCGGGATCCGGGCGGTCATCGCCGCTGGTTTCGGGGATATATTCGCCGGCAACGCGGTCAAGAACGGGCTGCTGCCGATCGACCTTCCCGAGGACGTCGTCTCGACCTGCCAGGATGCCCTGCTGGCTGCTCCGGGAACCCGTATCCGGATCGATCTATCCAGCCAGACAGTGGTGCTGCCTGGCGGCCTGCAGCATGGCTTCGCGATCGATGGCTTCGCCAAGGACTGTCTGTTGAAGGGCATGGACGAAATTGATCTGACGCTGTCGGACACGGCGTCGATCGACCGCTTCGAGACCGATCACGCCGACCGGTTTCCTTGGGCGACGCCGAAGCCCGCTTCCGGCTGATCTCGGCGATCACCGGGGATCACGTTGCGGCGAGAGCGTCTGTCCCTACGGGGCCACGCCCCTTATGTCCTGGCCATCGCAATCCTGCCAGCGAGGTTCCCATGCGCCCGGCAACGAACGTGCTTGCCGCCCTTGCCGTCGTATCCGCCCTCCTGTCCGCGTCGCCAGCCGGTGCGCAGGCGCCGCAGATGGACGACGCGCTGGTTGTCGAGATGAGTACCCTACTGGTGTTCGGCGGCCCGGACGAGAACCAGGCAGCGCTCGAAACGCTGAGTGCGCGGGGCGACACGGACATCGTGCCGAGCCTGATCCTGGCCATGCGCTATTCGCGGCTTGGCGAGGGTCCGTTCGCCGCCGCCCTGACCCGCCTGACCGGCGCCGAGATCGCCGGCGGCTGGAACGGCTGGATGACGTGGATGGAGGACCATCCGGAGATCGTGCCGCATGCCAGCTACCTGGAATTCAAGCGCCGGCTGTACGGCGTGATTGATCCCAGGTTCGGCGAGTTCCTCTATGCCGGTCTGCCGCACGACATTCGCCTGGAGGAGATCGTCTGGGGCGGGGTGCGGGTAGACGGTATCCCGGCGCTGACCAACCCGCGGCACATCGTGGGGTCGCAAGCCGACTATCTGGAACCCGACGAGCAGGTCTTCGGGGTCGAGATCAACGGCGATGTCCGGGCCTATCCGCTGCGCATGATGGATTGGCACGAGATGTTCAACGACGTGGTCGGCGGCGTGCCGGTCTCGCTTGCGTACTGCACCCTGTGCGGTGCGGGCATCCTGTTCGACACCACGGTGGACGGGTACGACGAAGCCTTCGTATTCGGCTCATCGGGCTTCCTCTATCGCTCCAACAAGTTGATGTACGACCAGCAGACCAAGAGCCTGTGGAACCAGTTCACCGGACGGCCGGTAACCGGGGCGCTGGTCGGCTCGGGCATCGAGCTGGCGATCCGCCCGGTGGCGATCACCAGCTGGCGGCGCTGGCTGGAGCGGCACCCGGACACCAAGGTGCTGTCCCTGGAGACCGGGCATGTACGCGACTACCGGCCCGGCCGTCCGTACGGCGAGTATTTCGCCAGTCCCGACCTCATGTTCCCGGCGGTGCTGCGCGACGACAGCCTGGACCAGAAGGACCAGGTGTTCGGCGTGCGCCTGCCGGGCGGCGCCAAGGCCTGGCCGTTGGATGTCTTCGCCGGCGGCGCCGTCATCAACGACCGCGTCGGGCTGACCGAGCTGGTGCTGGTCGGCGACCTGGAGACCCGCACCGTGCGCGCTTATCGCCGGGAGGGTCTGGACTTCATGGCCGGGTCCGCGCCAGACCGGCTCCTTGCCGACGGCGTGGAGTGGATTGTCACGGAAGACGCCCTGACCGCACCCGACGGGCGCAGCCTCGACCGGCTGCCGGGCCATGTCGCATTCTGGTTCGCCTGGGCCGGCTATCTGCGCGATGCGGAGCTGTATGATCCGACCGAGGCGGGCTAGCCCCGGTCCGGTCGGACGCCCATCACAGGTTGCCGCTCTCCAAATACTGGCTCAGCGCGGCAGAGGTCCCGTCGCGCCAGAGTGCGTCGAGCGCCGCGGCGAAGGCCGCGACAAAGCGTTCGTTCGTGGCGAGGGTACCGTAGACCCCGGGCAGACCGGCAAGCCAGGCCGTCGGCTCCTGCTTCGCGGCGCGGGCGAGCGGCACGAGCTCCGCCCAGTTGGGATCGTTGGGGGCGATTTCCTCGCCGCTTTCGGTCTCGCCGAAGCAATACCGGCACCAAAGCGCGCTCGCCAGCGCAAGCCCGGTGACCGGGCCGCCGCGGGCCAGCGCGTCCTTGATGGGTGGCACGATGAATTTGGGCTGCCGGTTCGAACCGTCGAGACAGAGCCGTCGCACCGTATCGCCGATCTTCGGGTTGGCAAAGCGCCCTTCGATCAGGGTCAGATAGGTGTCCAGATCGGTGTCCGGAACTGGCGGCACGCCGGGAAGGATCTCGTCCTGTTCGACTTTCCGGAGGAAGGCCCGGATCAGGGGATGCTGCATCGCCTCATGGACGAAATGCACATCCAAGAGCCCGGCCGGATAGGCGATCAGCGCGTGGCCGCCATTCAGGATCCGGATCTTCATCAGCTCATAGGGCGACACATCGGGAACGAACTGCACGCCCACCTTTTCGAGCGGAGGCCGGCCAAGCGGGAAATCGTCCTCCAGCACCCATTGGCTGAAACGCTCGCAGAACACGGGCCAGGCATCCACGACACCGAAATCCGCGCTCAGCATCTCCCGCTCGCGATCCGAGGTCGCCGGAGTGATCCGGTCCACCATGCCATTCGGAAATGCGACGGTGTCGCGTATCCAATCGGCAAAGGCCGGATCGGACAGTGCGGCCAGACCGCAAACCGCGTTGCGGGTCACTTGTCCGTTGTGGGGGATGTTGTCGCAGGACATGATCGTGAATGGTGCATGGCCGGCGGCGAGGCGCGCCTTGAGCCCGGCCACCAGCAAGCCGAATACGGTGCGCGGCGCCTCCGGCGAACGGCCATCCGCGACGATGGCCTGATGGGTCGGGTCGAACCGGCCGGCGTCGTCGAGGAAATAGCCGCCTTCGGTGATGGTCAGCGACACGATGCGGATGGCCGGATCGGCGAGCGTCGCGACGATGGCGGGGACGTTGCCCGGCTCGACGTAATCAACCATCGAGCCGATGACGTGCGCCTCGCTCTGCTCCGCCTCCTGCTCGACCACCGTGGTCAGCCAATCCTGCGCCGCCAGGATATCGCGCGCCTTGCGGTCCCCGTCCATCACCCCGGCTCCGACGATCGCCCAGTCCTGTCCCTGCCCCTTGGAAAACAGGCGGTCCAGATAATTGGCCTGATGCGCCCGGTGGAAATTGCCGACGCCGAAATGCAGGATGCCCGGGGAAAGGCCGCCGCGCGCATAGGCAGGTCGGCCCACTGCCCTGGGCAGGTCGTAAAGCGTTGCGAGCGAGAGGTTCGGTGACAGGGGTCAGGTCCTTCGTTCAGATGGTGCGAAACACCTCGCCCTCAAAGACAGCCTCTATCTCGGCAGTCAATCCGACGAGTCGAGTCACCCCATGCGGGCTCCATCGGCGTCGAAGCGATGGATCTTGTCGGCTTCCGGCGTAAGATAGACCGTGTCGCCATGGTGCAGCGAGACCTCGCCGCCGGCGCGCACGGTGATCGGATCATCGGCCAGCCCGGTGTCATGGACGTGAAAGAACGTGTCCGAGCCGAGATGCTCGGCAACGCCGACGGTTCCCTTCCAGTCGCCGCTATCCGCCGATACCTGGATATGCTCGGGCCGGATGCCCATGGTCGCGGCATCGTGCTTGGCGGCCTCCGCTTCGCCGAACAGGTTCATCTTCGGGCTGCCGATAAACCCTGCCACGAATGTATTGCGCGGGTTGCGGTAGAGCTCCAGGGGGCTGCCCACCTGTTCGATCACCCCCGCATGAAGCACCACGATCTTGTCGGCCATGGTCATCGCCTCGACCTGGTCGTGGGTAACGTAGACCATCGTGGTCTTGAGCCGGTTATGCATTTCGGAGATCTCCAGCCTCATGCCCACGCGCAGCGCCGCATCGAGATTGGACAGGGGCTCGTCGAACAGAAACGCCGCTGGTTCGCGGACGATGGCCCGGCCAATGGCGACACGCTGTCTCTGGCCGCCCGACAACTGCCCGGGTCGCCGGTCGATGTAGTCGGATAGGTTCAGGACACTCGCCGCGTTGTCGACCCGCTTTTCGATCTCAGCCTGGTCCATCTTCGCCATCTTCAATGGGAAGGCGATGTTCTTGCGCACCGACATATGCGGGTAGAGCGCATAGGACTGGAACACCATGGCGAGCTCGCGCTTGGCCGGCGGCAGGGCGGTGGCGTCCTTGCCGTCGATCTCGATCCTGCCGGAGGTCACATCCTCGAGCCCGGCGATCAGCCGCAGCAACGTGGACTTGCCGCAGCCCGATGGTCCGACGAAGACCACGAATTCGCCGTCGTCGATCTCCAGATCGAGCGGCGGGATGACGTTCACTTCGCCGAAGCTCTTCGTAACCTGGTTGAGCGTGATTCTGCCCATGATCGTGTCCCCCTATTTCACCGCGCCGAAGGTCAGGCCGCGGACAAGCTGTTTCTGGCTGAACCAGCCAACGATCAAGATCGGCGCGATGGCCATGGTCGAGGCCGCCGAGAGCTTGGCGTAGAAGAGGCCCTCCGGACTGGAAAAGCTGGCGATGAAGGCTGTGAGTGGCGCCGCGTTTGCCGCCGTAAGGTTCAGCGTCCAGAATGCCTCGTTCCACGCCAGGATTACGTTCAACAGCACCGTCGAGGCGATACCCGGAACCGCCATCGGCGTCAGGACATAGAGGATCTCGGACTTGAGACTGGCGCCGTCCATTCGAGATGCCTCGAGGATTTCGCCGGGAATCTCGCGGAAGTACGTGAACAGCATCCAGATGATGATCGGCAGGTTGATCAGTGTCAGCACGATCACAAGACCAAGGCGGGTGTCGAGCAGCCCGGTATCACGGAAGATCAGGTAGATCGGGATGAGCACGCCCACCGGCGGCAGCATCTTGGTGGACAGCATCCACATCAGCACGTCCTTGGTCCGCTTTGCCGGCACGAAGGCCATCGACCAGGCAGCCGGGATCGCGATCAGGAGTGCCAGGGCGGTTGATCCGAACGAAATCACGACGGAGTTCAAGAAGTGCTTGGGATAGTCCGAACGCTGGTTCACCGCCTCGTATGCGGAAAGGTTCCAGTCGAAGAACAGGAACGACGGCGGTGAGGCAATGGCTTCGCCTTCAGTCTTGAAGCTGGTCAGGAAGGTCCAGAGAATCGGGAAGAAGATCAGAAGACCTACGAGCCAGGCGGCCGCAGTGAATGCGATCTTGCTTTGTGTCGTAACAGCGCGTGCCATGGTCAGATGTCCAGGTTCTTGCCGATCATCCGCATCAGGAAGATGGCCACTATGTTCGCAAGGATGATGGCGATGACGCCGCCCGCGGACCCGCCACCCACGTCGAACTGCAACAGGGACTGGATATAGACGAGGAAGGTCAGGTTGGTCGTCGCCGTCCCGGGACCGCCGTTGGTGGTCACCAGAATCTCGGCGAAGATAGACAACAGGAAGATCGTCTGTATCAGGATCACCACGGTGATGGCGCGCGCAAGGTGCGGCAGGATGATGAAGATGAAGCGGTTCAGGGCACCGGCGCCGTCCATTTCGGCCGCCTCGAGTTGCTCGCTGTCCAAGGACTGTACGGCCGTCAGAAGGATCAGCGTGGCGAATGGCAGCCACTGCCAACTGACGATCCCGATAATCGAGGCCAGCGGCGCGTGCGCAAAAAAGTCGATAGGCTGGAACCCTAGTTTATTCGCCAAGAACGCGAATAACCCATTGACCGGGTTCATGAACATGTTCTTCCAGACCAGCGCCGAAACGGTGGGCATGACGAAGAACGGTGCGATCACGAGGATGCGGACGATGCCCTGGCCCCAGATCGGCTGATCCAGCAGCAGTGCAAGCAGAACGCCTCCCACGATCGTGATGACCAGCACGCCTCCGACCAGCAGGAGTGTGTTTTGAATCGCATCGAAGAAAGACGGGTCGGTCAGGAAGTACCGATAGTTCGTCCAACCTGCGAAACTCTCCTGTCCCGGCTGCAGCAGATTGTAGAAGAGGAATGAGAAGTAGATTGTCATGCCGAGCGGGATCAGCATCCAGCCGAGTAGTACGATCACGGCCGGAGAGATCATGAAACGTGCTGCGGTTCTGGAATGCTGCGTGGCCATCGTAAACCCCCCTGAGTTTGATAGCCGAATCCTAGGCGCGCGCGACGGCGGCGGCGGCGGCGGCAGAAGAAGAGTGCAACGGGGCCGGCATGAGAGCCGGCCCCGGCACAAACCTGACTACTGGATGTAGCCGGCTTTGGTCATTTCGCGGACCGCGAAGGCCTGCGAATTGGACAGCGCCTCATCGACCGACTGCTGGCCGGCAAGGGCCGCTGCAATCTGCTGGCCGACGTAATTGCCGATCCCCTGGAACTCGGGGATGGCCACGAACTGCACGCCGGTGTAGGGAACCGGATTCAGTGTCGCGTTGGCCGGGTCGGCGGCCAGGATCGATGTCTCCACGGTCTCCGCGAACGGGGCGGCCGTGGTGTACATCTCGTTGGCGTAGGTCGACATGCGGGTGCCCGGAGGTGCGGAAACCCAACCCTCGGACTCTCCGACCAGGCTGACGTACTCTTTCGAGGTCGCCCAGGCCAGGAATTCCTTGGCGATGTCAGCCTTTTCAGAGCTGGCTGGAACCGCCAGCGCCCAGGCCCAGAACCAGCCGGTTCCCTTATCGGTCACCTGCTTCGGCGCCTGGAAGAAACCGGTCGTGTCGGAAACGGAGGACTCGCTCGGGTTGTAGATGAAGCCCGCGGCCGAGGTCGCGTCGACCCAGGTCGCGCACTTGCCGTCGGCGAACAGCGCGCGATTCTCATTGTGGCCGTTGGCCGAGGATCCCGGAGGACCATAGCTGTTCATGAGATCGACATAGTAGTTGACGGCGGCGTGCCATTCCGGCGAATCGATCGTCGGGTTCCAGTCCATGTCGAACCACTGGCCGCCGAACGCGTTCACCATCGGGCCGACGAATGCCATGTTCTCGCCCCAGCCGGCCTTGCCGCGTTGGCAGGTGCCGTAAACGCCGTTGTCGGGATCGTGCAGTTGGGCGACGATCTCGGCGAACTCGTCATAGGTGATCTGCTCGCTCGGCTCTTCGATGCCGGCCTTTTCGAACAGGTCCGTCCGATAGAAGGTGAACGAGCTTTCGGCGTAGAACGGCACCGCATAGAGCGTCCCGTTGGCCGACAGGCCGGCGCGGATCGGCTCGTAGATGTCGTCGTAGTCGTAGTCTGCGCCGAGATCGTCAAGACCGACCAGCCAATCCCTGTCGCCCCAGATCGGAGCCTCGTAGGCGCCGATGGTGACGATGTCGAATTGGCCGCCCGACGTGGCGATGTCGGTGGTCACCCGCTGACGCAGCACGTTTTCTTCGAGCACCACCCAGTTCAGGGTGTGGCCGGTCGCCTCTTCCCACTGCGGCGACAGCCTCTGCATGATGATCATGTCGGAGTTGTTGACGGTGGCGATCGTCAAGGTCTCGGCATGCGCCATCGCGGTGCCGCCCAGAAGCGCGGTCGCAAGCGCAACGGTAAATCGAACTCTGTTCATGGCTAGGCCATCCTCCCTTTTTGGTGCGGGCCGGTTATCGAGCAATTGCCCACATACTGAGCATTTATTGCCAGTTGTTAACCTACTGTCAATCATTTTGTCGGGAATTCCGCGCATTTTCCGAACGATCGCCGATGCCTGGCTACCGAGGTGATGGGGAGAACTGGGAAACCGGACGACGGTTCCGGTCGAATGGATCGTGCGATCAGGCGCCGTCCAGGATGGCGCGCGCGGCGCCTTCATCGGTCAGCAGGCCGGTGATCAGCCGCCCGCGCAGCGCCGCGCCGATGGCCGCCGCTTTCGCCGCGCCGGCCGCAACCGCGATGGTCGGTCGCCCGTGCGCGGCATCGGGCGCGATCGCGGTCAGCCGCGCATTGGTCAAGTTGGCGAGCGGCCGGCCGTCGCGATCGTAGGCTCGGCCGACGATCTCGCCTACCGCACCGCCTGCCATCAATTCGTCGAGTTCGGCATCGCTGACAAATCCGTCCTGATGCAGCGGGCAGCCTGGACCGATGACGCCGATACCGAGCAGCGCCACGGTGACGTCGGCAACCAGCGCTTCAACCGCCAAATAGGCGCGCTGGGTTTTCAGCAGATGGCAATCGTCCACGCTTTCCGCGATCACGGGGGTAGGCATCGGAAAGCACTGGGCGCCGACCCGCTCGGACAGCCGCATCACCACGTCGTACGGGCTCGCCCGGCCGTCGCGGGTCATGTTGCCGACCAGCGACACCACCTTGTGCTGCGGCCGCGTCATCGCCGACACCTGCTGGACGGCATTGCGCAGGGTCCGGCCGGTTCCGATGGCCAGAATGATCGGCTCTTTCTGATTGAAGTAGTGCTCCAGCAACTCCGCGGCGGCGACCGCGATCCCGGCCACGCTGTCGCCGGCGGCCGGATCGACCGGCACCACATCGCAGTAAGCCAACGAGAACCGGTCGCGTAGCTGCTCTGCCAGGGCAGCGCATTCGGCGATCGGGTGATCGAGGCGGAACTTGATCAGGCCCTCCTCGGTCGCCAGGGACACCAAGCGCTGCGCACCCTGCCGCGAGACGTTCAGCTTGGTCGCGATCTCGTCCTGGGTGTTCCTGGCGATGTAGTAGAGCCAGGCCGCACGCGCCGCGAGGTCGAGCCGGCGTTCCTTCTTATCCGTTAGATTCTTGTCCACCCAACCAATTCCCTGGTTCGTTTTCGGCTCGCCGGGCTGACCCTTGTCGATCGACGAATTGAGCATTTGCCCGCACGCTGTGCATATGCCAACTCTACCCCGTCGCAATAGTTCCGGCAACGCGACTCTTCTCTGCCCCGGTTTTGTGAAACTTGCCGGCAGCGGTGATAGACTTCTGGTCCGAGCTGCTCTTGACCGGTGGAATGCAGCAGCAAGATGGGATACGGCCGCGCCAAGACCGGCCGGGCAGGGAGCCGACGCCTGTGCGCCACGCCATCGGGATCGATTTCGGCACCTCCGGCCCGAAGGCCGTGCTGGTCGACGAGGCCGGCAGTGCTGTGGCGCGGGGGTCACGGACCTACGCCACACGATTTCCGCATGCCGGCTGGTCGGAGCAGGACCCGGAATCGTGGTGGCGCTCTCTGGCCGAGGTCGTCGGCGAGCTTGCGACGGCCGGGCAAAGCCCCGATGTGATCGGCCTTTCCGGCCAGATGCACGCGCCGGTCTTTCTCGACTCCGCCGGCGAGGTCCTGACCCCGGCCATACTCTGGAACGAT
>CBDBVB010000016.1:0-35513 GCA_965212545.1 Inquilinaceae bacterium
CGGAACTGGCCCGGCTGCGCGAGCACGGCGTCGAGGATGTGGAGTCCGAGATCGGTCGGGCTGAAGCGGCGTTCCGGGCTTGGCGCACGGTACCGGCACCGCGTCGGGGCGAGCTGGTACGCCTGCTCGGCGAGGAGTTGCGGGCCAACAAGGAGGCGCTCGGCCGGCTCGTGACCATGGAATGCGGCAAGATCCTCCAAGAGGGTCTCGGCGAGGTCCAGGAGATGATCGACATCTGCGACTTCGCCGTCGGCCTGTCGCGTCAGCTCTATGGCCTGACCATCGCATCGGAGCGGCCTGGCCACCGCATGAGCGAGACTTGGCAGCCGCTTGGCCCGGTCGGGGTGATCAGCGCCTTCAATTTCCCAGTTGCGGTGTGGAGCTGGAACGCCGCCTTGGCGCTGGTCTGCGGCGATCCGGTGGTATGGAAGCCGTCCGAGAAGACACCGTTGACGGCATTGGCCTGCCAGGCACTTTTCGGTCGGGCATTGTCCAAATTCGGCGATGCGCCGGAAGGGCTGTTGTCGGTGTTGATCGGCGGTCGCGAGATCGGCGAGCGGCTGGTCGACGACCGGCGCGTGCCGCTGATCAGTGCCACCGGCAGCACCGCCATGGGACGCCTGGTCGGGCCCAAAGTGGCGGCGCGCATGGGTCGCGCGCTTCTGGAGCTTGGCGGCAACAACGCCATGATCGTGGCGCCGTCAGCCGATCTGGACCTGGCCGTGCGGGCGGTGCTGTTCTCGGCCGTCGGCACCTGCGGACAGCGCTGCACCACCCTGCGACGCCTGATCGTCCACCAGGAAGTCTATGACCGACTGGTGCCGGCGCTGAAGAAGGCCTATGCCGCCGTGCGGATCGGCGATCCGTTGCAGGCAGGCACGCTGGTCGGGCCGCTGGTGGACGCGGCGGCGCTCGATCGCATGCAGGCCGCTCTGGAGGCGGCTCGGACCGCAGGCGGCACGGTAACTGGTGGCGAGCAGGTCACGTCGGACGTTCCAGATGGCGGTGCTTACGTCTCGCCGGCCATCGTGGAGATGCCGGACCAGACCGAGATCGTCCGTGAGGAGACCTTCGCTCCGATCCTCTATGTGATGCGCTATGACGAGTTGGGCGAGGCGATAGCTCTACACAACGGCGTGCCGCAGGGGCTGGCCTCGTGCATCTTCACCACTGACCTGCGCGAGGCGGAGACGTTCCTGTCGGCTGCCGGCAGCGATTGCGGTATCGCCAACGTCAATATCGGTCCCAGCGGGGCGGAGATCGGCGGCGCGTTCGGAGGCGAGAAGGACACCGGCGGCGGACGCGAATCCGGCTCCGACGCGTGGAAAGCCTATATGCGCCGTCAGACCCAGACCGTGAACTATTCGCGCGAGCTGCCGCTGGCCCAGGGCATCGAATTCGGGATCGACTGAGGCCGGTCGAGGCGTGGGATCGTCGGGCGTTCGCGCGGGTCAGGTCAGCGCAGGCCTTCGGCGATGATCTGATCCACGATCGGCATACCGACCGACTCGCTCATACCGTCCCGCAGCCGGGCATCGTAGAGGATGCGTATCAGATCGCGGTCGGCTTCGGTCAGATGATCAGCGCCACCCCAACTGGCGAAGTTCGTGTCCCAGCGCCCGTCGATGTCGCCGATTAGACCCAAGGCTTGGGTCATTTCCTGGACCACGCAAAGCCTTGTCTTTTGGTTCGACTGGCCATCGCGAATGAATGCCATGGCGAATTGTCGGCCGTTCCGTCTGCCCGCCATCGCGAAACAATCGCTGCGATAGAAGCCGGGCAGGTTCACGCGATCACCACCACGCGCCCAATCATCGAGGTGGGACTGCAACTCTTCCTCGGTCGCGAACATTACGACCATGTTCGGCTCGTCATCCTCCATGCGGGCGTCCAGTCCGGTCAGCCTACCAAGCAGCGTGACATGCTCCTCCACGATTGCCCGCTGTTCGTCATTCGCCCCCTCAGCGAATACATGCAGCGGTGCAGTCCATTTGTGCAGCCGGATCGGCTGCCCCATGTCGTCGCGAAAACCGACCATTCGAAATCGCTCGGAGATCTCGAGGTCAGGCAGGGGCTCCTGAGCACACGCCGCAGCCAGACCTGCCAGAATGACAGCCGCCGCACGCCGCACGGCCAAATGCAAATTGAAAGAGCCAGCCAAGAGTGCCATAGCCAAAGGTTCTCGCTGTAGTCGTTTCGATCTGGATATACTACTTTTGGGACGTTTCGTGGAAGTGCGCGATTGTGCAGGAGAGGGCAGAATTGAACTCGCAATCTGGATTGATGTCGCAGCCGGCGTATCATCGCTTTGCCGGCCTCCGACCGACGATTGCCGCAGCCGGCGCGTTCCTGCTGGGGCTCGCACTGGGTATGGCTTCACCAGGTGCGATGGCGCAGGAGCCGGTTAGCTGCGATCGTCTGCAGACCAGCCTGAGCGCCGAGTTCGCTAACACGATCTGCTATCGCAGGCGGTTCACCGGCGAAACCACCGGCTGGCATGAGCATATTCAGGGCGAGAACTCCAGGCATCTGATCACCGTTGTGGTGTTGAAGGCGACCGATAATCGCACCTACCTTCAAGGGACCAGCATTGAACGGCTCTATCGACAGTTCGAATTTCCATCGGCCACGGCATTGCTGACCGACCCTGAGAAGACGGCAGACGGATTTGAGTTCGCGACCGTCGGCGCGCCATCATCCACCCATTGCTTCCTGTTTCTTCGAGAGCAACGTCCGAGCAGAGGTGGATACAGGGAACTGCAGTATGGTCTGGCCTGCGACAAGGCGCGCATGAGCCGTTATGCCACCGGCGATGTCGAGGCTTTGCTGGCCAAGATCGATTTCTCGGAGTAAACGCGCTTAGGGCTGGATGGGACGCTGCTTGAGACCTTGTCGCGGGTTGCTAATCTGCCGCCATCTTCACAGGGCGAGATTTCGTCGGACTGCAGAAGAGGTCGTGCAGCGTCATTATGACGGCTCGTGCCCCGTCCCCTTTTAGCGAGTAGTAGATCGTCTGGGCTTCGCGGCGCGTCACCACCAGCCCGTCGTGGCGCAGCCGCGCGAGATGCTGCGACAGGGCAGACTGGCTCAGGTCCACAATCTGCTCCATCTGCCCGACTGAGAGCTCGCCCTCCGCCAGGGAACACAGGATGAGAAGCCGGCGCTCATTGCTCATTGCCTTCAGCAACGTGCTTGCCTTCTGCGCATTCGCTTTGAGGTCGGCGGTGTCCATTTGGACGAATTAAGGAGTACCGTCTTGGCCGTCAAGCAATTGCTGCGTCCCTGCCCATTGGCTCCGCGATGGATATCCGGGCCAGAGGCGTTCGTTTTGCCATGCCGCCTCATCGTGACTAGGCTCGGACGGTCGACGAATGTGATCTAAGGAGGCTGGCCGCAAGATGGCGGAACAGGTGGTAGAACTCGACGCGCGGGACCTGATTTGCCCGATACCGGTGCTCAAGGCCAGGAAGGCGCTCAACGCGCTTCCGGCGGGCGCGGTGCTGGAGGTGCTTGCCACCGATCCCGCGGCGCCGAAGGACTTCGTCGCGTTCTGCGAAGCGACGGGAAATCTGCTGCTGTCGACCAGCGAAGCCGACGGCGCGACGCGGTTCAGGATCCGGAAAGCGAGTTGATTATTCCGCGGCGGCCGGCCGCTCGACCGTGGGCGCCCGATCGGCGGGCTGTGGCGGTCCGAGGTCGGTGTGTTTCGAGGGCTCCTGCCTGCTGCCTTCGATGGCTCCCATGAAGACGGTCATCAGTGGCGGCACGATCAGCAGGGTGAGGACGGCCGAGAGGCTCAATCCGCCGACCACCACCGAACCCAGGCCGCGATAGAGCTCCGAGCCGGCGCCGGGGAACAGCACCAGCGGCAACATTCCGAACACGCTGGTCAAGGTCGACATGAAGATCGGCCGGACCCGGTTTCGGGTCGCCTCGATGATCGCTTCGTCGATCGCCATGCCGTCGGATCTGTAGTGGAACAAGCTCTGATGAACCAGCAGGATTGCATTGTTGACCACGATGCCGATCAGGATGACGAAGCCAAGTAGGGTCAGCATGTCGAGGGACTGCAGGACGAACTGGTTCAATACCACCAGCCCGCCGATGCCGCCGGCCGCCGCCATCGGCACGGAGATCAGTATGATCAACGGATAGGCGAAGCTCTCGAACAGCACCGCCATCACCAGATAGACGATCGCCAGGGCCAGGATCAGGTCCAGCACCATGGCGTTCCACGTCACGTTCAGCTTGTCGGCGGTGCCGGACAGTTTGAGGGTCACGCCCGGCGGCAACCCTTGTTCGGTCAGCGGCGCGATGACCTGTTCGTTGATGATGTCGATCGCCGCCTCGAGCGGAATGGCGTCGGCCGGGATCAGCGATAGTGTGACGGTACGGATTCGCTCGCGATGCCGCACTTCGGTCGGGCCCGAGGTGACGGCGACATGGGCCAGGGCCTCCACCGGGACGATCGCGCCATCGCCCGTTACGACCGGAATGGCGCCAATACCCTGGGTTTCAGCTACCAAGGATGGCGGTCCCATCAGTGTGAGGTCGATGCGCTTGCCGTCGACGGTGATTTCCGCCACCCGCAGGCCGTCGTTGAAGGCATCGATGGTGGCTCCAAGCTCGCTGGCGGTCACGCCATTGTCGGCCAGCCTGGTCGGATCCGGCACCACCCGGACCTCCGGCGCGCCGAGTTCCAGGCCGGGGATCGGGCGGAAGCGATTGCCCTCGTTGCCCGGCAGCGCCTGGGTCAGCCGGCCGGTGGCTTGCAGCGCAACGCCCAGGATCGTCTCCAGGTCGCCGCCGGAAACATCCAGTTCGATGGATCGCGATCCTCCGATGCCACGTCCGAACAGCGACAGCTGGTTCATGAAGCCGAAGGTGCCGGGCTCGGCGAGGATCGGGCTGCTCAGCACCGGGATCAATTCGCCCGCGCGGCGTTCTTCAATTGCCGAGGCGCCGATGAAGGAGTTGGCATCGAACGACACGAAGAAGAAGTGCTCAATCTTCGGCGGCGCGCCAGGCTCTGCTTCGGGACCGGACTCGCTGGCCCAAAGCGGGCGCACGGCGTCCTCCAGGTTCTGTCCAATCTGGGTGCTGGTGGCCAGGTTGTAGCCCGGAGGCGGCAGGACGAAGCCGAAGATGAAGTTGCGATTGCCGTTCGGCAGATACTCCAGATCGGGCCGGAAAATCCAGGTCGTGCCGATCGCGACCACCGAAACGGCGGCGACGACAAAAAGGGCGAGCGCCCGATTGCCGACAATCCTGCGGGTGAAACCGAGAACGCCGGCCAGGAAGGCGCGCGCAAACCCGTCAAGGATCGGTATCCGCAAACGTTTGTCCGGATCCGTCTGCGCCCCTTGCAACAGGCGCGACGACAGGGCCGGAATGACGGTCACGGCCACCAGTAGCGACAGCATGACCGAGACCGAGATCGCAACCGCGATATCGCGGAACAGCTGGCCGACCTCCAGCTTCATCACCAGGATCGGAATGAACACCATCACCGTAGTCAGGGCCGATACCAGCACTGCGCCCCAGACCTGTCGGGCGCCCTCATAGGCCGCCTGCCCCGCCGAGTGTCCCGACTGGCGCAGACGGTAGATGTTCTCCAGCACGACGATGGCGGCGTCGACGACCATGCCGACGGCGAATGCGATGCCGGCGAGCGATATGACGTTGATCGACCGGCCCAGCGCGGCCATGGCCACGAAGGAGCCGATCACCGATACAGGGATTGCCAGCGCCACCACCAGGGTGGCCCGTCCGGACCGCAGGAAGGTCAGCAACACGACCACGGCCAGCAGGCCGCCAAAGAGGATGTTCTTCTGCACCAAGTCGATGGCCGAGTTGATGTACTCGGTCTCGTCGTAGAGCTGCTGCATCACCAATTGCTGGTCGGGCACGGGACCGGCGTTCAATTCGTCGACCGCGATACGGATCTGCTCCATCACCTCGATGACGTTGGCGCCGGTCTCCCGCTGCGCATTGATGGCCAGGGCCGGACCCCGAGGAACCGGATGCGCGCGCCGGGCTCCTTGTAGTCGAACCGGACTTCGGCCACGTCGTCGACGGTGACCCGGCCGACTCCGCCATCGGTGCCGGTCTCGCTGCGGATCAGTACCTGCCGCACCTGGTCCAGTTCGGCGAAATCGCCATCGGTGCGTACCACGTAGCGGCGCTTGCCTTCCTCCACATCGCCGGCGGAGATCGACACGTTCGCTTCTCGCAGCGCCCGGACGATTTCCGGGATCGTCATCCGGTAGCGGGCCAGCCGGATCGGATCGACGATGATCTGCATTTCCCGGTCGCTGCCGCCGAATGCGCCGACGCCCGAGACGCCGCTAACGCGCTCCAGCCTCTCCTTGACCACATCCTCGATGAATTCGCCATAGGTGTGGATCGGTCGGTCGTTGCCCTCCGCCCGCACGAAGGAGAACCAGGCGATGGCGTTGTCATTGGCGTCGGATGTGGCGATGGTCGGCTCGTCGGCCTCATCGGGATAGCCGTTCACACGATCGAGCCGGTTTGCCGTCAGCAGCAGGGCCCGATCCATATTGTTGTCGATGTTGAAGGTCAGGGTAATCTGCCCGCGGCCGGTGCTCGAGCTGGAGACGATCTCCTCCAGCCCCTCCAGCCCCTTCAACGCCTCCTCCTGGCGGTTGACAATCTCCCGTTCGACCTCGGCCGGCGCGGCGCCGCCCCAGTTTGTGGTGATCACGATGATCGGCCGGTTGATGTCCGGCGTCAGCTGGATCGGGATCGTCTGCAGCGCGACATAGCCGAACATCACCACCATCAGCACCGCGGCCATGACCGCGATGGGGCGCTGAATGGAGGTGCCGATCAGGTTCATGGGGCCAGCGCCTCAGCTGGCGCCGTTATGGCGCACGGGCTGGCCGGGCCGCAGCCGCTCGTTGCCGCGCACCACCACCAGGTCGCCGGGCGCAAGCCCGTCGCTCACCGCGACCCGGCTGCCGACGGAATCGCCCAGCCTGACCGGCCGGATCATCGCCTGGCCGTCGACCACGACGAACACGACGCTGCCGTTCGGCCGGTTGAGGATCGCATCCTTGTGCACGGTGACGACCTCCCGCGCCTCGCCGACCGGGATCAAGACGATGGCGCTCTGATTGCCCGCCAGCGGATTCGGCGGTCTCGGAGAATTCCGGGTCCAGGCGGACGACGCGCGTGCGGGTCAGGCTGTTTTCCATCGGCACGCTGGCCCGCACGACGGCGCTGTGGCGCGTTTCGTCGTCCAGCACGATCGTCAACTCGGCGCCCGGTTGGATGCCGGCGAGCCGGTTCGACGGCACCAGCGCCTCGACCTCCAAACCGCGGTCGTTGATCAGCGTCACCACCGGATCGCCGATACGCAGGTATTCGCCGACATGGGCGTCGCGGCTCGCCGACCACGCCGGAGAACGGCGCCCGGATCTGGGAATCCTCCAGATCGATCAGTGCCCTGGCCCAGATTGGCCTCGGCCCGCATCAGCCGCGCCTCGGCCACCGCCACCAAACCGCGGTTTCGGCGCACCTCCTGCTCGGCCTCGTCGAACCGGGCCTGCGAGAAGGCGGCGCTGCTGCGCAGGCCGCTCAGCCGTTCCAGCGCCTGCTCCGCCGTCGCCAGGCTGGCGGCCGAGGCTTCCAGATTGGCCTCCGCCTCGTCCCGTTCGGCCTGGCGCAGATCGGCATCGGATTGCAGCCGCGATGGGTCCAGCTCGGCCAGCAGATCGCCGCGCTCGACCCGGTCGCCGATCACCGCATGGATGCGAAACACGATGCCGGCGACCTGGGTCGCGATGACGGCCTCGCGCGCCACGATGCGCCCCGACGACGGGCGCGGTCTGGGACATCGGCTCGCGAATGACCGCGTCGACGTGCACCAGAGCTGGCGGCTGGTCCTGTCCCGGCGGCCGGCGCTGCCGTGACAAGCATGAAAACAGCCGCTGCGGCCGGCCTTGCGGCCGCCTATGCTGAAGATTCCGAACCATCGACAGAATTCCCCTTCGGCGACCGCGCGCGGGACCTCTTGTATCGAGAGTAAACGTCTAGGGCGTTTTCAACCAGCCCCATGCAAGATCGGGCGACAATCGCCGGCGGTCAAGACAACTGACTATGGGCGGGCGCCTTGGGCGTCAGGGCGATTTCGTGGTAAACGCGGTTCGAGAGCGCGTGCCATTGCGCGGCCTGGGCGATCGAGCGGACCGCGAAGAGTGAATTCCGGGAGGCAGATTGAACACCGCATTCTTCACCCACGCCGCCTGCGTCCGCCCATGATCCCGGCCCCGGCCATCCGGAGTGCCCGGACCGGCTGAAGGCGTCCTGCGCCGCTTTCGAGGACGAGTCCTTCGCGCTGCTGGATCGGCGCGAGGCGCCGGAGGCCGACATCGACCAGCTCGTGCGGGCGCATCCGCGCAGCTATGTCGATCGGGTGCTCGCCGCGGTTCCGGATCACGGCTATGCCGGTCTCGATGCCGATACGGTGGTGTCGCCGGGCTCCGGCGAGGCGGCGCTGCGCGCCGCCGGCGGCGTCTGCGCCGCGGTCGATGCGGTCATGACGGGCGAATCCAGAAACGCCGTTCTGCGCTGTCCGGCCGCCCGGGCACCATGCCGAGACCGCCCGGGCGATGGGGTTCTGCCTGTTCAACAACGTCGCGGTCGGTGCCGCCCATGCCCGCGCCGTTCACGGCATCCGGCGGGTTGCCGTGGTCGATTTCGATGTGCACCACGGCAACGGCACCCAGGACATCTTCTGGAACGATGCCGACCTTTTCTACGTCTCCACGCACCAATCGCCGCTCTACCCGGGACCGGCATGGCGGAAGAGACCGGCGCCGCCGGGCAACATCCTGAACGTACCCCTTGCCAGCCCATGCCGGCCCGCCGGAATTCCGACATGCCATGACCGAGGCGGTCCTGCCGGCCCTTTCGGCGTTCGGGCCGGACCTGCTGATGATCTCCGCCGGATTCGATGCCCATCGGAGCGACCCGCTGGCGGCACTGCAACTGACCGAGGCCGATTTCGCCTGGGCGACGGTGAAGCTGGACTGAGCTGGCGGCGGAATCCTGCCGGGGACGGGTCGTCTCGAGCCTGGAGGGCGGCTACAATCTGCACGCGCTGGCCGAGAGCTGCGCCGCCCATGTCAAGGAACTCATGGTCGCATGATCGATGCCCGACCTGCCGAGCAACGCAGGGGCTGCGCGGTGCTTCGCCTCTCTGGCGTTACCGGGCTGCGCGTCCTGCTATGGTCCGCGCCGCCCGCAATTCACAGGTTGACCCGATGGCACAGCAACCCCCACCGTCCGACGTCGCCGCCCTCAGCTTCGAGGATGCGCTCGAGGAGCTCGAGGGCATCGTCAAGGGCCTGGAATCCGGCCAGAGCAAGCTGGACGACGCGATCGCGCCTACGAGCGCGGCTCGTTGCTGAAAGCGCATTGCGAGGCCAAGCTGCGCGAGGCCCAGGCGCGGGTCGAGAAGATCGCCAAATCCGCCGACGGCGCGGTGGCCGCCACGCCGACCGATCTTGGCTGACATATTTGCATATTGACGCGACTGGAGACGGCGTTGACGGCGATCGACTCACTGTTGGCTGAGGCTGCGCGACTGACCGAGAAGGCGCTCGACCGGCTGCTGCCCAAGCCGCTGGATACCGAGGCGCCGATCTTCGAGGCGATGCGCTATGCCACACTGACCGGCGGCAAGCGCCTTCGCCCGCTGCTGGTGCTGTCCAGTTCGCGCCTGTTCGGCGTGGCCGATACCTGTGCGGTGCGCGTGGCGGCGGCGGTCGAGTGCATCCACTGTCATCGCCTGGTGCATGACGACCTGCCGGCGCTGGACGACGACGATACTGCGGCGCGGCAATCCCAGCACCCATCGCAAGTTCGGTGAGGCCGCGGCCATCCTGGCCGGCGATGCAGCCTGCTGGCCCTGGCCTTCGAGATTCTCGGCGAGCCGGAGACCCATGCCGATCCCGCTGGTCCGCAGCAAGCTGGTCACGGCGCTGGCCAAGGCCGCCGGCGGGCGCGGCATGATCGGCGGCCAGATGATCGACATGCTGGGCGAGGAGCGCGAATTCGACCTCGGCGCCGTGACCCGCTCGCAGCGGATGAAGACCGGCGAGCTGTTCGCTTTCGCCTGCGAGAGCGGCGCCATTCTCGGCCGCGTCGACGCCGCGCGCCGGCAGGCGCTGCATGCCTATCGCCCACGATCTGGGCCTGGTCTTTCAGATCACCGGCCATCTGCTGGACGCCGAGCGCCGGTCAAAGGCGAAAAAACGGCGTCGGATGACGAAGCACTGGTGCTCCCGGAAAGGCCACATTCGTGACTATCCTGGGTGTCGAGCGGGCGCGAGAACAGGCGCGCCTGCTGACAGATCAGGCGATCCGTCATTTGGATATCTTCGAGGACCGTGCCGACGATCTGCGGGCCATCGCGCAGTTCGTGCTCAGAGCGCAAGGCTTGATGTGCCGCCGGAATCGAGGGATGAGTTTGAGCTATGCCAACAACGGCAACACCGCTTCTCGACACCGTTCACAACCCCGCCGACCTGCGCAAGTCTGAAGCCGCAGCAACTCAGGCAGCTTGCCGACGAGTTGCGCGTCGAGATGATCGATGCGGTGTCGGTGACCGGCGGTCATCTCGGGGCCGGGCTCGGCGTCGTGGAACTGACGGTGGCGCTGCATTACGTCTTCAACACCCCTGATGATCGCCTCCTGTGGGATGTCGGGCACCAGTGCTATCCGCACAAGATCCTGACGGCGCGCCGGGACCGCATCCGCACCCTGCGCCAGGGCGGCGGTCTCAGCGGCTTCACCAAGCGGTCCGAGAGCGAATACGACCCGTTCGGCGCCGCGCACAGCTCCACCTCGATTGCCGCCGGTGTCGGCATGGCAGTGGCCCGCGACCTGGCGGGCAAGGATAACGATGTGGTCGCGGTCATCGGCGACGGCGCCATGAGCGCCGGCATGGCCTACGAGGCGATGAACAATGCCGGCTCGATGGACAGCCGGCTGATCGTCGTGCTGAACGACAACGACATGTCGATCGCGCCGCCGGTCGGCGCCATGAGCGCCTATCTGTCGCGGCTGATCTCGTCGCGGCCCTATCGCTCGATGCGGCACCTCATGAAGGATCTGGCCGACAAGTTCCCGAGGCCGCTGAAGACCGCCGCCATCCGGGCGGAGGAGTATGCCCGCGGCATGGTGACCGGCGGCACGCTGTTCGAGGAGTTGGGGTTCTTCTATGTCGGTCCCATCGACGGCCACAATCTGGATCACCTGCTGCCGGTGCTGACCAATGTGCGCGACGCCGGCGAAGGGCCGATCCTGGTGCATTGCGTGACCCAGAAGGGCAAGGGCTACGAGCCGGCCGAGAACGCCGCCGACAAGTATCACGGTGTCTCGAAGTTCGACGTGGTGACCGGAGCGCAGGCCAAGCCGAAGCCGAACGCACCGAGCTACACCAAGGTCTTCGCCAATGCGCTGGTCGACGAGGCGGAACGCGACGACAAGATCGTCACCGTCACCGCGGCCATGCCGTCCGGCACCGGCGTCAACCTGTTCTCCGACCGATTCCCGGACCGTGCCTTTGATGTCGGAATCGCCGAACAGCACGGTGTCACCTTCGCCGCCGGATTGGCGACCGAAGGGTACAAGCCATTCGTGGCGATCTACTCCACATTCCTGCAGCGCGCCTACGACCAGATCGTCCACGATGTGGCGATCCAGGACCTGCCGGTGCGCTTCGCCATCGATCGCGCCGGGCTGGTCGGCGCCGATGGACAGACCCATGCCGGGTCCTTCGATACGGCCTATCTCGGGTGCCTGCCTGGCTTCGTGCTGATGGCTGCTGCCGACGAGGCGGAGCTGGTGCACATGGTCGCAACGGCGGTTGCGATCGATGACGGCCCTTGTGCCTTCCGCTACCCGCGCGGCGAGGGTGTCGGTCTCGACATGCCGGAGCACGGCGTGGTCTTGCCCATCGGCAAGGGCCGGGTGATCAGCGAGGGCAGCAAGATCGCGCTGCTGAGCTATGGCGGCCGCCTTCAGGAATGTGCCGCCGCGGCGGAGGAACTGTCCGCGCGTGGGCTCAGCACCACAGTTGCCGATGCCCGCTTTGCGAAGCCGTTGGACGAGGACCTTGTCCGGCAATTGGCGACCAATCACGAGGTGCTGATCACCATCGAGGAGGGCAGCGTCGGCGGTTTCGGATCCTTCGTCCTGCAGTCTCTGGCTCTGCGCGGCCTGTTGGATACCGGGGTGACGGTTCGCCCGATGGTGCTGCCGGATCGGTTCATCGACCACGACAAGCCGGCGCTGCAATATGAACAGGCCGGCCTGACCAGCCGCGACATCGTCGCGACCGCCTTGCAGGCGCTGGGAATCGACAAGGCGGCGGAGACCTCGGTCCGCGCCTGACCGGTTGGTCGCAGGCCGGGTAACGGCCTGCCGTCGACGGCGGGCGGACCCCGGAAATTATCTCTCCGGACGGCTTTTCTTGCCGGTCTCCCTGGCCCATAGTGGCCGCCATGATGCAGCGGTATTCGGAAACCGCCCGGGGCCTGCCGGCTCCGGGCGCTGGCGTTTGGCGTGAGGAGATCAGGGGCACCCTGGCGCTCGCGGTGCCGCTGGCGCTTGCCCAGCTGGCGCAGATCGCCATCAATACCACAGACGTGGTGATGATGGGCTGGCTCGGGCGCGACGACCTGGCCGCCGGCACCTTGGGCAGCAACCTGCTGTTCCCCACATTCCTGTTCGGCATGGGCATCGTCACCGCGACCGCGCCGATGATGGCGCAGGCCCTCGGCGGCCGGCAGTTCCGCGCCATTCGCCGCACCGCGCGACAGGGCTTCTGGGTCGCGCTTGCCTATGCGATTCCCATGGGGCTGATGCTGTGGAACGTCGAGCGGATATTCATGCTGTTCGACGCCGCCGATGAAAGCACGGCGCTGGCCCAGGCCTATCTGAGGACGGCGGTCTGGAGTCTTCTTCCGGGCCTGTGGATCGTGGTGTTGCGCAGTTTCGTGTCCGCCCACAGCCGGCCCCGGTCAGTCCTGGTCGTGACCATTATAGGTGTGGGCGTCAACGCGCTGGGCAACTACACGCTTATGTTCGGCAATTTCGGCTTCCCGGCCCTGGGCGTGGTCGGAGCCGGAGTCAGCACGTCGATCGTGAACATCGTCATGTTCATCGTGTTGATGGCCTTCGTTCTGCGGGACCGCCGGTTCAAGCGGTACTATCTGCTTGTCAGGTTCTGGCGTTCGGACTGGCCGCGGTTTCGCGAGATCCTCAGGCTCGGCATGCCGATCGGCCTGGCGATCCTGGCCGAAGCGGGCATGTTCGCCGCTGGCAGCATACTGATGTGGATGATCGGCACCAACGAACTGGCGGCGCACGGAATCGCGCTGCAATGTGCTGCCGTGGCGTTCATGGTGCAGCTGGGCATCAGTCACGCGGCAACGGTGCGAGTCGGCCTCGCGGCGGGCCGCGGCGACCCCGGCGGCGTGCATCGCGCTGGCTGGGTGGCCCTGGGATTGGGCGGCGTCTATTCGGTCATTCCGATTGCGCTGTTCTGGTTCATGCCCTGGACCTTGCTGGATCTGTTCCTCGATTTCGACCAGCCCGGTAACCTGGAACTGGCCGAGGTCGCCGTGGCGTTTCTTGCCGTGGCGGCGATCTTCCAGTTCGTCGACGGTGTGCAGGTCATTGCGGTCGGCAACCTGCGCGGATTGAAGGATACGCGGGTGCCGATGGTCATTGCCGCGATCGGCTATTGGCCGATCGGGTTCACGGTCGGCGCGCTACTGGGGCTAACCACGCCGCTGGGCGGAACGGGTGTGTGGATCGGCTTGGCATGCGGCCTGGCCTTCGTGGCAGTGGTTGCCACCCACCGCTTTCATCGCCGCGAACGCCTGATCGCCGGCTATGCGCAACTGGCGGGCGCCCAGGCGTGACCGGACCCGGACGCAGGCGCGCCGACCAGCTGCTGGTCGAGTGCGGGCTGGCGGAAAGCCGCAGCAAGGCGCAGGCGCTGATCATGGCGGGCGCCGTGTATGACGGGACGCGCCGTGTGGCCAAGCCGGGCGAGACGCTGCCGCCGGACGCCGATCTCTCGGTCAAGGGCCGCGACCACCCCTGGGTCAGCCGCGGCGGCCTCAAGCTGGACAGGGGTCTGACGGAATTCGCCATCGATCCGACCGGTCTCACATGTCTGGATGTTGGTGCCTCGACTGGCGGTTTCACCGATGTGCTGCTGCATCATGGCGCGGCGAAGGTCTATGCCGTCGATGTCGGGCACGGCCAGTTGGCCTGGACCCTGCGTCAGGACGAACGGGTGGTCGTATTGGAGCGCACCAACGCCCGCAACCTGACCGTCGATCAGGTTTCCGAGCCGGTCGACCTGCTGGTCTGCGACGCCAGTTTCATCAGCCTGACCAAGATCCTGCCGGCGGGCATGGCGCTGACCGCACCCGGTGCCCGGCTGGTTGCGCTGATCAAGCCGCAATTCGAAGTGGGCCGCGGCCAGGTCGGCAAGGGCGGCGTTGTCCGCAACCCGGACTTGCACGCGCAGGTCTGCGAGCGCATCCGCGACTGGCTGGCGGCGCAGCCCGGCTGGCGCGTCCTCGGGATCGTCGAGAGTCCGATCACCGGGCCAGAAGGGAACGTGGAGTTCCTGATCGGGGCCGAACGCTAGCTCTGGCGGTCAGCGGACGAGTATTTCCGGCATTCTCAACAGTCGGCTACCCGGCTCTTCCACCAAGGGCGCAAATGTCCGCAGAAAGGGCTCCAGCCGTTCGGCCGTCGCGTCCAACTGACGGGCGCTCTTGAGGCCGCCGCCGGAAGCGAGATCGAGAAGCTGCTCGAACGGGCTGGGCAGGCGCGGCAGGATGACCAGATCGATTTCGCCGTCGGGCGGTGTCCCGGCGGCGTCCCGGGCAAGGTCGACGGCCACGTCCAATCCGCCGAGCCGGTCAACCAACCCATGCGTCTGGGCCTGGGCTCCGGTCCATATGCGGCCCTGGGCGACGGCGTCAACGGCCTCGCGGTCCATACCGCGGCCGTCGGCCACTCGGTCCAGGAAGCGGGCATAGATCTCATCCACCACCGCGTTCAACCGGTTGGTGGCGGACAGCGAGAAATCGGTCGTTGGCGACCACATGTCGGCGTTGCGCCCCCGTTGTGCACTGCCCCAGGTCACGCCGAGATCGTCCCAGAGGTCGCTGGTGTCGAATTTTCCGGCCAATACGCCAATCGATCCCGTTATTGTTGCTGGTTGTGCGACAATCTGCTGGGCCCCGGCGGCGATCCAATAGCCACCGGAGGCGGCCACGTCGCCCATCGATACGATCAGCGGCTTGCCCTCTTCGGCGGCCCGGTCGACGGCGCCGCCGATGATCTCCGATGCGACCGCCGAGCCGCCTGGGCTGTTGATGCGCAGCACGATGGCTTTGACGTCGGGATCGTCGATCGCGTCTTCGATGGCGCCGGCGATCGTATCGGCGCCCATGACTCCGCCGGTGAATGCGGAATCGCCGTTGCGGCCAAGCGCGATCGCGCCGTTAGCGTAGATCAGGGCAACAGTCGTGCGTTCATCCGCGCGATCCGGCTCCGCGACTGCGAGATAGTCTATCGCCTCCATCGTTCCGGATTGTTCACCAGCCCGGTCCTCGATCTCGTTGCGGACTTCGCGTCGGCTTGCCAGCCGGTCGACCAGGCCGAGGTCCAGCGCCTCCGGTGCGGTGAAGGGCGCGCTGTCGACCAGACCGCGCACCTCGCCCTCGGCGATGCCGCGCCGTTCGGCGATGCCGGCGATCATTTGATCAAACAGATCGTCGATTATGCTCTCGGCGGCCTCGCGATGGGCCGGCGTGAAGTCGCGCTCGGTGAACATCTCCGGAAACGACTTGTAGGCGCCGCGGCGGGTGAACTGCGGCTCGATCCCGATTTCGTTCAACGCCTCGCGGGCGAACGGTGTTTCCATTCTGAGCCCGGTCAGGCCGACCGTGCCCAGCGGCAGCATCCAGATTTCCTCGAAGGTCGACGCCAGGTAATAGGCGATGTTGCCCGGCACCAGCTCGCCCAGCGTGTCCGCGTAGGCGATGGTGAACTTGCCGCTGTTGCGGAAGCGGGTGACCGCGGTCGCCAGCTCCTGGGCGGTCGCCATGCCGAAGGCCTCGCCGTCGAAATGCCCGACCAGACCGGCCACGCGCGGGTCGTCGCGGGCCAGATCGATCGCCTCGACCAGCTCGCGCAACGTTGCGCCGCCACCGTCAAGCTGGCTGAACAGCGTATCCGCGGGCTGGCGGTCCGCCGGGCCGCTGCGCAGGTCGAGGCGCAGCACGATCGTCTCCGGCGGCGCCGGCGGAGCACCGGCGGTGCCGACAATGCGAAAGGTGACGACCATGACGGCGATCACCAGCAGGGCGGACAGGAGTCCGATGACGGCAAAGCCGCCGACAAGAATGCGCCAGATCTTCATCGGTTCATCGCGTGATAGTCTCGGTTGGGCATCATGTCGACACCTGTGGCGACACGATTCGACATATTGAAGAACCCCGCGACATCACAGATGTCGAACAGATCCTCCTCGGAAAAACCGTGCTCGCGCAAGATTTTGCGATCAGTGTCGATCACCGTTTGCGGCGCGGTGGTCAGTTTCCAGGCAAAATCCAGCATGGCTCTTTGGCGTGGCTCCAGCGGCGCGACCCGGTAGTTCATGACCAGCATCTCGCCCAATTCCGGGTCGCCGGAGAAATGCCGCACAGCCTGACCATGGGCCACCAGGCAGTAATAGCAATGGTTGGCCGAGGAAACGACGACCGCGATCATCTCGCGCTCCAGCTTGGACAGGCCGCTGTCGCCGAGCATCAACTCGTTGTACAGCGCGATGAAATTGCGCAGCTTCGCCGGCCGCAGGCTGTAGGCCTTGAGAACGTTGGGCACCAGCCCCAGCTTGTCGTCGCACTTGGCGAAAAAGGCCTTCAGATCGTCGTCGAGCCCGTCCGGATCGGGCACCGGAAGTTCCATGATGTGATCGGGCTGAGGCATGCTGTTGCGGTCCCTCGCTGACGCCGGTATGGCCTGTCCGGTGGTTTGGTCCAACCGGCCGAATTGGATTCGGGGGATTTAAACCATGACGGGTGGGGTCACGTCCACGCAGGCTTCGCCTTTCGACGGGCTCAGGGGAAGCGGTGGGCGGCTGGCGCGCGCCGCCGCACTCAGATCGATCCCGCCTCCACCATGTAGTTGTTGGCGGTGCACATGGCAGCGTCGTCCGACGCCAGGAACAGCACCATACGGGCGACATAGACCGGCTCGATGAGATCCGGCAGGCACTGGTTCTCGCGATGGCGTTCCAGCTTCTCGGGCGTCGCCCACAAGGATTTCTGCCGCTCGGTCATGATCCAGCCCGGCACGATGGTGTTCACCCGGATGCGATGCGGACCGAGGTCGCGGGCGAATGACCGGGTCATGCCGTGCACCGCCGCCTTGGCGGTGGTGTAGGCCGGCATGCCGCCGGACGCCTCCCACCATGAGTTGGACCCCATATTGATGATCGAGCCCTTGCCGGCAGCGATCATGCCGGGCGCCACCGCCTGGGTGGCGAAGAACATGTGCCGGATGTTGGTGGCGATGCGCTCGTCGTAATACTCCGGCGTCACATCCTCCCAGCCATGACGGTCGTCCCTAGCCGCGTTGTTGACCAGCACCATTGCCGGGCCAAGAGCGGTTTCAAGCGAGCTGATGGCCCGTTTCAGGGCATCGATGTCGCGCAGGTCGCAGGGCTCGAAACGAACCGTCGCACCGGCACCGGACAGATCCTCGGCCACGGCCGCACCGCCCTCCGCATCGATGTCGAGGATGCCGATCTTGGAGCCCTGACCGGCAAAGGCGCGCACGACCTCCTCGCCAATCCCCGACGCGCCGCCCGTGACGAAGACGACGGCGTCCTTCAGGCTGGGATAGTTGGCATACGACATGGATGGCTCCTATGGGTCAGGCCAGAACTGCAATCTTCGGGCATTGTGGCCTCCGGTCAAGCACCGTCAGGACGACAAGGAAACGGGCTGGAACAGGGCCTCGCCGGAAGGCGGATGACGCTATCCGCCGAGCGTCCGCTGCCGCAACATCGCGTCGGCCAACACACACGCCATCATCGCCTCGCCGACCGGCACCGCGCGGATGCCGACGCAGGGGTCGTGGCGGCCTTTTGTGACGATGTCGGTCTCGCGGCCCTCGACGTCGATGGTCTTGCGCGGGGTGAGGATCGAGCTGGTCGGCTTCACGGCGAAACGCACCACCAAATCCTGGCCGCTGGAGATGCCGCCCAGGATGCCGCCGGCATTGTTGGACAGGAAGCGCCCCGGGCCGTCATTGCCGGCGCGCATCTCGTCGGCGTTCTCCTCGCCGGTCAGGGCGGCCGCGGCGAAGCCGGCGCCGATCTCCACCCCCTTGACCGCGTTGATCGACATCATCGCGGTGGCGAGCTCGGCGTCGAGCTTGCGGTAGACGGGGTCGCCGAGCCCGGCGGGCACGCCGGAGGCCACAACCTCGATAACCGCGCCGACGCTGGAACCCTTCTTGCGGATGCCGTCGAGGTATTTGACCCAGCGGCCGGCAGCCTCGGCGTCCGGGGAGAAGAACGGGTTGCGGGCCACCTCGTCCCAGTCCCAGCGATCGCGATCGATGGTCTCGGTGCCCATCTGGACCAGGGCGCCGCGGATCGTCACATCCGCGCCCAGAATCTTGCGGGCCACGGCGCCGGCGGCGACGCGGCTTGCGGTCTCGCGAGCCGAGGACCGGCCGCCGCCGCGATAGTCGCGAATGCCGTATTTGGCCCAATAGGTATAGTCGGCATGGCCGGGGCGGAAGCTCTGGGCGATCTCGCCGTAGTCCTTGGAGCGCTGGTCCTGGTTCTCGATCAAGAGTGAAATCGGCGTGCCGGTGGTCATGCCCTCGAAGGTGCCGGAGAGGATCTTGACCGCGTCCGGCTCGCGTCGCTGGGTGGTGTGGCGCGACTGGCCGGGGCGTCTTCGGTCGAGAAAGGGCTGGATGTCCGCCTCGTCGAGGGAGATCAGCGGCGGGCAGCCATCGATCACGCAGCCGATCGCCGGACCATGGCTCTCGCCCCAGGTGGTGAAGCGGAATACATCGCCGAAACTGTTACTGGCCATGGGTCTCGCCCGCCAATGCCGACAGCGCCTCGCCATCGAGGCGGAAATAGACCCGCTTCTCAAGCATGCGGGCGCCCAGAGTGCCATAGAACGACATTGCCCTCGTGTCCTCCGCCACCCAATCGACGCGGGCGCAGCCGCGTGTCAGCGCCTGTCCGGCGACATAGGCCATGATCCGACGCCCGATACCGCGGCTGCGGGCCTCTGCGCGAGTGAAGATTTCCTTCAGGAACAGCTGCCCGGTCAATTGCGAACCGGGATAGACAATGGCGAAAGTGGCCAGTCCGAGCAGCACACCATCCTCCTCGGCGACAACGATCTCGCAGGATTTCGATGCTGGCAATACCACGGCGTCCAGAAAACGGCGCCAATCCTCGGCCGACGGGGCCTCATCGCCCCAGTAATGCCGGTCCATGTCGTGGAACAGCTCGGCCAGCGCATCGCGATCCGCCGCCGTTGCGTGGCGGATGTCGACCGTCATCAGTCCTTGGGTGCCAGGCCCTGGAGCAGCTCGGCGGTTTCGGCGGCGCTGTCCACGGCGACCATACCGACGGTGTGGTAGCCGCAATCGACATGATGCACCTCGCCGGTGACGCCGGCGCCAAGGTCGCTAAGAAGGTAGAGGCCCGACCGACCGACCTCGTCCGTGGTCACGTTGCGCTTTAACGGCGCGTTCAACTCATTCCATTTCAATATGTAGCGGAAATCGCCGATGCCGCTTGCCGCCAGCGTCTTGATCGGTCCGGCCGAGATGGCGTTGACGCGGACGCCGCGGCCGCCAAGATCGACGGCCAGATAGCGCACGCTGGCCTCCAGCGCGGCCTTGGCGACACCCATGACGTTGTAGTGCGGCATGACCCGCTCGGCGCCGTAATAGGTCAGGGTCAGCAGGCTGCCGCCCTCGGCCATCAACGGCGCGGCCCGTTGCGCCACGGCGGTGAAGCTGTAGCAGGAGATGTCCATGGTCTTGAGGAAGTTGTCCCGCGTGGTGTCCAGATACAGCCCGTCCAACTCCGACTTGTCGGAGAAGGCGATGGCGTGCACCAGGAAATCAATCTTGCCCCAAGCCTCGCCCAGCGTCTGGAAGACCGAATCCATACTGGCTTCGTCCGTGACGTCGCACGGCAGCACCAGTTCGGAATGCACCGATTCGGCAAGCGGCTTGACACGCCGAGCCAACGCTTCACCCTGGAACGTGAACGCCAATTCGGCCCCCTGCGCGGCGCAGGCGCTGGCAATGCCCCAGGCGATCGACCGATCATTGGCGACGCCCATGATCAATCCGCGCTTGCCGGCCATAAGGGGGGAGGGAACGGTCATGCGAATGCCTCGTGACGGGATCGAAACCCTGTTTGGGGGCGCTGATCCTACACCAATGGGTAGGGCGGTCAAACCGCACCGGCGGTCGGGCAAATCCGGCGGGGAGTCAGTGCATTGAGTGAGTCCGAAACCGAAATACGGCCGCCATCGGTATGGCGCTTGCCAGCCGATTCGGGTCGTTTCCTGGGATACGCGGCGCGCCGCTTCTCCGAGGACCGTTGTCCGCAAGCGGCCGCGGCCCTGACCTATACGTCGTTGCTGGCGCTGGTGCCGCTCATGACCATCACGATCGGTTTCGTCAGCGCGATTGAAGCGTTTCAGGGCCTGATTGCCGACGCCCAGGCGATGATCTTTGACAATCTCGTTCCGGAGGTCGGCTCGGCTGTTCAGACCTATCTGGAAAGTTTCGTCGCCAATGCCGGTCGCCTGACCGTGGTCGGCTGGGTCGGCCTGGTGATCACTTCAGTACTGTTGTTGGCAACGATCGAAGGCGCGTTCAACGGGATCTGGCGAGTCCGCGAATCGCGACCCCTGCTACTGCGGCTGCTGTCGTTCTGGGCGATCCTGACCCTGACGCCGCTCCTGTTCGCCGCCAGCGTGTTTATCACGATCCAGTTCGTCCAGGGGTCTGACATCGGCTCTCAAGTGCTCAGCTTCAAGCCGTTCGTCGGTCTGTTGCCCGCCATTTTCGAGTTCATCGGTTTCAGCGCACTGTACTGGATCATTCCCAATCGGCCGGTCCAGCCTCGCGATGCGTTCGCCGGCGGATTGTTCGCCGCCGTCTTCTTCGAGATATCGAAAGCCGGGTTTGCCGCCTATCTGAAGGCGTTTCCGGTCTATGAGACAATCTATGGCGCGGCATCGACGGTGCCGATCTTCCTCGTGTGGCTGTATGTCGCCTGGTCGATCATGCTGAGCGGCGCCTTGATCGCCGCCGCGCTGCCGGATTGGCGCGCCGGCCGGCTGTTCGGCGGCGACATCGGAACCATGACACCGGCGCAGCGCGCGATGTTCGGCTTCGCCGTGCTGCGCGAGTTGTCGTTTGCCGCCCGGTCCGGCGGCGGGCTGAAACGAAGGGCGCTGTTGCGCCGTCTCCCGGTGCAGGTGGCGATCCTGGAAGACATGTTGACGCGGCTGCGCGAGGCAAAATTTGTTGAGCGCACCGCCAACGATCGCTGGTTGCTGTCGCGTGATCCGTCTACGGCAACCCTGCACGATCTGCTGACGGCGCTGGGGGTCGGATTGCGCGGAGCTGGCGGCGCGGTATCCGGGCATCCTGCCAATGAAAGGCGCGTGGAAGACCTGCTGAAAGCGGCTGAGGACGGACAGCACAAGGCGCTCGACATCGCGCTCGCAGATCTGTTCGCCGAGGAGGACGAGCCGCCCGCGGAGCCGGTCAGGATCGATCAGCGCGCCGGCGGCGGAACCTGATCGCCGGTTCGACCGGCGGCGCCGCGACCGATCAGTCCAGCCCCGCCTTCTTGCGCGGATTGTAGCCGGCTCCGGGCTTCCAGCGGCCGAGGAAATTGGTCAGCTCGGAGTCGGGCGTATCGGGCAGCATCACCGTCAGCTTCACGTATTGGTCGCCGCGGCTGTTGCCCGGCCCGGCAATGCCCTTTCCCTTGAGGCGCAGCCGGGTGCCGGAATTGGCGCCTCGCGGCACCTTCACCGCGACCTTGCCGTCGATCGTCGGGACCTGGATGTTCGCGCCCAGAACCGCCTCATGCACCGTCACGGGCACATCGACGGTGACGTCGCGTCCCTTGCGGGTGAAGAACGGATGGCTGCCGGTGCGGATCTCGATCAGCGCGTCGCCGGTTGGTCCACCCCCCATTCCGGGCAATCCCTGACCCTTCAGCCTCAAAGTCTGACCGTTTTCGGTGCCGGGCGGGATGTTGACTTCGAGGCCGCGGCCGCTGGACAGCACGACCCGGCGCTTGGCGCCGCGGGCAGCCTCCAGGAAGTCCACGGTCAATGTGTAGGATATATTCGCGCCCTTTGTCTTCAAAGGCGTCCGGCCGAACAACTCGTCGAAGATGTCATGAGCCGAGAATCCGCCACCGCCGGCGGACGATGTCTTGCGGCCGCCGCGGCTGGCGTCGCCATAGGCCCTGTGGAATGCGAATTCCGGCCGCTCGCGCCCGTCGGCGTCGATTTCGCCGCGGTCGAAGCGTGCGCGCTTTTTCTTATCTCTCAGCAGGTCATAGGCCGAAGAAAGTTCCTTGAAGCGTTGCTCGACCTTCTTGTTGCCGGGGTTCAGATCCGGGTGCGTTTCCTTTACGAGCCGTCGATAGGCCTTCTTGATGTCGGCGTCGCTCGCCGAGCGGGATACGCCGATGACCTCGTACGGATCGCGCATTCAGCCCCCAGAAAACCCTTGGTCACGCAGATATGATGAAACCGACGCGCCTTCGATCATACCGCGCACCGGTCCCTATCAGATGGCCATGGCCAATCGGTCTGGCAATAGCATCGAACAATTCTGGCGCCCGAGGCCACACGGCATCGAACGCGTTCGACCAATCACTGGACTTGAACCCGGACGGCCCTATTGGTCTTGGACGCTCCAGGTCCCATCGGGATTGCGGCAGGCCGTACCGGTGGCGGTCTCCGAGCGGCCTTCCACATAGATGGTCTGGGTGAAATCCCGGCAATAGGAGTTGCCCCGCGGCACCGTATTGGTCGGCGTGACGGTCCCGTAATGTCCCGAGTCCGGATTGCGCCACTGGGTCGGTGTTCCGGTCGGCGCCGATTCAAGGGATCGCTGGGCTGCCTGTTGGGCATAGGCCTCGTCGGCGCGATCCAGCGATGCGCCGATCTCGCTGCCTGCCCAGGCACCAAGCAGGGTGCCAACGCCGGTTGCGATGAGCTGACCGGTGCCGCCGCCGAACTGTGCGCCGAGAACGCCGCCGGCGATGGCGCCACCGACGGTGCCGAAGGTCTGCTTGTCGCCTGCGCCTTGGGAGCAGCCGACCAATACGAAGGCCGCAAGAACGGCCGGTATGATAATTCTCGCATTCATTTTTTTAGTGCCTCCTAGAGCACGCGAAACTGCTGCGTGGCGGAATCCACACGGTTCGACCTAGCCGATCCGTCATGCATTGGACAATCCCACGCGCCAACCTATTGTAGGCAATAGGATAGGCGCAACTGTGACGAAATTAAGTGATGGCCGAGCAAAGCGAGATCATTCCCGACGCAGAATCGCGTTCCGAATTGACCGCTGCCGGCGACCCCTTCGACCTGTTCAGCGCTTGGTTCGCCGAAGCGCAACGTAGCGAACCCAATGACGCCAACGCGATGACATTGGCCACAGCCACGGCGGAGGGCATACCGTCGGCGCGGATGGTGCTGCTAAAGGGAGTGGATGGGCGCGACGCGTCGGTCCGGGGGTTCGTCTTCTATACCAATCTGGAAAGCCGTAAGGGTGGCGAATTGCTGTCCAATCCGAACGCGGCCTTGTGCTTTCATTGGAAGAGCCTGCGGCGGCAGATTCGCATCGAAGGGGGCGTCACGCCGGTCGACGAACGGGAGGCCGATGCCTATTACCACTCCCGCCCTAGAGGATCGCAGATCGGCGCCTGGGCATCGGCGCAGTCGCGGCCGCTGGCCAGCCGAGGGGAATTGGTGAAACAGGTCGCAATGGTCGCGGCCCGTCATCCGATCGGCGAGATACCGCGACCGCCGCACTGGTCGGGGTTCCGGCTGACGCCCAGGCGTATGGAGTTCTGGCGCAATCGGCAGTTCCGCCTGCACGACCGGCTTGTCTACGCGGCCACCGAATCGGGCTGGCGGACGGAGCGGCTCTACCCCTAGGGCGCGGTCGGACCGCTCGTGGCGCCGTGGTCATGGGCCGTAGGTGGAAATCACCCGGACGATCAGCGCGAGCGCATATGCCACCAGGACCATGGCCAGACCCGGCACTGCCCAGCGCTCCAAACCCTTCGGATGGCTTTGAGAGCGGCCTGAACCGGCTGAAGCGACCTCTGGCTCCCGGCGACCCTCGCGTACCGCTTCGGCCGGCAGCCTGCCCGGAGCGACGACTCTGCGTTCGCGACGATGCCTCGGACAGTATTTAAAACGAACGGTCGTGCTTTTTCTGGCCGTGGATTTGATGTGGGTGTGCATCTGTCCTTCCAATCTGTGTTCGAGTTAGGTCGGAATTCGGCTGGCGCGCTGCAACAAGCGGTCGAAGGCCAGCCGTGCTTGGCGGGTTCCGTTCGGATCTTCCAGCAGACGGCATGAGAAGCTGTGAGACAGGCCGATGCCGTTGATCTCGAAGGCCAGCAGATCGGGATCGGTGTCCGGCGCCAACTCGCCGGCCGCAATCGCCGAACGCACCATCCGAGCCAGTGTGTCCAGCCAGCGCCGCTGCTGTGCGGCGACATAGTCGCGCAGCGGCCCGGGCTGGCTGTCCAGCTCGAATGTCGCCCCCATCAACGGGCAACCGCCGGGAAACCGGCCGGCGCTCGACCAGGTCAGCCAGTTCTCGAAACAGGCGCGGATGCGGCTGGTGCCGGCCTGAGAGCTGAGCGCCGGGGCCACGACCTCATTGACGAAGGCGCCGACGGCTTCTTCCAGCACGGCCTGCTGAAGTGCCTCCTTGGAGCCGAAATGCGCGAATAGCCCGCTCTTCGACAACCCGGACCGGGCCGCCAGCGATCCGATGCTGAGCCCGTTCAGGCCCTTGCAACTTGCCACCGCGACGGCCTGGTCGAGAACGGCGGCACGCGTCTTCTCTCCTTTGCGCATCCTATAAAAATACGAACGTTCGTTTTTAAATCAAGGGAAATCGTAGAGCATGATCTGAAACGCGCGATATCGGCCGTCCACCAATCTGGTCTAGTGTCTGTTCCGTCGGACAACCGTCTCGGTTTGCCGCCGTCTTGACGTGTCCTTATCCGCCTTGGTGATGCCGGCGTGAAAGCACAGCCTGAGATGACCCGCCCAGACCCTGCTCGCGCCGACCGGCTGCGCCGACTGGCGACCTATGCCAGCGTGGCTGTCGGCGCGTCCCTGGCGGCGGCGAAGCTGACGGCTTGGCTTATCACCGGCTCGGTAACCGTGCTTTCGTCGCTGCTCGACAGCCTGGTGGACGTCGCGGCATCGGTGATCATACTGATCAGCGTGCACCATGCGCTACGGCCGCCGGATCGGTCGCACCGGTTCGGCCATGGCAAGGCCGAGCCGCTCGGTGCCCTGGCGCAGGCCGCCTTCATCGCTGGTTCGGGCCTGTTCGTGGTGTTCCAGGCGATTGATCGGCTGATCGATCCGGAGCCGCTGAGCGCCACGTCTGTCGGAATTGCGGTCATGCTGGTGTCGATCGCCGCGACGGCGGCGCTGGTCGGCTTCCAACGCTATGTGATCCGTGTGACCGGCTCGCTCGCGATTACCGCCGACAGCCTGCATTACAAGGGCGATCTGTTGATCAACCTGGCGGTGATCGGAACACTGGTCGCGATCGAGGCGACAGGTCAGGATTGGCTGGATCCGCTGACGGCCTTGGCGATTGCCGCCTATCTGCTGATCAACGCGGGGCTGGTCGGCCGAAGTGCCTTCGATCTGCTGATGGACCGGGAATTGCCGCAGGGCGAGCGCGATCGCATCGAATCCGTGGTGCGGGCCGACCTGCGGGTGCGCGGCTTGCACGATCTGCGCACCCGCAGTTCCGGAACCACGACGTTTATCGAACTGCATCTGGAACTCGACGGATCGCTGACGCTGAACCAGGCGCATGATGTCGCCGATGCCGTCGAATCCGCCTTGGCCGGGGCTTTTCCGGGTGCCGCGATCATCATCCACCAGGAACCGGCCGGGCTTGAAGATGACCGGCTGGACGACGCCATTGCCCGGGGGCGAAGATAGGGGCCGCCGACCGGTAAGGCGCCGCCGTCGTTAAATCGTCACAAGATCAGGCGAACACTGGAATGCTGTTCGCCGATACGCGCCAATCGGGCGCGCAATGAACGCCGATGGATATTGCCATGGATACGGTTCCAAGCCCCCAATCCGATGCCACGACCTGCGAGCTTGCGAATGCTCGGCTGGTGCTGGCTGACCGGGTGACGACCGGCGGCCTGTCGATTGACCATGGACGGATCGTGGAGATCAACGAAGGCGACACGATTCCGGTCGGCGCGGTCGATTGCGGTGGCGATATCGTCATGCCGGGCATCGTCGACATCCACACCGATCATTTCGAGAAGCACGTCTTCCCGCGCAAACATGTGCGCTGGGACATTCTGGCCGCGGCCCTTGCCCATGATGCCCAAGTGATCGGCGGCGGGATCACGACCGTTTTCGATTCATTATGCGTTGGTTCCGCCTGGACCGACCTGGAGCGCCACGAAATCCTGATGCCAATGATCGAAGCGCTCGAACTGGCCGAAGCCCGCGGAATGCTGCGGGCCGAGCATCTGGTGCACCTGCGTTGCGAGATCATTGACCCGGCCACGCCAGACCTCGCGAGACGGTCGATAGACAGGCCGATCGTGCGCATTGCCTCGGTCATGGACCACACACCAGGCGATCGGCAGAGCCGGGACGTGGAGGCCTACATACAGCGGAGCATGAACCAGACCGGCCGGACGCGCGAACATATCGAGGAAAAAATGCGGGCCATAATCTCTGCGTCGGGCCAGGTCGCGGACCCCGTCCGCCGAGAGATCGTCGCGCTAGTGCACGAACATGGGCTGCCGTTCTTAAGCCACGACGACACCACGGTGGAACATGTGGAGGAGGCCGTGCGGGACGGCGCCAAGATCGCCGAATTTCCGACGACGCTGGAGGCGGCGCAGGCATCGCGGGAATGCGGCATGACTATCGTGGCGGGCGCGCCGAACTATCTTCGCGGCGGCTCGCAATCCGGCAATGTGGCGGTGCGCGACCTGCTCGCCGAAGGGCTGGTCGATATTCTGGCGTCCGACTATGTGCCGCGGGCAATCCTGGACGCTGTGTTCCGGATATCGGACGACCCGGACATCCCGGCGGATCTGCCGGCTGCCGTGGCCATGGCGACAGCCCGGCCCGCCGAAGCGACGGGATTGCCCAACCGCGGACAGATCGCGGTCGGGCAGCGGGCGGACCTGCTGCGGGTGCGGCAGACCGACGGGCATCCCGTCCTTCGCAATGCCTGGCGGCAGGGACGGCGCGTGGCCTGAGCCGGGAGCGGGCCTGCCGGGCCTTTCCGCGGGGCCATTGCTGTCAGTCATTGATAGCCGTCGGGCCCCGCATTCCCATGGATCGACTACGCCTAGGCGACGATTGATCTGGCGCATGAGCGGCTGGACGGGCCGGCGGTATGATGGCAGCGCGCGAGACGGAGTACCGGCGATGACCGACCCCCATGTCATCCAGGATCAATCGGAGGCCGCGGCGTTCCTGGCGGACCCCGCTACCCATGGCGGTGCATCCGTATCCCGAATCGAGACCCATGGCGCGATGGTCTTCCTGGCGGATGACCGGGCCTTCAAGGTCAAGAAGGCGGTGCGCTACCCCTATATGGATTTTGGCACGCTCGCCCTGCGCGAGGCGGCGTGCAAGGCGGAACTGGAGCTGAACCGCCGCACCGCGCCGGACGTCTATCTGCGCGCCGAACCGATCGGACGCGATCGCGCCGGCCGCCTGTCGCTGGGATTGCCGGTGCCGGGCGGCGAGGTGGTGGAATGGTGCGTCGTTATGCGGCGCTTCCGTCAGAACGCCCTGTTCGACCGCATGGCTCAGCGCGGCGCATTGACGCCTGACCATGTCGAGCGTCTGGCCGAGGAGGTCGCGGCCTTTCATGCCGTGGCCGAGCCCCGGTCCATCGATGCCTCGGGCGCCATGCGATGGGTCGTTGAGGAAAACATCCAGGAACTGCGCGAGCGGCCGGATCTGTTCGCGACCGATCGCGTCGACCGCCTGCAAAGCTTGGCGCAGGCCACGCTCACGAAGATCGCGCCGATGCTGGATCGGCGGGCTGGCGAGGGCCTCGTCCGCCACTGCCATGGCGACCTGCATCTGCGCAATGTGGTCGAGATCGGTGGCCGGCCGACGATCTTCGATGCCATCGAGTTCAACGAAGATCTGGCGGTGATCGACGTCTTCTACGATCTCGCCTTCCTGCTGATGGATCTGGATCACTGTCGCCTACGCGGTCTCGGTAACCGTGTCCTGAACCGCTATCTGGAAATCACCGGCGGCTATGACGGGCTGGCGACACTGCCACTGTTTCTTTCCACCCGTGCCGCGGTACGCGCGAAAGTCAGTGCCAGCATCGCCGAGGCCATGCCAGAGACAGCCGATGAGGGAGCCGCCGGACGGGCCGAGTTCCGCCGACTGGCTCGAGACTATCTGGATATGGCCAACGACTATCTCGCACCGCGCGATGCACGGCTTCTGGCGATCGGCGGCTTGTCCGGTACGGGAAAGACTACGGTGGCGCAGGCATTGGCACCGCAGGTCGGGCCGGCGCCCGGCGCGGTCGTCCTTCGCAGCGACGTCCTGCGCAAACGTCAGTTCGGCGCCGGCCGCCTCGACCGGTTGCCGGACGTGGCCTACGGACCCGAGGCGAACCGGGCGGTCTATGGCGAACTGTATGAATTGGCCCGAACCGTCATCGACCAGGGCCATGCGGGAATCGCCGATGCCGTGTTCGCGCGACCCGAGGAACGCTCGGCGATCGCCGCCGCCGCAGGCGATTCGCGGTTCCAGGGTTTCTGGCTGAATGCGCCGCGGGCGACGCTGCTGGCCCGGGTCGCCGGACGGTCCCCGGATGCCTCGGATGCGGATGCCCGGATCGTGGATCTTCAGGCCGGGTACGACACCGGCCCGATCTCCTGGCGCCTGATCGATGCATCGAGGACCGCGACCGAGGTTGTCCGCGTGATCGACCGGTGTCTTGCCGGGTCCGATACTGCTACGGTTCCCGAGGCGGGCAAGACTGCCGTTGACGCAGGTCAATGAAGTCCGCCGGCCCTCTATCCTACTCTGACAGGCGAAGAATTCCCTCTTACGCGGACCGACCAAGAAGGAGGCGCCCGTGACGCTCAAGACCATCCTGGCACCGGTATCCGGAGCGGCGCGCGATGAGTTGACGCTTGCCGCTGCGCTGACAATCGCACGCGACTTCGATTCGCATGTCGATGCCCTGTTTTCCCGATTACCGGCCAGCGCCTCGGTGCCGATCATCGGTGAGGGCGTTTCCGGAGCAGTCATCGAACAGTTGATGACCGCGGCCGATCAAGAATGGGCGCGGCGGGAGCAGTCGGCGCGCCACGCCTTCGAGCGGGCGGTCGGCGATTTCGATGTCGCGCTGCACGAAGAGCCGCCGGGACCGACCAGCGCGACAGCCGCTTGGCGAGAGCTCAGCGGCAGCGAGGACGATCTGGTGGTCGCGGCCGGACATCTGTCGGATTTGATCGTACTCGGTCACAAGCGTGGCGAAGACGAAGACGCTCAATTGGCCCTGACATTGGAAGCTGCGCTGTTCCAGGGCAGTCGGCCGGTGCTGCTGGCGCCGAACGTGCCCGGTCAGCATATTGGAAAGGTCGCGGCGATCGCCTGGAACGGCAGTGCCGAGTCAGCCCGCGCGGTCGCCGGTGCGATGCCGTTGCTGCACAAGTCGGATGCCGTCCATATCCTGACCGCGGGCACCCGAAAGACCGATTTGTCGGTCGCGGAGAAGCTGTCGGACTATCTCGCCTGGCATGGGATACTTGCCACGGTGAGGTCAGTGGAGCCGGTCGACGCCTCGGTCGGGGCGGCATTGCTGGTGACGGCCGAGGATCTTGGCGCCGATCTGCTGGTGATGGGTGGATACACTCACAGCCGTCTGCGGCAGCTCATCCTGGGCGGCGTGACACGCTATATGCTCGGCCATGCCAATTTGCCGGTGCTGATGAATCACTGACGCCTACTCCGGGCCGAGACGGCCCGGATATGCGCTGTGATCGAAGGAGACCCTGATGCTGACGATCGAAGACTGTATCGCCCTGTGCGGCCTGACCGAAGAAGAGGTCGACGCGATCGCGGAGCATGAGCATCTGCCAGAGATCCTGGCGACCGAGATGGCCGCCTATCTGATCGAAACGCCGAGTGGAGAGTTGCGCATCCGGCGCATGATCCGCGAAGATATTGAGATGGCGCAAAAACGCGGCGATCACGCCCATGCGGGCAAGCTGAAGCTGGTGCTCAAGCATTTCGTCAAAGAGCACCACTCCTCTGTCGCCGCCGGTTAGATTTCGCAACCTAGAATAAGGAGTCGTGGGCCGTGCCTCTTCGCAAGATCCGCCTCGAGCTGGCGCGCACGCCGGATTTCCCGGTGGGCAGCGCCAATCATGGGTACGAGTTCGTCGCGCCCTTAACCACGGACGGGCATTTTGACGCCGATGAATGGCGGGGCAACCGGCGCAAATGCACCGTCCGGCGGTTCTGGCCGCGCGAGGATGACGAGCATGGTCACCTGGTCCATACCCGGCACCGGACCTGGGCATTTCACTATGACGGCACCGATCCGGACGAGGACGAGCCGATCTTCAAGTTTGATCGGCACCGCATGCTCAAAGGCGAATATGTGACCATCACCGAGCATGACGGAAGCGCGCTTCCGTTTCGGATCACTAGCGTTCGCTGAGCGCCAGTCGCGGGTTGGCGCCAATAGGCGCTACTCCATCGCGGTCTAGCGGCGGCCGCGCCAGCTGGTAACTTTGTCGAATGTGAAAGCGATGGCGATGGCGATCACGATCAGCAGCACGATGGCGACCGTGAACTTGTAGATCAGCGCGAACGGCCAGAAGACCGCGACGATGTAGACCCATGGATTCGCCCAAGTGAATCCGGCCTCCGGTTGAAAGAGCACCACATAGACCAGCAGGCCGAAAGCCAGGTACATCAGGGTTCCAAGAATTCCCTTTGAGTCGCCAGAACTCTTCATGACCATGCCTCGCTGTTTTGATGGTTCATCTCAGCGTGTCCGGCGGGATATGGCAATCCGTCAAGTCTGCATGGCGTAAGCGCCACGGTCCAGGGTGCGCTCTATCCGGCTTCGCGGTCGCTTCGCCACATGCCAATGACATGAAGCGGTGCTATCGTCGGTTCCATGGCGAATGACACCAGGACGATGATTCTCACCGGTGCCAGCCGCGGCATCGGCCATGCGACCGTCAAGCGGTTCAGCGATGGCGGCTGGCGCATCATCACGGTCAGCCGCGATTCGGTTCCGGCTGAGTGCCAACGCGACCCGAACTGGACCCACCACATCACCGCCGACCTGGCTGATGAGGCCAGCCGGTCCGAATTCGTCCAACTGGCGAACGAGGCGCTTGAGGGGCAGCGCCTCGACGCCCTGGTCAACAATGCCGGCATGTCGCCCAAGACGCCCTACAAGGAACGGCTCGGCTGCCTGAACGGGGACATCGCCGACTGGCGGCAGGTTTTCGAGTTGAACTTCTTCACGCCGATCATTCTGGCGCGGGGTTTCGCCTCGGCGCTGGCCAAGGGGCCGGGGGTGATCGTCAACATCACCTCGATCGCCGGCCATTCGGTGCACCCGTTCGCCGGGTCGGCCTATTCCACCTCGAAGGCGGCATTGTCGTCCTTGACCCGCGAGATGGCGGTCGAGTTTGCCGAGTTGGGTGTGCGCGTCAACGCCGTCGCCCCGGGTGAGATCGAGACCGCCATGCTATCGCCGGAGACCGAAGCCCTGATTCCCCGCATCCCGCTGCACCGGCTTGGCCAGCCATCCGATGTGGCGTCGGTGGTCTATTATCTGTGTTCGCAGGACAGCGGCTATGTGACCGGAAGCGAAGTCTACGTGACCGGCGGCCAGCATCTTCTCTAGCCGGCCGATCCGGGACGATCGCGCCCTCAGCCTCAGAGGCCCGCCTGCAAGGCGCGCAGCCAGGCCAGCCGGTTGCGGTTCTGGGCGATGTCGTGTTCCAGCCAGCGGTCCAGATGACCCGGCTCGTCGGACCGGTTTGTCCGCAATTCTTCCAGCCGGTCGATCTCCTGTTGATAGAGTGTGACCAGGGCGGCCACCTCTTCGCGCTGGCGCCCGCCGTCCAGAAGATGCAGGAAGCGAACCTTCAACGCCACGATCAACTTCGACAATTCGCTCGCCGGTGTCGGCAGCCTGGCGGCCATCAGTGTATGGAACTCGACCGCGCCATGCTCTGTGATCGCCAGTTGGTCTGCGTCGTCGACCGGTTCGATCAAGCCGTCATAGCGTAGCAATTCAAGTGACGACCCCATCATGTCGAGGGACGGACCCATCAGATGGGCGGTGAAATCCGCCACCGACCGGGCCAGATCGGCATAGGTCAGCGGACCCGACTGGAGCAACGTACCGAGAGCGCAAAGCCGCAGCACCTGTTTGGGAAGCAGTGTCTGTTCATGGAGCATCATCGGCCGTCCAGCAGTTGCTCCTCAAAGCATATCGGCGAATTCGCGCAGCGCAGTTCTGAGATCCAAGCCTCGCTGCCAGCCTCCGGCACCAAGACGCCACCAGGCGTTCCTTAGGGCCTTCTTGCTTTTCCGGAATTCCAGCAATGTGGCCAATTCGGTCTTCAGCGCCTTCCGCCTCGCCGGTGAGATGCCATGGAAGTGCTCCCTGGCGACCTTGTAGGCATCCCCTTCCAAATCGAAATCTTGATGGAAGAAGCTCGCGAACAGCTCAAGTTCCGATCGCGTATCACCCGCCATGCGCTCGCCGCCACATGCGGTGAATGTCGAACTGACAATCTTGTGCCCGCCGCGCCGGTTAATGGTGTTCTTCTTTCTTCCGTTGGCGGGACGGATTAGTTGCAAGGAGATATTCCCGGCCCCATTCTCAGGCGGCAACCTCGATTCTGAGCCGTCCCCAGACGTCCTTCAGGGCGTCGACCAGCCTGGCCATCTGCAGGTCGTCATGCAGCGGGCCCGGGGTCAGCCGCAGCCGCTCGGTGCCGCGCGGCACCGTCGGGTAGTTGATCGGCTGCACATAGATGCCGTGCTGCTCCAGCAGGGTGTCCGAGGCCTGCTTGCACAGTCGCGGGTCGCCCACCAGAACCGGTACGATGTGGCTCGCCGAGGACATCACCGGCAGGCCGGCATCGGACAGCATGCGCTTCAGCTTCGCCGCGCGCTCCTGCTGGGCCGCCCGCTCAGCCCCGCTCGCCTTCAGGTGCCGCACGCTCGCCAGGGCGCCCGCCGCCACCACCGGCGGCAACGCCGTGGTGAAGATGAAGCCCGGCGCGAAGCTCCGCACCACGTCCACCAGGGCCGCCGAGGCCGTGATGTAGCCGCCCATCACCCCGAACGCCTTGCCAAGCGTGCCCTCGATCACCGTCAGACGGTCCGCCACCTGGTCCCGCTCCGAAACCCCGCCGCCATGCTCGCCATACATGCCAACCGCATGCACCTCGTCCAGATAGGTCATGGCGCCATGCTTCTCGGCCACGTCGCACAGCTCGGCGATCGGCGCGATGTCGCCATCCATCGAATAGACGCTCTCGAACGCCACCAGCTTCGGGCGCTCCGGCGCATAGCGGCCCATCAGCCGGTCCAGATCACCCGGGTCGTTGTGCCGGAAGATGTGCTTCTCGGCCCCGGAATTGCGGATCCCGGCGATCATCGAGGCGTGGTTCAGGGCGTCGGAGAACACCACGCAATCCGGCACCAACTTGGCGATGGTCGACAGCGCCGCCTCGTTGGAGATGTAGCCCGAGGTGAACAGCAGGGCGGACTCCTTGCCGTGCAGCGAGGCCAGCTCGCGCTCCAGCAGGACATGCAGATGATGGGTGCCGGAGATATTGCGGGTGCCGCCGGCGCCGGCACCGTAGCGCACCACCGCATCGGCCATCGCCTGCAGCACCTCGGGATGCTGGCCCATGCCCAGATAGTCGTTCGAACACCACACCGTCACCTCCGGCGGCGTCGCCTCGGCCGCACCCTCCGCAGGCGGTACGCCGTCCACAGACGACGTCAGGCCGTGGTGCCGGGCCCGCGGAAACGTCCCCGCATGGCGCTCCAGCTCCGCGAAGGTCCGGTACCGACCCTCCGACTTCAGTCCCGCCAGGGCGCCACGGAAGATACCCTCGTAGTCCATCGCGTTCGTTCCCCGAATACTGAGCCTTCGGCCCCCGTCATGCGGGCTGCCATGATCGTGCACAACCATATCCGGATTTTGCCCCAAGTGCACCCCAGGGCCGGCGGCATCGATGCCGCCGGAGCGTCCGGTTGCGCTGTCACTTGCAGGATTGAGCCGTGCAACGGGCCGCCGGGCATTGATATCGGTCAAGGCCGCCATCCGGCGTTTACTTTGATTCAAATTGACTTCAATGGAAGGTTCTCCTTTCCTATCCAATCGATCACCTCCGGCTTGACCGCTGGAATGCAAGAATTCGACGCCCCGGATAGGGCGCGCAATCAGGGAGACAACCGAGCAATGCGATGGAAATCAGCCATTGTTGTCGGCGCGGCGATTGTCGGCGCGACGCTGCAGCCAGCCGGCGCAGAGACTCTACGCTTTGCCTTTCAGGGTGACGCGAATACCTTGATCCGTACAGCAGGAACGAGACGTTCACGCTCGGGTTCCTGGGAAACATTTACGAGGGTCTGACCCAACGGGCAGTTGACCTTTCGATCCAGCCTTCCCTGGCTGAGCGCTGGGAAATCGTCGAACCGACACGCTGGCGGTTTTACCTCCGTCAAGGCGTCACATTCCACAATGGCAACCCCTTCACCGCTGACGATGTGGTGTTCAGTGCCGAGCGCGTGCTGATGGAAGGGTCCGGCCTGCAGACCCGCTGAGCGGTGTGGTGGAAGTGGTAAAGGTCGATGACCATACCGTCGATGTCGTGACCGAGGTTCCCAACCCGATCCTGATCGCGGAGTGGGACACTTGGTACATCATGGACAAGGAGTGGGCCGAGGGAAAACGGCACCACGATGCCCACCAACCTCTCCGATGCCAACACCGACAATTACGCGAACCGGAACACCAACGGCACCGGTCCGTTCATGGTCGTGGAGCGGGAAGCCGATGTGCGCACGGTCGCT
>CBDBVB010000017.1:0-24623 GCA_965212545.1 Inquilinaceae bacterium
CACGCGGCCGGCGGCGATCCTGGCCGACGCCAGGACCGGTTTCGCATTCCCGGCCATCGACAAGGGGCTGGCGGAGTTGCGCGCGGCTGCCCAGGAAACCGGCATCGCCGGCATGGCGGTCGCCAACTCTCATCATTTCGGCGTCGCCGGCCATCATGTCGAGGCGCTGGCGCGGACCGGCCTGATCGGATTGGCACTTGGCAATTCACCGGCGGCAATCGCGCCCTGGGGCGGCAGCCGGCCGATCTTCGGCACCAACCCGATCGCGATCGCCTGTCCGCGCCAGGCGGACGAGCCGATCGTGGTCGATCTCAGCCTCAGCAAGGTGGCACGCGGCAAGGTGATGGTCGCCGCGCAAAAGGGCGAGGCGATCCCGGAAGGCTGGGCGCTGGACGGGGATGGCAACCCGACCACCGACGCCAAGACAGCCCTGGGCGGCAGCATGGTGCCGATGGGCGATGCCAAGGGCGCGGCGCTGGTCATGATGGTCGAGATCCTGGCGACCTGTCTGACCGGCGCCAATTTCGGCTTCGAGGCCTCGACCTTCTTCAATGCCGAGGGCCCGCCGCCGCGGGTCGGCCAGTTCTTCCTGGCCATTGCGCCCGACGCCATGAGCAGCGACGGCTTCTCCGGCCGGGTGGAGACCCTGGTTGCGGCGATCCTCGAGCAGCCGGGCACCCGGCTCCCGGGTGTCCGCCGCTTCGCCGCCCGGGCCCAATCGCAGCAGGACGGCGTCACCCTCCCGGAGGCGTTGCACGCCGAAATCGCCCGCAGGGCAAAGGGCGGTTAGCAGGCGCCGGCGACTCTGACGACCAATGGCGGATTCGGGCCGCCAGTGTTGCCGCCAAAGTTTTCGTCATTCCCGCGAAAGCGGAAATCCAGAGTTGAAGCCGGCTCTGTGGTCGGTCACCGTGTACACTGGATTCCCGCTTTCGCGGGAATGACGATGATGTTGGGGCGGGGCGCCTCGGTGCGATCCCGCCGCGTTTGCCGGAAAGGGCCTGTCGCAAATGAAACCGGAAATCCTGTGTGTGCTGCAACTCATGCCCTCGGTCATGGAGGTGCTGGAGGAGCGCTATACGCTGCACAAGCTCTGGCTGGCGGACGACAGGGCTGCGCTGCTCGCCCGGATCGGACCGGCCGTGCGGGGAATCGCCACCGATGGGCACGCCGGGGCCAGCGCGGAATTGATGGCGGCTCTGCCGCAGCTGGAGATCGTCGGCTGCTATGGAGTCGGTGTCGATTCCATCGATCTCGACTATGCCAGGGAGCACGGCGTCGTGGTGACCAATACGCCAGGCGTGTTGACCGACGATGTCGCCGACATGGCGATCGCCTTGCTGCTGGATGTCTGCCGCCGGATCAGTGCCGGCGACCGCCATGTGCGCAGCGGACAGTGGCTTGAGGGTCCGATGCCGCTGACCCGCAGCCTGAAGGGCAAGCGGGTCGGCATTCTCGGGCTTGGCCGTATCGGCCGGGCGATCGCCGAGCGGGCCGCGGCCTTCGGCTGCGCGCTCTCCTATCACGGTCCGCGGGAGAAGCCCGACGCGCCGTATCCGTATTATCCCGATCTGGTCGAGATGGCGGGTGCCAGCGACTACATCGTGGTGGCCTGCCCCGGCGGGCCGGCGACGGCCGGGATCGTGAACCGGGACGTCTTGGACGCGCTGGGCCCCGAGGGCGGCCTAGTCAACATCTCGCGCGGCTCGGTGGTCGATGAGCCGGCTCTGGTGGCGGCGCTCCAGGACGGCCGTCTGGGGTCGGCGGCGCTGGATGTGTTCGCATCCGAGCCCAATGTCCCGGAGCCGTTGCTGGCGATGGAGAGCGTCGTCCTGCAGCCGCATATGGGCAGCGGGACGGTCGAGACGCGGGCCGCAATGGGCCAGCTGGTGATCGACAATCTGGCGGCCCATTTCGACGGCAGCCCGGTATTGACACCTGTCCTTTAGCGTATTGTCCGCTCGTGCGGAACCGGCACCGGCCCGCTCCGCCGCCCGACCACCCAACGCCAGTATCCTCATGGGTGGCCGGGCGGGGGAGCGGGCCGGTGCCGCATGAACGGCAGATGCGCTAGCAGTCGCCGGCAATTCGCCGGTTGGCCCGTCCCGTTCTGCGAGAATGGAGAGCGCCCGGGGGTTGTCCCTGCCGCTCGCCATGCGGCGAGAGCGCAGTCAGCTTATCTAAATAGCAAGCATAAGTTTACTGGATTGAGAGAAATTCAGAATATAGTAAATACCTGGAACAGCGATATACCTAAAGTAGAAAAGTAATACTCTATTAAACATAACGAAGGTCTTCGAACAGACCTCACTTCCTCGACAGGTTTCGGTGTCGATTGCCGGTTGCGAATCGCATTTGGCCGGCGTGGCATGGAGAACCAGACGATGAAATGGATGAATTGGCGGCCGGTTGCGGCTCTTTCAATGGCGATGTTTGCGTGGTCGGGCGGGACGTTGGCGCATGACGGCACAACGCATGCCGCGGCGGCGGCCGATCCCGGCGAGGTTCAGGTCGCCGCAAGACAACAGACATTGGTGCTTGGCCGGGTCTCCAGCGATCCCGTCAAGACGCTGCCCAGGTTGCAGGCTCTGGGCGAATATCTGGCCGGCCATTTGGCGCATCTCGGCATTACCGGTTCCGAGGCATACGTCGCCCGAAGCAATGCCGAGATGGCCGCGATGCTGCGGTCCGGGCAGGTCGACGCGGTTTCCGAGACGGTCATGTCGGCCTTCAGTTACGCCGACCAGGCGGGCGCCGAATTGCTGATGCGGGAATGGAAGCGGGGCGTGTCGTCCTACCGCTCGGTGTTGTTCGCGCGACAGGACAGCGATATCGACACGATCGACGATCTGCGCGGACGGGTCATCGCCTTCGAGGATCGCGGCTCGACCTCAGGATTCCTCATCCCCATGGCGATGCTGCGCCAGCATGGCCTGGAGGCCGTGGAGCTTCCGGCGCCCGGCATTGCGCCGCCACCGGGCAAGGTCGGTTATGTGTTCGTCGGCACCGAAATCAACATCGCCGCCTGGGTTACGCGCGGCATGGTCGACGCCGGAGCGCTGAACGACGGCGACTGGCAGGACGTGGAGCGCACGCCGAACGGCCTGAAGGAGCAGTTGGCGGTGTTTCATCAGAGCTCGGCGATCCCACGGTCCGTGTTGATCGTGCGGGGCGACATGGAAGCCGAGTTGCGCGACACCCTGCAACGGACACTGGCCGGTATGGGAGACGACGCTGCGGCGGAGGAGGTGCTCGATACCTATTACGATGTTGCGCGGTATGACCGATTCGTCGGACAGGTTGCGCGCGACCTTGACGATGCCCGTGCGCAGTACGAAGCCATCCAGGATCTGTTCGACTAAATGTCGCTTCGGGTTCAGTCACGGTATTCCCTGGCCATTCTGGGCCTGATCATACTTGTCGTGGTCGGGCTCTCGGGGACCTTGCTGACTGGATTTCGCGCCACCCAGGCCGAGACCCGGTCGGCGAGCCTGCAGGCCATGGGTGACGGACTGACGGCTCAGTTGGAGCAGGAGGCGGGAAACCTGGCCGAGATGCTTGCGACTACCTTGGCCAAGCCGTTGTACTTCTTCGATCTCGACGTCATCGCGGGTGTTCTCGAATCCGCAATGGCGCTGGACAGCGTCCTCTTCGTGCATCTGGAGGATGCCGCCGGCCAGATCATTCACGATGGATCCGCCGAGATCTCCGATTATGGTAGTCAGCACATCGCCTCGGGGGCACTCGCCCCACACCCATCCGACGAGTCCTGGATCTCCGATGAGGGGGTTTACAATGTGGCGGTGCCCGTTGCCATCGGTTCGCAGGTCGTCGGGACGTTGCATCTTGGTGTTTCGACCGTGCATATGCAGTCGGCGCTGACTGAACTTGAAGGCGATCTGGTGCGAGCGAGCGCTGAGGGGACCCGAAAGGCAATCAGCGTCTCAGCCATCGTGTCCGTCATCATGGCCATGCTCGGCATCGGCATTGGCGCGTTCGTGGCGCACAGGCTCAGCCAGCCGATCATGGAGTTGACCCGCCTGACCCAACGGGTCGGCAAGGGTGATTATGACGCCGGGATCAAGCTGTCGCGGCGCGACGAGATCGGCGAGCTGGCTCAGTCGTTCACCCATATGACCGAGAACCTCAGGCGCACGACGGTTTCCACCGACTATCTGGACAACATCCTGCACAGCATGATCGACGCGCTGTTCGTCACTGCCCCCGACGGGACAATTCGGACGGCGAACCATGCGGCAGGAGCGATGGTCGGGTGTACGCATTCGGCCCTCATTGGGCGCCGGTATTCCGATCTCTTCGAAGAATCAACGAACTCGGACTCCAATAGCGCCGCCGCCGAGCATGTCGGCAGCGAGGCAGTCATGAGGAACGATAGCGGTGAGCTGATTCCGGTGCTGGTGTCCTGGGCGCCGATCGAGCTGCGCGATGACAGCATTCCGGGCGCCGTCTGCGTGGTGCGCGACATCACTGAAATGAAGGAAACGGAAAAAGCGCTTCTGACCGCCAAGGAACGCGCCGAACTCGCCAGTCGCAGCAAGAGCGAATTCCTGGCCAATATGAGCCATGAGCTGAGAACCCCGCTCAACGCGATCATCGGGTTCTCCGAGACCATGCGGTTTCAGATGTTCGGACCCTTGGGCTCGCCGCAATATGAGGAATTCGCCCAGGATATCCACGCAAGCGGGCAACACCTGCTGGAGATCATCAGCGATCTTCTCGACATGTCCAAGATCGAGGCCGGGAAGACGGAACTCAATGAAGACTGGTTCGACCTGCGGGGCGCCGCCGATTCGGCCATACGCCTGATCAACGCACGCAGCGTTGGCAACGAGGTCCCTGTCGAGCTCAAGGCGGATCCGGGAGTGGCGCTCTATGGCGACGAGCTGATCGTCAAACAGATGATGATCAATCTGCTGACCAATGCCTGTAAATTCACGCCGCCCGACGGGCGTATCTCCTTGCGGATTCGCCGTTTGCCGGACGATCGCCTGGCGTTTGCCGTCCGCGACACCGGAATCGGGATCGCCAAGGCGGATATCGCAAATGTGCTTCAGCCCTTCGTACAGGTCGACAGTTCGTTCGCGCGCACCCATTCGGGGATCGGGCTGGGCCTTCCCCTGGTCAACGCCCACGCGGAGATGCATGGCGCGGAACTTCGCCTGCTCAGCCGCGCCGACTATGGAACGGTGGTGATCGTCGAATTTCCCGCCAGCAGAACGCGCTGGCGGAAACGCGATCAAAGGGTGGAGAAGCCGACCGCCCTGGCCTCCTGAGTCCGAACAGCGACGGTCGTCGTTATCCGAAGAAGCCGGTGCGGTGGGCGGCGGCGGTCGAGATCCTTCGGATCAGCGCGTACAGGCCTTCCATCGGATGGAACAGGGCCTCGTTCTCGAACTGGTAGCTCTGGCTGTCGTCCGACAGATAGGTTGCCGGCTCGCCGAAATCGTCCAGCGCCACCGGGTCGTGGGTGACCGGGAAGATATCCTCCAGCAGTTCGATCGCGGCCGGCACATCCAGGTGCAGCAGCCTTGCGATGAGCTGCTTGGGCGTGGTGGCGTGGCGGTCGGAGAATTCCGGCAGGCGCATGGCCAGCAGATAGATCTCGTGGATCGCGGCCAGCCGGATCGCATGCAGCAGGCCAAGCGCGTCCTTGGTGGCATCGCTGACCATCACGCCGCAACCGGCATGCCCGCTATCCTCGGCGGTCTCGGCCAGCGCCGACGACAGCACGATGAAGTCCTTGTACAGCCGGCGGAAGACCTGGTTCTGGCGTTCATGCACGCCGATTTCTTCCAGGTAGCCGGCCAGCTTGAGCATGTCCTCGGCCTTCTCCCGGTCGGCCGTGGCGCCGGCGCGAATGATCCACAGCCCGGGATCCAGCGTGTCGATATAGCCCTTCATCACATGCGGGTCGCTGACCGCCACACCGTATTCGGCGATCCCGATGAGCTGTCGCAGGCGCCGTGAGCGCTTGTACAGGTCGTGGAAGCGATCCGGCTCTTTGGCGATCGCCGCCCCGACGCCGCCGACGCTGTTGGCCAGCAGCCCGAGCTGCATCAGCACCGCGTTGTGCGGTATGGCGCGAAGCTGCGATGCCATAGCGTGGTCGATATCGCTGGGGTCTTCGTGCTGGCGCTTCAGTGCGCGGCTGCCGGATGGGAACAGCAGATTGGCGCCGAAAGCGCTCAGCAGGACGCCGTAGTTGCGGTCTTCCATCAGACCGACCTGGAACTCCTTCACCGTTGTGAAGAATTCCCGGATATAGGGGGCCTCTTCGTAGAACGGATCCTCGGTGCTGCCTTCGGTCGGCGACAACACATGCTCCAGGATCCGGGTGATCACGGCGAACGCCGCCGACTGGTTGACGAAGAACAGATAGCCGTCGCCGCCCTGAAAGCTGACCTCCTGCTTGAAGTCGATGCCGGTCTCGGCCATGTAGCCGCGGGTCGCCGGGGTGTCGACGTAGTTCAGCCGCTCTTCGAAGCTGGCCGGATGTGCGCCGCGGCCGATCGACTCGCCATGGGTGTCGAACATCAGCAACTGCACGCCGTCCAGTTTCTGGGTGGACATCACCCGGATCAGCCTGAGGCGCAGCCGCTCGATCGAGGCGGAGGCCGGCGCCTGCCCGAGATAGCGGCCGGCATCGGAAAAGCCTGTCTGCACGCAGACCCGGCCGCGGGCCTGGACATAGGCACGGTAGTGCGGATTCTCCAGCAACTGCTCGATGACGCGGCTGCCGGCCTCCAGCGCCTTCTCGGTCTCGAACAGCGGCGAGATATCGACATGCTCCTCGACGCCGAACAGCTTGGCGAAATAGAGCACGGTCAGAACCGTGAAGGCGGATTCCGACTCCGCGATCAGGAACCGGATCGGCGCTGTCCGGCCGGTGTATTTCAGCATCTGGGCGACGACCATGAATAGCCGCTTGACCGAGGTCCGCTCGCCCATGATCGACCCGAAATTGATGCTGACCGGCTTGGCGTTCTCCAGCAGGTCGCTGATCCGGTCCAGGTAGGACTGCCGGTAGCGCGGGTCGTTGGGGTCGTTGGGGTCGCTGACCACGCCGACCGCGCGGCGGATGGCATTGTGGACCTGCTTGGCGTTGATCCGCACATGGGTGTGGGCCATGCCCAAGCCGAAATTGGCCAGCTCGGCGCGCAGCACGCATAGCCGGCTCAACAATGCGTCGTCGGGCGCGCGGGCAATGGCCCGGCCGGTCATCTCGATCAGGCTGGAGGCGTCCTCAAGGCGTAGCGTCATGCCCTCGTACATGCGGCGCGACACAGCCTTGATGCGGCGCCGCGCCTCGTCCTCCGAAGGCTGCTCCGAACCGAACACCGACAGCTCGTCAGTGACCTGGTTGATGGCCAGCGCAATCCGGCTCTCCATCAAATCCAGCGTTTCGCGCAGGTCGTGGGCCCCCCGTCCGGCATCGGCGCGGATCGCGCGCACCGTTTCCAGATAATGGGTGAGCTGGTTGCGCTGGACCTTCATGCGCTTGAACAGCGTGTCGGTCCAGCGGATGTCCGAGCGCCCGTCGAGGTCGTAGCCGACCCAGCTGGCGATGGTGATCAGCCGCGGCGTCAGCTCGGACCATTGCGACGGATAGGCCGCCCTGGCCACGTCCAGGAGGATCGCATAGGCCCGGCGAAGGGCGATTTGGATGTTGCCGATCGCCTCCAGCGACAGCTCGTGCTCGCGCAGCAGGTCGAGGTCGCGGTCGGGCCGGTGCTCTTCGCGGCAGGCCAGGTCGACCAGTTCGGCCGCGGTCTTGGGCGAAAGCAGGGAACCGTCGGTGCTGCGGCCTGTGCCGAGTGCCGCCAGCGCGCGCATGAGTTCGCCGGAGATGTTGAACGTCGGATGGGCGGTGGTGACCACACCGAACAGCTCGTCCTCGACCCGTGCCCTGAAGGTCTCGAACGGGACCGTGGCCGCATCGCCGTCATCCGCCGATCGGGTCAGGGCGGTGAACGCTTGGCGCAGACGTCCCTCGTTGACCTCGGGGTCGGTCTCGCCGAGATAGCGGCCGAACCGACCGGCGCGGTCCAGGAAGCCCTCCGCGGAAAGATACTGCACCAGCTGCTCAATCGCGGCGTAGCTCAGCTGTCCCTGCTCCAGCCGGCGCGAAAGGTCCAGCGCCAGCCGCAGCACCGGGTTGCTGAAAGGATCCTCGGTCGTCTCCTGGGACAGCGTCCGCAACTCGTCGGTCAGCTGCCGCGCCAGGGCCGCCGGGTCCGAGCCGGCATCACTGGCGAACTGCGCGTTCTGAGGATCCAGGCCAATGCCCTCGACCAGCCGTGCCCTGGCGGCATCGGCCGTGGCGCCTGCCTGTCCGACATTGCCCGCCTCCGGCATCTGCGCCGATGCGGCGCCCTTGCGTTTGCGGGTGGTCTTGGCCACATCCGACATCGTCGGTTGCTCCCTCGCTGGTTGACCGGGCCGCCATGCGGGGTCGTCCGGTTGTGCGGCGCAACAGGGCGGATGTCAACGGAATCCGGCCTTTTTCAGCAGACGTCATCCGCTGAATCCGAGCTAAATAAAATACCCGGCGAATGCTTTTAACCTTCGATTAAAAGCCTGAGGGTATTCTCTCTTTCTCTCGGCGGGAACGCGGTCAGCCGAGCGGACCTGGTGGAATTACCGTTGATCTGGGGTGGGCTTGGCGGGCTGCTCTGGCGACGGAGGGATGGGGCCACCGTCTGCACGGCTGCGACATACGCGGTTCGCCGAAGAGGAAGAGGCCCTGGCAGTTTTGGGGGAACGCCAGGGCCTCTTTATCGGTGGCCGGGGTCGCCCGGGTTTCGGTGGGGAAGGGTCCGAAACGCAGGCCTTAAAGAGCCACCAGCTGCAGCCTCATTCTACGGTCAGGACGCGGGGGTGCGGTTGGGGGGACACCGAGCGTTCTGAGATCCGCCAGAGAACTGCAACACTCACGTTGTTGCTACAAGAGCAAATGCAACGGCTTACGGTGCTCAATCTGCCCAATTAAAGTTAAGAAAACCTTACCAAGCGGAATTGGATTCTCGTCCCGGCCCATTTTCATGGGGATTGCCGCAATTCCGGACTGATTACACGGCTCCAACACCGTTAACGTAGTCGCCCAACGCCCAAGGCGAGCGTCGTCTCCCATCGCTTGAACCCGGTCAATTCCAAGCTGGAGAATTATGCTCTACCATCCCTGCAAATAAATGCTGTTGGGAGGCTTCAGGGATGAAACGACGTCATTTTGTAGCGGCGGCCGGGACCGGCGCCGCAGCTGTCGCGGCGGGGTCGCATGCCGCACCCGCCTTGGCGCAGAGCCGTATCGACTGGACCATGGTCACGCCATGGCCAAAAGGCGCCCCGGGAGTCGGCGTCAATGCCCAGCGCGTCGCGGACCGCATCACGGGCATGAGCGGCGGCCGGCTGACGGTCACGCTGTACGCCGGCGGCGAGTTGGTGCCGCCGTTCGAATCCCTCGATGCGGTGCAGGCCGGCAATGCCGACATGCTGCATGCCACGCCGTATTACTGGGTCGGCAAGTCGCCGGCGCTGAATTATTTCACCGGCGTGCCGTTCGGCCTCAACGCGCCGGAACTGGCCGGCTGGCTGTATTATGGCGGCGGCCAGGCGCTGTGGGACGAGGTCTATGCCTCGCTTGGCGTCAAGGCGTTCTATGCCGGCAGCAGCGGAGTCCAGGCAGGCGGCTGGTTCCGCAAGGAGATCAACGCGCTCGACGATATCCAGGGCCTGAAGATCCGCATCGCCGGTCTGGGCGGCGAGGTGTTCCGGCGCCTGGGCGCCGCGGTCGTGCTGTTGCCACCGGGCGAGATATTCCCGGCCATGCAATCCGGCACCGTCGATGCGGCGGAATGGGTCGGGCCGTGGAACGATCTCGCGTTCGGCCTGCACCGAGTGGCGAAATACTATTACCTGCCGGCGTTCCACGAGCCGGGGCCTGGCCTGGAGGTGGCGGTCAACACCGAGAAATTCGCCGCGTTGCCGGATGATCTGCAGCAGATCGTTCAGTACGCCGTGCAGTCGGTGGCGAATGAGTCGATCGCCGATTTCCACTACCACAACGTCGTCTCGCTGCGTCCCCTGGTCGAGGAGCACGGTGTGGAGCTGCGGGAGTTCAACGACGAGATCGTCGCCGAGCTCGGCCGGATCAGCCTTGAGGTGCTGGACGAGATCGGTGCCAGCGACCCGCTGACCGCCCGGGTGCACGAATCCTACACCGCGTTCCTGAAGGAAGCGGTGAACTACAGCGCCCATATGGACCAGGCCAGCCTGCGCCAGAGGGCGCTGGCGTTCGGATAGACCATGACCGACCGACCTGTCGCCGCGATCAGCGGCTACCACGCCCATATCTACTACGATGCCGGCAGCAAGGAGTTGGCGGCGGCGGTTCGGGAGGAATTGGAGGCGGCGTTTGAGGTGCGCATGGGGCGCTGGCACGACCGGCCGGTCGGGCCGCATCCGATGTGGAGCTACCAGATCGCGTTCGCGCCGGGGCAGTTTGCCGAGGTGGTGCCGTGGCTGGCGCTCAATCGGCGCGGGCTGATCGTGTTCATCCATCCGGAGACCGGCGACCATCTGGCGGATCATACCGAGCACGCCATCTGGATGGGCGACCGGCAGGAGCTGGATCTGGATTCGCTAAGGTGACGCGGGGCCGGCGCCGTCTGCCTTGCGGCATTCCGGGCACACGCCGGTGACCTCGACCATCGGCCGGCCTACCTGAAAGCCGAGCGCCTCGGCGCTCCGGGCGATGGCGGCGGCGACCTTCGGGTCGTTGACCTCGGTCGCCGTGCCGCAGCGTTCGCAGACCAGGAACTGGCTGGCATGACCGCCGCCCGGATGGGTGCAGCCGACGAAGGCGTTGAGGCTTTCCAGCCGATGCACCAGACCCTGCTCGACCAGGAAATCCAGGGCGCGGTAGACAGTCAGGGGCGCCGGCTTTTTGCCGTCGCTGGCCAGATCCTCCAGGATATCGTAGGCGCCGCGCGGGCGATGGCCGTTCCAGACCAGCTCCAGCACGCGGCGGCGAACCGGCGTCAGCCGTGCGCCCTGGGACCGGCACTGGGCCTCAGCGCGCCGCAAGGCATCGTCGACGCAGGCCTCATGGTCATGCGGTTCCGCCGCCAGGGCGAACGCGCTCTCCGCCGCCGGTCTCGTGCTGGACTTCGCCACCCTGGTCTCCTCCGGCCGGCCGCCGGCATGGGATTTCCGTGTGCAGACTATTACCCGCAACGAGGCCGGCTCCACAATGCCAGCGGATCGGTCAGAGGACTGGTCCAACCGTGGCCGTCGGACGTATTATGTTCGAAACGGAATTTGATTGGGCCGGCAAAAGCTGGGAGCGCGTTTCCGGCGCGGCCAGGAGAGCGAGACATGATCGCAGATATCAATGGCCTCGTGCTGCCTCGGCGGCGTCTGTTGGCTTCGGCGGCGGCGCTTGGGGCCGGATTGGTGCTTCCGTCGGCGGCCGCATTGGCGGCGCCGGTGCCGCCTACCAATCAGATGGCGTTCTCGGTCTGGCGCAAGGGCAGCCGGATCGGCGAACATCAGCTTTCGTTCCGGCCCGACGGTGACCGGCTGGTCGTCGATATCGATATCAATCTGCAGGTCAAGTTCGGCTTCGTGACCCTGTTCCGGTATACCCACCACAATACGGAGGTCTGGGAGGGCAACCGGCTGGTGTCCCTGGACAGCGAGACCTATGACGACGGCAGCCAATTCAGCCTCACGGTTCGCGAGGCCGATGGCGCACTCCAGGTCGATGGCTATTCGGGGCGGTTCGAGGTTCCGGCCGACACGCTGTCCAGCAGCTATTGGAATCCGGAGACGATCTATCACTCCCGCATCCTGGACACCCAGCGCGGCTTCATGATGGATCTCAATACGGAATGGTTGGGCAAGGAGACGCTTGAGAACGCCGACCAACGGATCGGCGCCGACCGCTATCGGATCACCGGCGATCTGACGATGGACATTTGGTATTCCGATGCGGGCCAGTGGGTGAAGTTGGATTTTGATGCCCGCGGCTCGACGATTTCCTATCTGCTTGCCTGAGGCCGGCTTGCTCTACCGAGCGGACCCGTATCGCCACCACTGAGATCTTCGCTTGATGGCAGACACCGACACTGGCTGCGCCTGGATCACCGGCGCCAGCTCGGGCATAGGGCGCGCGGTCGCCTTGAGATTGGCGCTTGACGGCAAGGTCGTCGCCGCCAGCGCACGCAGGGCCGAGGTGCTCGAGGAGCTCGCGCGGGAAGCGGACGGTCTGCCGGGCCGGATCGTGGCCGCGCCTTGCGACGTGACCGACCCGGCGGAAGTCGCGCGCACGGTGGAACGCCTGGAGGCGGATCACGGCGGCATCGACCTGGCGATCCTGAATGCCGGGGTCTATCTGGCGGACCGGGCGGAAACCCTGGATGCCGGGAAGTTCCGCGCCCAGGTTGCGCTGAACCTTTTGGGAACCGTCGACTGCCTGCAGGCCTTGATGCCGGGCTGGATCGAGCGCAGGCGCGGCCATCTGGTCGTGGTGTCGTCGGTCGCGGGTTATCGCGGACTGCCCTCTTCGCTCGCCTACGGCGCCACCAAGGCCGCCCTGATCAATCTGTGCGAGGGGCTGAAGTTCGATTTCGACCGGCTGGGCCTGAAGATCCAGCTGGTCAATCCCGGCTTCGTGCGCACACCGCTGACCGACAAGAACGAATTCCCGATGCCGTTCCTGATGGAGGTCGACGATGCCGCCGACCGGCTGGTCGACGGGCTGAAGGGAACGGGCTTCGAGATCACCTTCCCGCGCCGCTTCGCCTATGGGCTCAAGCTGCTGCGCTGCCTGCCCTACAGGCTCTATTTCCCGCTGGTGCGGCGCGCCACCGGGTTGCGATGACCGACGGCACCGTCGCCGCCGCGGAGCGCTATATCCGCTTCTGGGAGACCTTGTCGCCCGAGTCGCTGGGCAGCCTGTCCGAGATCGCAGCCTCGGACATCCGTTTCTCCGATCCGTTCAACGATGTCAGTGGACTTGCAGGCTTCCGGGCCGTGTTCGAGGACATGTTCCAACGCGTCACCGAGCCGCAGTTCCGGGTCGCGGCCCATGCAATCAATGGCGATCTGTGTTTCCTGCGCTGGATCTTCACATTTCAGAACGGCGGCCGAGAGTGGCGCATCGAGGGGGTCAGCGAGGTTCGCTTCGATCCCTCAGGACGCGCGATCGAGCATATCGACCATTGGGATGCGGCCGGGCAACTCTACGAGCGATTGCCGGTGTTGGGAGCCGTGCTGCGGCGGCTGCGCCGGCGCTTGTCGGCCTGATCGACTACTCCGCCGCGGCCATGGTCTGGAATAAAGGGTAGGCGGCGGCCTCCGCGTCGTTGAGGCGGCGGAAGAAGATGCTGGCCTCGCCGACCGCAAAGCCCCACTTGGTCACGTCGGCACGGTTGATCATGACGTCGTCATCCTGCAGGAACATCCAGTCGTCGAAGTGGACGCGCAGCGTGCTGTCGCCGACTTGCAGGTCGAAATCGTACTGCCAGTTGAGGGCATTGCCGTAGCTGATGCCGGTGGCGGTGCCGACCACGTCGTCGGCAGTGCCCTCGTAGGTGTGCTCGTCGATGCGCCGGATGCTCCAGATCCGCTGGTCGGTCTCGCCATCGTCGTAGACGAAATCCTCCACTAGGGTCAGCACCTCGCCGTCCCAGCTGCCTTCGATGTCGACGACGAACTGACGGCGCAGGCGGCCGAACCGATCCTGAAAGACGCCCCAGGCGCGGGACTTGCCGACAAAGTAGTCCTCGAGGACGAAACGCGGCGTCGTGCCGCTGAAATCTTCGGGCTTCATGCTGCTACATCCCGCTATCGCGAAGAGAACCGCCAGGCAAAGACTAAGATTGCGTGCCTTCATGCGGTGTCCCGCCTTCTGGTTGGGCCATGTCACGGTCGATACGCCGCTTGGTCTCAGCCTGGCGTTCCGCCGTGATCGGGTATCTCCACATCAATACGATGGCGACCGCCTTAAAGATCACCGGCGCGAGCGAGTAGAGCCCGACCAGGGTCCACAGGGCCTCGGAATCGTTGGCTTCGCCGTCTACGAAGCCGGCGACATCCAGCAATGGGAAGGCAATGCCGACTGCCAGGGCAAGGGCCAGCTTGGTGACCATGCCCCAGAGTGCGAAATAGAGCCCCGTGCGCTGGTCGCCGGACTCCACGGTGTCCAGATCCACCACATCCGCCTGCATCGAGGACGGCAACACCAAATCCGCCCCCAGACTCAGGCCGGTCAGTACGCAGATCGCGACAAATCCCCACAGATCGCCGGCGCCCAGCATCGGTACGAAGGCGAAGATCGCCGCCGCCCAGATCATCGCCCAGCACCATGTCCGGTGCTTGCCAAAGCGATAGCTCAGCTTCAGCCAGGCCGGAACGGCGAGGATGCCGGCGAGGAAATAGATCAGGAGCAGCGCCGCAGCCTGTCCTGGCGCATGCAGCACGTTCGACACGAACAGCACGAACATCGTTGCCGGCAGGCCGTTGGCGACCCCATTGAGCAGGTATGCCACGATCAGGCGCCGGAACGGCCGATTGCCCCTCAGCACCTCCAGGCCGCGCCGTAGCGACACATGGGCGCGGTATCGAACCTGCGGCTCCGGCGTCAGGAGCAGCAGCGCAATCACTGCGACCGGCAGCAGCGCGATCACGATCCACGCGATCAGCGACAGGGAGGAGCCCGCCGCCAGGCCAGCGCCGTTGCCGAGCACCACCGGGAGGCCGAGCGCCAGCAGCGTGCCGAGTATGATCGCGGTCTCGCGAAAGGCGGCGATCCGGCTGCGCTCGTTGTAGTCGAAAGACATCTCCGCGCCCCAGGCGGTCAGGGGCAGGATCATCATGGTCCAGCCGGTATACAGAACCAGGCTCCAGATCAGCAGGTGCATGGCGCCGATGTCCGGCCCGGGCACGAACAGGAACCAGGCGGCGATCATCACCAATGGCGTGCCGGCCACGATCCAGGGACGCCGCCGCCCGTACCGCGTCTCGATGCGGTCGCTGAGCTGACCGACAAGCGGGTCGCTGACCACATCCCAGCAACGTGCGATCAGCAGGATCAGCCCGACCGTCGACAGCCCGAGCCCAACTTCGCTGGCGTAGAAGTTGGGCAGCAGGATATAGGTCGGCAGGGTGAGCGCTGCCAATGGCAGGGCGGGGCCGCCATATGCCAGAAGAGCCGATAGTCGGACTGGGGTGTCGCGCACCGGGTTTGTCTATTGACCTCGCGGCACGATCGGCCGATCAGTCCCGCGCAATGGCGAGTTGGACGACATCGATCGTGCCGACTTCGAAGCCGGCCGCGCAGTACATCAGGTATTGCTCCCACATGCGCTTGAAGCGGCCGTCGAAGCCGAGTTTCTGGATTTCCGGCCAGGCCGACTGGAATCGGTGATTCCACAGGCGAAGGGTGCGGGCATAATCGTCGCCGAAGCTGGTTTTGTTGCCGAGCCTCAAACCGGCGTTGTGCACCTGTCCGGCCAGCGCCGCGTCGCTTGGCAGCATGCCCCCGGGAAAGATGTATTTCTGGATGTAGTCGGCCTTGCGGCGGTACTCCTCGAAATAACGATCGGCGATCGTGATGATCTGCAGGGCGGCGCTACCACCGGAAACCAGCCGGTCGCGCAGGGTGGCAAAATATTGTGGCCAATAGGCCTCGCCAACCGCCTCGAACATCTCTATCGAGGCGATCCGGTCGAATTGGCCGTCGACCTCGCGATAGTCCTGCAGGCGTACCTCGACGCGCTCCGTCAGGCCGGCGCGCTGGATACGTTCGCTGGTGTAGGCGTGCTGCTCATCGCTGATGGTAATGGCGGTGACCCTCGCACCGACCTCGCCGGCGGCGAATTCCGCGAAGCCGCCCCAGCCGCAGCCGATCTCCAGCATTTCGTGACCGGGCCGGAGGTCGAGACGCCGCGCCAGGGAGGCGTATTTGCTGCGCTGCGCGGCGACGAGGTCCGTGTCATCAGATCGGCCGCCGTCGAACAGTGCGCTGGAATAGGTCATGCTCGGATCCAGCCATTTCTCGTAGAAGGCGTTTCCGAGATCGTAGTGGTAGGCGATGTTGCGTTTCGCGCCCCGGCGATCGTTGCGGCGCAAGCCATGGCTGATCCACTGCAGGGCGCGGTACCAGCGCTTGCCCTCCAGCAGCTCGTTCAGCCGGTTTTCGTTCAGCAGGGTCCAGACGAACAGGCCTTCCATGTCCGGGCTGGACCAGTCGCCATCCAGGTAGGATTCACAAAAGCCGAGCGTGCCGCCGATGATGAAGCGGCGCGCCACTCGATCTCGGTGGATGCGGAATATGGCGTCAGGCCCCGGTTCGGGCCCCTGCATGCGCTCGCTCGTGCCGTCCGGAAATTCGAAGGTGATGCTGCCGATCTGGACATTGCGCGCCAGCGCGACCAGCCAGCGCATGGCCTGGCCGCGGTGATACAGGCTTGCCGTCGAAGGCGCAGCGCCGGCCAGTGCCGCCAGTGCCTCGGCGGGGTCCGGGTCCGGGCTCAGATTGCTGATCGTATCGGTCATTCGGCAGGCGTGATCCTGAGTGTCGGGCTAACGGGTTCGGAGGGAGGCGCCGGCCGCCTGTGGAAGGTCGCACCCCTGAGCCAAAGCCACAACGCCTGCCAGTGAATGGCGCCGGTGACCTTCAAGGTCATCAGCGGATGGGTGACGAAGGCGCGCAGCAATTGCCGGTCCCGTAGCGGCGCACGCCGGCCAGTCAGGGTGGCCAGCAACTGCTCGCCCTCCGGCACCGATTGCCGGATCAGGATCGACAGCCGCGCGCCGGGTTCCTTGACGCGAAACCGGTACTGCGACGTCATGCCGATGAAGGGCGATACATACAGTCGTTTTTCGCAGCCCTGGTCGATAGGCTCTCCGGGCGCGCGTAGGTTGTCGACCGGCAGCAGGTAGCTGTGCCGGTCGCCGAAGGTGTTCGTCACCTCGTACAGGATGGCCTGCAAAGCGCCATCCGCACCCCGGCAGAAATAGATGCTGAGCGGATTGAAGACGTAGCCCAGCACCCGCGGAAAGCACAGCAGGTGGATCCGACCGCCTTCGAGGTTGATACCGGCCTCGGCCAGGGCGGCGTCGACAAAGGGTCTGAGGGGCCGGCCGTCGCGCGGACCATGGTCCTTGTCGAAGACGCTGAACAGGTTGAACCGGTTGTGCGAGAACAGCCGTGACCGGCGCGACAACCCGTCCAGGTCATCGAGATCGAGCCACATGGAAAAGACCCGATAGTCGAAGCGATGCACGAAGGGCCGCAGCCGCTTGTGCATGACCCGGCCGAAATACAGCGCCGACCCGGCATCAGCTGCTCCGCGGGCGGTCATTCCGCGGCTGCCAGTTGTTCGACGGCCACCGGCCGGGCATTGCGTCCGGCAGGCGAGGCGTCCTGGCAGCGCCAGGGACGCTGCGCCCCAAGCGCCTCCGCAACTGCGAGGCCGGCCGACAGCCCGTCCTCATGGAAGCCGTATCCGCAATAGGCGCCGCAAAACCAGGTCCGTCGCTGCCCCTGAATGCCTCCGATCTCGCCCTGCATCGCCACCGCCCTGCTGTCGAAGATCGGATGGTCGTAGTCGAAGGTCCGGAATGTCAAATCCGGCGCGGGCTCTGTCAGGGGATTCAGCGAAACGAAGAGCTGCCGCGCGGGATCGAGTCCCTGCAGCGCATTCATCCAATAAGTGACCGACACATCGGTGTCGGAGCCGCTGTTGCTGAGATAGTTCCAGGCGGCCCAGGCGCGCTTGCGGCGCGGCATCAGCGACGGGTCGCTATGCAGCACGGCACGGTTGCTGGTGTAGCGGAATGCGCTGAGCACCCGGCGTTCTTCGGCGGACGGATCGGCCAGCATCGCCAGCCCCTGGTCGGCATGGGCGGCGATGATCACCTGGTCGAACCGCTCCTGCGCGCCGGTGCTGTCGGTGACGGTCGCGCCGGTCGGGTCGCGGCGGACCGAGACCGCGGCGCGGCCGCGATGGATGCGGTCGGCGAAACCGGATGTCAGGCGCCGGACATATTCACGACTGCCGCCGCTGACCGTGTGCCATTGCGGTCGGTCGCTGACCTTCATCAGCCCGTGATTGTGGAAGAACCGCACGAAGGAGCGGGCCGGGAAGGCCATGATCTCGCTCATGCTCGCCGACCAGATGGCGGCGCCCATGGGCAGCAGATGATCGTAGACGAATCCATGGCCGTAGCCGCCGGCGGACAGGTAGTCGCCGAGAGTCAGGTCGCCGTCGGCGGTGCCGTCCAGCAGCCTCGGCGCCTCGCGATAGAAGCGCAGGATATCGCGCAGCATGGCGTAATGGGATGGGCGCAGCAGATTGCGTCGCTGGGCGAACAGCGCCGCCATGTTGGTGCCGGAGTACTCCAGCCGGCCGCTGTCGATGCTGACGGCGAAAGACATGTTGCTTGGCTGCGTCGGGACCGAAAGATGGTCGAACAGGCGCAGCAGGTTCGGGTAGGTGGCCTCGTTGTAGACGATGAAACCGGTATCCACCGGCGTCGGCGCCCCGTTGTGGCCGGGCACGTCGACGGTGTTGGAATGGCCACCGACATAGCCGTTCCGCTCGAACACGGTGATTTCGTGCTCGCGATGCAGCATCCACGCTGCCGCCATGCCGGTGATGCCGGTACCGACGATGCCGATCTTCACAGGGCCAACTCCGGGCTCTTGAGTTCCGTTCCCACGGTGTTGTCCTCCTTCTTGATCCGCTCATAGGCGTCCAAGGCGCGCTGCCGGGCCATGCGATGGTCGATGATCGGCGATGGGTAGTCCGTACCCAGTTTCAGTCCGGCATCGGCCAATTCGGCCGCCGTCGCCTCCCAGGGGCGATGAATGCGGTGCTCCGGCAGGCCGGCCAGTTCCGGCACCCAGCGCCTGACATAGCTGCCAAGGGGGTCGAACTTCTCGCCTTGCAGCACCGGATTGAAGATCCGGAAATACGGCGCGGCATCGGCACCGCAGCCGGCGACCCATTGCCAGCTGGCCGAATTACTCGCCAGGTCGGCATCGACCAGCGTGTCCCAGAACCACTCCGCCCCGGTCTGCCACGGAATCAGCAGATGTTTGGTCAGGAAGGACGCCACGACCATGCGAACGCGGTTGTGCATCCATCCGGTCTGCCAAAGCTGACGCATGCCGGCATCGACGATCGGATAGCCGGTCTGTCCGCGCTGCCAGGCGCGCAGCGGCGCGGCTTGGTCGCTGGACCACGGGAAGGAGGCGAAACGCCGATTCAGTGGCGCATGCGGCAAGTCCGGGAAGTGGTACAGCAGGTGATAGGAGAATTCGCGCCAGACCAGTTCCTTCAGGAAAACCTCTGCCTCGGTCTCGCATCCGGCCAGCGCCCCGGAGTCCAGCCGGTCCGAGACAGCCTGCCAGACCTTGCGCGGTCCGATCTCGCCGAAATGAAGATGCGGCGACAGGCCCGCTGTGCCGTCGATGTCCGGCCGGTCGCGGCGGGTCTTGTAGATGCCGAGGCCATCCTCGACGAACTCCGCCAACCGGACCTGCGCGCCTGCCTCACCCGGATTCCAGGCACCGGCGAGCCCGCCGGACCAGTCCGGCGCGGTCGGCAGCAGCTCAAGACCGTCCAGCGGCTCGCTGTTGGGCCATGAGTGCGGGTGAGGGATTTCCTGCGGCGCGGGATCCGGGCGGCCGAACGGCGCCCGGGCCCGGCAGGCCCGCCAAAAGGGTGTGTAGACGCGGTACGGCGCTCCGCCGCCGGTCATCACCGTTCCCGGTTCGACCAGTAATGCGCTGTTGAAGCTCTTCACCCGAATGCCCCGGCCCCGAAGCGAGGATTTGATCGCCTTGTCGCGTTCGATTGCGGCCGGTTCGTACACTCTGTTCCAGTGAACGCGGGAGGCCCCGGTTTCTGCAATCAGTTGGTCCAGGGTCTCGGCCGTCTTGCCATGGCGAACCACCAGCCTACTGCCCATGGCGCTGAGGGAATTGCCCAAGCGCTCCAGGCTCCGGTGCAGCCACCAGCGGGACGCGCCGCCCGGCGAATTTGCGTAGGAAGGATCGAAAATGAAGACCGGAATGACCGGCCCGCCGGGCTCGAGGGCGGCTCGCAGGGCGGGATTGTCCGCCAATCGCAGATCCTGCCGAAACCAGACAATCGTCGGGGGGGAAACGGACGCGGTCATCAGTGCCGACCGAGGGGCTCAGGCGATGGAGATCGCGGAAACGGGATGCGATGCGCGCGGCTCTGTGCCAGGCGCGGTCGGCCGGATATCTGCGCCGATCGAATTGGTACTGGCGGTTGGGAAGACGCGATGGCGCATGGGTCTCTGGTGGTGTCCTGTGTCTCGCTTGGAATGTGTACGCGGCAAAGGTCTCGGCGGATCACTTTGCAGGCGAAGAATCGGACTTTCTCTTCTGCACGGACCGATCGCTGCTTCTCCGCGCGAGACGCTTGCGCGGAAGGCTGTACAGCCGGGACCGGCCCAACAGGTGGACATGGAAGCCACGAGGCAGCAGGCCCGAGATCGCCGGATCGAGCACGTCGAGGCCACCGGTATAGGCCCCGAAGGCCGGCAGGATCAGCCGGTCGCCGTCGCCTACGAAGCAGCGCGCGGTGATTCTGCGGGCGCGGGTTCTGACCGAGGCCTTGGGATGAAAATGGCCGGACAACTCGCCGACCGAGCCCGGGCGGGCCTCGTGCCGGAACACCAACGCGCCGTCGATCAACTCGTCCATGACACGCCCGCCCCAGTCGGCTGGCGGATCGGGATCATGGTTGCCGGTTATCCAGATCCAGTCGCGGGCGCCGGTCAATCGGGCGATCGTTCCTGCGTCGCCTACCGACAGCCGTGCCGCCGCACCGCCGTCGTGGAAACTGTCGCCGAGGCAGATCACCCGATGCGGGTCGAGCCGGTCGATCGCGAACGCCAGCCGGGCGAGGGTTGCCGTGGTGTCATAGGGCGGCAGCAAGGCGCCTCTCGCCGCGAAGCCCGAGCCCTTTTCGAGATGCAGATCGGCGACAACCATCGTCTGCCGCGCCGGCCACCACAGCACGCCGGTCACATCAGCGATCAGTTCGACGCCGTTTACCGTCAACGGTCGCTGGGTGGGAGGATGCAGGGAACTGATCGCGCGTCTCCAAGGTCAGGACAGTCGGGATAGTCGGCGGGCAGGGGATTCGCAAGCAGTCAGAGCGGCAGGGCGGATTGCGGTTTCGCTGTCGCGGTGAGTTCCGGCATCGCCTCGGCAACCAGGGTTTCCGAGGTCTCTTGGAGCAGCCGGTCCATGGCGCCGCCATAGACCTGTTCGCGGCCGACCTCCAGCAGCACCGGCACCGCCAGCGGCGAGACGCGGTCGAGGCGGCGGTGGTGGATCCGGCCTTTGGCGCGTTTCAGCAGGGCGGCGACCCGCTCGATATCGGTCAGGCCGCGCGCCGCGCTCATGCGGGTGGCTCGCAGGAGGACGTGATCGGGTTCGTGCTCGCGCAGAACATCGAAGATCAGATCGGAATTGACGCTGATCTGACGGCTTGACTTCTCCTGTCCCGGGCTGCGGCGCTCGATCAGCCCGGCGATGATTGCGACCTGGCGGAAGGTCCGCTTCATCAAGCTGGATTCATCCATCCAGGCCTCCAGATCGTCGCCCAGCATGTCCTCGGCGAACAGCGACGCCAGATCGTCCGGGCGCTCCAGGCTCCAGGTGGCCATCACGTAATCGGTGGCGACGAAGCCGAGCGGGCCCAAGCCCGCGCGCTCCATGCGCCGTGTCAGCAGCATGCCGAGGGTCTGGTGCGCGTTCCGACCCTCGAAGGTGTAAGCAACCATGAACATCTTGCCGCCGCGCGGGAAGGTCTCGACCAGCAGGTTGTCGCGCTTGGGCATAACCGAGCGATAGCGCTGCAGGCGCAGCCATTCCTGCACCGCGTCGGGCAACGGCCCCCAGGCTTCGGGCTTCTCCAGCATCGCCCGGACCCGGTCCGCCAGATGGGTCGAAAGCGGCATCCGGCCGCCGCCATAGGCCGGCACCTTCGGCTCGTCGGTGCCGCCCCGGCTGCACAGAATGGTGTTCTCGCGGATGCCTTCGAAGCGCAACAGCTGTGCCGCGAACATGAAGGTGTCGCCGGGCACCAGGCTGTTGGCGAAATACTCCTCCACCTCGCCCAGGATCGGACCGCGCCGCACTTTCACCTTGAGCGTCACCGCCTCGACGATGGTGCCGACATTCATGCGGTAGCGGCGGGAGAATGCGGCGCCGGCAATCCGCCAATTCCCGGCATCGTCCTGTTTCAGCCGGCGATAGCGATCGTAGCTGCCAAGCGCATAGCCGCCGGTCGCGACGAAATTCAGCACGTCGTCGAAATCCTTGCGCGGCAGATTGGCATAGGGCGCGGCTGATGTGACCTCCCGGTACATGTCGTCGGCGCCGAAGCCGGCCGAGCAGGACATGCCGATCAGATGCTGCGCTAGCACGTCGAGCCCGCCGGGCGATGGCGGGTCGCCATCCAGGGTCATCTCCCGTACCCCGTCCATGGCGGCGCGGCACTCCAGCACCTCGAAGCGGTTGGCCGGGACCAGCAGCGCCCGCGACGGCTGGTCGAGACGATGGTTGGAGCGGCCGATACGCTGCAGCAGTCGGCTTACACCCTTGGGCGCGCCGACCTGAACCACCAGATCGACCTCGGCCCAGTCTATGCCCAGATCCAGCGACGAGGTCGCCACCACCGCCCGCAGGGCGCCGCGCGCCATGGCGGCCTCGACCTTGCGACGCTGCTCACGCGCCAGGCTGCCGTGATGCATAGCGATCGGCAGGGTGTCCTCGTTGAGCCGCCACAGCTCCTGGAACACCAGTTCGGCCTGGGCGCGGGTATTCACGAATACGACGGTGGTGCCGGCCTCCCGGATGCGCTCATAGACCTCGGCGATTGCGTGGACCGCCATATGGCCGGACCAGGGAAGCCGCTCGCGGGTCTCCAGGATTTCCATATGCGGCTGCAGCCCGGCCGGTCCGGTGACGATGCGCACGTCGTCGCAATCGCTGCGGCCGGTGCGCGACAGCCAGGCGGTCAGCGCGTCGGGATGCGCCACCGTCGCCGACAGGCCGACCCGCCGGCAATTCGGCGCCAGGGATTTCAGCCGGGCGAGGCCGAGCGACAGCAGATCGCCGCGCTTGGTGCCGGCCATGGCGTGCAATTCGTCGACGATGACGCAGCGCAGGCCGCCGAAAATGCGCCGTGCATCGGCGTAGGACAGCATCAGCGCCAGGCTCTCCGGCGTCGTCATCAGCATGTGCGGCGGGTGTCGGCGTTGGCGCTCGCGCCGGTCCTGCGGGGTGTCGCCGGTGCGCGATTCGTGTCGGACCGGCAGCCGCATCTCGGCGATCGGAACCTCCAGATTGCGATGGATATCGACCGCCAGCGCCTTCAGCGGTGAGATGTAGAGCGTATGCAGACTGCCGCCGCCCCAGCCGGGACGCGGCCGTTCCGCCAGCTCGATCAGGCTGGGCAGAAAGCCGGCCAGGGTCTTGCCGCCGCCGGTCGGCGCGATCAGCAGGGCGTTGTCGCCGGCCTCTGCCGCCACGATCATTTCGATCTGATGCCGGTGCGGCGTCCAGCCCCGTTGCCCGAACCAACCCCGGAACAGGGGCGGCAACAGGTCGTGACGCAGGGCGGGCAGGGCGATCATGGGTGGACTATAACAAGAACATCTGTTGGCGGAACCGGTCATCGTGTCACCCGGCGAGAGCGTATTCTCCCATCCCGGGCCGAGCCGCTGTAGGATGCGCACTTCGCCACCGCACGGTTCTTCGACATGACATCGCACCCCATCGGGCTGATTTCCGCCATTCCCGAGGAGCTGGCGCATTTCGGCGCGCATTTCGTCGAAGAGTGTGCACGGGATGTGGCCGGACTCACCTTCCGCTCCGGAGAGCTCGACGGCAATCCGGTGGTGGCGGTCGAGGCGGGCATCGGCAAGGTCAACGCGGCGCTTGTGGCGACCCTGCTGCTGCACGAGTTCGGTTGCCGGGCGCTGGTCTTTTCAGGGGTGGCCGGCGGGCTCGATCCGGCGCTCGGTGTTGGCGACGTGGTGGTGGCCGACCGGCTGGTCGCTCATGACTACGGCGCCCTCATCGATGGCGACATCAAGCCGTATCAGCCCGGCGTGCCGCCGTTGCCGGGTTTCGCGGAGGACTATGGCTACGCGCTCCAGGACGAATTGGCGCAGCGGTTGAAGACGGCGCTGGCGGGCGTGGGACTGCCGGCGATCAGCGCAGCGGCAACGGGCGGTACGGCTCGGGCACCGATCCTCGTATTCGGCACGGTCTTGACCGGCGACACCTTCCTCAACTGCGCCAAGACCCGAGAGCGCCTGCATCTGCGGTTCGCTGGGCTGGCGGTGGAGATGGAGGGCGCCGCTGTGGCCCAGGTTGCCGAGCGTTTCGGCGCGCCTGTTGTCGTGGTGCGGGCGCTCAGCGACCTCGCCGGTTCCGACAGCCACATGGATTTCCCGGCCTTCCTGCATGAGACGGCAGGCCAGGCCGCGATGATCGTACGGCGTATCGTCCCGGTTCTCTGAGGCGAAATCGCACCGCTCGCAGG
>CBDBVB010000018.1:0-126105 GCA_965212545.1 Inquilinaceae bacterium
GATCCCAAACTCCGCAGAGCCGGAATTGAAGCCGATGAGGGCGAACTCGTCGTCGAATATCGTGGCGAAGGCCTCCTCCTCTAACAGAGTCACATTTGCTTCGATGAGCGGATCGAATTCGACGAGCGAGAAGTCCGTGAAGAGATCCGACGTGATATCGACACCGGCGCTGAACGCCGTCAATCCCAGGCCGAGCTCGAAGCCAAGAGTTGTCAGGTTCTCGAAGAGAGCGCCTACGGCCTCATCGTTCGGGTCGCCATTCACGTTCACGTCTGCGGTTAGGCGGAGGGACTCGTTATTGTCGAAATCGAATGTATCCGGGACCGTGAAGGTGATTTCGTCGCCGACCGTGTAGTCGATCGCGGTGCCGTCTTCCAGAGTCAGAACACCGGTGAGATCACCGAGACTCAACTGGAAATCCTGCGCCGCGAACAGAGCGGCCGTGAGGTCCACATCCAAGAGATCGATGCCCGCTTCGATGCCGAAGATCTCAGTGGGATTGTCCGAGTCGCCGATCTCGATGAGGCTGGCGGAGGCGTCGATCGAGAAAGGCGGCAACGGGATGAGCGCTGACGCGATGCCGTCCAGATCCAGGGTGCCTTCCAGGATCGGATTATCCGGGTCGCTCTCACCAGAGCTCTTTAGGATGTCGCCGTCCCGGGTCGACACGGTGTTTATGACCGGGACGTTGCCCCCGAGACTCCCTAGCGGGTTATCCGTCCTCGGGTCGACGAACTCAAATAGGAAGCTTTCGTCTTCGCCGCCAAAGCTGAAGATCTCGACGGTCTGGTTGATGTCTATGGGTTCGAAGAGGTCGAATGATTGGGTGTCCCCGCCTCCATTGCCGCCTCCATTTACGGGGATCTCGAATCGTTCTTCGATGCCCACGCCCTTGTCGACAAGGGCAATCTGTTCCGTTGCGGCGGAAGCGCCGTAGTCGAGAATAACCTCGGCACTGGCGTTGAAATCGACAATCAGGTCCAGGCCCAGGGTTATGTTCGGGCTGAAGGTTCTGAATTGCCCGTCCTCCAACATGAAGCCGGATTTGATGGTGATCTCCTGACCCGGGATGACCTGTTTTGGCACCTCGAACGCCAGCGCGCCCCTGAGGACAGTGTCGACATCGCCGGATGTGACGCCGAAGTAGGGCTGCAGGCCAAATTGCCCGTCCGTCGAAGCCGACAGGACGGCGCTGGGCACGTCGATGCCAAGGAACGAGCCACCGCCATAGAGCTCGAATTCCTCGCTGATATCCCATTGCAGGCCGATGAACGGCAACACCGGGTCCAACACGAACGCGTCGCCGGTGGCCCACATGCTCTGGTTCTCGGAGCTGAAGGTGAGCGAATTCGAGATGTCGACTGGGTCATCGTCGCTGCCGGTGACCGTGACGGTTACCGTCTTCGAGACGCTTGTAGCGTTCGGGGCGCCGCTGCCATCGTTGGCGGTATACTCGAAGGTGACGTCGATCTGCTGTCCGCTGTTCAGAAACTGGAAATCGTCGCCCGGCAGGAAGGTGAAGGTGCCGTCATTGTTGTTCACGACGCTGCCGCGCGCGGGATCCGACACGATGTCGTAAGTTAGGAACTGCGCTTCGCTAGCGTCCACATCGTCGGCTACGAAACTGCGGGTGTCTTCGATGACGTCTTCACCGATGCTGAAGGCGATGTCTTGAGCGACAGGCTGATCATTGGTGCCGGTGATCGTTGCGACAACATCGCGGGTCACGACGCCGCCATTGCCGTCATCGAGTGTGACCGTATAGGTCTCGTCAATCGTCTCGCCTTGCGCCAGGAATTGCACCAGTGAGTCACTGACGACGTAGTCCCAGGTCACGACCCCGCCAAGGCCGGTTCCCGTGGTGTCCGCCGCCACCGATGCGGTCAACGAGCCGAGCTGGCTATTGTGGGTGGTCGACTGAAACGAGGCGGATGCGGTGTGGGTGTCAGTCAGATCGGCATCTTCGAAGTCGAGCGACCCGGCATCCGTCAGGTTGGCCGTCGAGTCGCCTTCGGTCACAGCGCCGGCCAGGTCTTCCGATACGATCAGCGGGACGTCATTGACCCCGCTGATGGTGACCGCGACGTCCCGCGTGACCGACGAGCCCTGATTGTCCGTCAGCGTCACCGTATAGGTTTCGGTGATCGACTGGTCGCTTGCAAGGAACTGGGTCGCGGAATTGTCGACCGAATAGTCCCACCCGACCACGCCGCCTGTTCCAGTCCCGATCGTATCAGCAACCACGGATGCCGCGAGCGTCCCCAGCTGCGTGGAATGGGTCGTCCCCTTGAACGCTGCCGACGCGGTGTGGACATCCGCCAGATCGACGTCCGAGAATTCGATGGTGCCGCTGTCCAAGAGCGCCGGCTGGATGGCATCCTCTGTCACTGTACCGCTGAGAACCGCGGCACCGATGACAATTTCGTCGTTGACGCCGGTGATGGTGACCGCGACGTCCCGCGTGACCGACGAGCCCTGATTGTCCGTCAGCGTCACCGCATAGGTTTCGGTGATCGACTGGCCGCTTGCAAGGAACTGGGTCGCGGAATTGTCGACCGAGTATTCCCATCCGACCACGCCGCCTGTTCCGGCCCCGGTCGTGTCAACAAGCACGGATGCCGCGAGCGTCCCCAGCTTCGTGGAATGGGTCGTCTCCTTGAACACTGCCGACGCTGTATGGACATCCGCCAGATCGGCGTCCGAGAATTCGATGGTCCCGCTGTCCAGAAGTGCTGGCTGGGCGGCATCCTCGGTCGCCGCGCCGGTGAAGGTTGAGCTGTCGTCTTCGATGATCGGGGCGTCGTTCACGCCGGTCACGGTCACGGTCAGCCATGTGCCGACCGGATCATCGATCTCGTCGTCGTCCTGTTCCGCGATGACATAGAAGAAGCGGTCTGTCGCCGTTTCGCCCGCAGCGAGATAATCGAACACAGCTCCGGGATCGTATACGAGCTGGCCGTTCTCTAGCCGGATCTCCCCACCCTTCTCGCTCAGCGCATCGAACCGGTAGATGATGTTCTGTTCATCGTCATCGTCATCGTGACTACGCCAGGGCGCGAGCACGTCGATCGATACGGGGCTGTCCTCATCGGTCTGCGCCGTATCGACCAGGCGCTCGTCGTCATCGTCATCATCGTCGTCGTCGACGTATTCGGCCCACCATGGAGGAGGATTTGATCCGCCGCCATCGTTGGTGCCCCATGGAAACGCATCCGTAGTCTCGGCTAGCCAAGCCTCTAGCCAGGCGCTGGTATCTGCCATGGATCAATCCCCCACATATGTGTTGCGAACGTCTGTCCATGTCGCAGGGCAGGCTCTGCCGGGTGTCTTGGCCGGTCGGGGGATATCAGCGCTGCGAGCACACGCGGTCTGCGGCCTTTGCGAGACCGGTCGGACCGGTCCATCGCATTCGTCCGGGGGAACTGTCTTTTGAAGGGGGAACGGGCGCCCGGATTCGAATCCGCGGCATTTCACCTTGGCGGCGTCATGCGCCCGCACGGTGAATTAGGACTTTCTAATCCAGAGAGCCCTACCGGTCAAGGTTTACCTGCTGGAATCAGCCACCGCGCAGTCCACCGATGTCCGAGGTCAGCTCTTCGCAGGCCTCGGCCACAAGCCCGCCGAGCGTGCTCAGCTTGTCATCGTCAATGCGTGCCGCCGGCCCGGAGATCGACAGGGCCGCCAGCGGCCGGCCGCCGTCATCGTGGATCGTCGCGGCGACACAGCGCAGGCCAACGGCGTGCTCGCCGTCATCGATCGCGTATCCCCTGCCGCGGGTCGCGTTGAGTTCCGCGCGCAGGGCTTCCGGCTCGCAAATCGTCCGGTCGGTCAGGCGCGGCAGGCCGGATTCGGCGACGATCACCTGCACCTCCGCGGCCGGCAGGGCCGCCAGAAGTGCCTTGCCGACCCCTGAACAATGCAGTGGGATGCGGGTGCCGGGTCGCGCAAAGGCGCGCATCATCTCATCGCATTCGATCTGAGTCAGATAGACCGCCTCGTACTGGTCCAGCACCGCCAGATTGGCGGTCTCGCCGCAGCGGTCGACCAGATCACGCATATACCGCCGTGCCAGCGTGACATAGCTGCGGCTCCGCAGGAACGCGTTGCCGACCGTGAACGCCTTGGCGCCGATATGCCACAGCCCGCTCTCGGTATCCTGCTGGGCAAAACCCTGTTCGCGCAGGCTTGCCAGCAGCCGATGCGCGGTCGACGGCGCCAGCCCGGTCGATTCGGCCAGGCTGGACAGCGTACTGCCGTCGGATGCTCCCGCCAGGCTCTCGAGCAGCGCGAGGCCGCGCGCCAGGGATTGGACCGGCCCTGGCCCGGACGCACCGCGGGCGCCGCGCGGGCGTTTTTGCATGGTGGAAGTCATTTCCATTTTTTTACGGCCGGTAGGGCCTCGGCGCAATTGGATTGACAGTCGACGCCCTACCGACTGGATTAGTCGCAATGGGAACCGACCCCGAAATCCTGTTGCGCCGTCTCTTCGCGGTCGCGGTCGAGGCAGCGCAGCCTGCGCATTGCGTGCCGCCACATCTTCCGGATCCGCCCAAGGGTCGGACGGTCGTCATCGGTGCCGGCAAGGCATCGGCGGCCATGGCGCGGGCCGTGGAAGATCACTGGCCCGGGCCGCTGGAGGGCCTGGTGGTTACCCGGTATGGCCATGCCGTCCCCTGCGACCGTATTCGGATTGTCGAGGCGAGCCATCCGGTTCCCGACGCGGCCGGCCAGCGCGCGGCGGCTGAGATTCTCGAGATTGCCGCAACCGTCGGGCCGGAAGATTTGTTGATCTGTCTGATTTCCGGTGGCGGCTCGGCGCTGCTGCCCTTGCCGGCCGACGGCATCGGGCTGGATGACAAGATGGCGGTGAACCGGGCCCTGCTGAAGTCCGGCGCGACGATCTCCGAGATGAATTGCGCGCGGAAGCACCTGTCCGCGATCAAGGGTGGTCGGCTGGCCGCGGCCGCGTATCCGGCGAGGCTCCTCACGTTGCTGATCTCCGATGTCCCGGGAGACGACCCGTCGGTCATAGCGTCGGGACCGACTGTCGCCGATCCAACTACCTTCGCCGACGCGCGGGCCATCCTCGACCGCTACCGGATCGACCTCCCGGATGCGGTCGCCCGACATCTGGATCATGCCGCCGACGAGTCGGTGAAACCCGGCGACCCGATGCTTGCATCCGCCGAGACGATCGTCATCGCCAAGCCACAGGCCTCATTGGAGGCGGCGGCAGCCGAAGCCCATCGGCACGGGTTTGATCCGCTCATCCTGTCGGACTGCATCGAAGGCGAGGCCCGGGAGGTGGCACGGGTCCACGCCGCTATCGCATTTCAGGTGGCGCGTCGCGGCCAGCCGGCAAAGGCGCCCTGCGTCTTGCTGTCCGGCGGCGAGACCACGGTCACCGTCACGGGACATGGGCGCGGCGGCCGGAATGCGGAGTTCCTGCTGTCGCTGGCGGCGGAACTGGACGGCCATCCCGGCATCCACGCCATCGCCTGCGACACCGATGGCATCGATGGCTCGGAAGACAATGCCGGCTGCCTGTGCGGTCCGGATACGCTCGACCGGGCTCGGTCAATGGGTCTGAATCCGAGAGAGCGCTTGGAAGACAATGACGGATATGGTTTCTTCGCCGCACTCGACGATCTCGTGGTCGGTGGCCCGACACTGACCAACGTCAACGATTTTCGCGCCATACTCGTTCTCAACTCATCCGCATGAGCCCCCGGCATGCCGCAAGAAAAACACGTCAAACGTGACCGTCAAACGAAGATCGTCGCAACGCTCGGTCCGGCGAGCGACGATATCGACACCATCCGCAAGCTGTTCGTCGGCGGCGCCGACGTCTTCCGCCTGAATTTCAGCCATGGCCTGCAGGAAGACCATGCAAGGCGGCTTGAGACGATCCGGGAACTGGAAGGCGAGTTCGGCCGGCCGATCGCGGCGATGGCGGATCTTCAGGGTCCGAAGCTGCGCATCGGCACCTTTGCCGACGGCCCGATCGAGTTGGAACCGGGGCAGACCTTCCGCCTGGACATGGAGGACAAGCCCGGCGACGGCACCAGGGTCCACTTGCCCCATGCGGAAGTGTTCAGCGCTCTCTCCAGCGGCCAGCACCTGCTGCTGGATGACGGCAAGGTCCGGCTGAGAGTCGAGAGCTGCGGCAAGGATTTCGCCGAGACCGTCGTCGTCTCGGGCGTGCGGCTGTCGGAACGCAAGGGGCTGAATGTTCCGGAGGCGGTGCTGCCGCTGTCGTCGCTGACCGCCAAGGACCGGGACGACCTGCGCTACGCGCTGGATATCGGCGTCGACTGGGTGGCGCTGTCCTTCGTGCAACGGCCCGAGGACGTCGCGGAGGCCAGGCGGCTGATCGCCGGCCGTGCCCAACTGGTGGTGAAGATGGAGAAGCCATCGGCGATCAATCACCTGGACGAATTGATCGAGATGACCGACGCGATGATGGTCGCGCGCGGCGATCTTGGTGTTGAAATGCCAGCCGAGGACGTGCCGAGCCTGCAGAAGCGGATCGTGCGCAGCTGCCGCCAGGCCGGCAAGCCGGTCATCGTCGCGACCCAGATGCTCGAAAGCATGATCGCCGCGCCGGCCCCGACCCGGGCGGAAGCGTCCGACGTGGCAACCGCTGTCTTTGACGGCGCCGACGCGGTCATGCTGTCGGCTGAAACCGCGGCCGGAGCCTATCCAGAGGAAGCGGTGACGATCATGGACCGCATCGCCCAGCGGGTGGAGCACGACCCTTTGTACCGCACCATCATGGACGCGGTGCATTACGACCCGGAGAGCACGGCTGCCGATGCCATAACCGCCGCCGCACGGCAAGTCGCGCACACCATCGGCGCCGCCGCGGTCGTGACATACACCACATCGGGGTCGACCACGCTCAGGGCCGCCCGTGAGCGGCCGGAAGTCCCCATCCTATGCCTCACCTCTAGCCGCGAGACGGCACGTCGACTGGCGCTTTGCTGGGGCGTGCACTCGGTTCACACCGAGGATGTGAAGAACTTCCAGGAGATGATCGAGAAGGCCTGCGCCCTGGCCCTGAGTGACGGGCTGGCCGGCCACGGAGACCGGTTGGTGATCACCGCCGGCGTCCCCTTCGGCACGCCCGGCAACACCAACGTCCTGCGCATCGCCTGGATTGATTCCTGATCCACGCCCTATGGCGGCCAGTTAGCTTTCGCTTCAGCCCACCATTCCCGCCAAGCGTCGAAATCATAAGCCAAGCGCTGACCGGTCAGGTCGGCGAGCGCGCCGACGGCGTCACCACGCAGCCAGAGGGGATCTTCCTCTCGGCCGAGCCGTTCGATCAGTGCCTCGATGGTCGCCGTGTCATTCTGCCCGATCGCCGCGACGGCACGCATCGCCGCGGGAGGGCTGCTGAAGTACTTCTCGCTGCTGTTCTGCGGCACGGTCCAGGGCTCGGCGATCAACTCCGGCGGTACCCGCCCCTCGCCCGCGAGCGTCATGCCCCAGAGCAGAAGCCAGCGTCGCAGCGTCGTTGACGAAATACGCACGCGACCGCCGATCAGCCCGACCGGACGCGGCGGCGCCTCGCCCATCAGGCGTTCGGCGAAGACCGTGCCTGACCCTTCGGTGCCGGCAAGGGCGTAGATCGCATCCCTGAGCCCGGCCTGCCCGGAATAGGAATCAGCGTCCTTCAACAACAGATCCAGTGCGGCAACCGAGCTGGGATCCGGTTCTGACCGATGCATCGCCGGCCATGTCGGGTACTCGGCCGCCTCGGTGCCCGCTGGCGGCGACGGTCCCCAGAGCACGCCTCCATCGGAGGCCATGCCGGCGACAAAGATGTTGCCCGCATAGACCGTCAGTTCCAGCGGCTCGCCACCGCCGACTTGCCAGATGGGATTCCAGTCGATCCCATCCGCGCTATGCCAGACAGTGCCACCATCCGGACCGCCGCCGACCGCCCACAAACCGCGTTCATCAGCGACGATGTCGCGTAGCCGCCAATCCTGTCGCGGGTCGGCCACGCGGCGGCCGGAGAATCCGTCGGTTCGCCAGACCGCGATCCCCCCGGCCTCTCGAACGATGGCAAATACGGCGTCGTCATGGGTCGCCATTCCGAGCACCGATCGGTCCCGCGGCCAGCCCGGCACATCGGCAACGCCTGTCCCGTCGAACCGCAGCAGCCGGCGTTGATCGCCCTGGATCAGATAGCCGAGGACCAGGTCATCGACCACCGCCAGCTCGACGATCCGGCTGACACGGCGTTCCGGCGTCGGGTGGTCGTAGATCTGGGTCCAGGTGACGCCGCCATCGTCGGATATTTGCAATCCCGCCCGCCAGGCCGACGTCGCGGCAAGCAGCCGGTCGCCGAGGCTCGTCATGGCATGGGTATGGAAGATCTGGCCGTTCGGGATGGTTCCGAGTTCCCAGCGTGTGCCGTCGGTGACCAGGAAGTGCCCCCAGCCGAGGCTGAATCGCGCATCCTCGAATGGCAGGAACAGACGGCCACCGGCCACCATCGGCCGGCCGCCATCCTGGCTGAACAGATGCCGCTCGTAGCGGACTGCGCCGGTCTGTGGATCGTAGCTGTAGAGGTCGGCCGAGTTGTGGTTGCGGCCCTTGACGCTGTTGACGAACCAGACCCGGCCGGCAAATCCGATCGGCGATGACGCCACGGGCCATGGTCCGACCCGCGCCAGGATCGGAAGCATCTCCTGCGCGTCCGCCGTTGTATCCGCGAGGACCATGCCCGCGAGCAACCCGAGCGCGAGGATCAACGTCTGTCGGTATCGATCGGGTTTCACAGACTGTCCTGTGGCGCCGATGGTCATCCGATCCCCGTCGGCTAGACCGGATCGCCTTCCAGCAATTCGCGCAGGTGTTCGACGTTGGCGCGCGCACCAGGCAGATGCGGGTGAATCTCCAGGGCCGCCTCGAATGCGGCCAGCGCCCGGTCCGGAGCATCGAGCTCGGAGTAGATCGCTCCGAGCCCCGACAGCGCACCGAAATGCCTTGGCTCGAGTTGCAGGGTGCGCTGGATGTCGGACACCGATCCGGAAAAGTCACCGGCGAGATAGCGCGCCGTCGCCCTGCGGTTCCAGCCCTCCGCGAATTCCGGCGCCAACTCGGTCACCCGGGTCAGCAGCACCTCGGCCCGGCTGAAATTCCGTGCGTTCATTGCGGCGGCACCATTGCGCATCAGCCCGGCCACCTCCCGGCTGTCGCCGTCATAGACAAACCAGATCGTCCAGATCAACGATGTGAGGGTGCTTGCCTCGGCCGGATTCTCGGTGGTCTGCAGGCGCTGGAAGAGGCCGTCGAGCCGCTGGTCGTCTTGATCGGCCAGCGCGGCGATGTTCCCAGCGCAGAACAGGATGAGGATCGAGGCGGCAATCCGGAAACGCATGTAAGGAGTATGGCGCACGGACGGCAATCGACAAGCGTCAGCCGATCAACTCCGCGCGACCGGGCTAGATGGGCTCTCCCAATGCGCGCCTGATCTCGGCCGCCTGATCTGCCGCCGCCGTAAGGTGCGGATGGACGTCCAGGGCAGCCTCGAAGGCCTCAAGCGCCTGTTCGGGCTCGGACAGGGCGACATAGCACTCTCCAAGCGTGGTAAGGGCATCGAAGTGGCGCGGCTCCAACTCCACGGCGAATTCCAGATCGGCGACGGCGCCGAGCAGATCCCCGGTGCGAAAGCGCTGCCGGCCGCGCTGATGCCATCCCTCCACGTATTTGGGCGCCCGGCGGATCACCCCGCCATAGGACAGTTCCGCCAGATGGTCCTCGCCCCGGACGGCAGCCCGTCCCCCGCGATTGAGGAATTCGACGACGTCATAGCTGTCGCCGTCATAGGTAAGCCAGATGTCCCGGATCGCGACCGCAATCCGCGACGCTTCGATCCGGTCGCCGGCCACCGCCAGCCTGGCGAACAGATCGTCCAGCCGGGGGTCGTACTGATCGGCCAGAGCGGACGGCCCCGCCAGCAGGAGGATCGAGAGGGTGACCAGGAACCGGCGCATCATGGGAGCAGAGTATGGCCGGGTCGCGCCTGGCCGGCAAATCGGCCCGGGAGGTCAGATCGCCGGGCGCGACGACACCGTTCGCGCCGTGACCTCGACCGCCACCTTGTTGCGGCGCAGGAAAGGCCGTGTCCAGGGCGGATCGTAGAACAGGGAGACCGGCGGTCCGGCCAGACCGGATCATTCTGACGCTATTCCGCCGCCAGCCTCTCGGCCTTCGCGCCGGTGCCGAGCCGGCCAGCCAGCGCCTGGGGCATCGGCCCGCCCGTGGCCCAGTCCAGTAGCTGCACGGTGTGAACCACGGGCAGGTCGGTGCCCGACGCGATCTGGGTCATGCAGCCGATATTGCCGGCGGCGATCAGCTCCGGCTCGGTGCGCTCGATATTGGCGACCTTGCGGTCGCGCAGCTGGCCCGCGATCTCCGGCTGCAGCAGATTGTACGTGCCGGCGGAACCGCAACACAGATGCGCCTCGGCAATGTCGGCCACCACGAAGCCGGACGCGGTCAGCAGCTCCTTCGGCTGGCGGCGGATGCGCTGGCCGTGCTGCATCGAACAGGCGGAATGATAGGCGACTCGATGGCCGGTCTCGAGCACTGGCGACATCAAGCCGAGATCGGACATGAACTCGGTGATATCGCGGGCGATCGCCGACACACTGGCGGCCTTGTCGGCCCAGTCGGCATCCGCGCGCAGCAGGAACCCGTAATCCTTCACCGTGGTGCCGCAGCCCGAGGTGTTGATGATCACGGCGTCCAACCCGGCGCCGCCGAATTCCGTCATCTCGCGCGACCAGGCCTCGACATTGGCCCTGGCGCTGGCATGGGCATCATCCTCTCGTCCCATATGGTGAGTCAGGGCACCGCAGCAGCCAGCCCCCTCCGCGACCACCACTTCAACGCCGTGCCGCGTGAGCAGGCGCACGGTCGCCTCGTTGATCTGCGGCGCCAATGCCGGCTGGGCGCATCCGTTCAGCAGTGCGACACGCTTGCGGCGCGGCCCTTCGGCCGGGATCACCTGCGGTCTGTCGACCGGGCTGCGCCGAGCAATGCGGGCCGGAGCCAAGGTCAGCATGGCCTTCAACTGTTTCGGCATCAGACCGGCAAAGGGCCGCCCGAACCAGGCCCCGATAAGCGCCAGCCGAAACCGGGCCGGATGCGGCAGCACAAAGGCCAGCAGCGCCCGTAGCGCACGGTCGTGCCAAGGCCGGCGATGGGTGCGGTTGACGTGCACCCGGGCGTGATCGACCAGATGCATGTAATGCACACCAGAGGGGCAGGTCGTCATGCAAGCCAGGCATGTCAGGCAGCGGTCCAGATGCTTGACCACGCTGGCCGGCGCCGGCCGGTCGTTCTCCAGCATGTCTTTGATCTGATAGATGCGGCCGCGCGGACTGTCGAGTTCGTCGCCAAGCAGGACATAGGTCGGGCAGGTGGCGAGGCAGAAGCCGCAATGCACGCAGGTGCGCAGGATCTTTTCGCTCTCCGCCACCGCGGCGTCGGCCAACTGCGCCAAGGTAAAGCTGGTTTGCATTGCCGGTTATTCCCGCCCCTCTGACGTCGAGCCGGCAGCCCCGCGTCGGCGGTCGCGGCGCCGATTCCATCGATACAGTGCCGGCGCCAGGATCCTGTCATAGGTCCATGTCGCGACCGGCCTGATCAGCGGCGCTCCGACCAGCGCCGACAACCAGCGATGACCGGGCAGCGCCGCCCATAACACGATGAAAGCGTCGACGCCGATGTGAATACGCCCGGATTGGTCGACGACATGCAGGCGTTCCTTGACGTCCTCTAGATCCAGTCCGAGCGCTGCAAGGTTCTCGGACGACTGCGAGATATCCTGCCAGCCGAGTTCATCGCCCCGACGCGCGTCGATGCGCTGATAGCGCCGGATCTCGGGTCCGCAGACCGGACAGGCGCCGTAGTAGAGCGTCGTCGGCTGGCCCTCCAGGTCGCATGAAATCGGATCGCCTTCATCTGCGCCCTCCTTGATGACCCGCTCCGACCTGTCCTGTTTCGCCGTCATGCCACGCCACACGATTAGACGCCCGCATACATGCGGCCGGGGTTGAGGATGCGTTTGGGATCGAAACTGTCCTTCACCCGCGCCGTCAGGGCAGCGAGCGGCGCCGGCTGCGGCTGGAACACGTCGACGGCGGCACGGGTCGCCTCCGAAGCGCGGACCAACGTCGCGTGCCCGCCGCATTTAGAGATTGCGGACCTGACGGTCTCCGCGGCATTCCCATTTGCAGGGACCGCCGCCCAGATCAGCCCGCCGCCCCAGTCGAAGAAGTAGTCAGCCGCCACGCCTTGCGCGATCGCCTTGGCGACCGCCGGCCCTGCCGCCGGCGGCACCGACAGCTTCCAGACATCACGTCCATCCGCGTTGGCGAACGGCGCCACGTCGCTAAGGTTCTGCCAAAAGGTACGCGATTGCTCATCGTCGATCGATCGCGCCGGACCGAAGCCCTCGAGCGCCGTCGCCAGCCCTTCGGCCCGCGCCGCCACCGAGGCCGCAAAACCCTCCAGGCGCACCGCCGTCATGGCGGCCGAGCCATCATCGGCGGTCGTCAACGGCGCGACGCCCGCCGGAACATGCGCGGCACCGGACACGTCGTAGGGGCTCTGCAGCGCCTCGGTCAGCGCCCGCACCGCCATCTCGTTTTCCAATCCGGACAGTATCAGGGTCCGGCTCGACTCCGGCGCGGGCAACACCTTGAAGGTCAGGTCGGTGAAGGCGCCCAGGGTGCCGAATGACCCGGTCATCAACTTGCAGACATCGTAGCCGGTGACGTTCTTCACAACCCGGCCGCCGGTCTTGAAGGACTCGCCGCGCCCGCTCACCGCGTGCAGACCCAGCAAATGGTCGCGGGGAGCGCCCGATTTGATGCGGCGCGGGCCGGCCAGATTGCAGGCGAAGACGCCGCCAATGGTCGATCTCCCGGCGGCCTGGCCAAGCAGCGGCCCCAGATCCGGCGGTTCGAAGGCGAGCTGCTGGTTGGATGCGGCCAGGGTCGCCTCGATTTCCGTCAACGGCGTACCCGGCTGCGCCGACATCACCAGTTCTTCGGGTTCGTGCAGGCCGATTCCGGTGAGGTCGGACAGGTCGAGCCCATGATCTGCCTGGAACGGACGGCCAAGTACCCTCTTGCTGCCGGCGCCGACGATCTCGAGTGGCACCTCGTCCGCCGCCGCCCAGCGCACGGCGTCGAGAACCTGCTCCGCAGTTGTGGGTTTCAGAATGTCTGGCATGATCGAGCCGACCGTGTCGCGTTAATGGACTAGAAACGCGGGATATCGGGGAACGGGATCTGGCCGCGATGGATGTGCATGCGGCCCATCTCCGCACAGCGGTGCAGCTTCGGGAAGACCTTTCCGGGATTGAGCAGGCTGTCCGGATCGAATGCGCATTTCACGCGCTGCTGCTGGTTCAAATCGGCCTCGTCAAACTGGACCTCCATCAGGTCGCGCTTCTCGACGCCGACACCGTGTTCGCCGGTCAAAACGCCGCCGACCTCGACGCAGAGCTTGAGGATATCGGCGCCGAAATCCTCCGCCTTCTCCAATTCGCCCGGTTGGTTCGCATCATAGAGGATCAACGGATGCAGATTACCGTCGCCGGCATGGAAGACATTGGCGACCCTCAGGCCATAATGCTGCGACATCTCGGTCATGCGCTTCAGCACCTCGGGCAGGCGGCGCCTCGGGATCGTGCCGTCCATGCAGTAATAATCCGGACTGATCCGCCCGACCGCCGGGAAGGCGGCCTTGCGTCCGGCCCAGAAGCTGAGCCGCTCCTCCTCGCTCTCGCTGCGCCGGATCGACACCGCACCGCACTCCTTGGCGATCGCCTCGACCCGGTCGATCAGCATATCGACCTCTTCCGCCGGCCCATCCAGTTCGGCGATCAGCAGTGCCTCGACATCGAGCGGATAGCCGGCTTGGACGAAATCCTCCGCCGCATGGATCGCCGGGCGATCCATCATCTCCAGACCGCCTGGAATGATACCGGCGCCGATGATTCCGGCGACGCAATCCCCGCCCGACTCCGACGAGGCGAACCCGATCAGCAGGGCACGCTGAGTCTCGGGCTTGCGCAGGATGCGCACGGTAACTTCGGTGACGACACCGAGCAGCCCCTCTGAACCGGTCATCAGGCCGAGCAGATCGTAGGCTTCCGCATCCAGGTGCTTGCCGCCCAGCCGGATGACGTCGCCATTGACCAGTACAACTTCCAGCCCAAGCAGGTTATTGGTCGTAAGGCCGTATTTCAGGCAATGAACGCCGCCGGAATTCTCCGCGACATTGCCACCGATCGAACAGGCGATCTGGCTGGAGGGATCGGGCGCATAGTAGAATCCGGCATGTTCGACCGCCTGAGTGATCCCCAGATTGGTGACGCCGGGCTGGGTGCACACGCAGCGGTTCTCGAAGTCGATATCGAGGATGCGGTTGAACTTGCCGAGGCCCAGCAGGATGCCGTCTTCCAGCGGCAGCGCACCGCCGGACAGGGATGTCCCGGCACCGCGCGGCACGACCTTGATGCGGTTGTCATGGCAATAGTGCAAGACCCGGGATACCTGATCAGTGTCGGTCGGGAGTACGACAATCAGCGGCAAGGCGCGGTAGGCTGTGAGCCCATCGGATTCGAAGGCTCGCAGTTCGTCTTCATCGACAATCACCCCTTCTCCAGGAATGATCGTTCGCAATGCGTCAACAATCTCCCGACGGCGGGCGATCACCGACTGGTCGAGATTCGGCATCTTCATCACGGTCGGCCTCGCTTCAGTCCGCATGGTCCGCAAAGTGGTAATACCAATTTATCAGACACATCCGCCATGTCGAGGGCAAAGCCGGACTTCGAGCATCAGAGGTCGCGCGAACATGCAAAAAGCCGCGCTCTCAGGCGCGGCCTCGGAATTGGTGAAGACGACCGGCAACTGCCGGTCGGATGTTGACCTGAGGGGACTTAGCCCTGGCGTGCCTTGAAGCGCGGGTTTTCCTTGTTGATCACATAGACGCGCCCCTTGCGCCGGATCACGCGGCATGCCCGGTGGCGCTTCTTCAAGGTCTTAAGAGATGATACGACTTTCATTACCGCTACCCATCAAAAACGGCCCCGCCACGGGCGGAGCCACATGCAAATCCAAGCCGCGCGGACCATACGCATGGCGGCCTGACCTGTCAACGGCGACACCTGTGACGATCCCACACCGTTGCTTCGTCTTCTGGCAAAACCCACGCCGATTCTCAAAATTGGACTCAAATTAAAGTCTGATGATTGCGAAAACTCGGCGGCAGCCTTGGGGTGCTAACCACTTGAGCGACAGGGAGGCAGGGATTTTCACAACAATTTCGTGCATTAGCCCAAGGTTGATTAGAAAATCATGCATTATCCGAAAGTTGGCCCGCGCTTTGCTTGTATTAGCATTTGGGTGTCTAATCCCCATGCATTGCATGGCTTCCATTGGGTACCCGATCAGACGGCTAACGTAGAGGGAATCAATGCAAACGGCAGCCCTGGTTTATCGGCCCACCATGCCGACACCTGAAGAACCTGCGCGCCCGATCGAGCGACGATCGTCATCGCTTCGCGCCAAGGCCTTGCGCGTACTGGTTGCAGGACAGTTCGAGTTGCCGATTGAGGACATCTCAGACCGAGTGCTGCCTTTGATTAGCCGCGCGAATGCGCCCGATTTCCAAACCGCTTTGACACTGGTCCGCGACATTCCCATGATCGACCTCGTGATGATCGAGGCATCCCTGCCGGGCTTTGGTGGCGAGGGGGATCTAAGCAGGATTTGCGATCAGGCGGCCAGCACCCCAGTCGTCGTTGTTTGTAATGCCGGGGAAGAGAAGAAGGCCGCGGCCTATCTTCGTACTGGTGCCGCCGGCGTCATCCCGGGAAACATGTCCGGCGAAGCTGTCGCTGGCGCCATCCAGCTCATATTGTCCGGCCAGCGCTTCGCCCCGGCGGAATTGCTGATCAAATCGATGGACTCCGGCGTGCCGACGAATGCGCTGATGGATTCGTTGTCGGCCCGAGAGAAAGAAGTCGCGCAGCTTATTGCACAAGGCTGCCCGAACAAGGAGATCGCCTGTCGTCTTGGTTTGCAGGAGATCACCATCAAGGTCTATGCCAGCTCGATCTTCCGCAAGCTTGGCGTGCGAAATCGCACGGCTGCAGCGGCACGACTGCTCGCCGAAGACGCATAGCGCCCCTCCCTCACAGCGGAAACGCTGCGGGGCTCAAGAGCAGCTACACCGGCAATGTGTAGGCCGTCTTGACTTGGGTGTAGAATTCCCTGGCATACCGGCCCTGCTCTCGCGGACCATAGCTTGAGCCCTTCCGTCCGCCGAACGGCACGTGATAGTCGACGCCGGCCGTCGGCAGATTGACCATCACCATCCCGGCTTCGCTGTGCCTCTTGAAGTGACTGCCGAATTTCAGCGAGCTGGTGCAGATACCGGCGGACAGCCCGTAGATCGTGTCGTTCGCGACGGCCAGCGCCTCGTCATAGTCCTTTACGCGAATGACCGACGCCACCGGGCCGAATATCTCCTCACGATTGATCCGCATATCGCTGTGCGTCTCCGTGAACAGTGCGGGAGACAGATAGAAGCCCTCGGTCTCCCGGTTCAGGCGCTCGCCACCGATCAACTCGGCGCCCTCGCCGCGTCCGATATCGAGATAGGACAGGTCCTGGTCCAGATGGCTCTGGTCGACCACCGGCCCGATCTGGGTGCCGTCCTTCAGTGCGTTGTCGACCGTAAGGCTGCCCATGGCCTGGCTCACGGCGGCGACGAAGCGATCATGGATACCCTCCGCCACCACCAGCCGGGAGGATGCCGTGCAGCGCTGACCGGTGGAGAAGAACGCGCCGTTCACGGCACAGGAGACAGCCGTGTCAAGATCCGCGTCATCCAGCACGACCAGCGGATTCTTTCCACCCATCTCAAGCTGCACGCGTTTGCCGGCCTCGACCGCTTTCAGGGCAATGGCGCGTCCGGTGGCAACGGACCCGGTAAAGCTGATCGCATCGATGCCGGGATCGGACGTCAGGGCATCGCCGACCACCGAGCCGCGCCCCATTACGAGATTGAAGACTCCCTTGGGAACGCCGGCTTCGGCCAGGATATCGGCCAGCGCCCAGGCGCAGCCCGGCGTCAGATCTGCGGATTTGAGAATGACGCAGTTCCCGAACGCCAGCGCCGGCGCCATCTTCCAGGCTGGAATCGCGATCGGAAAGTTCCAGGGCGTGATCGCCAGTACGACGCCGACCGGCTCGCGCGTGATCTCCACGTCGACTCCTGGCCGCACCGACGCCAGCTTGTCGCCTTCGATCCGCAGCGCCTCGCCGGCGAAGAAGCGGAATATCTGGCCGGCACGAGCCGCCTCGCCGATGCCCTCCGGCAATGTCTTGCCCTCTTCGCGGCTCAGTAGGCGACCGAGTTCTTCCTTGCGCGCCAGGATGGCCGTTCCGACCCGGTCGAGGAGATCGGAGCGTTCCTGAATGGTCGTCGTAGACCATGCCGGGAACGCCGAGCGGGCCGCCGCGACCGCCGACCGGGCCTGTGCGACATCGGCGCGGGCATAATCGTCGACGATATCGGAGATATCCGACGGATTGACGTTCTGGGCGGCGTCCGGCGCCTCGACCCATTCGCCGTCGATGTAGTTTGCACGCAACGCCATGTCGGACTTGCCTCCCCTGCTGACCCATCACCACCGGCACTCGGCGGCTCGTAGGCCCATACAGTGGGCGATGAACCGACCAAACGGCAAGTCGATTGGTTCGGCGGCCGACCCCATGTCACACAGTGGCCGAGGGCCACGCGAAACGGAGTTTCACAAACAATGGCCGAACCGCCCAATTCGCCGAGATGTCCTGTGATAGGGACACCTGAAGGTTGGGGTATTGGCATTGCATCCCGGCATGACGCTATCATGCGCACTCCGTCGGCGTAGGCAGGCGCGATGCTAATCAAGGCATGGAATGACCGGTACAAATACACTGCCCAAAGGCGTATTCGCGGCGGCCCTGACACCACTCGACGGGTCTCTTGCACCCGATCATGACGCGTTTGTCCGCCACGCCCGCGCCCTGCTGGAGAACGGCTGCGACGGGCTGGCGGTCCTTGGATCGACGGGTGAGGCCAACTCGCTGACTCTGGACCAGCGCCTGTCGCTCATCGAATCAGCTGCGGCAAGGCTGCCCGGGAACAAACTCCTGATCGGCACGGGTGCCTGCGCTGTCGTCGACGCCATCACTTTGACCCGCGCCAGCCTGGCAGCGGGCGTGTTCAGTGTGCTCGTGCTGCCACCCTTCTTCTACAAACCGGTCAGTGACGACGGCGTCTTCGCCTATTTCGAGTGCCTGATCGAGTCTGTGGCCGATGATCGGCTGCGGGTATTTCTCTACAATTTTCCAAAGCTGACGGGCTTCGCGTTCGGCGCCCCGCTGATCGAGCGGCTGCATCGCCAGTTCGGCCCGGTCATAGCCGGCATGAAAGACAGCTCCGGCGACTGGGAGTCGATGCGATCGCTATGCAATGTGGTGCCCGAATTCGCCCTGTATGCGGGAACCGAGCGATATCTTCTGGAGATCCTCGATCAAGGCGGCGCCGGCTGCATCACCGCCACCGCCAACCTGACCTCCGGCCTGTGCCAAAGGGTCTATCAGGCGTGGCGCTCCGGCGACCGCGCCGCGGCCGAACGGTACCAGGCGCAACTGACCGAAACCCGTCTCAAGATGCAGCAATTGCCGCTCGTCCCCTTGCAAAAGGGAATTCTGCGCCGTCTTTCCGACGATGACGTTTGGACCCGGATGCTGCCACCGTTCACGGCGCTGACCGATGCCGACGAGGTCGTGGTGTCGGACTGTATCGAAGCCTTGAACGCCACCGTCGAAGCAGCCTGAAGAGCTGTTTGCCGCAGGCTCTGTACTGCACCGGTTCAATATCTTTCGGCGGCACCGGGTTGGATCCGCATTCGGCCGGGCCGGGTGTGACTAGATCTGATCGGCGAATTCCGCCAGTTCCCTGTCGAAGCGCTCGCGGGCCTCAAGGAATGGAGCATGGCCGACCGCCGGGTACCGTGAGATCCGGGCCCCGGGGGTGACGGCTGCGATATGCTCGCCCATGCGTGGCGAGACCATCACATCGGAGGTGCCGAAAGTCACCAGCACCGGCAGTGACAGGTCCGCCAGGACATCGTCATAAGCCTCATTGCGCCCCAGCACGAATCGCCGGACAGACGGCGTGACCATCATGGTGCTTGCCATCGCCATGTCATGGTCCTCACGGCTCAGCGGGCCGGATGCCGTGCCGCGAACGAAGCGCCGGGCCGCCACCACGTTCCTCCCCGGGTCGGACGACAACAGGCCCGATGTGCTACCCGCCAGATCCGGACCGATGAACGGAACAGCTTCCGGACCGAGCTTGATGATCGCACCGACGAAATTGACGGCTGCGATGGCGTCGGCGCCATGATGCCGCAAATAATCGCCGGCCATGGCGCCGGCATAGGACCATGCGACGATGATCGGCCGCGACAGTTCGAGGGCGTCGATGATCGCCGCCAGATCGGCCGCCCAGAGGCGACCGTCCGAATAGGCGGATGCATCCTCGGGCTTGGCCGAACCGCCATGGCCGCGAAGATCCGGCGCGACCAGTCTGAAGTTTCCGGCCAAACGGCCTTCGAATTGGCGATACCAGCACAAATGGCACTGAGAAAACCCGTGCAGCAGAATGATCGGCGGTCCGTCCGGTCTGCCACCCTCTGCGACCAGCAGCGGCAACCCGCCGCCGCCCTCGATTCGGTGCAGTTGTCGGGTCTCATACCGGCTTCGTCTGGTATTGGGCCGGATGATCCGATCCTGTGACGGCATTGCAGACGACTCCTCCTGGTTTCCAGCCGACACCGTGGCATCAAGGGCACAGGCGGACGGCGTGAGAACCATGGACGATGCCTGGCGGGCTGCCTAGCCTGCTTGACATCATTGGACGCCATCGGGCTGGCGAGGGGCTTCAAGTGGCCGTAATCGGATTGGCCCTGCTGGCGCTCGTTGCCGGAGACCGTCTCACTGCCTGTTCTGGGGCACGAAGATGTATTCGTCGGTCGTAATCCGACACCAGCCGGAGCGGCACGGCGACGCTAACGCCACCTTCACCGTCATTGAGGAAAGCCGCCGCTAACTTTGACTCAGACCATCGACGTAGCAGGAAATTGGTATCCGGCAGTTCGTATCCTGGTTGCGAGAGCTTCGGAGTGCATGATCTGGGCAGAGGCCCGGCACCCTATGGCCTCCACCAATACAGCCCGATGGAGGCAGTGGAGGCTATTTGCGCTTGGAGCGGGTCGACCGGGTCCCCAATCCGATCTTCTTCGCCATTTCCGACCGACGCTTGGCGTAGTCTGGCGCGACCATCGGATAGTTGGTGCGAAGGTTCCATTTCACCCGGTATTCCCCCGGCGTGAGGTCATGCGCGGTGGCAATATGCCGCTTCAGCATCTTTTGGCCGCGGCCACATTCCAAGCAAACGATCTCGCTGTTGGTGATCGACCGGCGAACTGGAACTGCCGGCGACGGGGCTGGCTTCTCTGCCCCTTCAGGTGCATCAAGGGTTGCAAGCGTGCTGTGCACGCGATTGATCAAATCGGCGAGTTGATCGGGGGCAAGGACATTGTGCCCCGCATAGGAAGAAACGATCTCTGTTGTAAGGTCAAGCAACCGACGGTTCTCTACGCTCATGGCGCGCCCCTGTTTCTATTGCCGTTTATAGTTATCATCTCGCATTTGACCTGAATTTTTATCTTGATGGAACCTTTTTTTAGACAAAGACCTGTTCGACGCCCGCGCAGCAAGATAAAACTCTTGAATAAGATAATTTCTCCAAGTCTGTAGCAAAACTGGCACGAAATCAGACAGACGAATATCATTTGATTTCGAAGAGTCGCCAATACCGCGAACCGGGCGACTCAACCTGCGATCATCGTCGGAAATCCAGGGCGCGGCGATCGGAGGATAGGCGATCCCTGCCCACCGGTTGCAACCGTCAGACTCTCCCGGCCCCATCGATGCTTGGCTTGCGCCGATCAAGTTTCTATGAAAGATACCAACGTAGTAGGGGCGAATCGCCGTGTGGGTGCCGAGTCTTGGACGAAAGTGACAATTCCTCTTCCGCCGCAATGATCGTCGGGTTCCCGATGCGCGCGGTGCGTGATTCGGATTTGACACCCGAGGATTACCGCCTGCTGATTGGTATCGGCATGTTGGCAGGCACATCAGGGTGGTGTGCTGAAGATATCGGATTGATCGCCGGAAATATCGCGGTTTCCGAGTCCACCGTAAGACGGCGGCTTGACCAACTGTGCATCCGCGGCCTGGTGCGTCGCAAAGGGCGAGGCAACACCGCAATGCTGAGTCTGGTGCCGGACGCCCAGTCCGCCCCAATAATCGAACGATCTCAATCGCGTGTCGATGCCAAGGCGACAACGACACGTCGCGGCGGCAGGTCGGCGCAGGCCAGACTGCACAGCGACATGTTGCGCCCGCGGGCGCGCCGGCCGGTAGGTTCGATCGACCTCGAGGACCCGCTACCGCCGCATCCGGTCATTGCGTCCCTACAGGACTCCTTGCAGGGCGAGCCCGGTGGTATCAACGGATTTCGGTTCTGGATTCAAACGATCCTCGACCCGAACGATGTCGAGATCTTCTCCGGTTTGGCTAGCCGACAGTCGACGCAATATCGCGATTTGATCCGCAAATTCGATAATGCCCGTGACGATCAAGCGATCGAATCACTTCTAGAGGACACACTCGCATTCCTGAATCGCGAGAAGGCCGCTAAGCACTGAACTACGGTCGGCAGCAGTGTTAGCGCCGAGTCGAGCGGCTTTTATCGTTCGCTCAACGCCCGGCCAGCGCCGGATTGGCCATCAGCCCGTCATCGATCCATGTCACCGGCGTCGGCCCGAGCGGGCGACTGACCGGCGCGCCGGATATCGTAGCCGCGATCGGGGGCCCGGCCGCTGGACCAGTCACCGCGACGGCGGTCACCAGGCACAAACCGGCAACAAACAGGATTGTCGGCAGTCCCCAACGGGACGCGAGCTCCGACCAGGCTCCGGCCAGCCTGGCAGCCGTCCGCGTTGAGCGAATCGTCGGCAAGACCGGCGCAGCCAATGGTCCGAGAGGCTCTTTGGGCCGCACCTTGGCCAGAGGCGGTCGAACCGCCAATGCGACGTCATATGGCGAGCGTTCGGTCGGCTCCAGCCCCAGCGGGCGCGCCGAACCCTTGCGCACCAGCAAATTGCTGGACAGCGCAGAGGCAGGCTGGGTCACGATGCCCCCTGTCGTTCCTCGGCGCCGTTGATTCGCGCCGCTGCGACCGGTGAGGTCTTGACCGGACGAGTGGACTGCATCGGCTTCAGCATCGATCCGTTGAGCCGCCGGTTGAGGAATTCCCAAAGCTCGCCAACCTCCTGCCGCGAACGCGACCGTCCGGACAGTTCCATTACGGTGCGGCCGTCGATCATGCTGGCGGCGAAGTCGATCCGCTGGTGGATGATCGCCGGCGCGACGGGTCCATATTGCGAGAGGGCGATCGCAGCCTCGGTGGTGATGCGGGCTCGGGGCGACGCGCCGTTGATCACGAACACCATCGGCTTCATCAGGCGCTCGACCAGTTCGACCGTCGCGCCGGCCGCACGCAGATCATGCGGGCTGGGACGGGTCGGAATCAGCACCAGATCGGCAACATCGATTACATGGCCGATGGTCGATGTAATCGCCGGCGGCGTATCGATAATCAGCAGTTTGATGCCGAGATCCTTCAGTTCCTGAAGGTCGCGGTCGAGCTTCGCGACTGTGGTTTGAACGAACAGCGGCTGATCCGCCTCGCGCTCGTTCCACCAATCGGTCAGGCTGCCCTGCGGATCGGCATCAATCAGCGCAACGGGTCCGTAGCCGCTCTGTTCCGCCTGGACGGCGATGTGCCCGGACAATGTCGTCTTGCCGGACCCTCCTTTCTGCGACGCGACCGCAAGAACCTGCATAGATGACCCCCTTTTACGTGCCCATCACGACGAACCGTCGCGCATTCGCCGACACCGATACTCCGGCACTTCACTGTGACAGACCTGCCGGCTGCGGCGAAACATTCCGGCGAACGCGAAAATCGCTAGGGCACTGAGTGATGCCTGTCGGCGCTCCTCTTCGAGAGCTGACCGGAATCGTAACCGATCCACGATTTGGTTAACAACGGCTAATCAATCAAACCCGCCTCCTTGGGTCAACCCGTTGTAGTCACCTTCTGCAATATTCGATGATCTTGCGGTGACCACTACATGTATGATATCTGCCCGTTAAGCGCCAACATGGGCTGAATCTGACCCGACGCAGTGCCTCATGCGACGGGTCGCCAAGGTCTGGAAAGGCGCAGGTCGCAAGGGAGATTCGCCCAGGCCGGTAATGATTCCGGGCATGGGTTTTCTGAAATTGGGGATTTCGTGATGAAGGTCGATAAGGATGCCAACGGTTCGAAGCGAGAACTGATTACCGTGTTGAAGGTCGCGGGGATTTTCGGTGTCGCCTTGAGTCTCGTGGCCGGCGTGATTGCCGCATCGGATATCCGCGGCAGCGGTTTTGACGCGGCATTGCCGTTGTTCTCTCTGGCATTGCAGTTGTTCTTCGCCGGTATGGTAATGCTGGCTGCCTCGGCCGCGCTGGACATGCTGGGCGCACTGCGCGAGGCCATGTCGGATGCCCCGATCGAATCTCGCCGCTACGGGCGGACCCGGTCGAACAAAGGATCGCTTCTGGCGTCGAAGCTTGCGGCCGAGCCGGCGGCGCACTAGCAGTTTTTGGGCGCGCCGCCGGATGAAGTGTCCGGCGCCTTTTGGCAGGCCTTACCCGGTCGGACGTCTAGTCCTTACCCTGTGACGTCTCGGTCGCGGAAGATTGTGCGAGTTCGTCCGTCACGGTCCCTTTCCAAAGCGGCACGCCCGTTCGGTAGGCAGCCCGGCCGATCATATGCGCGGCGATCGGGGCCGTCAGCATCAGAAAAACGATCGCGGCGACCGCCCGCGCAACGATCCCCGTTTCGCCGAAATGGACAGCCGCCGCCACGAGGATCAGACCACACCCCAGTGTCCCGGCTTTGGTCGAAGCATGCATTCGGATAAGCACGTCGGGCAGGCGCAACACGCCGAGTGCCGCGGCAAAGGCGAAAAGAGCGCCAGCGACGACCAGAATGGATGTCGCGATTTCGGTCATTGGCGACCGCCCGGATCGTCGGAATTGACCCCACGCAGCGTGCGTCGCTCTGCAAATCGTGCGAAGGCCACAGTGGCCAGGAATGCCACCAGCGCCAGCGCTATCGCCACGTCGAGAAATGCCGGCTCGCCGGACGCGATCGAAAACAAGGCACTGAAAGCGACGGCAAGGATGGTCACGAGGTCGAGCGCCACCACCCGGTCGGGAAGGCTTGGCCCGCGGGCCATGCGCACGAAGCCCAGCACCATCGCAAGTACCAGGAGTACAAAGGCGATATCGACCGCCCAGGCCAGAACCGTTCCTACTTCATTCATCGTGCCAGTGCCTCAACGACGCGGCGTTCGATCCCCTGTTTGAGCTCCCGTCGAAGCGCATCCGGATCGTCGACGAACATCGCGTGCACATACAGTGTCCTCCCATCCGGCGACACGTCCAGGCTCAAGCTTCCCGGCGTCAGCGAAATCAGATTGGCGACCAGGAAGATCTCTCCTTCGCCCTTGGCGTCGAGCGGCATGGCAATGATGCCGGGCTGGCTCAGATGGGTCGGGGTGATCACATCCCAGACCACCCGAAGGCTCGAGGCGACGAGCTCGTAGACGAAGAACGCGGCCAGCCGGATGATCCGCCACAGGCGCTCGAAATAGGTGGTCGCCCCGAAGATCGGACGGGCCACCCAAAGCGCCGCATAGCCGACCGCAAAGCCGGCAAGGAGGCTTGGCAGCGTGAAGCTGCCGACCAGGGCGGACCAGCCCAGCGCCAGGGCGGCGTTGAGGACGAACAGGTTCATCGTGCGGCTCCCAGGACCGCGCGAACGTAATCCGCCGGTTCGAGCAGCTGCGCGGCAGACCGTTCGGCGAAGCCGACAAACGGGTCGGGATAGAGGCCGATGACGATTGTCAGCGCGGCAAGCGCGGCCACCGGAAAGATCAAAGCCGCGCGCTGGCCCGGTCCCAGCAGGGCGAGCGACGGCGCCTGCCCCTTCGGATGCGGCTTCCAGAACGCCTCGGCCCAGATCTTGGTCATCGAAAACACCGTCAGGATGCCGACCGCCAGGGCAGTCGCCGCGACCACATAGGCGCCGGTCTCCAGGCTCGCGCGGACCAGCAGGAACTTGGCCCAGAAGCCGGAGAGCGGCGGGAATCCGGCCAGCGAGAAGGCCGGCACCAGGAACAGGACGGCCAGCAGCGGGCTCGACCGGTAGAGCCCGCCGATCGCGCCGAGTTCGAACGAACCCGTCAGCCGACGGGCCACCCCGCTGATCAGGAACAGGTTCGCCTTCACGATGATGTGGTGGACCAGATAGAACACCGAGCCGACTAGGGCGAGCGGCGTGAACAGCGCGAGACCCATCACCATGTAGCCGATCTGGCTGATGATATGAAAAGACAGGATCTTGCGAAACTCGTTCTGCGCCGCCGCGCCTAGAACGCCGGTGACCATCGTCAGACCGGCGATCGCCAGCAGCAGGCCGTGCGTGTAGTCGGTGTCATGGGTGAAGACCAAGGTGAACATGCGGATCATCGCATAGACACCGACTTTCGTCAGAAGCCCGGCGAAGACCGCCGACACCGCCACCGGAGGCGTGTGGTAGGAAGCCGGCAACCAGAAGAACAGCGGAAACACGGCGGATTTGATGCCGAAGGCGACCAGGAACATCATCGCGATCACCGTCAGCAGACCGCTGTTCTCGACCGTGCCCACGGCGCTGTGGAGATCCGCCAGATTGAGGGTTCCGGTGAGCCCGTAGAGCAGCCCGATGCCGGACAGGAACAGCACCGTGGACACCAGATTGAGGGCGACGTATTTGATGCCGCCGTCGATCTGCGCCTTGTCGCCGCCCAGGACCAGCAGTCCGAACGAGGCGATCAACATGACCTCGAACCAGACATAGAGATTGAACAGATCGCCGGCGAGGAACGCGCCGCAGACGCCGCCGAGCAACACCTGGAAGAGCGCGTGATACCCGAGCGCGGCACGACGCTCGTCGATGTCGGCCAGGGCGTACACCGCCACCGCCAGACCGGTGATCGCGGTGATGACGACCATGACGGCGCTCAGCAAGTCCGCCACAAGCGTAATCCCGAACGGCGCCGGCCAGTCGCCCATCTGCGCGGCGACCACGCCGTGGGTCCACACCTGGATCATCAGACTCGCCGATATGACCAGCAGGCCCGCGCAACCGCCGATGCTGAGCCATTGCGCCAGCCGGCGGGCATCGCGGAACAGGAACACCGGGACCGCCACGGTGATAGGCAGCATGATCGGCAGCGCGAGGAGCCAGCTCATTCCGCCGTCTCCGGATCCGGACCGGCGCGGTCCGGATCATCGGGCCTCGGCTCGGCAAACCGCATGGCGTCGGTATCCATCGTTTCGAGCGTCTGATAGCCGCGAAATACCAGCGACAGCGCGAAGGCAAGCAGACCGAAACCGATGACGATGGCCGTCAGGACGAGAGCCTGCGGCAGCGCGTTGGCGACCAAACCGGGCGGTGCCGGCAGACCCTCGGGAACCAGGGGCGGCACGTCCGGCGTCAGTCGTCCCGCGGCGAAGATGGTCAGGTTCGCGGCATTGCCCAGCAACACCAGGCCGAACAGGAACCGCAGAATATTGCGGGCCAGCATCAGATACACGCTGGCAGCCACCAGGATGCCGACCACGACGGCGATGACCGGCTCCATGGTCAGACTTCCTCTTCCAGCGTCAGCACCAGGGTCATCACTGCGCCGATAACCGCAAGATAGACGCCGACATCGAAGACCAGCACGGTGCTGAGCGGCAGGCCCTTGGACACCTCATCGCCTCCGACGAACCACCATTGCCCGGCGAACGGGGCATCGCCCGCCAGCCACGCCGAGAGGCCGGCCAAAACCGCGACACCGATCCCCACCATCGCGATCGTTCGCGGATCGACCCGCAGGGCGCGCCGCGCCGCGCCGGTTCCATGGGCAATGGCGTAAAGCGCCAGGCCGATCGCCGCGATCAGACCGCCGATAAAACCGCCGCCGGGCTCGTTATGGCCACGCAGCAGCATGTACACCGAGAACATCAGCATGAGGGCGACCAGCAGCCGGGTGGCGGCGTTCAGGATGATCGAGTTCATGAACCGCCCTTCCCCTGCCTGCCGCGGATCAGGGTGTAGGCGGCCAGCGCCGCCACCGCTACCACGACCACTTCGCCGAAGGTATCCAGGGCGCGGAAATCCACCAGGATGACATTGACGATATTCCGGCCGAACGCCTCGGGGACGCTGCTGGCTTCGAAAAAGGCCGTGACCGACCGATCGATCGGCCCATCGAATACGGCGAACAGTGTCAGGGTCACGACACCCCCGACGACCGCCGCGAGCGCGGCATCCAGAGGACGGCCGCGCGTCGACGCGTATTGGTTCAGGCCCGGCAGTCGAAGCATGACCACCGCGACCAGCACCACCACCAGGGTCTCGACAAGCAGCTGGGTTATCGCAACATCCGGCGCGCCGTACATCAGGAACACCATCGCGACGCCGATCCCTACCACGCCCAGCGCACAGATCGCGGCCAGTCGCGATCGGGTCGCTACGGTCATGGCGGTGCCGGCGACGATCAGGCCGATGACGGCCCATTCCTGGATCAGCAGCTCCGGCCAGACATGCGGCATCCGAACCGCATCGGCCACGACAAGCGTCACGCCGACCGCCAGCGCCAGTGTCGTGAAAACGATGAAGAGATAATGGCGAAGCACGCCGCCTTGCAGAGCACGTGTCTGGACGCCGGCAACCCATTTGAGACCGTCGAGGATCCGATCCCAGAGCAGGTCGGCGGTGATCGGCAACCGTGCCTCGAGCAACACCAGGACTCCCCGAAGACGGCCGTGCAGCCCATAGGCCGCCAGTCCCAATGCGAAGGTAAGGATGCTGAGGAGAAGCGGCAGGTTGAGGCCGTGCCAGAGTGCAAGCTTCACCGTCTCGGGTCGGCCGAGGATTGCCGTTACGGCTGGCTGCACGAGACCATCGGCAATCGATGACGGCGCCAATCCGAATGTCAGGCCAAGGACGGCGAGCACCAGGGGCCCGATCCACATGCGCACCGGCGCCTCATGGGGCGTGCTCGGAGTTGTCGAACTGGGGCCATAGAAGGGCCGCAGCGCCACGATTCCGGCCACGGCGACCATCAAGGCATTGGCGACCACGGCGGCCGTCGCCACGAGCAGAGGCTCGGACGCAACGGCGAGGGCTCCCTCGTATTTCAACTCCTTGCCGATGAATCCGAGGAAAGGCGGGAATCCGGCCATCGACAAGGCCGACGCCGCCGCCGCCACGGCGGTGATCGGCATCGCGCGGGCAAGTCCGCGAAGCTGAGCGACGTCGCGCGTGCCGGTCTTGTGGTCGATGATGCCGACGATCAGGAACAGCGCCGCCTTGTACAGCGAGTGGACCACCAGGAAGGTCATCGCGGCGGCCACGGCGACAGTCGCGTCGGCGCCGAGGAACATGGTGAGCGTGCCGAGCGCCATCAGCGTCGTATACGCCAACGCGAGCTTCAGATCGGTCTGCCGCAAGGCAAGCACGGACGCCGTTACCGCCGTCACCGCGCCGAAGATGTTGAGGGTCCAGAGCCAGAAATCGCTGCCGCTGAGGATTGGGTGCATTCGGGCGAGCAGATAGATGCCGGCCTTGACCATGGTCGCGGAGTGCAGATACGCGCTGACCGGCGTTGGCGCGGCCATGGCGTTGGGCAGCCAGAAATGGAACGGCACCTGGGCAGATTTCGTGAAAGCACCCAGCAAGACAAGAACGACGATCGGTAGATAGAGCCCATGTGCGCGAACCGCGTCCGCCTTGGCCTCGATCTCGGAAAGCTCGAAACTTCCGGCCACGATCCCGAGCAGGATCAGCCCGGCCAGAAGGGCGAGCCCGCCGGCCCCGGTGACCAGCAACGCCTGCAGCGCCGACCGGCGCGCCTTGCCCGACCCGTGATCGAAACCGATCAGAAGATAGGATGAGACCGTCGTCAGTTCCCAGAACACGAAGAGCGTAAGGAGATTGTCGGCAAGGACGAGGCCGAGCATCGCGACCATGAAGGACAGCAGGTAGAGATAGAAACGGCGGAGCTGCGGATGGCCGTCCAGATAGGCGCCCGAATACAGAACCACGAAGGCGCCGATGCCGCTGATCAACAGGGCGAAGGTAAGGCTGAGACCATCGACCATGAAGGACAAGCTGACGCCCAGGCTCGGCACCCATGCATAGGCAACCCGTATGACATCGCCCTCGGCGACTGTCGGTAGGCAAGCCGCAAAGGCAAGCGCGAGCGCCGCCGGCAGACAGGCCGGCAGCCATCCCAGCCCAACCGCCAGTCCGCCCTGCGGATTGCCGGCGCCGGCGGATTTCGGATCCCCGCGCTCGTCAATCTCGTTCATGCCGGATGCGGCTCCTCAGTATTACGGATGGAAGATCCCTGGATGACGGAACGGGGCCGGATTCTATCGGGATGCCATTCCAGACGACGATGAATGGCCAAGCGAGGACAAGCAGGTCTTGCGCCCACGGCGGACCACGCGGCCGCGCCGAAGACGCCACTATGCCCCGCAACGGTCAGTACGAAAACCGCGAAGGACGAAAGCGATCTATACGCCGACCCTATCGAAATCAACCTGTGCGACGACGCCATGTGTCGGGATCGCCGGACAGCGGAAGGAACCCGCAGCCGGCCCTCGGCATAAGGCAGTGCGCCGAAGTGCCGCGGATCCCTCGAAAGGCGGCCGTGCCGATTTGTCAGCCAGGCGCCACGCTCGGCCGTCGGCAACACAGTCGCCGGGGTCCGGAATTGACTGGCTCGAATTTGCGGATCAGAGATTCGCGACGTGCCGGGAAGGATGGTGGGCGCGACTGGGATTGAACCAGTGACCCCTACGATGTCAACGTAGTGCTCTCCCGCTGAGCTACGCGCCCTACCGGCGACGGACTGGCCGTCACGAGACGCGGCGGTTTACCACCAACCCATGCGCCGTGCAAGACCCGCAGAATGGTCAGGATTGCAGCAATTGATCGACCTGATCGACCAGATCGCGCAGATGGAACGGTTTTGAGAGTATCTGCGCCTGCTGGCCACCCTGATTGCGGTGTTTCATGGCGATCGCCGCAAATCCCGTGATGAACATGACCTTCAGGCGCGGCGCGATCACAGAGGCGCGCCGAGCCAGTTCGATACCGTCGACGCCGGGCATGACGATATCGGCCAGCAGCAGTTCATAATTGGCGTCTGCCAAGGCCGTCAGCGCATCGGCGCCGTCGGCGACATCGTGCACCTCGTGCCCGGCCCGGCTCAACGCCATCGCCAGGAACCGCCGCATCGATTCGTCATCCTCGGCCAACAGAATTCGCGCCATAAACTCCTCCGACGGAAGCCTGCCTGAAGGGTCCGTCAAAACACGCGGCGGATAAGACAGATCGCCCGCACCGCGCCATTCCCGATGCAACCAACAGCCGCGCCGCGCGACACCATGTAGCACACGTAACCGGCTCGCGAAATCATGGGGTACCGCAACCCCCGTGGCAATGCGATTACACCGGCCGCCCTCGCCGGAACCCGGCCAATTCGGGTGACCTGCAACCACCTGCCAACGTGACAGTCGCGCCGTTTCGGGTTATGAAAATGGCATGGACTGTCGGGTCAACGGCACTGCAGTACTTGACCACGGGTTGGAGATCCTGACCCCGGGAGATTGGCGCGTGCCGGTAGTGCTGGCTTCGCCCCACAGCGGACGCGACTACCCGGACGCTTTCCTCAAGGCGACCAGGCTCGATCCGAGAACCCTGCGCCGATCCGAAGACAGCTTTGTCGACGAGATTTTCGGAACCGGACCGCAACAGGGCGCACCGTTGCTGAAAGCCCTGTTTCCGCGCGCCTTCCTGGACACCAACCGCGAAGCGTTCGAACTCGATCCTGAGATGTTCGCCGACGCCTTGCCGGATTACGTGAACACCCGGTCCCCGCGGGTCGCCGCCGGGTTGGGCACGATCGCCAAGGTCGTCGCCCATGGCCATAACATCTACAAGTCCAAGCTGCCGTTTTCGGAGGCGCTGGACCGGGTCACGCGCTATTACCAGCCCTATCATGCGGCGCTGCACCAGATTGTCGACGAGGCGGTCGGCCGGTTCGGATTCTGCATGCTGATCGACTGCCATTCCATGCCGTCGAACGGTAACGGCATCGGTCCACGACGGCCGGGCCGGCGGGTCGACTTCGTGCTCGGCGACTGCTATGGCAGCGCCTGCGATCCGGTGATCACCGACACTGTGGAGACCTGGCTGATCGACCAAGGCTACGTGGTCGCCCGAAACGCACCGTATGCCGGCGGTTACACGACGCGACATTACGGCCGCCCGCGCGCCGGCGTGCACGCCATCCAGATCGAGATCAACCGGGCTCTCTACATGGATGAGCACGGCCTGACCCGCAAACCCTTCATCTCGACCCTGACCCAGCAGATGGGCCGGATGATCGCCGAGATCGGCGCTATCGACGCCAAGCGTCTGTCGCATCAGTAGGTCTTTCGGATCGTGTAACGCCGGCGGATTGCCATTGGCCTGAGCGCCGCACGCCGCCAGCCTTCAAACTGTTCCAGCAACCAAAACACCGCCGAGGTTGATGATCGCCGGACGAGGGCGACTGTCCACCGCAACAGGGTTACCAATTCGTTAACGCCTGCGGTGATAGAATGCCGCCAATGTCAGCTTGAATGCGAAGCCGGGGCTGCTCACCTCTAGGGAATCGCGGTCTCGACTCAATGGAGAATAGCCATGTCCGAGGCGAATGCGACCGATGTGCGCGGCGATTTCACGATCGATCAGGATTGGGACCGGTATACCGACTCCGAGCATGCGGTCTGGCGGACACTGTTCCACCGCCAGGCCGATCTGCTTAAGGGCCGCTCGACACCGGAATTCCTCGACGGCATGGAAAGGCTGGAAATCGCCGCAGAGGGAATCCCCGATTTCCGTCGCCTGAACGACATGCTCAGCCGGGCGACCGGCTGGACAATCGTTGCCGTACCGGGTCTGGTGCCGGACGATATCTTCTTCGATCACCTGGCCAACCGGCGCTTCCCTTCGACCTGCTTCATTCGCAAGCCGGAGCAGATGGATTACCTGCAAGAGCCGGACGTCTTCCACGATGTGTTCGGCCACGTCCCGCTGCTGGTGCACCCGGTCTTTGCCGACTACATGCAGGCCTATGGCCGCGGCGGGTTGAAGGCCCTCAGGCTGGGCAGTTTGCACCATCTGGCGCGGCTCTACTGGTACACGGTGGAATTCGGCCTGATCCGCCGGCCTGAGGGGCTGCGCATCTATGGCGCCGGTATCCTCTCCTCGAAAGGCGAGTCCGTTTACTGTCTGGACGATCCCAAGCCGAACCGCATCGCCTTCGACCTGATGCGCATCATGCAGACGAACTATCGGATTGACGATTTCCAGGAGTGCTATTTCGTTATCGACAGTTTCGACCAGCTGTTTGAGGCGACGGCACCGGATTTCACGCCGCTCTATGAGCAACTCAGGAGCCTGCCCGATCACGAGCCCGGTGATGTGCTGGACGAGGATACGCTGATTGGAAGGGACGGCGCGCCGGCCTGACGTCGGGCCAAAAAAATTGGGCCGCTCGCGCGGCCCAAGTTTAGGGAGGAAACGCCCATAAGTGCGCTACGGCAGCAGGATCACTGCAATGCCGCACCGCACAATATGCATACGCCGAGTCCGCTGCGCAAGCAAAAATTGCCAGACCGCATTGAAAAGTGGGACTTTTTGTCGAAAATGTGGCGAATTTTTAGCCGCTCTCTGCCTCATTCTTGTGCGTCGCACCATTGTTGATGAGCGGTCCCAGGACGTAGCAGGACGATCAATTTTTCTATCACTCTGCCCGCGTGTTTCGGTTCGGCCCAGTCAATAGCTATGCTAGCGTCCGCGGCGAGCCGTCGATACGGCGCACAGACCCATCGTCCGTCGCCGCCGGGGCCAGCCTTGACCGCAGCAATGACCGATCAACAGCACGCCGACCTCAATCTCGCGATCATTGGAAATTGCACCCAGGCCGCCCTGGTGGATCAGCGCGCCCGCATCGTCTGGGCGTGCGATCCACGGCTGGATGGTGACCCCGTTCTCTGCAGCCTGCTCAACGGCCATTCCGATGGTGGGTTGAACGGAGAATTTGGCTTCTTCGATGTGGCGATCGAGGATTTCGCCCGGTCGGAACAGCGCTACCGCCACAACACCGCGATTTTGGTCACGACCCTGTTCGATCTTCAGGGTCAGGCCGTTGAGATCACCGATTTCGCGCCGCGGTTCCGGGTCTATGGGCGCATGCATCGCCCCACGACCCTGATCCGCATGATCAAGCCTATCGCCGGCAACCCGCGCATCCGAATCCGGCTCCGGCCACGGTTCGATTATGGCGCCATCGAGCCGGAGACGACGCGCGGCAGCAACCACCTCCGCTATGTCGGGCCGACCACGGCACTGCGCCTGACGACCGACCTGCCGATCTCCTATGTGATCGAGGAGACGCCATTCATCCTGGAATCTCCGGCAAGCATGGTGTTCGGTGCCGATGAAAGCTTGACCACCTCGATCACCGAGACGGCGCATAATTTTCTCAGAAGCACCAACGACTATTGGACCGAGTTCTGCCGCTATCTCGCCCTGCCGTTCGAATGGCAGGACGCAGTGATCCGAGCAGCCATCACCCTGAAGCTCTGCAGTTTCGAGGAAACGGGCGCCATCGTCGCCGCCATAACCACATCGATTCCGGAGGCACCACATACCGCCCGAAACTGGGACTATCGCTATTGCTGGCTCAGGGATTCCTACTTCGTGGTCCACGCGCTCAACCGTTTGGGCGCGACCAAGACGATGGAAGACTACCTTCACTACATCATGAATATCGTCGCCGATTCCGAGGACGGCCATCTCGGCCCGCTGTTCAGTATCACCCTGCGCAAAGAAATGACCGAGCGGACCTGTGACAACCTGACCGGCTACCGCGGCATGGGGCCGGTCCGGGTCGGCAACGCAGCCCATTCCCAGGTCCAGAACGACGGCTATGGGGCGGTGATCCTGTCATCCGCCCAGGCATTCTTCGACCAGCGGCTCGAGCGGCCGGGCACCTTGCGACTCTACGAGCGGCTGGAATTGCTGGGCGAGCAGGCGGTGAAGCTCTGGAACACGCCGGATGCCGGGCTGTGGGAACTGCGGACCCGTGAGCGCGTGCACACATTCTCGGCCTTGATGTGCTGGGCCGCCTGTGACCGGTTGGCCAAGATCGGTCGGCGGCTGGGCGTGGCCGATCGCGCCCAGCGCTGGATGAAGGAGGCCGACAAGATCCGCGCCGCGATCTTCAAGAAAGCCTACGATTCCGAACAGAACACCTTTGTCGAGAGCTTCGGCGGCAAGGACATCGACGCGGCACTCCTCCTGATGCACGAGCTCGGCTTCATTGCCGCCGACGACCCGAAATTCCACGGCACCGTCGCCGCCGTCGAGAAATGGCTTCGCCGCGAGAATCTGTTGTTCCGCTATCATGCGGCGGACGATTTCGGCGAACCCGAGACCGCGTTCACCGTTTGCACCTTCTGGTTTATCGACGCGTTGGCCGCCATCGGGCGGCGGGAGGAGGCACGGGCGCTGTTCGAGCATCTTCTGGAAATGCGCAATGACGTCGGCCTGTTGTCGGAGGACATCGACCCCAAAACCGGGGATCTATGGGGCAATTTCCCGCAGACCTATTCCATGGTGGGGCTGATAAACTCGGCCATGAAGCTGAGCAAGACCTGGGAGGAGGCGTTTTGATCCGCCGGATGCACGCATGGGCCGCCTGATCGTCGTCTCCAACCGTGTCGCGCCGATCGACGAGGGCAAGGCGAGCACCGGCGGGCTCGCGGTCGCGGTGCTGGCTGCCCTGAAGGAGGTCGGCGGAATCTGGTTCGGCTGGAGCGGCGAAGTGGTCAGCGCTCCGCAGTCCAGCCCGGAACTGTTCCAATCGGGCAAGTTGACCTATGCGACCATCGATCTGTCGCAGCGCGACTTTGAAGAATACTACAATGGGTTCGCCAACTCGACGCTCTGGCCGTTGTTCCACTACCGGCTTGACCTGACCGAATTCAATCGCCGGACATTTGCCGGGTATCTCCGAGTGAACAGTCTATTTGCGACCCGGCTGGCGCCTCTGCTGGAGCCGGACGACATGGTCTGGGTCCACGACTACCATCTGATTCCGTTCGCCGAACAGCTCCGCCAGATGGGCCACGGCCAGCAGATGGGGTTCTTTCTGCACACGCCGTTCCCGGTGCCGGAAATCCTGGTGTCGCTGCCCAATCACGAGGCCATGATCCGGTCGTTGTGTGCCTATGACGTGGTCGGGTTCCAGACCGAGACCGACCGGCGTGCATTCATCTCTTACCTGGTCAGCGAAAGCCGGGCGGAGATCCTGGATGACCATTTGGTGCGCGCCTTCGGCCGGGTGGTCCGGGTGGAAGCCTTTCCGATCAGCATCGAAACCTCCGAGATCGAGCGTCAGGCGACCACTGCCGGGCGGTCGCGGCAGGCGACTCGCCTGCGCGAAAGCCTGATCGAGCGGGACATGATCATCGGGGTCGACCGCCTGGACTATTCCAAGGGCCTGCCGCAGCGGCTGGATGCCTTCCAGACCTTGCTGGAGACCTATGCCGAGAACCGGGGTCGGGTCACATTCATGCAGATCGCCCCGCCGACCCGCACCGCTGTCAAGGAGTACATCGAGATCCGCCAGGAGTTGGAGACCAAGGCGGGTCACATCAACGGCAGATTCGCGGAGTTCGACTGGGTGCCGATCCGCTATCTGAACAAGAGCTTTTCGCGGCGCAGCCTTCTGGGATTCTACCGGATCAGCCGGATCGGGCTGGTCACGCCCCTGCGTGACGGCATGAACCTCGTCGCCAAGGAATATGTGGCGGCCCAGGATCCCGAAGACCCAGGGGTGCTGGTGCTATCGCGGTTCGCCGGCGCCGCAGCGGAACTGGATGCGGCCCTGATCGTCAACCCTTACGACATCGAAAGCGTGGCAGAGAGCCTGCAGCGCGGCCTGACGATGCCCCTGGAGGAACGCCGGGAACGCCACCAGACCATGATGGCCGCGCTACGGCACAACGACATTGGCCGCTGGCGAAACCGCTTCATCGACGCGTTGTCGACGGCACCTTATGGATCGCCCGACGCTGCCGCAGCCCAATGATGCACCTGACGTGACCGACATAGACCGGAGTCCGCCTGCCCTGATCGCCGACCTCGGCGCCACGAATGCACGGTTCGCGCTAGTGGATGCCAATGGAATCGACGCCCCGATGGTGCTGAGATGCGCCACCTATCCTGACCTGTTCACGGCCGCCAGCGCTTATCTAGAGCAAGTCGCACCACCGGTCGCGCCGGACCGGGCGGCAATCGCGATCGCCTGTCCGGTCTCCGGCGATTATGTCGAGATGACCAACCATGCCTGGTCCTTCTCGATTGCCGAATTGACCGGGAAACTGGGACTGAACCAGGTTGACGTGGTCAATGATTTCACCGCGCAGGCGCTAGCCATCGGCCACCTGACCGAGGACGATCGGACCCAGATCGGCCCGGGCAAACCGGTGGCCGGCGGCGCAGTAGCCGTATTGGGTCCGGGCACCGGTCTTGGTGTGTCGGGGTTGATCCCGGCCGAGCAGGGCTGGACGCCGATTACCGGCGAGGGCGGCCACGTAACAATGTGCGCCGTCAATGACCGCGAAGGGGACGTGATGCAGCGGTTGCGGCTGCGATTCAATCACGTGTCGGCGGAGCGGGTGCTGTCCGGCATGGGGATGACCAACATCTACGAAGCGCTGGCCGCGATCGACGATGTCGATGTGCCGCAACGCGATCCGCGGGAGGTGAGCGAGGCCGCCCTGGCCAACGCCGACGACCATGCGGTCGAGGCGGTGGCGATGTTCTGCGCCATGCTAGGCACCATCGCCGGCAATCTGGCCCTGACCCTGGGATCCACCGGCGGTGTCTACATCGCCGGCGGCATCGCCCCGAAGCTGGGAGACATGTTCCTGAACTCCGATTTCCGCGAGCGCTTCGAGTCGAAAGGCCGGTTCCGAGACTATCTGGCGCCGATCCCGACCTACCTCGTGACTCACCCAACGCCGGCCTTCCTCGGCCTCAGATCGATGCTGGAGGATCCGGCCAGCGGGTGACGTGGCCGCTGCAGAACCGCCAGTTTCGGCCACATTTCCCGCCAGCGCTTGCCGGCCATGCGCGCCCGATAGACCGCCATCTTGTGTCGGAAGCGGGGGGTCGGCCGGACTGTCATAGCCATCAGATCGCCGGTCCCGAACGGCGCGATCATCAGCATGTCGTTGCCTCGAATCGAAACTGCGACGGCGGTCGGAGTTTCGGCCCAATAGGTCAGTGCGTGTCCGGTGGATCGGTAGGGCGCGTCGCCGTTGCGCCGATGCATGCGTGCCTGATTGCGCACCGACCATGGCAGCCCCGGAATCGATCGTCGCAGCCGGGCCTCCAGCGCCGCCTCCGCCGCCCGCGATCGGTCTGCCGGATCGAAGTACAGAACGTCGATATCGTTGAGAGGTGTTGCCACGGCATAACCGTGCAGCCGGTCCCAGACCAGATTGCGAACGAAGCCGGCACCGGTCCAGCAATCGGGCAGACCAAGCCGGGCGACGGCACGAAGCACCTCCATCCGCCGCGAATCACCCCGGATCCAATGGGCGATTTGCACCGCACCCACTGACGACCTGGCTCCCTCAACAGCCACTCTTCCAGTCCTTTCATCGTGGATTCACACCGCAACGCCGCAGTATTCATCCCCATATGCCACCGGCGGTAGAGTCTTGCCTCAGTATGCTTGCGCTTGTGACACCCGACGGGCATTTATGCAGTGGTTCGCCTCGGCACCATAGGACAGTTTCACCTTGCCGATCGACGTTGACCGCGTTCGCGCCGATACCCCCGGCTGCACCGGAGTTGCGCATTTCAACAATGCCGGCGCCGCCCTTCAGCCGTCGCCGGTGACCAAGTCGATGATCGACCATCTTCGGCTGGAATCGGAGATCGGCGGGTATGAGGCCGCGGGCCAGTCGAGAGCGCGGCTGGAAGCGACCTACGGTTCGATCGCCAGACTGCTGAACTGCCAGCCGGACGAGATCGCCGTCGTCGAGAACGCGACCCGGGCATGGGACATGGCCTTCTACGGCATGCGCTTTAAGCCCGGCGATCGCATCCTCACCGCGCGTGCCGAATACGCCTCCAACTACATCGCCTTCCTGCAGGTCGCCAAGCACTCCGGAGTTACTATCGAGGCGGTTCCGAATGACGGTGAAGGCCAGCTCGATATCGAGGCGCTGCGGGGCGCGATCGATGAGCGGGTCAAGCTGATCGCTGTCACCCATGTGCCGACCAATGGCGGCCTGATCAACCCGGCCGCCGAGATCGGCAAGATCGCCCGCGAGGCCGGCATCCCGTTCCTGCTGGATGCGTGCCAATCAGCCGGCCAGATGCCATTGGACGTCGAGGTATTGGGCTGCGACATGCTCTCAGCGACCGGTCGGAAGTTCCTGCGCGGGCCGCGCGGCACCGGCTTCCTGTACGTCCGCAAGTCCTGGATCGAGCGGCTGGAGCCGCCGTTTCTCGACCTGCACTCGGCCCGGTGGACCGGCCCGGATACGTTCGAGATCCGGCCCGACGCGCGTCGGTTCGAGAACTGGGAATGCAATGTCGCCGGCAAGATCGGCCTGGGTGTCGCCGTCGAATACGCACTTGCCATCGGCCTGGACTCGATCCGCGAGCGATGCCACAAGCTGGCCGAACAGATGCGCAAGCAGCTGGCGGCGCTGGAGGGTGTCACGGTCCACGACATCGGCCGCGAGCGAGCCGCCATAGTCAGCTTTTCCAAACAGGGCATCGAGACCAGGCGGCTGGCCGACCGGCTGGCGGTGCAGCGAATCAATGTCTCGGTCACCGATCGCGGATCGACCTTACTCGACATGAATGATCGTGGCCTGGAGGAGATCATCCGGGCATCGCCGCACTACTACAACACCGAGGAAGAGGTCGAGCGCCTGGCCGCCGCGATCCGCGACTAGCCGATGTTCGCCCTTTCGGTGCCGCTCCGCACGTTGGCGCGCATGAACGCTATTCGGCCAAGACCGGGGCGAAGACGCGGATTGGCGCAGGGTGCCCTTTTACCGACACCTCTCCCATCGACTTGAATCTGATCTCCGGGCCACAGCGGGCCTTGGTGGCAGCGCTGACCAGTACGCTGCTGTCGAATTGCTTGTTCAGCGATTCCAGGCGCGCCGCCACATTCACCTCGTCTCCAAGCACGGTATAGGTCATCCGATCCTGCGGGCCCAGCGAGCCGGCGACGACCGGCCCGGTGTTAATGCCGATGCGGGTCCGCAGAACCCGCCCCCCAGGCAGGCGCGCGGTTTCCACCAGGCGCTGGATCTCCAGGGCGCAGCGCACCGCGTTCTCGGCATGATTCACATCGGCGGCGGGCAGGTTGAACGTGGTGAGGATGGCGTCACCGATGAAGTTGTTGATCGTCCCGCGATAGGACTGGATCGGCCGCGCCAGAAGCGTGAAATAGGCATTCAGCATCTCCATGACCTCGGCCGGCTCCATTGCCCCGGCCAGTTCGGAGAAGTTCTCGATATCGGTGAACATCACCGTGGCGTCGCCAACCCGTCCGGCAACCCGGCCTCCGCCCGATCGCCCGCGCTTGGCCCATTCGGTCGGTGACTGACCCTCGGGATTCAGGATCGCCTTGGCGACATCGGCGCTGACATATTTGCCGAAGGTGTCGCGGATGAACTCGCGCTCCAGAAGGCCCTCGACCATGCCGTTGAAACTGGCCGCAAGCACACCGAGTTCGTCATTGCTGGTAACCGGCACGAAGGCATCCAAATCGCCGCCGCGGATCCGGCGCACCGCTCCCATCAGCCGGTCGATCGGCAGCACCATGCTGCGGGTCACGAAGACCAGCGCCAAGCCGGCGGCGAACAGGGCGCCCAGAAGATCGAGGATCACCACCTTGTCCGGGGTCAGCCCCTGCTGCAGCCGCACCTCCTGGAACAGCGACAAATCCATCAGCACCAGCGCCACCGGCATCACGGTCACGACCGCGAAAACCACCACCAGTCGGTAGAGCAGCCGGCCGCGCCCGATGCCCAGCACGGCGCCTTCCCGTTTGAAGATCTCCACCCGGACCTGGGCCGTGAGGTCGGTCACCGTGAAGTAGACGGCGAAGCACATATAGGTGGCATAGGCGAGCAGGAACCAGACCAGCATACCGGCGAGCACGATAGGCGGCGTGCTGTCGGCAATGTCCTCCGGTGCGAAAACGCCGAGCGAGAACGCCGCGACCCCATAGATGATGGCGATGATCCCGGCCCAGGCCGTCGCCTGGACCGGCAGGCGCCGCAGGGCCTGACGGCAGGCAACAAGGTCGCCATGGCCGTCCAGGTAGGCGGCGACCGGGCGGAAAAGCCAGCGGCTGCCGATCAGGTTCAGGCCGCCAAGGATCGTGATGCTGGCCGCCGCCGCCCGTGGCAGCACTTCGGCATGCCCGGTCAACACCGCAAAGGTCGCGGTGATCGCAAAGTCGATGGCCAGAACACTCAGCATCGAAAGATAGAAGCGGAGTTTCAGCATCGACCAGGGTCACGATGATTGGTGGGAACTCCGGCCGTGTTCACGGCGCGGTCAGTGTTGACGCGGATCAATGCAGCAGATCACCACATCCGGCAATCTTTCGATGCTGGCAATTGATGTACGTATCGGGCCGGCAAACGGACCACCGGCAAGGAGCGCGAAGTCATGGCAACCAAGGTACTGGCAGCGGTCGACGGATCGGAACAGGCAGCCAAAGCGCTTGATTTCGCCATCGAGTTCACCCGCCGATACAACGGTGAACTGCACCTGATCTATGTCGCACCGGATGAATCCCCGCCCGATGCCCTGATCGAATTCGCCCGGGCGGAGCATCTGCGCGACACGCCGTCGGCGGTCTACAACGCAATCGGCGAGAGCCTGTTGCGCGGCGCGGAAAACCGTGCCCTCGAGGCGGAACTCACGGCAGTCTCCTCGCAAATGGAGTATGGCGACGCGGCGAAAGGCATCATCGACTATGCGCGCGCGCACGCCATCGAGACCATCGTCATGGGTACGCGAGGCTTCGGCGAATTGCAGGGGCTGCTGTTGGGCAGCGTGTCGATGAAGGTCCAGTCCCTCGCCCCCTGCACCTGTGTCTGCGTGCGATAGCGCCCCGGCCCCGGAAGCCTTTGCACGGACCGGGGCTCACTCTGTAAGCTCGTCTGCCCCGTTCCCACCCAGGCCTGCCGAGGTAAAGATGACCTATGTCCCCGCGGCCGATCGCTATGATCGGATGAAGTACAACCGTTGCGGCCGCAGCGGACTGCAGCTTCCCGCCATCTCGTTGGGCCTCTGGCACAATTTCGGCGGCATCGATGCCTTTGAGAACGGGCTTGCCATGGTGCGGCGGGCATTCGATCTGGGCATCACCCATTTCGACCTGGCCAACAATTACGGCCCACCGCCGGGCTCGGCGGAAGAAACGTTCAGCCGCATGCTGGCGACGGATCTGGCCAATCATCGCGACGAATTGATCGTCTCCAACAAGGCCGGATACCGGATGTGGCCGGGCCCGTATGGCGAATGGGGCTCTCGGAAATACGTGATCGCCAGCGCCGACCAGAGCCTGAAGCGAACCGGCCTGGACTATTTCGACATCTTCTATTCGCACCGGTTCGACCCGGACACGCCGCTGGAAGAAACCATGATGGCGCTGGACACCCTGGTGCGTCAGGGCAAGGCGCTCTACGTCGGCATCTCGTCCTACTCCGCCGACAAGACGGCCGAGGCTGCGACGATCCTGAAGGAACTGGGCACGCCCTGTCTGATCCACCAGCCCTCCTATTCCATGCTCAACCGCTGGGTCGAGGACGAGTTGCTCGGCGTGCTGGAGGAGATGGGCATCGGCAGCATCGCCTTCTCGCCGCTGGCCCAGGGCATGTTGACGGACAAATACCTGGGCGGGATTCCCGACGATTCCCGCGCCGCCAGCGAAACCGGTTCGCTGAAGCGCGACATGCTGACCGACGATGCGCTGGCCAAGATCCACGGGCTGAATGAGATCGCCCAGGGCCGTGGACAGACCCTGGCGCAGATGGCGCTGGCCTGGGTGCTGCGCGACGAACATGTCACCTCAGTGCTGATCGGCGCCAGCCGGGTGTCGCAGATCGAGGACAGCGTCGGCGCGCTGGAGCGGCTCGACTTCACCATGGAGGAACTGGCCGAGATCGATAAATTCGCCACCGAAAGCGAAATCAATCTCTGGGCTAAATCGAGCGAGGACGACTGACCGACCAACCGTCCGACAGCAGCACGGACGCCCCGCGCCCATCGCAAACCCGGTCGGCGGGAGAGTCAGAAGAAGCCATGTTCCAGGAGCTGAACGGCAAGGTCGTGCTGATCACCGGCGCCAGCACGGGGATCGGGGCGGCCGCCGCGCGTGCTTTCGGGCGGCAGGGCGCACATGTGGTTGTGCATTACAACAGCAGCCACGAGGCAGCCGAGAGTGTCGCCGCCGACATCGACTCGGCTGGCGGCAAGGCCGCACTGATCCAGGGCGACCTGTCGGATTCCGGCACCGCCGCCGCTGTTGTCGAGAAAGCCATTTCGGCCGGTGGCCGGCTGGACGTGCTGATCAACAATGCCGGACATATGGTCGACCGCTTTCCGGTCGAGGACATGACCGGCGAGGCGTTCGACCGGGTTGTGGATCTGAACGCCCGCTCGGCGGTTGCCGCGATCCATGCGGCCATTCCGCAGTTCCGCCAACAGGGCAAGGGCAACATCGTCAACGTCACCTCGATCTCGGCGCGGACCGGCGGCAGCCGGGGGTCGGTGCTCTACAGCAGCGCCAAGGCGTTCGTCAGTACCATGACACGCGGCCTCGCGAAGGAACTGGCGCAGGACAACATCCGCGTCAATGCGGTGTCACCGGGCGTCATCCTGACGGCGTTTCACGAGAAGTACTCGACACCGGAGAAGCTGGAATCCCAGCGGCAGACGATCCCGATGGGACGGTTGGGCACTGCGGAGGACTGCGCCGGGGCCTTCCTGTTCCTGGCGACGGACGCGCTGAGCGCCTACGTCACGGGCCAGGTGATCGAGGTGAGCGGCGGCCAGATCATGCCGTAAGTCCTCGGCCCCGAAGTATCGTTTCACGAGTATTTCTGGATGCGGCGGGCCCGCAGAGTCACTCGACAACTGTCGACCCGGCGGCGTCTGCCAGAACCAGCAACCGAGCACAATCCGGACGGCTCCAAACGCCATTCCGGAGATCCAGTTCATGTCGGGCGGTCGATCGCGAATTCAGCAATTTGCTAAGAATTCAAATCAAATACTCTTTATAATAGAACGAATAATTTCAGCGCTGTGCTTGGCCTAACCAAGCCGTGCCCGGCAATAACACCGCTCCGACTCTATTATCAAATCCCTCCCCACCTCAGCATCTAGTCGGATCATCCGACGTTGCTGTCTGCGCGCAGGACCAAAGGGGCTTGACGCCTCTCTCATTCGCTTTAAGGTTGAATTTCTCACAACGCAGGGGGAGCGTCATGCCTAGGATTCCCGCATCTTTGTTTGCCATTTTTCTTGGTATTCTTGTGGTCACTTGGTCGATTCCCAGCCTTGCAGATGATGATGATGACGATGGGTCTGGGAATCAGCTCGAAGACCTGTTCGACGATGATGAGTTTGAAGACCTGCTCGAAGATCTGTTTGACGATGACGACGACGATGACTTCAAGTCATGCGGCAGAAACTTTGACTCGGATGAACTTCTGGAGTGTGTGACGGTCGAAGGTGTGCGCCGGCACCAACGAGTCTTCCAGGCGATCGCGGAAGCCAATGGCGATAACCGTTTCGCCGGAACGCCGGGCTATGACCTTTCCGCGTTCTATGTGGCGTGGCGCATGGACGAGGCTGGTTACGATGTCGAATTGCAGCCGTTCACCTACACGGCCTACGAGCCGCTTGGTCCTTCGACCCTGGAGCAGACCGCGCCCGACACGGTGATCTATGAAGAGGATGTCGATTACACTCTGATGAGCCAGACCGATCCTGGCGACGTGATGGGGCTGGTAACCGCCGTCGATCTCGCTCTCGCAGATCCTGGTGCCTCCACGAGCGGATGCGAAGTGGATGACTTCGCCGGGTTCCCGGCCGGCGATATCGCCTTGATCCAGCGCGGCGCCTGCAGCTTCCAACTCAAAGCCGAGAACGCCGCGGCTGCTGGTGCCGTTGGCGCGATCGTCTTCAACCAGGGCAACACCGAAGACCGCAAGGGCCTGATCGGCGCGACATTGTCAGCGGACTACAGTGGCGGCATTCCGGTCTTCTTCGCCACGTACGATCGCGGCGTCGAATGGGCCGGCACCACGGGCCTGGCAATGCACATGATTGTCGACGTGCTCCGTGAAGATCGCGATACCTACAACGTGATCGCGGAATCTCGCAGCGGGGACCCCAACAACGTGGTCATGGTCGGTGCGCATCTCGATTCAGTATTCGAGGGCCCGGGAATCCAGGATAACGGGTCGGGCAGCGGCGCCATCCTCGAGGTGGCTTTGCAGATGTCCAAGGCCAGGCTGAACAACAAGGTGCGGTTCGCCTGGTGGAGCGCCGAGGAGTCGGGCCTGGTCGGTTCAGACTTTTACGTGTTCGGTCTGCCCGAAGAGGAATTGGCCAAGATCGCGCTTTATCTGAACTACGATATGATCGGTTCGCCGAACTACGTCCGCTTCATTTATGATGGCGACGGGTCAGCGTTCGACCTCGAAGGGCCGCCAGGATCGGCAGCGATCGAGGAGTTCTTCGAGGACTTCTACGAAGAGCGGGGACTGGCCTCCGAGCCGACCGAAATCAGCTTCCGCTCCGACTACGCCGCTTTCTTCGATAGCGGGATTCCCTTCGGCGGGTTGTTCACCGGCGCGGAAGGCATCAAGACGGATGCGCAAGCAGTGATCTACGGCGGAACGGCGGACGAGCAGTACGATCCGTGTTACCATCTTGCCTGCGACACCTTCGACAACATCAGCCTCGAGGTCCTGGACCTCAACGCCGATGCGGTCGCGGCGTCCACGCTATTTTATGCGACCAGTACCGAGTCCTTGAGCGAGACCAGCACCATGGCCTTCAGCGCGTTTAGCAGCAGGACGCTGCAAACCGCGGTGGTCCAGGAAACCCGGGGACACTTCAAGGTGAGGTAATTCACGGTTCCGGATATTGGGCGGCGCATAGTAGTGCCGCCCTCCCGGGCTGCGTGGAGATCCGAAACGATGATACCAAAGCCGATCCTCTCGCTTCTGTCGGCCGCCATTGTTTCGCTGGCGACGGTCACGTCCGTGGCTGCCGCGCAAGGGAATGCAGGCATGTCCTCCGGAGCGTTTGACCTCAAGGTCGACTCCGGCCTGCTGACCTTGGAGGCGCGCGACGCACCGCTCGCCGACATCATGCGTGCGATTGGAGCGCAGGCTGGTTTCGAATCCACCGTAGCCGACGATGTCGCAGCGTCGGTGACCATTTCGCTTACAGATCTATCGATCGCTGACGCTCTTGAGCGACTACTCGAGGGATTCGACTGGTTGGTGGTCTATGACCGCCAACAGCAGGGGACATCGAACCGCGTCATCTCAAAACTCCTGGTCTTCGAGTCGACCAGCGAAGTGATCGGGACCATGGCGGCCGTCGGCGGGCCGAACGGCTCGACAGCCACGACAGAATCCGAAATGACAGGTGATGCCCAGCAACTCGACAGTCGGACTCGAGCTCGCGATCTGCTTCGCTTGGTGAACTCCGGCGCCACGCCGGATGTGCTCGCGACCCTCGGCGAGGCGCTGCAGGCAGATGACGACGCCTGGGTGCGCGGTCGCGCTGCGGTTGCTCTCGGTGCCTTAAGGGACGAGCGCGCGGTGTCCGATCTCGCATGGGCCTTGGGGGATGAGAGCGCGTCTGTACGCATGGAGGCAACGCAGGCCCTCGGACGGATTGGCGGTGACCGTGCCGTGTGGGCGTTGGGCGCAGCCCTTGTGAACGGCCCGACGAGCATGGAGCGAATCCAGGCTGCCTGGGCGCTCGGCAAACAAGATACCGATCTTGCTCGGCAACTGCTGGATGCCGCAGCCGGCGATCCCAGCGATCTGGTTTGGCGGGCATCACAGACACCGCCCCGGCACGCGCACGGGCGCGACGACCGGCTTCCGACAGTTAACGAGCAGCGCGGCACCAGCAGCGTCCGATAGCGCTGCCCCCGGTCGGCGAACATCGCCAAATCGCTGGGTTAGGACTCTCGAAAGCAAACTCCGTCTAAATAGCCGGCGTCAGCCGCCCGGGCGCTTGCGGGAATCGCGTCCGGTTCGCATAAGGAGTCGGGACGTCATGAGACAGATCAGACGCGTGGCAATCGTCATCAACGGCAAGGCGATCCTGGTCGCCGGACTGGCCATCATGTCGATGCTTCTGTGCCGGCATTTCGGATTGTCCGCCAACTTCCCGCTGACCCTGATCGCCACCGCGGTGGTGTTCCCGATCGTGTTCTCGATCAACAGCGCCTACAAGCGCCGCGAGGCGGCACTGGCCGCCTATGGCGGGGTCAAGGCGCATGGCCGGGCGATCTATTTCGCCGCCCGCGACTGGCTGGAACACGAAGACCCGGAGACGCAGGAGCGCATCAGCGCCCTTCTCGGCGGTCTGCTGACCGACTGCCGCGCCCTGTTCAGTACGCCGGTGGACCGCATGCAGGCCGAGGAGGACGCCGTCTATCGCCGGTTCTCCGACCTGTCGCTGTTCATCAAATCGTTGCGCGAGAAGGGGCTGGCATCCGGCGAGGTGTCGCGCTGCAACCAGTATCTCAGCAAGATGTTCTTCGCCTTCGAGAGCCTGAAGCATATCTACCAGTACCGCACGCCGGTTACGCTGCGTTCCTACAGCGAGATCTTCATCTTCATCCTGCCGATCCTCTACGGCCCCTATTTCGTGGAGATCTCGGACGGGTATTCGAGTGGGCTGGAATACTTGATGCCGGTCCTGTTCGCGTTGATCCTGGTCGGCTTGGAGAACATCCAGAACCATCTGGAGAACCCGTTCGACCAGGTCGGCGAGGACGACGTCATCATCAACGCCGAAAAATTCGTCGCCCGCCTCGCCGCCCATCCAACGGTGACGGCCGAGCCACGCGACACTCCGCACCCGGTCGGCGGGCTACAGACCCAGTAGGCCTGCCGACCGAGACCTCCACCATTGTCATTCCTGCGAAGGCGGGAATGACGATGGCGATTGGGTGGCATCGATCCTCAGATCGGAAAGATCAGGCACGTCGTCGTGCCATGGGCATAGATCTTGCCCGAATTGTCGACCAGACGCCCTTCGGCGGTGCCGACCCGCGAACCGACCTGGATGGCGGTGCCTTCGGCCCGCACGGGTCCGGTTTCGTCGGATAACGGACGCACCAGATTCACTTTGAACTCCAGGGTCGTATACCCCTTGCCCGCCGGCAGTCTCGACTGCACCGAGCAGGCCATGCAGGAATCGAGCAGGGTCGCGGCGAAACCGCCATGCACCGAACCGATCGGGTTGTAATGGTGGCGCCGCGGTTCGGATACGAACACCGCGCGCCCCTCCGCCACCTCGGCCAAGCGGAAGCCCAGCAGGTCGGCGATCGGCGGTCCCGGCAACTCACCCGCCGCAATCCGGCTCAGGAATTCGAGGCCGCTCATCGTCCGGATCTTCTCGATCGGCGTCACGCCGATTCCCTCACCGGTCCGCGCGAGTTCATCCACTCTCGTGCTCCTTGGAATTAGGCTGCGATCAGTTCGAACCGGTCGACATCGACCAGTCCCATATCGGTGATCTTCAGGTGCGGGATCACCGGCAGGGGCAGGAAGGCAAGCTGCAGGAACGGTTCGGGCAGCGGACAGCCCATCTCGCGCACCGCCGAGCGCAGATGAAGCAGCCGGCCCTCCACCGTCTCGAATTTCTCCAGGCTCATCAAACCCGCCAGGGGCAGCGCCAATTCCGCCAGAACCGCGCCGTGGCGCACCGCTACGAACCCGCCATCCAGCTCGATCAGGCGGTTGACCGCCAGCGCCATGTCGCCATCGTCGGCGCCGACGACACAGATGTTGTGGCTGTCATGGCCGACCGAGGAGGCCAGCGCCCCGGATTTGAACCCGAAGCCCTTGACGAAGCCGCGGCCGACATTGCGGTTGATGCCATGTCGGGCGAACACGCAGATCTTCAGTATGTCCTGGCCGGTGTCCGGGTGCCGCAACCCGTCGCGATACGGCAATGTGGCCGTAAGCCTTTCGGTCAGGATCTTGCCCGACACCAATCCGATCACCGGGCCACCGGGCCCATTGGCAGGCACCCGGAAGTCGGCCTCCACGACCGCGTCCAGCTTGACCGATTTCAGCCCCACCGGCGGTACGGTCTTGCGACCCTCAAACGTCTTCGGCGTCACCAACTGGCCGGCCCGGATAACCCGGTTGACGGCGCAGTGCTCTACATCGTCCAGCAGCACAATGTCGGCGCGCTGGCCGGGCGCGATCAAACCCCGGTCGCTGAGCCCGAAGCCGCGTGCCGCCGACCAGGTCGCCGCCCGATAGACGTCGACGACCGGCGCGCCAAGCTTGATGGCTGTGCGGATCAGATGATCGATATGGCCCTCTTCCGCAATATCGAGCGGGTTGCGGTCGTCGGTGCAGAAGCCGAGGAACGGCGACGTCTCCTTGCTGATGATCTGCGACAACGCATGCACGTCCTTCGACACGCTGCCGTCGCGGATCAGCACCTGCATGCCCTTGCGCAGTTTCTCCAGCGCCTCGGGCGCGCTGGTGGTCTCGTGGCAATTGCGGATGCCGCAGGCAAGATAGGCGTTCAGGTCCTTGCCGCGCAGCAGCGGCGAATGTCCGTCGATATGGCCGTCGGAGAAGGCGGCCAGTTTGTCCAGGGCCTCGTCGTCCTTCGCCAGCACGCCGGGGAAATTCATGAACTCGGCCAAGCCCAGCACCTTCGGATGGTCCCGATGCGGCACCAGATCGGCCGCCACCAGACGGGCTCCCGAGGTCTCCAGATGCGATGATGGCACGCAGGAGGACAGCTGAACCCGCAGATCGATCGCGGTGTTGAGCGCGCTCGCCATGAAATAGTGAAGCCCCTCCAGCCCCAGCACGTTGCTGATCTCGTGCGGGTCGCAGATCGCCGTCGTGGTGCCGCGTGGCAGAACGCAGCGGTCGAATTCCAGCGGCGTCACCAGGGTCGACTCGCAATGCACATGGGTGTCGATGAAGCCGGGCACCGCGGTCAGTTCGCGGCCGTCGATCTCCACCTTCCCCTGGTATTCGTCATAGGTCCCGACGATCCGGTCGCCGCAGACCGCGATGTCGCCGCGGTCGGTCTCGCCGGTAACCACATTCAACAATCGCACATCCTTGATTACCAGATCGGCCTTGCCGCGGCCCATCGCCTGGTCGATGCACTTCTTCAGGAAAGCCTTTGTAACCGTCATCCCAGCCCTCGATCCGATCCGTCGGCAGGGTAGCAGATTCGCCGCCGGGCCAATGCCCCGATGCCGAACGGCGGAGAGCGGCAGCCTGGCCAGAGGCTAGGCGCGATCAGCCGGATGGATAAGAAATTCTCATAGCTGCGTTCAAAACAACTCGTTTGTCCCCGCCGCCAGATCTCAACACATGTAGCTCATCTGACAGGTCGGTGGCCCGGACGCACGAGCCGGCGACGCCGTAACGGATAAGGAGAGCTCATATGACCTATTCCGACCCACAGACCTTCGGCGTGGGCTCGGCGAGCCTGCAGGAGTCCGGCGCGACGACCCCCGTGGCGGTGCTCATCGAGAGGATTCGCCAAGCCCTGGCGGCAGCGCTGGTGGTGGGATTGATCGCGCTGCCGGTGCTCGGCGGCCGGGACACGGCGCAGCAGCCGCAGTCGCAGTCCGATACCTCAATCGGCGAACATGCGACCGAGACCGATCCGGTCTTCGACGGCCGCGGAAAATGGGGTGGCTACGCCCGCTGAAGTCGAGCCGGCGGCACAGGCGCGCCGCCGGCAGAACTCCGTCGTCAGGTACCCACCTGGTCGACACTGTACTTGCGAATGTCGCCGTTCTTCAGCCGCGACCAATAGGAATTCAGTTCCTCCTTGACGACCGGGAAGAGGATGTAGAGTGCGACGATATTGGCGATGGCCATGGCGAAGATCGCCGAGTCCGAGAAGTCCACCACCGGACCGAGTGTCATCGACGAGCCGATCACAACGAAGATGCAGAAGATCAGCTTGAACAGCAGATCCATGGTCCGGTTCTCGCCGAACAGGTAGGTCCAGCACTTGGCTCCGTAATACGACCAGGACAGCATGGTGGAGAAGGCGAACAGCAACACCGCCAAGGCCAGGACATAGGGGAACCAGGAGAACACGCTCTCGAACGCGGTCGAGGTCAGTTCCACGCCGCTCATGCCGCCGCCGGCGGTATACGTGCCGGTGATGACGATCACCAGGGCGGTCATGGTGCAGATCACCACGGTATCGATGAACGGCTCATGCAGGGCCACCAGGCCTTCGGTGATCGGCTCCTTGGTGCGCACCGCGGAATGGGCGATGGAGGCCGACCCGACGCCCGCCTCATTCGAGAACGCAGCCCGCTTGAAGCCCTGGATCAGCGCGCCGACCGCGCCGCCGGCGACGCCCTCGGGGCTGAACGCGCCGCCGATGATGGCGCCGAAGGCCGCCGGCACCTGATCGATGTGTGCGAGAATGATGATCACCGCGGCGGTGCAATAGATGACCGCCATGAAGGGCACGACCTTCTCGGTGACCCTGGCGATCGACTTGATGCCGCCGATGATGACGATACCCACCAGGAATGCGACGATCAGGCCGAACAGCCAGCCTTTGTCGGCCATGAACCCGGTCTCGCCGCCGGTGATGTTGACCAGCTGCTGGAACGACTGGTTGGCCTGGAACATGTTGCCGCCGCCGAGCGCACCGGCGATGCAGCAGACCGAGAAGAACACCGCCAATACGCGGCCGAGGCCGCCCATGCCCTTCTCCGCCAGCCCCTTGCTCATATAGTACATGGGCCCGCCCGAGACCGTCCCGTCGGCGTATTCGTTGCGGTACTTCACACCAAGGGTGCACTCGGCGAATTTGAGCGACATGCCCATGATGCCGGCCAGGATCATCCAGAACGTTGCGCCCGGCCCGCCGATCGACACGGCAATCGCCACGCCGGCGATGTTGCCCAATCCGACGGTGCCGGACAGCGCCGTCGCCAGGGCCTGGAAGTGAGAGACTTCGCCGGCATCCTTGGGGTTGGAGTAGTCGCCCTTGATCAGGTCGATCGCGTGGCCGAAGGCGCGAAAGCTGATGAAGTTGAAATAGACCGTGGCAAAGGCCGCGGCGATCACCAGCCACACCACGATCAGAGGTATCGCGATGTCGTCGGAAACCTGCACCGAATAGAAGATGACGCTGACGATGGCGTTGGACACCGGAGCGACGGCGGCGTTGATCGCCTCGTCGATACCCCCACTTTCCTGGGCCCATGTGACAGGCGACCAGAACAGGATCGCCGACAACGCGATGAAGAACCGTTTCATGGAAGTCTCCCAGAATGCATGTGCCGCGGTCGCGGCGGACCGGTGCTCTCCGCCTCTGCCGGGCGGTTCGAATCAAATGCGAGGATCAGGGAATGACTGTGACCGGGACCGGCGAAATCTGCACCAGGCTGCCTGCGACACTGCCAAACAGCAGCGCCTTCATCTTGGAGAGTCCGCGCCTGCCGATGAAGATCTGGCTTGCCTTGTTTTCCGTCGCCAGAGCGCTCAGGACTTCGGCGGCATGGCCGTGCCGGACCATGCCCTCGGCGTTGATGCCGTCCTTGGTGAGCGACTCGACCAGCGGCTTCAGGATTTCGCCCTCGGCGCGCGAGATCTCTTCCTCGCGCCGCTTGTGCCGTTGCTCGTTCTCTTCAGGGGTGTTGAAGCTGTACGGCGACCACTCGATGACATAGGCCACGATCAGCCGCGCATTTCCGTCCTTGGCGCGCCTGGCGGCGAAATTCGCGGCACGCACGCCACAATCGCTGCCGTCCACGCCGACCAGTAGGATATCCGTCATGTCATGCCCCGTCCGTGATTCAGCCGACACTGCCACAGGACCGTCGGACCAATTATTGCCGATCGGCCTTATCGAAGCTTCGATCGTTACACGATTTGTTACCGGGCACCAGCGCTAGGTGCGATCACCAACCGGGCGGGCGATGAGGTTTGCGAGTATCGAGGCGAACCGTGACCCGCCCTGCGACGATCAGCCGCCGAGGATCGGGGCGAAGACCTCCTGGGCGCCATTCAGCCCGCGCAGTTCGAACTGCCCGATCGTCTGCGCCGGCCGGCCGCTGGACTCCGCGAATTTGCGCGAGAGCAAAGGTCGGCGATCCAGCACCTTGCAGAGTTGCTCGATGCGGTGTGCGAGATTGACGGCCGGGCCGATCACGGTGAAGTCGAGCCTGTCGAGCGCCCCGATATTGCCGTACGTCACCTCACCGACATGCAGCGCCAGGCCGAAATCGAGTTGCTGCGCGCCGACTGCGACCCGTCTTGCATTGAGCGATACCATGCCGGCGACCGCTTCGTTGGCGGCATCCAGGGCGCGCCCACAGGCGTCCCCCTTGCGGGCCTCGCCCTCCAGCGGAAAGATTGCCAGCATCGCGTCTCCGATGAATTTCAGGACCTGGCCGCCATGAGACTGGACTGGCGCGGCCATGGTCTCGAAATAGGCGTTCAGCACCTCGATCATCGCCTCTCGGGAATGCGTTTCGCTCATCGCAGTGAAGCCGCGCAGATCGCCGTACCAGATCGCGGCATAGATCGTCTCGGCATTGCCGCGCTGAATCTGGCCGCGCAGGATGCGGCTGCCGGCATGGCTTCCGACATAGGTGTTGAGCAGATTCTCCGTCGTGCTACGCAGGGTCTCACGCTCGATCAACCGCGCCAGCACCGGCAACAGATCGTTGAGTTGCTTCAGATCGGCGGAGGAGAACCCGTCCGGATGGTCGCTGGCGAAAGAGAGCGCTGTCCGCTCACCGCTGGTGAATTCCAGCGGCATGCAGACATAGTCGGTGGCGCCCTTCTCCTTCAGATCGTCGACCAACGGGAATTCGCCGACGGTGTAATTATCCGGAATCCGGCGGCGCACGCCGGCGAAGCCGTCGACCATGATCAGCTTCATCGGGTTGTCGAGAAATTCCGGATTGTTTCGCGCCCTGTGTTCGCCGTAACCCTGGAACATCTCCGGATCGCCACGCTTCCACAGATGGCCACTGCCGATATAGATGGGGTGCAAGGTCGGTACCAGGCAGAACAGCCGCCACAATGGCACGCCGTCATCGCAAAGCCGGAGGGCAAGCGCTTCCAGCAGGTCGGGAATCGATTCGATGCGCCAGCCTTCCAGGATCAACCACTCGATCACCGGCGACGCCGACCACATGTCCGCCGGCGTCGATGACGGCGCGCCGGCAACTGCGATGCTGCTCATCCCAAACGCCTCCGGGTTCCGTCGAATGTTCGTATTGCTTTGTTTCCGGACGGTCGGCGGCGCCTTCGACCGACCGGGCCGTCACCTACGGACTCTATCTGGCCGTCGAGCCTTGCCCCATCAACCCCAAAGCTCGGGCCGGGCCGGCAGTTATCTCCGACCCGGTTATCTCCAGGCCGGGGTCGCGATCCCGGCTCATCCAGAGCGGACCGTCGAGATCGACCAGCGCCGCCTCCTGGGCAACCAGCATGGCCGGCGCCATGGCGAGCGAGGTGCCGACCATGCACCCGACCATGATTGCGAAACCGGCCCGCTCGGCCTCGCCGCGCAGCTTGAGAGCCTCGGTCAGGCCCCCGGTCTTGTCGAGCTTGATATTGACCATGTCGTATTTGCCGGCGAGCCGCGACAGAGAGCCGCTGTCATGGCAGCTCTCATCGGCGCAGATGGCAATCGGGCTGGTGATGCCGAGCAGCGCATCGTCGTCATCGGCGGGAAGCGGCTGCTCGATCATCTCGACACCCAAGCGGGCCAGCTTGGCCGGAAGTTCAATCAGATCGTCCGGGCTCCAGGCTTCGTTGGCGTCTACGATCAACCGGCAGTCAGGCGCGGCCGCGCGGATCGCACGCAGCCGCTCCAGATCGCCCTCGCCGGTCAATTTCAGCTTCAGCAGCGGCCGACGGGATTGCGCCCGCGCCGACTCGGCCATCTTGTCCGGTGCGTCGAGGCTGATGGTGTAGGCGGTCGTCACCGGCCCCGGCTCGGCCAGCCCGGCCAGATCCCATACCGGCCGGCCGGCCTGCTTGGCCTCCAGATCCCACAGCGCGCAATCCAGGGCGTTGCGCGCCGCCCCGGCGGGCATGGCGGTTTGCAGCCAGTCGCGACCGGCGCCCTTCTCTATATCGGGCGCCACCCCGGCGATCTGTGCCGCCACGCCGTCCAGGCTCTCGCCATACCGGGCGTATGGCACGCATTCGCCCCGCCCGACCGCGTTGCCGTTGCGGATCTCTGCCACCAGGACCCTCGCCTCGGTGCGGCTGCCGCGGGCGATGGTGAAGACACCGGCCAGCGGCCAGTTTTCGCGCAGGACCGTCAGTTGTCTTGGCATGGATGCGCGGTCAGGCCAGCAGCCGGTCGACGATCGGCCCGACCCCGGTGCGCACCGGGTCGACCGCCGGCAGGCCGTGCTGTTCTTCCAGATCGGCCAGCACCTGATGCGCGGTCGCCTCGCTCATTCCGGCAGTGTTGCAGGCGATACCGACAAATCGGGCATCCGGATTGGTCAACCGCGCGCAGCGCTCGTTGAGCGCCATGCACTCGGCGATATCCGGCAGCGGATGATGGGGAAGGCCGCGCATATGCGGCCGACTGGGCTCGTGGCACAGCACAAGCGCATCGGCCTGCGATCCGTGCAGCAACCCCATCGAGACGCCGGCGAAAGATGCGTGGAACAGCGAGCCCTGGCCCTCGACCAGATCCCAATGATCGAGATCGTTGGCAGGTGACAGGCTCTCGGTCGCGCCGGAGATGAAGTCCGCCACCACGGCATCAACCGAGATGCCCTCGCCGGCGATCAGGATGCCGGTCTGGCCGGTGGCCCGGAAATCCGCCTTGAGACCGCGCGCCCGCATCTCGCGCTCCAGGGCCAGCGAGGTGAACATCTTGCCGACCGAGCAGTCGGTGCCGACCGTCAGCAGCCGCTTGCCGGGCCGCGGCTCACCGGATCCGATCTCCAGGTCCGCCGGCGGATGGCGGACATCGAACAGATGCCGGCCCTCCAGCTTCGCGACCTCGGCCACCGCCGGCAGATCGGCGACCTTGTGATGCAGTCCGCTGGCGATATCCATGCCCAATTGCAGTGCCCGGATCATCGAATCCTGCCAGGACGGCAGGATCCTGCCGCCGCGATTGGCCACGCCGATCACCAGGGTCTTCACACCCGCCTCGGCGGCCTCTTCCAGGGTCATGTCCGGCAATCCGAGATCGGCCTGACAGTCCGGATATCGCAGTTGGCCCAGACACCACTCCCGCCGCCACATGGCAACACCATTGCCGGTCTTCGCCGCCAGTTGATCCGGCGCGTCGCCGAGAAAGAGCAGATACGGGTGCTGGATGGTCATGCTGCGAAATCCCAATATGAAACTGCCGATCCTATCGCACTCGGCCCCGGCAACGGCAAGATCACTGACGAAAGTTCGTCGATGGAATCGGATCTGCGAACCGGAGAATGTCTGCTAGCCGCCGCCGCGGCCCTCAATCTGATCCTTGCGCCGCTGAAATTCCTCCTCGCTGATCAAGCCGCGCTCGCGCATGACGTTGAGCGCGAAGAGGTCCTTGTCGCGGCCATGCGCACCCTCATCACCGCTTTCGCTGTCAGTCTCGGCCGAGGCGGCCGGGCGGCCGAGTGTCCTGGGCGGCTGCCTCTCGCCTGATATGGGCTTGAATCGCTTCGGCATCCCGTGTCCGTGTCCGATGGATCGACAACCGGCAGAATAGCATGTGACGCGATCCGGCAGCCCTTCCGATGGCCGGTCACTTCGCCTATATCGATGGCGAGACCGAAAGCGGAGACATCGCATTGACCCAAAGTGCGCTGAACCGAATTCTGATCCTGTGCAGTGTCGGGCTGGTGATCCTGGCGGGATTTGCGCTCTGGCTGGTGAACCAGGAACTGTCGCGGCGCGGCGGCGGCGGGCTGTCGCGGATCGCCAGCGCGGTGGAGGTCGGCGGTCCGTTCCAACTGGTCGACCACACCGGCGCCGAGGTGACCGAGCGGAGCTTCGGCGACCGCCACCTGCTGATCTTCTTCGGCTATACCTTCTGCCCGGATGTCTGCCCGACCGAACTGGCCCGCATGGCTTCCGCGCTGGACTTGCTGAGCGAGGCGGAGATGGCGAAGGTGCAGCCGCTGTTCATCACCATCGACCCGGAGCGCGATACGCCGGACGCCATGGCTGATTACGTCGCGCTGTTCCACCCCGAGATCGTCGGCCTGACCGGGACGCCTGAGCAGATCGCCGAAACGGCCCGCGTCTATCGGGCCTTCTATGCCAAGGTCGATACCGAAGATCCCGATTACTATCTGATGGACCATTCGTCCTTCACCTATCTGATGGCGCCGGATGGCGGCAATATCGCGGTCTTCCCATACAACACGGCGCCAGACGAGATCGCCGGTGCCATCAGCGCGGCGCTCTGACCGACAATGCTCGAGGCGGATATCCTGGTCGTCGGTGCCGGCATCGCCGGTGCCTCGGCGGCCGCTGAACTGGCCGCCCACGGTACGGTGGTGCTGATCGAGGGCGAGGAGCAGCCCGGCTATCACAGCACCGGCCGGTCGGCGGCCATGTTCACCGAGACCTACGGGCCGCCGGAAATCCGCTGCCCTGACGGCCGCCAGCCGGGCGTTCCTGGCCGAGCCGCCGACCGGCTTCACCGATGATCGCATTCTTGGCCCGCGCGGCATCCTGCTGATCGGACGGGAGGACCAGGCGGGCTCTCTCGATCGCGCCGGGGCTGTCGCGCAGGAAGCCGAGGGCGGGCGGAGGCTGGACCGTGACCAGGCCTGCGCCATGGCGCCCATCCTGCGCCCGGACTACATCATCGGCGCGGTGCTGGAGCCGGCGGCCACGGAGATCGATGTTCACGCCCTGCATTCCGGCTTTCTGCGGCAGTTCAAGGCGCGCGGCGGCCGGCTGGTCACCGACGCCGAGCTGCGTGGGCTGAGCCGCGAGACCGGCGGCTGGCGGGCGGATACCGCGGCCGGCCCGATCCAGGCGAACACCATCGTGAACGCCGCCGGCGCCTGGGCCGACATCGTCGCCGCCATGGCCGGCGCGGCACCGATCGGACTGGTTCCGAAACGCCGCACCGCGGTCGTCTTCGAGCCGAGCACGCCGGTCGACGCGGACGGCTGGCCGATGATCGTGGACGTGGACGAGACGTTCTATGTGAAGCCGGAATCCGGCCGTTTCCTCGCCTCCCCGGCGGATGAGACGCCGATGCCACCCTGCGATGTGCAGCCCGACGAATTGGACATCGCCATCGCCATCGACCGGGTCGAGCGCGCCACGACGCTCTCCGCCCGGCGGCTGGTCAATCGTTGGGCCGGCCTGCGCAGTTTCGTGGAGGATGGGCTGCCGGTGGTCGGCTGGGACAATCGGATCGAGGGCTTCTTCTGGCTCGCCGGCCAGGGCGGCTACGGGATCCAGACCAGCCCGGCGATCGCCAGACTGGCCGCCGCTCTGGCCACCCGGCGGGCGGTGCCGGACGACGTCGCCGAGCGCGGAATCACCGCTGCGACCTTGTCGCCCAACCGGCTGGCGGGCCGGGGCCGGGTGGCCTAGGATGCGCGCCATGAAACCGGCCCGGATGCGTACGATCACTCTCGTCATGACGGCGGTGCTGTGCGCCTGCGCCAGCCCCCAGAGCGAGCGAGCGCAGCTGGCGCAGCAGGCCCTGATCGGCATGCCGAAGGCCCAGCTGCTGAGCTGCGCCGGCGTGCCGGACCGTTCCCGAACCGAGGCCTCCGCCGAATTCTTCACCTACGAGAGCAACCGGTTGTACGGCAGAGGTGGTTCGACGGTTGGCGTATTTGCCGACAGCGGGCGGGTCGGCACCGGCCTCAGCGTACCGCTGGCGACCGAGGTGCAGTCGGAGATCTGCGAGGCGACTTTCACCCTGGAGGAGGGCCGCGTGGCGGCGCTGGTCTACAATACCAATCGTGCCGGTCGCTATGGCGAATGCGTTCGTATGATCGACTCCTGCCTGGCTTTCGTCGCGCAGCCGGAACAGAACTAGCGGGTTTCGAACAGCAACACGTGCCGATCGGGAGACGACATGAGGCTCAACGCCCTGGCCCCGCTGCTCAATGTCGAGGACGCAGAGCGCAGCATCCGGTTTTATGTCGAAGCGCTTCAGTTCGAAATCGTGCGGCAAGCCGATTTCGACGGCTCGGTCGGCTGGGCAGCGCTGCGCCACGGCGACATCACGCTGATGATCAATCGGTCCGGCCGGTCCGACAGCGCCGCCCGCCAGGAGCGTCCGTCCTATGGTGAGACGGTGTTCTATTTCTACGTCGACTCCGCTCCGGACCTGCACCGGAGGCTGAAGGACAGCGGCATCGAGGTGGGCGACGTGTCGATCGAAGACTATGGCCTCGCCGAGTTCCGCCTGCGCGATCCGGACGGCTACGAACTCGCCTTCGGCAGCGAGATCGATTGAGCCGCAGCGGGAGTGTTGCCGGGACGTTCATTCATCGCCATCTAAAATGATCAGATGCCAATTCTGATCGTCATAGCCATCATCCTGCTGGTGGTGTTCGGGCCGGCCGCCTGGACGAAGTTCGTGATGTCGTCGAACGCACACGACCGACCGGATTTCCCGGGCACCGGCGGCGAGTTGGCGCGTCACCTGTTGGACGAAGCCGGACTTGCCGAGGTGGCGGTCGAGGTCACCGATCTGGGCGATCACTACGATCCGGGCAAGAAGGCATTGCGGCTGACCCGCGGCAATCATGACGGTCGGTCGTTGACCGCCGTCGCGGTGGCGGCGCATGAGTTCGGCCACGCATTGCAGGATCGGGACGATTACGGCCCGCTGCGCACCCGCACCCGTTTGATCAAATCGACCCACACGCTTCAACGCACCGGCTCGATCATCCTGCTCGCCACGCCGGTGGTTGCAGGCCTGCTACGATCGCCGTCGCTGATCCTGCTTCAGATCGGTGCCGGCATCGTGACCATGGCCAGTGCCGTCGTCGTGCATCTGGTCACCCTGCCGGTCGAATTCGACGCCAGCTTCAATCGCGCCCTGCCGATTCTCGAGCGCGGCGGCTATCTGGCGGAGAAAGACCTTCCCGCCGCCCGGCGCCTGCTACGCGCCGCCGCGTTTACCTACGTCTCGTCATCACTGGTCTCGCTGCTGAACCTGTGGCGCTGGATTCGGTATCTGCGGTAGACGCCCCAATCGGTCCCACAAATCGCGTTTCGCCTCATTGACAGCGGGCCGTTTACGGCCACATTGTCTCGCCGTCCTACCGGCCGCGTTCGCGGGATCCTACGGTATGGGCAAACTTGACGTTTACGTAAACGTAAACTAGATAAATCGCGGCTCCCGGTCGCCGTCATTTGCCTTGCCGGGACATGTACTCGGAGGAGCGGACACGATGAAGATCCTGGTCCCCGTCAAGCGGGTGATCGACTACAACGTCAAGGTGCGCGTCAAGGCCGACGGGTCGGGCGTCGATCTGGCCAATGTGAAGATGTCGATGAACCCGTTCGACGAGATTGCCGTGGAAGAGGCAATCCGTATGAAGGAGGCTGGCACCGCGACAGAGATCGTCGCCGTCTCCATGGGCATGCAGCAATGTCAGGAGACCATCCGTACGGCGCTGGCCATGGGCGCCGATCGCGGCATCCATGTGCTGACCGATGACGAGCTGCAGCCGCTTGCCGTCGCCAAGATGCTGAAGGCCCTTGTCGACAAGGAGGAGCCCGGGCTGGTCATCATGGGCAAGCAGGCGATCGACGACGACGCCAACCAGACCGGTCAGATGCTGGCGGCCCTGATGGGATGGCCCCAGGGCACGTTCGCCTCGAAGCTGGCGGCGGCCGATGGCGGACTGAACGTCACCCGGGAGGTCGATGGCGGGCTTGAGACGATCTGGTTGAAGCTGCCGGCGATCATCACCGTCGATCTGCGCCTCAACGAGCCGCGCTATGCCAGCCTGCCGAACATCATGAAAGCCAAGAAGAAGCCGATCGAGCAGATGGCCCCGGCCGACCTCGGGGTCGATACGTCCCCCCGCCTGACGACGCTGAAGGTGGTAGAGCCGCCGAAACGCGGCGGCGGCGTGAAGGTCGAGAGTGTCACCGAGCTGGTCGAGAAGCTGAAGAACGAAGCCAAGGTCATCTAAGCGCCCTCAGGCGCAGAATTCCGGGAATCCGAACACCATGAGCATCCTCGTCATCGCCGAGCACGACAATGCGACGCTGAAGCCGGCCACCCTGCACGCGATAACCGCGGCGGCCGCCATCGGCGGCGATATCCACGTCCTGGTCGCCGGCAGCGGTTGTTCCGCGGCCGCCGATGCCGCCGCCAACGTGGCCGGCGTCGCCAAGGCGTTGATCGCCGACGGGGCCGAGTTGGAACACCAACTGGCCGAGAACCTGGCGCCGCTGGTCGTCGAACTGGCCAAGAATTACGGCCATGTGCTGGCGCCGGCCACCAGCAACGGCAAAAACCTGCTGCCGCGGGTCGCGGCCCTGCTGGACGTGCAGCAGATCTCCGACATCATTGGCGTCGAATCTCCCGACACCTTCGTGCGGCCGATCTATGCCGGCAATGCCATCTCCACGGTGCAATCCGCCGACCCGGTCAAGGTGATTACGGTCCGCACGACGGCCTTCGACGCCGCCGCGGAAGCCGGCGGCAGCGGCGCCACCGAGAGCGTATCGGGCGGCGGCGATGCCGGGCTGTCGCGCTTCGTCGGCGAGGAGCTGAGCGAAAGCGAGCGGCCAGAGCTGACCTCGGCCAAGATCGTCATCTCAGGCGGCCGCGGCATGGGCTCCGGCGAGAATTTCGCCCTGCTGGAGAAGGTCGCCGACAAGCTGGGCGCCGCCATCGGCGCCAGCCGTGCCGCGGTCGATGCCGGCTTCGTGCCGAATGACTACCAGGTCGGCCAGACCGGCAAGGTCGTCGCCCCCGACCTTTACATCGCGGTCGGGATCTCCGGCGCCATCCAGCATCTGGCCGGCATGAAGGACAGCAAGGTCATCGTCGCCATCAACAAGGATGAAGAGGCGCCGATCTTCCAGGTTGCGGATTACGGCCTGGTGGCCGACCTGTTCAAGGCGGTCCCGGAACTGGAGGAAGCGCTGGGTTAATCCGCCCTTGACCGCTTTTCGCCGGCAATCCTTGCGGGTATCGCTGAGGCTGATTTACAGCCCGTTAAGTCAAACTAGGCACTGTTGCATTCGCATAATGCGCGGCGGCGGAGCCGGTGGATGGACGGGCAGGTCAAACTCTTCATATGGACGGGGGTCGTCGTTGCGATCGTCGTCGGCGCGATCTTGCAGATGTGGCCTTATCGCCGCTTTCGCGAGATCGTCATCCAGCGCCGGATCGCCGCGTCGCGCGAACACATCTGGGACTGCTACGTCACCGATCTGGACAACCCGCTGAGTGCGGCCTTTCACGACACGCTGGTGTCGTCCAGAACGGTGAGCACCGATCCGCAGATCACCGAATACGTCTGCGACGCAAGCGACCGCAATGGCACCCACCACTCCTCCACTCAGCTCGAAACCTTGGTATCCGAGCGCCCGGAGCGCGTGGCCGTCCGCTGCATCGACGTCGATGGTCAGCCGCCGCCTTCCGGCGAAGACAATGTCGAGGAAATGCGGCTGACGGAGACGCCGGACGGCACCGTGGCGACCATGACCTGGCGCGGCGAAACCGAGACGCTGGGGCAATACCGGACAAGGCGCAACCGTTTCAACCAGTACATGGACTCACTCAAGACGTTCTGCGAAACCGGTCGCGGCACATCGGTACCGCAATCCAGCCGATCTCCATGGAGAAGCCTTGCGCTGACGGCTCTTGCCGTAGGCAGTTTCACATATCTGTTCGGGTTGGTCTTCGCTCTCATCCTCTCGGTCGCGATCGTGATCCACGAATTCGGGCACTGGATAGCGATGCGCATAAGCGGCCAGCCCAGGCCGCGCATCATGCTGGTGCCGTTCTTCGGCGGCGTCGCGGTCCCAAATCATCCCTACAAGACGCAGTTCGATGGCGCCTTGGTCGCGCTCGCCGGACCCGGGTTGAGTCTGTTGCCGTGCCTTGCGCTGCTGGGAGGCGCGATGGCGCTTGGCCTGCCCGAGATGGCGAAGTCGGCGAAAGTCGCAATGCAGGTCCAGGCGCAGATGCCGAATGGAAGCAGCCTGCTGGCGCTCGCTCTAATCGTCGCGCTCCTCAATGCCCTCCAGTTGCTGCCGGTGTTACCGCTTGATGGCGGCCACGTGCTGCGCAGTCTCATCGAGTCCACCGGTGCCCGCCGCGCTCGGCCGATCCTGCTTGGGCTGGCCGCCGCCGGCATCGTGAGTTTTGGGTTGCTGGGTGACTACATCCTCGCCGCGGTCCTTGCGCTGGGCGCGATGCAGGCCTGGCATCTGGGCGAAGGCGGCCAGACGGCACGCCCGATGGGCGGAGCGACGCTGGCAATAATCGGCGTCAGCTACGCCCTGGTGCTCGGCATCCATGCCGGCACGGCTGTCTATGCCATGCGGATGCTGGGCATCGACTTGGTGTGACGGAGCCCGGCGCTGTGATTGCCGTCCCTCAGGCGCTGCGACGGCCCGGGGTCGGCTTACCTGCGGGTGAGTGCGGTCGTATAGGCTGCCATCGGCGGCCGCGGTCCGGAATCGACGGATGCGGCGGTACAGTTCGTCCTTCTCCGGCTCGTCGAGTATGGCGTTGAGCGTCATACCAGGCATGTTGCGCCTGCAGCGTTCGCCTGCCCGGCCGCTGCGGCGGACCCACATACTGGGAAAGGCCTGGATTCGGTCGCAGGCATTGCTGGCGCTGATGAAGAGGCAATTGGTGAACGCATGGCCCTGCAGTGTCGGCGGTATGACATGGGTATGCAGCGTGTCACCTTCCGCCCCGGCACCATAAGCCGACAACAGGATGAGATCGACGCCAGCCGCGGCATATTCGCTCCAGAGTTCCGGAAACGACCATTCCAGGCAGACCAGCACCCCGCACCGTACGCCGTCGACCTCGAAGACGAACGGACGGGCGCCCGGCTGGTAACTCTCCAGATCGCGTACCGAGCAACGACGTTTGTCGTAACGCCCATGGACTCGGCCATCGGCGCCGATGACGACCACCGCGTTGTGGTGCCTGTCGGCGTCGATCACGTGATGGGTGGTGCCGAAAACAGCCCAGACTCCATTGCGCCGGCAGGCGCTGGCAATGGCGTCCTGGGCATCTAGCAGCATTTGCCAGTCGAAACTCTCCCAACCCTGGAAATGGGCGCCGGCGTAGCCAGACAGGGCGGCTTCAGGCAGGTGAACGATGTGGGCGCCCTGTTCGGCAGCACGGGCAATCAGGGTGCAGATCCTGGCGGAATTCGAACGGATGTCGGCGGAGATGACGAATTGGCAGGTAGCAACATTGATCCGTGGCAACGTCATCGAACAGCGGCCCTTGCTCATTCGGTAGCGCTTCGATACCCACCGCCTGCGCAAGCGGTACGGCATCATAAGCCGAATCAGGTCGTTCCCCCAACCTACGCTACGGTAGCATCATGTTTCCAGGTTCGACGCCGGAATTCTCGGCGGGCTCCCTTCCATCCACAGAGGCCGCGCGATAGAAGACGGAACCGAGCTTGCGATCCAGCCATGGAGGTTCCCCGATGATCGACCTGCACACTTGGCCGACCCCGAATGGTTTCAAGGTCTCCATCATGCTGGAGGAGGTCGGGCTGCCCTACGAGGTTCATGCCGTCGACATCGGTAGCGGCGACCAGTTCAAGCCGGAATTCCTCACGATCAGCCCGAACAACAAGATGCCGGCCATCGTCGACCGCGACGGCCCGGGCGGTCAGCCATATTCCTTGTTCGAAAGTGGCGCCATCCTGATGTATCTGGCCGAGAAGACCGGACGGTTCTGGCCTCAGGAACACCCGGTGCGATACGACACGATTCAGTGGCTGATGTTCCAGATGGGCGGCGTCGGACCGATGTTCGGCCAGGCGCACCATTTCCGCGTCTATGCGCCGGAGAAGCTCGACTACGCCGTCGAGCGCTATACCAATGAGGCGGGGCGGCTTTACGGCGTGATGGACAGACGCCTGGCCGAGAGCGAATACCTGGGCGGTGGCGCTTACACGATCGCCGACATCGCCACCTTCCCGTGGACCCGCAGCATCGAGCGCCAGGGCCATTCCTTCGACGAGTATCCCAACGTCAAGCGCTGGTTCCAGGCGATCGACGCCCGGCCGGCGGTGCAGCGCGGCCTGCTGGTCCTGGCCGATCGGCGCAAGGAGGGCCCGATCGATGAGAAGGCACGAGAAATGATGTTCGGCGCGGCCCAGTACCAGCGGCGGTAGCGGGCAGCACGGCGCCGCCTATTCGGCAGGCGCCAGCGCCGCACCATCAGCCAAGTCGCCCGCGCTCGACCGGCGCCGATACGCCGGCAGTAGAAGGATCGCAGCATAGATCGCGGTGCCGATCAGAATCAGGACATTGAAACCCCAGGCCTGGGTCAATAGTGGCGTGAGCCCTGCCGCCACGGTACCGGTGGCGCCATTGATACCCCAGGCCCAGGGCACAAGGGCCGGATCGTCGCGCCGTGCCGCCGCCAAACCCTGCGGGAACAAATGCCCCATCAGCAGCGCGCCGGGCGCGATGATTGCGATCAGCGCCAGCGACTTCGCGATGGTCGACCAGCCGAGCAACGCGTAGAGCAGGGTATCAAGGCCGAAATACAGCGTCAGCCCATAGGCGATGATGCCTGCCACCACCAGCCGGAACGAAAAGCCACGGGCGAAGGTACGGCCGCTGATCAAGCTGCCAATGCCGGTGAACAGGATGATGGCGGCCAGCACGATGGCAATCGTCAGGCCCGGATTGCCAAACAGAAGGCCGCCCTTCTGCATCAGCAGGATCTCGAGGATCATGAAGCCGCTGCCGAGGCAGAAGAAGAATCCGAGGTGGGACCCGGCATTGGAACCGGCCCGGGGGCCGCGGCGGAATGCCAGCGGTCCGAGCACCAGTACCGCTGCCGCCATCGAAACAGCGGCGACGAGAGCCAGCCGCGCCATCTGCGCCGCCTCGTGCCAGCGGATGTCACCGGATATCAGCCGCGACCAGAACGCGCCGCTCCAATAGTGTTCGGTGAGGAACAGGTCGAGATGATAGGGCCGGTCGTCGGTCAATTCGCCAAAGCGCAGACCGGTTTCGGCCCTCAGTGTCTCGAGTTCGGCCTCGACATCCGCGGCCCGCAGCAACCGCTCGTAGACCACGTAGTCGGGATGGCTAGGCAATCCGGGCGCATAGGCGACATGCAGCCCTTCCGCCAAACCGTTGTCGCGCAGCCGCGCAACCTCTTCCGCTGTCCAGCCATCCGGTTTGATCAGCATCGGATTGTCGTCCCAGGTCCGATCCCATCCCTTTTCCGGGTCATCGGGACGAAACAGCACGACGGCGGCATCCTCCGGACCGGCAAGCCCGCGCGACGCCATGTAACGTCGCAGCATCGCCATCACGTGGACCTTGTTGATTTGAAGGATGACCAGGTATCCGCCGGGCTTGAGCCGGTCGAGCGCGGCGGACAGGCTTTCCTCGGTGAAAAGGAACTGCGTGGTACCGGCGAGTGCGCCAGCGTAGTAGGCGGCGGTCGCCCCGCTCCATGAGAATATGATGACATCGTAACGGCCCGTATCACGCTCCAGGAACGTGCGGCCTTCGGCAATCTCCAGCGTGACATTGTCATGGGCCAGCAGCTCGCGCAGGCGATAGCGCGGCATGTCGAGGGCACCCTCCACCAGCATGCTGTTCAACTCGACGCCGATGGCCCGGGTATAATCAGGTGCGTTCTCATGAAGGCTCAGCAGATCGGCACCGGCACCCGCGAGAAACACCAGAGCATCCCGCGGAGGATCGAGCAGCAGCGCCGGGACTGCCGCCAGATGCCGTTCGGCGACACCGTCATCAGGATCATATGTGTATAGGGTCGCGATGCCGTCGCCATTGTTGAGCGACATCTGGTCGTACCGGTAGCGCCGGTCGTCGAGATAATCGATGGCGCCGACACGGGAATAGCTGTTCCATCCGCGCCAGACCTCTCGCAATTCGCGCTCGTAGTGATAATCGCGCGCGAGATAATGACGATCGGCCGGTGGCTCGATGGCCTCCGCATATTTGTCGATGGCCGGCAACACCGCCAATACCAGAGCCGATGCCAAACCGAACAACGCCAACCGCCGACTGTGCCGAGCCACATATGCGGTGCCAGCCAGCGCCGCGACGACAGAGGGCCCGGTGACGGAGGCAGCGTACCCGGTGGTCTCCATAGCCACGATTGCGGCAATGCTGCCGATGGCGGCACCGATCAGGTCGGCCGCATAAAGGCGGCCATAGATGTCTTGCCCGGTCGTCGCGAACAGAAAGGCGAGCAGTGCGCCGAACAGGAAATACGGCAGGCTGAGAACGGCACCGATTGTCAGCGCCTCCGACAGCCCGAGTTCCACCAGTTCCTTGGCGATCGCCGTAATGCCGCCGATGCGCCCCGCGGCCTCCACGGCCGCGTTGTGGTCGGCCTTCTCCGACGCGGCCAGTAAATGGGTGGCAAGCAGCAGCAATGCGATGGCCAGGCAAGTCCAGAACAGGAACTGCTCCCGCCGTCGGCGCAGCGGTTCGAGATCGATCACGCTGAGAAGCGAGCCGGCCGCGCTCAGCCCCAACATTGCAAGTGCAATGGCGAAGTAGACGAAGCTGGGTCCGAGGGTGAAAGTGATCGTTCGGACGGTCGACACTTCGAACGACAACAGCGTGAAGGCGATCAGGAATGTGCCGCTGAAGAGACCCAGTCGGCCCGGTTCGAATTTATGCAACGCTCGCGCGGCCGCACTGGCAATAACCGGCATCTCTGGCCCCCTAGGATCCGACGAGTGATGACCATATGCGGGGCTGGCCTGAAAAAACGTTAATCGGCAACGCTCAGGCACCCTCGAGGGCGGGGGGCTACCTTGAGCCGGAGCCTCGGCGACGACAGATTGGATTTAGGCCGCGGCCTCCGACAGTCGGCGCTCACTCAAACCATCCTCGGCGGCGAGCCAGGCGGTGGCTCGCTCCGGCAGGTCCGGTGACCGGGGTGACCATCCCGCTGCTGCGGCGATCTCGCTGGTCGGAACCGTGCCGCCCTTGCGGCGAAACACGCCGCGGACCAGGGCCCGGGCCGCGATGTGCCCGTCCAGGGTCTCGAAAACCTGTTCCATGATCACGTTCTTGGCATCCCAGCCGAGCACTTTGGTTCGCAGGCGGAACCGCTGGAACGGGTCCAGCGAGCGTCGGAAGCGGATCGTTGCCGCCGCCGCCACCGGCATCCAGCGCTCGCGAAAGACCGTGCGGAGCAGACCACCACGGATCATCAGGTCAAAGCGGCCGAGATCCATCAGGGTCAAGTAACGGCCGTTGTTCATGTGCAGATTGGCGTCCAGGTCGTTCGGCCACACCCTGAGCGTGATCGCCGACTCGCCAAGGGACTCAATGGACCGGCCGAAGATGGCGGCCAAGACGACCTTGATGAGTCGGAGGTAGAGGTTCATCGGCGGCATTCCAATCCGCAGGGGGATTTCGGATGGAAACGACAACGCCGCCGCCCGGCAAGCCGAGGAGGCGGCGTCAGCGGCATTAAAACGCGTCGATATCAAGATCCATCAGGGACGACCCGCCAGCCATGATCTGGCTGAACAGGCTGCCGGACTCGGGAAGCATGCGCTGGAAGAAGAATCGCGCCGTCTTGACCTTGTTGTCATAGAAGGCGGCGTTGCCGTTGGCATCCGACGCCTTGGTCCGCGCCACCTTGACCATCCGCGCCCACATGTAGCCCATGGCGACCAGGGCGAACAGGCGCAAATAATCGGTCGACGCGGCGCCGGCCTCCTCCGGGTTCTTCAGACCCTTCTGTGCGACAATCGCGGTCGCCTGCTGCAGCCGGCCGAAGGCCTTCATCAGCGGCAGGACGAATTCCGACATCTCCTGATCTTCGAGATGCTCCCGCAGGAAGCTGTCGACAGGGTGGAAGAACCGCCGCAGCAGCCGGCCCATGTTCTGCGGCAGCTTGCGACCGACAAGATCAAGCGCCTGGATGCCGTTGGCGCCCTCGTAGATCTGGGCGATGCGGGCATCGCGGACATACTGCTCCAGCCCCCATTCGCGGATATAGCCGTGGCCGCCCAGAACCTGCATTCCGGCTGTGGCGCCGGAATAGCCCATATCGGTGAAGTAGGCCTTGATGATCGGCGTCATCAGCGCCACGAGATCGTCGGCCTCCTGGCGCACCTGCGGGTCGGAATGCTTGGTCAGCAGATCGATCTGCAACCCGACCCAATAGGCCAATGCGCGCGCACCTTCGTTGAACGCCTTCAGGGTCAGCAGGTTCTTGCGCACATCCGGATGCACAATGATCGGGTCGGCCGGTTTGTCGGGGAATTTCGCTCCGGTCAGCGCGCGGCCCTGCAGCCGGTCCTTGGCGTAATCGCGGGCGTTCTGATAGCTGACCTCGGCCAATCCCAGCCCCTGGATGCCGACAGCCAGCCGGGCGGCGTTCATCATCACGAACATCGCCCGCATGCCCTTGTGCTCTTCGCCGACCAGCCAGCCGGTGGCTTCGTCGAAGTTCATCACGCAGGTCGAGGACGCCTTGATGCCCATCTTGTGCTCGATCGAGCCGCAGGCGACCCCGTTGCGCATTCCCGGCACCAGTTCGCCGTTCTCGTCCTTGGGCAGGAATTTCGGCACCAGGAACAGGCTGATGCCGCGAATGCCGGGAGGGCTGTCCGGAAGTTTGGCCAGCACCAGATGCACGATGTTCTGGGTCAGGTCGTGCTCGCCGGCGGATATGAAGATCTTGGTGCCGGTGATCTTGTAGGAGCCGTCATCGACAGGCTCCGCCTTGGTGCGGATCAGCCCGAGATCCGTGCCGCAATGGGGCTCGGTCAGACACATGGTGCCGGACCAGGTGCCGTCCACCAGCTTGGGCAGATAGGTCTGTTTCTGCTCGTCCGTACCGTACTCCTCAATCGCGTTGTACGCGCCGTGTGACAAGCCTGGATACATGGCGAATGACAAATTGGCGGAGCACATCAGCTCTTCCATCACGAAATTCAGCACTTTCGGCAGCCCCTGACCGCCGAATTCCGGATCGCAGGAGATGCCGGTCCAGCCTCCCTCAATGAATGTATCGTACGCTTCCTTGAAGCCCTTGGGCGTACGTACGACACCGTTCTCGAAAGTGCAGCCTTCCTCGTCGCCCGATCGATTGAGGGGGAAGAGCTCGTTCTGGGCGACCTTGGCCGCCTCCTCCAGGACCGCGTCGATCAGGTCCGGCGTGGCGTCCTCATATCCAGGCAGGCCGGACAATTGGCCGACATCCAGCAGATCGTGCAGGACGAAGCGGATATCCTCGAGCGGAGCGGTGTATGCGGGCATCTGTGACCCTCCTCAAACCTGCAGGTATCAGTTGCGCAGCGGCTTGCCGGTTTCGAGCATGTGCTCGACGCGATCCAGGGTGCCGGCCTGCCGAACCAGCCCCATGAACTGCTCGCGTTCCAGCCGCAGCAGATCGTCCTCGGTCATCACTTCGGTGATGTCGGTTTCACCGCCGGAAAGCACCGCTGCCAACGCGGCGGATACCACCTTGTCATAAGGCGTCGCCTTGCCGGCGAGCACCAGACCGTCGACCGCCATCTGCAGCGCGGTGCGCGCCGTCGGCCCCGGCAGGCGGATCTCTTCCGGCGGCTGCGGCGCCTGGTAGCCGCCCTTGGTGGCGGCCATCTCCAGCGCGCGCGCCTTTGCGTCGGCCAGCAGGCGATCGCGGTTCATGGTGATGCCGTCTTCCCGGCGAAGAAACATCAGTTCCTGGGCCTCGGCCGCCGAGCGCGCCACCTTGGCCGTGCCGATGGTCTCGAACGTCTGGCTGATCGGTGGCATCGGTCCGCCCGGCCGCCGCTTGTTATCCGTGGCCCGCAACAGCATTTCCTTGCAGCCGCCCCAGCCGGGCACCAGCCCGACCCCGACCTCGACCAAGCCGATATAGCTTTCGGCATGGGCCTGTACGGCGTGGGAGTGCAGCAGGATTTCGCAGCCGCCGCCCAATGCCATGCCCGAGGGTGCTGCGACCACCGGGAACGGTGCATATTTCAGCGCCTTGTAGGTGTCCTGACCGCCTCTCACCATCTGCTCGATCTGCGGCCACATCGCGATGTTCAGCGCGAACAGCGCAAGGCCGAGATTGGCGCCGACGGAGAAGTTGGTGCCCTCGTTGTAGATCACCATCGCCGTGTGAGACTTGGCCGTCAGTGCGATCGATTTGCCCAGCAGCACCATGGTCTGGTCGTCGAGCGCGTTCATCTTCGAGGTGAACTCGAAGCAGGTCACCCCGTCGCCGATATCCCACAGCGAGGCCGAGCCGTTCTTCAGCAGCGGCTCCGACACCCGCTTGATATCCTCCAGCGACAATACGCCGTCCGGCCGCTCGACATCGGCATAGTCGCCGTCAACGGTCAGGTACTGCGCCTTGCCGTCCTCGAAGCGATAGAAGGATTTGCCGCGCGCGGTTTCCAGAAGGGCCGGCACATCCCTGCCCTCTTCCGCCAGCTTGTCGGCGAACCAATCGGCGCCGAGCTGGTCGATCAGCTCGAACGGACCGTATTTCCAGTTGTAGCCGAGCCGCATCGCAGCATCGACGCCGGTGATCGTGTCGCTGATCTCCGGCACCAGCGCGGCACTGTAGGACAGCGTCTCGGCCAGCATGCGCCAGGCGTACTGCCCGGTATGGTCGGGATGCTCGACCAGTGCCCTGAGCCCTTCCTTGCGCGCCTTGCCGACGCTCTCCAGCTTCGGCTTTACGGATTGGGCGTACTCGCCGGTCTCTAGGTCGATGGATTCCTTTACCCGCTTGCCATTGGCCTTGGCCAGCCGGTAGAAGCCGCCCTTGCCCTTACGGCCGATCGAGCCTTCCGCGATCATCTTCTCGATAAGCGGCTGGGATTTGTAGATGCCGTGGAAGGCGTCGCCCTTGGGCAGGGTCTCCGACATGCTCTTGGCGACATGCGGCATCAGATCCAGGCCGATCAGGTCAATCAGCCCAAAGATGCCGGTCTTGGGCACTCCGATCGGGCGGCTAGCGACCGCGTCGGCCTCCTCCACCGTCAGGCCGAGATCGAAGGCAGCGTTGACGCCGATCGTCATCCAGTGATTGCCGATCCGGTTGGCGATGAAGCCCGGCGTGTCCTTGCAGTCGACAATGCCCTTGCCCAGCCGGATATCGGCGAAATGGCTGATATCGGCGACCGCATCGGCGCTGGTCTCCGGGCTGGACACGATCTCCAACAACCGCATGTAGCGCGGCGGGTTGAAGAAATGGGTGATCATGAACTCGGCCTTGAACGCATCGCTCCGGCCTTCGGTCAGGATCGCCAGCGGGATGGTCGATGTATTCGAAGAGACCACCGCGCCCTTCTTCTTGATCTTCTCCAGCTTGGCGTAGAGGTCCTGCTTGACCTTCGGGTTCTCCAGCACCGCTTCGACGATCCAGTCGGCATCCGAAAGCGAGTCGAGGTCATCCTCGACATTGCCGGTCGTCACCAGCTTGGCGGCGCGCTTCGACATGAAGGGTGCCGGCTGCATCTTCAGCATGCGCTGAACCGCGCCCTCGGCGACCACATTGCGGTTCTCAGCGCCCTCGGGGACGATGTCCAGCAGGGTCACGGGAATGCCCGCATTGGCGATATGGGCGGCAATGCCGCCGCCCATCACGCCGGCGCCGATAACCGCCGCCTTCTTGATTTCCATGGCCATGGTCGCGCTCCGCTCAGACGGCTTCGAGCACGGTGGCGATGCCCTGGCCGCCGCCGATGCACTGGGTGGACAGGGCGAACTGCTTGCCCTCGCGCTTCAGCAGGCTGGCCGCCTTGCCGGTGATGCGGGCGCCGGTGGCGCCCAGCGGATGGCCGATCGCCAGTGCGCCGCCATCCAGATTGACCTTCTTGTCATCGAAGCCGAGCTCGGTCGCGACAGACATGGCCTGGGCGGCGAAGGCCTCGTTCGACTCGATCACGTCGAGATCCTTGACCTCCAGCCCGGCGCGGGCGAGCGCCTTCTTGGTCGCGGCCACCGGGCCGATGCCCATGATGGTCGGATCGCAGCCGGCCACGGCCACGGATTTGATCCGGGCGATGATCGGCAGGCCGTTCGCGTTGGCGTACTCCTCGGACGCCACCAGGGTCGCCGACGCGCCGTCGGTCAGCGGCGAGGAGGTGCCGGCTGTGACCGTGCCCTCGGCATCGAAGGCCGGCTTCAGCTCGGCCAGCCCCTCGGCGGATGTGTCCGGCCGGATGGTGCCGTCCTTGCTGACAATATGACCATTGGCCTTGATCGGAATGATCTCGTCGTCGAACCGGCCGCCGGCCTGCGCTTCGGCAGCCTTGCGTTGGCTCTCGACGGCGAAGGCCTCCTGGCGCTCGCGGGTCAGCTGGTATTTGCGCGCCAGATTCTCCGCGGTCTCGCCCATCGACATATAGGCGCCCGGTTTGGCCTGGTGCAGTGCGGGATTCGGCATCGGGTTGAAGCCGGTCATCGGTACCCGGGTCATACTCTCGACGCCGGCGCAGATGAATACATCACCGGCATCCAGCTGAATGGCGCCGGCCGCGGTGTGGATCGCCTGCATGGACGAGCCGCAGAAGCGGTTCATGGTCACCCCGGCGACCGATTGCGGCAGGCCGGCGATCATCCCGATCAGGCGCGCAACGTTGAAGCCCTGCTCGCCCTCCGGAAAGGCGTTGCCCAGGATCAGGTCTTCGATGTCTTCGACATTGACGCCGGTCTTCTCGACCAGGCCGGACACCACCTGGGCGGCCAGATCGTCAGGCCGAACCTTGATGAGCTCGCCCTTCCTGGCGAGATGAAACGGCGAGCGAACGTAGCCGGCAATGACGACGTTCTTTTGCATGGTCGGGCTCCTTGACTGTTTGACCGGCGGCGATCGGATCGGCCGGTCCGTCGGATGGGGCGATGCGCCAGATAGGGCACACCGCGTGTCAGGGTCTGGTTCGGCCCTACGGCTTGTCCGTATCGGGCTTCACGCCTTGGCCGCGCAGGTATTCGACCATCTCTTTTTCGATCCCGCGCAGATCGATCAGCGTCTGCTTGACGTCTTCCTGTTGAACTTCCAACGCCTCGATCCGCTGCCGGGCCAGTCCGGCGGCGTATTTCATCTGCTCGATCTGTCGCTGGTCGCGGTTGTAAAGGTCCAGGAACTCCTTGACGTCGGCAAGCGAAAATCCAAGTCGCTTGCCGCGGCATATCAGCTCCAGCCTGGCCCGGTCGCGACGCGAATAGACGCGGTTCATGCCGGAGCGGCCCGGCGATACCAGGCCCTCATCCTCATAGAACCGGATTGTCCGGGGCGTCAGACCGAACTCGGCGGCCAGTTCGCTGATGGTAAATGTCTTGGCGGTACGCTCGACCGCGGCAACCGTCTGATCTGAGGGCAAATACCAGCTCCACGTACTTTACGTTTACGTAAACGGAAAGTACGTATTTCCGACCCTGAAGTCAATGGGGCACCACCCGTACCGCCGCAATACTTGGCAAGGAATATCGGCTCTGAGCGTTAAGGGCGGCTGGTTTCAGCCACCCGGCGTCATTCGGCTGAATCGCAAAAAAATGATCATGGTGGATCGGCATTGTCCCTCAAGTGACTCCAATCCCGAAGGGGTCGTCACCGTGCTCGGAAACCGTTCAGCGTGTCGCTTGAGGGCATAACCCGATGCAGATTCTGCACCGAAGCCGCCCATATTCTCGCGTCGCACGCCAATGTCCGAGCTGTGCGCCTATCGGGATTGCCCGATTTTGCTTACAGAGTCCGGTCGGGCCGGACCCTATTCGATCGGGGCCAGGAGTTCCGGCGCCGTAACGAGTTGGCGCACGCCGTGGGAGTGGTGTTCGTTGAAGACGTTGCCGTCGGCCGCCCATCTGTGGAGTGAGTTGATGTCGAGCTTCGCGCAGGAGGGGCGTACACTCCAGGTGACCTGGAAAGGCGAGCACTTGCTCTCGGTATAGCTTGGCCCGGTCGTAGAGCCGGCGAAGACCACCGGCGCCCCGGTGCCGCTTGGAAGTGATTTTGCCTGGTGCAGTCCACCCACCACGTTCCCGGCATAGGCGAAGTCCGCAAAATCCAGCGCGTTAGAATCGTTGACCACCAGAAAGACCTGGGTCTCGACGCGCAGCTGCGGGTTGGCACAGGCGTCGCTGAGACAGGACCCGAGACCCTCGCCCGGGGAGACGTCGCAGGACGAGTGGACCCAGTGCACTTCGATGGTGTCGCCTGGTTCGACGCCCTCGTAGGTGGCATCTCCATCCGGCTCCGCGAGTTCCGCCTCGGTCAGAGAGGCCGTCTCGTTGCACTGCCAGCCTCCGTGCTCCCCGGCACCGGCGGAAACGGAGAAGCCCGGTCCCCTGTGCTCGGCGTTGGTGTGGGTGTGCAGGTTGCAGAGGTTCATGCGGCTCGCAGCCGGAGCCGTCGCGAACAGCCGCGCGTTGGCGCCAGCGGGACTGGAGATATCGCGGGGCGTCTGGGGACCATAGCCGGTGCAGAGATCCTGGCTGACGGCGGGCGACGGGGCGGCGAAGGACGCCACGGCGAAGAGTGTCACAGCGGCAACTGTGCGTGTCATGGACCGTTAAACCCCAATAGCGATTCCGAGCGCCATCCTATCGCCGGAGGAATCCAGTCTACAAGGCCTTCCTGCCCAAGGTTCTTGGCGGGACCAGCCCGCCGACACTTGGCCGAAGTTGAAAGTCCGCGGAATGGCGTCTTCCGCCTGTCGCCATGCTTCTACTGCTGCATTGCTGCACAGCCGCCCTTGGACGATGCACGGACATTTCCGCGCGCATCGCCCCGATCATGCATCGGCTGCAGGTCCGAACATTGAGGACAGTCGAGGCTGCTCCCGGTCGGGCCCCATGCCCTCAGGCGAGGTCAGCCATGCGTTGGCCAAGGGCCGATCTGGGACCCCGGCAACCTTAAACGAGCCTCATTGCGAATGTGGATCACGCCACCATACGAAGCAGCGTCGCGTGATCACTCCCACTTGCCGCCGTGATCGGTGCACTCCAGCTCACTGTATTCGTTTTCACGGTTACGGCAGTTGTGGTGGTGCTCGTCGTGATCGTCGTGATCGTGATGATAGTGTTGGGAATGGCCTTCGTTGTCGTGGCTATGGCTGCTGGCGACATGATGATCATGCGATCTGTTGCCATGATGATGTTCGTGCGAGTGACCACCGTGGCTGTGGCCACGGGCAAAGCCTGTTGGTGCCTTCAACACCGCCGCTGACATCGTGCCCATGGCGAACAGGAAAGCGAGAAGCTGTCGTCGTTTCAATTTTCATCCCTTTCAAGATCCTCGAATGCCGATCGGTTGCAGCAATTCAGATTCAGCGCCACATTCATCCCGACGATCCTTGTGGCATTTTCCCTGGGGCAGCGTCACGTCGTCTGAGAGTCTCCGTGTGTCGGATTCTGCAACCAACCACGGCTGAGTCGAGCCCGCTTGTGGCTCAGCGTCACTGCCCGTCTGTCGCCATAGGTGGTCTGCGAGAGACGGCCGAGCGCCGAATGCAAGATTGGAGACGCCATGATCGCGGTTATCTTCGAGGTCGAGCCCAGGCAGGCAAGCCGACAGCACTATCTAGACATCGCCGCCGAGCTTCGGCCGTTGTTGGACGAGATCGACGGGTTCGTCTCCATCGAGCGGTTCGAGAGCCTGACCTCGCCGGGCAGGATCCTGTCCCTGTCGTTCTGGCGCGACGAGCAGGCCGTACGGAATTGGCGCAACATGGAAGCCCACCGGCGGGCCCAAACAGCCGGCCGGTCGGAGGTATTCTCCGATTATCGCCTGCGGGTGGCGACCGTGATCCGCGACTACGGCATGGACCGCCGCGGCGAGGTTCCGGAGGACTCTGCCGCAATTCATGGCGGCGGCGCCTGACCTCGACCGGCGGCCCCGCGCGCAATTCAGTTCTAAATCATCACGGTGTTCGGCAGCGTTCCTATTCGGAATTGCCGGCCACCCTCTCCGCTTCTTCTTCCAGGACCGCCTTCCTGGACAGCTTGCCGATCAGCGTCTTCGGCAACTCGTCGCGAAACTCCACCAGCTTGGGGATCTCCATCGGCGACAGCTTGTCCTTCAGGAATGCCTTGAGGTCATCCCGCGTCATCTGGTGGCCGGCAGCCAGCTTGATATAGGCCTTGACCGTCTGGCCGCGGTATTCGTCGGGAATCCCCGCGACGATGCACTCGTCGACGGCCGGATGCAGATAGATCGCCTCTTCCACATTGCGCGGATAGATATTGTAGCCGCCGGCCAGGATCAGATCCTTGATGCGGTCGACAATGAAGACATAGCCGTCCTCGTCCATATAGCCCACATCACCGGTGTGCAGGCGACCATCGACCAGCGTGTCGGCAGTCTCTTCGGGCTTCTGCCAATAGCCCGTCATGACCTGTGGGCCCGATATGCAGACCTCGCCGCGCTCGCCCTGCGGCATGGCCTTGCCTCGGTCCTCCAGCGAGATGATCTCAATCGTCGTGCCGGGCACCGCCAGGCCGATCGAGCCGGTCTTGTTGACCCCTTCCACCGGGTTGCAGCACGCGACCGGCGAACTCTCGGACAGTCCATAGCCTTCGACCAGCTTGCACCCGGTCACGCGCTCGAAAGTCTGCTTGACGTCGACCGGAAGCGGCGCGCCACCGGAGATGCAGGCCTTGATCGAGGTCAGGTCGTACTTGTCACGCTTCGGATGGGCATTGATCGCCGTGTAGATCGTGGGCACCGCCGGGAAGATCGTCGGCTTCTTCTTGTCGATCGTCTGCAGCACGGTGTGGAGTTCGAAGCGCGGCAACATAATGATCTCCGCACCGATCCGGATGCTCAGGTTCATCACCGCAGTCATGGCGAAGACGTGGAAGAACGGGATCACGCCCAACATGCGCTCCGCCCCCCAATCCACCGCAGGGAACCACATGGCGCATTGCTCTGTATTGGCGACCAGATTCCCGTGGGTCAGCATCGCGCCCTTGGGAGTGCCGGTGGTGCCTCCTGTGTATTGCAAGACGGCGACGTCGTCCGCAGACACACGGACCGGTGCCAGGCGGCCGTCATTGGCGACCACGGACTCGAACCGGATATGCCGATCATTGTCCGGGAAGCGTGCGATCTCGCCACGCTTGAACAGCGTGAACAGCAAGTTCTTGGGGAAGGGCAGAATATCCGCCATCGGGCACATGATCAGGCGGTTCAGCCTGGTGTCCGTCAACATGCGGCTCATCTTGTCGTGCAGTACCTTCAAATCCAGCGTGACCATCAGGTTTGTGCCGGAATCCTCGATCTGGTGCGCGATCTCCCGTTCTGCGTAGAGCGGGTTGAAATTGACGACCGTGCCGCCGCATTTCAAAACCGCATAGTAGAAGATCACGAAATACGGCGTATTCGGCAGGAACAGGCCGACCCGAACATCCCGGCCGACGCCCAGGGACTGCAGGCCGGTGGCGGCCCGATCGACCAGATCGCCGATTTCGCCGTAAGTGTAGCGCTTGCCGAGGAAGTCGGCGCATGGGTGGTCGCCGAACTTGGCGACCGTGTCGTCAAGAACTTCGTAGAGCGGCTTCGGCCCGATCGGCGCATGCCAATCGACATTGGACGGGTAGGCCTTGATCCAGGGCATATCGGCCGCTCCGGCCGCAGTGTCCGCCATGCGCTTGCTCTCCCACAACACGGTACCGGCGCTCGTTGGGCCGGGCTTACTATTGTTGGTAGCGTATATCGGATATAGCCCGTTGCAGGGCAAGGGAATCCGAAATAACCGGGCGATCCGCAAAACTGCGCCCATATGTTGCCCCATCACCCTGGCAACAGGGTTGCATCCTGGTTCCAACGCCGCCAAAACCGCCCACAAGCACGCGCGGTTCAATGACAGAGCCGCGCACCAAACGGGCGACAGCCTTCATGGATCAATTCGAATCCGGTCAAGAGCAAAACACCGCTCAACTGATGCGGCGGCTGTTCCGGGAGCATGTCCGGCACTATCTCGGCTCGCTCGGCCTCGCCGTTGTATGCATGGCCTTGGTGGCGGCAACGACCGCGGCTACGGCATGGCTGTTGGGGCCGATCTTCGATTGGCTGTTCACCGACAAGGACGCCACATATCTCTGGCCGGTCGGCGGCGCCGTTCTGGTTGTCTTCACGATCAAGGGATTTGCGGCCTTCGGCCAGGGAGCGCTTCTCAACCGGATCTCTTGCCGGATCGTCGCCGAACTGCAGGATCGCATGTTCGGACGGTTGATGCGGTCCGATCTGGCGGAGATCCATGCGACCGGCACCGGCAATCTGGTTTCGCGCTTCACCCATGACGTCCAGACACTGTCCAACGCGGTCTCTACGGCGATCATCGGTGCCGGCAAGGATACATTGACTGTGATCGCGCTGGTTGGCGTCATGTTCGCCAAGGACTGGGCGCTCGCCCTGATGACATTCATCGTGTTCCCGACCGCTACATTCCCAATTATCTATCTCGGCCGCCGCGTCCGTAATGTGTCGAAGCGGATGCAGATCGAGATCGGCAGCTTGAATGCCGGGATCGCCCAGGCATTTCAGGGCATCCGGCACATCAAGGCTTACAATGCGGAGGAGCGGGAGTCCGAACGCGCCAGCAGGATCATCTGGAAAGTCGCCGGTCTGAAGCAGAAGTCGGCCCGCATCGCGTTTGCGATCTCGCCGATCATGGAATTCATGGCCGGACTTGCAGTGGTCGCCGTCATCATCTACGGCGGCAGCCAGGTGATTGCCGGCGAGCGCACGACCGGATCCTTCGTCTCATTCATCGCCGCACTGCTTCTGGCTTATGAGCCGCTGAAGAGGCTGGCCCGACTCAATGCGCACCTGCAAACGGGCATGGCGGCGGCACAGCGGGTCTTCGACCTGATCGACAGCCGGCCGCAGATCGTCGACCGCGAGGGCGCCAGAGACCTGGGACAGGCTGACGGCCATCTCGCGCTTGTCGGGGTTCATTTCAGCTACGGCGCCGACATACCCGCGCTTCACGGAATCGACATCGATGTGCCGGCCGGCAAGACGGTCGCCCTGGTCGGACCGTCCGGCGCCGGGAAATCGAGCGTGCTCAATCTGATACCGCGCTTTTACGATATCCAGAAGGGCAAGGTCACGGTCGACGGCCATGACGTTCGGGACCTCACCATGCAGTCCCTGCGTGACCAGATGGCGCTGGTTAGCCAGGAGGTCACGCTGTTCGACCAATCGGTCAGCGAGAACATCGCATTCAGCCGCCCCGGCGCCGGCAAGGACAGTATTGTCGAGGCCGCGAAGACGGCATCGGCGCATGAGTTCATCATGCAGTTGCCAGACGGGTATGAGACCGTCATCGGCGAGCAGGGCGTGAAGCTTTCCGGCGGCCAGCGGCAACGCCTGTCGATCGCCCGCGCCATGTTAAAGGACGCGCCGATCCTGCTTCTGGACGAGGCGACGTCGGCGCTCGACACGGAGTCCGAGCGACAGGTCCAGGATGCCCTGAAAACCCTGATGGCCGGTCGCACGACATTGGTGGTGGCACATCGGCTGTCCACGATCAGCGACGCCGATGTGATCTACGTGCTGGATGCTGGACGGGTGGTCGAGCGCGGTTCCCATGGCGAGTTGATCGCTCGCCAGGGCCTGTATGCCAAGCTCTGGAACATGCAGACCACCGCGCAAGCGGCAGAAAGCACGGCGGCGTCGACGGGCGGATGATCCAAGAATTCCAGCCGCCGCCGACGACCATTATTGGGCCATTATGATAGCGTCCACTAGATGAACGTTAACTCCTCAGCTGCTAGAAGGCCTCCATGGAGGCGCATGCAAACGACCTGACCTCAATGGCCCTTGTCACAACGGTGGCGGTGCTCTGCGGTCTGTTGTTCACGCGTCTGAGGCAGCCGGCAATCGTCGGCTACATCCTGGCCGGCGTGTTGCTGGGTCCGACCGGTTTCCGGCTGGTGCAGAACTCCGAAAACGTGACGTCGCTGGCCGAACTCGGCGTGTTGATGCTGCTGTTCCTGATCGGCATGGAACTGAGCCTGCGCCACTTCAAATCGGTGCTTGCGGTCGCCTCCTGCTGCGCCCTGCTGCAGATCGCATTCTCGCTGGCCATCACGACTGCACTGGCCCAGCTGCTCGATTGGCCCTGGCAGCAGGCCGTCGTGCTTGGCTTCGTGGTCGCGCTCAGCAGCACCGCTGTCGCCATCAAGATGCTGGAGGACATCAACGAGTTGCGGTCCCCGGTTGGCCGCATCACGGTTGGCGTGTTGATTGCGCAGGATCTGGCGATTGTGCCGATGCTCGTGCTGATCCACGGAATGGGCGAAGAGGGAACGCTCGGCTTCGACGTCGTGGCGAAACTGGTGCTGGCCAGTTGCTTCCTGGTGCTACTGATCTGGTTCCTGAGCCGCCGGCAGAAGATCGTGTTGCCAACCCGGCGCTGGATGCGCGGCAAGCTTGACCTAGTGCCGCTGGCGGCGTTGGCGTTCTGCTTCAGCGCCGCGACGGTGTCCGGCTTGCTGGGCCTCTCGGCAGCCTATGGTGCGTTTCTGGCGGGACTGGTGATCGGCCAGTCGACCGACCGGGCGGTGACGATCCGCGCCACGAGGCCGATCCAGAGCGTGCTGCTGGTGGTGTTCTTCCTGTCGATCGGGCTGCTGATCGATCGGAACTATATCTGGGAGAATATCGGCACCGTACTGACGATCCTGGGCGCGGCCGTGTTCCTCAAGACGGCGATCAATGTCGGCGCCTTGAGACTGCTGCGCGAACCCTGGGAACGGGCCTTCCCGGCCGGCGTGATCATGGGCCAGATCGGTGAGTTCTCCTTCGTCCTGGCGGCCGCCGGGGTTGGTGTCGGCGCCATCGACAAGGAAGGCTATCGCCTGGCGATCTCGGTCATCGCGCTCAGCCTGCTGATCAGCCCGCTTTGGTTGATCACCACTCGCCGGTTCATGGCGATCGCATCGGGCGGGGTCACCAATATCCAATCGACCCTTGCGGAGACCTTCAAAGAGGAAGTGAACGCATACACGATGGCAATGTCGTTGGCCCGCCGCAGCGGCGCGGCTGTCCGTCAGGGCGCGGCAAAGCTCAGGCAGGGCGGAACCAAGGCAAAGCAGAAGAGCCTGCCGCCGCCGACGCCGCTGCTTGAGGCGGATGCGTCATTGGACCCGCTGTCCCAAACGACACCGGTTGCCGCCGAGGAGGAGGATCCCGGCGCAACGGACAAAACCGCAGACAAGCACCCGGTCGAAGAACCGCCCGAGGATGTCAAGGAAGCAGCCGGCTAAGCCAGGCCGGCGCGCAGCCGCGCAATCGCGTCATCCAGCACACTGTCCTGCTTCGAGAAGCAGAACCGCGCCACATTGGTCAGCGGCTCTTCCTGAAAGAACGCGCTGACCGGGATCGCGGCGACGCCGGCGGTCTCCGTGATGTGACGGCAGAACCGGGTATCGTCGCCATCGAAGCCGGTTTCGCGTACATCGACATTGACGAAATAGGTTCCGGCACAGGGCAGGACGTCGAACCCGATTTGCCGCAACCCGGCAGACAGCCGGTCCCGCTTCGCCTGCATCTCCGCCGCCAGCCCGTCGAAATAGGGTTGCCCCTTGGACAGCCCGAAGGCGACCGCGCTCTGTAGGTTCGGCGGAGTCGTGAACACCAGGAACTGATGCGCCTTGGTCACCGGCGCCAGCAGGTCGGGGGCGCCGGTGATGTAGCCGACCTTCCAGCCGGTCAGGGAGAAGGTCTTGCCGGCCGACCCGATCTTCAGGCAGCGCTCGCGCATCCCCGGCAGGGTGATGAGCGGAATGTGCGCCTGCCCGTCAAAGACAATGTGCTCATAGACTTCGTCGCACACCGCATAGGCATCGGCGCCCTCGACGAACTCCGCGATCAGCTCCAACTCGCCACGACCGAACACCTTGGCGGCCGGATTGAGCGGATTGTTCAGCAGAACCAGCTTGGTCTTCGGCGAAAACACACGCTCCAGATCGGCCCGCTCGATCCGCCAGTCGGGCGGCGCCAGCGTCACGTATTTCGGAACCCCACCAGCCCGGCGCACCATCGGCGCGTAGCAATCGTACAGCGGCTGGAACAGCACCACCTCGTCGCCCGGCTCGATCAGCCCAAGCAGACACGCGGCCAACGCCTCGGTGGCGCCAGACGTCACCATCACCTCACGCTGCCAATCGATCTCCAAGCCATAAAAACGCCGCCCATGTTCGGCAACGGCCTGCCTGAGCGCCGGAAGGCCCAGCATCGGCGGATACTGGTTCCAGCCGGTCAGGACGGCGTCGGCAGCCGCCTGGAGCACATCCTCCGGGCCGCGCCCATCGGGAAAGCCCTGGCCGAGATTGATCGCGTCATGCTGCAGAGCGAGCCGCGACATCACCTCGAACACAGTGGTACCGGTTTTGGCGAACAGAGCGTTGGCAGGCTTCATCCGGGCCTCCGGAGCGAATGACGGCCCAAAGGATTAGCGCCCGCCGCCTTCAGCGTCCAGTAAGGCCGTTGAGCAATTCTATGGGCGCGCCGTCGACTGACGCTCTTGAAGAGGATGCCCGAATGGACTCAGATCCCGACCGCTTCGCCGCCGTGATCCGCCAGATCGAGCAGGCCTTCGCGGACGTCGCCTATCCCGGCGACGACGAGATGCTGCATCCCGATTGTATGGACGACATGGACATTGCAGCCTATTACGGCAGTGTGTCCTGGGCTGACCTGCCAGCCACGACCATTGCGCAGGAAAGTGCCGCGCTCAGTTTCGTAAGCCCCGCCGGGTTTCAGTTCTTGTTGCCCGCCTACATGATCTGGACATTGCGGAACCTGACCAGCGGCTGGGCGAGCGTAGAACACACCATCTGGTCACTCCATCCCGGTTGGTCCCGGCCTGAACTGCACGACTTTCAGGTATCGAAATTCGCCCTGATTAGCGATGAACAGCGCAAGGCGATCATCGCATTCCTGGCCGCTTTGGCGGAGGAAGCCGATGATCTAGGGGACGACGCCCGAAGTGCATTGGAGTCCCATTGGCAGAGCAGTCGCTAGCGCCAATCAAGTCGCGCCGAACGCCGCAAAGTCCAGTACTCCTTGGCCGTCATGCGATGGCCGATGCGCGCCTTCCAGCGCCAGCAGAGCCTCCTTGGTGTCGAGACCGCCGCCGAAGCCAGTCAACTTACCGGTACTGCCGATGACGCGATGGCAAGGGACGACGATGGGCAACGGATTGGCGCCATTGGCCGCGCCGACGGCCCGCGATGCGTTGGGGCGTCCGACAGCCTCCGCGACCGCGCCATAGGATACCGTTTCGCCATATGGAATGCGCCGGAGCGCCTGCCAGACCGTGAGCTGGAATTGAGTACCCTGCGGCGCCAGGGGTAGGTCGAATTCCCGCAACTCGCCCGCAAAATAGGCACGAAGCTGCCGCACGGTTTCGACAAACGGGGCAGCGTCCTCCCGCCAGCTCGGTTCGGCGGAGCGAGCCCGGCTGCCGGTCGGAAAGCTGATCAGCCGGATGCCATTCTCGTCGCCGGCCAGCAACAAGCGGCCGATCGGGCTATCCGTGTGGCTGTAGAACATCGTGCTTCTCCTTGCAGCGCTTCGCCGATGGGGTCTTGGCGGCCTTTGCCGGCGATGGCGGGACCTCGGCACGCCAAAGATATTGCGCCGCATAGGCGCGCCATGGACGCCAGGCCTCGGCGCGTAGCGCGAGTTCCCTTGCATTCGCGGCCATACCGAGTACCGCGGCGCTACGGATCAGGCCAAGATCGGTTGCCGGAAAGGCGTCAGGTTCATTGAGAGCCCGCATGGCGACGTATTGTGCCGTCCAACTGCCGATGCCCGGCAATGTTGTCAGCCGGCGCTCCAGCGCCTCCGGATCGAGCGCCGCATCGAAGGTTACCGTGCCAGAGGCAACAGCCTCGGCCAGGGCTCGGATCGTACCGGCCCGCGCCTTCGGCAATCCGATGCGCTCGACTTCCGCACCGGCCAGGGCGGCCGGCGTCGGGAATAGGATCGTCGGGCCGTCCGCCGTCGGCATCCGCTCGCCGAACGCCGATGCCAGTCGGCCGGACAATGTCGATGCACCCTTGACCGTGACCTGCTGGCCGAGGATGGCGCGGACCGCCAGTTCGAATGCGTCCCAGGCGCCCGGCAGCCGCAGACCGGGATGGGCCGAAAGGACGCCCGACAGAGCCGGGTCGCGGCCGAGATGATCGGCGATGTCCGCCGGGTCGGCAGCAAGGTCGAACATACGCCGCACCCGCTCCACGATCTGGAACAAATCTTTCGGGTCGGGGAACCTCACGCGCAGTTCCAACGCCGTGTCGTCCGGTGCCGGACGGACATCGATCTGACCCGGCCGATCGTCAATCAGGATCGTGCGGCGATAGGCCTCGCGATCGACGGACTCGACCCCGGGGGTCGCGCGCAACGCGAAGTAATCGGCGATCGAGGTCCAGTCGAAGGGCAGCCGATAGGGCAGGCGTAGGACGAAATCGCTGCCGTCGCCGCCGATCTTCCTCCGGGTCGCCGATCGTCGCAGCGCACTTGGCGCGCAGCCATAGCTTCCCAGGAAGGCCGCATTGAAGCGGCGGATGCTTCGGAAGCCGGAGGACAGCGCGATCTGGGCCAGCGGCAGGTCGGTCTCGTTGATCAACTTCTTGGCGAACAACAGGCGGCGGGTCGCGGCGACGGCGCGCGGCGGTGCGCCGAGATGCCTGCGGAACAGGCGCGACAGATGGCGCGATCCGACTCCGAGCCGTCCGGCCAGATCCTCCACGGTGCCTTCGCTATCCAGGGCGCCCTCGCCGATCAGTCTCAATCCCCGTGACACCGTCGCCGCTGTGCCGAACCAGGCCGGCGAGCCGGGCGCGGCCTCGGGCCGGCATCTGAGACATGGACGAAATCCGGCCTCCGCCGCTGCGGCAGCGGTCGGGTAGAACCGCACGTTCCGAGCCTTCGGGGGCCGAACGGTGCAAACCGGCCGACAGTAGATGCCGGTGGTCACCACGCCAATGAAGAAGCGCCCGTCGAAGCGCGCATCCCGCGCCAGCCGCGCCCGTTCGCAGATCTCAGAATCCAGTGTCATGGCCGTTCCTGGATGCGTTCGTTTCATGGACCTGACACTAGCGCGGAACGCCGGGCGGGTCTGGTCGTTTTCGGACCAGGTTCCGAAGTCGGTCAGAGTGGCCAGATGATGAGCAGCAATGGGATCGCGACAGCGATGACCAGAAGTTCCAGGGGCAGGCCGACGCGCCAGTAATCGCCGAACTCGTAGCCGCCTGGACCCATGATCAGGGTGTTGTTCTGGTGCCCGATCGGAGTGAGAAAGGCGCAGGAGGCGCCGATCGCCACGGCCATCAGGAACGGGTCGGCGCTCACCTCCATGCGCTGGGCGATGCCGGCGGCGATCGGCGCCATGACCACGGCGGTGGCAGCGTTGTTCATGACGTCGGACAGGGTCATCGCCGCGACCAGCACCAGGGTCAGGATCGCCCAGGGCGGAAAGTCGCCGGCCAGTGACAATATGCCGTCGGCGATCAGCGCCGTGCCGCCGGTCGCGGCCAGCGCGCCGCCGACCGGGATCATCGCGCCCAGCAGCACGACCACCGGCCAGTCGATCGCATCATAGACATCGCGCGGCGTGAGCAGATTGCTCAGGATCATGATCACCAGTGCGCCGAGCAGCGCCACCGGCACCGACAAAAGGCCGGTGGCCGCAAGGGCGATCGCCGCGCCGAACAGGATCAGCGGCAGGAAGGTGCGGGCGCCGGACAGCCGCAGGCCGCGTTCCGCCAACGGCAGGCAGCCGATCAGTCCAAGATTGTCCTGGATCGACTCGCTGTCGCCTTGCAGCAGCAACACGTCGCCGGCGCGCAGCGTCACGTGGCGGATGCGTTTGCGCACGGGATGCCCTTCCCGCGCCACTGCCAGCAGGTCGATGCCGAACCGGCGACGCAGCCGGAGGCCGGACGCGGTATTTCCGGCCAGCCGGGCGCCCGGCGCCACGACCGCCTCGACATGGATCAGTTCCTCGTCCTTCAGGGACTCGCGCAGGCCCAGCGGGTCTACCACCAGTTCCAGCTTGTCCTCTTTCGTGAGTTCCGGGAGCGCGTCCGGGTCGAGTTCCATCAATAGGTAGTCGCCGGCGCGGATGCGGTGGCGCCGGCCATGGGTCACCGCGCCCTTGCCGTCGCGGATCAGCCCAAAGACATGCGCCTCGGATTTCAACGACCGCTCGAACGCGGCGATGGTCTGGCCGACCGCCGGCGAGTCCACCGTCACCTTGAACTCCGCAACATAGTCGTCGATCTGAAACAGTGGCGTGCCGTCGGCGCCGCTGCGCCCGCGCGGCAGCAGCCGCCAACCGATGAACAGCAGATAGCCGAGCCCAAGCACCACGATCGGCAGCCCGACCGGGCTGAACGAGAACATGCCGAACGGCTCCCCGCTGACCTCGGCGCGGTAGGCGGCGATGATGATGTTCGGCGGCGTGCCGATCAGTGTGGCGAGCCCGCCCAGGATCGAGCCGAATGCCACCGGCATCAACAGCCGCGACGGCGGATCGCCGTTGGCCCTGGCGATTTGGATGGCGACCGGCATCATCAGCGCCAGTGCCCCGACATTGTTCATGAACATGGAGAGCACGGCAGCCAGCGCCACCACGGCGCCCTGCTGGGCATAGCGGCCGCCAATGGTCTCGGTCACCATCTCGCCGATGCGCTGGACGATTCCCGAGGTGACGAAGGCGCGGGTGACGGCCAGCACCACCGCGACGACGACAACCGCCGGGTGCCCGAACCCGTTGAACGCATTCGCCATCGGCACGACACCTGCGACGACGCAGGCGACCAGCGCCATTACCGCAACGACGTCGTAGCGCCAGCGTCCCCAGACGAACAGCACCATGGCCGCTGCCAGGATCGCGAACACGACACCTTGATCGAAATCCATGTCCCGGCCTCCGCGCCCGAATCATGGGTCGGTGATCTCACCACAGAGGCACAGAGCTAAAGCGAAAAGAAGTGAAAACGGGGGCAATCCACCAAAGTCGTCACCGCGAGCCGCAGCCACGACGGTCCAGCGGGGCCAGACCGCGACTGGATTGCCGCGTCTTTGTCGAACCTCATGACGGCGGCTGAAGGTGACCGCACCGCGGTCTGACCTTTGTCTTGCCGCAGAGACTGCGCTAGGCTTTTGCCGACCGGTCAGGTTCCGCCGCATGCGCGACATGTCCGCGGACCATCCAGCAACACGATGCCCGGCGAACCGGGCTCCAGGGGGAGCAATCAAGCGATGTCTACGGTGATCAAGGGCGGAACCATCGTCACGGCGGACCGCACATGGCAGGCCGATGTTCTTGTCGAGGGCGACACCATCGCGCGCATCGGACCGAACCTGTCCGGCGACACGGTGCTGGACGCAACCGACTGCTATGTGATGCCCGGCGGCATCGACCCCCATACCCATATGGAGATGCCCTTCATGGGCACCCATTCCGCCGACACCTTCGAGAGCGGCACCCGGGCCGGGCTGTCCGGCGGCACCACCATGATCGTCGATTTCTGCCTGGCCGCGCCGGACCAGTCGCTGCTGGAGGCGCTGGCGCAATGGCGGCAGAAATCCTCCAACGCCTGTTCCGATTATTCCTACCACATGGCCGTGACCTGGTGGTCCGAGCAGGTCTTCGACGAGATGGCCGAGGTGGTCGACCGCGGCATCAACACCTTCAAGCATTTCATGGCCTACAAGGGCGCGCTGATGGTCGACGACGACGAGATGTACGCGTCGTTCCAGCGCTGCTCGGCGCTTGGCGCCATGCCGCTGGTGCATGCGGAGAACGGCGACGTGGTCGCCCATCTGCAGCAGAAATACATGGAGCTGGGCGTCACCGGGCCGGAGGGCCACGCCTATTCCCGCCCGCCCGAGGTCGAGGGCGAGGCCGCCAACCGGGCGATCATGATCGCCGACATGGCCAATGTGCCGCTCTATGTGGTGCATACCTCCTGCGAGCAGGCCCATGAGGCGATCCGCCGGGCCCGGCAGAAGGGCATGCGGGTCTATGGCGAGCCGCTGATCCAGCACCTGGTGCTGGACGAGAGCGAGTATCAGAACCCGGACTGGACCCATGCCGCCCGCCGGGTGATGTCGCCGCCGTTCCGCAACAAGGCGCATCAGGACAGCCTGTGGGCCGGGCTGCAGGCCGGCAGCCTGCAGGTGGTCGCCACCGACCATTGCTCGTTCACCACCGAGCAGAAGAAGATGGGGCTGGACAACTTCACCATGATCCCGAACGGCACCGGCGGGCTGGAAGACCGCATGCCGCTGCTGTGGACCCATGGCGTGGCCACCGGCCGGCTGACCCCGAACGAGTTCGTCGCCGTCACCTCCACCAACATCGCCCGCATCCTCAACATGTATCCGAAGAAGGGCGCGGTGCTGGAAGGCGCGGATGCCGATCTGGTGGTCTGGGACCCGAAGTCCAGCAAGACCATCACTGCCGACGCTCAGCAATCGGTGATCGACTACAACGTGTTCGAGGGCATGCAGGTCACCGGCCTGCCCCGCTACACGCTGACCCGAGGCAAGGTCGCAGTCGAAGCCGGCACCATGAAGGCCGAGCCCGGCCACGGCCAGTTCGTGCCCCGCGACCCCTACCCGGCCGTCAACCGGGCGCTGTCGACTTGGAAGGAACTGACCGCTCCCCGCCGAGTGGAGCGCAAAGCGGAGAACATCCCGGCCGGGGTTTAGGGGCCGATATCAGACCAAGGGTTCTCTCTCACTTGGTGCGAGAACCCGGCATGATCGCGGAGACGCTCTCCCTTCACAGGGAAGAGGTCGTGCAAATCCCGCTGCACCGGCAATATGTCTCCTGGGGGCTGCGCGACGGTATCGCCGTCGACCAGCGTGCCGATGCTGTGCTGCCACTATGGCGGGTGCGCGTGGAATGGCGGCTACAGACCTGAGATAGTGCCCGGAATGAGCGCTATCGTATTGTTTTGTTTGCCTCTCCGGCGGTGATAGACTGGTCGCCCAATGGCAATCGTGGCGGCAAAGACCTCTCGGTACCGGCTCCCGGTCAGGAACCCGAGATGATGTCCGACCCCGTTCTCAGCGAGGTTCCGGTCGACGAGATCCTCCAATTCACCCAGACGCTGGTCGCGACCCCGTGCCAGGCGGATATCGACAGCAACGGAGCGATGCTGATCGCCATCGCCCGTTTCCTGGACGCGCACGGGCTGAAGCCGCGCATGCTGTCCGATACCGGCGGCGACCCGGTCGCTGTCTTGACCGAGATCGCCGGCGGGTCTGATGGCCCGACAATCTGCCTCAACGCATGCGCTGACACGGCCCCGGCCGGCGATCCCGAAACCTGGGATACCGATCCTTTCGACCCGGTGATCAAGGATGGCTGGCTGTATGGTCGCGGCTCGGCCGACTCCAAGGTAGCAATCGCCATCTTCTGCGAACTGGGCGCCAGTCTGGCCAAAGAGAAAGACAGGCTTTCGGGACGCCTGATGCTGCTGTTCGACGGCGACGAGCATACTGGCGGTTTCGGCGGTGTCAGGGCATTGCTGCGAACCGATGCCAAGTTATCCGGCGTTCTGATCGGTTATCCAGACGACAGCGCCATCAATATCGGTGCCCGCGGTTTCTATCGCTGCCGAATCATTGTGCATGGCCAGGCCGAGCACTCCGGCAGTCTGCGCGGGCTCGGCGCCAATGCAGTGGCCAAGGCGGCACGGCTGGTCGGCACCCTGCAGGCCACCGATCTGCCGGAGGTCGACGACCCTGACTTCCCGTTGGTACCGAAGATCACGGTGACCGCAATAACAGGTGGCGCCGGGTTCAGCGCGGTGCCCGATCGCTGCGAGATCAACGTCGACATCCGCCTGACGCCAGCGGCCGGCAAGTCATGGGCCGAGGCGGTGCTTGCAGATGCGGTCTGGCGGATCGATCGCGACCATCCGACCGGCACTCCGACAGACATCGTCGAGACCAATAGCTGGCCGCCCTACCGCCTTCCGGACAGGTCGGCGCTCCGGGCGGCCATGTCCGCGGCCGCCGCGGCGGCCATGGGACGACCGGTCCCAGAGCAGGTCTGTGGTCCGTCGAACATCGGAAATCTCTTGGCCGCCTCCGGAATCGAGGCGACCTGCGGCTTCGGGGTCAGTTGCTCTGGTGTGCACGGCGCCAATGAGCGGTTTGCTATCGACTCCATCGTCCCGACCTACCGGACCTATGAGGCGGCCGTCCGGCGTTTGCTCAACGCCGATTGAACCAAGCGCCCGATACCGCCCTTACCGTCCCTTCAACCGCTACGGCCGAGGAATTTGATCCCAAGGCGACGGCCCTGCCGCCAGCACACACGGCAGGTGTACCGGGTATCGTCGTCCAGCAAGATCTGAAAGCTGGACGGCAGATCGAAATGATCGGCAAGCAGCATCACACCGGCGCCGCCATGGGACATGTCGACGATGCGGCATTCGATTCCAGGGCCCTGTGCTATGCGTGCAGTCCGCTCGGTCTTGAACCGGCGATGCCGTCGCTGCTCCGGCCCCTCCAACCGCTTTTGCGGACCGACCCCGAACAGCGTCTCGGACTGCACCGGATAGCTCAGCCCGGATTTCGCGATTGCAGACCGTATCCGGCCTACAAGCGAATCCTTGTTGAAGGGCTTGCTCAGCGTGTCGACCGCGCCCAGGGTCGCCGCATCGAACACGCCTTCCTCGTCCACAAGTCCCGAGAGAACCAGCACCGGCGTTTGTACGCCGTTCGACCGAAGTCGCCGGATCACCTCCTGCCCGTCGATATCGGGCAGCAGGACATCCATGACGATCAGGTCATAATGGCCGTTCGCCGCCATCCTGACAGCGTTCTCGCCAAGCGATGTCTGCTCATAGGCATCGACGACACCCTGCAGCATCAACTCGGCGGCCTTGGCGGCGGCAGTATCGTTCTCGACGTGGAGTATTCTCATGGAACTCGTTCCAGGCTGGCGTGCCTTCGCAATCCAGCCTCTCCAATACTACGACGGTCTTAACGAATCCTGATTGTTGGGCGTTGGCTTGCCCGCTCGACCGGCAGCCCGCTAACGCCGATGCCAAGCGACGGCCGTCTCCAGGATTGTCGGCAGATCCGACATGACCGGCTGCCAGCCCAGCGTGCCCATGGCTGCCGACGGATCCGCCACCAACTCCGGCGGATCGCCGGCGCGGCGTGGCGCATTCTCGCTGGGCACCGGAGCGCCCAGCGCATCGCCCGCCGCATCCAAAACCTGTCGAACCGAATAGCCCCGGCCGGTCCCTAGATTGGCGGCAAGGCTGTTGCCGCCGTCCAACAGGTGCTTCAACGCCAGCACATGGGCCTCGGCCAGGTCCGTCACATGGACATAGTCGCGGATGGCGGTCCCGTCCGGGGTCGGATAGTCGGTGCCGAACACCTTTACCGGCGGCCGCTTGCCTAGCCCCGCCTCCAGCACCAGCGGGATCAAGTGGAATTCAGGATCGTGGGCCTCGCCGATCTCACCATCCGGATCGGCGCCGGCGGCATTGAAGTAACGCAATGCCGCCCAGTTCAGTCCATAGGCCTTGGCCATACCAATGCAACACCCGCTCCACCGCCAACTTGGTCTCGCCATAGGGATTTATCGGCCGTTGCGGATGGTCCTCCGGCATCGGCACCCGCTCCGGCGTGCCATAGGTCGCGGCGCTGGAAGAAAAGACGATGGTGTTCAGGCCGTTCGCACGCATTGCGTCCAGCAACGCCAAGGTATTGACCACGTTGTTGGCATAGTATTTCGCCGGCATCTCGACCGATTCGCCGACATTCAGGAACGCGGCGAAATGCATTACTGCGCCAACCCCCTCATCGGCAATCAACCCCGGCAAGGCCGCATGATCGGACAGGTCAAGCCTGACGAGTTTGCCCCAGCGCACCGCCTCGGCGTGGCCGGATGACAGATCGTCCACCGCGACAGGCTCGAATCCGGCCTTCGCCAGGGCCTTGCAGGCATGGGAGCCGATATAGCCCGCACCGCCGGCAACCAAGACTTTCATGGGTTTTCACTCCCGATCAGGGCGTTAGGACTTCATTAAGCCTAACAAGGCAGATTGTGCCCGGTTCGAATTTATTATCGCTTTTCGCGAGCTTGGCGGAGGCGATGCCAACGGGCGCTCCCTCTTAGGCAATGGCGCGGACGATGGCAACGGTTGTGGCCCGTGCTGCGGTCCGCACCGAAATTGAGACTTGGCTGGCGCCGGATCAGGGGCGCGGACGCCAGCCATCAGGGGAGCCCGTTCGCGGGCTCCCCTTCTTCTTGTCCGACTTCCTGCGAAGACCCACGAAAAAGGGGGTCCTTCGACCCCCTTTCGTCACCTCGGCATCGGCAATCAGACCCTTACATGCCGTTGGCCTTTTCCCAGGGCGCGTGGCTCCATGCTCCAACAGGCGCCGCGGTGATGACCGGATCGCTTTCGCCGGACATCAGCACGTTCACCGTCCGCTCATAGGCGGCCGGTTCCAGATAGCCCAGGCCCTTGCTGGAGCCTGGAATCAGCTTGGCGATCTCGCCCATCTGCCGGGACTGGATCTCCATGGTGGCCACGCCGGCCGGATCGGCCTCGACGATGATCTCCGCGGCCTCCTCGACATTGTCGATGGCGTATTGCCAGCCCTTCATGGACGCCGCGATGAAGCGCGACAGCTTGTCCACATAGGCCGGGTCGTCCAGGCTTTCCTCCAGCGCATAGAGACCGTCCTCCAGGGTCGCGACGCCCTCATCCTCATAGAAGAAGGTGATCAGCTCGTCGGCCTGCAGCCCGGCATCGATGACCTGCCAATACTCGTTGTAGATCATCGTGGAGATGCAGTCGGCCTGGCCGTCCAGGATGGGGTCGACGTTGAAGCCCTGGCGCAGCACCGTCACATCGGCGCCTGAGCCGGTGGTCTCAAGGCCGAGCTGGCTCATCCAGGACAGGAACGGGTATTCGTTGCCGAAGAACCAGACGCCTAAGGTCTTATCCTGAAAATCCTCGGGCGCGGAGATGCCGCTGGCCTTCAGGCAGGTCAGCATCATGCCGGAGCGATTGAAGAACTGCGCCACATTGACCAGTGGCACGCCGCGCTCGCGGGCCGCCAGCGCCGCCGGCATCCATTCCACCACCACATCGGCGCCACCGGCGGCGATCACCTGCGGCGGCGCGATGTCCGGGCCGCCAGGCTTGATGGTGACGTTCAGGCCTTCCTCTTCATAGAAGCCCTTTTCCAACGCCACGAAATACCCGGCGAACTGCGCCTGGGTCACCCATTTCAGCTGGATTGTGAAATCGTCCAGCGCCTGGGCGGCCGTGCTGCCCAGTACCATCGCGGCGCCGGCCGCGAGCAGGGTCAATTTCTTCTTCATTGGTCTACCCTCACCTGTTGTGTGTTGTGTTCTTGTCGTTTTTCCGTTTCGTGCACTCGCTTCATCGGCGAGGTCACTGCCGCTGCGAAGGATGCCAGAAAGTCAGCCCCCGCTCCAGCAAAGCAAGCGCGCCATAGGATGCCGAGCCCGCCATGGCCGCCACAGCGATGGTCGCCCAGACGAAATCGACGTTGAGCCTCGCCACCTCTGTGGAGATGCGAAACCCCATGCCCTGTATCGGCGTGCCGAAGAACTCCGCCACGATGGCACCGATCAGCGCCAGGGTGGAATTCAGCTTCAGCGCGTTGAACACGAAAGGCAGCGCGCCCGGCAGCCGCAGCTTCAGCAGCGTCTGCGGATAGCTGGCGGCATAGGAGCGCATCAGGTCGCGCTCCATGGCGCCTGAGCCGCCTGCAGGCCCGCCAGGGTGTTGATCAGCATCGGGAAGAACGTCATCACCACGACCACGGCGGCCTTGGACTGCCAGTCGAAGCCGAACCACATCACCATGATCGGCGCGATGCCGACGATCGGCATGGCGCTGATGGCGCTGCCCAGGGGCTGCAGCCCGCGCTGCAGGAAGGGCGACCGGTCGATCGCCACCGCCACCAGGAAGCCGCCACCCGACCCCATCAGGAAGCCCGGAATGACCGATTTGATGAAGGTCTGGTGAAAGTCGACGCCGAGGGTGAACAGGTTCGCCTGGAACGACTCCGCGATCATGCTGGGCGGCGGCAGCAGGACCGGCGGGACCTGGAAGCCGACGGTCAGCACCTCCCAGAGATAGACAAGCAGGCCGCCGAACAGTATCGGGACCGCCAAACGAGGCCATCTCTCGCCAGCGCCCGACAGTTTGGCCATTCCCTTCCAAAGCAGAAATACAATCGCCGCCAGCGCCACTGGGATCGCCGGCGCACCGCCCTCGAAGACCAGACCATCCTCCAGCCGTCGAAGCAGGATCAATCCGAGGATAGTACCGGCTCCTGATACCAAAGCCGCGCGCCGAATGCTCCAGCCGTCCGGTATCAACAGGAATGCCGCGACTGCGACCGCGGCGAAAGCGACTGAGGACCCACCCGATGGGATCCTGAACCAGATATGCGGTCTCGCCCGACTGCCGACCGGCAGGCAATGCCGGGAAGATAGCAAACGCAAAGACGATTTCTCCAAGGACCCACGGCCACCAGCGTCGATTCATCGATGCCGCCCAGGTCAGCATATTATTGACGGCCTCCCCGCGCCGCCAACGTCAGCCGCTCCACCAGCGCCACCGCACCGATGCATCCCATCGCCAGGAACGCCGCCATGAACAGCGCCGCCCACAGGGCGGTCATCTGGCCGTAATAGGAACCGAGCAGCAGTTTGGCGCCGATGCCGGCCTGGGCGCCGGTCGGCAGTTCGCCGACGATGGCGCCGACCAGGGACAGGGCGATGGCGATCTTCAGGCTGGGGAACAGGAATTCGATCGAGGAGGGCCAGCGCAGCTTGGCGAAGACCTGGGTGCGGCGGCGCTGTAGGTGCGCAGCAGGTCGAGTTGCAGCGGGTCCGGAGAGCGCAGGCCCTTGACCATGCCGATGGTCACCGGGAAGAAGCTGAGATAGGCCGAGATCACCGATTTCGGGATCAGCCCGGTGAAGCCCAGATTGCCCAGCACGACGACCACCATCGGCGCGATGGCCAGGATCGGGATGGTCTGCGAGGCGATGATCCACGGCATCAGCGAACGGTCGAGGGTGGCCACATGCACGATGCCGACCGCCAGCAGGATGCCGAGCGCCGTTCCCATCAGAAATCCGACCAGCGTCGAGCTCAGCGTGACGCCGGCATGGAAAACCAGGCTGCGCTTGCTGGTGATGCGCTTCTCGACCGTCGTCTCCCACAGCTCCGCCCCAACCTGCGCAGGCGTCGGCAGAACCGGGCGATCCATCGACCAAGCGGCGGATATCAATTCGGCGGTTGTGTATTCCGCGCCGCCGCGGCTGAGCTGTCGCGACCACGCGGTCCTTGTTCAGCATCACGGCGGCGGCGTACCAGACCACGAGCAGGCAAGCGAGCACGACCAGGATCGGCAGTGTTCGGCCCGCCTTCAGGCTGGCCCATAGCTGTGCCGCAGCATTGGGCATCGGCGCGGCCGATGTGGTGGCCGTCACGCGTCCTCCTTGTCTCTATCCCCGGTCTCGGCACGACTTCCCGTCGCCGCAGCACCTCGGCCCAGTTTCGGCAGTTCGACCTCGCTGTCCCGGTCCTTCGACAGGCTTGCGAAGAGCGGGCCCGGCGGCGCCGCGGAACGCTTTCCACGCCGGACGACCGCGAACTCGGCAGCACCGGCATCTTGATCCTCGGCCTGTTCAAGAGCGGGGATGCGCCGGTCGTCTTTCGCCGGTAGTGGAGCCGAACAAGTCGCGGGATCTAGTCATAGGAGTGCCCCTTGCGGAGTGCCATCCGGACCTCGTGGGCGATCTTCTGGAAAGCGCCGGTCTCGCGGATGTCCAGGTCGCGCGTCGCGCGGCAGGTCGCTGTCGATGACCTCCAGAACCCGGCCGGGGCGAGGCGACATGACCACGATCTTCGACGACAGGAACACGGCCTCCGGGATTGAATGGGTGACGAAGATGACGGTCAGGCCGCTCCGGTTCCACAGCTCGAGAAGGTGGACGTTCAGGTTGTCGCGAGTGATCTCGTCCAGAGCGCCGAAGGGCTCGTCCATGAGCAAGAGATCGGGCTCGAAACTCAGTGCCCGAGCGATCGACACCCGCTGCTGCATGCCGCCGGAGAGCTGCCAAGGGAACTTGCGCTCGAAGCCTTCCAGGCCCACCGTCGCCAGCGACCGGGCCGCCCGGTCTGCACGCTCCGCCGCCGGCATGCCCATGATCTCCAGCGGAAGCTGTACGTTGCGCACCACATTGCGCCAGGGATAGAGCGCCGGGGCCTGGAACACATAGCCATAAGACCGGTTGAGCCGCGCCTGTTCCGGCGTCACCCCGTCCACGGTCATGGTGCCGGCGGTCGGCTGCACCAGATCGGCGACCACCCGCATCAGCGTGGTCTTGCCGCAGCCGGACGGCCCGATCAGCGAGACGAACTCGCCGCGCCCGATGGTGAGGTTGATGTCCTCCAGCGCCGTCACGGGCATGTCGGCGGTCTGGAACACAAGGGTCAGCCCCTTGGCCTCGACTGCCGTCAGCGTATCGCTGCTGGGGCCGACGTCGGCAGGGGCAGGTGCTGCAGGATCGGCGGTCTGCACCGTCACGAAGTCATGCCCCGGCATCCCCCTCAGGCATTGGCCATGGTGATCATGGCGCGCAGCAGCACATTGGCGCCGGCGGCCAGATCGTCGAACGTGGCGTTCTCGATCTCATTATGGCTGATGCCGTTCTCGCACGGCACGAATATCATCGAGGTCGGGGCGACCCGGGCGACGTAGCAGGCATCATGGCCGGCGCCGCTGACCATGTCGCGATGGCTGTATCCGGCCTCCTCCACCGCGCCGCGGACCGCCGCGACGCAGCGCTCGTCGAACCTGACCGGCGGAAAATGCCAGATCTGGTCCAGCACCAGATCGAGCTTGCGCTCTTCGGCTATTGCGGTGCAGACGCCGCGGAGTCTCCGCATCCATGGCCGCCAGCACGGCATCGTCCGGGATGGCGGAAATCCACCGTGAAGAAGACCTGGCCCGGGATCACGTTGCGGGAGTTCGGCTCGACAGTCGCCATGCCGACGGTGCCGACCGCGTGCGGCGCGTGCTTCAGCGCGATGGTCTCCACCGCCTCGATCATCTTCGCCGCCCCCATCATGGCGTCGCGGCGCAGCGGCATCGGTGTAGTGCCGGCATGGCTCTCGCGGCCGGTTATCGTGACTTCGTACCAGCGCTGGCCCTGGGCGTCGGTGACGACGCCGATGGTCTTCTCCTCCGCCTCCAGGATCGGGCCCTGCTCGATATGCAGTTCGAAGAAGGCGCCGAACTCGCGCTCGCCGATCTTCTCCGGCCCCTTGTAGCCGATCCGCTCCAGCTCGGCGCCCAGGGTCTTGCCCTCAGGGTCGGCGCGGTCATAGGCGTAGTCGAGATCGAAGGCGCCGCCGAACACGCCCGAACTGATCATCGCCGGGGCGAAGCGGGAGCCTTCCTCGTTGGTCCAGTTCACCACCATCAGCGGCGCATTTGTCTCGTAATCGGCGTCGTTGAGGGTGCGGATCACCTCCAGCCCGGACAGCACGCCCAGGATTCCGTCGAACTTGCCGCCGGTCGGCTGGGTGTCGAGATGCGATCCGCAGACGACCGGCGGCAGGGAATTGTCCTTGCCGGGACGCACCGCGTAGATGTTGCCCATCTCGTCGATGCCGGTGGTACAGCCGGCCTCCCGGCATTTCGCCACGAACCAGTCACGGACCTCGCGGTCCAGATCGGTCAGGGTCAGCCTTTTGATACCGCCCTTCGGCGTCTTGCCGATCTCCGCGGTCTCCATGATCGAATCCCACATGCGCTGGGCATCGATGGTCAGATTGTGCATACGCGTCCCTGCCCTTGTCGGCGTCGATCCCTGCCGTCGCCCTTTGTTCAGCCCCACCGCCGGCCACGGGGACTGGCACGGCACATTATCTTATGGGTGGCCGATCCCTATTCGGCCGCCTGGCGCAACGGATTGCGCGGGTCGTCTTTCCAGGTCACGTAAGGCTGGCCGGTCTCCTGCGGCACCATGGTGATGCAGTCGTCCACCGGACAGACATGCATGCAGAGATTGCAGCCGACGCATTCTTCGTCGATGACCTCGTAGCGCCGCTTGCCGGCTCCGTCGCGCAGGGCCGCAATGGACTGGTGCGACGTGTCCTCGCAGGCGACGTGGCATTTGCCGCACTGGATGCAGAGGTCCTGGTCGATGGCGGCAATGGTCTTGAAGTTCATGTTCAGATCCTGCCACTCGACGAAGTTCGGCACTGCCCGGCCCTGGAAGTCGTCCAGGGTCTTGTAACCCTTGGAATCCATCCAGTTGTCCAGGCCGGAGATCATGTCCTCCACGATCTTGAAGCCATGGGTCATGGCGGCGGTGCAGACCTGCACATTGCCGGCGCCCAGCGCCATGAATTCGGCCGCCTCGCGCCAGGTCGACACGCCGCCGATGCCGGAGATCGGCAGGCCGGCGCAGTCCGGATCGCGGGCGATCTGGCCGACCATGCGCAGCGCGATCGGTTTCACCGCCGGGCCGCAATAGCCGCCATGGGTGCCCTTGCCGTCCACGGTCGGGGTCGGCGCCATGGCGTCGAGATCGATCGAGACCACCGACTGGATGGTGTTGATCAGCGACACCGCATCGGCTCCGCCGGCCTTGGCCGCGCGGGCCGGGCCCAAGGATATTCGTGATGTTCGGCGTCAGCTTCACGATCACCGGCATGCGGCTGTACTGCTTGCACCAGCGGGTGACCATCTCGACATATTCCGGAACCTGTCCCACCGCCGAGCCCATGCCGCGTTCGGACATGCCGTGCGGGCAACCGAAATTGAGCTCGATGCCATCGGCGTCGGTCTCCTCGACCCGCTTCAGGATCTTCTTCCAGGGCTCTTCCTCGCAGGGAACCATCAGCGAGACGATCATCGCCCGGTCCGGCCATTTGCGTTTGACCTCCTTGATCTCGCGCAGATTGACGTCCAGCGGCCGGTCGGTGATCAGCTCGATATTGTTGAAGCCGGCAACCCGTGTACCGTTGTACATGACCGCGCCATAGCGCGACGACACGTTGACGATCGGCGGGTCCTCGCCCAGCGTCTTCCACACCACGCCACCCCAGCCGGCCTCGAAGGCGCGTTCCACATTGTACTGCTTGTCTGTCGGCGGCGCGGATGCAAGCCAGAACGGGTTCGGCGATTTGACCCCGATGAAGTTGTTAGTCAGGTCAGCCAGGTCAGCGCCCTTCCGCCCACCTCTCCCCTTGCGGGAGAGGTGGTGAGCGCAGCGAACCGGGTGAGGGGGCGCGCGGCGTCCGCCGCGCATATGACTCCATTGTTGTGTCCCACGGCCTCGCCGCGGGCCCCTTCCTCTCCCGCAAGGGGAGAGGAGAACTAATCTCAGGCCGCGTCCCTCAGCATGCGGTCGATGGCGAGTGCGGCCTGCTTGCCGTCCTCCACCGCGCTGACGGTGAGGTCGATGCCCGCGACGCAATCGCCGCCGGCGAAGACGTCCGGCAGTGAGGTCTGGCGGTCGGCATTGACCGCGATCCGGCCCTCGGCCAGTTCCAGCGGTTCGGCGCTGCCGGCTTCGGTCGCGGTGGGCAGGAAGATCTGGCCGGTGGCCTTGAAGACCTGGTCGGCCAGCACGGAGAAGGTATCGCCGGTACCGGTCAGCCGGCCCTGGTCGTCGAGCTGGGTGTACTCGAACTCGATCTCCTTCACCTGAACGCCGGCGCCGTTGGCGGGCCAGCCGATCAGCTTTCGCGGCTGGGCGAAATACTTGATCTTCACCCCGTTGGTCTGGGCCCAGTCCTGCTCCTTCCAGGTCGCGGACATCTGGTCCTTGCCGCGCCGGTAGACCAGGGTGACGTCCTCGGCTCCGAGGCGCTTGATCTGGGTGGCCATGTCGATGGCTGTGTTGCCGCCGCCGATGACCACTACCCGCCGGCCGACCGGCAGTTTCGAGAGATCCGCCTGGCGCAGTTCGGCGATGTAGTCGACGGCGTTCATCACCCCGCCCATCTCCTCGCCTTCCAGGCCGATCTCCCGCACTGCGTTGTGGCCCAGGCCCAGGAAGACGGCGTCGTAGTCGTTCCTGAGTTCGGTCAGCGTGACATCGCGGCCCAATGTCTGCCCGTAGCACATCTGGATGCCCCCGAGGGACAAGATGAAATCCATCTCCGACTGGGCGAAATCGTCGGGCAGCTTGTAAGCGGCAATGCCGTATTCGTTCAGGCCGCCGCCCTTGGGCCGTGCCTCGTAGACCGTCACATCATGGCCGAGCATCGACAGGCGATGCGCACAGGCCATACCGGCCGGCCCGGCACCCACCACGGCCACGGTATCGCCGGTCTCCGGCGCGCGTTGATACAGTGTGCGCCGGACTCGAACAGGCGGTCGGTGGCGAATCGCTGCAGGGCGCCGATGGTGACCGGCTTGTCCTCCTGGGTGTTGCGGACACAGGCCTCCTCGCACAATTCCTCCACCGGGCAGACCCGGGAGCAGGTCCCGCCCATGATGTTGGAATCCAGGATCGTCCTGGCAGCGCCCTTCACGTTCTCGGTATGGATCGACTTGATGAAGGCCGGGATGTCGATGCCTGTCGGACAGGCCTCCACGCAGGGCGCGTCGTAACAGAAATAGCAGCGGCTGGCCTCGATCAGCGACGTGCGCCGGTCAAGCGGCGGATGGATGTCGGCGAAATTCCCAGTCAGCTGGCGGCCGTCGAGCCGGCCAGCGGCAATGTCCGGCCCGCTGCCGGCCCCTGATGCTTCTGCCGTCATGCCCATCCCATTCCTTCGATCGCGTTGTACTTATTTTTCTGCCGGCCGGTCGGAACGCCGATCCTGGTCAACTAAGGCTAGCCAAATCCTGACCGATCGGTCAAAATTTTTTTCCACTCAGAGGGCAGATCAGACAACACAATGTCGGAATCGACCGTCGATTTGGAATCCTCGGCCAGTCAACACGAGGCGAACCCGGACCCGACCAATACCCGCCGGCCGTCAGGGGGGCGCACCCGACAGTTGAACGAAGCGCGGATTCTGGCGGCTGCGGAGGCGATCTTCGCCGAGGCCGGTTACAACGGCGCCTCGATGCAGGCGATCGCCGAGAAGGCCGGCCTGCCCAAGGCCAATCTGCATTACTATTTCGGCACCAAGGAACGGCTGTACCGCGCGCTACTGGCCAACATCCTGGACATGTGGGTCGATGCCTTCGACCATTTCGCCTTGGATCGCGATCCCGCCGACGCCCTGACCGGCTATATCCGGGACAAGATGCGCTGGACGCGGACCCGGCCACTGGCGTCAAAGGTATTTGCCAACGAGGTCATCCATGGCGCGCAGCAGATCGAAGGCTATCTGAGCAACAAGCTCAGGCGACGGGTAGAGGAAAAGGCGGCGGTCATCGAAGCGTGGGTCGATGCCGGCACAATGGCGCCGGTCGACCCTAAGCACCTGTTCTTCTCACTCTGGGCGATTACCCAGACCTATGCGGATTTCGACGTGCAGGTGCGTGCCGTGATGGGTCGCAAGTCTCTAACCAGGGCCGATCACGACGCCGCCGCGGACCAGGTCCTTGCCTTCGTGCTGCGCGGCTGTGGGCTTGAACCATCGGCGTAGCAAAATCGCCGGACCCTGCAAGGCATTCCGTGGCATTCGCATCGCCGTGCCTGATACTGCCTGGCTTCGGACTGCCGGGATTCTAACTGTTCCGGACTCGCCCTGTCCGGGCATTCGGTGTAAGCAGCGTGTCGTAATGATCATCAGGCCCGCAATCGTCCTATTGATCGCGCTTCTGGCCGCCTGCGGCGGAGCGTCCCCGGATCCGCAATCGGCCGAGTTGGCAGCGACCCTGGATGCCCAGCCCTTCGATCGCGAGGCGTCCAACCAATTGCTGGCCGAGGGGCGGCGGGTCGCCTTGTACGATCCGGCGGCGGCGGTGCCGCTCTTCCGCGCGGCCGGCCTGCGCTGGCCGGACAACCTCGAAGCCTGGCAGAGCCTTGCCGATCTCGAACGGTCCGGCGGAAACGCGACCGAGGCGGCGGCGGCCGATTTCATGGTCGAACGGCTGCGCCTGTATCCAAGCGAGGAGCTTTTTGTCCAGCGCCAAGTCAACGCCGCGCTGAGGACCTACCTGGAGGATCAGCGTGCAATTCCGGGCCATAACCCCGCGACCCAGATCTATGGAGCGCGCTTGGCGCTCTTCTATGATTCCCTGCTGGCCGAGCGGCCGACATACGAGCCGCCCAGCGGGTTTTTCAATGTTGGACTCTATGATCTTCCCGCAGTGCTGCTCACCGGCGGCGCCGCCTATCTCTATTTCAGCACCCTGACCGATTAGAGCCCTGTCGCCTCACGTTGCGTCGGCGTGAAGCGCGAACCCATGTTCGAATAGATCGGTGTCACAGATGAGACTGAATTCAACTCATCCAGACCCGATCTAAGACCCTGTCTGGCTGGGCGGCAAGGCGTTCCAGATGCGTTCGGCGTATTCCCGCACCGCGCGGTCCGAGGAGAACCAGCCCATGCCGGCGGTGTTCAGGACCGCCTGCCGCATCCAGTCCTGGCGATCGGCGAATGACCGGTCGACCTCCTCCTGACACGCCAGATAGGACGTGAAATCAGCCGTCACCATGAAGTGGTCGCCGCCAAGCAGGCTGTCGACGATCGGCCTATAGCGCTCCGCATCGCCGGGCGAAAAGGCTCCGGACGCAATCATGTCAAGCGCCTGCTTCAGCCGTGGATCGGCCTCGATGGCGGCTTGGGAGTCGAATCCGCCGGCGCGGCGTTCGGCGACCTGCTCGGCCGTCAAACCGAAGATGAAGATGTTCTCGGGTCCGACGCGCTCGCGCATTTCGATATTGGCACCGTCCAGAGTGCCGATGGTCAGCGCGCCGTTGAGCGCGAATTTCATGTTTCCGGTGCCCGACGCTTCCATTCCGGCGGTCGAAATCTGCTCCGACAGATCGGCGGCCGGGATGATCCGCTCGGCCAGAGTCACGTTGTAGTTCGGCAGGAAGACGACCTTCAGCAGGTCCCTGACCGCCGGATCGGCATTGACCGTCGCAGCAATGTCGTTCGCCAGCTTGATGATCAGCTTGGCCATGGCATAGGCCGAGGCCGCCTTGCCGGCGATGATCTTCACCCGCGGCTGCCAGCCGGCATCCGGCCGCTCGCGCATGGCGTTGTACAGCGCCACGGTCTGCAACAGGTTCAGCAGCTGGCGCTTGTATTCATGGATGCGCTTGATCTGAACGTCAAACAGGGCGCCCGGATCGATGGTCAGTCCCATCGATTCGCCGATATGGCGGGCCAGTTGGCCCTTGTTCCGCTGCTTGGCGGCCGCATAACGATCGCGGAATCCGGCATCGTCGGCGAGAGGCGCCAGTTCCGCCAGCCGTTCCAGGTCGCCCACCCAGGCCTCGCCGATGCACTCGGTGATCAGGCCGGACAGCGCCGGATTGCACTGGTGCAGCCAGCGCCGGGGGGTAATCCCGTTCGTCACATTGGTGATCCGGTCGGGGAAACGGCGATGCAGATCGGCGAAGACGGTCTGCTTCATCAGGTCCGTGTGCAGTGCTGAGACGCCGTTCACCTTCATGCTGCCCAGGAAGGACAGATTGCCCATGCGTACTCGGCGTTCGCCATCCTCATGGATCAGGGAGACCGCCGCGAGATGCCCTGCATCGGACTCCGCCGCGCCGGCATCGGCGAGAAACTGCGCATTGATCTGATAGATGATCTGGAGGTGTCGTGGCAGCACCCGGCCCAATAGCTCGACCGACCAGGTCTCAAGCGCCTCGGGCATGAGCGTGTGATTGGTATAGGCGATCGTATTGCTGGTCAGACGCCAGGCTTCGTCCCAGCCCAGCCCATGCTGGTCGATCAGCAGCCGCATCAGCTCGGGCACCGCGATCGCCGGATGGGTGTCGTTGAGCTGGATCGCCACCTTGTCCGGCAGGCTGTCGAAGGTGCCGTGATGCTGCACATAGCGCCGCAGGATGTCCTGCAGCGACGCGGAGGTGAAGAAGAACTCCTGCCGCAACCGCAGTTCCTGTCCGGTCTCCGCCGCGTCGTCGGGATAGAGCACCCGCGACAGGTTCTCCGACAACACCGTCTCCTCGACCGCGCCCATATAGTCGCCGCGGTTGAAATCGGCTAGGCCGAACGCGTTCGTCGGCTTGGCAGACCACAGGCGAAGGGTGTTGACATTGCCGCCGCCCCATCCGACCACCGGCGTGTCATAGGCGACCGCCAGGACTTTCTGGGTCTCGACCCACCGGCCCGGAGTTCCCTCCTCGCCCTCCTCGACACGGCCGAAGAACTGGATCGGATAGGCGACCTCGGGTCGCTCGAACTCCCACGGATTGCCAAAATGCAGCCAGTCCTCCGGGATCTCGATCTGCCAGCCATCCTCGATGCGCTGCTTGAACATGCCGAATTCGTATCGGATTCCGTAACCGTGGCCGGCGATGCCGAGCGACGCCATGCTGTTGAGATAGCAAGCCGCAAGCCGCCCGAGACCGCCGTTGCCCAGCGCCTGGTCCGGTTCGACCTCGAAGACCCGGTCCGGGTCGACGCCCAGATCGGCAAGCGCGGCGCGGCAATTGTCGACGATGCCCAGGCTGGCCATCGAGTCGGTCAACAATCGGCCGATCAGGAACTCGACCGAAAGGTAATACACCCGCTTCTGGTCCCGCTTGTAATAGCCGCGGGTGGTGTTCATCCAGTCGTCGACCAGACGGTCGCGCAGCGACAGCGCCACCGCTTCGAACCAGTCACGGTCCTTGGCGGATTGCGGGTCCTTGCCGACCGAATAGACCAGTCTTTCGAGAAACGAGCGCTTCAGCGCCTCGACGTCGAGGCCGCGGCGATCGATCTCCGCCGGCTGCCGGACCGGATCCATGGGCGCACCTTTCGATGATGTCGGATAAGGGATTGTAAGATGGGTGCCGCCGCGTCATGCGCAGTGTCGCAGGCCCCGATCGGTATCGTCTCGAATTCCGTGATGTCGTCCAGCCGGCGCTACCTTACATAGCTGGACGCCGCGCGCAATCGACAGTTTTGCCACACCGGCATGGGCCATCGAACCATGCACAGGTCCAGAGGATCGCTCGAACATGGTCGCTGCGAGTCCTCACCTGGCGGGACAATCGGGACCCCAAATCGAAAGGCCCGGCAGTTGCCTGCCGGGCCAATTCCATTCAACGGATAAGCGGAGATCAGTTGATCTCGCCGTAGTTCCCGCCCGACCACTCATACCAAACATAGGCCGGCTGCAGGATGTCACCATTGCCATCGAAGGTGATGTCGCCAAGCACCGTACTGAAGGTGTTGGAACTCAATGCATCGATCACTGCGTCAAGATCGGTGGTGCCGGCCAGCTCGACCGCCTGCGCCCAGACCTGGATCGCGGCATAGGTGTACAGCGTGTAGCCCTCAGGCTCGTAGCCCTGTGACCGCGCCATGTCGACGACGCGCTGCGCCTCCGGGAAATTCCGCGGATCGGGACCGAAGGTCATCAGCGTGCCCTCGCCGGCATCGCCGGTGATCGACCAGTACTCATCGGTCACCAACGCATCGCCGGAGATAAGCTGGGTGTCCATGCCCTGCTCGCGCATCTGACGCACCATCAGGCCGGCCTCGGTGTGATAACCGCCGACATAGAGCACGTCGATGTTCTCCGCCTTGAGCTTGGAGACCAGGGCGGAGTAGTCGCTCTCGCCCGCTGTATACGCCTCGTAGAGGGCCTCGGTGACGCCGGCCGCGTTGAGCTCCGACCGCGTTGCATCGGCCAAGCCTTTGCCGTAGGCGGTCTTGTCATGGATGATCGCAATGTTCGCACTGGCGAAGTTGTCCGCCAGATACCCAGCCGCGATCTTGCCCTGTTGGTCGTCGCGGCCGCACACCCGGAACACGTTTTCGCCGCCATCATCGGTCAGGGCCGGGTTGGTCGAAGCCGGCGAGATCTGCAGGATACCTTCCTCGGTGTAGACCTGGCTGGCCGGGATCGACGAGCCGGAGCAGAAATGGCCGGCCATGAAGACCACGCCGTCATTGACCATCTGGTTGGCCACGGACACTGCCTGGCGCGGGTCACACGCATCGTCGCCGATCGTCAGTGCGACTTGACCTCGCCCAACACGCCGCCGGCCGCGTTCAGGTCCTGGATCGCCAAGGCCTGCGCCGCGAGCCATCTGATCGCCGAACGAGGCGAGTACTGGCCGGTCATCGGACCGGCGGTGGCGATAGTGATCTCTGCCTGCGCGGCAGTGACGCTCATGGCGACACCGGTAGCGACAGCAAGCAGGGTGGTTTTGACGTTTGTCATTGTGACTTCAACTCCCTGTACTCGGTTTTGGATCGCGGCCGCCGGGGCGGCGGCGCGTACTCTCGCGACAGGCTCCCTCAACCGTCGCGAAATCTGGACGAACAGTACCCATGACCGCTATTGGCGGCAACAAACACATTGTCCAAGATCAGCCATGCCCGCGTTCCCGCCAATTAAACGGCCCGGCGGTCTCATAGAGCCACGGGTATTGCGACACCATCTTCCGCGCATGGATCAGCCGGTAGGACAGCGCCGTGAGCGCGATCAGAGTCATCGCGTCGATGACAACGCCGGTCAGCGACAGCAACTCGCCGTCGAACAGGGCAAAGATCAGAAACCGGTCGCCAAGGGCCAGCAAGACCCCGTACGGCACCACTTTCCAGACCGGCTGCCAAGTGTTGGCCAGGGCCTGTCCGGTCATGTAGGCTGCGAAGCCAAACAGCAATACGGTCATGCCGATGAACACGGGTACGGTGGTGCCGAGCAGTTGATCCATGGTCGCTTACTCCGGTTCCCGCCGCTCAGTGTCCGCCTTCCAGGTACGCGGCGCGCACCTCGGGATTGGCAAGCAATTCGGCGCCGGTGCCGCTCAGGGTGATCTGTCCGGTCACCATGACATAGCCGCGATTGGCCAGGCGCAGGGCGTGATACGCGTTCTGCTCGACCAGAAACACGGTGACTCCCTGCTGCTGGTTGATTTCGCGGATCACCTCGAAGATCTGCTTCACGATCATCGGCGCCAGCCCGAGCGACGGCTCATCCAGAAGCAGCAGGCGCGGACGGCTCATCATCGCGCGGGCAATCGCAAGCATCTGCTGCTCGCCGCCGGACAGTGTGCCGCCGCGCTGACGTTGGCGCTCCTTCAGGCGGGGAAACAACTCGAAGACCCTGGCCAGATCGCTGTCGAAATTCTCGGGATCGCTGGTCAGTGCGCCCATCTGCAGATTTTCCAGCACCGTCATGCGCGCAAAAATGCGCCTGCCTTCCGGTGCATGCGCGACGCCGCGGCGGATGATCTGAAATGTCGGCTCCTTCGCGAGGTCCTGACCTTCGAAGTGGATTTTGCCCTCGCGAGCCCTGGGATTGCCGCAGATCGTCATCAACAGGGTCGATTTGCCAGCCCCGTTCGCCCCGATCAGGGTGACGATCTCACCCTCTTCGATAACAAGATCGACGCCGCGCAGCGCCTCGATCGACCCGTAAAAGGTATGGACGCCCGAGATCGACAGCATCACGCGTCGCCCTCCGGCGCCGCCGCCATCCAGGGACAGATCGGACGCGACCTCCGGCGGCAGTTCCTCATCTTCCTCCTCGCCCAGATAGGCCCGGATCACCGACGGATCGTTGCGAACCTCCTCTGGCGACCCGTCTGCGATCTTGCGGCCATAATCCAGGACGACAACGTGGTCGGAGATTTCCATCACCACGCTCATGTCGTGTTCGATCAGCAGCACGCCGATATGGTGCTTGTCGCGGATGCCGTGATCAGCCCGTTCAGGTCGAGCGTCTCCCGCGGATTGAGACCGGCCGCCGGCTCGTCCAGGCAGAGCAGGCAGGGGTCGGTGCACATCGCCCGGGCGATCTCCAAGCGCCGCTGATCGCCATAGGGTAGGCTGCCGGCGGTTCGTCGGCCCGATCAACCAGCCGGACCTGTTCCAGCCAGTAGCGGGCATGCTCCACCGCCTGCGCCTCGGCCTTGCGGTAGGACGGCGCGCCGAGCAGCCCAAGCACGGAATACCCCGATGCCCGCATCAGCCGGTTGTGCTGCGCGACCATCAGGTTTTCCAGCACGCTCATCTCCGAGAACAGCCGGATGTTCTGGAACGTCCGGGCAATGCCGGCATGACGGGCGATATCGTGCCCCTCCATGCGCTCCAGCAGGTATTCGCGGCCGCCGCGATGAAGACCCAGCCGGCCTTCGGTCGGCTTGTAGAATCCGGTCAGGCAGTTGAACACGGTGGTCTTGCCGGCTCCGTTCGGGCCGATGATCGCGGTGATCGACCGGTCGGCGGCGGAGAACGATACATCGTCGATGGCCAGCAGCCCGCCGAAGCGCATGGTCAGGTGCTCGACCTCGAGCAGGCTCTGCCCGGTATCTGCGACGGCCGCGACGCTCATTGTGCCGGCGCCCCTTCGACGGCCTTGCCGCTTGCCTTGGCAGACGCCTTCGTCCGCCGCGTCCGGGCTTGTTCAGATAGACCGTCGGATCGCGATGCGCCAGCAAGCCGCGCGGCCGCCAGAGCATGATCAGCACCATGGCCGCGCCGAAGGCGAGCATGCGGTATTCCGCCAGTTCGCGGAACCAGCTCCGGCAGTCCGATCAGTATGATCGCGGCCAGGACGATGCCGAGCTGGCTGCCCATGCCGCCGAGCACGACAATCGCCAGAACGATGGCCGATTCGATGAAGGTGAAGCTTTCGGGGCTGATGAAGCCCTGCCTGGTGGCGAAGAACGAGCCGGCGAACCCGCCCATCGTCGCGCTGAACCCGAACGCGGCAAGCTTGATGTTGCGGCGATTGATGCCCAGTGACTGGCAGGCCACATCGTCCTCGCGCAGCGCCTCCCAGGACCGGCCGATCGGCAGCTTGCGGATCCTCAGCGAGAAGGCGTTCACGCACAGCGCCAATACCAGGATCAGGTAGTAGAGGAAGATCACCCGATGAGTGCCGGAATACGACGCGCCGATCAGATCGTGAAAAGCCGTCACACCCTCTTCCGGCCGGCGGGTGAACTCGGCGAACCCGAAGAATGACGGGCGCGGGATCTTCGAGATGCCGTCCGGCCCCTTGGTCAGGTCATACCAGTTCAAGCAGGATCACCCGGACGATCTCGCCGAATCCCAGGGTGACGATGGCGAAGTAATCGCCACGCAGCCGCAGCACCGGAAATCCGAGGATCAGGCCGGCCGAGGCCGCGAAGACGCCGGCCAATGGCAGGCAGATCCAGAAGCTGAGGCCGAAGGTGGTGGCCAGCAGCGCGTAGGAATAGGCGCCGACCGCATAGAACGCGACATAGCCGAGATCCAGCAGACCGGCCAGACCGACGATGATGTTCAGCCCCCAGCCAAGCATCACGTACGTCAGAACCAGGGTCGCCATATCGATGCTACCGCGATCGTTCAGGCCGGGAATAAAGGGCATGGCGAACGGCGAACGCAATGCGAAGGGGCGACAGTATTTAGACGATTGCCTGCCTCACCTTGGCGGAGAAGTCGTCCATCCATCTTGTCGCCTCTCGCGCACCGGGGGTCTCGCCGGACCGTCGCCAGTATGCCCACCCGGCATTGAGCAGCGCCAATCAATCCCCGTCGCCGACGGTGAAGAACGTCAGGAACACGGTGGGCATCGGGACGAAGAAGCCGGCAACAGCGAGAACGATGGCACCCGGCAACGCGGCCAGCGGTGTCCCCTCGCGCACGAGCACCAGCGCCGATGCGCCCGAAGGCGATCAGCGACGACGGCAATGCCCACGTCGATGAACCGGGTCTCGATCGCCAGGCCGCCTGCCGCCGGCACGGTCTTGAACCCGATCAGGATGATAGTCAGCATCAGCGCGACGAAGCCGGCCAGAAGGCCTTCTTCATGGCCATGCGCCAGGCGATCGGCTCGCGCCGTGGACGTGTCCTTCGCTATCGAACCGCCATCGGTCAGACCTTCTCGATTTCCGGCCGGCCGAGCAGACCGCTCGGGCCGGAAGATCAGCACCATCACCAGAATGCCGAACACCGCGACATCCTTGTATTCAACGGTGAAATAGCCCGACCAGAAGGCCTCGATCAGGCCGATCGACACCCCGCCGAGCATCGCCCCCGGCAGCGATCCGATGCCGCCCGAGCACCGCCGCCGTGAACGCCTTGATGCCGATGATGAAGCCTTCGAAGAAATCGATGACGCCGTAATACATCAGGTAGACGGTGCCGGCGACCGCGGCCAGGCCGGCGCCCATCACGAAGGTCAAGGAGATGGTGCGGTCGACATCGACGCCGATCAACGCCGCCATAGTCTTGTCCTGCTCGCAGGCGCGCTGCTGCCGGCCAAGCGAAGTGCGCGAGATGAGCAGCGTGAAGATCACCATCAGCACAAGCGTCAGGACGATGATCAGGATCTGCATGTAGCTGAGCGAAACCACGAAGCCTTCCGCGGACTCGGTCAGCTTGAATCCGCCCTGGATGACCGGCTGCATCGGCTTGACCCGTGCGCCCTGAATCAGTTGGACGTAGTTCTGAAGCACGATCGACATGCCCAGGGCCGAGATCAGCGGCGCCAGCCGGAACGATCCGCGCAGGCGCCTAGTAGGCGATTCGCTCGACCACCCAGCCATAGACGCTGGTGAAGATCATCGCCACGACCAGAACCAGAAGGAGCGCCAGCGGAACCCAGGTGATGCCCAGGATGCCGAGCAATAGGAACGAGATCAGCGCGATGAACGAGCCGATCATGAAGATGTCGCCATGGGCGAAATTGATCATGCCGATGATGCCGTAGACCATCGTGTAGCCGATCGCGATCAGCCCATAGATAGCCCCCAGCGTCAGCCCGTTGATCAGCTGCTGCAGGAAATATTCCATCAAGTCCCCAGCCGGCGCGCCGGAATGCTGCCACGTCGCGCCTGAGCCCTGTCCTGTCTGTTTTCACCGGACATTGGCGCCCGGCGGTTTTCGTTCGATGCGGACCGGGCCTTCACGCGACGACCGGGTACCGAATTGGAATGAGACAATAGTGACGCTCAGTTGGCCCGGCAAGCCTTTCAAAACCAATCGGCTTCGCCACTGTCGCTGCACTTCTCAAGCCGATTACGACAAGAAATCAATCGAAGTGTTGCGCCGCCTCGTGGTGATGCGATACTGCCGTGCAGCCCTCAAGGGCCTTAATTGTCGCCGCTCGAAAGCATGCGGTGATCCGGTATGCGGCCAACAACAAGCCGCGCAACAGGGATTAGGGAGAGACCCCCACCATGACGATTCGGAGATTTGCCGCGATCGGCGCCTGCGCTCTTGCCGGGACGATTGCGATGACCGGCTTGGCTGCCGCGCAGAGCGGCCCGGTTATCGGCGTCAGCTGGTCGAACTTTCAGGAGGAACGCTGGAAAACCGACGAGGCCGCGATCGTGGCAGCGATCGAGGCCGCCGGCGGAAGCTATACCTCTCGGCCGACGCGCCAGTCTTCGTCCCAGAAGCAGCTTGGCCGATGTCGAGAGCCTGATCGCCCGTGGCATCGACGCCATCATCATTCTGGCGCAGGACGCCAACGCCATCGGCCCGGCGGTCAACGCGGCGGCCAATGAGGGCATTCCGGTGGTCGGCTATGACCGTCTGATCGAGGACGAGCGCGCCTATTATCTGACCTTCGACAACAAGCTTGTCGGCGTGCTTCAGGCAGAGGCGGTGTTCGCCGCACAGCCCTCCGGCAACTACGTCTTCATCAAGGGCTCGGCGCAGGATCCGAACGCCGACTTCCTGCATGAAGGACAGCTCGAGGTGCTGCAGGCGGCCATTGACAGCGGCGACATCAATGTCGTCGGCGAGCAATACACCGATGGCTGGCTGCCGGCCAACGCGCAGCGGAACATGGAGCAGATCCTGACCGCCAACAACAACGATGTCGACGCAGTTGTCGCCTCCAATGACGGCACCGCCGGCGGCGTTGTGGCGGCCCTGACCGCCCAGTCGATGGAAGGCATTCCCGTCTCTGGACAGGATGGCGACTTCGCCGCGCTGAACCGCGTGGCGCTCGGTACCCAGACCGTCAGCGTCTGGAAGGATGCCCGCGAACTCGGCCGGGTGGCCGGTGAGGTCGCGGTCGCGCTGGCCACCGGTACGGCGATGCAGAACGTGGACAACACGGTGCATTGGGTCAGCCCCGGCGGCAAGCCGCTGAACGCCCAGTTCCTGCGGCCGATCCCGGTCATCCGGGGGAACCTCGATGTCGTCATCGATGCGGGCTGGGTCGGCAAGGATGTGGTTTGCCAGGGTGTTTCGGCCGGCGCCGTGGACGTTTGCGACTGACCGGCACACGGATGCCGGCTTCGGCCTGACGATCTGCAAGGGTGGCGGCAGCGGCCGCCACCCAATCATCCTAGCGAAAAGCGGTCGGATCGATGACGACACTGGACGGCACCGGCGAAGCCGGCGGCGCGGACCTGCAACCCCGGCGGGCGGGCCTGCTGGAATCGCTGGAAATCGACACTCGGCTGCTCGGCATGATCGGCGCCCTGATCGTGATCTGGGTCGGTTTCGACCTGGCGACGGATGGGCTGTTCATAACGCCGCGCAATCTGTTCAACCTCTCGGTCCAGACCGCATCGGTGGCGGTCATGGCGACCGGCATGGTCTTGGTGATCGTCACCCGCAATATCGACTTGTCGGTCGGTTCGCTGCTGGGCGTATTGGCGATGGTGATGGGTGCGGTCCAGACCGAGATTCTGCCGCAGTTCTGGGGCTTCGACCATCCGGCGACATGGATCGCGACGCTTGCCGTCGGGCTGCTTCTGGGGGCCGCGATCGGCGCCATGCAGGGGTCGATCATCTCGTTCCTCGGGGTCCCGGCATTCATCGTCACGCTGGGCGGATTCCTGGTCTGGCGGGGCGGCGCCTGGTGGATCACACAGGGCCGGACGATCGCGCCATTGGATGGTCGCTACCAGTTATTGGGCGGCGGCATCGACGGATCGATCGGCGCTACCTGGTCATGGGTCCTGGCGGCGGTTGCCGTGGTTCTGGTGATCGCAGGCGCCATCGCAGCACGGCGCCGGCGGCAGCATTTCGACTTTCCGGTCAAGCCGCTCTGGGCCGAGTTCGTGGTCTCAGGACTTGCGGTGGCCGCCATCGTCGGCTTCGTCGCGACCATGAATGCCTACCCGCATCCGGAACGGCGCGCCGCATTGGAACTGGTCGACACCATGACGACCGAACTGGCCACCGGCGGCTTGCAGGCTGAGACCGCCGCCGTGGTTGCAACTCTGCCGGATGATCTGAAGGCGCTTGCCGAGGACCCACAGGCGAACCGCAATGTCCTGATCCGGGGCCTGCGGAACTGGGAGGGCCTGCCGCGGGCCGCGCATGGCATCGCCGTGCCGGTCCTGGTCGTGGCGACGATGGCGCTGCTGATGCACTTCCTGGCGACCCGGACGCGTTTCGGACGCTATGTCTTCGCGATCGGCGGCAATCCGGAGGCGGCGCAGCTCGCGGGCATCAACACCAAGAAGGTGCTGATGACCGTCTTCATCACCATGGGCATGCTGTGCGCCATTGCCGCTGCCATCGCCTCGGCCCGGCTGCAGGCGGCCGGCAACGACCTGGGCACGCTCGACGAACTCAGGGTGATCGCCGCCGCGGTGATCGGCGGGACCGCGCTGGCCGGCGGAATGGGAACGATCGCAGGCGCCGTACTGGGCGCCCTGGTGATGCAGAGCCTGCAAAGCGGCATGGCCCTGGTCGGCGTCAACACCTCGCTGCAATCGATGATCATCGGCGCCGTCCTGGTGCTCGCCGTATGGCTCGACAGCGTCTATCAGAGTCGCCGCAAATGACGGCGCGCGGAGATCAGCCATGAATACGCCTCTGGTGGAAATGCGGGATATGTCGATCGCGTTCGGCGGCATCAAGGCGGTCGACCATGTCAGCATCGACCTGCAACCAGGCGAGGTGGTCGGGCTGCTGGGCCATAACGGAGCCGGCAAATCCTGCCTGATCAAGATGCTGTCGGGCGCCTATCCGCGGGACAGCGGCGACATCCTGATCGACGGCTCATCGGTTGACATCGACAACCCGCGCGACGCCAAGCGCCACGGCATCGAGACCATCTATCAGACTCTGGCCCTGGCCGACAACGTGGACGCCGCCGCCAATCTGTTTCTCGGCCGGGAGTTGCGGACGCCGTGGGGCACGCTGGACGACTCGGCGATGGAGTCGGCGACCCGCAAGGTGATGCACCGCCTGAATCCGAACTTCCAGAAGTTCGACGCGCCGGTGCGCGCGCTGTCCGGCGGCCAGCGGCAATCGGTCGCCATCGCCCGGGCGCTGCATTTCAACGCCCGCATCCTGATCATGGACGAGCCGACAGCGGCTCTGGGCCCGCAGGAGACCCAGCAGGTCGCCGAATTGATCGTGCAGCTCAAGAAAGAGGGGCTGGGGATTTTCCTGATCAGCCACGACCTGCACGACGTCTTCGACCTGTCCGACCGGGTCAGCGTAATGAAGAACGGGCGGCTGGTCGGGACGGTGCATACCAAGGACGTCAGCAAGGACGACGTGCTCGGCATGATCATCATGGGCAAGATGCCGGGAGAGGCAACGGAGCCCGCAACCGCAGTGGAACACTGATCGGCCGCCACACGATCCACCACTGGCTGGCCCGGCTGACGGCCGCGGCCTTGGCCATATTTGGCACGGCACAGGCCGAACCGGTATCTTTGTCCGGGATCACCTTCAGCGACGAGTTGGGCGGCTTCGTCATTCTCGAGGGTCGCGGCGGCGGCAGCCTGGAGGACCCGTTCGTCATCGTCGAACAGGTCTTCACCGACCGCCCGACGGTCCTTGTGGTTCGCGGCTTGACCGAGGAGTTCGGCAACCCGGCCAGGACCAACCATTTCTCCGGCTTCTGGCTGATCAAGGTGGTCATCAACGGCACCGACCAGACCTGGAACGGCTATCGCATGGCGCTTGAGGAGGAACTGGGCGAAGGCAGCCCCCGCTTTGACGGGTTGTCCTTCGGCCAGGAGCATCCGCCGGCCAACCGCACCTTCACCGCCGACCGGTTCGCCAACATGACCGTGCTGGACGAACCGCTGGACGGCATCGCCTTCGCCGGCGGTTCGGTCCGTCCCGGCGATCGGGTCGCTTTCAACATCGTGATCACCCACAACGCGCCGAAAGCGGAGTTCTATGTCGTGCAGCGGCACGAGCAGTCCATCGCCGGTGCGATCCGGCCTACCGTCCGCACGACGGAGTGGCGACCGGAATCACCACCGCGTCGGCTGCATTCCCCTTACCCCGGCGACCAATAGCGGTATCAGCGGCAGACCCGCATCGCCCGGTCCGGGCTTAGCAGAAACGGTGGCAGATAGGCCGGAATGCTGCTGAAAGGCAGCACCTCCGGCTTTAGCCGGATTCCCAGTGACTCGGACATGAACGCCCGCCGGCCCTGGATCCGGGTCCAGGCGTCCGGATAGGCGGCGGCGAACGCCTCGCGCAGTGCGTCATCGGCAAGGGCGATGCCGTCCTCGATATTCGTGGTGAAGTAGCGGGTGCCGGTCGCCGGAATGACATCGACCTGCAGGGCCATGCCGGATTTCAGGGTCTCGGTGCTGCCGCGATAGATCGGCGAATGCAGCCATTCGTCGAGATGGATGAGGTGGCCGGGATTGAGGCCGATGCCGAAGAACGGGTCGCCCAACCGCCGATCGACAATGTCGAACAGGGCGCCGCCCGGAACACCGATCCCGACGGTCTCATACCATTCGGCAACGGCCTGGAAATACGGGGCGACCAGCCGGTCGACATAGTCGCGGAGATCGCCCGGAAGTCCGGACTCGTCCTCGACCACGAAGCCGGCCCGCGCGTTCAGGGCACCCCACACGCCGTACGCGACAAAGATCGGATCGCCGGCCTCGATCCGGCGCGAGGACGGGCTGCACAGGCCGACCGACGCCCGCGGGCCGCTCGACAGCATCAAGTGGCAGGAGAGCGGCAGGCCAATCATCCCCATGCGCTGCGCCACGTCGAACTCGCTCAGGCCCGGTTCGATGCCGAACAGAACGTTGCGAACTGCCCGGGAGGTGTGGCAAGCGGCGAATTCGAAGCGTGCGAGTTGATCGACGTCGTTGGTCGACCTGAGCCCGATCGCCGAATCCATGAACAGCACGCTCTCGTTGACGACCGCGCCCCGCTCGCCGGCAAGCTGCCGCAGGACATCGACGATGTAGCTCGGGACTTCCAGCCAGTTGCCCGGCTCCGCGCCCTCGGCCGGGCCGAAATACTTCCAGCCCGCGACACCGAACCGGCCACCCGACTGCAAACCGACCGCACGCAGGATGTCGGCGAGCGGTTCGCTGTCGCCGCGCGGCTGGCCGAGCAGGCTGAAGCTCTGAAACAGGACGATGTCCAGTTCGACCGGTGCGATCCCGGCATATCCCCGGCCCTCGTTGCCCACCAGCAAGGCCGGCGGCCGGTCGGCCACGAGCACCAGCAGCGCTTCCTCAAAACGAGGATCGTAGCCGGTCAGATAGGCCAGGTTGGCGGCATGCTCGCGGTCGGCGTAGACGACCAGAGCATCCAGCCCGGCAGCCGCGGCGCGGGCTCGGGCCGACGCAATTCGAGCCTCGTAGGTCGATCTCGGGATGGCGGGCTCGATCGCCGGCTCGCCGAAATCGGGCAAGTCGATACGAGTCAGTTCGACAGCGCCCATCGTCGCCTCTCCCTACCCGGCGGAAGGCGGCGGCTGCCAATAGAGCGGGCGTTCCCGGTCGCGTTCGATGACCATGAACTGATTGGCGAAGCCCCGGAGCCACGGTCCCCAGGTGCCGTCCGGCCATTGCACCCGGATTTCGACCCGCTCGGACGTTCCGACGCCGAAATGGATCCAGCCGGCCTCGCCGCCGGCATGGCCTCCGCCGACAGTCACCTCGCGGCGCTGGACATGGGCGCCGGTCTTGACCTCGACCCAGGCGCCGACACCGCCCGGATTGGCTCCCGGTTGCACCAGGCGCAGCATCGTCCATCCGCCCATCGGCCGGGCGCCACCATCATCGTCCGGACCGGTGCCCAGATTGCGCCACAGCTCGGCATTGCGCTCGCGGTTGACGACCACGATCTCCAGCAGCCCGTCCAGGTTCAGATCAACCACCGCCGCTCCGCGGGCGCGCTCGAACGTCACGATCCCGGCCTCGGGCGCCGCCTCGCGGAACGAGCCGTCCGCCTGGCCCAGTAGCAGGTTGTTGGGGTCGCGATCGGCGAAATCGACCATGCCCTCGACATTGCCCTTGGCGATGAACAGGTCGACGAAGCCGTCGTTGTTCAGATCGTCGAACTCGGCATGCCACGCGGTCGACGGCTTGATCTCGCCGTCCACATAGGGGCGGTGCACCGTGGCCCCGAGGCCGTAGGCGATGTCCTCATAGGCCGGCTGCAATGACCCGAACCGGGCCCCGGCGGGACGGGCGGCCAGGGTCTGCAGCTTGTTGTCGGCCATGCTGGTGAGGAAGTATTCCGGATATCCATCGCGGGTCAGATCGTGACTGGCGATCCCCATGCCCCAGATCTTCAGGGGCCGCCAGCCATCCTGCTGGCGATATTCGAGAAATTGGCCGTCCGCCAACTGCCAAAGCTGCTCCTGACCGCCGCGGTAATACTGCCGGTCGTTGCTGATCCGGAGATCGGGCAGGCCGTCCCGGTTCCAATCGCTGAACAGCACCGACAGGCTACAGAAGCCCGGCTGCAGAAACTGTGGCGGCGCATATCCGGCATCAGTCGGCCGGAATATCCGATTGTCGTGACAGGTACCGAACGGCGCGCCAGCTTGACTGCGATCGACATAATTGCCGAAGACCAGTGTCGGCCAATCCGCCGCCGCCTCCCAGACCGCGCTGAACGCGGTCGTCCACGCGCCGCCGCCGTCAAAGCCCCAGAGGGCGTTGGCGGCCTCGAACCGGCAATCGCCCAAGCCGCGATAGAGCTGGTTCTCGCCCACCCGCAACACCGCGACGTCCATGACGCCATCACTGTCGATGTCGATCGGATAGGCGCCGCTGACGGCGGTAACGCCCAATGGCGAGTCCTGCGACATCTGCGAAGCTGAGCGCCCCACCGCGTTCACCGGTGTTGCGGTACAGCTTTGCCGGGTCGGCGCCGCCGGCGAAATAGAGGTCGGGATAGCCATTGTCGTCGCAGTCGAAGACCGCAACTCCACCGCCGACGAAATGTTCCCAACCGCCGACATAGGCGACCTCGATCCCGGCAGGCACGGCCTCGTCGACGAAGGACGGCGTGTCGATCGCGCGCGCCGGTAGCGTGAGACTGACGACAAGCACCAACGCGACCGATAGCAGGCCGGCGCATCTCATTGCACGACCTCCACACGGTCCGCCCGCTGGCCCGGCATCTCCGGCGCAGCGGGGATCTGAAGACTCTTCAGGAACTCTATGACGGACGCCCGATCAGACCCGGACAGGGCATCATAGGCGGCGCGGACCCCCGCTGCCTCGCCGCCATGATGGGCGATTGCTTCGGAAAGCGTGCCCAGGTCACCGCGGTGACCGTATGGCGCCGTCGAGCCCACGCCCCATAGCGGCGCAGTCCGGAACCGGTCGCGCGGCACGAAATTCTGGGTGATCGTCTCATTGGCGTAGAACGGTGTCGCCGGATCGGCGATCCGATGGCGCTTCAGGTCGGTGTAGGCCCGGACAATCAGCCTCCCGTCTTCGGTCCGCCGGAGACTGTCGCCCCACAGTTCCGCAAGATCGACGGCGACGTTCCCGGCGCCGTCGCGGTCACGCAGGGTCCCGGCCGGATTGTATGGCCCCGGCTCCACGAACACCGCGTCATCCAGGACCAGTTCGGGGATGTGGCAGGAGCCGCAGCCGATCTCCATGAACAGCGATTCCCCGCGCTCGGCCGCGGCCCGCAGCGTCGGGTGTTCGGGCACGGCCCGTATCGGTGGCGGCAGGGTCGCCTGGAACAACACTGCTGCAGTGATGTCGCCTTCGGTCAGTTCCAGGGCATGTCCGTCCTGATCGAAATCCGCCTCCCCGGTCCAGCGCGGCCCGAAGCGCTCTGCGGGCTGCATGCCGTGATGCTGATTGAAGGCGGTGACGCTGAATTGTCTCAGCGATATGACCACGGCCTTCTGGCCGAACGGCTTGACGATCAGATCGGGATGGACGCCCTCCACCGCATCGGTATCGACGATGCCGTCGGGACGCGCGGTCAGCCACCCGAACGGCACGCCCTTGGCCGACAATTCGATCCGGATCTCGTGGCCGCTCCCCCGCGCCTGCGACACCGCCTGGTCGCGCTGCCGAAGCAGTTCCTCGGTCATCTCACGCGCCAGCAGTTCCAGCAATCCCGCACCATGCAACGCCACGGTGCCTCGTTCCATGCTGAGATCGGGCGCCACGCTGTCGAAGTCGTACTCGATATCCTGGGGCGCAACGAAGACATTGGCCACGAAATCGCCCGCGCCACCGGCGAAGGGCTGATTGTGACAGCCGCTGCAGGCATTGGCGTCCGGCCCCGAGGTGCGCAGCATGTCGGGCGAGGCGCCGACTGGCCGTCGGGTCGGCACTTCGGCAGCGGTCGCCGCCGGCCGGCCGGCTCCGTCCAGATGGGTGAAGCGTGCGGTAAAGAGATGCCGGCCGACGGCGATGACCTCTGACAGATCGACGATGCCGGCGGCGATCTCCGCATGCGACAGATGGCGGCGGAGCACCCGCTCCTCGCCGATCGCCGGCGTTTCTGACCCGGCCGGCGATGCCGCCACAATGGCGCCGCCGAGCACCATGGCCCACAAGATCGCGACAACCACTGAGCGAGGCGATCTCCTCGGCATCAGGGTGCCGGTATTGGTGCTCCCGGCCCTCATGCGCCCGCCACCGCGAATTGGTCTTTCAAGACCCGGTAGAGCTCACGGTACCGGCCCCATTTCGCCTGATAATCCTCGTGCAGCGCCGGGTCGGGTTCAACGATCGCGTCGGTCGGTGGGCGGGTGCAGACCGCCGATGCCACCTCACCGGTCGCGGCAAGCCGGCCGAGGCGCGCGGCTCCGAAGGCCGGCCCGACTTCGCCACCCTTGTGATAGGTGAGCGGGCGGCCCAAGGCCGAGGCCAGGATTCGACCCCAGAAGCGTGACCGTGCGCCACCGCCGATAACGGACGTCTCGCCGATCTCGGTACCGGCCGCCTGCAACGCCGCCTGGCCGTCGGCGAAAGCAAAGGCCACACCTTCCAGAACCGCGCGGGTCAAGTCGGCGCGCTCTGTTGCGGCGCCCAGGCCGAAGAACACGCCCATGGCGTTGGGATCGTTGTGCGGCGTGCGCTCGCCGGTCAGGTAGGGCAAGAAGACGAGGCTGCCGGTTCCGCGATCCGCTGCTTCCGCCTCGTCCATCAGGGCCTGAACCTCCGCGCCAAGCAGCTCCGACAGCCAGGACAGGCAGGATGCGGCGCTCAGGATCACCGACATCTGGTGCCAGGTATCCGGCAGGCAGTGGCAGAAGGCGTGAACCGCCTGTTCCGGGTTCGGCGCGTAGCCGGCATTCGACACAAACAGAACGCCCGAGGTGCCAAGCGACAGGAAGGCCGCGCCCGGTTCCACCACGCCGACTCCGGCGGCGCCGGCGGCATTGTCACCGGCGCCGCCGGCCACGACCGCCGTATCCGGCACGCCCCATTCGGCAGCGATTTCGGTGAGCAGCGTGCCGGTCGCCTGCGAGCCCTCGAACAGTTCCGGCATCGCCGCCTCGTCAAGTCCCGTGGCCGCCAGCATGTCGGCGGACCAGCGCCGGCGGGCGACATCGAGCCACAGGGTCCCGGCGCTGTCCGACATGTCGGACGCGCAGACGCCGGTCATGCGAAGCCGGACAAAGTCCTTCGGCAGCAGAACCTTCGCGACCCGGGAGAATATCTCTGGCTCGTGATTGGCGACCCACAGCAGCTTGGGCGCGGTGAAGCCGGGCATCGCCAGATTGCCGGTGATGCGCCGGCTGTCCGGCACGCGGCGCTCCAACTCGGCGCATTCCTCAGCCGATCGGCCATCATTCCAAAGGATCGCCGGTCGCAGCACGCGATGGTCCGCATCGAGCAGGGTCGCCCCGTGCATCTGGCCTGAGAGCCCGATGCCGCGGACTGCCTGCATCTCCGCCGGACGGCTCGCCTTCAGGCCGGCCACGGCGTCGCAGGTCGCACGCCACCACGAATCCGGATCCTGTTCCGACCAAAGCGGCCGCGGCATGGAGACCTCCAGCGCGGCACTTGCCTGATCGACGACGGACTGATCGTCGTCGACCAATACCGCCTTGACGCCGGATGTGCCGAGATCGATGCCAAGATACATGCGGCCTGCCCCTTTTTTCCTTCATTTCACGGGCGAATTCCAACGGCCCGATTACAGCGCCCCTTCTGGTCACCACGCCGCCGAATGCCGGGTTTCGCCAGCATCGGACATTGGTGCAGCGACAGGCTATTCGACCCGCGTGGCATGGGGCAACCGGTCGGTTAAACAGGGCAGCCCCACAGCCGGCATTGCTGCTTTTTGCGAAAAGTTAAGCGAACCTTAACAAATTTCGGCGACACTCGTGCATTGGGAAGGGACTTACAATACGAAGACGTGGTCGCCGTTACAGTGAACAAAACGGCGCGGAAGAGGCATGAACATGGACACGACGGACCACGCCGCGAGGGCGCGTTCTGCGCCGTACGCATGGCCTGTCGTATCTCTCTGCCGCGCACGGATTGGGCCGACCGGCCCCAAGACGCACGACACGAGAGGAACGCTTGCCGCAATCCCCAAAGGTGATCTCCGCCGTCTTTGACGGGATTCGCCGGATTCCAGATCTTTGGCGCGACCAAGATCCGGAAGCCGACGGCATTCCCGCGCCTGCGGAATCGTCTGATGGAAGCACCGGTTCCGCGCAGGACTATCCGCGACACCTTTCGATCCGCTGGAAGCTTTTGTTCGCCTTCGTCTTCATGGCCGCGATCACCTTGTTCCTGGGCACTTATGCGGTCCTCAAGATCACCGACATGAGCCGGCTGGTCTCGGACACCTATGACCGCCCGCTGATGATGATCAATTACACGCGCAAGGCGCTCAACGACTTCTCCCTGATGGACGGTCGACTTGGTCGTCAGGCGTTGACGCAGAACGCTTCGAACGCGGCGCGCAACCGGCTGGAGATGCAGCGGAGCACCGAGATCTTTTTCACCGACCTGGATGCCGCCCGGCAGCGATCGATCTCCGAACAGGCCGTGACACTGATCGGCGAGATCGAGGTTCTGGTCCGTGCCTGGTCCGACAAGCGCATGATCGCCTACAATCAGGGGCTGACGCCCGCTCGGTGGCAGGAGATGGACAACATCTCCGCCCAGGTCACCCAGCGCTTCGACGAGCTGATCGAGATAGCGACGCGTGACGGCTTCGAGCAGCGACAGCGGGTCACAAACGTGATCCAGGATTCGCGCGGCACCGCGGCCATCATGACGGTCATCGCCCTGATCGCCTCAGCGGTCGTGACCGTCGCGCTGGCCGGCGTCATCACCCGGCCGCTGTCGATCGCGGCGGCCGCGGCCGGCCGGATCGCCGATGGCGACATGGATGCCGAGATCCCCGAAGCGGCCGACGAGGAAACCGGCATCCTGCTCAACACCATGCGGGTAATGCAGCAGAATATCCGTGAGATGATGCAGCGTGAGGTCGCGCAGCGGAAATCGGCCCAGATCCGTCTGATCGAAGCGATCGAGAAATCCAGCGAGGCTGTCGTGCTGCTGGATTCCGACAACCGCATTCTGATCGCCAGCAGCCAGATCGGAGACTTTTTCCCCAATTGCGACGGGCGCAAGCTGCCCGGGATGCCATTCGATGAATTTCGAACACTGATCGGCGAACCGGAGACCGGCGGCGGAAAGCGCAAGGGCAAGGCGTCGATGGGACGCAAGCCGACCGAGCAGCAGCTGCCGGACGGGCGCTGGGTGCGCAGTAGTGGCAGCCCTACACAGGATGGCGGCGCGATACTGTTCTGGACCGAGATCACCGCCCTGAAACGACGCGAGGCGAAGTTGCGCGCCGCCAAGAAGCAGGCGGAGGCGGCCAGCGAAGCGAAGACCAACTTCCTGACCAATATGAGCCACGAACTGCGCACGCCGCTCAACGCGATCATTGGGTTTTCCGAGGTGATCGCCACCGAGACATTCGGCGCCATCGGGCAGCCGCGCTACAAGGACTACGCCAATGATGTGCTGCGCAGCAGCCATCACCTGCTGGACGTCATCAACGACATCCTGGATATCTCGAAGAACGAGGCCGGAAAGCTGCAGGTGAAGCACGAAACGGTCGCTTTGGCCGAAGTGATCCACGACAGCCTGCATATCGTGCGCGACTGGTTCGAGCGATCGGATGTGGAGATTTCTGTCGAAACGCCCAATACGGACCTAAAGGTCCGTGGAGACGCCGCACGGCTGAGGCAGGTGTTGCTGAATATCCTGTCGAACGCGGTCAAGTTCACCGATGCCGGCGGCACAGTGTCGATCACAGCCGCGCGCCGGAGTGGCAAGGCCGTGATCGAAGTCGTCGACACCGGAATCGGCATGCGCCCCAAGGACATTCCGACCGCCATCGCTATGTTCGGCCAGATCGACAGCACCTTGGCTCGCAAATACGAAGGGACCGGCCTCGGCATTCCGCTGTCGAAAGCGATCATCGAGTTGCATGAGGGCACCCTGGACATCGCCAGCACCTTTGGCGAGGGGACGACGGTCACGATCACCCTGCCGGTGGCGCGATCGAAATCGATCGCCGGAGCAACCGGCAAGGCGCCCGGCGCCGGTAGGGTCAAAGGCAAGCGGGGTGATGCGAAGGCGATCGCCGCCGAATAGGGGCTCACGCCATCGCTTGAAGAGATTCCCTGTTAGAGCGGCAAGGAGGCGTCCACCCAGGCGCCATTCTGGCGGCTGGATTCGACTGCCGCCTCGATGAATTTGACGCCACGTGCACCGTCCTCCACATCCGGCACAAGCAGGGCCATGGCATCCGGGGCCCGTTGCTCGATCCGGGCGGTGATCTGCTCGGCCAGATCCGCATAGAGCTGCGCGAAGCCCTCCAGATAGCCTTCCGGATGTCCGGGCGGTATGCGGCTGGCATGAGCAGCGGCAGCTCCGGCCCCGGCCCCGCCGCGACTGATCAGCCGTGGCGGCTCGCCCAAAAGCGTCACGTGCAGGTGGTTCGGCTGCTCCTGGAACCACTCAAGCCCGCCCTTCTCGGCCGTAGACGCGGATATGCAGGGCGTTCTCGTTGCCCGGGGCCACCTGGCTCGCCCACAGCATGCCGCGTGCGCCGCCCTGGTAGCGCAGCATCATGTTGGCATTGTCGTCGAGCGGCCGTCCGGGCACGAATGTCGTCAGATCGGCTGCCAGCGACTCCAATTCGAGCCCGGTGATGAACGCCGCCAGGTTGAAGGCATGGGTACCGATGTCGCCGGTACAGCCGGCCGGGCCGCTGCGTTCCGGATCGGTCCGCCATTCCGCCTGCTTCAGGCCTTCGTTCTCCAGGCGGGTCGACAGCCAGTCCTGCGGGTATTCCGCCTGCACCACCCGGATCGGCCCGAGTTCGCCCGCCGCGACCATCTCGCGCGCGTGACGCACCATGGGATAGCCGGTGTAGTTGTGGGTCAAGCCGAAGACACGGTCGGTGCGCCTCACCGTGCTGACCAGATCGAGCGCCGACTCCAAGGAAGTCGTCATCGGCTTGTCGCAGATCACATGGATGCCGGCTTCCAAGAACGCCTTGGCGGCAGCGTGATGGACGTGGTTGGGCGTCACGATGGCGACCGCGTCGATCCCGTCTTCGCGCTCTGCCTCCGCCGCCGCCATCTCGGCAAAACTTCCATAGCCCCCGGTCCGCCGGGATGCGCAGTTCCGCAGCCGAGGCACGCGCCCGGTCGGGGTCGGAGGACAGCGCGCCTGCGACCAGTTCATAATGATCGTCGATCCGCGACGCGATGCGATGCACGCCGCCGATGAACGCCCCCTGCCCGCCACCGACCATGCCGAGCCTGAGCCGGCGCTTCGCGGACCCGTCTGCCTTCCCTTCGATCGCCATAAGCTGCCTCCCTACTCGATTCCCAACATGCCGCGATTGGCGGCCTCGTCGGTGCCTGC